>NZ_JCAFSE010000001.1:0-1679579 GCF_059368875.1 Stenotrophomonas sp. YJH_SMC_82
AGTGCGACACTCCAAAAGCCTCCCTGGTGAAATTAGCGCTGTGGAACCACCCGATCCCATCCCGAACTCGGAAGTGAAACGCAGCTGCGCCGATGGTAGTGTGGCTCAAGCCATGCGAGAGTAGGTCATCGCCAGGGTTTATACCCAAAACCCCGCTGCTCACGCAGCGGGGTTTTTCTTTGTGCGCAGAACATGTGGGTAGTGCCGGCCGCCGGCCGGCACCGCCATAGCTGCACACCGGCCGGTAGATGCACGCCATGCGTGGATATTCTCCGCGGGCAGCCCCAGCGCCAACCAGGGTTGGCGACTACCGAGGGCATGCGGGCGCACAGTAGATTCACGCCATATGTGGATGCGGCACCAGCCAGGGTTGGTCGCTCCTCACGGCAGGTCCGGAAGCGGCCTTTTTTCCTGACCCATCACGCAAAAGCAGGCAAAAAAAACGGCGCCCTGCGGGCGCCGTCTTGACCGGGATGGAACTGCAGGCCCGGATCAGGCGGCCCGCGAGACCTCGTGCGGTTCCTGCTGGCGGAACACCGATACCGCCTCGGTAAGCGTACCCGCCTGCGATTGCAGCTCGCGTGCGGCCGCGGTGGCTTCCTCCACAAGCGCGGCATTCTGCTGCGTCGCCTGGTCCATCTGCACCACGGTCTGGTTGATCTGCTCGATGCCGACCGACTGCTCCTGCGAGGCCGCCGAGATCTCGTGCATCAGGTGGCTGACATTCTCAACGCCCCCGACAATGCCCTGCATCCGCTGGCCCGCATCGGCCACCAGCTGGGCACCTTCGCCCACCTGGCGACCCGCCTCATCGATCAGTTTCTTGATTTCCTGTGCGGCGGCGGCGGAGCGCTGCGCCAGCACGCGCACCTCGCTGGCCACCACCGCGAAGCCACGGCCCTGCTCGCCGGCACGGGCGGCCTCCACTGCCGCGTTGAGCGCGAGGATATTGGTCTGGAAGGCGATGCCATCGATCACGCCAGTGATGTCGCCGATCCGCTTCGAGGCTCCCTCGATCGCCTGCATGGTGTCGACGACCCGCTGCATGGCGACGTTGCCATCGCTGGCGGCGCTCTGGGTGGTGATCGCCAGCTGGCTCGCCTCGCGCGCATGGGCAGCGTTCTGGCGCACGGTGGCAGTCAGCTCTTCCATCGAAGCGGCGGTTTCCTGCAGGTGCGCTGCCTGGCGCTCGCTGCGCTCGGACAGCGCGCCATTGCCCGCAGCGATTTCGCTGGCAGCGGTGCTGATCGAGGACGCGCACTGCTGGATACGGCCCACCATGCGCGCCAGCTGGCCGGCGGTGGCGTTGGCATCGCGCTGGATCGCGGCAAAGGCGCCGTGATACTCGCCATGCATGCGTCGATCGAGATCTCCGCTGGCCAGCGCCGAGAGCATCTGCCGCACCTCGTCAACCGTACTGCCCAACGTATCCAGCAGCTGGTTGATGCCACCGGTGAGGCCATCGAGGAAGCTGGCACCTTCGGTTGCCTGCAGGCGCTGGTCGAGGTCGCCGGCGGCGGCGGCCGCGACGATGCCGGCGACGGCGTTCTCCAAGGCGAGCTCATGGGTACGGTCATGCCACTCCACGGCGAAGCCCAGGCGCAGGCCCTGTGCGTCGAAGACCGGAGTAACCACCTGTGCGAAGTGCACCGGGCCGATCTGTACCTTGCCGTTGTGGCTGACCTGCAGGCCATTGAGGATGGCGCGGATCCGGTCCGGGTTGGCGTGGAAGCGATGAATGCTGCTACCGACCAGGCGCTCGGCATCGAAATCGGGGAAGGCCTGGCGCAACGTTGCCTGCTGGTTGCGCAGCAGGGCCACCACCGAGCGGTTCACGTAGCGGATCACGTGATCGTTGTCGGCAATCATCATCGCGGTGCGCGAGGCATCGAGGGCCTGGCGGATCTGCGCGTTCTCGGCGTGTGCCTCCGCTTCGCGTCCACGCTGGGCCTGCACATGGCGTGCGGTGTCGGCCAGCGCATGGGCCAGCGAACCCGGTGCGTAGGCGGTGGTGTCAGCATGTGCACCAAGATCGGCGCCGGTGGCGATGTCGCGCGCCAGCGCGGCCAGCCGCCGGGGACCGTGGCCGAGTGCTTCGGTCTGCTGGCGGAGCCGCAGTGCGACCTGGCCAAGGAACAGGGTCAGGCCGGCCAGCATCGCGGCCTGCAGCAGCGCCGGCGCCACCGCAGCACCGGCCGGCAGCGGGGCCAGCAGTGCAAGCGTGCCGATGCTACCGGCCAGCCACACCGGCAGACGATCGCGATGGCCCAGCAGCACGCCCAGCAGCAGGGCGATCGGCAACGCCGGCGACAGGCCGGTGATCGCGGACAACAGGGCCAGCTGCAGCGCCACCAGGATTGCCAGGGCGTTGCGGGCGATGCCGCGGCCTGCCAGCGGACCGGCCAGCCACAAGGCGGGCAGCACAGCGCCCGCGGCCAACGCGGCGGCCACACCGTGCGGACCGCTCAGGGCCAGCACCAGCCCGGTCACGGCCAGTGCCGCGCTGCCGGTCAGCAGGCGGCGGTCAGCACCGCGGGCGAGCTGTTGCAGGTGCGACAGGCGGGCGGTATCGGGGGGACGGGCGGATGCAATGGACATCGGAGGCTCCTGGGTCAGCAGACGACAACGAGCACGCCGCAACGCACGCAGCAGGGCGTGACGAGGGCGGGTGCCGGGAATTCGAGGGATGCGGCGCGATCAGCGACGCGGAGACGGGACACCGCGGCCACATCCTGTGGGTGACGGTGCAGCAGAGCGGGCATGCGGACTTCCTTGCAGAACCAGGCACATGCCGCAGGACCGACCGGGCCCGCGTGCAGCGGGCGCAGGGGCCCACAACTGATGTATCGGCCGCAAACGCGCGGAGTGAAGCGCGCGGACGCCTGCGCTCAGCCGGCGTTGTCGTTGCTGAAGAAGTGCAGGATCACGCCTGCGATCTGTTCCGGATCTTCCATGTGCAGGTGATGGTTGCCGGGAAACACTGCCAGCCGGCCATCCCGCAGGTGCTGCAGGCGATCGCTGCGCATCGGCTCGGGATAATACGACTGCGCCGGTGTGGCATAGATCACCTGTGTCGGGCAGGCGATGGCCTGCAGCAGGTTGTCGATCTGGCCCTCGCTGAGGCGGATCGCGGTGGGCAGCATCAGGCGCGGATCGCTGCACCAGCGATACCCGCCTTCGACCGGTTCCACGCCGCGCTCGACCAGCAGTCGTGCGCACGGTTCGCTGAGCTGGTTGGTCATCATCCGTGCGCGGATCGGCGCGGCCAGGTCGGGGAACACGCGCAGCTGCTTGCGCGCCAACGCACGGGTTGCGTTCACGTGCTCGCGCAGGCGATGGGCGGTCTCTTCTTCGGGGCCGCGCAGGCCGCCGAGAGCTTCGATCGCCACCAGGCGCTCGACGCGGTCGCTGACCGAGGCGGTGAGGCTGGCGATGCCGGCGCCCATCGAATGGCCGAGCAGGCTGAAGCGGTCCCAGCCCAGGGCGTCGGCCACATCAAGCACGTGGCAGATCGCGGCCGCCGTGGTGTAGCTGGCACCGGCCGGCAGGTGCGCGCTGTGGCCATGGCCGGGCAGGTCGATCGCCACCAGCTGCAGCGACGCCAGGTGCGGCGCCAGCGGCACGAAGCTGGCGGCATTGTCGAGCCAGCCATGCAGGGCCAGCACGCACGGGCCGTCGCCGCTGTTGCGCAGGCCGGCGACGCGGGTGCCGCCGACCCCGAGTTCAAAGGGTTGCAGACTCATGCCAGCGAGGCCACGGCCAGTCGCGCCAGGGCGCGCGCGTGTTCCGGTTCGGCATTGAGGCAGGGGATGTAGCGCATCGTCGCGCCACGTTCGGCCAGCGTTTCGGTGAAGCCCATCGCGACTTCTTCCAGCGTTTCCAGGCAATCGGTGGCGAAGCCGGGGCAGACCACGTCGATCTGCTTCACACCGGATTCGGCCAACGCCCACAGGCTCGGCTCAGCGTAAGGCTGCAGCCAGCGCTCGCGGCCGAAGCGCGACTGGTAACCCATCTGCCAGTCGTCCTTGCCCAGGCCCAGCGCGTTGGCGATGGCCTGCGCGCTGGCCTCGCAGCGCTGCGGATACGGATCACCCGCGTCGGCCAGGCGCTGCGGAATGCCGTGGAAGGAGAACATCAGTTTCTGGCTGCGGCCGTGCTGTTCCCAGTAGCGGCGGATCGAGCCGGCAACGGCCTCGACCCAGCCCGGGTCGACCGAGTAGTCGCGTACCAGACTGACGGTCACGCCCGGGTTGCGCCGCTGCCAGGCATCGACCCGGTCCTCGACCGAGGCGGTGGTGGTGGTGGAGTACTGCGGGTACAGCGGCAGCACCACGATGCGGCGTGCGCCTTCGCCGGCGAGGCGGTCGAGCTCGTGGGCCAGGGCCGGTTCGCCATAGCGCATTGCGTGGCGCACTTTCAGGGTTGGCAGCAGGGCCTGCATCGCCTGCGCCAGCTGCCGGGTATGGACCATCAGCGGTGAGCCATCCGGCAGCCAGACCTGGGCGTACTTGGCCGCCGAACGACTGCTGCGCAGCGGCAGGATCAGCCCGCGCAGCAGCGGCTGCCACAGCAGTGGCGGGATCGCGACCACGCGGCGGTCGGACAGGAATTCGGCCAGGTAACGGCGTACGGCGGGGGCCGTCGGCGTATCGGGCGTGCCTAGGTTGACCGCCAGCACGGCGGTATCGGGTGCGTCGAGCATGGGGTGCATTGTCGCCGATCCGGTGTCGCACCGGGATGCAGGGTTCGGATTGCTGGCATAGCGCGCATCTATGTGAGCGGGGAGCGCTCATTGGGGATTCATGACAACACTACTAATTTCAGTCACTTGCTATATCTTCCTATGGACTGACTTCTGGAGCCTGCCATGCGTCGCCCGATCCAAGCCCTGCTGATCGCCGCCAGCCTGCTGTCCAGCCAGGCCATGGCCGGACCGCAGGAAGACCAGCGCGCCCGCAATGCCGTGCGCGTGCTGGCGGAGATCCAGGAAATCCCTGAACAGGGAATTCCGGACAAGTTGCTCGACGAAGGCCGCGCGGTCATCGTCATTCCCGACACGATCAAGGCCGGCCTGGTCATTGGCGGTCGTCGCGGCCACGGGCTGATGTCGGTGCGCATGCCCAATGGCGCCTGGTCCAGCCCGGTATTCGTCAAGCTGACCGGTGGCAGCATCGGCTTCCAGGCCGGCGTGCAGTCTTCCGACGTAGTGCTGGTGTTCCGCAACGACCGCAGCCTGGACAACCTGGTCAATGGCAAGTTCACGCTTGGCGCCGATGCCGGCGTTGCCGCCGGTCCGGTCGGCCGCAATGCCGCCGCCGCCACCGACGGCCAGCTGAAGGCCGAGATCTGGTCGTGGTCGCGCGCGCGCGGCCTGTTCGCCGGTGTCGCGCTGGATGGCGCGGTGCTGCAGATCGACGATGCCGCCAATCTGGACGCCTACGGCAGCAACACCACGCCGCGCATGATCTTCGAAGGTCGCGCCGTCGGTTCGCCGTCGATGGACGTGGTCGCCTTCCGCGATCGCCTGGAAGAGGCCACCTACGCCGCCCGCAACAACCGCAACGGCAACGGTGGCAATGCACCGCGTCCGGCGCCGGCGCCGGCTGCCGCCCCCGTGTCTGTGCCCGTTCAGGCAGCACCGGCGGCCCCGGCCGAAGCCACCACCGCGCCGCTGCAGAACGTTCCGCAGAACCCGCCGCCGCAGCAGCAGGGCTTCCAGCCGGTCAACGACGGCGAAATCCGCACGGAAACGCTGGGCGGAAACTGACTTTCGTCACGCGCGCCGGCTAACACCCGGTGCGCTATGCTCGACAGCCTGATCACTAACGTAACGAGCGTCTTTATGGGCAGTTTCAGCATCTGGCATTGGTTGGTCGTGCTGGCCATCGTCCTGCTGGTGTTCGGCACAAAGCGCCTGACCAGTGGCGCCAAGGACCTCGGTTCGGCGGTCAAGGAATTCAAGAAGGGCATGCGCGACGACGACAAGCCGAACGCGCAGCTGGGCGACGAGTCGCGCAGCCAGGACGCCTCGCGCACCGCGCAGGACGAGCACGACCGCACCCCTCGCTGATCCGGAGCGGTCGCGGTGTTTGATATCGGCTTCAGCGAACTGCTGGTGATCGCCGTGGTCGCCCTGGTGGTGCTCGGTCCCGAGCGCCTGCCCAAGGCGGCCCGCTTTGCCGGCCTGTGGGTGCGTCGCGCCCGCAATCAATGGGATTCGGTGAAACAGGAACTGGAGCGCGAACTGCAGGCCGAGGAGATCAAGCGGCAGATGCAGGACGTTCGCCAGGGCATGCAGGACACCGAGAACCAGCTGCGTGCCAGCGGCGAAGCGATCCGTCGCGAAGCGCAGGAGGCGCAGCAGCAGGGCGATACGCTGGCGCAGGAGGTACGCGCACCGGCGCCTGCGGATCTGCCGCCGCATATGAGCGGCCTGACCCGTGCCGATGCACCGGTACAGGAGGGCGTCGCTCCCGAGCCGACGCCGGCGACACCCCCTGAAGCCGGTGCGCCGCCGCCGCCGCGCACGGAGCGCCAGCCATGAGTGAACAGGATTTCGGCGAGAGCTCGCTGGTCGAACATCTGGTGGAACTGCGCGGCCGCCTGGTGCGCGCATTGCTGGGCCTGGGCGTGGTGCTGCTGGCGCTGCTGCCGTTCACCCAGAAGCTGTACAACGCGTTGGCCGAGCCGCTGGTCTCGCAGCTGCCGAACGGGCAGACGATGATTGCCACCAATCCGGCCGGCGCCTTCTTCGCGCCGTTGAAGCTGACCTTCTTCGTTGCCCTGTTCGTGGCGGTGCCGTGGCTGCTGTACCAGCTGTGGGCCTTCGTCGCGCCCGGCCTGTATGCGCGCGAGAAGCGCCTGGCGGTGCCGCTGCTGGTGTCCTCGGTGCTGCTGTTCTACACCGGCTGTGCCTTTGCCTACTTCCTGGTGCTGCCGGCGGTGTTCCACTTCCTCACCACCTTCAGCCCGGAAGTGATTGCGATCACCCCGGATGCAAATGCCTACCTGGATTTCGTGCTGGCGATCTTCTTCGCCTTCGGCGGCAGCTTCGAACTGCCGGTGGCGATGGTGATCCTGGTGCTGCTGGGCTGGGTGACGCCGCAGCAGTTCAAGGAAGGCCGCGGCTACGCGATCGTCGGCATCTTCGTGCTGGCGGCGGTGCTGACCCCGCCGGACGTGGTTTCGCAGCTGATGCTGGCGATCCCGATGTGCCTGCTCTATGAGCTGGGCATCCACGCCGCACGCTGGCTGGTGCCGTCGTCGGCAGTCAAGAAGCCCGCCGCCTGAAAGAAAAAAGGGGACGGAGGGGATTAAGTCGTTTATGCCCAGTGTGTGCAGCTAACGACTTAATCCCCTCCGTCCCCTTTTTTCATCAGGCGTGGAAGATGTCGCTTGAGGTCGGCGTGGTCGGGACCGGCGGTGCGGCGCGGCTGCCACGGTGCACGAACATCTGCTTCCACGCGGCGTAGACCGCGCCGACATACAGCGGCATCAGCACCGTGGTCAGCACCAGCTGGGCGATGAAGGCGGCGGCCAGCGGGCCGCCGATCAGCATCGCGATCTGGATCACGATCACGAACAGGATGTAGATGCAGAACGCGGCGATCAGGCCGAGCACGGCGAACACGATCATCGCGCCGATGTTCTCGATGCAGCCCTGCAGGCTCAGGCGCAGCGCGTGCATGCCGCTCTGCTTGTCGAACACCACCAGCGCCGGCTGGGTGAACATTGCCAGCGACAGTGCGACCGCGCTCAGGAACACCAGCAGCATCCACAGTGCGATGCGCTTGGCCGGCAGGTTGGCCACCAGCGCCGCGGCATCGTCCGGCTTGATCTGCTGGCCATTGCGGCTGATCTCTTCCATCTTGGTCATGACCTCGCTGAAGGCGGTGAAGCCTTCGCGGCCGATCATCAGGAAGAGCAGCGCGCCCAGCAGCAGCACCGCCAGCACCTGGATCGCCAGCGGCACCAGCAGGTGGCTGACGCGGTGGTCGCGGATCGGCTGCAGCAGGTGCGAGGCCAGGCCCGGGCGACCTTCGTCGATCTCACCCACGGCGTACAGCATGCCGCCGAACATGATCGGCGAGATGGCCAGGGTCATCAGCTGCACGGCCATGCCGGCGGCGCCGGGAATCAGCGTCGACAACAGGGTGACCACCCAGCTCACCAGCAGCCAGGTCAGACCGATCCGGGCCAGCTGCAGCGGCGCACGCCGATACAGCGAGAACGTATCCAGCAACCACTGGGCGCCCGCCGAGGCCGGCAGCTTGCGAATCTCTTTCATGGACATCCGGGAAGGACAGGAGGGGCCGGGCGCTTGCCCGTGCCGCCGATTATCCCTGTTTTGCCGCCGGCTGGGCTGAAGACAGCCGCGCCTGGCGAACGAAGCGGCGCAGCAGCTGGCGCGCCAGCGGTGCGGCGCTGACCGCGCGCTCGATGCTGCGGGCACAGCCGCCATGGCGGCCGATGCAGTCGGCACGGGCACGCACGTAGCCGCGCATGTGGTGGGTGGCGAACTCGGGGTGGAACTGCACGCCCCAGGCCTGGCGCCCCCAGCGGAAGGCATGGCAGCCATCCAGCGGCGAGCGTGCCAGTACTTCGGCACCGTCAGGCGCGCGCAACACGGTCTGCAGGTGGGTGGCGTGGGCGGCGAAGTGCTGCGGCAGGCCCTGGAACAGCGGGTCCTGCGCGGCCTGCGGCTGCAGCTCCAGTTCGATCGTGCCCGACTCGCGCCCGGCCGGGTTGTAGGCCACCTCGCCACCCAGCGCGTGCGCCAGCAGCTGGTGCCCGTAGCAGATACCGAACACGGGCAAGTCGTCGTGGGCGGCCTGGCGCAGCCATGCGGCACTGCGCTCACTCCATTCGGCGTGGTCGGTGACGAAGGCGGCCGAGCCGGTCACCAGCACGCCGGCGAAGGCATGCGGGTCGGGCAGGGCATCCCCGTGTTCGACATCGACCACCACCGTCTCGTGCTCTTCCAGCCCGGCGGCCACCCGGATCCAGTGCGGGAAGCGCCCGTAGCGGCGCAGCGACGGCACCGGGCGGCCGGTTTCAAGGATCAGGAACGGGGCTGGGTTCATCCGGGGGCGGCAGGACTGACAGGACTTCCTCGATTGTAGTCAGCCCCTGCGCCACCTTTTCAAGCCCGGCCTGGCGCAGGGTTCGCAGCCCTTCAGCCCGCGCGGCACGGGTGAAACCGGCCAGATCCATGTCGGCGCGGATCTGCCCACGCAGCCGCGAGCCCAATGGCAGCAACTCATACAGGCCGATGCGGCCGAGGAATCCGGTGCGCCGGCACTCCAGGCAACCAACCGGCCGACAGGGCGTGGCGGCATCTGGATATGCAGCTTGGCTATCAGCCAGCACCGCCCAGTCGGCAGCACCAAGGGTGTGCGGCTGCTTGCAGTGCGGGCACAGGGTGCGCACCAGGCGCTGGGCGAGGATGCCGTTGAGGGTGCTGGCCAGCAGGTAGTGCGGCACGCCCAGGTCGAGCAGGCGGGTGACCGCCGACGGCGCGTCGTTGGTATGCAGCGTGGACAGCACCAGATGGCCGGTCAGCGAGGCCTGCACCGCCATCTGCGCGGTTTCCAGATCGCGGATCTCGCCGATCATGATGATGTCCGGGTCCTGCCGCAGCAGGGTGCGCACGCCGCTGGCGAAGTCCAGGTCGATGTTGGCCTGCACCTGCATCTGGTTGAACTCGGGCGCGATCATCTCGATCGGGTCCTCCACGGTGCACACGTTCACGTCCGGCGTGGCCAGCCGCTTCAGCGTGGAATACAGGGTGGTGGTCTTGCCTGAGCCGGTCGGGCCGGTGACCAGCACGATGCCGTGCGGGCGTTCGACCAGTGCATTCCAGCCGGCGGCCTCCTGCGGACTGAAACCCAGCTGGTCGATGCTCTTGAAGGCGGCATCCGGGTCGAAGATGCGCATCACGCACTTCTCGCCGAAGGCGGTGGGCATGGTCGACAGGCGCATCTCGACCTCGCGGCCGCCCGGCGAGCGGGTCTTGATGCGGCCGTCCTGCGGGCGCCGGCGTTCGGCCAGGTCCATGCGGCCGAGCACCTTGATGCGGCTGACCACGGCGGTCATCACCGCCGGGGGCACCTCGAAGACCTTGTGCAGCACGCCATCGATGCGGAAGCGCATGCGCCCCATCTCGCGGCGCGGTTCCAGGTGGATGTCCGAGGCGCGCTGTTCGTAGGCATATTGCAGCAGCCAGTCGACGATGTGCACGATGTGCTGGTCGTCGGCATTGACGTCGCCGGTACGGCCCAGCTCGACCAGCTGCTCGAAGCTGGGCAGGGTGGTGCTGGCTTCGCCGCGGACATCGCCGCGCGCGCCACGCACCGAGCGGGTCACCCCGTAGAACTCCATGGTGTAGCGGTGCAGGTCGAGCGGATTGACCACCGCCAGCTCGATGCTGCGGCGGGTCAGGTGATGCAGGTCGCGGCGCCACTCCTGCACCAGCGGCTCGCTGGTGGCCACCAGCACCCGTTCGGCATCCACCGCCAGCGGCAGGAAGCGGTGGCGGCGGGCGTAGGCGTGGGAGACCAGCGCGGTGACCGCAGCGACGTCGACCCGGGTCGGATCGATGCGCAGGTAGCGGCTGCCGGTGCGCCGGGCCAGCCATTCGGTCAGGCGTTCCAGGGTCAGTTCGCCACCGTCGCGGGCGGCCAGCTTGAGGTTGGACAGCAACACCAGCGGGTGCACTTCACTGGCATTGCGCGCGCCCTGTGCGGAAAACCGCATGCGCTCGACGTCGTGCTCGGCCACCAGGCCATCGGCCAGCAGCGCTGCGCAGACCTGTTCGAAATGCAGGCGGCCCCACGGCAGCGGGATGTCGCCTGGCTCGCCGGGCGTGCCCACCGGCAGCCGATGTTCCATCTGCCTGCTCCTCCCGGGTACGGAATGCCCCGCAGGTCGGCCGTTATACTAACGCACCCCCTTGCCGGCCAAGACTCGTACGCATGTCCGCGACCCCGACCGTTCCGATCACCTTCCAGGGCCTGATCCAGACCCTGAACCAGTTCTGGGCCCAGCAGGGCTGCGTGCTCATCCAGCCGCTCGACCTGGAGGTGGGCGCCGGTACCTTCCACCCGGCCACCTTCCTGCGTGCGATCGGTCCGGAACGCTGGAACGCGGCCTACGTGCAGCCCTCGCGCCGCCCGACCGATGGCCGCTACGGCGAGAACCCGAACCGCCTGCAGCGCTACTACCAGTACCAGGTGGCGATGAAGCCGGCGCCGGACAACATCCAGCAGCTGTACCTGGATTCGCTGAAGGCGCTGGGCATCGACCCGCTGGTGCACGACCTGCGTTTCGTCGAGGACAACTGGGAATCGCCGACGCTGGGCGCCTGGGGCCTGGGCTGGGAAGTCTGGCTCAACGGCATGGAAGTGACCCAGTTCACCTACTTCCAGCAGGCCGGTGGCCTGGAGTGCCGCCCGGTGCTGGGCGAGATCACCTACGGTCTCGAACGCCTGTGCATGTACCTGCAGAACTGCGACAACGTCTACGACCTGGTCTGGACCTACGGCCCGGACGGGCAACCGGTGACCTATGGCGACGTCTACCACCAGAACGAAGTCGAGCAGAGCACCTACAACTTCGAATACGCCGACGTGGACGAAATGTTCCACCGCTTCGATGCCTGCGAGCGTGAAGCGCAGAAGCTGGTCGAGGTGGGCCTGCCGCTGCCGGCCTACGAGCAGGTGATGAAGGCCAGCCACACCTTCAACCTGCTCGATGCACGCCGCGCGATCAGCGTGACCGAGCGCCAGCGCTACATCCTGCGCGTGCGCGCGCTGGCCCAGGCGGTGGCCAAGGCGTACTACGAGCAGCGCGAGAAGCTGGGCTTCCCGGGCGCGAAGAAGGCCTGACGGGCCGTCCGCACCCACCCGCTTTTCATCAACTACCCGGGGCGCCGGACGCGTCGCGCGCTGCGCCCCCACCACAGGATCGAACCGATGAGCCAACTGTCCCCCCTGCTGATCGAACTGGGCACCGAGGAGCTGCCGGTCAAGGCGCTGCCGGGCCTGGCCCAGGCGTTCTTCGACGGTGTTGTCGAAGGCCTGCGCACGCGCGGCGTCGCGCTGGAACTGGGTGATGCACGCCCGCTGTCGACCCCGCGCCGCCTGGCCGTGCTGCTGCCGGGCGTGGGCCTGGAACAGCCGGAACAGCACAGCGAAGTGCTGGGCCCGTACCTGAACATCGCACTGGACGCCGAAGGCCAGCCGACCAAGGCGTTGCAGGGCTTCGCCGCCAAGGCCGGGATCGACTGGACCGCGCTGGAGAAGACCACCGACAACAAGGGTGAGCGCTTCGTGCACCGCGCGGTGACCCCGGGCGCACGCACCGCCAGCCTGCTGCCGGAGATCCTGCGCGAGGCGATTGCAGCGATGCCGATTCCCAAGCCGATGCGCTGGGGCGGCCACACCTGGGGCTTTGCCCGCCCGGCGCACTGGCTGGTGCTGCTGCACGGTACCGAGGTGGTGGAGGCCGAACTGTTCGGCCTGCAGGCCGGCCGTGTCAGCCGTGGCCATCGCTTCCACCACGACCAGCCCGTGTCGCTGGCCCAGCCGCAGGACTATGTTGAAGCCCTGCGCGCCGCCTTCGTGCTGGTCGACCCGCGCGAGCGCCGTGCGCGCATCGTCGCCGAGGTCGAGGCCGCCGCAGCCAGGGCCGGTGGCAGCGCCCGCATCACCGACGACAACCTGGAGCAGGTGGTGAACCTGGTCGAGTGGCCGTCGGCGGTGCTGTGCAGCTTCGAACGCGCGTTCCTGGCAGTGCCGCAGGAAGCGCTGATCGAAACGATGGAGATCAACCAGAAGTTCTTCCCGGTGCTGGATGCCGCAGGCACGCTGACCGAGAAGTTCATCGGCATCGCCAACATCGAATCGAAGGACGTGGCCGAAGTGGCCAAGGGCTACGAGCGGGTGATCCGCCCGCGCTTTGCCGACGCCAAGTTCTTCTTCGACGAGGACCTGAAGCAGGGCCTGGCGTCGATGGGCGACGGCCTGAAGACGGTGACCTACCAGGCCAAGCTGGGCAGCGTGGCCGACAAGGTGGCGCGCGTGGCCGCCCTGGCCGAAGTGATCGCACCCCAGGTGGGTGCCGATGCCGTGCAGGCCAGGCGGGCTGCCGAATTGGCCAAGAACGACCTGCAGTCGCGCATGGTCAACGAGTTCCCGGAGCTGCAGGGCATCGCCGGCCGCCACTACGCCGCGGCCGGTGGCGAATCGACCGAGGTGGCGCTGGCCATCGACGAGGCCTACCAGCCGCGCTTCGGCGGTGATGACATCGCGCTGTCGCCGCTGGGCAAGGTGCTGGCCATCGCCGAACGCGTCGACACGCTGGCCGGTGGTTTCGCCGCAGGCCTGAAGCCGACCGGCAACAAGGACCCGTTCGCGCTGCGCCGCAATGCGCTGGGCCTGGCCCGCACGATCATCGAAAGCGGCTTCGAGCTGGACCTGCGCGCGCTGCTGGCCAGCGCCAACGCCGGCCTGGCCGCGCGCAACGTGCAGGCCGATGTCGGCGAGCTGTACGACTTCATTCTCGACCGCCTGAAGGGCTATTACGGCGACAAGGGCGTGCCGGCCACGCACTTCAACGCGGTGGCCGAACTGAAGCCGGCCTCGCTGTACGACTTCGACCGCCGCCTGGATGCGATCGGCACCTTCGCCGCACTGCCGGAAGCCGAAGCACTGGCTGCGGCCAACAAGCGCATCCGCAACATCCTGCGCAAGGCCGAGGGCGACATTCCGGCGCAGATCGACCCGGCGCTGCTGCAGGAAGACGCCGAGCGCGCGCTGGCCGAAGCGGTCACCGCCGCCATCGACGACACCGGCGCCAGCCTGCACCAGAAGGACTACGTGGCCGTGCTGGCACGCCTGGCGCGCCTGCGCCCGCAGGTCGACGCGTTCTTCGACGGGGTGATGGTCAATGCGGACGATCTGGCGCTGCGTGGCAACCGCCTGGCGCTGCTGACGATGCTGGGCGAGCGCCTGGGCAAGGTCGCGGCGATCGAGCATCTGTCGAGCTGATGCCCGTATCGGTAGTGCCGGCCGCTGGCCGGCATTACCCCGCGCACCGCATCGCCGGTGGATGTCCATCGGGGTCATTGCCGGCATCGCGCACGATGCCGGCATCCTCGCCTGCATTCACGATGATCGCCACAAAGGTGCGTATTTTGACCGCCACTTAACAACCGATCCCGAATGACGTGATGCATTTCGCATCGTCACCTTCGGTCGGTATGCTGTCCCGCATGCAGCCAAAGAAATACGCCCTGCCGCTGATGGTCCTGTCGTTGGCCGCCACTTCCGTGGCCCACGCGCGCGGCACCATCGACAAGGTGGACATCAAGGGATTGGACAAGGGCGACGACGCCGCAATCATCGAGAACATCCAGGAATCGCTGTCGCTGTACGACACGATCGGCAAGGAACAGGGCGAATCGCGCCTGGAATACCTGCTGTCACAGGCCGAGCGGCAGACCCGCCAGGCACTGGAACCGTTCGGGTACTACAACCCGGTGATCAAGGTCGAGGCACCGCGCGAGGACGAACACGTGCGCGTGCTGATCCATGTCGACAAGGGCACCCCGGTGACCGTGCGCCGCGAGCACATCGACATCACCGGCCCGGCGATGTACGACCAGTACCTGCAGGATGACCTGGCCGCGTTCAAGCCGCGCAAGGGCCAGCGCTTCGAGCACACCCAGTACGAAGCCAGCAAGATCACCATCACCCGGCGCCTGGCCGAGCGCGGCTACTTCGACGCCGACTACACCCAGCGCCAGGTGCAGATCACCCGCGCCGACAACGCCGCCGACATCGACCTGACCTGGGACAGCGGCCGCCGCTACAACATGGGCCCGGTGCGCTTCCAGCAGGACTACTTCGTCGACAAGCTGTTCGATCCACTGGTCTACTGGGACCAGGGCAGCTACTACCACGAGGGCAAGCTGGACCGGCTGCGCGAGTCGCTGACCAAGCTGGACTACTTCAGCGTGATCGACATCCAGCCGCGCCCGGACCAGGCCGACGAGAACGGCGAAGTGCCGGTGGACGTGAAGCTGACGCGCGCCAAGCGCACCATCTATACCGCCGGCCTGAGCTACGGCAGCGAGAGCGGCCCGGGTGTACGCGGTGGCATCGAGCGGCGCTTCCTGAACAACCGCGGCCACAAGATGAACACGCAGCTGGACTATGCGCAGAAGCGCAAGAGCCTGGTCACCAGTTACCGCATTCCGGCCTTCAACTGGCTCGACGGCTGGTACACCTTCGCCGCCAGCGCGTACGACGAGCAGACCGACTACATCGATCTGCGCAACTTCAAGCTGATCGCCAGCCGCAGCGGCGAGATCAACGAGCACTGGACCGCGATCGCCTCGATCAACGCACTGCGCGAGCGCTGGCGCTACGCGTCCGGCACCGAATTCACCGACGCCGTCTACAACACCTCGACGCTGGTGTACCCGCAGATGGTTGCCGACTACGTCAACGTCGACGACGAGATGTTCCCGCGCAAGGGCATCAGCGGCGCGGCGACGGTGCGTGCCGGCGTGGAAGGCGCCGGCTCGGATACCAGCTTCGTGCAGGCCAACGCCGTGCTGCGCTGGTACATCCCGGTGGGTGAAAGCAACCGCCTGATCCTGCGCGGTGAAGGCGGCACCACGTGGACCAGCGACCTGGTGGCGATGCCACCGAGCCTGCGCTACTTCGCCGGCGGAGACCGCAGCATCCGCGGCTACGCTTATCGCGAAGTTGGTCCGCGCACGCCCAAACCCGACAAATATGCGCTGGGCGCAAAGAACCTGGTGATCGGCTCGGCCGAGTACGAACACTACTTCAATGGCGGCCCCTGGGGCGCGGCCGTGTTCGTCGATACCGGCAGTGCCTTCGACAACACCATTGACCTGCATACCGGCGTCGGCTTCGGCGTGCGCTGGAAATCGCCGGTGGGCCCGGTGCGGGTGGATATCGCGCACGGCCTGAACAATCCGGACTCGCAGTTCCAGCTGTACCTCAACATCGGAGCGGACCTGTGAGCACGCCCGCACCCACCCCGAACACGCCGCCGCCGCGCGTGCGTTTCTACCGCCGCCGCCGCTTCTGGGCGTGGTCCGGCGTGGGCGTGATCGGCCTGGTGCTGCTGGCGTTGCTGGCGGTGTACTGGCTGCTGCAGACCGTGGCCGGCCGCGATGTGCTGCTGGCCCAGGTGGTGGCGCGACTGCCGGCGGGCGCCAGCTTCACCTGGGACAAGGTGGACGGCCCGGTGGCCGGTCCGCTGACCCTGTACAACGTCGACTTCCGCTACGACGACATCCATTTCCACGCCGAGCGCGCGCACCTGGAGCCGGACCTGCGCCCGCTGCTGGGCCGCAAGCTGCTGCTGGACAAGCTGGAGCTGACCAACGCCACGCTGAACCTGGCCAAGAGTGACGAGCCGTTCAAGCTGCCGTCGTGGCCCGATTCGCTGCCGCAGATCGAAATGCCGCTGGCGATCCAGGCCGATGCCATTGCCATCGACGGCTTCCGCATCAGCCAGGCCAACGAGCCGGTGATCGACATCAGCCGTGTGCGTGGTGGCATCGAGATCGCCAATGGCGAGTTCCAGGCGCACAAGCTGGTCGTGGACAGCGACATGGGCAACTTCACCGCCCAGGGCCGTTACATTCCGGCCAAGGACTACGACACCGATGTGACGGTGACGGCGGTGCTGCCAGCACCGCGTGGGCGCACCGCCGCTACGGTGGGCCTGGTCGCACGTGGCGACCTGTCGCACATGGAAGTGGCCGTAGCCGGGCGCGCGCCGAAGCCGCTGCACGCGATGCTGGTGTTCGATGGCCGCACCGACCCGAGCTGGAGCGCCCGCATCCGCAGTGACGAGCTGGATCTGGCGCTGTTGTCGCCAGCATTGGCGAGCTCGGCGATTGCGCCGTTGTCGCTGGACTTCACCGCCGCCGGCAAGGGCGGCAATGCCAACCTGCGCGGCAGGGTGAAGCAGGGCGACCAGGAGCTGGAACTGGCACCGTCGGTGGTGTCGCTGCAGGACCAGGTGCTGAAGGTCTCACCGCTGCTGGTGAAGGGCCTCGGTGGCGAAGCGCGGCTGGAAGGCACCGCCGACTTCAGCCAGGACGATCAGCAGAAACTCAATTTCTCGGTGGTCGCACGCGATCTGACCTACGTGCCGGCACCCGACCCGAACACGGCTGGCAGCGCACCGGTGCCGGTCACCCTGAAGGAAGCACGCTTCGGCCTGGCCGGTACCCTGAAGGCCTGGGCGGCGATCGGCCGTGCCGAGATCGAACGCGAGGCGCAGAAGGCGCAGCTGCAGTTCGACGTACGCGGCAATGACCAGGCCGCGTCGATCCACCAGCTGCAGGCGCAGACGCCGGGTGGGCAGCTGCAGGTGGAAGGCCAGGTGGCCTGGGCGCCGCAGCTGGACTGGGACGCCAAGGCCACGCTGAAGGACTTCGACCCCGGCTATTTCGTGCCGGGCTGGAGCGGCCGCCTGTCCGGCAACCTGGCCTCCAAGGGCCGTCAGCTGCCGCCGCCGGCCAATGCCGCACCGGGCACGGCCGGCACGCTGGAAGCCACCGTCGACCTGCCGTCGCTGAAGGGCATCCTGCGCCAGCGCAACCTTGATGCACAGGGCAAGTTCGCGCTGCAGGGCGCGCAGGGCCAGGGTGACCTGAAGCTGTCGCTGGGCAGCAGCCGGGTGACCGCGTCGGGCAAGGTCGGCGACCGCCTCGACATCGATGCACGTTTCGAACCGCTGCAGCTGAGTGACCTGCTGCCGGGCGCCGACGGTGGCCTGCGCGGCCAGGTGCAGGTGAAGGGGCCGCGCGATGCGCCGGACATCACCGCCGACCTGGTCGGCAATAACCTCAACTGGGAGGGCTACGGCGCCGAGAGCGTGAGCATCAAGGGCCACCTGCCTTGGCGCGGCGACAGCGGCACGCTGGCGGTGCAGGGCCAGCAGGTCAACGCCGGCATGCTGCTGGAGCGCTTGAACGTGGATGCGCAGGGCAGTGTGTCCAACCTGCGCCTGGCTGCGCAGACCCGCAATGAGATGGGCGCGATCGAGCTGCAGGGCAGCGTGCGCCAGCAGGGGGCGCAGTGGCGTGGCGAGCTGGCCTCGCTGCGCATCGCACCGGTGAAGGGTGATGCGTGGTCGCTGCGTGCACCGGCGGCGTTCGCGATCAACGGCAGCACCTACACCCTGTCCGAAGCCTGCCTGGCCGCCGCCAGCAGCGGCGCGCTGTGCGCACAGGCCAACTGGCCGCGAGAAGGCCTGGTGCTGCGCAGTGACGCGCTGCCGCTGGCGCTGGTGCAGCCGTGGCTGCCGCCGCAGTCCGGCCGCCGCATCTACCTGCGCGGCGACGTCAGCCTGGACGCGCAGATCCGCCCGCGTGGCGCGGCCTGGGAAGGCCATGTGGAAGTGCGCTCGAAGGAAGGCGGCGTGCGCCTGGGCGAGAACCGCAACACCGTGGGCGATACCACCCGCGGCGAGCTGGTGCGCTATGACCAGTTCTCGCTGAAGCTCGACATGACCCCGGCCAGCATCAAGGGCTACCTGGGCATGGGCTTCCAGGGCAATGGTTTCGTCGACGCGAAGATGCAGACCGGCTGGGAAGCCAGCGCACCGCTGAACGGTGAGCTCTACCTCAACATGTCGCGGCTGTACTGGCTGGAGCTGTTCTCGCCGGACATCGTGCGCCCGACCGGCCTGATCGAAGGCCACGTCAGCCTGCGCGGTACGCGCGGGCAGCCGTCGCTGGGCGGCGACGCGCAGCTGAGCAACTTCAAGGGCGAATTCCCCGCGCTTGGCCTGACCTTCGACCAGGGCAAGGGCAGCTTCGTGGCCCAGCCCGACGGCTCGGCCAAGATCACCGCGCAGGCCAACTCGGGCCAGGGCACGCTGTATGTCGACGGCGGCCTGTCGTGGTTCGGTGATGCACAGCCGCTGCAGCTGAAGATCCACGGCGAGAACGTGCTGCTGTCCAACACCAGCGAGCTGCGCATCGTCGCCAACCCCAACCTCGACTTCACGTTGGCCAAGGCGGCGATGGAGCTGCGTGGCACCGTGCACGTGCCCGAGGCCGACATCGACCTGGAGCGCCTGGACCGTGGCACCTCGGTGTCCGAAGACGTGGTGGTGCTGGACCCGGCCGATCCGGAAGAGTCGCGCACCTCGCCGCTGGACATGGACCTGACGGTCAGCCTCGGCGACAAGGTGAAGATGACCGGCTTCGGCCTGAAGGGCGCGCTGACCGGCAAGATGCAGGTCTGGGCCAAGCCCGGCCGTGAAATGACCGCCAATGGCGGCCTGGAAGTGAGCGGCCGCTACAAGGCGTATGGGCAGGACCTGACCATCACCCGCGGCAACCTCACCTGGAACTACAACGCGGTGTCCGACCCGCGCATCAACATCCGCGCCGAGCGCCGGATCGGTGATGTCACCGCCGGCATCGACGTGACCGGGCGTGCGCAGCAGCCGCGCGCGGACGTGTGGTCCGATCCGGCGATGTCGCAGTCCGAGGCACTGGCCTATCTGGTGCTGGGACGCAGCCTGACCGGTGCCAGCAGCGACCAGGCGCAGCAGGTCAACGCGGCCTCGGCGGCGCTCTCGGCGGGCAGCGGCCTGCTGGCTTCGCAGCTGGGCGCCAAGCTGGGCCTGGACGACGCCGGCGTGAGCCAGTCGCGCGCGCTGGGCGGCTCGGTGATCGGTGTCGGCAAGTACATCTCGCCCAAGCTGTACGTCGGCTACGGCGTGTCGCTGGTCGGTGCCGGTTCGGTGATCACGCTGAAGTACCTGCTGCGCCGCGGGTTCGACGTGGAAGTGGAGTCGAGCACCGTGGAAAACCGCGGGTCGATCAACTGGCGGCGGGAGAAATAACCCGCTGCCCCTCAACCACCCTCTGTGTCGGGATCGGTCTGGCTGACAACGGCGAAGGAGGGGGCTGGCCTGCGCGGACGAGGCCCGTGCGTGAGCATGCCGTGCCCATCAAGCGCCGACGGTGGCTCGACGGGCGCTGGCGCGGACGCCGTCCGCGATGGGGTGCCTCCAACGAAAGGCGTCAGCATGAGGACGCCAGACACGATGACCACCGAGGCATGGATTGCCACGTGTTTCATGCTGGACGTGCTGATCGGGATAGGGCGAGCGGCATCACCGAGCAATGCCAGCGCTGCCAGAACGGCCAGCACGACGAGAGCGCCCAGCAGGCAGCGGACAATGGCCACCTGCATCTTCATGAGATTGAAGTGCCCGGGTTGGGATACCGCCATCCAGAAGGCGACCTGATCCGTGTCCAGTGGCGCCAGCGTGTCACGGACACCATGCACTCCCAGACGCTGCATCGTTTGCCGCATGATGCCAGCACGCCCGGGCACGCTGGCCGACAGCAGCGATTGCAGCCAGTGCCACGGTCGGGTCAAGCGTTCCATGCGGGCATGGGCCTCGGTTACGGACACGCGGTCATGCGGTCGGTCCAGGGCTGCGGTGAGGGCCGTGTGGTTGCGCGGCTGCAGCTGCCAGCGGCGATGCAGCAGGTTGCGCCGTGCGCGGACCCGGTAGGGATCGATATCAGCCCGGATCTCATCCCAGCAGAAGTATCGACCGAGCAGATCGAAGTTGGACTCGCACAGCGGCTGGCCCTGGTGCAGCAGCTGCTGCAGTACCACGTCACCGATACGCGGCCTGTCGGCCAATGACCACAGCTCCGGGCGATGGGCCAGCCAGTGCTCGAAGCTGGCCGGGTCGGCGTCGCCGGCGGTGTTGATCAGCAGGCGCGCAAACCGGGGCAGGTTCAATGATGGCTCCACCACATCGTCCGGCATGTCGGTGTCGGGCGTGCATGGATGATGCAGCACCGGCATCTCGTCCATCGGCGAATGGCTGTCGTACGGCGCCGGTGGGCCGGGTGGGCTGTTGTCTGCAGGTGGCGTCGACAGCGCTTCTGCACCGCTTTCCTCCTGCCATTGCGTGCGGCTGCGTGCCCACAGCAGGGCCTGCTGGTAAGCCTCGTGCAGCGCCTGGAATGCCACCGGGTCTTCGTCCGGGCGTGCCGCGCGCAGTCTCTGCGCGTAGGCGCGCTTGATCGCCTTTTCGTCGGCGCTGGCGTCGAGCCCGAGAGCGTCCAGTGCCCGGTTCACACGGTGTTTCCAGAAGCAGGTGGAGGCAGGTCGATCGACAGGCGACGGCACCTGTCACGCAGGAACCAGGTGGTCCATAGCAGCAGGACCAGGGCGCAGCCCACTTCGGGGACGAACATGCCGATGCCCGGTCCAATCAGGTTGCGCGGCCGGAATCCCCGGCCATCCTCGCGCCGGATCCAGCGTGCCGTCGCCAGAGCAAGGCCAGGGAACAGCAGCAACGTACCTTCCAGCCGCAGATCCAGGCCATGGACCAGGATCAGGCTGGCGAGGGCGATCAGCGGCGCTGGCAACGCCAGTAGCCATCCCCAGCGCGAAGGGGGCAGATCCAGCGTCAGCTGGCGCAGCGCCCAACGGACATGGACCCACAGAGCGCCGGCCAGGGCGAGCAGGACCCCGAGCAGCACGCCGCCTATGCCGAGCGCGGCGGCGGTGCGCAGGTCACGCTGGGCAAGACTCATGAGAGTCGAGCCACCGGCAATCGCGAGCGTCAGGGCAGCCAACAGGCCGCCCCGCAGCGCATTGACCTGGCAACGCCAGCGGTTGGGACGGGAAACGTCGGCAAGGCTGCGCCAGAACTGCACCTGCTGCCGATCCCAGGCGGCGGGCAATGGCTCCTGGCCGCCGCGTTCCAGCGCATCCAGCAGCGCGTTGACCTCAATGATGTGCTCGGGCAGCTGCGCCTGCCAGAGGGATCGTCGCGCGTGCCATGGCTGCGACAGGTAGCGCAGGCAACGCGCAAGGGTGACCCTCCCCAGCCGCAGGCTGCCCTCTTGTTCAAGCAGTGCCGACAGCTCTGCCGCATTCCCGGTCTCGGCGGCCCAGCGTCGATGACCGCGCGACTGGATCGATGCCAGCCTGTCCGGATCCACGCCATCGTGTACATCATCCCAGCCAAAGCAGCGTGCCAGCAGACCCATGTTGGCTGCGCTGACGCTGTTGTGACTGCGTGCCAGTTCATCCAGCAGCGCGTCGCCCACCAATGGCTTGTAGCGCAGCGACCACAGCACCGGCGTGGCCTCCAGCCAGGGGCCGAAGTCTTCAGGGGAAGACAGATGGGCCATGCGCAGGATCGTGTGCGCATGGCCCGATACGTGGACCGCTCCCTCCAGTTCCGCCACTGGTGCCGTGCGCAGCAGCACAGGCGTGCCGCGAGGTGGCCATGGAGGCGAGTACGAACGCGTTTCGGGCGGCGCCCATGCCACGTCTGCGTCGGGCGGCCAGGGTGCGATGTCGGTTGCATGCTTCGCCGGTTCGTCTTCGTCCGCGATATCGGCCAGCGCTTCCTGGCGGACCCAGTCCAATGCCGCCTGATAGGCCTCATGCAGATGCTGGAAGGCGACCGGATCCTCGTCAGGGCGCGTCACCCGCAGGCGCTTTGCATAGGCGCGCTTGACCGCGCGCTCGTCAGCCGTTTGGTCCAGCTCCAGGACGTGCAGTGCCCAGCTCATGCATCGCGCTCGAGGGCGTCGAGTGCCTCGTCCAGCTGACGGCGATGACGCTCGACGGCAACGGCATCCTGGCTCTCCAGCACATGGCGGAAGCTGCTCAGCCACGACTGCAACTGTTCACGGTGATGGATGCGTTCCTCGTACAGGCGCTCGGTGCGGGCGATCACCGCGAGGTTGGGCTGGGCGTCACGCGGGTGGATCTTCAGCGCTTCCAGCGCGCGCAGGCGCTGCTGGATCTCTTCGGGTGACAGCAGCCCGGGATTCTGTTCCAGGATGAGCTCGTGGCGCCTGCCGGTGGCATCCTCGGTGACTTCCACCTGCAGCAGCCCGTTCACGTCGTAGGTGAAGCGGGCGGTGACGCTGCGTTCCTGCATCGGGACAGAATGGGTCAGCGGCACGGTCAGCTCACCGAGCTTGATGTTGCGATCCACCGTCGGGCTCTCGCCCTGGAACACGTCGATGCGGATGGCACTTTGCCGCTCGTGCAGCGGGTAGAAGCGATCCTCGCGGCTGACCGGCACCACGCTGTTGCGCTGGATGATCGGGTGGAAATAGCCGCTGCGCTCGCCACCGGCAGCATCCTGGCGGGACACCTGCGTGCCAAGCGTGTAGGGGCAGACATCGGTCAGCACGACTTCGCGCAGCGATTCGTCGCGCGCCTTCAATCCCGCTGCAACGGCGGCACCCAAGGCAATCGCCTGGTCCGGATGGACATGGCGCAGCGGCAGCCGGCCGAACATGCGGGTCGCAAGCCTGCTGACCATCGGCATGCGTACCGCACCGCCGACCAGGATGATGTCGTCCAGCGCCTCGGGCTTGAGCCGGGCGTCGCGGATCGCGCGCTCGATGGGCGCGCGCATGCGCAGCAGCAGTGGCTCGCAGAGCTGGGCGTAGCGAGCTTCATCCAGCTGCCACTGGCGTTCGCTGCCGGCCAGGGGCAACTGCAGGCTGGCAGTGCCGCTCTGGCTGAGTTCGCGCTTGAACAGTTCCAGCCGACGCAGCAGCTGCGCCTGCTCGGCAGCGGACAGGTCGCTGGCGGACGTGCCCTGGTCGGCGTGGAAGGCCTGCACGAGTACCTGCAGGAAATCCTCGCCGCCCAGGAAATTGTCGCCGGCGCTGGCATGCACTTCGACCACGCCATCGAACAGTTCCAGGATGGAGACGTCGAAGGTGCCGCCGCCCAGGTCCAGCACCAGCACGCGGCCTTCGCCGTCACGCTCCTGCAGACCATAGGCCAGCGCAGCGGCCGTGGGTTCATTGATCAGGCGCTCGACGCGGATGCCGGCCAGTTCGCCGGCGGCCCGGGTGGCCTTGCGCTGGGCGTCGGAGAAGTAGGCCGGCACGCTGATCACCGCTTCCTCCACCTTGTGGCCCAGGGCGGCTTCGGCGTCGGCCAGCAGCGAGCGCAGCACCATGGCCGAGAGCTCCTCGGGACGGAAACTGCGCTCACCCAGCCGGGTCTCACGGTCGCTGCCCATCCAGCGCTTGAAATGGGCCACGGTCTGCTGCGGATGGCTGACCAGGCGGTCACGGGCCGGCTGGCCGACCAGTACGGCACCATCGACGAGGCTGACCACCGAAGGGGTCAACAGCTCGCCATGGGCATTGGGGAACAGCTGCGGCCCTGCTGCCGTGTGCCTGCCGATGAGGGAATGGGTGGTGCCAAGATCGATGCCGACGATCATCTGCGAACGTCCGATGTGCAGAAAACGGCAATTCTAGGAGCGCGGCGCAGGCCTGACTATCGGGCGTTGCCCGACAGCGCCCCACGGGCTATGGTCCCGGGCTGTTCTGTCGTACCGGATTGCCTCATGTCACCACGCAAAGCCCTCCCCACCGCCCTGGCCCTGGGCCTGACCCTCGCCACCGGCGCCCACGCCGATGAAGGCATGTGGATGCCGACGCAGCTGCCGGACCTGGCCCAACCGCTGCAGGCCGCTGGCTTCAAGGGCAATCCGGCCGACCTGGCCAACGTCACCGCGCCGCCGCTGAGCGCCGTGGTGCGCGCCGGTGGTGGCACCGGTTCGTTTGTGTCCGCCGACGGCCTGCTGCTGACCAACCACCACGTGGCGATGGGCGTGATCCAGTACAACAGCTCGCCCGAGCACGACCTGATCGCTGGTGGCTTCATCGCCAGGGACCGTGCCGACGAGCGCCCGGCCAACCCGGACTTCCGCGTGCTGGTCACCGTCGGCTTCGACAAGGTGACCGACCAGGTGCTGGCACAGGCCCATGGCAAGACCGGCCGTGCCTACTTCGATGCCGTGGATGCAGCCAGCAAGCAGATCGTGGCCGAGTGCGAGAAGGACGGCAGCGTGCGCTGCTCGGTGGCCAACATGTACTACGGCACCGATTTCTACCGCATTGCCCAGCTGGAACTGAGCGACGTGCGCCTGGTGTATGCGCCGCCGCGTGCGATCGGCAACTACGGCGATGAGATCGACAACTTCATGTGGCCCCGCCACACCGGCGACTTCACCCTGCTGCGCGCCTACGTGGGCAAGGACGGCAAGCCGGCCGCCTACAGCAAGGACAACGTGCCCTACCAGGCGCCGGCACACCTGCAGATGTCGGTGGAAGGCCCGAAGGAAGGCGATTACGCGATGCTGGCCGGTTACCCGGGCATCACCTACCGCCACCGCACCGCGGCCGAATTCGCCGGCCAGATCGATACCGTGCTGCCGCGCCGCGTATCGTTGTTCCAGCAGATGATCGACACCATCGAGGCCGCCAGCGCCAAGGACGCGCAGGCGCGTACCCGCTACGCCTCGCAGCTGCAGTCGCTGAAGAACAACCGCAAGCGCGCCGCCGGCGAACTGGAAGGCCTGCTGCGCAGCGATGCGAAGGCCCAGCGTGCCGCCGACGAGACGGCCATGCTGGCTGCCACCGACCGCAGGTACCAGGGTGACATCAAGGCGCTGCTGGCCAACCTGTCGCAGGGTGCGGCGGTGGGCGAGCGTGACCTGCTGCTGGAGCAGATGGCCGCGCAGAGCCAGCTGCTGCGCTCGGCGCTGCTGCTGGAGCGCCTGCGCATCGAATCGGCCAAGCCGGACGCGCAGCGCGAGAGCGGCTACCAGCAGCGCGACCAGGCGATGATCGAAGGGGTGCTCAAGCAGGTCCAGCGCCGTTACGCGCCGGAGGTCGAGAAGGCCCTGCTGACCACCCTGCTGACCCGCTACCAGCAGCTGCCGGACGCGCAGCGCGTGGCCGAGTTCGACGCGGCCTTTGGTCGTACCCCACAGCAGCTGGCCAAGGCGCTGGACACCCTGTATGCCGGTACCCAGCTGGGTGAGGAAGCGCAGCGCCTGTCGCGCTTTGCCGCCGCACGCGAAGGCAAGGCACTGGCCGCCGATCCGCTGATCAGCGTGGCCGGTCCGCTGGTGGCCGCGCAGCTGCGCATCGAGAACGAGAGCAAGACGCGCGAAGGCGAGCAGCTGCGCCTGCGCCCGGCGTACATGCAGGCGCTGTTCGCCTGGCGTGCCAAGCAGGGCCGCGCGGTGTATCCGGATGCCAACCGCACCCTGCGCATCAGCTACGGCAAGGTCGAGGCGCTGCACCCGCGCGATGGCGTGACCTACTCGCCGGTGACCACCGTGGCCGGCATCGTCGAGAAGAACACCAACGCCTATCCGTTCGATGCCCCCAAGCCGTTGCTGGCAGCGATCGCCAAGGGTGACTTCGGCAGCACCGCCGATCCGGCACTGAAGACCCAGACGGTCAACTTCCTGACCAACCTGGACACCACGGGCGGCAACTCCGGCTCGCCGGTGCTCAACGCCAGGGGCGAACTGATCGGCCTGAACTTCGACAGCAACTGGGAGTCGGTCAGCGCCAGCTGGTGGTTCGACCCGCGCTACAAGCGCGCCGTGCACGTGGACATGCGCTACCTGCGCTGGCTGCTGGCCAAGGTCTACCCGGCGCCCGAGCTGCTGAAGGAAATGGGCGTGCCGGCCCAATAACGCCGGTACCTGGCAGGCGCCCACCGCTTCCTGGTGGGTGCCCATTGATTCCCGGTAGGTGCCCACTGTTAGTGGGCACGGATGTCCCCGTCACGACCAACGGTCGTGACCCACCAGACGGATCAACGATCGTGACCTACTGCCATGCTCCACCCTTGCGGTCCTTCCTCGTGACCTACCCGCACGACCAGCGGTCGTGATCTACTGACCCCTGTCCTGACGGAAACGCACGCGTGGTCTCCAGCTGGATCCTGCTGCTGGTCTCGGTTGCCTATGCCGCGCTGCTGTTCGGCGTGGCGTGGTGGGGCGACCGTCGGCCGATGTACCCCGACCGGCCGTGGCTGCGGCCGGTGGTCTACAGCCTGGCACTGGCCGTGTACTGCTCGTCGTGGACCTTCTACGGCGCGGTCGGCACCGCCGTGCGCAACGGCGTGGGCTACCTGCCCATCTACATCGGCCCGCTGCTGCTGCTGCTGTTCGGCTGGCGCATCATCGAGCGCCTGGCGCTGATCGCGCGCAGCCAGAACGTGGTCTCCATCGCCGACTTCATCTCCTCGCGCTTCGGTCGCTCGCGGCGGCTGGCGGCGCTGGTGGCGATCATCGCGCTGATCGGCATCATTCCGTACCTGGCGCTGCAGTACAAAGCGGTGGCGATGAGCCTGCAGGTGCTGACCGGCAACACCGGCCCGACCGGCTTCTTCACCGATCCCGCGCTGTACGTGGCGCTGCTGATGGCGCTGTTCGCCACCCTGTTCGGTACCCGCCAGGTCGATGCCACCGAACACCACCACGGCATGATGCTGGCCATCGCCTTCGAATCGGTGATCAAGCTGCTGGCGATGCTGGCCGTGGGCGTGTTCGCCTACCTGTGGCTGAGCAACCGCACCGACGCGGTGGTCGAGTCGGTGCATACGCTGTTCACCGGCCTGCCGCCGGTGGGCTTCATCTCGCAGACGCTGCTCAGTTTCCTGGCCATCATCTGCCTGCCGCGCCAGTTCCACGTGGCTGTGGTCGAGTGCGGCGATGTGCGCGACGTGCGCCGCGCGCGCTGGATGTTCGGCGGCTACCTGGTACTGATCTCGGGCATGGTGCTGCCGATCGCCACCGCCGGCGTGACCCTGTTCGGCACCGGCGGCAGCGTCGCCGACGACTCGATGGTGCTGGCCCTGCCGCTGGCCGAGGGCCGCAACGCGCTGGCGCTGATCGCCTACGTGGGCGGCTTTTCGGCGGCCACCGGCATGGTCATCGTGTCGTCCATCGCGCTGGCTACCATGGTCAGCAACGACCTGGTGATGCCGGTGCTGCTGCGTCGGAGCGGTGATCACCAGGAGGCCGCCGACGTCGCCTCGCGCGTGCTGTGGATCCGCCGCCTGGCGATCCTGCTGCTGGCGTTGATGGCCTACAGCTACTACCGCACCAGCAGCAACGACAGCACCCTGGCCTCGTACGGCCTGATGGCGTTCGCAGCGGTGGCGCAGTTCGCGCCCGGCCTGATCGGCGGCCTGTACTGGCGCGGTGCCAGCCGGCGTGGCGTCGAGGTGGGCATGCTGCTCGGCTTCGCCACCTGGCTGTACACCCTGCTGTTGCCGGCGATGACCATGGCCGGCTGGGTCGATGCCGCCTGGGTGCAGCACGGCCCGTTCGGCATTGAGTGGCTGCGCCCGCAGCAGCTGTTCGGCATGACCGGCTGGGATCCGCTGACCCATGGCACGTTCTGGTCGCTGCTGGTCAATGCGGCGACGATGATGCTGGTGTCCGCACGCTGGCGACCCGGCGTCGACGAGCGCCTGCGCGCTGCCCCCTTCCTCGACCCGTATGCCGAACGCCCGTCGGTGGCCGGCGGCTGGCCCGGCCACGTGCACGTGGGCGACCTGCTGGCACTGGCCTCGCGCGTGGTCGGCGAGCGCCACGCGCGGCGTTCGTTCTTCGAGCAGGCGCAGTCGCTGGGCCGCGAGCTGCAATCCTCGGCGCCTGCGGACCGGCCGTGGGTACAGTTCACCGAGCGTCTGTTGGCGGCCTCGATCGGCGCGGCATCGGCGCGCCTGCTGCTGACCAGCCTGCTGCGTGGCTCGGGCATGGACCTGGGCGAAGTGGTGGCGGTGCTGGACGAAGCGGGGCAGGAGCTGCGCTTCAACCGCGAGATCCTGTCGACCACGCTGGAGAACATCAGCGCCGGGGTCAGCGTGGTTGATCCGGATATGCGCCTGACCGCATGGAACCGCCGCTACCAGGACATGTTCGGCTACCCCGACGGCATGCTCTACGTGGGCCGCCCGGTGGCCGACCTGATCCGCTACAACGCCGAGCGCGGCGAGCTGGGCGAGGGCGATATCGAAGTGCAGATCAACCGCCGCATCGGCTACATGCGCGCCGGCTCACCGCACGTGTTCGAGCGCACCCGCAGCGACGGCAAGGTGATCGAGATGCGCGGGCAGGCGCTGCCCGGCGGCGGCTACGTGACCAGCTACAACGACATCACCGACTACAAGCACGCAGAAAAAGCCCTGCTGGAAGCCAACGAGACGCTGGAACAGCGCGTGGCCGAGCGCTCGCACGAGGCCGAGGTCGCGCAGCAGTCGAAGACCCGCTTCCTGGCGGCGATCAGCCATGACGTGTTGCAGCCATTGAACGCCGCACGGCTGTTTGCTTCGGCGCTGCGCGACAGCGACCATGTGAGCGACGAGCAGAAGCACCTGGCCGAGCGCGTGGATGCGTCGCTGCGTGCTGCCGAAGAGCTGCTTGATGGCCTGCTGGACGTGTCGCGGCTGGATGCCGGTGGCCTGCACCCGGTGATCGGCGAGTTCGACGTGAGCGCGCTGATGCGCGAACTGGCCGCGCAGTACACGCCGGTCGCCGCCGGCCGTGGCCTGCGCCTGGACCTGTTCACGCGTCCGGCCTGGGTGCGCAGTGATCGCCGCCTGCTGCGCCGCGTGCTGCAGAACTTCCTGGCCAATGCGCTGCGCTACACCCGTCAGGGCCGCATCGTGCTGGCGGTGCGCCAGCGTGGCAACGAAGTGGAGCTGCAGGTATGGGATACCGGCCCGGGCATTCCCGAGCACCACATGCGGCAGATCTTCGACGAGTTCCACCGCTACCAGCAGCCGTTCGATTGGGGCGAACAGGGGTTGGGCCTGGGCCTGTCGATCTGCCAGCGCATCTCGCGCCTGCTTGACCATCGCCTCAATGCGCGCAGCCGGGTTGGCAAGGGCTCGATGTTCTCGATCATCCTGCCGCGGGTGGCGCCGCTGCCGGGCTATACCGAACTGGCCGCGCCGGTACAGGCCGCAGCCGCGCCGCTGCGCAGCGATTCGCTGGCCGGCCTGCGCGTGCTGTGCGTCGACAACGACGAAGAGATCCTCGACGGCATGCGCGCGCTGCTCGGTCGCTGGCAGGTGCAGGTGATTACGGCATCGACGGTGGATCAGGCGCTGGAGAAAGTGGCCGAGCGGCCGCAGGTGATGCTGGTGGACTACCACCTGCACGACCGCATGGACGGCCTGGATGCGCTGGTGGCGCTGCGTGAAGCCGCCGGTTACCCGCTGCCGGGTGCGTTGTTGACCGCCGATGGCCGCGACGAACTGAAGCGGATGGCACGCGAACGCGGCTACCGCGTGCTGACCAAGCCGATCAAGCCGGCCTCGCTGCGCGCCTTCCTGGGCGCGCTGCGCGATGCCGGCAATAGCGATGCCTGATCGGCAATTGTAGAGCCGAGCCCATGCTCGGCTCCCGAACGCATAGCGGCGCCGATATAGCCATCGCTATACAAACCAGCCCTGCCTGCGCGTTTCGCTGGAAATGCGCCACGTGCGGATCGCGATGCTAAGCTTCGCGTCCCCTTGGGGAGTAGCCGGATTCCTTCGCAGGAATCGTCCACGTCAACATACTCGGCCAGTGCGCCGTGGCGTGGACAACCATGATGGTTGGCGAGACCAGCGGCCCGCGCGCGCAACGTCAGGTTGGGCGCGAGCGCAGGCCGTGCGTCCGTCCTAGCCCGACCTCAGCCACCGCCCATGTCCCCCATTTCGATCCTCCTGATCGGCTTTGCCATGTCCACCGATGCCTTCGCCGCTGCAATCGGCAAGGGTGCGGCCATGCGCAAGCCGGTGTTCCGCGATGCATTGCGTGCCGGCATCATCTTCGGCGTCATCGAGGCGATCACGCCCATCATCGGCTGGCTGCTCGGTCGGGCTGCCCTGCAATACGTCGAAGCCTTCGACCACTGGATCGCCTTCGGCCTGCTCGGCGCACTGGGCATCCACATGATCTACAACGGCCTGCGCCCCGACAGTGCTGAGGACGACGAAGATCCGTCGCAACACCACGGCTTCTGGAAGCTGGCGCTGACCGGTTTCGCCACCAGCATCGACGCGATGGCGGTGGGCATCGGCCTGGCCTTCATGGATGTACATATCGGCGTGATGGCTGCGGTGATCGGCCTGTGCACGCTGACCATGGTCACCGTCGGCATCATGCTTGGCCGCGTACTGGGCAGCATGGTCGGCAAGCGTGCGGAGATCATCGGTGGCGTGATCCTGGTGATCATCGGCGCAACGATCCTGTACGAACACCTGCACGGCGTGGGGTAACGCCCGCCCCTGTAGAGCCGAGCCCATGCTCGGCTGCTTCACATGGCAGCCGAGCGTGGGCTCGGCTCTACATTGGAGCATTCGCCGACATGCAGCACGGCATTTCGCTGATGGAGAGACTGTCATGCGTGCCATAGCCTCTTCGCATGGCCAGTCCCGCACTCCGCTTTGGTCGCTGGTCGCAGACCGGCAATGTCTACGCGATCACGGCTGTGACACGCGCACGCCGTCCCTGGTTCGACGACAAGGCCAATGTCGATCTGCTGATCGAAGCGCTGCGCACCGTAGAGCGGACGGGGCGGACCTCCTCCCTCGCCTGGGTGGTCATGCCGGACCACCTGCATTGGTTGGTCGAGTTGCGTACCGGAACGCTGGCCGGCTGCATGCAGATCCTGAAGTCCCGGGGTGGAAGATCCATCGCCAGGCGCGTTGATGCGAACGCACCGATCTGGCAGCCGGGGTACTACGACCATGCGTTGCGCAGCGATGAGTGCCTGCGCACGCAGGCGATGTACATTGCAGCCAATCCAGTGCGTGCTGGGCTGGCCACGCGCATCGGGGAATACCCCTATGTATGGAGTCGATGGCGGCTTTGGGGGTGATCGGTATTGAGGCCAAGAGCAGCCGAGCATGGGCTCGGCTCTACAGGGGCATCATGAAGGCTGCGGAGCCGAGCACATGCTCGGCTCCGCAGTCCGTTACGATCAATCTTCTTCCGGCGGCAGCACGATGGCGTCGTCGTCGATCGCCAGCTTGCCGGCCATCAGCACGGCCTGGGTGCGGTTGGTCACGCCCAGCTTGCGCAGGATGGCGGTGACGTGGGCCTTGATCGTCGCTTCGGAGACATTGAGGTCGTAGGCGATCTGCTTGTTCAAGCGCCCAGCGCCGAGCATCTGCAAGACGCGGAACTGCTGCGGGGTCAGCTCGCGCAGGCGCTGGCCGACTTCGCGTTCTTCGCTGCCGGTGGGTGGCACGTTGTGCGCTTCCGGCGGTGCCCAGGTCTCGCCATCGAGGATGGTGCCCAGTGCGTGGCCGATGGTGTCCGAGTCGGCGGACTTGGGAATGAAGCCGAGCGCGCCGTGGTCGAGGGCACGGCGCATCACCGTGGCTTCTTCGCGCGCGGACACCACCACCACCGGCAGGTGCGGATGCAGCGAGCGCATGTGCACCAGCGCGTTGAAACCCTGCGCACCGGGCATGTTGAGATCCATCAGGACCAGGTCGGCGTCATTGTGCTGGTCGGCCAGTGCATACAGCGCTTCCACGCTGTCGGCCTCGAACAACTGCACGCCGGGGATGACCCGCTGCACGGCCCCGCGCAGGGCCTCGCGGAACAGCGGGTGGTCATCGGCAATCAGGAGGGTGGTCATGGTCGGGGGGAACCGTGGGGGGAAACTGCATGGGGCCAGATCCTCCGGGGTCAGAGCCCGTTCCTGGCGGAACGGGATCCGACCCCGGGGATCCGACCCCGGGTCGTACGTCAGCGCACCTTGCGCTCGTCCACCAGCGACGCCACCACCGACGGATCGGCCAGGGTCGAGGTGTCGCCAAGCTGGTCCGGCGCGTTCTCGGCAATCTTGCGCAGGATGCGGCGCATGATCTTGCCCGAGCGGGTCTTCGGCAGGCCCGGCGCCCACTGCAGGTGGTCCGGCGTGGCGATCGGGCCGATTTCCTTGCGCACCCAGGCAACCAGTTCCTTGTGCAACTCGTCGCTCGGTGCCTCTTCGGCCACCAGGGTGACGTAGGCGTAGATGCCCTGGCCCTTCACGTCATGCGGGAAGCCGACCACGGCCGCTTCGGCCACCTTCGGGTGCGAGACCAGCGCGCTTTCCACTTCGGCGGTGCCGATGCGGTGGCCGGACACGTTGATCACATCGTCAACGCGGCCGGTGATCCAGTAGTAGCCGTCCTCGTCGCGGCGGCAACCGTCGCCGGTGAAGTAGCTGCCCGGGTAGGTGCGGAAATAGGTATCGATGAAGCGCTGGTGGTCGCCGTACACCGTGCGCATCTGGCCCGGCCAGGAATCACGGATGATCAGGTTGCCCTCGGTCGGGCCGTCCTGGATCTCGCCATCGGCATTGACCAGCGCCGGCTGCACGCCGAAGAAGGGCAGGGTGGCCGAACCGGGCTTGAGGTCCATCGCGCCGGCCAGCGGCGAGATCAGGATGCCGCCGGTCTCGGTCTGCCACCAGGTATCGACGATCGGGCAGCGGCTGTCGCCGACCACTTCGTAGTACCAGCGCCAGGCTTCCGGATTGATCGGCTCGCCGACGCTGCCGAGCAGGCGCAGCGACGCGCGCGACGTCTTCTTCACCGGCTCCTCGCCTTCGCGCATCAGCGCGCGGATGGCGGTCGGGGCGGTGTAGAAGATGGTCACCTTGTGCTTGTCGATGACGTTCCAGAAACGCGAGGTATCCGGGTAGTTCGGCACGCCTTCGAACATCAGCGAGGTCGCGCCGTTGGCCAGCGGCCCGTACACGATGTAGCTGTGGCCGGTGACCCAGCCGACATCGGCGGTGCACCAGTAGACGTCGTCTTCGCGCAGGTCGAACACCGCTTCATGGGTGTAGGCCGCGTACAGCAGGTAACCGCCGGTGGTGTGCAGCACGCCCTTGGGCTTGCCGGTGGAACCGGAGGTGTAGAGGATGAACAGCGGGTCTTCCGCGTTCATGCGTTCCGGTTCGCAGGTGGACGGCTGGCTGTCCACCACATCGTGGAACCAGCGGTCGCGCGGGGCCTGCATGTCCACCGCGCCGCCGGTGTGGCGCACCACCAGCACGGTTTCAACCGTATTCGTGCCCGGCAGCTTCAGCGCGGCATCAACGTTGGCCTTCAGCGGAATCCTGCGGCCACCGCGCAGGCCCTCGTCGGCGGTGATGATCAGCTTGCTCTGGCAGTCGCTGACGCGGTCGGCGATCGAGTTCGGCGCGAAGCCACCGAACACCACCGAGTGGATCGCACCGATGCGCGCGCAGGCCAGCATGGCCGCCGCGGCGTCGACGATCATCGGCAGGTAGATGGTGACCCGGTCGCCCTTCTTGACGCCGAGGTTGCGCAGCGCGTTGCCGAGGCGGCAGGTGCGCTCGTACAGCTCGCGATAGGTCACATGCTGGGCCGGTGCATCCGGGCCGTCCGGCTCGAACAGCAGGGCGGTCTTGTCGCCGCGCGTTTCCAGCTGGCGATCCAGGCAGTTCACGCTGGCATTGAGCTCGCCATCTTCGAACCACTTGATGTGGAAGTCGGACAGGTCATAGCTGACGTTCTTGATCTTCGTCGGCTTGCGCATCCATTGCAGGCGCTCGGCGGCCTTGCCCCAGAAACCATCCGGGTCGGTCACCGACGCCTGGTACTGCTGTTCGTACGACGTCTTGTCGATGCGTGCCTTGGCGGCGAACTGCGGATCGACGGGGTAGATATCAGCCATGGCACCCTCACTTGCACGTTGACTTTGTATGTGCGGTCGCAGCATCGCAACGACCGATCCCCCTCAGTTTGCCCCATCCACCCCCGGCCGCGTCACCACCCTGGTTAGACCATGGTCGAAAGTGAGCGCCCAGCAGGGCCGGGTTCGACCAATGGCCAATAGCCGCTGTGCGCGAACGCCCCGCAGTCTCGGCTCGACCGTGCCCCACGCGCGGCATCACCTTGCCACTTGGGAGAGAGGGCAACATGAGCCACCGTACGTTGAAAGCCGTGCGCACACCTTTGGCGGCCTGCCTGTTGGTCGCCCTGGTCGCACCGGGCATGGCGTTCGCAGAGACCGCCAAAGAGAAGGCACTGGAAGCACGCGTTGCCGAACTGGAACGCCAGGTCCAGCTGCTGCTGTCTTCGCAGCAACAACAACAGACCCAGATCAGCCAGACCCAGCAGGCGGTGACCGAAGTGCGCACGGTGCAGGCCGGGCAGAAGCCGGTCGCCTCGGTGCCGGCGGGCAAGCAGCCGATCCAGGTCACCACCATCACTCCGGGCGCCGCGCCGGGCACCACGGTCAAGATCGGTGGCTTCATCAAGGCCGACTTCCTGGCCACCCAGACCAGCGATGGCCAGCTGGCCGACGACGCCACCGGCCGTTCGCTGTACCTGCCGGGCCAGACCCCGGTGGAAGGCGCCGGCGGCAGCGGCAAGCGTTCGGGCACCGACTTCAACGCCCACGCCAAGTTCTCGCGCTTCAACCTGGGCATCGACAACGTGAGCGAATCGGGCAACAAGGCCGGTGCGTTCTTCGAGATGGACTTCTTCGGCAACTCGCTGGGCAACCAGACCGCCACCAATACCTATGGCGTAACCCTGCGCCACGCCTACATGTACTGGAACAACTGGATGGCCGGCCAGACCTGGTCCAACTTCATGGACGCGGCCGCGCTGCCGGAGGCGGTCGACTTCGTCGGCCCCACCGACGGCGTGATCTTCGTGCGCCAGGCCCAGGTGCGCTACACCCAGGGCGGCTTCAGCGTCGCACTGGAAAACCCGGAAACCACCACCCTCACCGGTACCCGCAACCCGGTCACCGGGGCCTGGACCAACGCCAGCGCCAACTCCGACCGTGGCAGCCTGCCCGACCTGACCATGCGTTATGGCTGGAAGGGCGACTGGGGCACCTTTGGTGTCGGTGGCATCGTCCGCCAGTTGAAGGTGGACAACCAGGCCACCGGCGCGAAGGCCGACAAGGTGGCTGGCGGCCTGACCCTGGGCGGCAAGTGGGTGATGGGTGACAGCGATTCGCTGCACTACCAGCTGACCGGCGGCGAAGGCATCGCCCGCTACATCGGCCTGGGCATCACCGCCGACAGCGCCTACGACGTGGCCCGCGACGAGCTCAACCCGACCGGCGTGCTGGCCGGCTACGTGGGCTGGCGGCATGCGTTCTCGCCGAAGCTGCGCACCAACCTGATCTACGCGCGCAGCGACTACGACAACGACAGCATCCTCGGCCCGCTGGTGACCAAGAGCGTGCAGAGCATCCGCGGCAACATCTTCTATTCGCCGCTGCCCAAGGTCGATATCGGCGCCGAGCTGATGTACGGCCGCCGCGAAGTGGAGAACGGCAACAAGGGTGACATCACCCGGTTGCAGTTCACCACGAAGTACAGCTTCTAAGAGCGTGCCGGCCAGCGGCCGGCACCTACCGAGATGGGGTGCCGGCCAAGGTTGGCACCTGCCGAATTGAGTGCCGGCCAACGGTCGGCACCCACCCACAACGATTGCTTCGGAGGGGAAGCGTCTTATGTCCAGCACTGCACCAGGCCCGCACCATGCGGCGGGCACCCTGACCAAGGGCCACAAGAAAGTCATCTTCGCTTCGAGCCTCGGCACGGTCTTCGAGTGGTATGACTTCTTCCTGTACGGCTCGCTCGCGGCCATCATCGCCAAGCAGTTCTTCAGTGGCGTCAATGAAACCACGGGCATGATCTTCGCCCTGCTGGCGTTCGCTGCCGGCTTCTTCGTGCGTCCGTTCGGCGCGGCCTTCTTCGGCAGCCTCGGCGACCGCATCGGCCGCAAGTACACCTTCCTGGTCACCATCCTGATCATGGGCATCTCGACCTTCCTGGTCGGCGTGCTGCCCAACTACGCCTCGATCGGTTTCGCCGCACCGGTGATCCTGATCATCCTGCGCCTGGCCCAGGGCCTGGCGATGGGCGGCGAGTACGGCGGTGCCGCCACCTACGTGGCCGAGCACGCGCCGGACGACAAGCGCGGCCTGTACACCAGCTTCATCCAGTGCACCGCCACGCTCGGCCTGTTCCTGTCGCTGCTGATCATCCTGGCCTGCCGCATGACGCTGGGCAACGAGGCCTTCGAAGCCTGGGGCTGGCGCATCCCGTTCCTGGTCTCGATCCTGCTGCTGGGCATTTCGGTATGGATCCGCCTGCAGCTGAGCGAATCGCCGCTGTTCCAGCAGATGAAGGCTGAAGGCAAGGGCTCCAAGACCCCGTTCCGCGACAGCCTGAAGGGTGGCAACCTGAAGCTGATGCTGCTGGTCCTGCTCGGTGCGGCGGCTGGCCAGGCGGTGGTCTGGTACGGCGGCCAGTTCTACGCGCTGTTCTTCCTCAGCAGCATGCTGAAGGTCGATGCCACCACCTCCTACCTGCTGATCGCCGCTGCGCTGGCACTGGGCACGCCGTTCTTCATCTTCTTCGGCTGGCTGTCCGACCGCATCGGTCGCAAGAAGATCATCCTGGCCGGCTGCCTGCTGGCGGCCATCACCTACATCCCGATCTTCAAGGGCCTGACCCACTTCGCCAACCCGGCCATCGAAGAAGCCCGCAGCAGCTCGCCGGCCCTGGTCGTGGCCGATCCGGCTACCTGCTCGTTCCAGTTCGATCCGGTCGGCCTGCGCAAGTTCACCAGCTCCTGCGACGTGGCCACCGCCGCGCTGACCAAGGCCGGTGTGCCGTACGACGTGCAGCCCGCCGCCGCCGGTTCGCTGGCGATGGTGAACGTGGGCAGCGCCAGCGTCACCTCGTATGAGGCCGCCGGCCTGACCAAGGAAGAAGGCAAGGCCAAGGCCGATGCGTTCGGTGCGGAACTGAAGACCGCCCTGACCACCGCCGGCTACCCGGCCAAGGCCGATGGCGCCCGCATCAACATCGCCGGCACCATCTTCATGCTGTGGCTGCTGGTGCTGTACGTGACCATGGTCTACGGCCCGATCGCCGCCTACCTGGTCGAACTGTTCCCGACCCGCATCCGCTACACCTCGATGTCGCTGCCGTACCACATCGGCAACGGCTGGTTCGGTGGCTTCCTGCCGGCGATCTCGTTCGCGCTGGTGGCCGGTACCGGCAACCTGTACTACGGCCTGTGGTACCCGATCGCGATCGCACTGATGTCGGTGGTGATCGGCGGCCTGTTCCTGCGCGAAACCAAGAACGTGGATATCACCAAGTAACCGGTGGGTTCCATGCAGTGAAGGAAAGGCCGCGGTGCAGACCGCGGCCTTTTTGTTTGTGGGGTGGCGACCGGGGTCGGATCCCATTCGCGCGCGAATGGGCTCTGACCCCTCGCGGTATGCAGTACACGCTGCAGCCTTGTGCGGTCGATCAACAGTCAGCTCTACCCGCCGTACAGTGCCCTTCTCTGCGAGGGAGTGACGTCAAAGATCCCCGCATCGATCATCTTCCCGTAGTGGTCCCTGTTGCCTGGGCCTGGTGGGTCGCAGCGAAGCAGATTGTCGAGGGAACCATCGGGTGCATCCGAGGGACTCAGGCGGGCTGTGGCATAGTCCTCCGCAGTGGGACGCACCTCAGAGGGGTGCAGGTCAGGAAGGGCGGGAGATACCCAGGCGCCAGCGTCATTGAATTGCCCTCCACAGAATTGCCCGGTCTGACGCGCAAGCAGGCAACCGCTTCGTGTGTCGATGAAACCGCAGTACTGCCTTTCATGCAGAGAACGGCGTCCATCCGGCATGCCAACCTCACCGGATTCCACGTCAGTGACAAGCACATACCGACCGTCAGGGGACGTCGCCGGGTCGGTGTCGTACTCGAATAGAGAGTACGAGCGTTTGCGCGACGCTATGCGGCGCACCAGCTTGCCCTGTTTCATCACCGACAGGTTCCGGTAGCGTCCATTCTCCTCGCCGTCGTATCGCAAGGTGATGTTGCTGCGAGCGTGCACCCATCTCCCGCTGCCAGACTTCGCATCCTCTGTTGAAGCCGCTGCTGCGAGCACAGTGAAGATCAAGCTCAACAAATTCATTCTCCAGGAAACCGTCAATTTCAGGCGGGAGCATGTGATGGGCATCAGGGGCTGGTGGTGGTGGCTTCCGGGCATTCACCTTCATCCGCCAGCTGCCGCGTCGAGAACTCCTTGATGCACAACAAGCGCTGTTCACTCTCATCGCCTGCCCGACCAATTTCCCTGCGCAGCTGGTCGGCTCCCGGGCAGCGCGCAGCGCGAGCGACAACGAGGTTGCACACAGGAACAAACGGGAAGTACACGTCATGGCGTGGAATGTTCAGCTTCTCGTCCCAGGCCTTGAACGGGAAGAGTACATGTAACAGCCCATCTGCCGCCTCATCCTCGCTTGGTCGCGTGAGGGCGACATCCGGAGCATCCCTGAGCAACGTCGCATAGGCGTCCAGGAAGCGACGGCCGTACCGATCACGCTCCGCCGGTGTGCTCGCCTGCCGCAAGGCGGTGTAGTCCGGGAAGAGGCTGTCTACATCGGGTCCGCCGCAGGTCACGCCGGACGAACGTGAGCTGTCATTGTCCGTGGGCTGGACATGGCAGGTCGTACGTTCAAGTCTCTCTGCAAGTATCTCGAGCACCTTGCCAATACTGGCACCAGGTGTGGCATCGCCCTCGAGCTCGCCGACGACGACAGCCAGGCTGTCGCCCACCGATGGGATGTGTTCGCGCTCGGCGTTCAGGCCGACTGCCGCGACATCAATGGACTGCTCGCTGGCATCGGAAGCTCCGGCCATGAGAAGACATCCGGTCAGAAATGCAAATACGCGTCGCATCTACGCATGTTATTGGAGGTGGGATAATACCTTCAGCGCGCTGACGTCGTGCGGCAATGAAACAAGTACGAATCTACATATCAGCCCAGTATTTGATCGTACCGGTGCGGGATGACGTATCCAGCCACACGGAAGACGGGGACTTCTAGCAAGAACTGCCAACTTCTGACGCAAATGGCCCGAACTCCCTTTGTTCGCCAGTACGCTCCATAGCATGTGTGATTCATCGAATCGGATCGGGGAATGCGCAGCGTACTTCTGGCAGCGATCATCACTGTCTCAGCGCCAGCGGCCGGCGCAGAAACGCATGTAGCCGCCGGCGGTGCGACACCGCAGGGAAGCCTGCGAGTCGAGGAAAGATCGCCCGTGATCAAACAACTTTGCAAGACAGAGAAGGTCTGGCTGTCCTGGAACAAAGCCGTACCAAACGCAACGCTGGTGACCTGCGATTGCAGTTGCACATCGCATGACAACTCAGGATGGCTTGTTGAGGCGCAACCGGAAGTCGACACCTATCGGGTACATCGAGTCTCTCTCGGCAAGGTTTTCAGTCCCACGGAGTTACGTCGGGCTGGTGCGCGGATTCAGGACATCGTCTCGTCGCATCCGTGGTGTTCAGCCGCCAGACCGAGCGTGCCGACGAATGCCGTGTTCGCGACGTTGGTGAAGCAGCCCACGGAATCGGGCGATGAGCCTTACTGCTTTACACCCCACTTCTTCGTAGGTGATCCAAAAGCCCCCCTGAGAAGAACTCCAGTTTCGGGTGAACTGTTCTCCGATTCGCCCGCAGCAGAATCAGCAGTGATCGCGCGGGAGGTCAAGATGCTGCGTGACTGGAGGCGGGAGTTTGCGCCTGAGTAGGGCCTTGGTGCCCTCGGACAAGAAGTGAGGGCTATACATTATGGAGTTTCAATGATGTTTGTTTTGAAGCGGGTGGCGCTGGCATTTCTTGCTGGCCCACCTCTGCTCTTGTCTGCCTACGCTGTGGAAGCCAGCGCGATCTATGGCGTCAACCACACCCATTGGGCGATCAACCGGTTCAGTGTCGATGGCCGTTCGGCGATTGACATTATTGGTCCGTATCAAGGTGGCGGTGGAGGGTGCTGCTACATGGCCCCAGATCAATGGCAACCAGGAACGATGGTACGGGTCGATTGGGAAACGGGGGTAGGAGGCTCAAATGGATTTCCTGGATTTGCTGATGAGGCGAAGTACGACGCCTGGCTGCAACAAATCGAGGCACAAAAGCGTTACCACAGCAAAATCGTCGCCGTCCCGGATTACACCAACCAGAATGTCTGCGGCATCACTGTACATTTCCTGCCCTGCGATGAGATTCAGGTCACCACTTCCTGTTACGCCTACGGCAGCCCCGAGTACCCGATCAAGATTCCGCTTGAGTTGCCAGAGCCACAGTCATGCCCGGCAGATCGAACCGACCAGCAGAAGACGTGGTGATGGACGGGTTTGCATGCGAGGGTGAACGCATGCAAGGCGGTTGGGAGGTATCCCAATGAGAGCCCGTGCCACGGCGTGAAGGTTGGCATGCGAGCCAAGCATGGCTCGACCCTACAATCGGCCCATGACCACCACCGTCCCCGCCGACCTGCCCGCCCTCCTGCACACCCTGCGCAGCGCCTGGCAGTCGCAGCGCCCGTCGCTGGACCAGCGCGAAGCTGACCTGCGCCGCCTGCGCGAGGCGCTGAAGCCGCGCCTGGACGAGATGGCCCAGGCCATCGCCGAGGACTTCGGCCACCGTGCCCACGTTGAATCGAAACTGGCCGATGGCATGAGCGTGCTGTCGGCCATCGACCACCTGCGTCGCCACCTGCGGCGCTGGTCGAAGCCGCAGCGGGCATCGGCGGGATGGAAGCTGTGGCCGGCGCGCGCGCAGCTGCGGCCGACGCCGCTGGGCGTGGTCGGGGTGATCTCGCCCTGGAACTACCCGGTCACGCTGGCATTGGTGCCTTTGGCCACCGCCATCGCCGCCGGCAACCACGTATTGCTGAAGCCTTCGGAACACACTCCGCGCACCAGCGCGTTCCTGGCCGATCTGCTGGCCAGCGTGTTCCCGCCCGATCGGGTGGCAGTGGTGCAGGGTGGGGCGGACGTGGCGGCTGCGGTGTCTTCGCTGCCGCTGGACCATCTGCTGTTCACCGGCTCGACGGCGGTCGGCCGCAAGGTGATGGCCGCCGCGGCTGAGCATCTGGTACCGGTCACGCTGGAACTGGGCGGCAAGTCGCCGGCCATCGTCTGCCGTGATTTCCCGCTGGACAAAGCCGCCGCACGGCTGGCCACCGGCAAGTGGTTCAACGCGGGCCAGACCTGCATCGCGCCGGATTATGTGCTGATCGATACCGCGCGCCAGCGCGAGTTCGTGCAGGCGCTGCAGCAGCAGGTGCGCGAGCGCTATGGCGACTTCAGCGATGCCGACGACTACACCCGCATCATCAATGAAGGCCAGTACCGGCGCCTGCAGGGCTACCTGGGACAGGCGCGGCAGCGCGGGGTGCCGGTGATTCCGCTGGCGCAGGTGGACGACGCGCGCGCCGACCGCGAGCGCCTGCTGGTACCGACCGTGGTGCTGGACCCGCCGGACGACCTGGACCTGATGCGCGAGGAGATCTTCGGGCCGATCCTGCCCGTGCGGGCCTACCCGGACCTGGAGGCGGCGCTGGCCGACATGCTGTCCCGTGACCGGCCGCTGGCGCTGTATCCCTTCAGCCATGACACGGCCACGGTGGAGCGCATCCTCGGCCAGGTGGTGGCCGGCGGGGTGACGGTCAACGACACGCTGCTGCACTTCGCCGCCGATGGCCTGCCGTTTGGCGGGGTAGGGGCTAGCGGCATGGGCGCGTACCACGGCCGGGCCGGGTTCGATGCGATGAGCAAGCGGCTGCCGGTGCTGTGGCAGTCGCGCTGGGCGGCCAGCGACCGGCTGCGGCCGCCGTATTCGAAGATTGCGGGTTTGTTGCGGTTCCTGCTGCGGTAACGCTGGCGGGGGGGCATGGGGTTGCCGGCCAGCGGCCGGCACTACCCGGTAGGTGCCAACCTTGGTTGGCACACCCAATTGCGATCACACCAGGGCTTCAGCCTCGAACTGTGCAGTGGCCCTCTTGCCCATGGCACCTTCAATCAGAGCCAACAGAGCCAGCTGGCGTTGGTTCCAAAGCCCTTCAAAGTCATCTGCGCGCAGGGCCTCCGCGGGAATGCGATGACTCGCCAGCAGAGCATCCATGCCAACGTCGTCAAGTTGCACCTGCTTGTGTGACTGCAGCGCAGACAGATAGTGGGACGGTGCTGAGCCACCAATCATGCGATTCGCCCTATAGGAGATCGGCGTCTTGTTGATGATCGAATCGTAGCGACGGCGCGGAATGTCCTGTTTCTCGCACCAGTCACGCGGGAAGATGTGATGAATGTCGAGCGCGATCTCGTCGGCTTCAAGGTCGCGGATTCGCCCCTTCCAGTACAGATCCTGCGCACCCTCGCGTAGCACCAGCACGTTGATACCCTTGTAGGCGGCACTCAATCGTGAGGAAAGCGAAGCCAGGCGATCGATCTGGAAAGCAGCGTCAGAGATCGTTCGCGGCTGCAGGGCGTCCTGCTCAATCCAGCCCAACAACTCCTCCACATCATTGGCCATGCGCGTTTCCACCGCGCCGCCATACAGTTCACCGAGCACGCCGCACCAGTACCACTGGGCTAGCTTCTGGTGGACCTGCGGTTCGCGCCACCGCTCATCGGCACCAATCAATGCCAGCACTGCAGCCAGCGGTGCCAACTGAGTGCGGTAGGGCAGGTCGCGTGGAGAGATGAAGCACTCATGGCGCAGGAACTTGGCGGCACGGATGAAGCCCTGTTCCACCACGTCTGCCCAGCGCTGATAGGCTTCCAGTGGAAGCTCCAGCACCGAGGCTCGTTTGGCGCTCACAGGTGTCACCTGATTGCCGCTCTTTCCGGCGGCCAGATCGGCGCGTCGCTTCTCCAGCGTATGCAGCATGGTCACGGCCTGCAGGAAATCGGTGTTCTCCACGCTCTTCAGAAGCGGCTCCCTGGCCAGCCGCTTCTGCCGCGAAATAACGCCGCGTTGCTGGCTGCCATACCAATCGTCGCGCAGGTTGTAGCCATCGGCGGCATAGGTAGCGGTGACCAGCTCGAATACCGACAGCGGAACGCCGCCGGTGTTGACCTTTTCGAAGACCAGACACACAGCTTCCTTGCTGGTTTCCTTCTTCAGCACGATGAGTGGAATCTGATACTCGTTGTAGGCATCGAGAACCTGCTTCTTGAATTCGAAAAATTGCGGGACCGCAGCGGCGTTGTATTGATAGAGATCCTGCAGCCAGCCCATGCCTTCCAGAATTTCAGAGCACGGGAAGTATTCCTGCTGGCACTCCAGTTCGCGTGTGGAAAGATCCCGGTCCAGCCTGCGGCCGAAGTCACTGCGTTGTTGACGCGTGCCGTCGGTGGCAATGATCGCCTCGTCCAGGCGGTCCGGCCCGGCCAATGCAGTGGGGATATGGATGTAGTAGTGGCGATCAACCGGCCTGCCTTTGTCCGTCGTGGTCTTGACCGGCCCGGACAGCTTGAGAACCTGAGTGAGCGTGGTCAGACGTTGCTGTCCGTCCAGGATCAGCTTCTCCGGAGGCAGCAGGCCCTCATGCGGGACATTCTCAACAGGGCGCACCTGGAAGCGCACCGCGCCACCTGTCTCCAGCAGCATTACCGCGCCCACCGGGAATGAACGGCCAAGGCTGACCAGCAGGCTGCGCACGTGCTCATCGTCCCAGACCCAGCCTCGCTGGAAGTCCGGCAGCTGGATCTTGCCGTCAACGATGTCCTTGAGGAGATCTTTCAGTGGCAGCTTGGTACTGTCGAAGGTAGTCATACGGGTGATTCCTTTCGAGGTCGATGATTAGTTGGATGCAGCCTTGCGACCACGCTTGGGTTTAGGTGCAGCAGCACGCTGGACGCGGATGCGCTCGAGCAATACGCTGGCCGGCTCGTCGTTGGGATCTTGGGGGACCAGTTCGCCACGGAAGGCTTTAGCGAGGATGCGTTGGGTCAGGGTATCGATGCGCATTCTGGCCGTTACGACCTTAGTTTCCAGCTGGTCAGCTATGGCGAAGAGTTGTTCGACACGGCGCACAATCTCTGCCTGCTCCGCTGGTGGTGGCATGCCGATAGGAAGTGCCATCAGTGCAGCCTGAGTTAGCTTTGCTCTTCCTGTGGTTCCGGTCAGCCACGGCGTGACGTCGTAGTGCATCAATGTGTAGCAGAGGTAGGACTGCCCAATCCTGTCATGTGCTCGGAGCGCATGGACGTGATTGTTGACCCAGCACTTCCCTGAGTGCATATAGGCAATTGGCTTCACTCGACCGTAGAACGTTTCATCTTCCGTCACCAGAACAAGGTCATCGTCAAAGATGAACTCATCCACGCGGTCAACTTCACCATTAGCGCCAAAGTATGGATACGTACCGACAGTTGCCATACGGAGCTCTTTTTTAACGGGGACGCGCATGCTATCCAAGCATTCGGCGACGCTGGAAACGCTGGTAACGATCCAGGAATCTGGAACATCAATGTTCCTTGTTTCAGTGTCTGGCATAACCGGGGGCTTGAAACGAGCCCTTGGTTCTTCGCGTCTTGATTCAAGTATGCGTCTGAGGTATTCGCCGGCCGATTCATTGCCTTGAGCGCCATTGGAATCGCGCCAGTCCTGCGTCAGCCGGCCACTTGCGGCGGTAACTAGAACTGCATGGCGGAAGCGCTTAATTAGCGGAAGAATGGTGCTAACCCGTTCCCTCAATGAGTCGGCTTGTGTCAGCAACGCATCCAGCTTCTGCGCGATGCGCTTCTGCTCTGCTTCCGGAGGCAACGGCATTTCAATTGCACGTAGGGCGTCCTGCGAGATGTTTCGCATAGAGAGCTGATTGCCAGTAGCCAACGATTCGATCTGGGCTCTGCCCGATTCTGATCTGAGGCAGATGAGTGCCCACTCGCGCAGCGACTCAGGCAGCTCCAGGCGCAGAACCTTGTCACTCAAGTACAGGTGCTTAGAAATTTTCTGCACAATTACCGGCGCACCAACGAGCTCCAGGGTGTTCGCTCGAGAGATCAGCAGATCGCCAGGCCGGATCCTGTTGCGTTCGTCGAGACCCTCTGCGGTCAGTAGGGTTTTGCTCTCGATCTCGTCGAACTCGCCCCACGTTACGGCACTGATCTTGACCAACCCAGGCTCGTTGCCTTCAGGGGGGCGTTCGTCGCACTTCACGCTCTTCCCGGCTTGGATGTGGCAGAGGAGATCTCCGAGCTGGCAGCTGGCCCAGCCTTCAGGCAACTCACTCACAGTCCACCCCATTGCCGGAGATCTGCATCCCCATTACGTCAGCCAACAACCGCTTCTGCTCCAACGCTTCATCTCCAGCACCCAGCGCCTGCATCAACGCATCCAGTTCCCTCAGCGCCTCCGACAGCTCCGCCATCGCCTCAGCCGCCAGCACTTCCGGCGCAGGCAGATTGCCCGCATCCACGCTGTCAGCATCCTTCAGCCACGTGATATCCAGCGAATCACCGCGTTCCTTGATCTGATCGCGCGTGAAGCAGCGGAACCGGCCTTCCTCGCCCTCATCCACTCGCGGGCTGCGCCCATTTGCGTCTACTCCGTAAGCCTCTTCAAACGGCTTCAAGTGCACGGGACCAAACGGTGTCCGCTTGCCAAAGCTGGGCATGTTGCTGCGCAAGTCATACACCCAGGTGGCCGTGGTGCACCCCGTTTCCTGGCGCGGATTCTCTGCCGTGCCCTTCTGGAAGAACAGCACATTGGTCTTCACACCCTGCGCGTAGAAAATTCCGGTGGGCAGGCGCAGTAACGTATGCAGATTGCACTTTTCCATCAGGTCGCGGCGGATCTCGGTTCCGACGCCCGATTCAAACAGCACATTGTCCGGCAGTACTACCGCCGCACGCCCGCCGGGCTTGAGCCCGCGATAGATGTGCTGCAGGAAGGCCAACTGCTTGTTGCTGGTGCGATAGGTCAGGTCATCACGGGTGGGGCCGCCGCCGCCCTTGGCCGTACCGAACGGCGGATTGGAAAGGATGACGTCCGCCTTGGCCAGTCCTGCGCCTGCATTGCCCAGGCTGTTGCCCAGCTGCACCACGCCTTCGCCCTCGCCATCCATGCCATGCAGCAGGCAGTTCATCAATGCCAGGCGACGGGTACCCGGAACGAGCTCCATGCCGACAAAGGCCTTGCGGCGCTGGAAGCGGCGCTCCTTGTCCGTCAGGGTGTACAGATCATCGGTCTGCGATTTGATGTACCCATCTGCGGCAATCAGGAAGCCAGCGGTACCTGCCGCAGGGTCTTGAATGGTCTCACCCGGCTGTGGCCTCAGGCAGCGAATGATCGAGTCGATCAACGCGCGCGGGGTAAAGTACTGTCCCGCGCCAGACTTGGTTTCATTCGCGTTCTTCTGCAGGAGACCTTCGTACAGGTCGCCAAGGCCATCCTCGCGCGCGCTGAACCAATCCAAGCCGTTCAGGGCCTTGATCAGCGTCTCCAGATGCCGCGGCTCCTTCAGGCTGGTCTGCGCATCGGCGTAGATGGCCGCGATCATCAGATCATCGCTCTGGCTAAGATCGAGCAGCATGCGCTTGTAGCCGGTCAGTAGCTTGGTACCTGACAGGGCTGTCAGGTCGGGCCACCGGCAGCCTGCGGGAAGCTTGTGTTCGAACGCTTCGTTGTTCTGCACCTGCTCGTATTCCATTTTCAGGAACAGCAGCAACACCAGTTCGGTGACGTAGTCACTGTAGTTGATGCCATCGTCGCGCAGGACGTCGCAGAGGTTCCAGAGTTTCTGGACGATATCGTTATGGTTCATGGGTGCTGTCTTCCGTAGATGCAGTAAAGGCAGGCAGGGACGCGTCCGATGCCGGCCAATTGATTTCGTAGCGGGTGCTGCGGCCTCCGCCGGGCAGGCGGCGCAGGCAGCCCTTTTCCAGCAGATCGGCCAAGTGGCGCGTGGCGGTCGCCTTGGAGACCTTGGCCACGGTCTGGTACTGGCTGGCACTGATGCCCAGTGCGAAACCTCGCTCTCCGCCATCCAGCAGACGATTCAGTACCTTGGTCTGTTCGGCGGACAGCGGCTGCTCCCGGTGCGCCTGCCAGTAGCGTGTCTTGGTCAGAACCTTGTCGATGCGCTGCACCGCCTGGGTCAGACTGGTATGGAGAGTCTCCAGGAACCAGTGCAGCCACGCTGTGATGTCCAATCCACCCTTCTGGGTCGTCTCCAGGCTGCGGTAGTAGCCGTTGCGGTCGGCCAGGATGGCGGCCGAGAGCGCATGAAAACGGATTGCCTGCGGTTGCGATTGGGCCAGCGCAAGATCGGTCAGGGCCCGGGTCAACCTGCCGTTTCCGTCGTCGAACGGGTGCAGGGTAACGAACCAGAGGTGGGCAATACCGGCGCGCAGCAGCGGGTCGAGTGTTGCGTCCCGGCGGGAGCTGTTGAACCAGTCGAGGAACGCATCCAGCTGCGACTCCAGGCCCTGGCGGGGCGGGGCCTCGAAGTGCACGCGTGGTCGATCGATCCTGCCGGAGACCACCTGCATGGGAGCCTCGCCGCGAAGCTGCCCTATCCGGATGCGGTTGGCGAGCAGGGTGTCTTCCTCGTCGGGAAACAACCAGTGATGCCAACGCATCAAGCGCGGAAGATCCAAGGGCTCTTGCGCGTGGCCCGTGGCGTCCAGCATCAGCTCGGCCAGTCCCTCGCTTCGGGCAGTGGTGCGGCGTGGTGTGGCATCCACCATGCCCAGGTGACGCGCCAGCGATGACCGGACCGAGCCGACATCCAGATGCTCGCCCTCGATCTCTGAAGAGGTGACAATACTGGAGAGGAGGGCATTCAGCGCCTGCTCGCATTGTGTGTCACCCCCAACGGCTCCCGCCATGCCCAGCACTTGGCCATAGGCTTGCTGGCACTCGCGAAGGTCCACAGCAAGCTCGTCCGCTTTCCAGTGAAAATGCGGCCACTCGGGATGCTGCCAGATCCAGTGCGGGGAGCTCATGGGCGGGTTTCCAGAACAGTGAGCCGAGCAAGGGGGCTATTCGGCTCGTTATTTGAGCCGATTATGCATCCTATTCGGCTCATCCGCTATGTTCAACCTGCCTGTTCCCAGACTGTTTCGCCCAAGGTGTCGAGCACATGGTCCAGCCTGCCTTCCAGCAGGCGATCAAGCTGCGGCGCGCCGCCATCCCCGATGAAGACCCGTTGAACGTCTTCACGGTCCATGACGACTTCATGCACCAACTGCTGGGCCAAACGGCCCAGCCATTTTCGCTGCACCGGAGTCCACGCCCGCTGGGCGTAAATGCTCCGCATTGCCCGCTCCACGCGCTGCTCAAAGGGTACAAGCGCCTCCCCCAATGCCGCGCGCCGGATGTGGCCGATGATGCTGGCCGCGACCTCTTGCTGGGTGCTGTCACGCCAGGCGCCCCGCAGGTGGGCCTCGCTGTAGCCATTCTGGTCCAGCAGCAAGCGAACCTCCTTCAGCTGTGCCCGGGTCAGGTCTCGCGGCCGGTTGACGATGACACTCAAGGCCGCGGATTGGTTGATCTGATCCCGAATGAACGCGTTGAAGCTGTCCAGATAGTCCTCCGGAGCTTCATTCACGCCATAGCTCTGCTCGCGTGAGAGCAGTTCGTCTTGATGCTCGGCAATGATGGGGTAACGCTCGGTTCCCAACAGTTGGTTCACTTCCTGCAGTTGTTGCGGCAAGTTGGAATGACGCTTCAGGAACGCAGCCGCCTCGCGTGCGCCCAGTCCATGTAGGTGCTTGTGCAGTTGTGCAGGCGGCACCCCCCATTCGGCCTCCAGCGCATCGAGCTTGTCGCGTACGTCCTTCCTGCGCTCAGCCTTGTGCTCGGCCTGGCGCAGCACGCGCATGATGCGCTGGCTCAGCTGGGCCAGCGCATCATCCGCGTGACTTCCGCCATCATTGCCGGGTGCACTGAAGCTCGCTTCATGGCCGAGCTCACCAATCAGTTGCTCGATACTGACGTTCGCGTCCTTCACGAGCGGTTTCATGGTGTCCACCTCTTCAAGGGCGGCATACAGATCCACCGGATCGAAGATGCGGAATACGGTCTTGCCGATTTCATCACAGCGACGGGTCGCGCGCCCCTTCATCTGTTCATAGAGGATGCGCGAGCGGACCCGACGCATGAAGACCAGATTGCTGATGGTGGGCACGTCGATGCCGGTGGTAAGCAAATCAACGGTAATTGCGATATTGGGATAGCGCTCATTCTTGAAGCAACGAATGAGCTGGTCGACCTTGTCGCTATCCCCGACAATGACCGCGACGCTCGCCTGATTGTACTGATCGCCATGCATGGCCTTCAGTGCTTCATCCAGCCGGTTCTTGACGTGCTCTGCGTGCTTCTTGCTGACACAGAAGATCAGCGTCTTCTCCTCGCCATCAGGATCCAGTTCCTTGGCAAGCTGCTCACAGACGACCCGATCAAAATTGGGTGTAATGACACGACGGTTGAACGACTCGATATTGAAATCGAGCTCGTCCTCCAGCTCCGCGGTATCCACTTCGCCCGTGTGAATGTTGACCACACTGACCTGATCTCCACTGTCGAAATGGATGCCGTTGCGGCTGAGCAGTGTTTCGAAACGGATTGGAGGCTCGTGGTCGATCAGCCAATCGTCAGCTACAGCTTCCCGATAACTGTAGGTGTAGATGGGCTTTCCGAAAATTTCGGTTGTGTGCTTGGCCGGGGTCGCTGTCAGACCAATTCGGCAGGCATCAAAGTAGTCCAGAACCCGGCGATACTGCGACAGATACTGCGCATGATCGCGCACGGCCAGCTCACCCTCGGTCATGTCCTGGTCGAGGGTGTAGCCGCGGTGGGCCTCGTCGACCACGATGCAATCGAACGTTCCGATTGCTGGCGGCGTGTCCGACTGGAAGATGCGCCTTACCATTGCCTGTACGGTTGCGACCTGAACTCGGGTTTCGTTGGCAGTCCGCGTGTCGTCCAACCCGTCGAGGTTGTAGATCTGGGCCAGTGTCTGATTCTGTTCCAGCGTCATCTCGGCCATTGCTTCACTGGCTTGTGTGCCTAGTGCTGAGCGATCCACCAGGAACAGGATGCGATTGAATCGCTCGCTCTTGAGCAACCGGTAGATCAATCCGATCATGGTGCGTGTCTTGCCGGTGCCGGTGGCCATAGCCAACAGACAGTTGCGCTCACCTGTAGCGAGGGCCTCCTCCACGGCACGGATCGCATGCAGCTGGTAGTCGCGCAGGCGAAGGTAGCTCATGCCCTCTTGTTCGAGTTCTGCCTCTGCCTTGGCACGGTCACGCTTGAGCTGGTCAAGAATATCCGCTGGTGTATGGAAACCGTGCAGCGACCGCCGCAGATTGGAGGGCGAGCGGAGATCGCGGAACCAGACGCCCGACTGCTCGGCAAGTTGCTTGACGAATGGACGTCCATTGCAGGCGAATGCCAAAGGCACCTGGAACGTTCCACCCTGGCCGTCCTCCCAGCCAGCATGCAAGCCTGCACCGGCCCACGCCATTTCGACGCCACCCTCAGCGGTCAGGTCGCGCGCATAGCGCTCGGCCTGAGGAATGCGATCGGCGACATTGACCCCTTTGCGCTTGGCCTCAACGATGGCAACCGGCGTCAGACCGATGAAGAGCACATAGTCTGCATTGGCATGAGGTACAGAGGTTGGCCATTCCGCAATGGCCAAGTTGCGGCCCTTCTCCGGACGGGCGCCCTTCGCGTAGGTGAGCTCCAGCGAGTCGGCTTCCCATCCCGCATCGCGAAGCTGCTGGTCAATCAGGATGCGGGTGAGATCTTCGCTCAGCTCGAAGCTGGCGCTGGATCGCTGTGTGCTCCGGGCAACCTGCTGCGTCGCGCTCGTTGCGACCCCGACGGAAGCTTGAAGGTCCGCTACACGTTGCTCGAACTCTGCCCGAAGCTGCTGTAGTTCCTGTTCGCGCTGAGCGACTGCCGCTGCGAGCTCCCGGGCCTCGGCATCCATAGCCTCAGCCAATTCTGCATTGAGTTGTACCTCGCGCTCTTTCAGGTCAATCAGGGCTTTGCTCTGATCGTGCTGCTGACGCGCGGCATCCAGCTCGGCTTGCAGTTGGCCGACCTGATGCTGGATCTCACGCAGGGGTGCTGCAGGATCCTTGGGGGGGAGGAACGGGCCCGGCTTGAACTGGGCCGCGTTGGTGCCAAAAGCACGGTGGTACCAGATCGCCAGTTCCCGCGCGACTTTGAGGCCGTCCATGGCTTCACGATGCTGGGTGGCAAATTCGTGCGTCGCCTTGTTGCCCTCGACACGAAGGACCCGGAACAGGTCTTGCACCTTTGGATCCAATTGCAGTTCACGGCCCAACTGATACAACAGGCTGGCTTGACTGGTCTGGGAATCCCGACGAATGGCGGCACGGGCGGCAAGGTCCTGTGCGATGGCCTCGCCAAGTTGCCTCAGCTTGATCAGTGTCGTGTTGGGATCACTGGCGAAGACCTGTTCGGCCATCATTGCCAGCTTCAGGAAGACAGGATCGTGTTCCTGCAGGAAATGAAAGTTGCTGTCGGCAGTCACACGCGTATCCATACAGGGGCGCTCGGCGGCGGGTGGCATCTTGCGGCAGCGATCATATCCCAGGCGCCAATTTCGGTCATGTTCGGTCAAAAAGTCGAAAGCGTCGGTTTTTTGGCGCGGGTTGATGGAAATCGAGGAGCGCCGACCAAGGTCGGCCTCTACCAAAGCCCACCCGGTTAGAATGCCCCCATGAAGATCGCCTCGTGGAACGTCAATTCGCTCAATGTCCGCCTGCCGCACCTGGAGCAGTGGCTCAAGGAGTTCGGCCCGGACATCGTCGGTATCCAGGAAACCAAGCTGGAGGACCACAAGTTCCCCGATTCGGCGCTGATCGCCGCAGGCTATCGCAGCGTGTTCGCCGGCCAGAAGACCTACAACGGCGTGGCGCTGCTGTCGCGTGAGCCGGCGCAGGACGTGCAGATCGGCATTCCCGGTTTCGAGGACGAGCAGAAGCGCGTCATCGCCGGCACCTTCGGCGACCTGCGGGTGATCAACCTGTACGTGGTCAATGGCCAGGACATCGGCACCGACAAGTACGACTACAAGCTGCGCTGGCTGGAAGCGGTGCATGCCTGGATCGCCGGAGAACTGCAGCGCCACCCGAAGCTGATCGTGATGGGCGACTTCAACATCGCCCCGGACGCGCGCGACGTGCACGACCCGGCGGTGTGGAACGACAACCACATCCTGACCTCCACCGCCGAGCGCGGCGCATTGAACAAGCTGCTGCAGCTGGGCCTGCACGATGGCTTCCGCCTGCACAACGACGAGGCGGGTACCTTCAGCTGGTGGGACTACCGTGCCGCCGGCTTCCGCCGCAACCTGGGCCTGCGCATCGACCTGACCCTGGTCTCAGAGGCGCTGAAGGGCAGTGCGGTGGCCTCGGGCATCGACCGCGAGCCGCGCACCTGGGAACGCCCGAGTGACCATGCGCCGGCCTGGGTGCAGATCGGTTGAACGAACGGGGCCCGACGATTGCCGGGCCCGTTCTGGAACATCTGCCGGCCAGTGGCCGGCACTACCCTCAGATCACCGTATGCTCTTGCGGGTGAACAGGTTGACGATCGCCAGCAGGATCACCGCACCGATCAGCGAGAACAGGAAGGTGCGGAGGGTGATCGCTTCGTTGATGCCGCCGCCGAACAGCCAGCCGGAAATCAGCGCGCCGACGATGCCGACCACGATGTTGAGGATGATGCCCTGCTGGGCATCGCGCTTCATGATGATGCTGGCCAGCCAGCCTACGATGCCGCCGACGATCAGCCAGATGATGATGCCCATGATCGAACCTCCGGTGGGGAACTGTGACCAGTTGACGCGCAGGGCTGTGAACCCGTCGTGGAATTGCGTGATGGGCGTGTGCGGATGAGCCTGCCAGCCACCCTCGATGGCCCGTGGCGCTTCGGTCCGGTGACGGTCTGGCGGCGCCCGCATGTGCCGGGCCAGCGTGGTGAACCGCAGGCGCGGCAGGTGCTGGCGCAGGCATTGGGCGCCGACCCGCAGACGCTGCCGCTGGTCCGTGATGACAAGGGCCGGCCGGAACTGAGCGGCCCGTTGGCCCACTACGGCACCGGCTGGAGCCACAGCGGCGAGGTGCTGCTGGTGGCGCTGGGCGAAGGCGTGCGGCTGGGCGTGGACCTGGAGCTGCTGCGGCCGCGACCGCGCCTGCTGGAGATCGTGCGGCGCTTCTTCCACCCGCAGGAGGTGGCCTGGCTGGAACGCCTGGATGAGGCCGGGCGCGAGCACTGGTTCTTCCGCGTGTGGTGCGTCAAGGAGGCCATCCTGAAGGCGCATGGGCAGGGCATCTCGTTCGGCCTGCACCGCCTGCAGCTGGCGCCCGGGCCCGATGGCGCCCTGCACCTGCGCTGGTGCGACCCGGAACTGGGCGAGGCCGCACGCTGGCACCTGCACGAGTGGCAGGCCAGCGGCCAGTTCCGCGCCGCATTGGCCTGGTATCCACACTGAAGCGGGGAATCGGCGCGCAAAACCGGCGATAATGCCGGCATGAGCGAACACCCACTTCCCGCCAGCGTGTCTGCCACGCTGGAACAGGGCCTGGCCAGCATGGGCCTGGACGCCGCGCTGGCGCCGCCGTTGCTGCGCTACCTGGCCCTGCTGCACCGCTGGAACGGCACCTACAACCTCACCGCCATCCGCGACCCGCAGGAGATGGTCACCCGCCACCTGCTCGACTCGCTGGCGATGCAGCCGTTCGTGGCCGACGGCAGCCTGGCCGACCTTGGCACCGGCCCCGGGCTGCCCGGCATCCCGCTGGCGATCGCCTGCCCGGGCCTGCAGGTCACCCTGGTCGAGAGCAACGGCAAGAAGGCGCGCTTCATGCGCGAAGCCGTGCGCCAGCTCGGCCTGGGCAACGCCCGCGTGGCCGAGTCGCGCGCCGAGGCGCTGGACGAGGCCGGCCGCTACGACCAGCTGACCGCGCGCGCGATGGACACCCTGGCCGGCATCGTCCGCGTCGGTGGCCACCTGCTGCGCCCCGGCGGCGTACTGCTGGCCATGAAGGGCGTCTACCCGCATGAGGAGATCGCGGACCTGCCGGCGGGCTGGCAGGTGCGTGAGGTGACCCCGTTGAGCGTGCCCGGCCTGGCCGGCGAACGCCACCTGGTCACTGTTACAGGCCCCTGATTCCCGCCGCCAGCCCCTTGTGGAACAACGGGTTGGCGATCCACGATTTCCGCAAGGGGCCGGTTGTACGCATAATGACCGGTCCCAGCACACGTCGACGAGGCACACCCGCATGGCCCGCATCATCGCCATCGCCAACCAGAAGGGTGGCGTCGGCAAGACCACGACCGCCGTCAACCTGGCCGCTTCCCTGGCCAACGCACCCAAGCGCGTGCTGTTGGTCGACCTGGATTCGCAGGGCAACGCGACCATGGGCAGTGGCGTGGACAAACGCGAGCTGGCCGCCTCCACCTGTGACCTGCTGCTCGGCGAGAACAGCGCTGCCGATGTACGTGTGCAGACTGCCGAGGGTTACGACCTGCTGCCCGGCAATATCGACCTGACCGCCGCCGAGATCCAGCTGATGGGCCAGAGCGAGCGCGAGCAGCGCCTGAAGCGCGCGCTGGCGCCGATCCGCGACGAGTACGACTACATCCTGATCGACTGCCCGCCGGCGCTGTCGCTGCTGACGCTCAACGCGCTGGCCGCCGCCGACTCGGTGATCGTGCCGATGCAGTGCGAGTACTACGCGCTGGAAGGCCTGAGCGCGCTGGTGGAAACCATCGAAGCGCTGCGCACCAGCCTGAACCCGGCGCTGGAGATCGAAGGCGTGCTGCGCACCATGTTCGACGTGCGCAACAACCTGGCCAACGCAGTGTCGGCCGAGCTCACCGAGCACTTCGGCGACCGCGTGTTCCGCACCATCGTGCCGCGCAACGTGCGCCTGGCCGAGGCACCCAGCCATGGCCAGAGCATCGTCGGCTACGACCGCGCCTCGCGCGGTGGCGTGGCCTACCTGGGCCTGGCCGGCGAGATCATCCGCCGCAACAACGAACGCAACAAGGCCGGCAAGGCCGTGGAGATCGTCTGATGACCAGCAGCAAGCCGGCAGCCAAGAAGCGAGGCCTCGGCCGTGGCCTGGATGCGCTGTTGGGCCCGAAAGGCGCGGTCAGCCAGGTGCAGGCCACCACCGCGGTGATCGAGCCGCTGCCGGGTGAAGTGCTGCGCAAGTTGCCGGTCGGCCAGCTGCAGCCGGGCAAGTACCAGCCGCGCCGCGAGATGGACGAGGGCAAGCTGTCCGAGCTGGCCGACTCGATCAAGTCGCAGGGCGTGATCCAGCCGATCCTGGTGCGCCAGCTGCCGGCGGGCAACTACGAAATCGTCGCCGGTGAACGCCGTTGGCGCGCATCGCAGCTGGCCGGCCTGGACGAAGTGCCGGTGGTGGTGCGCGAGCTGGAAGACCGCACCGTCATCGCGATGGCGCTGATCGAGAACATCCAGCGCGAAGACCTCAACCCGCTGGAAGAAGCCGAGGCGCTGCAGCGCCTGATCAGCGAGTTCACCCTGACCCATGCCGAGGCCGCCGAGGCCGTCGGCCGCTCGCGCGCGGCGGTGTCCAACCTGCTGCGCCTGCTGGAGCTGCCGGTGGCGATCCGCCTGCTGCTGGAAACCCGCCGCCTGGAAATGGGCCACGCTCGCGCGCTGCTGACCCTGGCTCCCGAGCTGGCCGGCAAGCTGGCCCAGGAAGCAGCCGATGAAGGCTGGTCGGTGCGCGAGGTCGAGCGCCGTGCGCAGGCCTTCGCCGCCGGCAAGGTGCCGAGCAACCGCCCGGCGGCCACGCCGAAGGTGCAGCAGGCTGATATCGCCTCGCTGGAGACCGAACTGTCCGAAGCATTGGGCGCCAAGGTGGCGATCAATCATGGCCGCGGTGGCAAGGGCAAGCTGATCATCCACTACACCGACCTGGATACCCTGGACGGCGTGCTGGAAAAGCTGCGCACGCGCCAGGGCTGAGCCCGGCGCAGTGACAGGGGCGCGGCCCGTTCCTGCCGTGTCCCGCCAATGACAGGGAACGTACCGCCGCGCGCGCCGAGGGAATGCACTGCCTTCCGGTCCGTGGCCTCATCCAGGGAGCAGGACATGAGCAACGAATACGAGGACGTCAGCCCGGACGGCACCCAGATACTGGTACATCGCCGCGAAAAGGACTTCGTGCTCGCCACCGGCGAAGAACGCCACATCGAGGCGATCAGCGCCCACCTCGAACGCCATCTGGGCCCGGTGTCCGGTGTCTTCCACGAGATCATCTCCGACCTGGTGCACATCGACGTGCACGTGGTGCCGGCCAATGACCACTGCCCTTACCTGCGCCTGGTCACCTCCGGCATGAGCGACCTGCCGATGACCGTGCCCGCCGAGGTGGACGCGGACGTGCCGCGCTACATGGAACTGATGGTGACCCTGCCGGCGGACTGGCCCATCTCCCAGGACGCCTTCGAGGACGAGCGCAATTACTGGCCGGTGCGCCTGCTGAAGGGCATGGCGCGGTTGCCGCACGAGTACGACACCTGGCTGGGCTTCGGCCACACCATTCCCAACGGCCATCCCAGCGAGCCCTATGCGCCGGGCGTGGGCTTCGACGGCGCCATCGTGCTGCCGCCGGTAACCACCCCGGAGGACTTTGCCACGCTGGAACTGGACGACGGCAAGACCATCAGCTTCATGAGCCTGGTCCCGCTGTACCCCGAAGAGATGGACCTGAAGCTGAGGAAGGGCGCCGAGGCGCTGCTCGACCGCTTCGACGCGAAGAAGATCCAGGATGTAATCGAACCCGGCCGCACCAACGTGGCGAAGAAGCGTTTCGGTTTGTTCTGAGACCGGTAACATCAGGGGCCTGAACTTCGTTTCCAGGCCCCTGCCATGACCATCCTGCTCACCGGCGCTGCCGGCTTCATCGGTGCCTACACCGCCCGCGCACTGCTGGAGGCCGGCCAGGCCGTGGTCGGCCTGGACAACTTCAACGATTACTACGACCCGCAGATCAAGCGCGACCGCGTGGCCGCGCTGTGCCCGTCGCTGGACCTGCGCGCGCTGGACCTGACCGACCGCGAGGGCCTGGCTGCGCTGTTCGATGAAGTGCAGCCGACGGCGGTGATCCATCTGGCCGCCCAGGCCGGCGTGCGCTATTCGCTGGAAAACCCGCACGCCTACGTCGACAGCAACCTGGTCGGCTTCGTCAACATGCTCGAACTGTGCCGCCACCGCGGCGTGCAGCACCTGGTGTATGCCTCCAGCAGCTCGGTCTACGGCGATTCGGCCACGCCGCCGTTCTCCGAGGACCAGCGCGTAGACCAGCCGCGTTCGCTGTACGCGGCGACCAAGGCGGCCAATGAGCTGATGGCCTACACCTACGCGCAGCTGTACGGCCTGCATGCCACCGGCCTGCGCTTCTTCACCGTGTATGGCCCGTGGGGCCGGCCGGACATGGCACCGCTGCTGTTCTCCCGCGCGGTGCTGGCCGGGCGGCCGATCGACGTGTTCAACGAAGGCCGCATGCAGCGCGATTTCACACATGTCTCCGACATTGTGTCCGGTATCCTCGGCGCCCTCGCGCACCCGGCCGACGGCCCGGTGCCGCACCGGGTGTTCAACCTCGGCAACCATACGCCGGTCGAGCTGGAGCGCTTCATCAGCGTGATCGAGCAGGCCGCCGGCCGCCCCGCGCAGAAGGTGTACAAGCCCATGCAGCCCGGCGACATGGTGCGCACGATGGCCGATACCCGGCGCGCACATGACGCTTTCGGCTTCGATGCGGTGACCCCGATCGAAGAAGGCCTGCCGCCTGTGGTGCAGTGGTGCCGCGAGTATTTTGGCGATCGCGCCTGAGGATGGATCCTCACGCCGCGGGGTTCATCTTCGGATAACCTCGGCAGCGGAGAATGCGCGGTCTTTGTCCCCCCTTTGGCCGAGTGCCTTATGAGCCAACCCGAGCTTTCCGTTGTCGTCCCGGTATTCAACGAGCGCGACAATGTCGCCCCGCTGGTCGCCGAAATCACCGCCGCGCTGCGTGGCCGGCTGCCGTTCGAAATCGTCTACATCGACGATCACTCGCGCGATGACACCCTGGCGGTGCTGCAGGGACTGAAGGCGACCACCCCGGAACTGCGCGTGCTGCACCATGTGAACCAGAGCGGGCAGAGCACCGCGGTGCGCACCGGCGTCAAGCACGCCCGCGCGCCGTGGATCGCGACCCTGGATGGCGATGGCCAGAACGATCCGGCCGATATCCCCAAGCTGCTCGCCGCACGCGACGCCGCCGAGGCGCAGGTGAAGCTGTTCGCCGGCTGGCGCGTCAACCGCCAGGACAGCGGCAGCAAGCGCTGGGCCAGCAAATGGGCCAACGCCATCCGTGCACGCATGCTGCGCGACGATACGCCCGATACCGGCTGCGGCATCAAGCTGTTCGAACGCAGCGCGTTCCTCGACCTGCCGTACTTCGACCACATGCACCGCTACCTGCCGGCGCTGATGCAGCGCGCCGGCTGGAAGACCACCAGCGTGCCGGTCAACCACCGCCACCGTACCGCTGGCGTGTCCAAGTACAACAACCTCGGCCGCGCGCTGGTCGGCATCCGCGACCTGCGTGGCGTGGCCTGGCTGATCACCCGCAGCAAGCGCACCGCGGTGGAGGAGCGCTGATGGATCTGGAGCTGCATTGGCTCGACCAGCCGCTGACCTGGCTGTACTGGACCGGCCTGCACGTGACCGGCTGGAAGCTGATCGGCTATACCGGCGCGCTGATGTTCGGCGGCCGCTGGCTGGTCCAGTTCGTCGCGTCCAAGCGCGCCGGCAAGCCGGTGATCCCGCGCCTGTTCTGGTACATGAGCGTGCTCGGCAGCCTGATGACGCTGAGCTACTTCCTGTTCTCGGCCAAGCAGGACTCGGTGGGCGTGCTGCAGAACCTGTTCCCGGCGTTCACCGCGCTGTACAGCCTGCACCTGGACATCAAGCACCGCGGCTGGAAGCGCGACAAGGCCAGCCACTGAGGCCCCGGGGGTCGGATCCCTTTTCATGGGAAAGGGCTCTGACCCCGTCCGGATCACCCCGTCCGGATCCGCGGCGCATCCACGCATGACGTGGGTCTACTGCGTACCTGGCTACCGGGGCCCCGGTCTGCTGCGCAGGCAGGACCTTCGTCCCATGCCACGGGCGATGGGGGGTGCCATGATCGGGGTCTGCCTTCCCGGGAACCTGTGCTCGTGAAAACCCGTCTTGCCGTTGCCCTGCTGATCGCCCTGTCCGCCCCTGCCGTGGCCCTGGCCGCGCCGCCCGCCACCGCCGCACCGTCCGGCGTGGCCACTGAATCGCCCGCCGACGCCGCCTTCCGCGCGCTGTACGAGAAGGAATGGAAGTGGCGCCAGCAGGGCGGTGGCGAGGCCAGCGAGGACGAGGACGCCCCGGCCAACGCCACCCGCATGCCCGACGTCGGCCCGGCCGCGCAGCAGGCGCGCCTGAAGGTGTGGGATGAGACCCTGGCCGCGCTGAAGAAGATCGACCCGAAGACCCTGTCGGCCGACAACCAGGTCAACTACGCGATCTACCACGACCAGGTGTTCAACCTGGCCGAAGAGACGCGCCTGCGCGGCTACGAGATGCCGTTCAACGCCGATTCCTCGTTCTGGTCCAACCTGTCCTTCATGGCCCGGCGCGAGATGAAGACCGTGCAGGACTACCAGAACTACATCGCACGCCTGAATGATGTACCGCGCTACTTCGGCCAGCAGACCGAGAACATGCGCGCCGGCCTGAAGCGTGGTTTCAGCGTGCCGCGCGCGGTGCTCGATGGCCGCGAAGTGTCCATCGCCACCGTCGCCGAGCTGAAGGACCCGACCGAGTCGCCGCTGTACGCGCCGTTCAAGAAGCTGCCCACCACCATCCCGGCCGCCGAGCAGGCCAGGCTGCAGGCGCAGGCGCGCGAAGCAATCAGCGGCAAGGTGGTGCCGGCGTTCCAGCAGCTGCGCACCTTCTTCGTCAACGAGTACGTGCCGCAGGCGCGTACCACCCTGGCCGCCGAAGCGATGCCCGATGGCAAGGCGTACTACCGGCAGCAGATCCACGAGTACACCACGCTGGACCTGTCGCCGGACGAGATCCACCGCATCGGCCTGGATGAGGTCGCGCGCATCCAGAAGGAAATGAACGACATCATCAAGCAGGTGAAGTTCAAGGGCAGCTTCGCCGAGTTCCTGACCTTCCTGCGTACCGATCCGCAGTTCTATGCAAAGACACCGGAAGAGCTGCTGTCGCGTGCCGCGTGGATCTCCAAGCGGGCGGACGGCCAGCTGGGCAAGTACATGACGTTGCCGCGCGCGCGCTTCACCATCGTGCCGGTGCCGCCGGACATCGCACCGTTCTGGACGGCCGGCCGCGGTGGCATGGGCACCTACTGGCTCAACACCTACAACCTGCCGTCGCGCCCGCTGTACAACCTGCCGGCGCTGACCCTGCATGAATCCGATCCGGGCCACTCGCTGCAGGGCGCGATCGCCGCCGAGCAGAAGAACCTGCCGGAGTTCCGCCGCAACGCCTACATCTCCGCCTATGGCGAAGGCTGGGCGCTGTACTGCGAGAAGCTGGGCGTGGAGATGGGCATCTACGAAACCCCATACGAGGATTTCGGCCGCCTGACCTACGAGATGTGGCGCGCGGCGCGCCTGGTGATCGACACCGGCGTGCACAGCAAGGGCTGGACCCGCGAGCAGGCGTTGGCCTACCTGCGTGACCACACCGCGCTGAGCGAGCATGAAGTGACCACCGAGGTGGACCGCTACATCTCCTGGCCTGGCCAGGCGCTGAGCTACAAGCTGGGCGAGATCGCCATCGTACGCCTGCGTGCGCAGGCCGAGAAGGAGCTGGGCGACAAGTTCGACATCAAGGGCTTCCACGACACCCTGCTCAAGCAGGGCTCGGTGCCGCTGCCGGTGTTGGAACAGCAGATCCAGGCCTACATCGCCGAGCGCAAGAAGGCCTGACCGTGCGAGGGTAGTGCCGGCCGCTGGCCGGCAACCCGACCCGGTCACGGGGTCGGATCCCTTTCCTGTGGAAAGGGCTCCGACCCCCTCTCGCCTCACCCCACCGGCCGCGGCTTGGCCACCCGTGCTGCGAAGGTCGGCAGCACCAGCAGGGTCAGCACGGTGGCGGTGATCAGGCCACCGATCACCACCGTGGCCAGCGGCTTCTGCACCTCCGCACCGGAACCGCTGGCAATCGCCATCGGGATGAAGCCGACGATCGCCACCAGCGCCGTGGTCAGCACCGCGCGGATGCGGCTGGAGGCACCGTTGATCGCCGCCTGCAGCGGCAGGTCGCCGGCATCCAGGCGTTCGCGGATCGCCTGCATCAGCACCAGGCCGTTCAACGTGGCCACGCCGGAGACGGCGATGAAGCCAACTGCCGCCGATACCGAGAACGGCATGCCTCGCAGCAGCAGCGCGAGGATGCCACCGACCAGCGCCAACGGCACGCAGCTGAACACCAGAATGGCTTCCTTGCCGCTGCGCAGGGCCATGAACAGCAGGCTGCCGATCAGCAGGAACACCACCGGCACCACGGTTGCCAACCGCTTCTCCGCGCGCTGCAGGTTCTCGAACTGACCGCCCCAGGTCAGGTAGGCGCCCGGCGGCAGCGCCACGTCGGCCACCGCGGCCTGCGCCTCGCCGACGAAGCCGCCCAGATCGCGACCGCGCACGTTGGCCTGCACCACCACGCGGCGGCTGCCGTTGTTGCGGCTGATCTGGTTCGGCCCTTCGCTCACGGTAATGCGCGCCACCGACGACAACGGAATCACGAGCCCCGATGGCGTGGCGATCGGCAGCGAGGCCAGCTGGTCCGGATCGTTGCGCGAGGCATCGTCCAGGCGCACCACCACGTTGAAGCGGCGGTCGCCTTCGAAGATCTTGCCGGCCGTGGTACCGCCGATGCCGGTGGACAGCGCATCACTCACATCTGCAGCGCTCAACCCGTACTGTGCCGCCGCCACGTGGTCGATCGCCACGTTGAGCGTGGGCAGGCCGGAGATCTGTTCTACCCGCACGTCGGCCGCGCCATCCACCGCACGCAGCTTCAACGCCACCTGGTCGGCCACCTTCTGCAGCTGGCTGAAGTCATCACCGAAGATCATTACGGCCAGGTCGGTACGCACGCCGGAAATCAGTTCGTTGAAGCGCAGCTCGATCGGCTGGCTGAACTCGAAGCTGTTGCCCAGCTGCTGCCCGGCCAGTTTCTCGAAGCGCGCCACCAGTGCGTCCTTGGCCAGCGTCGGATCGGGCCAGTCCTTGCGTGGCTTCAACACGATCACGCTGTCGGAAATGTTGGTCGGCATCGGGTCGATCGCCGCCTCGGCGGTACCGGTGCGCGAGAACACGGTTTCCACTTCCGGCTGCTTGGCAATCGCCTTTTCCAGCGCCAGCTGCATTGCCAGTGACTGCTCCAGCGAGGTCGATGGCACGCGCAGGGCCTGCATCGCCACGTTGCCTTCATCCAGGGTCGGCATGAACTCGCGGCCCAGCAGCGAGAACGCGCCGATGCCCACCACCACCATCATCACCGCACCGGCCAGCACCGTGCGCGGGTGCGCCACGGCCTTGCGCACCACCGGTTCGATGCGCGCACGCAGCACGCGGATCAGCCTGGTTTCGTGCTCGCCGTCGTCCGCGTGCGCATCGCCGTCCTTCACCTTGGGCTCGCGCACCAGCAGCGCGGCCATCGCCGGCACGAAGGTGAAGGAGAACAGGAAGGCACCGACCAGGGCCAGCATGAACGTGGCCGCCATCGGGTGGAACGTCTTGCCCTCCACGCCCTCCAGCGTGAGGATCGGCGCGAACACCAGCAGGATGATCAGCTGGCCGAAGGCCGCAGGGCGCGCCATCTTAATGGCCGAATCGGCGGCTACGCGCAGGCGTTCCATCGCGGTCAGCGCACGGCCCAGTTCGGCGCGGCGCTGGCCCAGCATCAGCAGTGTCGACTCGACCACGATCACCGCACCGTCCACCAGGATGCCGAAGTCCAGCGCACCCAGGCTCATCAGGTTGCCACTGATGCCGAAGCGGTTCATGCCGATCACTGCGAACAGGAACGACAGCGGAATCACCAGCGCGGTGATCGTTGCCGCACGCAGGTTGCCCAGCAGCAGGAACAGCACCACCACCACCAGCAGCGCGCCCTCGGTGAGGTTCCTGGCGACGGTCTTGATGGTGGAATTGACCAGCACGCTGCGGTCCAGCACCGGTGCCGCCACGATGTCGGCCGGCAGTGACTTGTTTACCTGTTCCAGGCGCGCGGCCGCTGCCTGGGCCACGGTGCGGCTGTTGCCACCGGCAATCATCAGCGCGGTGCCCAGCACGGCTTCATGGCCGTTGCGGCTGGCCGCACCCAGCCGCGGCGCGCGGCTCAGTTCCACCGTGGCCACATCGGCTACGCGTACCACCACGCCATTGCGGGTCGCCACCGGGGCCTGTGCCAGGTCGTCGGTGGTCAGCGCCAAGCCGTCGGCACGTACCACCAGGCCCTCGCCGGCACGCTGTACGAAGCCGGCACCGGCCTGCACGTTGGAACGCTGCAGCGCAGTGACCAGGTCGGCCAGGCCGAGGCCATGCGCGGCCAGTCTGGCGCTGTCCGGATGCACGCCGTATTCCTTGACGTAGCCGCCAACCGTATCGACGCCGGCCAGCCCCGGGCTGGAACGCATCTGCGGCGCGATGATCCAGTCCTGCACGGTGCGCAGGTAGGTCGCACGTTCTTCGGGCGTACGCAGCAGGTTGCCTTCCGGTGTGCGGTAGACCTCGCCGGCCTGCCAGCCCGCTTCATCGGGTTTGGCCAGTTTGGCCGGATCGAACGCGGTGAAGTCCACCGTCCACATCAGCACCTCGCCAAGGCCGGTGGTGACCGGCGACAGCATCGGTGATGCACCATCGGGCAGGTCTTCCGATGCCTCGCGCATGCGTTCGGCCACTTGCTGGCGGGCGAAGTAGATGTCGGTGGCATCGGTGAAGATCGCGGTGACCTGCGAGAAACCATTGCGCGACAGCGAACGCGTGGTGGTCAGGCCGGGGATGCCGGCCAGCGCGGTTTCCAGCGGATAGGTCACCTGCCGCTCGATCTGCTCCGGTGTCAGCGCCGGTGCCACCGTGTTGATCTGTACCTGACGGTTGGTGATGTCCGGCACCGCGTCGATCGGCAGCTTGCCCAGCTGGAACAGGCCCACCGCGGCGATCAGTGCGGCCATGAACACCACCAGCCAGCGGTGGCGCACCGCTGTTTCAATGATCAGCTTGAACATGGTCGCCTCCTCAGTGGCCGTGCTCGGCTTCGCCCTTGGCCAGCTCGGCCTTGAGCAGGAAGGCATTGGCACCGACGATGCGCTCGCTGCCGGTCAGCCCAGCGAGGATCTCGATGCGGTCACCGGCACGGCGCCCGGCCAGCACCGGCTGCGCCTTGAAGCCACCTTCGACGGCGACAAACACCGCGCTGCTGCCATCAACGTTCTGCACTGCATCGGCCGGGACGCTGAGCGAACCGTCCTGGCCTTCGGTGACCACCACGGCCGAGACCGGCGAACCGGCCGGCGGCAGCGACGCATCCACCGGGGTGGCGCGGATCACCGCGACGCCGCCCTGCTGGCGCACATCGGCGGCCGAACCGGTGACGGTGGCGGTGAAGCTGCCACCCGGCACGCTCACTTCCAGCGTCATGCCGGGCGTGACCTGTGCGGCCAGCGCCGGCGGTGCGGTGAACACCAGCTCGTTCATTGTCGGGTCGGCGACATCGGCGACTGCACTGCCGGCGGCGACTACACCGCCCGGAGTGACCTGCACGTTGCCGACGATGCCGGCCACCGGGCTGGTGATGCGCACGCGGCCACTGGCATCGGGCGCACCGTTGGCAGCGGCCTGGGCCTGCGCGGCAGCGGCCTGGGCCTGTGCCGCCAGCGACCGTGCGCGCGAGGCTTCCATCTCCTGGCGGGCGACCACGCCCTGGTCGACCAGCGCCTTGTCGCGGCCATAGGCCAGGCGCGCGGCCTCGGCTTCGGCCGAGGCGGCCAGCGCATTGGCGCGGAACACCGCCGCTTCGCCGCTGACCACGATCGCCAGTGCCTGGTTCTGCTTCACCGCGGTGCCCGGTGCGACCAGCACGCGTTCGACGCGGCCGGTCACGGTCGACGCCACCGAGGCGCGTGCACCGACCGACGGTTCGACCCGGCCGGACAGGCGCGTGGAGCTACCGCCACCACGACCGACCGCGACCACTTCGATACCGGACGCCTTGATCTGCTCAGGAGTCAGCTGCACGACACCCTCATCGCCATCGGCGGGCGCCTTTGCGGATTCGGCCTTGGCCTCCTTGCTGTCGGCGGCATGGCCGTGGCCATCGTCGGTGCCGGCCTTGGCCGCAGCCGGGTCTTCATTGGCAGGTGTCTGCGCGTTGCCAGCGCAGCCGGCCAGCAGCGCGGCCAGCAGCACGCCGCCGATCAGCGGGAAAGTACGGGAGAGCGTCATGGGACCTCCACAAAAGGTGCGCGCCCTTCAAGGCGGGCAAGATCGATTTCCGCGGCGACGCGCGACAGGCGCGCATCCACGGCGGTGCCGCGGGCGGCGATGAGGGCGCTGCGCGTGCTGCGCAGTTCCAGCTGCGAGATGCGCCCGGCGTCGAAGCCGATGCGGGCCAGGCGATACGCCTCTTCGGCGGCGACCACGCTTTCATCGGCGGCGCGGGTACGGCTGCCGGCGGCCTTCAAACCGGCCACCGCGGAGAGGCGTGCCGCCTCGCTGTCGCGGCGCTGCTGGTCCAGGCGTGCCTCGGCCGCGCGCTGGTCGGCATTGGCGGCGCGGATGCCCCCGCGGTTGCGGTCGAACAGCGGGATGCTGAGGCTGACCCCGAGGTTGTAGGCGCGCTCGCCCCCCTCGCGGAAGCGGGTCTGCGCGGCAGTGACGCTCAGGTCGGGCAGGGCGCGCTTGCGCTCCACGTCGACCAGCTTGCCCGCCGCATCCGCTTCGGCTTCGGCGATGCGCACCGCCAGCGCGGTATCGGTGGCACCGCGTGGCAGCGGCGGCGCGCGGTCGAGCAGGCTGTCGCCGATCGACTGCACCGGCGCATCCAGCAGCGCGGCACCGGCCAGGCGGGCCAGCGCGGCATCGCGGAAGGCCTGCGCCTCATCCAGCGCGGCGCTGGCGTTGGCGACTTCGCTCTGCGCCTGCACGGCGCGCAGCTGCGGCTCGCGGCCCTGCTTGACCATCGCGTTGACCGCGTTGGCGTCAGCGCGGGTGAGGCTCAGTGCTTCTTCGGCCAGGGTGTAGCGGCGCAGTGCACTTTCCGCCTGTGCATAGACCACCGCCAGCTGGCTGGCCACGTCGCTGCGGCGTTGGGCACCACGCAGGTTGGCGGCCTGTGCCTCGGCACGGGCGGCACGGACACGCGCGCCACGCTGGCCCCAGACCTCCAGCGGCTGGGACAGGGTGAGCACGGTATCGGCCTTGCCCATGCCGCCATAGGAGCCGGTGCCCCAGGCGTTTTCGGCGGAGTAAGAGAGGGAAGGGTTGGGCAACGCACGGGCCTGGTCGGCGCGCGCGTCGGCGGCCTCGGCCAGCGCCGCACCGACGCGGGTGCCGGGCAGCTGGTCCAGGCGTTCAAGCAGGGTGTCGTAGGAAGGGGCGGCTTGCGCCATCACCGATGCCGCCGGGGCCAGGCCCAGCAACACGGCGACGACCCGCCCGGCCGCACGCAGCGGCCGACGTGTCAGGGTCGACATGAAGAATTTCCGGAGGTGAGGGGAACCGAAGCCCGCGAATGCGGGACGCGCTCAACTCACGCCCGGGGAGGACGCGTCAGTTCATCCTGGGCGACCGCATAGGTCGCCGCGTCGCCGGCATTCATCCAGCGCGCCGGAAGCGGCGCACCGAAGGCGGCGAAGGTACTGGCCGGCAGGCTCAGATTGGAGTGGTGGCAGTGGTTGTGGCCACAGGCACCGACGTGCTTGCCGTCGGCATCGCCATCGGCATCCGGTGCGGACTCCACATGCACCGTGCTGGCATGCGGTTCCACCGTGCAGGCCAGCGCGTCGGCCACCGGCACGACCACGAATGCCGCCATCAGCAGCATCAGCAGGGTCGAACGGAGGTGGCGGGTGATCCAGCGCATGGACGGCAGGCTAGCAAGCGGTTTTCGCCGGATACAATATCAATGGACGCTTCGGGAATTCGTCGGAATCTCCCGTTCAGCTGGGCCGGGCGCGGGGTCGGATCCCTTTCCTCCGGAAAGGGCTCTGACCCCACCACATCGTTCGGGTGCGCCGCGCACATGTGCTCTGGTAGGTGTCGACCTTGGTCGACACGCTTTTCGACCCCACCGCGTTGCCGGCCAGCGGCCGGCACTACCCGTATCACGGCAGCTTCGCGATCACCTTGATCTCGAACTGGAACCCATACAGCCAGGTCACGCCGATACCGGTCAGGGTCGGGTGCGGCGCCTCGCCCCAATACTCCGGCACGATTGCCCAGGCCTTCTCAAAGTTCTTCTCTGGATCGACCAGGAACACGGTCACGTCGATCACGTCATCGAACGTGCAGCCGGCAGCAGCCAACACCGCATTGAGATTCTCGAAGGCGCGGCGCACCTGCGTTTCGAAGTCTGGCTCGGGCGAGCCGTCCTCACGGCTGCCGACCTGGCCGGATACGAACAGGAAGCCGTTGGAACGGATCGCAGGCGAGTAGCGGTTGCGCTCGTACAGGGCCTGGCGGCCGGCGGGGAAAACGACATCACGCTGTGACATGGGGAAGATCCCGTGGGAGAGAACGCCATCCTCCCCGTCAGCGCTGTCTGGATAAACCGCGATGATCGGCCTAGATTGATTGTCAATTCCAAACAATCATGGCCCGCCATGGACCGTTTCGAGGCGATGCGGGCCTTTGCCCGGGTGGTGGAAACCGGCAGCTTCACCCGCGCCGCGCAGACCCTGCAGATCAGCCGCACCACGGCCACCCAGCTGGTGCAGCAACTGGAGGCACACCTGCGGCTGCGCCTGCTCAACCGCACCACGCGCCGGGTCAGCGTCACCGCCGACGGCGCGGCCTACTACCCGCGCATCGCCCGCCTGCTGGCCGAGCTGGAAGAAGTGGAAGGCGGGCTGGGTGACGCGGCCAGCCAGCCGCGCGGACGCCTGCGCGTGGATGTGCCCGGGCCGTACGCGCGGCTGCGGCTGGTGCCGGCGTTGCCGGATTTCCAGGCGCGCTACCCGGAGATCCAGCTGGACATCGGCGTGAGTGACCGCGAGGTCGATGTCATCGCCGACAACGTCGACTGCGTGATCCGGGGTGGCACCCCGGCCGACCCGGCACTGGTGGCGCGGCCGCTGGCGGCGCTGCCGATCGGCTTCCACGCCAGCCCCGGCTATGTGCAGCGTTTCGGGTTGCCGACCGATCCGCGCGCGCTGGAAGGACCCGACCACCACATGGTCGGCTTCCTCAGCCCGCGCAGTGGCCGCGCACGCGTGTTCGTTGCACAGCGCGGCGATGAACGCGTTGAGGTGCAGGGCCGCTATACGGTCGGCTTCGATGATGGAAACGCCTATCTGGCCGCTGCGTTGGCGGGGTTGGGCGTGGTGGCGCTGCCCAGCTACATGGCCGAGCCGCACGTGGCGCGCGGCGAGCTGTTGCCGGTGTTGCCGGACTGGCAGCTGCCGCCGATGCCGATGCATGTGATGTTCCCGCCGAACCGGCACATGAGCCAGCGGCTGCGGGTGTTCATCGATTGGGTGGTGGAGGCGTTGGGTTGATCGCGCGCGCGCATCTGTAGAGCCGAGCCCACGCTCGGCTGCTTCTGGCATCACCAAGCCCGCGCTACGCGCGCCAGCCGAGCGTGGGCCCGGCTCTACCGGCATGCGAAAATCACCACAGCACGTAACAGGAAACATCGCCACGCATGAGTCGCATCGTCGCACTGGATACCGAAACCACCGGCATCTCCCACCGCCTGGGGCACCGGGTGATCGAAATCGGTGCCGTCGAACTGATCGATGGCCAGCTCACCGGCCGCCAGTTCCACACCTACCTGCAGCCGCAGCGCAGGGTCGACTGGGGCGCACAGCGCGTGCACGGCATCAGTGATGCGATGCTGGTGGGCAAGCCGCTGTTCTCCAGCAAGGCCGCCGAACTGCTGGACTTCCTGCGCGGCAGCGAGATGGTCGCGCACAACGCCACCTTCGATGTGGGCTTCCTGGACAACGAGCTGCGTCTGTCCGGTATTCCCGGCACGCTGGCCCAGCATTGCCGCATCACCTGTAGCCTGAAGCTGGCGCGCGGGCGCTGGCCCGGCCAGGGCAACAAGCTGGACGATGTGCTGCAGCGCCTGCGCATTCCCAGCCAGCGCGGCCTGCACGGCGCGCTCAAGGATGCCCATCTGCTGGCGCAGGTGATCCCGCACCTGCGCTGAGGCCTGGCCGCTGTTACACCGGCCGTAACCAGCGCTCGATCATCGCCACGCCACAGGCCACCCCGTCCTCATGGCCCATCGCCACGCCCAGGGCCGCCGCGCGTGCGCGTGTTGCGTCGGTTTCAACGAAGGTGATGGCTGCCGCCAGCGTTGCTGCATCCAGTCGCTTCGGTGACAACGGTGGCGGTGCCACGCCCAACCGATACAGGCGATCGGCCCAGAAGAACTGATCCGCGGCGAACGGCATCACCAGCGAGGGAATGCCGGCGCGGCAGGCCGAATGCGTGGTGCCGCTGCCACCATGGTGGATGGCGAGTGCGCAATGCGGGAACAGTGCTTCGTGTGGCGTCGGGCCGAGCACGAACACATCTGCTGGCAGCGCACCCGTCGGCAATCCGGCCCACCCTGGAAACAGCAGCACCCGGCGCGGTGCCAGCGCCTGCAGCAGGGCTGGCAGCACGCGCTCGCGATCGAATCCGGTCATGCTGCCAAAGCCCAGATAGACCGGCGGCGGCCCGGCATCGAGGAAGGCCTGCAGATCGGCTGGCGGCGTCCAGGGCGCATCAGGAAGCCGCCATTGGCCACAGGCGATGTGGTCGACCGGCCAGTCCGCCGGTGGCGGCAGCAGCTGCGGCGAGATGCCATAGAGCATCGGCAGGCCGGACCACAGCGCGCGACGCGGCGATTGCCCCAGTTGCTGGCGTGCCGCGTTGATCGGCCGACGGAACTGGCGCCAGATCAGGCCGTTGACCCACCCGTAACTGGCCCGGTTCAACCAGCCCGGCGAGCGTCCGGGCGGCAGGAACGGAGAGCGGAAGGCTCGCGTCGGGGTCAGCGGAATCATGCCGGTGCCGATGACCGGCAGACCCCGACGTTCGCCCACGCTCATGCCGACAAGGGCCGCCAGTCCGCCGGTCAGAATCGCATCGCAGCCTTCGGCGGCGGCATCGGCCTGGCGCATCCAGCCGCTGACATGCTGCAGCGCCATCCGTGCCAGACCGGTACTGGCGGCGGCAACACCGTTGCCCCGCGAGACAAGGGCGACCACTTCGTCATGGATGTCACCCTCAAGGGCCGCGTGGGGCACATCCAGAGCCTGCGCGCTGCCCAGGGTGCCGCCATCGGCCAGCAGTGTCACCGCGTGGCCTGCGCTGATCAGCCCATGGCAGAGCATGGCCAGCGGACGCGTATCGCCTTCGGTTCCGTAGGTCAGGGCCAGCAGCCGCATGGAAAGCTCCGCAGTGATCCGGGCCAGTATGCCGGTTGGCGAAGTCCCCCCGCCCCGCCTGTCCAGTCCCCGCCTGTGGGTAACTTGCGCAAGTGCTTGAACCCGTGCATAATGCGCGGCTCGCTGTGTCCGGTTTTCTACCGGGCGGCGCTCCCGGGAGCACGTCCCCGGCCGCCCAACGCCAGCGTAACCCTTTGATTCTCTTGACGTGTGGTGGGCAACCATCGAGGCCGCCGTCGCCCGGGCTACGGGCTGACAACTACTACTATCGAGGTGCGCAATGTCCCGCGTATGCCAGGTTTCCGGCAAGCGAGTGCAGACGGGTAACAACGTCTCGCACGCCAACAACAAGACCCGTCGTCGTTTCCTGCCGAATCTGCACGAGCGCCGTTTCTGGGTGGCCAGCGAGAATCGCTGGGTCAAGCTTCGTGTTTCCGCGCATGCACTGCGCACCATCGACAAGAACGGCATCGATTCCGTTCTGGCTGAGCTGCGTGCGCGCGGCGAAAAGGTCTGAGGAGTAAAGCATCATGGCAGGCAAGCGCGATAAGGTCCGTATGATTTCCTCGGCCGGTACCGGCCACTTCTACACGACCGACAAGAACAAGAAGAACACCCCGGGGAAGATGGAATTCCTGAAGTACGATCCGGTCGTGCGCAAGCACGTCCTGTACAAGGAAGGCAAGATCAAGTAATCCGCACGGATTGCTGGTCCCCGCGAAGAAACCCGCCCTTGTGGCGGGTTTTTTCATGCCCTGCGTTTACCTGGTGGATACCGACCATTCCGATGCTGCTGTGGTGGTGGTGGGTGCCGACCGTTGGTCGGCACTGGGCAGTCCCTGCGCACGCTGTCGCCAATGGCGCCATGCCTGGAGCGAAGGGCCGAATGCGATAAGTGATTGTTCCTACCGGTTCCGGCGCCTCGCACGGTTCAAATCGATTGGAACGACGGGCGTGGCCGTGCCCATGATGGTGAGCCGCTGCGGTTGCAGCGGTCGGGCTTGCAATCCCGAGGAATCGAGTAACGGTAAATTCGCCAGCCGCTGTCTCTGCGTGTGCAGCGGCTGGCGACCCGCTCTGCCTTATGGCGGGCGGTGCGTGGGGGCCGCGTGCCCGCCGGTTTGGTTTCCGTTGCTTGTTCCCCGGTATTGCAACCACGCATCGTCCGCCACCTTCACGGTGGCCAGATCCGTTGAAGGAGGTTGCATGAACACCCCGTCACACCGGCAGGACCTGGAACTGGGCTGGCTGCGCCTGCAGCGCATGCTGCAAGGGATCGAGGGCATGGCGCTGCTGCTGTGCGACCACCACCTGGCACTGGCCAACGGCGCGCCGTCGCCGCTGCCGGAGGCGCAGCTGGAGCGGGCCGCACAGGCGATCGCCTGCATGGCGCTCAACGGCCGCCGCCATGCCGACACGGTGCGGCAGCTGTGCGAGGTGCCGGTGCGGCATTGAGCCATCCTGTAGAGCCGAGCCCACGCTCGGCTGCTGTGCGGTCGGACCGGAAGGCCGTCGAGCGCGGCTCGACTCCACAAGGGCCGGTGGGCAGAATGGCCCATCACCTCCCGACGGGCGACACGATGCTGTTCGAGTGGTTGCTGGGTTCGTACCTGCTGCTGATCGACTGGCTGATCCGGCTGGTTGCACTGTGCTGGATTCCCACCCGCACCACGCCGGGGGCGGCGCGCAGCTGGCTGCTGCTGGTCGGCTTCGTGCCGCTGCTGGGCCTGCCGCTGTACCTGCTGTTCGGCCACCCATGGCTGTCGCGCGAGCGCATCCGCCGCCAGGCCGAGGCCTCGCAGGTCATCCGCGAGGAACAGGCGCTGCAGCATCGCCTGCGCTGGACACCGCAGCCGGACACCGCCAGCGCCGAGATCGTGCCGCTGGTGCAGCGCCAGGGCGACTTCATGCCGGTGCACGGCAACGCCGTCGATCTGCTGACCGACTACGACGAATCACTGCACACGCTGATCGCCGACATCGACCAGGCCGAAGACCGCGTGCACCTGCTGTACTACCTGATGTTCGACGACGCGGTGGGCGAGGCGATCGTCGAGGCCCTGCAGCGTGCGGCTGCACGTGGCGTGCAGTGCCGCGTGCTGCTCGACGCGGTGGGCGCCAAGCGCGGCCTGCGTGCCTATCGCAAGCGCCTGGAGGCGCGCGACATCGAAGTGCGCGCGATGCTGCCCGGTGGCCTGCGCTGGCGCCGCAGCGGGCGCATGGACCTGCGCAACCATCGCAAGATCGCGGTGATCGACAACGAAGTGGCCTATGTCGGTTCGCAGAACCTGGCCGGCCCGCAGTTCGTGCCCGGCCACCCGAACCGCGAACTGGTGGCGCGCGTGCGCGGCCCGGCGGTGGCGCATCTGGAAGCGGTCTTCGCCAGCGACTGGTACATGGAAACCGGCCAGCGCCTGGACGTGATCGCCGATGTGCCCGAGTGCAGTGACGACATCGCCACCCAGCTGCTGCCCAGCGGCCCGGCTTATCCGTACAGCAACGCACGCGATGCGGTGGCGGCGCTGATCCACCTGGCGCGGCGCCGGCTGGTGATGGTCACCCCGTATTTCGTGCCCGACGAAGCCACGCTCAGCGCCTTGCGCATTGCGGCCTTGTCCGGCGTGCAGGTGCAGCTGATCCTGTCGGCCAGCAACAACCAGCGGCTGACGTCGTGGGCGCAGGAGGCCTACTACGACGAGCTGCTGCGCTGTGGCGTGCGCATCGCGCTGTACGAGCCGCAGTTCCTGCATGCCAAGCACATGAGCGTGGACGAGGACATCGCCGTGCTCGGCTCGATCAACATGGACATCCGCTCGTTCGCGCTGAATGCCGAAATCGGCCTGGTCTGCTACGACCGCGCGCTGGTGCAGCAGCTGTGCGCGATCGAGGATGGCTACCTGCGCGAGTCGCGGCAGCTGGACCTGCAGCAGTGGCGCAGCCGTCCCACGTGGCGGCGCAGCCGCGAAGGCATCGCACGGCTGGCCGATGCGTTGATGTGAAACGGCGGCAACCGCCCGCTTCGGCAATCCGGCCCGTCATCGCCGATGGCCTACAATCGGCGCATGACTGATTCACCGCGTAATGGCGAACTGGACCTGGCAATCATCGGTGGTGGTGCGGCCGGGGTGCTGGTGGCGATCCAGGTGTTGCGCCAGGCCCAGGCGCCGCTGGCGCTGGCCATCTTCGAACCGGCTTCGCAGCTGGCGCAGGGCATCGCCTATGCCACGCCGTGGCCGGAGCACCTGCTGAACGTGCCGGCGGCGAAGATGAGTGCGTTTGCCGACCAGCCCGGCGATTTCCTCGACTACCTGATGGCCGCCAACGCCTACCCGGGCGAGGCGCGCGAGGTGCTGGGCGAGCGTTACGTGTGCCGCCACTACTTTGCAGCGTACCTGCAGCAGCGCCTGCAGGAGGCCGCCGCGGCCAGCCCGGCACAGCTGCAGGTGATCGTGCAGCCGGTACTGGGCCTGCAGCCGGATGACCACGGCTACCAGCTGGCACTCGGCGATGGCCAGACGCTGCACGCCGCACAGGCAGTGCTCGCCACCGGCAACAGCATGCGGCCGCTGCCGGTAGCCGGTGCCGAGGCACTGCCCGCCGATGACGTGATCGAGGCCTGGGACTACGACGGCATACGCACCCTGGCCGGTGAGCAGGCCGTGGCCATCGTCGGCTCCGGCCTGAGCATGGCTGACACCGTGCTGGCATTGGTCGCTGCCGGTCACACCGGCCCGCTGCACGTGATCTCGCGCCATGGGCTGCTGCCGTTGCCGCATGCGCATGGCGGCCTGCCCTCGTTCGACCCGGCTGCGCTGCTGCCGATGAGCCTGCGCCAGCGCCTGCGCGCGTTGCGCGGGTTCGCGCGCCAGGCGCAGGCCGATGGTCTGCCGTGGCAGGGGGTGATGGACCGCATCCGTCCGCACGGGCAGGCACTGTGGTGCAGCCTCGACGCGGCCGACCAGCGCCGCTTCCTGCGCCATGTGGTGCGCTACTGGGACGTGCATCGCCACCGCATCGCCGAAGAGGTCGACGCACAGCTGCAGGCGCTGATCGAAAGCGGCCAACTGCGTATTCACCGGTCCCGCCTGCAACGCGTCGGCCGCGAAGGCGAAGCGCTGCGGCTTTCTGGCCGCGCTCCGTCTGGCAATGAACAGCACTGGACGATCGGCGGCGTGATCAACGCCACCGGCGTGGAAACCCGCGCCAGCGCGCTGCGCAATCCCTTGCTGCAGCAGCTGCAGAGCGATGGCCTGGCCCGCCCCGGCCCGCACGGGCTGGGTCTGGACAGCACGGTGCCGGGCGACCGCCTGCGTGCCGCCGGTGGCCAGCCGCAGGCGCGGCTGGGCGTACTCGGCAGCCTGCGCATCGGCAGCCTGTGGGAAAGCCTGGCGGTGCCTGAACTGCGTCAACAGGCGCAGGCACTGGCCACCCAGGTGGTCGCAGGAGCCGCGACGGCGATGCCGTAAAATGGGGGCATGGATGTCTCCCACCTGCTTGATGGCCTGAACCCGGCCCAGCGCGAAGCCGTCTCCGCTCCCCCCGGCCACCACCTGGTGCTGGCCGGTGCCGGTTCCGGCAAGACCCGCGTACTCACCCACCGCATCGCCTGGCTGCATGAAGTCGACGGCGTGCCGACCCACGGCATTTTCGCGGTGACTTTCACCAACAAGGCGGCCGGCGAAATGCGCCACCGCATCGACGCACAGCTGCCCCATGGCAGCCGTGGCATGTGGATCGGTACCTTCCACGGCCTGGCCAACCGCCTGCTGCGCCTGCACTGGCAGGACGCGAAGCTGCCCGAAGGCTTCCAGGTGATGGATTCGGACGACCAGCTGCGGCTGGTCAAGCGCGTGGTGCAGGCGCTGGAGCTGGACGACGGCAAGTACCCGCCCAAGCAGATCGCGTGGTGGATCAACGCGCAGAAGGACGAGGGCCGCCGCCCGCAGCACATCCAGCCCGAACCGCACGACGCGTGGCTGGAGACCATGCGCCAGGCCTACATCGAGTACCAGGCGCGTTGCGACCGCGCCGGCCTGGTCGACTTCGCCGAGCTGCTGCTGCGCGCGCACGAACTGCTGCGCGACAACCCGGCGCTGCTGTCGCACTACCGCGCCCGCTTCCGCGAGATCCTGGTGGACGAGTTCCAGGACACCAATGCCATCCAGTACGCCTTCGTGCGCGTGCTGGCCGGCGATTCCGGCCACGTGTTCGTGGTCGGCGACGACGACCAGGCCATCTACGGCTGGCGCGGTGCCAAGGTCGAGAACGTGCAGGGCTTCCTGCGCGATTTCCCGGGCGCGCAGACCATCCGCCTGGAGCAGAACTACCGCTCCACCGCCAACATCCTCGGCGCTGCCAACGCGGTGATCGCGCACAACCCGGATCGCATCGGCAAGCAGTTGTGGACCGACAGCGGTGACGGCGAGCCGATCGACCTGTACGCCGCGTACAACGAGATGGACGAGGCACGCTACATCGTCGAGCGTGCCCGCCAGTGGGTGCGCGACGGTGGCAGCTATACCGAAGTGGCCGTGCTCTACCGCAGCAACGCGCAGTCGCGCGCGCTGGAAGAAGCGCTGCTGAGCGAGCAGGTGCCCTACCGCGTGTATGGCGGCATGCGCTTCTTCGAGCGTGCCGAAATCAAGGACGCGCTGGCCTACCTGCGCCTGCTGTCCAACCGCAACGATGACGCCGCGTTCGAGCGCGCGGTCAACACGCCCACCCGGGGCATCGGCGACCGCACGCTGGACGAAGTGCGCCGCGAGGCACGCGCGCAGGGTATCTCGCTGTGGGAAGCAACGATGCTGGTCACCCAGGGCAACGCGCTGGCCGCACGCGCGCGCAATGCGCTGGCCGGCTTCCTGGGGCTGGTCAACGAGCTGCAGGCGCAGACCGTGCACATGACCCTGGCCGAGCGCGTGGACCACGTGCTGGCCCGCTCGCAGCTGCGCGAGCACTGGAGCAAGGAAAGCCGCAATGCGCTGGACTCGGAGTCGCGCACCGACAACCTCGACGAACTGGTCTCGGTGGCCTCGCGCTTCGTGCGCCGGGCCGACGACATCGAGGAAGTGGGCGAGGACATGGACGAGCTGGTCGCGTTCCTGGCCTATGCCGCGCTGGAGGCCGGTGAGGGCCAGGCGCAGGCAGGCGAAGAGGGCGTGCAGCTGATGACCCTGCACTCGGCCAAGGGCCTGGAATTCCCGCTGGTGTTCCTGGCCGGCCTGGAAGAAGGCCTGTTCCCCAGCGCACGCTCGCTGGAGGAAAGCGGGCGGCTGGAAGAAGAGCGCCGCCTGGCCTATGTCGGCATCACCCGCGCGCGCCAGAAGCTGGTGCTGAGCTATGCCGAATCGCGCCGCATCCACGGCCAGGACAACTACAGCCTGCCGTCACGCTTCCTGCGCGAGATTCCGCGCGAACTGCTGCACGAAGTGCGCCCGAAGGTGCAGGTCTCGCGCCCGGCTTCGATGGGCGCCAGCCGGGTGATGGGCCATGCCTCGATCGAGGCGCCGCCGGTCAAGCTCGGCGCGCTGGTCACCCATCCCAAGTTCGGCGAAGGCATGGTGACCGACTACGAAGGCAGCGGCGCGCACGCCCGCGTGCAGGTCGAGTTTGCTGATGCCGGCAGCAAGTGGCTGGTGATGGCCTACGCCAACCTGACGGTGATCTGATCGCCGTCGAGGGGTCGGATTCCTCCCGCAGGGAGGGCTCTGACCCCATCGCGGAATGCACGTGGTTGGGGCCGGAGCCTTTTCCGTTGGAAAAGGGCTCTGCCCCCATTAGGCTGCGCTCATGACCCGCAATGTGCTCTTCCTCTGCAGCCAGAATCGCCTGCGCAGCCCGACGGCCGAGCAGGTATTCGCCGATTGGCCGGGCATCGAGACCGCCTCGGCCGGGCTGCTGGCCGACGCCGAGGAAGTGCTCAGCCCCGAGCTGCTGCAGTGGGCCGATATCGTGTTCGTGATGGAGCGCGCCCACCGCAACCGGCTGTCCAGCCGCTACAAGGCCTGGTTGAACGGCAAGCGGGTGATCTGCCTGGATATTCCGGATGACTACGAGTACATGGACCCGGTGCTGGTGGAACTGCTGAAGCGCAAGGTCACGCCGTTCCTGCGTTGACAGGCTGTTGTAGAGCCGAGCCCATGCTCGGCTGCTTTTCCGGCCAGAAGCAGCCGAGCATGGGCTCGGCTCTACAATAGGTGGCACTTCTTCCAGGAACGCCCCCATGACCAAACCCACGCTGCACGTCACCGTGAAGTTGAACGCCCGGCTGCAGCCGGAGCACCGCCACGAACTGTTCGAGGATCCGCTCGACGCGCTGCTGCAGGCGGCCCAGGTGGGCGAGCTGACCGGCGGCGGCACCGCGATGTCCGACCTGGGTGAGGTCGAATACGGCGATATCGAAGTGGCACTGGTCGATGCCGCGGGCGTGCCGAAGCTGATCGACCTGCTGGAGCAGCTGGGTGCACCGAAGGGTTCGCAGATACAGGGCGCAGGCGAGGCCGATCGCAGCTTCGGCGTGACCGAAGGCCTGGGCATCTACCTGGATGGCCTGAACCTGCCGGACGAGGTCTACGAACAGTGCGATTCCAACCACGTGTTCGAGCAGCTGTCCGGGAACATCGACGGCCTGGGCGAGATCTGCAGCTGGTGGCAGGGCCCGACCGAGACCGCGCTGTACATGTACGGCCAATCGTTCGAGGCGATGCGCGATGCGATTGACGAGTTCGTGGCCAGCTACCCGCTGTGCCAGAACGCGCGCGTGGTGCAGATCGCCTGAGCGACGTTGTTGTAGAGCCGAAGGTAGCGGCAGGAGCCGCTGCCAACGTCGCTTGCGACGGCCCGAAGGGTGCCGGTCAGGACGACCGGCATAGCCCATGCTCGGCTACTTTTCCCGCCAGAAGCAGCCGAGCACGGGCTCGGCTCTACAGAAGAGGGCGGGCCGAGCCTGTCCCCCGGACCACGTGACGGTGCGCACACGCCGCTGCGCGGCGCCGGATTGATCCTGCTCAAGGCGCCGCCTGCACATACGGTGTGCAATGGTGTCGTTCCCATCCGGCAGACCGCCACGGAGCCCCACCATGTACAAGCGCATCCTGATTGCCACTGACGGGTCCGAACTGGCCGACAAGGGCCTGGCCAAGGGCTTGGAGCTGGCCAAGGACCTCAACGCCGAGGTCGATATCGTCACTGTTTCCGAGCCGTGGGCCGTCGGCATGTACGACGCCATGGGCTGGAGCGTGGGCTACATGAACAGCCCCGAGTACAAGGCCGACCGCGAGGAAGGGGCGCAGAAGGTGCTGCAGCCGGCGCTGGCCAAGGCCGCCGAGCAGGGCATCACCGCCAACCCGGTGCACGTGCTGGACCGCTATGCGGCCGACGGCATCATCGAGACCGCCGGCGAGCGCAACAGCGACCTGATCGTGATGACCTCGCACGGCCGCCGTGGCGTGACCCGTGTGCTGCTGGGCAGCCAGACCGCCGAGGTGCTGGCGCGCAGCACGCTGCCGGTGCTGGTCATCCGCTGATCCATACCCGCTGATTCAAGCGTTCCCGGGGAGGGGACCCGACGCCGGCCGCAGGATGCGCGCCGGCGTTGTTTTTTTGTGGGGGGATCGGGGCCGTGCCGGTGGCTTCGAGGGGGGTCAGAGCCCTTTCCTGTGGAAAGGGATCCGACCCCGGTCACAACCCGGGTCACATCACCAGCTGTACAGCTTCCAGTAGACCGGCGACACGCCGTCCTTGTCGTTGTCCATGCGGCCGTCGCCGTTCTTGTCGTACATGTAGAACGGGGCGCCGCGCGACGGGGTCACCTTGACCATGCGCAGCTGGCCGGACACGCGGTATTCCTCGATGGTGTCACCGTTGTCCATGGTGCGCTTGGATACATCCGCGCCCTTGACGTCCACCGGGGGAGCGCCTGCGCCACCCATGCTGGCGCAGCCAGCGAGCAGAAGCAGGGAAGCGAGCATCAGGGTCTTCATCGGCGGGGGCCTTTGCCTGGAAAGAGCCCTGATTATGCCCCATCGCGGTATACGGGCCGTGTCGCCGCGGTGCAGGCACGGGCGCGTAGAATCGGCGCATGAGCAGATTAGTCCTGATCGACGGGTCCAGTTACCTGTACCGCGCGTTCCACGCGCTGCCGCCCCTGTCCAATGCACAGGGTGAACCCACCGGCGCGCTGTTCGGCGTGGTCAACATGCTGCGCTCGACGCTGAAGGAGCGCCCGGCCTACGTGGCGTTCGTGGTCGACGCGCCGGGCAAGACCTTCCGCGACGATCTGTACGAGCAGTACAAGGCCAACCGCCCGCCGATGCCCGATGAGCTGCGCAGCCAGGTCGAGCCGATGTGCCGCATCGTCGAAGCGCTGGGCATCAGCATCCTGCGCGTCCCCGGCGTGGAAGCCGACGATGTGATCGGCACGCTGGCCCTTCAGGGCCTGGCGCAGGACCTGAAGGTGACCATTTCCACCGGCGACAAGGACTTCGCCCAGCTGGTGCGCCCGGGCATCGAACTGGTCAACACCATGACCGGCAGCCGCATGGATTCGGATGCGGCGGTGATGGAGAAGTTCGGCGTGCGCGCCGACCAGATCATCGACCTGCTGGCGCTGATGGGCGACGCGGTCGACAACGTGCCGGGCGTGGAGAAGTGCGGGCCGAAGACCGCCGCCAAGTGGCTGGCCGAGTACCAGCACCTGGACGGCGTGATGGCGGCCGCGCCGGCCATGAAGGGCAAGATCGGCGAGAACCTGCGTGCCGCACTGGAGCGGCTGCCGCTGAACCGCGAGCTGGTGACCATCCGTACCGACGTGCAGCTGGACGCCAGCCCGACCACGCTGGCCCTGCGCGAGCAGGATGTGCCGGAGCTGACCGAGCTGTATGCGCGCTATGGCTTCACCCAGGCGCTGAAGGAGCTGGGCGCGCCGGTGCCGGCACCGGTGGCCGCTAGCGAGGCGACCCCGAGCCTGCGTGGCACTGCGGCCGGCTTCGCTCGTGGCAGCGTCGAGGCGCCCGCCGCCGGCACGCTGGATCCGGCACTGTCCGCGCCGGGTGAATACGAGACCGTGCTGACCGCCGAGCAGCTGCAGGCCTGGGTCGAACGCCTGCAGCAGGCCGACCTGATCAGCTTCGATACCGAGACCGATGCGCTGGACGCGATGCGCGCGCGCCTGGTGGGCATCAGCCTGGCCGTCGAGCCGGGCAGGGCGGCGTACATTCCGGTCGGCCACGATTACCCGGGTGCGCCGGCCCAGCTGCCCATGCAGCAGGTGCTGGACGCACTGCGCCCGGCGCTGCAGGACCCGGCGAAGAAGAAGCTGGGCCAGCATGGCAAGTACGACCTGCATGTGCTGCGCCGCCACGGCGTGGCGGTGCAGGGCTACCACGACGACACCATGCTCGAGAGCTTCGTGCTCAATTCCACCGCCACCCGCCACGACATGGATTCGCTGGCGCTGCGTTACCTGGGCTACAGCACCATCAAGTTCGAGGACGTGGCCGGCAAGGGCGCCAAGCAGATCCCGTTCTCGCAGGTGGGCATCGACGAAGCCAGCCGCTACGCCGCCGAGGACGCCGACATCACCCTGCGCCTGCACCACGCATTGCAGCCGCAGCTGCTGGCCGAGCCGGCGCTGGACAGCGTGTACCGCAACATCGAGATGCCGCTGGTGCCGGTGCTGGCCAGCATTGAAGCCAATGGCGTGCGGATCGACACCGACGAACTCCGCCGGCAGAGCCAGGACCTGTCCTCGCGCATGCTGGCCGCGCAGCAGAAGGCCACCGAGCTGGCCGGGCGCAGCTTCAACCTGGATTCGCCCAAGCAGCTGCAGGCGGTGCTGTTCGACGAGCTGAAGCTGCCGGCGGTGGTGAAGACCCCGAAGGGCCAGCCCAGCACCAACGAAGAGGCGCTGGAGGCGATTGCCGACCAGCATGAGCTGCCGCGGGTCATCCTGGACTACCGTGGGTTGGCCAAGCTGCGCAGCACCTACACCGACAAGCTGCCGGAGATGGTCAACCCGGACACCGGCCGGGTGCATACCAGCTACCACCAGTCCGGTGCCGCCACCGGCCGCCTGTCCTCGTCGGACCCGAACCTGCAGAACATCCCGATCCGCACCGAGGACGGCCGCCGCATCCGCCGCGCGTTCATCGCCCCGGAAGGCTTCCAGCTGCTGGCGGCCGACTATTCGCAGATCGAACTGCGGATCATGGCCCACCTGTCCGAGGACCCGGGCCTGGTGCGTGCCTTCGAGCAGGGCGCCGACGTACACCGTGCCACCGCCGCCGAGGTGTTCGGGCGCACGCTGGAGGAAGTGACCCCGAACGAGCGCCGCGCCGCCAAGGCCATCAACTTCGGCCTGATGTACGGCATGAGCGCCTTCGGCCTGGCCCGCAACCTGGGCATCGACCGTGGCCAGGCGCAGGACTACGTGGCGCTGTACTTCAGCCGCTACCCGGGCGTGCGCGACTTCATGGAGCGGATGCGCCAGCAGGCCCGTGACCAGGGCTACGTGGAAACCCTGTTCGGCCGTCGCCTGTACCTGAACGACATCCACGCCCGCAACCAGGGCCTGCGTGCCGGTGCTGAACGCGCGGCGATCAACGCGCCGATGCAGGGCACTGCCGCCGACATCATCAAGCGCGCGATGGTGGATGTGGACCAGTGGCTGCGTGACAGCGGGGCGCCGGCACGGATGATCCTGCAGGTGCACGATGAACTGGTGTTCGAAACCGAAAGCAGTTTCGTCGAGGACCTGCGTTTGCAGGTGGTGGAGCGCATGTCGCAAGCGGCCAAACTGCGGGTGCCACTGGTGGTCGACACGGGCGTCGGCAACAACTGGGACGAAGCGCACTGACGGTGTTTCAGGCCGAAAACGACGTGAATTTGTTCATGAGTCGGGTGTTTCTGACTCGACCATGAATGTTGCCCCTATTGAAATTCATTAAATGGGGCCCCTTCACGAACCGTTAGTGTTCGAAGTGCTTCTATAACTCCCGACAGGCGCAACGCCTGTTGTGGATCTCTCCCATCCCCTGGAGCAGATCTCGGAACGGGGACTCCTCCCCAAGTGCCCGTTCCCCGGCCCCGTTGACCTCCCCCTGGTCAGCGGGGCTTTTTATTTGCGCCAACGGAACACACACTGGGGGTCAGATCCCTTTGCCCGCCGGGCAAAGGGATCTGACCCCAGATGCTAGGCTGGGCCACCGTTCCGCAGGGGAAGACCATGCCCGACCTGTTCGCCCTGGCCATGCCGTGGTGGGAATTCATCCTGCGCGCGGTGGTGGTCTATGTCGTGGTGCTGGGCATGGTCCGGCTGGGCGGCAAGCGGGCTCTGGGGCAGATCACGCCTTTCGACGTGCTGCTGATCGTGCTGCTGGGCAACGCGGTGCAGAACGCGCTGCTGGGCACCGACACCTCGCTGGGCGGTGGCCTGTTGCTGGCGGCCACCCTGATCGTGCTGAACTACGGGGTGGGCTGGTTGACCACCCGGAATCGGCGCATGGAGCGGATGATCGAAGGAGAGCCCACCGTGATCGCGCGTGATGGCCGGCTGTTGGAGGGCGTTCTCCGCCGCGAACTGATCAGCCGGGCCGATTTCGATGCCGCGCTGCGCCAACAGGGCGGGCTGCAGATCGAGGACGTGCAGATCGCCTTGCTGGAGACGACCGGGCACATCACGATCATCGCGCGGAAGAGCACCTGACCTCGTAGCGCCGGGCCCATGCCCGGCTCAACAGGTGCCTGGCCTCAGGGAGCGACTTCAGCCTTCAGCGCCGGCCAGTTGCGCGTCGCGTCCACATCGCAGGCGACGTGGGTGCCCTTGCCGTCCTTCGCGCAGATCGCCGCCATGGCCTGCGGAATCTTCGGATCCGCGGTATGCGCATACACCGCGGCCATTGCCAGGCAACCTTCGCGCACACCCGCGCTGCACAGCGTCTGGAAGTAGGACAGCGCTGCGGCCCATTGTTCGTTTTTGAACAGTGCCTCGCCGGCAACCTTGCAGCCCAGCAGCTTGCCATCGGTGCAGCAGGCCTTGGCGCCGTCCTTGCGGTCCAGGGTCGGGCAGTCCAGCGGCAGGGGGATCTCCACGAAGGCCACCGGCGGTGCGCAGCTGGCATTGCCTGAGCCCGGCTTGCGCTCGTAGTAGGCGAAGCGGTTGCCGCCGTCGACGCTGGCCAGGTTTCCGTTCTTCAGCGGCTGCAGTACGAAGTCGCTGCCGACGTCGCGATGGATGAGGATGCGCCCGTCCTGCAGGCTCGCGCGCAGGCGCTGGTCGCGGCCCCCGGCTTCCACCAGGCCACCATCGAGGAAGCGCAGCTGCGAGAGCACGCCGTACTCCGCTTCATAGCTCCCACAGGGCAGCGCGGAAGCCGGCACCGGGGCCAGTGCAGCGGCCGGTACCGAGGCCAGTCGGGCAAGCGCCTCGGCGCGGCCGCAGGCCACGCCCTCCGCGCGCTGGGCGCACGACAGCTGCAGCGCCTCATGGGCCTGCAACAGGCGCCCACCACTCCACAGCGCCTCGGCAACGTCGGCGCAGAACGCCTCGCCGTGCTGCTGCCGGCACAGTGCGGCCAGTTCATCGAGCTGCGCGGACGGCAAGACAGGGTCGTTCGAATGCTGCAGGCCGAGCACGGCCTTGCCCATCATCTCGGCGCCGACCACCTCGGCGATCGCCCTGCAGCCCTCGGCATTGAACGACGCCGAATCCTCCTTGCAGATCTCCGGCATCGGCGGCTCGGAACGTGCAGGCGCCGGCGCTGCGTCCTTGGCCTGCCGCTGGTAGGTCTCCAGCAGCTGCATGCAGGCCGCGCCCACGCCTTCGGCGCACCAGGCATGCAGCTTCAGCGGTTCGGCTTCCGGCAACGCCTCCAGGCACTCGGAGGTGTTCATTACGCAGCCGCCCTCGATGGGCTCCGGCATCGTCTTGCAGGCGGCGGTGTGCTCGCGGGTGAATTCGCGATAGGGGGTGCTGATCGTGCGATCGTTGTCCGAGAAGTACCAGTTTTCCAGGCGGCCGGTGGACAGGTTGCCGGTGCCGAGCACGTCCTCCTGGCGGGCGATGCGCAGCTGCTCGGTGGCTTGGTAGGGGCCGGACAGGAAACCATGGCCTTCACTTTCGATGGTCAGCGTGGTGTTGCCGTCGACGTCCTTGTAGGTGCCGCAGGCCATCGATTGCGCGGCGGCCGGCAGGCTGGCCGAGGCCAATGCAAGCAACAGCAGGGAGCGCCAGCCCGCGGCGCGGGGGCGGAAGGGAACAGCAGCAGGCATGGGGTCATCCTTGAAGGAGGCAGTGCAGGGCCTGTCCGGCGCGGGGCGCACCACAGGCGTAAGAAGGCGCCACGGATCAGGCGTGGCGCCGGACGATCAGAGCCAGTCGCGTGGCACCAGGTAGTCGGCCAGGCGCGCCTCGGCGCTGCCCGCTTCCGGGGTGAAGCCGTACTCCCAGCGCACCCGCGGCGGCAGGCTCATCAGGATGCTTTCGCTGCGGCCACCGCTCTGCAGCCCGAACAGGGTGCCGCGGTCGTAGACCAGGTTGAACTCCACGTAGCGGCCGCGGCGGTACAGCTGGAACTCGCGTTCGCGCTCGCCATATGCGGCGTCCTTGCGCTGCTGCACGATCGGCAGGTAGGCGTCGAGGAAGCCATCACCGACCGCACGCAGATAAGCGAAATCGCGCTCGAAATCGCCGTGCAGGTCATCGAAGAACAGGCCGCCGACGCCGCGCGTTTCATTGCGGTGGCGCAGGAAGAAGTATTCATCGCACCAGCGCTTGTGCGCGGCATAGCGCTCGTCGCCGAACGGCGTGCACAGGTTGCGTGCGACCCGGTGCCAATGCTGCACGTCCTCGTCGAACGGGTAGAACGGAGTCAGGTCGAAGCCGCCGCCGAACCAGCTGGCCACCACTTCGCCGTCGCGCTGCGCCTGGAAGAAGCGCACGTTGGCATGGGTGGTCGGCACGTAGGGATTGAGCGGGTGGAACACCAGCGACACGCCGGTGGCGCGCCAGGAGGCGCCGGCCAGTTCCGGGCGGTTGGCCGAGGCCGACGGCGGCAGGCGGCTGCCGGCCACATCGGAGAAGCCGATGCCGGCCTGCTCGAACACCGCGCCGTCGCGCAGCACGCGGGTACGCCCGCCACCGCCCTCGGCCCGCTGCCACAGGTCTTCCTGGAAGCGGGCCTGGCCATCGACGGCCTCGATCGCCGCACAGATGCGGTCCTGCAGGTCGGTGAGGTAGGTGCGCACGCGCTCGAATTCGTTCATGGCGCTACTTTACCGCAGGGCCCGCCCGAAGCTGCGGGCAGGCCTTGGCCGGCTCATCGCTTGCGGTTGGAAGCGCGCGGTGCCGGAGTGTCCTCGGCCGTCGCTTCGTCCACCGCCTCCTGCAGGACACGGCCCAGCTCCAGGGCGCTCCAGTTTCCGGTGTCCAGCACGTCGCAGGCGACGTGGCGGCCGCTGCGGTCGGCGGCACACAGCCGCTCCAGCGTCGCATGGGCGTCGATGTCGCTGCTGCGGCCCTGCGCTGCGACCAGGTTTTCGCAGCCCTCGCGCACGCCGGCACGGCACACGGTGGTGTAGTGCTCTGCCGCCTGCCGCCACTGGCCGGACAGCGCAAGACGGTTGCCAAGAATGTTGCAGCCCTGCAGCTTACCCTGCGCGCAGCAGGCTTCGGCACCGCCGCTGGCCAGCGCCTGCGGGCAGTCCTGAGGCAGCGGCAGCACCGTGTAGTGTTTCGGCGGGCTGCAGGTGCTCGCGCCCTCGCCGGTCGGCACGAACACCTGGAAGCGTGTCCACGTGTCCAGGCCCAGCAGCTGGCCCCCGGGCAACGGCCGCAGCACGAAGTCGCCGCCCTTGTCGTGGCGGATGCGGATGTCGCCGTCTTCGACACGAGCACGCAGTTGGCTGTCCCAGCCGATGCCGACCCGTCCTGCATCGCCGAAGTCCAGCGTATCCATCAGGCCACCTGCGGCGCGGAAGGTGCCGCAGGGCAGCGCCGTAGCCGGCTGCGGCCGCAACGAGGCGCCCAGCGCCTGCAATGCAGGCAGGCGCTCGCAGGCGGCGCTTTCCTTACCGGGCGCGCACGCTGTGGTCAGTGCCTGCACCGCCTGCAAGGGGTCGCCGGATTCCCACGAGAGCTCGGCCACGCGGCTGCAGAAGCCGCCATGGCCGACCTGCTGGCACAACTGCAACAGCTGCTGGCGCTGCGCGGCCGGCACCACCACCGGCGTGGAGGGTGACAGCACGGAGCTCACGGCTTCGACCATCGCCGCACCCATCGCGGCCTTGACGATCTGCTCCTGCAGCGCCGGATCCGCTTCCAGCGCCGCTGCACAGGCCGGTGTCTCGTTGCTGAAGCCGCCATTCCGGCACGGCACAGGCAGTTCGATGCCGGCCAGTGCGGTATCGAGGATGGCCTGTTGCTGCGCCTCATCCGGCGTGGCCGGCGCCCTGGCCTCGTCATGCCAGCGATCGGCCAGCTGCAGGCACATGCCGGGCACGCCTTCCCGGCACCCTGCTTCCAGCGCGGCCGGGGGCGCTTCACGGCGGTTGTCCAGGCACGCCGCCGCATCGGCCAGGCAGCTGCCTTCAGCCGGCCTGGCTGCGGCGGCGCACTGTGCGGGGGCCTGCAGGATGTAGACCGTGCCATCCACCTCGACCGTGCGGCCACGATCGCGCACCTGCAACGCGCTGGGCAGGCCGTACTCCAGGTTCACCAGTTGCAGCTTTCCGTCGATCTGCTGGAACGCGACCGGAGACGGCGCACTGCCGAAGTGCTTCTGCTCGCCGCGGTTCGGTGAGCTGATGCGCAGCGTGCTGCTGCCTTCGTCGGCCTTGAACAGGCCGCATTGCGGTGACTGTGCGGCGGCCATCGGCGCGGCCAGCAGCAGCGCCCAGGCCAGCCAGCGGCGGCGCGGTGCGGGTGAATGCATGTCGTCTCCTTGACGATCGAACGGGAAACTCCAGGCGCTACGGCGAATCACGGCCCTCGCGCGGGGGCGTGCATTGTGCCGTGCCGGGCACCGGCTGGTAGCGCTGGTAACCGGTCTGCGTATCCATGCCAAGCAGGTCGCCGTTGCCCAGCTGGCGCAGGACAAGGGTTTCGCCGTCCTGCTGAAGGTGGATGGCGCCGTCATCCAGTCGGCCGCGCGTGCCATCGCCGAAGTCGAGCCTGTCGATCGCGCCGCCATTGGCCTGATAGCGGCCACAGGGCACTTGCTGGAGAGGCACGAGGCGTAGATCGGTGCCGAGTTCACGCAATGGCGCAATACGTTCGCAGGCACTGGCGCGCCCAGCATCGCAGACCACCTGCAGCGCCTGCACGGCCAGCGCGGGTTCCAGCGCGATCAACTGCTGCTCGGCAACCTCGGTACAGAAGCGACCACCACGGTGTTGCAGGCACAGCTGCTGCAGACGATCACGTGCAGCGCCCGGAAGCGGCGAATCCAGCGCGTCTTCGTCTACCTGTTGCAGACGTTCGCCCAATTGCTGCATGGCGGCAGCCAGCGCATCACTGGTTTGCGTCTCGCAGGCCTCCGGATCATGCCCAGGTGTGGGTTCGCGGCAGATGCCCGGGCGCTCGAAGCGGGCCGGGCCGGTGTCATTGGCTACTGCTGCGCTGTTCTCGCGCAGTTGTCGCAGCAGCGTCGAGCAGCCTGCGCCAACGCCTTCATTGCACGCGCGCAGGGCCTGGCCGGGTGAGGCCGTGGGCAGCTGCGCGATGCAGTGGCTGCCGGCGGCGCGACAGCTGCCGTCCATCACGCTGGGTTCGATGGCGCAGGCGCGGGAGTGGCTCAGCGTGTAGGTCACCACGTCGTCCTCGATGCGGTGCCCATCGGCGCTGATCCGGATCGGTTGCGCCACGCCATCGTCGAGCATGACCAACCGGGTCTGCGCCGCACTGCGATCGACCCATAGCGGCTCCCGTTCACGGATGTCGTTGTGGCGGTAGCCGCTGCTGGAGGTGGTGAACACGAGCGCCGTGCCGCCATCGGCGCTGCGGTATTCGCCACACTGCAACGCGTCGGCGCTGGCAGGCAGCGCGGCGAACAGCAGTGCGGGAAGAAGCATCAGCAAGCGCATGCGACAGTCCTTGTCGAACGGGGATCGGTAGAACTCAGTGGAAGCGCGAGCGCACATCCGGCCGCAGCAGGCGCCAGGCCAGCCAGCCCTGCAGGCCGAGAAGCACGAACGACATGCCGACCACGGTCAGCGTGATCAGCCAGCGTTTCAGATGCAGCTCCTGCAGCAGGGCCGGGTCATTGGCCAGCAGCGGAATGAAGTCGCCCATGAACAGGTCCAGCCACCAGGCGGCCGCGAAGTTGGTCAGGCCACTCAGCAGCAGCAGTACCACGAAGCTCCACAGGCCCCAGCGCCGTTCGCGCAGCAGGCCCCAGCTGGATACGGTCGAGGCCAGGCACAACAGCGCGACGACCATCGATGCGGCTACCGGGTGCGCCAGCAGCCAGATCAGGCTGTGCAGCTGCTGGTGCTGCACTTCGCTTTCCACCAGGCGCCACAGCGCGAGGTTGTGCAACGGCCACAGCACCAGTCCCTGCAGCACGAAGTAGATCGTCAGCACCAGTGACAGCCAGAACGAGGCCTGTGCGACAGGACGCACCCAGGCGTGATAGGCCGGGGAAGGCAGCGAGGGGATCGACGGGATCGACATTGACATCCGATGTCCTTGCAGTCGGCGCCCGCCTGCTCAGCGGGCCGTCACCCGGGTGGCGACCGCCGGCAGGATATGGTGTTCGCTCAAGGGTGCCAAGGGCAGGCCATGCGGTGGTTGCAGCGGCACCCAGGCCAGTTCGGCAATTTCGGCGCACGCCTGCGGCGTACCGTCCACCTGCACCCACCAGGCCTGGGCCTGCACGCGGTGGCCGGGCTCGTTCACCGCCCAGTCCTCGAACGTGCCCAGTGCGATGGCGGCACCGGTGCACAGCTGCACGCCCAGTTCCTCGTGCAGTTCGCGGGCCAGCGCCTGCAGCGGTGCTTCGCCGGGTTCGGGCTTGCCACCGGGCTGGATGAAGCGGCGGGCACCGTGCTTGCGCACCAGCAGCGCCCGGCCGCGGTCATCCAGGATGACCGCGGCCACGATCCGGATCATGGCCGCGGCGTTGCTCACTTCAGGTTCTGCTCGAACAGCTTGAGGATGCGCTTGTACTGGTCCAGCCAGGAATCGGCACGCACGTAGCCGTGGCGTTCCAGCGGGTACGGTGCGATCGACCAGTTGTCCTTGTGCAGTTCGATCAGGCGCTGGGTCAGGTTCACGGAGTCCTGGAAGAACACGTTGTCATCCATCATGCCGTGGGCGATCAGCAGGTTGTCCTGCAGGTTCTGCGCGTACTCGATCGGCGAGGACACGCGGTACGCCTCCGGATCGATGTCCGGGGTGTTGAGGATGTTGCTGGTGTAGCCGTGGTTGTAGTTGTGCCAGTCGACCACCGGGCGCAGCGCGGCGCCGGCCTTGAACGTGCCCGGCGAACGGAACAGCGCCATGAAGGTCATGAAGCCGCCGTAGGAGCCGCCGTAGATGCCGGCGTGGTCACGGTCGCCCTGCTGGGTGTCGACCAGCCAGTCCAGGCCGTCCTTGTAGTCTTCCAGTTCCGGGTGGCCCATGTTGCGGTAGATGGCCGTGCGCCAGTCGCGGCCGTAGCCCTCGCTGCCGCGGTAATCCATGTCCAGCACGATGTAGCCCTTCTGCACCAGCAGGTTGTGGAACATCTGCTCGCGGAAGTAGGCCGGGTAGCGCTGGTGCACGTTCTGCAGGTAGCCGGCGCCGTGCACGAACATCACGATCGGGTACTTCTTCCCCGGTTCCTTGTTTTCCGGCTCGTAGTACTTGGCCCAGACCACGCCCGCACCGTGCCTGGACGGTACCGCGACCAGCTTCGGCTGGATCCACTGGCGTGCCTTGTAGTCGGCGGTGCGGGTATCGGTCAGCACGCGTGCCTGGCCGCCGGTGCTGGGCAGCACCGCCAGCTGCGGCGGCAGGTAGGCACCGGAGTAGCGCACCAGCAGCTGCTGGCCGTCCGGCGACAGCGAGAAATCCTCCACGCCATTGAGGCTGGTCAGCTCGCGCACCTGGCGGTTGCCGGTGTCGACCGCGCAGACTTCGTAGTCATGCGGCGCCTGCTGGTTGCACAGGAAATAGAAGCCCTTGCCATCGGCCGACGGCACCGGTGCCGAGGTTTCCCACTTGCCGCTGGTCAGCGCCTGCGGCTTGGCGGTGCCGGCCTGGGTGTACAGGTGCGAGAAGCCCGATTCCTCGGACAGCAGCCACAGCGTGCGGCCATCGGCCATCCAGCCGAAATCGTTGAAGCCCCAGTTGATCCAGGCGTTGTCGGTCAGGCGGTGGCGGTTCTGCACGCGGCCGTCGGCGGCGTTGACGCTGATGATCCAGCGGTCCTTGTTGTCGTTGGCACGCAGCATCACCGCGGCCTGCTGGCCGTCGGCGCTCCAGCGGATGCCGCCGCCCATGAAGTCGCTCATCACCTGCACGCTGCGCTCGCCCTTCAGCGCATCCTTGCCGGCCTTGCGGCGCAGCTCGGCCAGCGGGTCGGTGCTGATGCCCGGCAGGCTGGACAGCGAGACTTTCTCGGCCTTGCCGGTGCGCACGTCCACGTACCACAGGGTGTGTGGCTCGAAGCCGTTGCGGCCGACGCGGGTGCGGGTGTCCTCGGTTTCCTCGTAGCCCGACTCGGTCACGTACAGCGGCATCTTGCTGGTGCGGCCGTCGTCGAAGTCCTTCGGCTTGGTCACCACGATCAGGTGGGTCAGGTCCGGCGACAGCACGCTGTCACCGATCTCGACGTCGGCGCCCAGGTACACCGGGCCCGGTGCGCGGGTCGGGTCGGCCTGGCGCCAGCGCTGGTCCTGGTCCTTCAATGCTTCGCGCTGGTCGCGGTCGCGGCGCAGGGTTTCCAGCGTGCGCAGCTGCTGGTCGCGCAGCACGTCGGCCTTCGGCGGCGTACGCGGGTCCTTCTCGGCCTTCAGGCTGGCCACCTGCTGCACGCCGCTGGCGGCGGTCCAGTGGAACCAGTTCTGGCCGACGCGCCAGATCACGCCGTTGTCGGCAGCGAAGTTCACGTTGCCCGCGCGCTCGTTGCTGCGGGTCAGCTGGGTCAGTGCGCCGCTGCGCAGGTCGCGCACGAACACATCGCCATTGCGGACGAAGGCGCTGCGGCTGCGGCTGCGGTCATAGACCGGCTCGGCCACGTCCAGGGTGCCGCGCTGGTCATCGGCCACCTGCGCGGCCACGCCACCGGCCACCGGCTGGCGGAAGGTATCGCGTACCGGGCTGCCGTTGCGCTTGAGCTGGTACTCCACCTGCTGGCTGTTCCACGACCACCAGGCCTTCTCGACCGGCGGACCGATCCAGTCCGGGTCGGCCATGGCCTGTTCGATGGTGATCGGCGTCGGCGCGGCATGCGCAGCCGGTGCGGCCAGCACGGCCGACAGCAGGAGGGACAGGGGCAGCACTCGGGACATGGGCGGACGGCACCAGTAGAGGAAACCGGGCAAGCGTAGCAGCCGCACGGGCCCGGGGCAGGGGCCACAGGTCATGGCAGCGGAATCGGCAAAATGGCCCCCTCCAGGTCGCTGCGACGGCGTGTGCGGCATGATGGCCATTCCGTTCGGATGGAACCGATATGTACTGCTACGACTACAGGATCTCGCTGCGCGTGCAGCACCCAACAGAGGCCGGCGCCGGGATTGCCGCCCGGCTGGATCTGGAACCGGCGTTTTCCCGAGACGTCGGAACCGGATACCGGGATCGCGACGGCAGCCTGATCAGCGGGCATGCGGAGACCCGCGTGGTGTTCGTACTGGAGAGGGGCAAGGACGGCTGGCTGATGGATGCCTGGCCGGCGTTGGTCGATCTCCTGCGGGCACGCGCCGATGTGATCGGGGAACTGCTGCAGGAGGGGGCTTCGATCGGCGTGCGTGTCGGCATCTTTGGAAAGACCGCATGGGCGGGTTTTGTGCTGGATCAGCAGTTGCTGCGACTGTTGGCGGACCTGCAGCTGGGTTTCCAGGTGGAGACCTATTTCCCGGACCCGGCGGACACGCCCGGCGCCAGCGACGAGGTGGCAGGCAGCTAGTGCAACCGGTTGCCGTGGTCGCGCATCCATTCTCCTGAACCCGCATCATCCATCGAACAGGAGCCCGACCATGCAGGAACTGATCCCGATCACCCTCTTCATCTGCATCGCCTACGCGATCCATGCCATTGCCGATGCGCGCGCGCGCAGCAAGCTGGTGGCCCCGCACGTGCCGGAGGAAGTGATCCGCTCGCTGGCCGTGCTGGAAGAAGAGCGGCGCCGCCAGGGGGCGTTGCGCTGGGGCATCAGCCTGGTCTGCCTGGCCCTGGCCATGGCCCTGCTGGAGGCCATCGGTGCGCGTGACCTGACCTTCGGTGCCGCTGCCGCGCTGGTCGGCAGTGCCGGCCTGGGCCAGCTGCTGGCCTGGCACTTCACCCGTCCTGCCGCACGCAAGGGCTGAGCCGGCGCATGCCACGGGCACAGGGGGCGCCCCGCGCATGAGCCTGCTCGGCGAAGCGCTGTCGGCACTGCGGGGCCGTCGCCGCGAGGATACGGCGGCGACGGCGGCTCCCCCCAAAGCGCTGGACGCGGACCAGGCCCTGGTGCGGGCCATCATCGATGGCTCACAGTCGGCCTTCGCGCAGCTGGTGGAGACCCACCAGCGCACCTGCGCGCATGTGATCGGACGCATGGTGGGCGACCGCGACCAGGTGGCTGACCTGCTGCAGGAAACCTTCCTGGCCGTGTTCCGCCAGCTGCACCGGTTCCGCTTTGAATCTTCGTTGCGTACCTGGGTTTCGCGGGTGGCCTACACCACTGCACTACAGCACCTGCGCCGGCGGCGGCTGGAGGCGCAATGGATGGTGGCGGTGGAGGTGCCGGAGGAACTGGGGATCGGCGATGAAGGCCCCGGGCCCGCCGAGTTGAGCGAGGCGCTGCAGGCCGGGCGCCAGCTCGGCGCGGCACTGGAACGGCTGAGCGCGCCGCAGCGCCTGATCGTCGGCCTGCATTACCTGGAGGATTTCGATCTGGCCGAGATCGAGCAGGTGACCGGACTGGCACGCGGTACCATCAAGAGCCACCTGCACCGCGCGCGCCAGGTCCTGAAGCAGGAACTGACGCGGCATGCCACTGCCGGAGAGCTGCTGTGAACCCACCCACCGATCCTCGCGATGCGGAAGCGCGCGTGCTGGCACAGGCGTTGCGCGAGCAGGCGCAGCAGGAAGCAACGCCGGATGTGAGCGAGGCGCTGCAGAAGCGCATTGCCGCTGAGTCGCGCGACGGTGGCGTGGGCTATGTGGTGGTGCAGGTGGTGTTGTTTGGCGCGCTGCTGGCTGCAGCAGCCTGGTATTTCTGGCTCTGAGGCGCCCTCCGGGCGGTGGGCCGTTCCAGTCGCCGTTGGTAGATGCCGACCTGGGTCGGCGTTTGGGCGTGTGTGCCAACCAAGGCTGGCAGCTACCAGAACGGTTGACCCCTGCGACAAAGTGAAGCAGCGCGTCACCCGGTCGCATCCTACCTTAACGAAATCCTCCTAAAGTGGTCCGGTATCCCACCGGTCACAGGCAGGAGGCGTCCCTTGGACGCGTTGTTGTTGTCCCGGATCCAGTTCGGATTCGTCATCAGTTTCCACGTGCTGTTCCCGGCCTTCACCATCGGCACGGCCAGCTGGCTGGCCTTCATCGAATGGCGCTGGCTGCGCACGAAGTTGCCCGTGTGGCGCGAGCTGTATTTCTTCTGGCAGAAGATCTTCGCGGTGTCGTTCGGCATGGGCGTGGTCAGCGGCATCGTCATGGCGTTCCAGTTCGGCACCAACTGGCCGCGGCTGAGCGAGGTGGCCGGTACGGTCATCGGCCCGTTGCTGACCTACGAGGTGCTGACCGCGTTCTTCCTGGAAGCCAGCTTCCTCGGCGTGATGATGTTCGGCTGGGGCCGGGTCTCGCCGCGCCTGCATTTCCTGTCCACCTGCATGGTGGCGCTGGGCACGTTGTTCTCCACGTTCTGGATCCTGTCGTCCAACAGCTGGCTGCATACGCCTGCCGGCTACGAGATGGTCAACGGCATCGTGCATGCGGTGGACTGGTGGCAGGTGGTGTTCAACCCCTCGTTCCCGTACCGCCTGGCGCACATGGCGCTGGGCTCGTTCATCACCACCTGTTTCGTGATTGGTGGCGTCGGTGCGTGGTACCTGCGCAGGGGCACGCACGTGGAAGCGGGGCGGCGCATGCTGATCGCCGCCGTTGCATTCGCGGCATTGACCGTGCCGGTGCAGATCTTCGTCGGCGACATGCATGGCCTGAACACGCTCAAGCACCAGCCGATGAAGATCGCGGCGATGGAAGCGCACTGGCATGAAACCGAGGAAGGCGAGGGCGTGCCGCTGGTGGTGTTCGCGCTGCCGAACGAGAAGGAAGAGCGCAACGATTTCGAAGTGGCCATCCCGAAGCTGGGCAGCGTGATCCTCACCCACAGCCTGGACGGCACCTTCGACCCGCTGACCTCGGTACCGGCCAGCGAGCGGCCGCCGGTGACGCCGGTGTTCTTCGCCTTCCGCATCATGGTCGGGCTGGGCACGCTGATGCTGCTGTTGGCCTGGGTGTCAGCGTTCCAGCTGTGGCGCAGGAAGCTGCTGGATTCACCGTGGCTGCTGCGCGGATGGAACTGGATGCTGCCCAGCGGTTTCATCGCGCTGCTGTCGGGTTGGTTCGTTACCGAGATGGGTCGCCAGCCGTGGGTGGTGTATGGCGTACTGCGCACCGCTGATGCGGTGGGCCCGCAGAGTGCGTGGATGACCGCGCTGTCGCTGGGCGTCTACGTGGTTGGCTATGCCTTCGTGTTCGGCTGGGGTATCTGGTACCTGGTGAAGATCCTGCGCCACGGGCCGCAGCCGTATGCCGAGGGGCCGTCGCTGGACCATGGCAGCCATACGCCGGCACGCCCGCTGTCGGCGGCCGACGAACCCCTGGAGGACCGCTGACATGGACCTGATGACCTGGCTGCCGGTGGCGTGGTTCGCGGTGATCGGCTTCGGCGTGCTGATGTATGTGGTGCTGGACGGCTTCGTGCTCGGCATCGGCATCCTGGCCCCGTTCGCCGAGGACGAGGAACAGCTGGACCTGATGATGAACACCGCCGCGCCGATCTGGGACGGCAACGAGACCTGGCTGGTACTGGGCGGCGCCGGGCTGCTGGCGGCGTTCCCGAAGGCCTATGCGGTGCTGTTGTCGGCGCTGTACCTGCCGGTGCTGCTGCTGGTGGTGGCGCTGGTGTTCCGCGGCGTGGCGTTCGAGTTCCGCTTCAAGGCACATCGTTCGCGCCGCCTGTGGAGCGTGGGGTTCGGCCTGGGCTCGCTGCTGGCCACCTTTGCCCAGGGCGTGATCCTGGGCACGCTGGTGCAGGGCATCCCGCTGGTGGACGGTGCCTACCAGGGCGGCGCGTTCGCCTGGTTCAGCCCGTTTGCGATGCTGACCGGTGCCGCGCTGGTGGCCGGCTATGCGCTGCTGGGCAGCACCTGGCTGATCCTGAAGACGGAAGGGCGCGTGCAGGCGCTGGCGCGGCAGATGACCCGCCCGCTGGTGGTGGCGGTGATCGCGGCGATGGGCCTGGTGAGCAGCTGGCTGCCGTTCCTCGATTCGCGGTTGATGGACCGCTGGTTCAGCGACGGCAACTTCTGGTGGCTGTCGCCGGTCCCGCTGCTGACCCTGGCGGTGGCGGCCGCGCTGTGGCGCAGCGCGACCCATCCGCGCCGCGACCTGCCGCCGTTCCTGCTCAGCCTGGCCCTGTTCGTGCTCGGCTTCCTTGGCCTGGTGCTGGGCATGTGGCCCTACCTGCTGCCGCCGTCGATGACCCTGTGGCAGGCCGCCGCGCCGGCCTCCTCGCTGGGCTTCACCCTGGTCGGGCTGGTCATTCTGCTGCCGGTCATCCTCGGCTACACGGCGTGGTCGTACCGGGTGTTCCGCGGCAAGGTGCACGCCGACACCGGTTACCACTGATCGTTTGAATGCGGGGCCGGCCGGTGCCGGCCCCCGCGTTGGGGAATGTGAAACCTGCACACCCCGCGCAGGACGTGCTAGCGTGCGCTCCTTTCCGGCGGCCAGGGGGGCAGCCGGCGACGTCCTGGACGGACGCACGGCTGCAGGAATGGGGGGCCGCCGCGCGTCGCCGTAATGGCTCGTGCCTATCGTTCTCCCGTTGAAGCACCATCGCTAAATGATCGAATTCTCCATCGTCGACTGGGCCGCCTGGGCGCCCGGCCTGAGCGAGCGTAGCCAGTGGCTGGGCTGGGCCGATGCGCCGTATCCGCCGCAGGGCGAAGACACCCCGGCGTTGGCCGAGATCCCGGCGATGCAGCGCCGCCGCATCGAGCGGCTGGGCCGGATGGCGATCCAGGCTGCCTGCTGGTGCGAGGACGGGCAGGGCGCTGACAGCCAGGTGCCGCTGGTGTTCGCCAGCCGCCACGGCGACGTGGCCCGTTCGATGGACCTGCTGGGGGCGCTGGCCAGCGATCAGCCCCTGTCCCCCACCGGGTTCGGCCTGTCGGTGCACAACGCGATCGCGGCGCTGTACTCGATCGCCCGCGGCCACCGCGGCAACTACCTGGCGCTGGCCGCCGGCCAGGCCACGGTCGAGACCGCCTGCCTGGAGGCCGCCGGGCTGCTGGCCGATGGTGCCCGCGAAGTGCGGGTGGTGGTCTATGAGTCGCCGCTTCCTGAAATTTACGCGACGTTTGCCGACGAACCCGACCCGTTCTTTGCCTGGTGCTGGCGTTTGACCGCGCCGACAGCGGGCCAGCCGACGCTCTCGCTGCAATGGGAGGCGGCGCCGGAGGCCACCGCCACCGCCCCGGGCACGCTGCCGCACGCGCTGGACCTGCACCGCTTCCTGCTGTCTGGCGCGCCGGCGCTGGAGCACGTGGCCCAGGGCCAGCGCTGGCGCTGGGGACGCCGTGGCTGAGGCGCTGCGCCGCCTCGATCATGCCTGGCGGGTGTTCGGCACCGGCCTGAGCTTCGCCGCATTTGGCGTGGGCGGCCTGCTGCTGGGCGTGCTGGTGATGCCGGTGTTGCTGCTGATGCGCGACCCGGTGGTCCGCCGCCGCCGGGCCCGCCGCGTGGTCCAGGTCGCCTTTGCCAGCCACCTGCGCCTGATGCGTGCGCTGGGGGTGATGACCTACCAGATCGAGGGCGGGGAACGCCTGCAGCGCGACGGTTTGCTGGTTCTGGCCAATCACCCGACCCTGATCGACGTGGTCTGCCTGATTTCGCTGCTGCCCAACGCCGATTGCGTGGTGAAGCGGGCCGTGGCCTGCAACCCGTTCATGCGCGGCCCGGTGCGGGCGGCCGGCTACATCGCCAACGATGACGGGGCCGGCCTGGTCGACGACTGCGTAGCGGCGGTGCATGCCGGCGGTACCCTGGTGATCTTCCCGGAGGGCACCCGCAGCGTGCCGGGCCAACCGCCGCGGCTGCAGCGCGGGGCCGCCAACATCGCCGTCCGCGGCCGGCTGGACATCACCCCGGTACGGATCACCTGCACCCCGCCCACGTTGACCAAGGGACAGAAGTGGTATCGTGTCCCCTCACGTCGCTTTCACGTTCGGCTGCAGATCGGCGAAGATATCCCGATCGCGCCCTTCCTGGCCGATGACGACTCGCCAAGGGGGGATGCCTTGGCAGCACGCCGCGTCACCGAGCACCTTTCTCGTTATTTCGACCTGTCTGGAGATCCGCCCCGTGCAAGCACTTGAGCACGAGATCAAGGAATTGATCATTTCCTCCCTTTCGCTGGAGGACATCACGCCGGAGGACATCGATCCGACCGCGCCGCTGTTCGTCGAGGGCCTCGGCCTGGATTCGATCGACGCGCTGGAACTGGGCCTGGCGCTGCAGAAGAAGTACGGTGTCAGCCTCTCGGCCGATTCAGAAGAAACCCGTCGCCATTTCTCCAGCGTGCGCGCGCTCGGCGAGTTCGTCGCCGCCCGCCAGTCGTAACGGCGCCAGGAATTGCCATGACCAAGAATGAACTGTTCGAACGCATCGTCAGCATCCTGACCGACAGCTTCGAGATCGAAACCGCCCGGATCACCCCCGAGGCCCGCCTGTACGACGACCTGGACATCGACAGCATCGATGCGGTCGACCTGATCGTGCAGCTCAAGCCGCTGCTCGGCCGCAATCTGCAGCCGGAAGCGTTCAAGGCCGTGCGCACCGTGCAGGACATCGTCGATGTCGTGCATGGACTGCTGCCGGACCAGGCAGCCGCCTGACCGCAGCGCCGGCGGCTTCGCCATGGCTCGCGCACGTACCGTCGTGGTGGCAGCGATTTCGCTTGCCTACCCGCTGCTGGTGTACCTGGCGATGGGCCGTTTCGAGCCGCGCTGGTTGTCGCTGCTGCTGTTCACCCTGGCCCTGCTGCGTGCACTGAGCACGCGACAGCCGCTGTGGTGGGCCGCCGCCGCTGGCACCGGCCTGCTGGCGGTGCTGGCCACCGTGCTCAACCAGGCCCTGCCGCTGAAGCTGTACCCGGCGCTGGTCAACGTGGTGATGCTGGCGGTGTTCGGCACCAGCCTGCGCTTCGGGCCACCGCTGGTGGAGCGCCTGGCGCGGCTGCAGGAGCCGGACCTGCCGCCGTTCGCGGTGGCCTATACCCGCCGCGTCACCCAGGTGTGGTGCGGCTTCTTCGTTCTCAACGGCAGCCTGGCCCTGCTGACCGCGCTGTACGCGTCGGACCGGGTCTGGATGCTCTACAACGGATTGTTGGCGTACGTGATGATGGGCGTGTTGTTCGCAGGGGAGTGGCTGGTGCGGCGGCAGGTGAAGGCGGCGCACGCGCATGGCTGAGTGGATTGCCCTGGACCGGCTGCTGCTGGAGGCACGGCCGCAGCGCAGCGTCGGCCTGTGCGACGGCGAGGTGATCGACCATGCCGGCTTCCGCCAGCGCGTACTGGCCTGGCGCGCCGCCTTTGCGGCCGCCGAAGGCCGCGACTGGGCCCTGTACTTCGATGATGCCGTGGCCTTTGCCGCCGCGCTGTTCGGTGCCTGGCATGCCGGCAAGCGGGTGTTCCTGGCCGCCGACAACCTGCCAGCCACGCTGCAGGCGCTGCAGCCGCAGGTGAGCGGCTTCGCAGGCGACGTGTCCGCCGACTACCGCTCGCTGGTGGCGCTGGACGCCGCGCTGGACGATGAGCTGCAGGCGCTGGACGAGCGCGCCTGCGAGCTGTGCGTGTTCACCTCCGGCAGCACCGGCCAGCCCAGTGCGATCGGCAAGCGCCTGGACCAGCTGGCGCGCGAGGTGGAGGCGCTGCAGGCCGCGTTCGGTGCGCAGATGGAGGGTGTGCAGGTCCATGGCACGGTGTCCCACCAGCACATCTACGGGCTGCTGTTCCGCGTGCTGTGGCCGCTGGCCGCCGGCCGCCTGATTCATCCGCGCCGGTTCTTCCACGAAGACCTGGTGGGTGCGCTGGCCGGTACCGATACGGTGCTGGTGGCGACGCCGGCCCACCTCAAGCGCCTGCCCGGGCAGCTCGACTGGGCCAGCCTGCATGGCCGCCTGCGCGCGGTGTTCTCCTCCGGTGGTCCGCTGCCGGAAGACGCAGCGCGGCAGGTGCGGCAGTGGCTGGGCGTGGCCCCGACCGAGGTCTATGGCAGCAGCGAGACCGGCGGCATCGCCTGGCGCCGCTGGGACATCGACCTGCCGCCGTGGCAGCCGCTGCCGGGCGTGCAGTGGCGCATCGACGATGGCTGCCTGGCGGTGGCCTCGGCGCACCTGGACACTCCCGGTTGGTGGCGCACCCAGGACCGTGTCGAAGCCCTGGTCGACGGCCGCTTCCGCCTGCTGGGCCGGGCCGACCGCATCGTCAAGATCGAGGAACGCCGGGTGTCGCTGGATGCGCTGGAACGCGCGCTGCGCGAAGACGCCGAGGTGGATGACGCGCGCGTGCTGGTGCTGCCCGGGCAGCGCGAGCAGCTGGCCGCCGTGGTGGTGCCGGCCGATCCGGCGCTGCTGGAGGGCGGCGACGCTGCGCGGCGGGCGCTGGGCCAGCGCCTTGGCGCCCGCCTGGCGCATGCGCATGACGCAGTGACCCGGCCGCGTCGCTGGCGCCTGGTGCAGGCGCTGCCGATCAATGCGCAGGGCAAGGTGACCCAGGCCGCGCTGGCGGCGCTGTTCCAGCCGTTGATGCCGGTGCCGGCGTGGGATCACCGCGATGCCGCCAGCGCCACCCTGCGCATGACCCTGGACCCGGCGCTGCGGCCGTTCCAAGGCCACTTCCCGCAGGCGGCAATCCTGCCCGGCGTGGCGCAGCTGGACTGGGCGGTGCGCTTCGCCCGCCAGGCGTTTGTGATGCGGGGCGCGTTCGTGCGCATGGATGCGGTGAAATTCCAGCACGTGGCCCGCCCCGGTGACGAGTTGACCCTGCAGCTGGACTGGGATGCCGCACGCAACGTGCTGGCCTTCCGCTACACCTCCAGCCACGGTGTGCATGCCAGCGGCAGGGTGGTTTTCGCTGATGCGGACTGATCCGGCCGTTGCCGGTGCCGCATTCGCGCCACTGGTGGTGATCCCCGTCTACGACCACGAGCACGCCATCGCGGCGGTGGTGGATGGCGTGCAGGCTGCGGGACTGCCCTGCCTGCTGGTCGACGATGGTTCGCACGATGGGTGCGCGGCGGTGCTGCGCGCTCTGGCACAGCGCCAGGGCGTCGACCTGCTGCGCCTGGACGTCAACCAGGGCAAGGGCGGGGCGATGCTGGCCGGCTTTGCCGAGGCCGGCGCGCGTGGCTACAGCCACGTGCTGCAGATCGATGCCGACGGCCAGCACGATACCACTGACCTGCCACGCTTCATCGAAGCCGCGCGCGCCCATCCCGAGGCGGTGATCTGCGGCATTCCGGCTTACGACGCCAGTGTTCCCAAGGCGCGCCTGTATGGCCGCTACGCCACCCACATCTGGGTCTGGATCAACACGCTGTCGCTGCACCTGCGCGACACCATGTGTGGCTTCCGCGTGTATCCGCTGCCGCCGGTACTGCGCCTGATCGGTGAAGAGACCATCGGCCGGCGCATGGATTTCGATACCGAAGTGATGGTGCGGCTGTACTGGCGGCAGTTGCCGGTCGAGCACCTGGCCACGCGTGTGACCTATCCATCCGATGGCGTGTCGCACTTCGATGTGTGGCGCGACAACGTGCGCATCAGCCGCATGCATACCCGCCTGTTCTTCGGCATGCTCTGGCGTGCGCCGCGGCTGCTGTGGCGCCGCCTGCGGGGGCAGCGCTGAGATGGCGGCCGCGCAGGGTGCCCCGCACTGGGCCGACATCGGCGAATCGACGTCGGTGGCCGGCGTGCTGTTCCTGTGCTGGGTGCACCGCTGGTTCGGGCGCTGGCCGTTCCGCCTGTGCGTGTGGCCGGTGGTGGCCTGCCATTGGCTGGGCAACCGTATAGGGCGCCAGGCTTCGATGCAGTACCTGCAGCGGCTGCAGGCGCACAGCGGCGTGCTCGGCCGCGCGCCGACACGGCGTGACAGCCTGCGCCACTTCTTCGCCTTCGCCGATACGATGCTGGACAAGATCCTCGGCCTGGGCGGGCGCTACCCGGCCGAGCGCATCCACCTGCATCGTGACCTGGTGCTGCAGAAGATCGCGCGCCGCGAGGGCGGGCTGATCCTCACCGCGCACATCGGCTGCCTGGAGCTGTGCCAGGTGCTGGCCGAACAGGTGCCGGGGTTCCGCATCACCGTGCTGGTGCACACCGCGCATGCGCAGCGCTTCAACCGCCTGCTGCAGCGGCTGGACCCGCTGGCGGCGGTGGAACTGGTGCAGGTGACCGAAATGGGGCCGGCCACCGCGGTGATGCTGGCCGAGCGCGTGGCGGCGGGGGGCTTCGTTGCCATCGTCGGCGACCGCACGCCGGTACAGGGTGGCCGCAGCGTCACTGCCGATTTCCTGGGCCACCGCGCGCCGTTCCCGATCGGCGCCTATGTGCTCGCCGCGGCGCTGGGCTGCCCGGTCTACACCATGGCCTGCCTGCACGAGGGCGACGGCTATCGGGTGGCATTCGAACAGTTCGCCGAACGCATCGTGCTGCCGCGTGGCTCGCGCGACGCCGCGCTGGCCGAACAGGCACAGCGCTTCGCGCGCTGGCTGGAACTCCAGGTCATCCAGTCCCCGTTGGACTGGTTCAATTTCTTCCCCTTCTGGGATCAGGCTCCGCATGACGACTGACGCCGTACCCGTGTGCCGCTTTGGCGACGCACCGTTGACCATCGAAGACGTGGTTGCCCTGGCCCAGCGCCAGTGCGAGGCCGCACTGAGCGACGCGCCGGCGTTCCGCGCGCACATCCAGCGCGGTGCCGACTTCCTCGACCGCCTGCTGCGCGAGGACGGCGTGATCTACGGCGTGACCACCGGCTACGGCGACTCGTGCACGGTGAACATCCCGCCGGCGCTGGTGGCGGAACTGCCGCACCACCTGTACACCTACCACGGCTGCGGCCTGGGCCGTTACCTGGACCCGGTCGAGACCCGCGCGGTGCTGGCCGCGCGCCTGGCGTCGCTGGTGCGCGGCATGTCCGGCGTCAGTGTGCCGCTGCTGGAAGGCCTGGCCACGCTGCTGCAGCACGACGTGCTGCCGATGATCCCGGCCGAAGGCTCGGTCGGTGCCAGCGGCGACCTGACTCCGCTGTCGTACGTGGCGGCGGTGCTGTGCGGCGAGCGCGAGGTGCTGCATGACGGCCGCGTGCAGCCGGCGGCCGAAGTGCTGGCGAAGATCGGCATGACCCCGCTGAAGCTGCGGCCGAAGGAAGGCCTGGCGATCATGAACGGCACCGCGGTGATGACCGGCCTGGCCTGCCTGGCCTGGCAGCGCGCCGATTACCTGGCGCGCATGGCCACGCGGTTGACCGCGTTCAACGTGCTGGCCAGCGACGGCAACGCGCACCACTTCGACGAAACCCTGTTTGCCGCCAAGCCGCACCCGGGCCAGGGCCGCATCGCTGCGCGCCTGCGCAGCGACCTGCACAGCGAACGCCCGCCGCGCAACGAACAGCGCCTGCAGGACCGCTATTCGCTGCGCTGCGCGCCGCACGTCATCGGCGTGCTGGAAGACAGCCTGCCGTTCCTGCGCCAGCTGATCGAAACCGAACTGAACAGTGCCAACGACAACCCGCTGATCGACGCCGACGGCGAGCGCATCCTGCATGGCGGCCACTTCTACGGCGGCCACATCGCACTGGCGATGGACACCCTGAAGAACACCGTGGCCAACGTTGCCGACCTGCTCGACCGGCAGCTGGCGCTGGTGGTGGATGCCCGCTACAACCACGGCCTGCCGGCCAACCTGTCGGCGGCCACCGGCCCGCGCGCGGCCATCAACCATGGCCTGAAGGCGCTGCAGATCAGCGTGTCGGCCTGGACTGCCGAAGCGCTGAAGCAGACCATGCCGGCCAGCGTGTTCTCGCGTTCCACCGAGTGCCACAACCAGGACAAGGTCAGCATGGGCACCATCGCCGCGCGCGACTGCCTGCGCGTGATCGAGCTGACTGAACAGGTGGTGGCGGCAATGCTGATCGCCGCCCGCCAGGGCCTGGCGCTGCGCGAACGGGTTGGCCTGAACGCGCAGCTGCATGGCAGTCTGGCCGACATGTACGCCGACCTGGGGCAGCGCATCGCCCTGGTTGAAGAAGACCGCGCGCTGGATCGCGAACTGCGGGAACTGCTGGTGGAGATCCGCGCGCAACGTTGGGAGCTGTATGCCGGTGAATGAGGCCATCGAACGGGTTGGCGAAATTGCGTTGACCCCTGCCTTCCATGACTGCGATCCGATGAACGTGGTCTGGCATGGCAACTATTTCAAGTACTTCGAGATCGCGCGCTGCGCGCTGCTCGGGTGCTACGACTACGACTACCCGCAGATGCTCGAATCGGGCTACCTGTGGCCGGTGGTCGATGCGCGGGTGAAGTACGTGCGGCCGCTGCTGTTCAACCAGGCGCTGCGCGTGGTCGCGCGCATCGTGGAATGGGAGAACCGGCTGAAGATCGAGTATGAAATCCTCGATGCGCAGAGCGGCCAGGTGCTGACCCGCGCGATGACCATCCAGGTCGCGGTGGACGCGGCCAGCAAGGAAATGCTGTACCAGTGCCCGCCGGTACTGTGGGAACGCCTGGGAGTACCTGCGCCGTGAACCCCCTTGTCCGTCTTTCGAGCGTGCTGCTGTGCGCGCTGATCTTCGTTGCCGCACCGCAGGTGCAGGCGGCCGACCCCGCCATCGATGCGATCACCCAGGCGGTGGCGCGGCCGGATGTGCTGCGTGGCCAGTTCAGCCAGGAAAAGCAGGTCAGCGGCTTCAGGAACCCGCTGCGCTCGCAGGGCCAGTTCGTGGTCGCGCGCCAGCACGGCGTGATCTGGGCCACGCTCAAGCCGTTCCCTTCCGAAGTGGTGGTCACCGCCGACCGCATCCTGAGCCGCCAGCGCGATGGCAGCACCCGTGTCGAACTCGATGCACGGCAGCAGCCGGCGATGCGTTCGGTGAACGCGATCATGTTCGCGCTGATGAGTGGCGACGTGCAGGCGCTGTCCAGCCAGTTCAACGTGGCGGCCAGCCGTGAAGGGCAGGGCTGGCGGCTGCGGCTGACGCCGAAGTCGGCGATGCTGGCCAAGGCGTTCCAGTCGCTGACCCTGCAGGGTGACCGCTACGTGCGCCAGGTCGAGATCGTCGAGGCCAACAAGGACCGCACGCAGATCCAGTTCAGTGCATTGAGCGAGGCGCCGGCCACGCTCACCGCCGACGAGGCACGCCGCTTTGAGTGAGGCCGTCGCATCGAACGCACCGGAGCGGCTGCGGCGCTGGTGGCACTGGCTGGGCATCGCCTGGCTGTTGCTGCTGCTGGTACTGGGCGCGCAGCAGTGGCACCTGTGGAGCCAGCAATCGCGGATCGATACCGACATCCTCGCGCTGCTGCCGCAGGATGCGCATGACCGCCTGTTGAGCGACGTCACCCGGCGCATCGCCGACGGCAGCTCGCGGCAGGTGGTGGTGCTGCTGGGCAGCAAGGACGGCGCTGCCGCCAAGCGTGCGCAGGCGGCCTTTGCCGCGGCCATGGCCAAGGACACTGACCGAGCCCTGCTGGTGCCCAGTGGTTCGATCGAAGGCTGGTTCGATGAGGCGCGCGCGTTCTACGCGCCGTACCGCGACCGCCTGCTGACGCCGGCCCAGCGCGAGCAGCTGCAGGGCAGCGAACCGGGCGCGTTGGCCGAGCAGGCGTTGGCCGCGCTGTACGGCCCGATGGGCGCTCCGCGCCTGACCGACTGGCGGCAAGACCCGTTGTCGTTGTGGCCGCAATGGTGGCAGCAGCAGTCGCAGGGGTCGGGGTTGCGGCTGGGCGATGACGGCCTGCTCGAAGCCGAGGGCAGGCACTGGGCCGTGCTGCAGTTCGATACACCGGGTTCGGCGTTCCAGCTCGACGGTGAGCGTCATCTCGACGGCCTGCTGGAACGTGCCGGGCGGGCTGCCAGGGCGGCAGCGCCGGAGCTGGAAATCCTGCATGCCGGCGTGCCGCTGCACGCCGAGGCGGCCGCGGTGCAGGCCAACCAGGAGATCAACACGATCGGCTGGGGCTCGCTGGCCGCGGTGCTGCTGCTGGTGTGGCTGGCGTTCCGTTCGCTGCGGCCGATCCTGCTGGTCGCCGCGTCGTTGCTGATCGGTTGTGGCGTGGCGCTGGCGGTGACCGTGCTGGTGTTCGGCAAGGTGCACGTGCTCACCCTGGTGTTCGGTGCGTCGCTGGTGGGCGTGGCCGAGGATTACGGCATCCACTGGTTTGCCTCGCGCCAGGCCGAGCCGGCCGATCGCCGCTGGAAGCTGCTGCGGCACCTGTTGCCGGGCCTGTGGCTGGCCTTGCTGACCAGCGCGCTGGCCTACCTGGCCCTGGGCCTGGCCCCGTTCCCGGGCCTGCGCCAGATGGCGCTGTTCTCGGTGGTCGGCCTGGCCGCCGCGTTCCTCACGGTGATCTTCTGGTTCCCGTGGCTGGATGGCGGCGAGATCCGCCAGACCCGTTTCTCGCAGTGGCTGGGCAACACGCTGGAGCGCTTCCCGCGGTTGCATGGCCGCCGGCCGGTGACGGTGTTCGTGGTGATCACGCTGGCGCTGTCTGCCATCGGCATCGCCCGCCTGCACAGCAATGACGACCTGCGCAGCCTGCAGTCCTCACCGCCGGCACTGATGGCCCAGCAGATCCGCCTGAGCCAGCTGCTGGGCATGCCCAGCCCGGCGCAGTTCTATCTGGTGCAGGGCAGTGACGCTGCACAGCTGCTGCAGCGCGAAGAAGCACTGACCGAACGCCTGCGTGTACTGGCCAACGACAAGCGCATCGGCGGTTACCGCGCGATCAGTGACTGGCTGCCGTCGCCGGCACGCCAGCAGGCCGATGCGGCGCTGACCGCCAAGGTGGAACCGGGCGTGCTGCAGGCCGTGTCCGATGCGGTCGGAGAACCCTTGCCGCGCCCCGACTTCGCCACCACGCCGCTGACCGCGGAGGCGTTCCTGGCCTCGCCGGCCTCGCAGCCGTTCCGCCACCTGTGGGTGGGTGAGGTCGGTGGGCAGATGATCAGCGTGGTGATGGTCGATGACCTGTCGCGCGCCGATGCGCTGGCGACCCTGCGCGGGGCGGCCGAAGGCCTGCCCGGCGTGCGCTGGGTGGACCGCACCGCCGACTTCTCGCAGCTGCTGGGCCACTACCGCAAGCTGATGGGGGGGCTGCTGCTGGTCGGCATCGTGCTGGTGTTCGGCGCGCTGTGGCTGCGCTACCGCCGCCAGGCCTGGCGCGTGTTCGCGCCGACCCTGATTGCCGGTGCGTTGACCCTGGGCCTGCTGGGCCTGTTCGGCCAGCCACTGCAGCTGTTCAACGTGCTGGCACTGATGCTGCTGCTGGGCATGGGCATCGACTACGGCATCTTCCTGATCGAGCACCGCGGCGATGCCAGTGCCTGGCTGGCGGTGTGCGTGGGCGCGGCCAGCACCTGGCTGTCGTTCGGCCTGCTGGGACTGTCGCAGACCCCGGCGCTGCGCGCGTTCGGCCTGACCCTGCTGTTCGGCATCGGCCTGGTCTGGCTGATCTCGCCGCTGTTCCGGCCGCCGCCGCATGATCTGCCGCGGGCCTGAGCCAGCTTCCGACTTCCTTCTTTCCACTTGATCGAGCAACAAGGACGCACCGATGAATACTGCTGTGGATGCTGTCGAACGTACTGAAATCCTGATCATCGGTGCCGGCCCGGCCGGCTCCGTGGCTGCGGCGATGCTGCGCCAGCAGGGCCGCCAGGTGCTGATGCTGGAGCGCCAGCAGTTCCCGCGCTTCTCCATCGGCGAAAGCCTGCTGCCGCAGAGCATGGAGTACATCGAGGCCGCCGGCCTGCTGCAGGACGTGGTCGAAGCCGGCTTCCAGCACAAGAACGGCGCGGCCTTCGTGCACGGCGAAGCGCGTACCGCATTCGACTTCAGGAAGAAGTTCTCGCCGGGCTGGGGCACCACCTACCAGGTGCAGCGCGCCGACTTCGACAACGTGCTGGCGCGCGGTGCCGAGCGCATGGGGGCCACGCTGCGTTTCGGTGATGAAGTGCTGTCGGTCGAAGCCGGCGAGCAGCCGGCGGTGACGGTGCGCCGCCCGGACGGCAGCGAGTACCGCATCGAGGCCGATTTCATCCTCGACGCCTCGGGCTTCGCACGCCTGCTGCCGCGCCTGCTGCAGCTGGAATCCCCGTCCAACTTCCCGGTGCGCGGGGCGATCTTCTGCCACGTGCGCGACAACATTCCGGCCGAAGCGGACTTCGACCGCAACAAGATCCTGATCACCACCCATCCCGAGCACGTCGACGTCTGGTACTGGACAATCCCGTTCTCCAACGGCTGCTGCTCGCTGGGCGTGGTCGCCGAACCGTCGTTCTTCGAGCGCTACGAGGGCGACGACCTGCAGAAACTGCAGGCCATCGTCGGCGAGGACCCGAACCTGACCCGGCTGCTGGCCAATGCCGAATGGGCGGTGCTGCCGGTGCGCCGCATCACCGGCTACTCGGCCAATGTCAGTTCGTTGTGGGGGCCGGGCTATGCCCTGCTGGGCAATGCCGGCGAGTTCCTCGACCCGGTGTTCTCGTCCGGCGTGACCATCGCCTTCAAGTCCGCGCAGCTGGCCAGTGCATGCCTGGCGCGCCGCTATGCCGGCGAAGCCGTGGACTGGGAAGCGGAGTTCTCGGTCCCGCTGCGGGCGGGCGTGAAGACCTTCCGCCGCTTTGTCGAAAGCTGGTACGAAGGCGGTTTCCAGAAGATCATCTACCACCCGCAGCAGCAGCCCGAAGTGCGCGACATGATCAGCTCCATCCTGGCCGGTTACGCCTGGGACACCAACAACCCGTACGTGGCCGATGACAGTGGCCGCCGCATGCGCGTGCTGGAGCAGCTGTGCGGCGCCTGATCGCCCCTGCGACAGCACTGCTGCTGAGCCTGCTGCTGGTGGCCTGCGCCGGCCGCATGCCGAAGCCGTTGGTGGAACTGCCGCCGCTGCGCCTGTCGCCGGCCAGCCTGCCGGCGCCGCTGGCGTTGCAGCAGCAGTTGCATTTCCGGTTCGGCACGCATGAGCGCGACCTGGATGCACTGCTGGAAGCCGATGCGCAGCAGGTGCAGCTGGCGGTGCAGGCGATGGGCCAGACCGGCGTGCGCCTGCAGTGGGACGGCCGGCAGCTGACCCAGCAGCGCGCGCCGTGGCTGCCGCCGCAGGTGCGCGCCGAGCGCGTGCTGGATGACCTGCAGTTCGCGCTGTGGCCGACCGCAGCCATCGCGGCCGCGCTGCCAGCCGGCTGGCAGGTCCGTGACGATGGCCATCAGCGCAGCCTGTCGCGCGACGGCACGGTGTGGTTGCAGCTGCAGCGCCTGGACGATGGCAGCGTGCAGCTGGACAACCGCGCCGAAGGCTATGCGCTGCGCATCGAATCGATCGACATGGCCGGGCCGGATCGATGAGTGCACCGATCTACCTGAACGATCTGGGCGTGGTCTGCGCGCTCGGCGATGGCCGCGACGCGGTGGCTTCGGCGATGTTCGCCGGCGTGCCGGGCGGGCTCAGCGACAACGATACCCTGCTGCCGGGGCACACCCTGGCGCTGGGGCAGGTGCGTACACCGCTGCCGACGCTGGAAGAACTGCCGGCCGCCCTGCGCGGGCGCAACAACGCCCTGCTGGACGTGGCACTGGCGCAGATCGCACCGGCGGTGGCCGCCGCGATCGCCCGCCACGGCGCCGAACGCGTGGCGGTCGTGCTGGGCACCAGTACCTCGGGCATCGGTGAATCCGAGCAGGCCCTGCGCACCCATGCCGAACAGGACCAATGGCCGCCCGGGTTCGATTACGCCCAGCAGGAAATGGGTACTGCCGCGCAGTTCGTGCGCCAGCGCAGCGGCGCTCAGGGGCCGGCGTGGACCCTGTCCACCGCCTGCTCGTCCAGTGCCAAGGCACTGATGTCGGCTGCACGCATGCTGCGGGCCGGTATCGTTGACGCCGTGATCGCAGGTGGCGCGGACTCGCTGTGCCGCTTCACCGTGGCCGGCTTCAGCGCGCTGGAATCGGTGTCGGCCCTGCGCTGCAATCCATTCTCGCAGCACCGTGCCGGCATCAACATCGGCGAGGGTGCCGCGCTGTTCCTGCTCACCCGCGAACCCGGCCCGGTATGCCTGGCCGGCTGGGGCGAATCGGCCGACGCGCACCATATGTCCGCCCCCGATCCGCAGGGCCTGGGTGCCATCGATGCCCTGCAGCAGGCGCTGCAGCGCGCCGGCTGGGCGGCCGATGAAGTGGACTACGTGAACCTGCATGGCACCGCCACCGGCCACAACGATGCGATGGAAAGCCTGGCGGTGTCGCAGGTGCTGGGCAACCAGGTGCCTGCCAGTTCGACCAAGCCGCTGACCGGCCATACGCTGGGTGCTTCAGGCGCGATCGAAGCTGCACTGTGCTGGATCGTGCTGGCCGGGAACCCGCAGCAGCAGCTGCCACCGCACTGGTGGGACGGCGTGGCAGACCCCGCGCTGCCGGCACTGCCGCTGGTCGCACCGGCCACCCGCCTGGCACAGGCACCGCGGCGGGTGCTGAGCAATTCGTTCGCCTTCGGCGGCAGCAATGCCGTGCTGGCGCTGGAGCGTCGATGAACACGCTGTACGCGATCGAAGAGGTGGTGCCGCACCGCCAGGACATGTGCCTGCTGGAGCGCATCACGCACTGGGACCAGGACACCATCGAGGCCGAACTGGTGGTGCCCGACGTGGGCCTGTTCGTCGAGGAGGGCCAGGTGCCGGCGTGGGTCGGCATCGAATACATGGCGCAGGCCATCGCGGCCTGGGCCGGTTGCCGTGCGCGTGCGGCGGGCAAGCCGCCGCAGTTGGGCTTCCTGCTTGGCAGCCGCCGCTACAGCAGCCCGCGCAGCAGCTTTCCCAGCGGATCGCGGCTGCGCGTACAGGCGCGCTGCGAGCTGTTGGGTGACAATGGATTGGGGATGTTCGCCTGCCGCATCCTGGCAGGCGAGGACGAATGGGCGACAGCCAACGTGTCGGTGTTCGAACCGGCCGATGCGATGGCCTATCTGGAGAGTGGACAGGCATGACAGGGAATCGAAGCGTGCTGGTGACCGGCGCCAGCCGGGGCATCGGCCGGGCCATCGCGCTGCGCATCGCGCGTGACGGCTTCGACGTGGTGGTGCATTGCCGCAGCCGCCTGGATGAGGCACAGGCCGTGATGGCCGAGATCCACGCGTTGGGCCAGCAGGCCCGCGTACTGATGTTCGACGTGGCTGATCGCGAGGCCGCACGCGCTGTGCTGGAGGCCGATGTCGAAGCGCACGGCGCGTACTACGGCGTGGTCTGCAACGCCGGCATCGCCCGTGATGGTGCCTTCCCGGCACTGTCAGCGGAGGATTGGGACCAGGTCATCCACACCAACCTGGACGGTTTCTACAACGTACTGCATCCGCTGATCATGCCGATGGTGCGCCGGCGCAAGCCTGGCCGCATCATCACCCTGTCGTCGGTGTCCGGACTGGCCGGCAACCGCGGGCAGGTCAATTACAGCGCCGCCAAGGCCGGCATCATCGGTGCCACCAAGGCCCTGGCGCTGGAACTGGCCAGCCGCCAGATCACCGTCAACTGCGTGGCCCCGGGCCTGATCGAGACCGAAATGCTCAACGATGAAGTGGTTGAACACGCGCTCAAGCTGATTCCCGCCGGCCGCGTCGGTCGTCCCGACGAAGTGGCGGCCACGGTGGCGTTCCTGCTGTCCGAGCCGGCCGGCTACATCACCCGCCAGGTGATCTCGGTGAACGGAGGCATGATCTGATGGCCGCCGATCGTCGCGTGGTGGTCACCGGTGCCGCCGCCATCAGTCCGCTCGGCCACGACTGGCCGACCATCGAGGCACACCTGCGCAGCTGCCGCAATGCGGTGCGTGCGATGCCCGAGTGGGATGTCTATGCCGGGCTGAACACCAAGCTGGCCGCGCCGGCACAGGATTTCGAGCTGCCGCCGAACTACAACCGCAAGACCACCCGCTCGATGGGCAAGGTCGCGATCATGTCGGTGCGCGCCACTGAGGTGGCACTGCGTGAAGCCGGCCTGCACGAGCATCCGGTGCTGCGCAGCGGCCGTACCGGCGTGGCCTACGGCTCGTCCTCGGGCAGCCACGAGGCCACCGGTGAATTCGGGCGCATGCTCAACGAGTTCACCACCGATGGCATCAGTGCCACCACCTACCTGAAGATGATGAGCCACACCGCGCCGGTCAACATCGGCGTGTTCTTCGGCCTGTCCGGGCGCGTGTACACCACCTCCAGTGCCTGCACCTCCGGCAGCCAGGGCGTGGGTGCGGCCTATGAAGCGATCCGCAGTGGCAAGCAGACGGTGATGGTGGCCGGCGGTGCCGAGCAGCTCGATGCCACCGCAGCGGCGGTGTTCGACACCCTGTTCGCCACCAGCGTGCGCAACGATGCGCCGCAGACCACCCCGCGCCCGTTCGATGCCGGCCGTGATGGCCTGGTGCTGGGCGAGGGCGCCTGCACGCTGATCCTGGAAGACCTGGAGCACGCGCAGGCGCGCGGCGCCACCATCCTTGCCGAGGTGGTCGGCTACGGCACCAACAGCGATGGCCAGCACGTCACCCAGCCCAGCGCCGACACCATGGCCCAGGCCATGCGCCTGGCGCTGGAGGATGCCGGCCTGGACGCGGCGCAGATCGACTACGTCAACGCCCACGGCACCGCCACCGACCACGGTGACATCGCCGAAACCCAGGCGACCGCGCAGGTGTTCGGCAACCGCGTGCCGATCAGCTCGCTGAAGAGCTATGTCGGCCACATGCTGGGTGCCTGTGGCGCGTTCGAGGCCTGGCTGAGCATCCAGATGATGCGCGCCGGCTGGTTCGCGCCGACCCTGAACCTGGCCGAGGTCGACCCGCGCTGTGGCCAGCTCGACTTCATCACCGGGCAGGGCCGCGAACTGCAGGCCGAGTACGTGATGAGCAACAACTTCGCCTTCGGCGGCATCAACACCTCACTGGTGTTCCGCCGCTGGAGCGAGTGATCCACCGCCCCACCGCACTGTTTCCGCCATCCACCCGCACCCCTGACAAGGAGAAGTTTCGATGCGCCGCACTCTCATGATCGCCACTGCCACCGCGCTGCTGGCCCTGACCTCCACCGCCTCTGCCCGCGATACCCGCGTCGAGCAGTCCCTGCAGGAGCTGGTCAGCTCGCAGGCTGCCAAGGACGCCGGCATCGACGGCAGCGTGCGCTTCTACCTGGCCGGCCAGCCGGTCAGCGTGCAGCAGCGCCTGGGTGAAGACGTGACCAACAAGAAGACCAACGCCGCCAACAAGAGCGATGCCGAGGCCTGCCGCTGGGTCGCGCTGTCGGCGCTGCGCGCGCTGCAGGACGGCGCCAGGTCGCGCGGCGCCAACGCCGTGGTCGACATCGTCAGCTACTACAAGAAGAACGAGTTCAAGAGCAGCACCAATTACGAGTGCTATGCCGGCACCATCCTCGCCGGTGTCGCGCTGAAGGGCACCTACGCCAAGGTCAAGTAAGCGCCCGTGTGGCGGCGGCGTTGGCTGAACGTCGCCGCCACATTGCTGAACCTCGCAAGGGAAACGCCGCCGATCGCGCCGCCATCGTCGGCTGACGGCTTTCCCCGGTGTCGGCTTTCCGACACAATCATGGCTCTTCCCGGGTTATCGTCCCGCGGACATGCACGCCTACGTCTATAAAAGCCAACTCAAGCCGGACACCTACGTCTACGTTCCCCGACGCGATGATTTCAGCGCGCTGCCCGCGCCGCTGCTCACCTCGCTGGGGACGCTCACCTTCGTCCTGGAGGTGGCCCTGGATGTCCAGCGCCGCCTGGCCCAGGCCGATCCTGAAAAGGTCCGCAGCGAAATGAGCGAACGCGGGTTCTACCTGCAGGTACCGCCGTCGGTGGCCAGCCTGATGCCGCGACACTATGACTGACACCTCCCGTCCGCGTGCCCTGTCGATCGCCTTCGCCGTGGGTGCCATGCTGGCGTTGGGCGCTGCGGTGGGCGGTGTGCCGGGTGCCATCCTTGCCGCACTGGCGCAGCCGGCGTTCGCGCTGGGCGTGTCGTGGTGGCGTCGCAGCCGTGCGCTGCTGCCGCTGAAGGTGGTCGCACGCCAGGACCTGCCCGCACTGCTGGCGCTGTGGGCTGCCGCGCCATTGCTGCTGGCGCTGCTGCTGGCCTGGCCGCTGGCGGCCCTGCGTGACAGCGGCAGCCTGGCGGCGGTGCTGGGCCTGAGCGTGCTGGTCAGTGCCGGCCTGCTGGCGGCCTGGCGCACCTGGCCGCTGTGGAACGATGTCGAACGCCTGGATGGCAGCCTGGCCCAGCACTGGCAGGCGCTGGCCGGCCGCGACCTGACCGCCTGGCGTGGTCTTGGCGTGGCGGCGCTGGTGATCGCCTTGGCCGCACTGGTGGTGCTGCCGGCCTGGCCGGGCCTGTTGCCGGACGGCGCACGCTGGCCCGCCGCACTGGCGGTCGTGCTGCTGTCGCCGGCGCTGCACCTGCTGCTGCAGCGGGTCGCGCCCGCGCCGCTGGTGTCGCTGCGCCCCAGCCCGTTCGCCGCTGCCAGCAGCGAACAGGAACCGATGTTCCCCGCTGCGGCCGAAACCGCGCCGCTGGAGGCGATGGCGCCGCAGGAACTGACACCGGCCCTGTATGAGGCCGCGCGCCAGGGCCGCGTCGACCGCGGCCTGCAGCTGCTGCAGGCCGGTGCTGATCCGTATGCGCTGCCGGACCCGAACTGGCGTGACCAGCGCAGCCTGGCGGTGCTGGCGGCGGTGCTGCCGGACCTGCGCCTGCTGCGCGAGCTGATTGCCCGCGGCGTTGATGTGAACGCGCCGCACCGGGGTATGACCCCGCTGCTGGCCGCCACCCGTGACAGCTGGCATGGCCGCCCCGAAGCGGTGATGACTCTGCTCGCCAACGGTGCCGATTCGCGTGCCACCGACAGCGATGGCAACACCCCGCTGCACCATGCCGCACGCAGTTCCGACCCGGGCGTTGCCGCGCTGCTGCGCGATGCCGCTGCCGAAGTCGATGCGCTGAACCGCGAGGGCTGGTCGCCGCTGGCGGTGGCCTGCCAGGTCGGCAACTGGCGCCTGGCCCGCTTCCTGCTCGAGCGCGGTGCACGCAGCGAACCGGCCGATGGCACCCCGGTGCTGCTGGCCGCCGCCGCCACCGAGGACGACGATCCGGCCGGCGTGCAGCTGCTGCTCAAGCACAAGGCACGCGCCGACGCGCGTGATCGCCAGCGCCGCAGCGCGCTGCACGAGGCAGCGCTGGCCGGCCACGTGGAGATCATCGGCGTGCTGCTGGGCGCCGGCGCCAACCTGGAAGCGCGCGATGCACTGGGCCGCACGCCGTGGCTGGAAGCCGCCCGTGCCGGCCGTGCCGCCGTGGTCGAGCACCTGCTGCCGCACAAGCCGGACCTGGTCGCGGTGGACGGCGAAGGCCGCAATGCGGTGCAGCTGGCAGTGATGGCCGAGGATGTCTCGCCGCTGCTGATCAAGCGCCTGGTGGAACTGGGCATCGCCGCCGACGCCACCGACCCGGTTGGCCGCCGCGCGGTGGACTATGCGGCCGAAGCGGGCCGCTGGGCGATCGTGGCCCTGCTGGACCCGTCCTATCCGCTGCCGGCAGCCGTCAGTGATGGCCTGGCCGAGCGCGGTGAAGCGGCCAGCGCCAGCGGCCTGTTGCCGGACCGTCCGCCGCTGACCCTGCTGCGCGAAGCGCTGGGCTTCGGCAACACCGATGGCATGGCCGCGCTGGCCAGGCTGTGCCAGCCGGAAGAACTGGGCGGCCTGCTGCTCGATCCGGAGCTGGCCCTGGAGCCGCGCGCGGTCGATTGGCTGCTGGCCCACGGTGCCGATCCCTATGTGCGCGACGCCTGCGCCGATACGCCGATGTTCGCGCTGCTGTCGCGCGGCATCGACGCGGTGCCGGCGCTGCAGGTCATGCTGCAGCGCGGCCTGTCGCCGGCCGGGCGCGGTGGGCTGGCACGCTTCCTGGCCGCCTGCGCACAGCACGACCAGGCCGCCCGCGGCCTGGAACAACTGGCGCTGGAACTGCTGGAGCGTGGCGCCGATCCGTTCGCCGCTTCGCCGGCCGGTGACCCACCGCTGTCGCTGGCGGTACGCCTGGGCTGGCTGCGCCTGCAGCAGGCCCTGCTCAAGGCCGGTGTCGATCGCGAGGCGCGCGACAGCCATGGCATGACCGCACTGCACCTGGCCACCGCCCTGGCCCGCGAAGGCGCGCTGAAGCTGCTGGTGCAGCACGGTGCCTCGCCGGAAGCACGTGCCGCCGACGGTCAGACGCCACTGGGCGTGGCGCTGTCGATCGGTCGCCGTGACCTGGCCGACTGGCTGGACTGGCGGGTGTGGCCGCTGCCACGCCGTACCCTGCGCGAGGCCGATCTGCCGGCCGCTGCGATGGCCGGTGATGTGGACGCCGTGCGCCGCCTGATCGATCTGGGATTTGCCGTCGACGCGGTCGACGCACAGGGCTGCACCGCGCTGCTGCGTGCGGCCGGTGGTGGCCACCTGGCCGTGACCGACCTGCTGCTGGCGCGCGGTGCCGATCCGCAGCACGCCGCTGCAAGCGGTGCGACGCCGCTGTCGGCGGCGGTCAGCATGCGCCAGGTCGACATCGTTTCGGCCCTGCTCGATGCCGGCGCCAAGCTGGAACACCGCCTGCCGGGCGGGGTGACCGTGCTGATGCTGGCCTCGGCGCTGGGCCTGCCGGACATCGTCGCGCGCCTGCTCACTGCCGGTGCCGACGTGCATGCCGGTGACGCGCAGCAGCTGGGCCCGCTGCACTGTGCCGCGCTGTACGGTTTCAGTGCCCGCGACCGCTCGCGCCTGCTGGCCCTGCTCGACACCCTGCTGTTGGCGGGCGCCGAGCCGGACCAGGCCGCCGCCGGTTCGGTCACGCCGCTGCTGCTGCTGCTGGGCGCACGCGCCGAGCCGGGTACCGCCTGCGACGAGCAGGTGGTGATGGCGGCGGTAGAGCGCCTGCTGGATGAGGACGTCAGCCTGGACGTGCGTGATCCGCGCGGCTTCGGCCCGCTGCATCTGGCCGCCCTGCATGGACTGCCGCTGCTGGTGCAGCGCCTGTTGCGCGCCGGTGCCGATCCGGAAGTGCGCGACAGCCTCAACCGCAGCCCGCGCGAGATCGCGGTGATGCGCGGCTTCATCGACGTCGCTGGCGAGTTCGAACCGCGCGTGCCGGGCGTTTCGTCGATGGCGCGGTTCCTGCGCGACAACGGTTGAGCACCGGGATCGGAATCCGCAGTGGGTAGTGCCGGCCGCTGGCCGGCAACCTGCTGAGACCTCCGGGATACCGAGGCTGCCGGCCAGCGGCCGGCACTACCGGGTCCGCCATCGATCGGGTCGGTGCCAACCCTGCCCCCGGTGGGTGCCGATCGTGCCCCCGGTGGGTGCCGACCGTTGGTCGGCACGCCTACTTGCCGTCGCTTTCCGCGTCGGCCTCGAACAGATGCATCAGGTCGTTGCGTGCGTCGCGCGAGGTCTGGATCACCGCTGCCTCGTCGTCGTACACCAGATACTGGTCGCGCAGCAGCTGCTCATCGTGCTCGCGGAAGCGCTGCACATGGCGTTCGGCCACGTCCGGCGCCACGCCCAGCGCGGTCAGCACGCGTCCGCTCATCTCAAGGCTGGTGCCGAACACTTCGCGGAACGGCTCGGCCGACATGTCCATCAGGCGCCACGCATGCTGGCGGTTGCGTGCACGCGCCAGCACCGTCGCGTCCGGGTACAGCCGGCGCACCATGCGTACCGCGCGCAGGTTGGTCTCCGGGTCATCCACGGTGATCACGAACACATCGATGTGCTCGCCCCCCGCCGCACGCAGCATCTCCGGCCGGGTCGGATCGCCGTAGTACAGCTGGTTGCCGAAGCGGCGCAGGTCGGCAACGGTGTCCGGGTTCGCCTCCAGCGCCACGAACGGCACCTTCTGCGCGGTCAGCAGGCGCGCGATCACCTGGCCGAAGCGCCCCATGCCGGCGATCAGCACCTTGGGCCGGTTGTCCGGCGCCACCTTGTCGGCCTCGGCCGCCGCGCGTGGTGCGGCTTTTTCCTGGCCGAGCAGCTTGAGCAGCGCGATCATCAGCAGCGGCGTGATCGCCATCGACAGGCCGACGATCGCCACCAGCCGGTCGTGGTTGGCGTTGCCCAGCAGGTGCGCGCGCTGTGCCTCGTTGAATACCACGAAGGCAAACTCGCCGCCCAGCCACAGCACGCTGCCCAGCAGCAGCGATTGCCGCGAGCTGAGCCGGGCGACACGTCCAACCGCGTAGAGCAGGCTGAACTTGACCACCAGCAGGATGCCGACACCCGCGGCGATCAGCCACGGCTCGGCGGCGATGCGGTCCAGGTCGATGCCCATGCCCACTGCGATGAAGAACAGGCCCAGCAGCAGCCCCTTGAATGGTTCGATCTGCGCTTCCAGCTCATGCCGGAACTCCGAATCGGACAGCAGCACGCCGGCCAGGAACGCGCCGAGGCTGGGGCTGAGGCCGGCTTCCTGCATGAACCAGGCGGTGCCCAGCACCACCAGCAGGGCGGTGGCAGTGAATACTTCCGGGCTGCGGGTGCGCGCAATGATGCTGAACACCTTGCGCAGCACCGGTCGTCCGCACAGGATCACCACCGCCAGCGCACCCAGCGCCACGGCCGCATCTTCCCAGCGCAGGGTCTCGTTCTTCACTCCGCCCAGCAGCGGGATGGCCGCCAGCAGCGGGATCGCGATCAGGTCCTGGAACAGCAGGATGGCGAACCCGAGCCGGCCATGGTCGCTGTTGATCGCCTTGTGCTCGGACAGCAGCTGCAGGCCGACCGCGGTGGATGACAGCGCCAGCGCCACGCCGACCACCAGCGCGCTCTTCCACTGGAAGTGATCGAGCAGCAGCAGGCCGCCCAGCACCAGCCCGGACAACGCCACCTGCGCCGCGCCGGCGCCGAACACCGAGCGCCGCATCACCTTCAGGCGTGCCGGTGACAGCTCCAGGCCGATCACGAACAGCAGCATCACCACACCGATCTCGGCGGCACCGAGGATGCGGTCGGCGTCCTGCACGAAGCCCAGCCCGTCCGGGCCCAGCACCACGCCGGCCGCCAGGTAGCCCAGTACCGCGCCGAAGCCGAACTTCTTGAACACCGGCACGGCGATGACCGCCGCCAGCAGCAGTACCAAGGCCAGTTCCAGACCACCGCTATGCATGGGAATACCTGGTCATCGGGGGAGCCCGCTGTGCGTCCGTTCGGATGGGGGAGGGCGTGGCGAGCGCCACCACGACATTATGCGCGCCGGCCTGTGTATGCACGAGAACAACCGACCGGATGGGCGCCCAGCGCGGGGCGGCCAGGTTGACCTGCATGGCCCACGGGTCCAGACTGCCCGCCGCTGGCGGCGCGTCCGTTGGCATACGCATCCCGGAGTCCCCAACCCATGTCCAGCGACAGTAGAAGTCGACCTCGTTCGACGCCAGCGATGGCCACCGCCTGACACCGGGACGGTTTGCCTGCGTTGGCGTTGCGCGAGGTCGCATCCCCACAAGGCAAAACCGATGAACCAGAAGCAATTGCTGCGCCCGGTGGCCGATGCCGCCGCACTGGCCGCACCGCTGGCGAACTACAACACCGCCGACGCGGTGGAATTCCTCAACACGCTGGACCTGACCCGCGCCGCGGAAACGCTGGCTGCGCTGCCGTTGCCGCGTGCAGTGAAGATGCTCGAAGCGCCGGAGCTGCACCGCAGCGGTGAGCTGGTGGCCGCGCTGCCACCCGCGCGGGCTGCGGCGCTGCTTGGCCTGATGGCCGACGACCGCGCCACCGACATCGTCCACGAGCTGGATGAGGAAGAGCGCGCGCGGTTGATCCCGCTGCTGGGCACCGACGCCCGCCAGGTCATCCAGAAGCTGCTCAGCTACCCGCCGAACACCGCCGGCGCACTGATGACCACCGAGTACGTGGCGGTGCCCGCCAGCTGGACCGTGGCGCAGACCCTGCAGCACATCCGCCAGGTCGAGCGCACCCGCGAGACGGTGTACGCGATCTACGTGCTGGAGCCGGCCAGCCAGCAGCTGCAGCAGGTGGTGACCATGCGCCGGCTGATCACCGGCCTGCCCGAGGAATCGATCCTGGACGTGGCCCAGGTCAATCCGCCGGTAACAGTGGATGCGCTGATGGACCAGGAAGAGGTGGCACGGCTGATCCGCCGCCACGACCTGCTGGCGATTCCGGTGGTCGACGCGCAGCAGCAGATGCTCGGCATCGTCACCGTGGACGACGTGCTCGATGCGCTGATCGAGGAATCCACCGAGGACGCGCACAAGTTCGGCGGCATGGAAGCGCTGGACAAGCCGTACATGCAGATCGGCTTCTTCGAGATGCTGCGCAAGCGCGCCGGCTGGCTGAGCGTGCTGTTCCTGGGCGAGATGCTGACGGCCAGCGCGATGCAGCACTACGAGGACGAACTGGCGCGCGCGGTGGTGCTGACCCTGTTCATCCCATTGATCATGAGTTCGGGCGGCAATTCCGGCTCGCAGGCCACCTCGCTGCTGATCCGCAGCCTGGCACTGCGCGAACTGCGCCTGCGCGACTGGTGGAAGGTGGCCCTGCGCGAAGTGCCGACCGGCATGGTGCTGGGCGCCATCCTCGGCTGCCTGGCCATCGTGCGCATCGTGATCTGGCAGCTGGGCGGCCTGCACGACTACGGCGAGCACTGGATCCTGCTGGCGATCACCATCGGCGCCGCGCTGGTGGGCATCGTCACCTTCGGTTCGCTGTCCGGCTCGATGCTGCCCTTCATCCTGAAGCGGCTCGGCTTCGACCCGGCCAGCGCCTCGGCCCCGTTCGTGGCCACCCTGGTGGATGTGACCGGCCTGGTGATCTACTTCAGCATCGCCGCGATGATCCTGCACGGCACGCTGCTGTAACAAAACGTGCACGCCGGGGTCGGATCCCTTCGCGCAGCGAAGGGCTCTGACCCCGGATATCCGCAGCAGGGGTCGGAGCCCTTTCCTGCGAAAAGGGATCCGACCCCGCCTCCGACCCCATCGCCACGGAATTTGGGTACCGTAGGCGCATGAGTACCTACCACCTGCAGTCCGTGTTCCGTCCGCAGTCGGTCGCGGTGATTGGCGGCAGCCCGCGCGAGCGTTCGGCCGGGCGCGCGGTGATGCGCAACCTGCGTGGCACCGGCTTCCCCGGCAAGGTGGCGTGGATCAATCCGCGGCATGCCGAGATCGATGGCATCCGCACGGTCAAGCGGCTGAAGGACCTGGACTGGGTGCCCGACCTGGTGGTGATCACCGCACCAGCGGCGATCGTGCCGCAGGTGGTGCGCACTGCCGCCGAACGTGGCGTGCAGGCGGCGATCATCCTCACCGCGCACCTGGGCGAAGGCCCCGGTTCGTTGTCTGCACAGGTAGAGGCGGTGGCGCGCAAGCATGGCCTGCGCATCCTCGGGCCGCATTGCCTGGGCGTGATCGCGCCGCACGCGCGGCTCAATGCCAGCATCGCCGCACATTTTCCGCAGGCCGGCGACCTCGCGCTGATCTCCGAATCCTCGGCCATTGCCGCCGCGCTGGTGGAATGGGGCGTGGCGCGCTCGGTCGGGTTCTCCGCCGTGGTCTCGCTGGGCGATACGATGGACGTCGACTTCGGCGACCTGCTCGACTACTTCGCCACCGACTACCGTACCCGCGCCATCCTGCTCTACGTCGAGCAGATCAAGGACGCGCGCAAGTTCATGTCGGCCGCGCGTGCCGCCGCCCGCGCCAAGCCGGTGGTGGTGGTGAAGTCCGGCCGCGCCGAGCGCGTGCAGCCGGGCAGCCGCGATACCCATGTGCAGGCCCTGGCCCGCGCCGATGATGTGTACGGTGCGGCCTTCAACCGCGCCGGCCTGCTGCGCGTCGGTGCGCTGGACGAGCTGTTCACCGCCGCCGAATCACTGGGGCGGCTGGGCACCTTCCCTGGCCGCCGCCTGGCCATTCTCAGCAATGGTGGCGGCGTCGGCCGCCTTGCCGTGGACCAGCTGATCGCGCTGCGTGGCACGCTGGCCACCCTGTCCGACAGCACGGTGCAGAAGCTCGATGCGGTATTGCCACAGGGCTGGTCGCGCAGCAATCCGGTCGACATCGTGGTCGACGCCGATGGTGACCGCTATGCCGCGGCCATCGAAGCGCTGCTGGCCGACAACGAGAATGACGCGGTGATGGTGGTCAACGTGCCGACCGCATTCACCTCATCGGCGGACGCCGCGCAGGCACTCACCCGCACGCTCGGCCTGCGCCCGCGCCACCACCGCGACAAGCCGGTGTTCGCGGTGTGGCTGGGCAACGACGACCAGGCCACCGCCACGCTCAACGCGGCGCGGGTGCCGACCTATCCGACCGAGGCCGAAGCCGTACGTGGCTTCCAGCATCTGGTGCGCTACCGCGAAGCGCAGAACGCGTTGATGGAAACGCCGCCCAGCCTGCCGCAGGACTTCAGCGTCGACACGGCCGCCGCGCGCGCACTGGTCGATGCCGCGCTGGCCAACGGCCAGCAGTGGCTGGACCCGCTGGCTACGCATGAACTGCTCAAGGCCTACGGCATTCCCTCCGCGCCGGTGATGCATGCGCGTGATGCGCACGAGGCGATGGACCTGGCGCAGCCCCTGCTGGAACGCGGTGCCACGGTCGCGCTGAAGATTCTCTCGCCGGATATTCCGCACAAGTCGGAAGTGGATGGTGTGCGCCTGAACCTGTCCACGCTGCCGGCGGTGCAGAGCGCGGCCAACGCGATCCTGTCGCGCGCACGCCAGCTGCGGCCGGATGCGCGTGTCGATGGCCTGCTGGTGCAGCCGACCATCGTGCGTCCGAAGGCGCGCGAGTTGATTGTCGGCATCGCCGATGATGCGACGTTCGGCCCGGTGATCGTGGTCGGTCGCGGCGGCACTGCCGTCGAAGTGATCAACGACAAGGCGCTGGCGCTGCCGCCGCTGGACCTGCGGCTGGCCCACGAGCTGATTGGCCAGACCCGCGCCTCGCGCATCCTCAAGGCCTACGGTGACGTGCCGGCGGCTGACGAGCGCGCACTGGCGCTGGCGCTGGTGAAGCTGGCACAACTGGCCGCCGACATTCCCGAAGTGCGTACGCTGGACATCAACCCGTTGCTGGTCGACGGCAAGGGCATCCTCGCCCTCGACGCCCGCGTGGCGGTGGCGCCGTCGCGCATCCTGCACAAGGGCCGCGGCCATCCACGTTTCTCGGTGTTCCCGTACCCGAAGGAGTGGGAGCGCACCATCGAACTGTCCGATGGCGGCCGCGCCTTCGTGCGCCCGGTGCGGCCGGAGGACGACGCGCTGTTCCGTGCGTTCTTCGCCCGCGTCAGCGACGAGGACCTGCGCCTGCGCTTCTTCCAGTCGGTGAAGCACTTCAGCCACGAGTTCATCGCGCGCCTGACCCAGCTCGACTACGCGCGCTCGATTGCGCTGGTGGCGATCGAACCGCGCAGCGGCGAGATGCTGGGCGCGGTGCGCCTGCATGCCGATGCGGATTACCACCGTGGCGAGTACGGCATCCTGATCCGCTCGGACCTGAAGGGCCACGGCATCGGCTGGCGGCTGATGGCGATCATGATCGAGTACGCCAAGTGGCTGGGGCTGGACGTGGTCGAAGGCCAGGTGCTGCGCGAGAACAGCACCATGCTGGCGATGTGCCAGAGCCTGGGCTTCAAGACGAAGCTGGACCCGGACGACCCGACGGTGATGATGGTGACCCTGCCGGTGCAGCAGGTCGAGGTACCCGACGTCCCGCCGGTGGCCTGATTCCTGTAGAGCCGAGCCTACGCTCGGCTGCCTTGCATCACACGGGCACGCCTGAGCCGGGCATGGGCTCGGCTCTACAGCTTCAACGCGTGGGTTCCACCACCACCGCCGTGCCGTAGCACAGCACCTCGGTCAGCCCGGTCATCACATCGGTGGCGTCGTAGCGCATGCCGATGATCGCGTTGGCACCCAGCTGCCGTGCATGCTTGACCATGTCGCGGTAGGTTTCCTCGCGGGCCTGTTCGCACAGTTCGGTATAGATGGTGATGTTGCCACCGAAGATCGTCTGGATACCGCCGAGGAAGTTGCCGACGATCGAGCGCGAGCGCACGGTGATGCCGCGCACCACACCGAGGTTGCGCACGACGCGGTGCCCAGGCAGCTCGAAGGCGGTGGTGACCAGCGCATCATCGAAGCGGAGCGCGGGTGGGGTGGGGGTGCCGCTGTTGTAGGGGTCTGCCATGGTCGCGTCCGTATCGCTGCCTTCTGAGAGTCGAGCCATGCTCGACGGGCCGTGCAGCAGTCGAGCATGGCGCGACTCTACAACGCAACCGCCTGTTGCGGCATGGTTCCGTCACCGTGCTGGCGCGACAATACCCCCATGACCGACCGTATTCCCCTGCTGCTGCTGCCCGGCCTGCTCAACGATGCCGAGCTGTGGCGCGCGCAGCTGGCCGACCTGGCCGACATCGCCGACTGCACAGTAGGCGACCAGACCCGTGGCGAGACCCTGCAGGCGGTGGCCGAGGACGTACTCGCACAGGCACCGGAGCGCTTTGCGCTGGCCGGTTTCTCATTGGGCGGCTTCGTCGCCCAGCAGATCCTGCGCATTGCGCCGGAGCGCGTGCTGCAGCTGGCGCTGATCGATACCTCGATCCACGCCGATTCACCGGAACGTGCCGAGCAGCGCCGCAGCCAACGTGCCAGCGTGCGCCTGCCGGGGAAGTTCCACGGCTTCGGCGATGTGCTGATGCGCAGCTACATCGATGCGTCGCGGCTGGATGACTACGTGCTGGTGCAGCGCGTGCGCGACATGACCGCCCGCCTGGGCGCGGACGTGTTCCTGCGCCAGAGCGCGCTGGAACGCCGCGATGGCCATGATGTGCTGGCCGGCTACCGCGATCCGCTGCTGATCGTGTGCGGCGCGAACGATCGCATCACGCCGCTGGCGGTGAGCGAGGAAATGCACGCGATGGTGCCGCACTCGCAGCTGGTGGTGGTGCCTGACTGCGGGCACCTGGCACCGATGGAGAAGCCGGACGAGGTCAGTGCGGCGATGCGTGGGTGGTTGCTGCAGGGCAGGGGATGATCCCCGCCCTCTCGTAGGTGCCGACCTTGGTCGGCACGGTGTTCCAACGATCGATCAGGGCTCAGTGCCGACCAAGGTCGGCACCTACCTGTAGAGCCGAGCCATGCTCGGTTCCGGGGAGGCAGCAGCCGAGCGTGCGCTCGGCTCTACAGCACCACTGCCTCAATCCCAGGCCGGGGCGATGCCTTCCGGGTTGGCCAGGCGATGGCCGCGGTCGAGCTTGGCGATCTGTGCCATGTCTTCGTCGGTCAGGCGGATCGCTGCCGCTTCCAGGTTGCTCGCCAGGTTCTCGCGCTTGGTCGAGGACGGAATGACCGAGAAACCCTGCTGCAGCGCCCAGGCCAGCGCGACCTGCGCCGGCGTGGCCTGGTGGCGTCCGGCAATGGCCTGGATCACCGGGTCCTTGATCACCTCGCCGTAGGCCAGGCTCATGTAGGCGGTGATGTGGATGCCGTTGTCCTGCAGGAACTTCACCAGCAGGCGATTCTGCAGGTAGGGGTGGATTTCGATCTGGTTGGTGGCAATGGCACCGGCGCCGAGGATGCCGATCGCCTTGCGGGTCTGCGCGATGGTGAAGTTGGAGATGCCGATCTCGCGGGTCAGGCCCTGCGCCTTGGCTTCAGCCAGTGCGGCCAGGTACTCCTCCATCGGCACGTCGACCTTGTCGTTCGGCGATGGCCAGTGGATCAGCGCCAGGTCGACGTACTCGGTTCGCAGCTTTTCCAGGCTGGTGCGCAGGCTGGCGAGCAGCGCATCGCGCTTGAACGCGGTGATCCAGACCTTGGTGGTCAGGTAGATGTCGTCGCGCGGCACGCCGGAATCGGCGATGGCCTGGCCGACCTCGGCTTCGTTGCCGTAGATCTGCGCGGTATCGATGGCGCGGTAGCCGACCGCCAGCGCGTTGCGCACGGAGTCGATCACGGTCTGGTCTTTCAGGCGGAAGGTACCGAGACCGAAGGCGGGGACAGTCATGGGGGCTCCAGCAGAGGGGGAGGGAGGCGGGAATATCCACGAAAGGGTAGGCCAGCGGCCGTGTGCATGCCGGCAACGGTGCATTGCATCGACGTGTACGACGGCAGGTGGTGGTGGGTGCGGACCGTTGGTCCGCACTGTTCATGCCGCCACCCATGCAGCGTTGGACGCGGCCGGCCAGCGGCCGGCACTCCCCCTGTCTGCGCTCGACGGTAGTGCCGGCCGCTGGCCGGCAACCGGATCAATCAAGCCGCGCGTGCCAGCCCGCCCTTCGCCGCCGCCGTGGTCGACAGGTCGAACACATCCACCGCATCGATCAGGCGGTTGGCCTGCTGCTCCAGGCTGCGCGCGGCGGCGCTGGCTTCTTCCACCAGCGCGGCGTTCTGCTGGGTCGTGCCGTCCATCTGGATCACGGTCTGGCTGACCTGTTCGATGCCCGCGCTCTGCTCCTGCGAGGCCGCGGAGATCTCGGCCATGATGTCGGTCACGCGCTGCACCGATGCAACGATCTCGGCCATGGTGTCGCCTGCCTCGCGCACGCGCTGTGCGCCATGGCCAACCTGTTCCACCGAGGCTTCGATCAGTGACTTGATCTCCTTCGCGGCTGCCGCCGAGCGCTGCGCCAGCGTGCGCACTTCGCTGGCGACCACCGCGAAGCCGCGGCCCTGTTCTCCGGCGCGTGCCGCTTCCACCGCGGCATTCAGCGCCAGGATGTTGGTCTGGAAGGCGATGCCATCGATGACGCTGATGATCTCGGCGATCTGCCGCGACGAGGTCTCGATCGCGCCCATCGTCGCCACCACCTGGCCGACCACGCTGCCACCGTGCGAGGCGACCGTATGGGCGCCGATCGCCAGCTGGTTGGCCTGGCGCGCATGTTCGGCGTTCTGGCGCACGGTGGAGGTCAGCTCCTCCATCGATGCCGCGGTCTCCTCCAGGTTGGCCGCCTGCTGCTCGGTGCGGCGCGACAGGTCATTGTTGCCGGCGGCGATCTCCGCGGCGGCGGTGTGGATGTTGCCGGAGGCGTGCTTGATGTCGGTGACGATGGTCGCCAGCTGCGTGGCGGTGGTATTGGCATCGCCGGCGATACGGGCGAACACCCCCTGGAAATCACCGTGCATGCGCGCGCCGAGACGGCCATCGGCGATCGCGCGCAGCATCGTCGAGACTTCGCCGAGGTTCAGTTCGGTAGTCTGCATCAGGCGGTTCAGGCCTTCGACCATTGCACGGAAATCATGCTCGAAGCGGGCAGTGTCGCCGCGCTGGCTGAAGTCACCGGCGGCCGCCGCCTCGGCCAGGCGGCGGATCTCGCCATTGATCAGGCCGAGGTTGTGCTTGGCCATGTCCAGCGCTTCGGTGATCACCGCCTTCTCGCCGGGCAGGCGTTCCATGTCCTGGCTGAGGTCGCCGACCGCGTAGCGGCCCATGATCGAGATCGCGCGCATCTTCACCCGGATATGCGCATCGACCAGTGCGTTGCAGTCGGCCACCATGGTGCCGAACGCGCCGGGGAAGGCAGCGGCGTCCATGCGATGGCTGATGGTGCCGGCTTCGTGCGCCTGCGCCATCGCGGCCTGTGCATCCAGCACGCTGCGCAGCGTGGATTGCACCGCCTGCATGGCCTGCGCGAGGCGACCGATCTCGTCGCGGCTGCGCACCTGTACTGCGTGCTGCAGGTCACCGGCGGCCACCGCACGCGCCGCTGCTTCCACTGCCAGCACCGGCTGCACCACCGCACGCCGCAGCCACCAGGCCAGACCGATCAGCAGCAGCACGGCGGCCAGCACGGTCAGCGCCGCGCACAGCAGCAGGGTCTGCCGGGCCTGCTGCGAACGGGACGCCACCGCCGCTTCAGCCACCTGCGTGGCGTGCGTGCTCAGCGCATCCAGAGCCATCGCCACCGGGCGATCCTTGCCGCGCACCAGGTTGTCGCCGGCCGCGGGATCGTAGCCGGCCGCGGCAAATGCCTGCAGCGCCGCGTGATAGTCCTGCTGCAGCTGCGCGTGCAGGCCAACGAACGCCTGCGCCAGCTCACGCGTGCGCGGGTCCGGGCTGGTGGCCAGACCCTTGGCCAGTTGCCCGACCAGGCGGCCTTCGCTGTCGAAGCCATCCAGGTGGCGTTGGCGCAGCGCATCGTCGTGCCCGCGCAGCAGCACGTTCTTCCATTCCTGCACCTGGCCACGGAACTCACGCTGCAGGCGTTCGGCATCGCGGCTGTGCGCGACTTCGGGCGGGACCTCGGTGGACAACTTCAACCAGGCGGAGGCCAGGCCTGCCAGCGCGCACAGCAGGACCACGGCCAAGCCAACAGAAACCGCGCCGAGCAGCTTGGACTGCAGGCGCGGAGCACGGACAGACGCATTCATCGGGAAGCACTCTCGGGAAGGGGCAATGCGGTATCGACCCGCTACGCTTCCGCTGAAGTGCGACGAACATCACATTAGCGTTTCGTTTAGTGATGTGAAGGAAGTGTTTCATAGGACAAATGTGTCCATATGGAACAAATGCGGACCCTGGACAGGGGATATAAATGTAACTAATGTAGTTACATGAAATCCGCGAACCCGCTCTCTGACGCCCTGCACGTGATGGCGCATCTGGTCGGCCAGGATGGCCCGCGCACCTCCGGGCAGCTGGCGTCCTGCCTGCCGACCCATCCGGTGGTGATCCGCCGTCTGCTGGCGCAGCTGCACAAGGCCAGCTTGGTACGCAGCACCCGCGGTCATGGCGGTGGCAGCCAGCTGGCCCGCGACGCTGCAACGATCACCCTGCATGACATCTATCTGGCCGTGGGCGCACCACCGCTGGTGCAGGTCGGCGCCCGCGACGCCGGCGGCGGCTGCCCGATCCAGCAGCTGGTCAACAGCGCGCTGCTGGAGGGGGCACGCGAGGCACAGCGGTTGCTGGAGGCGCGCCTGCGGGCGACCACGCTGGACCAGCTCGGCGCCGACTTCGCCCGCCATCTCGCCCATCACCGTTCCCTGGAAGGTCCTCATGAATCCTGATGTGCTCATCGTCGGCGGCAGCTACGCCGGCATTGCCGCCGGCCTGATCCTGGCCCGCGCCCGGCGGCCGGTCACCGTCATCGACGCCGGCTCGCCGCGCAACCGCTTCGCCAGCCATTCGCACGGGGTGCCAGGGCTGGATGGCATCAGCGGCGCCGAGCTGCTGAAGACCGCGCGCCAGCAGCTGCTGGATTACCCCAGCGTGCGCTGGGTGCATGCCGAGGCTGTGCAGGCCAACGCCAGCGCAGAGGGCGTGGAAGTACGTACCGCCGATGGCCAGGTGCTGGCCGCGCGCAAGCTGCTGCTGGCCAGCGGTATCGCCGACCAGCTGCCGGAACTGCCCGGGCTGGCCGCGCGCTGGGGCAGCACCGTGCTGCACTGCCCCTACTGCCATGGTTACGAAGTGGGTGGCGGCGCCATCGGCCTGCTTGGCGGCCATCCGATGTCCGCCGGCAAGGCGCCGCTGTTTGCCGACTGGGGCAATGTCACCTTCTTCAGCCAGGGCCTGCCGATCACCGATGAGGAACGGGCTGCCATGCAGCAGCGCGGCGTGCAGATCGAGACGTCGCCGGTGCTGGGCGTGCAGGGCGACCAGCCGACCTGGCTGGAAGTGGAGCTGGCCGATGGCCGCCGCATCGCCCAGCGTGCGCTGTTCGTACCGGCCACCCAGGCGATGGCCACGCCATTGGTGCAGCAGCTTGGCTGCACCTTGGTCGAGAGCCCGCTGGGGGTGCTGATCGAGGTCGACATGATGAAGCAGACCTCGGTGCCCAACGTGTATGCCGCAGGCGATGCGACGACGGTCGGCAACATCACCCTGGCCATGGCCGAAGGCGTGCGCGCGGGCATCGGCGTGCATCATGCGCTGGTGGCCGAAGACAGCGTGCCGCGCTGAATGTGCCGGGGTCAGATCCCTTTCGCAGAAAGCGATCTGACCCCCGACGCGACGTGCTGCTCTGGTAGAGGCCGGCCTTGGCCGGCACCGCTCCGTTACCCCTTCACGCACAGCACCTGGCGCAGGGTGTGCACCACCTCGACCAGGTCCAGCTGCGCGGCCATCACATCGTCGATCGACTTGTACGCGGCCGGTGACTCGTCCAGCACGCCGCTGTCCTTGCGGCATTCCACGTGCGCGGTGGCCTCGCGGTGCTGGGCCAGCGTGATCTGCTGGCGCGCCGTGCCACGGCTCATCACCCGGCCGGCACCGTGGCTGCAGCTGTGGAAGCTGTCGGCGTTGCCCTTGCCGCGCACGATGTAGCTGCGCGTGCCCATGCTGCCGGGAATGATGCCCAGCTCGCCTTCGCGCGCACTCACCGCCCCCTTCCGGGTCACCAGCAGTTCCTGGCCGTGGTGCGTCTCCTTCTGCACGTAGTTGTGGTGGCAGTTCACCGCCATCGCTGCCAGCTGGAACTTCGGCAAGCGGTGGCGCATCTCGGCCAGCACGCGCGACATCATCGCCTCGCGGTTCTGCCGGGCGTAGTCCTGCGCCCACGACACGGCTTCGACGTAGTCATCGAACAGCGGCTCGCCTTCCATGAAGAACGCCAGGTCCTTGTCCGGCAGGTGGAAGCCGAGCACGCGCCGGGCCAGTTCCTCGCGCGCCTTCTCGATGAAGTAGGTGCCGATCAGGTTGCCGGTGCCGCGCGATCCGCTGTGCAGCATCACCCACACCGTGTCCGTCTCGTCCAGGCACAGTTCGATGAAGTGGTTGCCACCACCCAGCGTACCCAGCTGGCGGTCGAGCTTGTCGGTGCGGATTCTGCGGTGCCTGTCCTTGATCTTATCCAGGCCGGCGGCCAGCCCGGACTGCACGAGCCGCGTGTGGATGCTGTCGGGCATGCGGTGATGCTCGCCGCCGCGTCCGTTGCCGACCGGAATGCTGCGCTCGATGCTGTTGCGCAGCTGCCGCAGGTCGTCGGGCAGGTCGTTGGCGCGCAGCGTGGTGCGTACCGCCGCCATGCCGCAGCCGATGTCGACGCCGACCGCGGCCGGGATGATCGCACCGCGGGTCGGGATCACCGAGCCGACGGTCGCGCCCTTGCCCAGGTGCACGTCCGGCATCACGGCCACCCACGGCCCGACGAACGGGATCGCGGCGATGTTGCGCAGCTGCTCATGCGCCTGCGCTTCCAGCGGCACACCGTTGACCCAGCCCTTGATCGGCGTGGTGCCCTCGGCGTGCAGCCATTGATAGTTGTGTTGAGTGTCCATGTCTTCGTGTATGTCCTTGATGGGCCGGCGGCGCGTCCCTGCGCCGCCGCTACCCCCTACCTGATCGTCACCAGCTGCTTCAGCACGCCATCCAGGCCGCCGAACACGGTGAGCGTGTCGATCTTCTCGGTGACCTTCTCCAGTGCCTCCAGCTCCTTCAAGCGCATCAGCACCGGGTTGTCCTCGATCAGCTTTGCGGTGTTGAGCTGCGAACGCGTGGCGTTGGCCTCCTCGCGGCGACGGATCACGCTGGCCTGGGCCTGCTTCTCGGCCAGCACCACGCCATTGAGGATCTCCTTCATCTCGCCCGGCAGGATCACGTCCTTGATGCCCACGCCGAGCAGCCGCACGCCGTGGCCCTCGATCGCGGCCTGCACATGGGCGGCGATCTCGCCGTCCAGCGCCGCCTTGTCGCCCAGCAGCTCGTCCAGGCTGCGCGCGGCTATCGCCTGGCGCAGGCCGAACTGCAGCTGCCGGTAGACGAACTCATCGGCATTGCTGAGCGTGCGGTGTGCACGCACCGGGTCGATCACCTGCACGGTCGCGGCCAGGTTCACCCGCAGGGTCACCTTGTCGCGGCTGAGCAGCTCCTGGCCGGACACGTCCAGCGAACGTGCACGCAGTTCCACGCGCTCCACCGACACGTTGCCGTTGAAGTTCCAGAACGCGTGCAGGCCGGCGTCCAGCGTCTGCCGCAGCGTGCCATCGATGAACAGCAGGCCGACCGACTCGCTTGGCACGGTGCTGATCACCGCCACACGCGGCAGCACGCCCAGCTGGCCCAGGCGTTGCTGCACGTCCGCCGGGATGCGCGGCTCGTCACCCAGCGCCATCACGCGTACCTGGGTGTCGACCGAACCCCGCCAGTACAGACGGCGGCTGCCCGGCGGCAGCACTTCATCGATGCGGCCGTTGCGCAGCAACAGGCCGACTTCGGTGGCGCTGACATTGGCCAGCACGAAGTGCGTGTCCAGCGTCGCGCCCAGTGCCTCGATCAGGCTGTCCTGGTCGCTGCCTGTATAGGCCGCGCCCTTCGATGCGGTGTGGATGTCCACGTGCGGGCGGCCGCCGAACGGCGACAGGCGGTGCACGCCCGGCAGCAGCATCTGCTGGAAACGACGGTTGCGATACACCAGGCCGCGCTCGCCGTCGCCGATCACGACCTTGATGGTCCAGAACATGGGAGTCTCTCCTTGTATGGCTCTGGTGGTTCGACCCGTTGCGGATGAATCGCCATGACCCGGGTCGATCAGGTCGTGGCGCGGCCGCCTGCACACCACGTGCAGGCAGCGGAAGAGGGCGGCCATCGGCGGACGGTCCGCGCGCGGAGCCTTCGGTGCACCGGCAGTGCTGCCATCGCCGTTCCCGGCAGGCAGCACCGGGGCGGAACGTGGCTGGCAGTGGCGGCGGGCCGGGGCCCGGCGTGCGGTCCGTTGCCTTCCACGCCCCGCCCGAAGGCGATGGCGGTGGACGGCGACGATGGCCGCTGGGGCTTGCGCCCCGGGTGTTGCTTCAAGTCATGACGTGACAGGTCATGTGGTTTGGAGTGGGAGTCGAACCCACGACAGACGGAATCAGGATCCGTTGCTCTACCCTGCTGAGCTATCCAGTTGGGGACCGCGCGGAATCGAACCGCGTACCGGCGAACCGGCGCCTGCCTCCAGCAGGCGATCCAGGCGATGGCATGTCCGCGACCTCCGGCATACGCCACGGCAACGCCGCGCGCACCAGCCCGTGATGGAAACGGGACCGTTGGAGAATCGAGGGTGCAGGCCACCGACATTATCGACGAGCGATAATGTTTTGATGCGATGCAGATAATGTCCGGGCGCAGCCGATCGCGCGAAGTAAATCCTTCGGCGGGGCGGGAGAAACCTGGGTCAGTGAGCGGCGGGTTGCCGCGCGGGGTGCAGTTCTGGCATCGCGGGTCCTTGTGCCGACGCAAACGAAAACGCCCCCGGGACTTGCGTTCCGAGGGCGTCGTCAGGCCTCGGAGATCGGGGTGGCCGATCTCCGCAGGGCGGGTATCAGGCCGTTGTCAGCTGGTCTTCCTTGCCGAACGCGCGCGCCAGCCCGTCCATGCGCAGGCATGGCAGCAGTTTGGCGATGGCGACGGAATGCGCGTTCAAGGGAAGTTTCCAGTGGTTGTTGAAACGAGGTGCGCACGATAAACCACGATTTAGTCGCGTGCAACCATTTTGTTCAATTGTTTTCTTCGGCACGTGGGCAATGCCGGCCGGCGGCCGGCACTACCGGGCCTCACGCTTCGGCGCTGGCGGCGTCCAGCTGCGCGACATCCTGCACGCTCAGCGACACGTTGGCCGCTGCCAGCAGATCGTGCAGCTGTTCGACGCTGGTGGCGCTGACGATAGGCGCGGTGATCGACGGCCGCGCGATCTGCCATGCCAGTGCGATCTGTGCGGCGCTGGCACTGTGCTTGCTGGCCACGTCATCCAGCGCCTGCAGGATGCGCAGGCCGCGCGGGTTCAGATAGCGCTTCACCACCGTTTCGCCACGTGCCGGGCTCTTGGCCGCATCGGCCGGTGTGCGGTACTTGCCGCTGAGGAAGCCACTGGCCAGGGCGTAGTAGCCGATCACGCCGATCTGTTCGCGCTGCACCAGCGGTTCCAGCTCCTTCTCGTAGCCGGCACGGTCGTACAGGTTGTACTCCGGCTGCAGGGTTTCGTAACGCGGCAGCTTGTAGTCGGTGGACACCTTCAGCGCATCGGCCAGGCGCGTGGCGCTGTAGTTGGAGGCACCGATGGCGCGCACCTTGCCGGCTTCGATCAGGCGGCCGAACGCGGCCAGGGTCGCTTCCAGTGGCGTCGACTCATCATCCTCGTGGGCCTGGTACAGATCGATCACGTCGGTCTGCAGGCGGCGCAGCGAATCCTCGACCGCCGCATTGATGTTGTCCGGGGTCAGGCCGGGGCGTTCGGCCCATTTGGCCACCTTGGTCGCCAGCACCACCTTGTCGCGCTTTCCGCTGCGCGCGAACCATTTGCCGATCAGCGTTTCCGATTCGCCGCCGGCGTTGCCCGGCACCCAGGCCGAATACACATCGGCGGTGTCGACCAGGTTGAAGCCGGCGTCGACGAAGGCATCGAGCAGGGCGAAGCTGGCCTTCTCATCGGCGCTCCAGCCGAACACGTTGCCACCGAAGGCGAGCGGACGTACATGCAGGCCGGAACGGCCCAGTTCGCGGGTTGCCGTCATGGGCACGGACTCCTTGGGGGAAGTGCTCCAGAATAGAACGCGTAGTGTGACCGTGCTGCGGCGGCGACCACAAAACAGTGTTCCGCGATACGCACGCGGCTAACGTTTTGTGAACACCTGGGGCGCCGCGGCTGCTAGTCTCGCCGCATCTTCCGCTGGAGTCGCTCCGATGATGCCTGCTTCGTCCCTGCGTGGTTGCCGCCTGCTGCTTGCTTCGGCCCTGCTTGCCGCTGTTCCCGCGTTTGCCGCACCGGCCACGGTCGCGCCGGCGAAGATCGAGGTGTCGCCGGCCATCGACGCGGCGGTGAAGGCGCCCACCCGCGATGCCAACAACGTCAAGCGCGACGGTTTCCGCCACCCGGCGCAGACGCTGTCGTTCTTCAAGGTGACGCCGGAAAAGACCGTCATCGAGATCACCCCCGGCAACGGCTGGTACTCGGAGATCCTGGCGCCGCTGCTGCACGACAAGGGCCACTACGTTGCTGCGGTGGTCGATCCGATGGCGGTGCCCGAAGGCCGCGGCCGTGACTACCAGCAGCGCAGCCGCGACAGCCTGGAAAGGAAGTACGCCGCTGCACCGGCACAGTTCGGCAAGACTGCCGTGGTGGCCTACGATCCGGCCAAGCCGGTGTTCGGCCCGGCCGGTTCAGCCGATGTGGTGCTGACCTTCCGCAACGTGCACAACTGGCGCAAGGCCGGCCAGGCGCAGGGCATGTTCCAGGGCTTCTTCAACGTGCTCAAGCCGGGCGGCGTGCTGGGCGTGGTCGAGCACCGCGCCAAGGCCGACGTGGCCGACGACGATGACACCGGCTATGTCGGCCAGCAGCAGGTGATCGCGATGGCCGAGGCCGCCGGCTTCAAGCTGGACGCGCGCAGTGAGGTCAACGCCAACCCGCGCGACACCAAGGACCACCCGAACGGCGTGTGGACGCTGCCGCCGACCAACCAGCACGACAAGGCCGATGATGCGAAGTACCAGGCGATCGGCGAAAGCGACCGCATGACCCTGCGCTTCATCAAGCCGTAAGAGGGGTGCCGGGCTGGCGCATGCTGACTCTGTAGAGCCGAGCCCATGCTCGGCTGCTGTTGCGTTCCGCCGTGCTGTGCGCGATGAGCCGAGCATGGGCTCGGCTCTACAGCCGAGTGGCGCGTGGCGCGGCATGGGACAATGCGCCACCCGCCGACTGCCGTGCCCGCAATGCTGATCGCCTTCAACAAGCCCTTCAACGTGCTCTGCCAGTTCACCGACCGCAGCGTACCGCCGCGACCGACGCTGTCCGGGTTCGGCCTGCCGCCGCGCGTGTATGCCGCCGGTCGCCTGGACCATGACAGCGAAGGCCTGCTGCTGCTGACGGATAACGGCACGCTGGCGCACACGTTGACCGACCCGAAGCACAAGGCCGACAAGACCTACTGGGTGCAGGTGGAAGGCACGCCCAGCGATGAGCAGCTGCAACGGTTGCGCGATGGGGTGGAGCTGAATGACGGGCCGACCTTGCCGGCGAAGATCGAGCGCCTCGATCCGGCGCCGTCGCTGTGGACACGCGATCCGCCGGTGCGCTTCCGCAAGACCGTGCCCGATGCCTGGCTGGCGATCACGATCCGCGAGGGCCGCAACCGCCAGGTGCGGCGGATGACCGCGGCAGTGAACCTGCCAACGCTGCGGCTGGTGCGGGTGGCGATGGGGCCCTACCGGCTGGACGACCTGCAGCCGGGGCAGTGGCGGCAGATCGGTTGAAACAGAAAGGGCCGGATACCTCGCGGCATCCGGCCCTCTCGTAGCTGGTAGGGTCAGAGCCCTTCCTGCGGAAGGGCTCTGACCCGGGCAGCTTCACGCGTCGCTGCCGATATCGCTGTGCTCGTCCACCACGGTGTCGTTGCGACGGTCGCGTGCGTGGATGCGCTGCGCCTGCCCATTCACCACGTGGCCATTGGCAGCCTTCTTCTTCTGCTGCTTGCGGTACAGCGCATAGCCGAGCAGGCCGACGCCGACGGCAGCCGCGGCAATGGTCACGGCCGGGTTGCGGCGGGCGAACTTGGTGGCGACCTTGCCGCCGGTCTTCACTGCGCCGAGGGCGGCGCCGGTCTTGATCCAGTCCGCGTTGCGCAGGCTGCCACCGGCGCTCTTCAGGCCATCGCCGGCGGTGTGGGCCAGCTCCAGGGCGCGCTCCAGAGCGCGGTCGGTGATTACGGTCAGCTTGCTCATGCGGGGGTCCTTTGCCTCGGGTCGAAGTCCAGTGTCGCGTGTTGCCCGTAAACGGTATGTCAGTCGGGGACGCACGTGGTGTGACTTTACCGCAGCCATTCAGGATCAGGCAGGCTCCGCACCCGGTAGTGCCGGTCGCTGGCCGGCAATGCTCTCCGCCTGGTGCCAGGGGGCTGTCGGCCAGCGGCCGGCACTACCAATCAGGTTCCGCGCGGCTTGGCCCGGTGCGTTGCCGTCGCCGTCCACGGATCATCCGGCCATGGGTGGCGCGGGTAACGGCCCTTCATCTCCTTTTTCACTTCGGCGTAGGTGCTTTCCCAGAAGTTGCGCAGATCCTGGGTGACCTGCAGCGGGCGGCCGCCGGGGGAGAGCAGGTGCAGGGTCAGCGGCACGCGGCCATCGGCGATGCGCGGCGTGTCGGCCAGGCCGAACAGTTCCTGCAGCTTCACCGCCAGCACCGGCGGCAGCGGATCGCCGCTCTCGCTGTCCAGCGCATAGGTGATCGGCCGCTCCAGTCCGGACGGCACGGTGATGCGGGTCGGCGCATGACGCTCGACCAACTGCCGTTGTGACCACTCCAGTGGCGATTTCAGCGCCTCGCCGAAGCTGGATTCATCCAGCGCATCCAGTCGCGTCCTGCCGGCGAACGCGGGCTGCAGCCATTGCGCGCGCGTGGCCAGCAGGGCATCGTCGCTGCAGTCGGGCAGGCCGAGCTCGGGCATCCAGCGCCGCAGCGATTCCACCCGTGCCTGCCACTGGCGCAGGCCCTCGGTCCACGGCAGCGCCTGCAGGCCGAGCTCGGCCACCGCATCGGTCAGCGCCTGCGCGGCGTGCTGCGGATCGACCCGGCCGGCCGAGCGGCTGTCCAGCACGATCCGGTCGAAACGGGTCTCGCGCAGCGCCACCAGGGCGCGTCGCTCGCTCTCCCAGCGCACCACGTCTTCGGTGACGAAGCGCTCCGGCCATGCCTTGCGCAGCTGGCCTTCATCCACCGGTGCGGCACGCAGCAGCAGCGCATCGCGCGCCTCGAAGCGCAGTTCGCTGGCCACCAGCCACGGCTCACCGCGCAGGTCACTCAGTTCGTGCAGGCGCGCGCTGCGGCCATTGGCCAGCAGGTAGCGCAGCGGATCGCCGGGATGCTGGAAACCGATCCGGTCGGGAAAGGCGTGTGCAAGCAGATCGCCCAGTTCGTGCGCCTCGATGCTGGCCGGCGGCGTAGCCTCGCAGCGCAGGCGGCGACGCCACTGCTTGGCGGCGGCATCAATGGCGGCCAGCCCGCTGCGGTTGGCATCGCCCGGCGCGCGGCCAGTGCGGAACGCGGCCAGTGCGCGCCAGCGGGCCGCCAGCGCGTCACCGCCCTGGCGCAGCGGGTCGCGCGCTTCCAGCAGGGCGGCCAGATCGGCGGCCAGCGCCTGCGCGCGGGCATCGGGCGCTGCCAGCAGCATCGCCGCCATCCGCGGGTGCGTACCCAGCGCCAGTACACGGCGCCCGAGTGCGGTGATCGCGCCCGAGTCCGACAGTGCACCCAGGCGTTGCAGCAGTTCGCGCGCCGCACCCATCGGGCCGGCCGGTGGCGGGTCGAGGAAGCGCAGGTCGCTGCTGCCCCACGCGGCCAGTTCCAGCGCCAGTCCGGCCAGTTCCACCTGGTCGATCTCCGCGCGGCGCTGCGGCTCCAGCCGCTGCGACTGCGGCCACAGCCGCCAGGCCACGCCCTCGGCCACGCGACCGGCACGGCCCGCGCGCTGGTCGGCCGACGCCTGCGCGATGGCCACCACGTCCAGCCGGGTGAAGCCGCTGTTGGGGTCGTAGCGCGGCTCGCGCGCCTGGCCGCTGTCGATCACCACGCGCACGCCGGGCAGGGTCACCGACGACTCGGCCACGTTGGTCGCCAGCACCACGCGACGGCGGCCATCGCTGGCGGCCTGCAACACGCGCGCCTGTTGTTCGACCGGCAGCTCGCCATGCAGCGCCAGCACCTCGACGTTGCCATCGAGTGACTCCTGCAGGCCGGCCTGGACGCGCGCGATCTCGCGCTGGCCGGGCAGGAACACCAGCAGGTCACCGGGGTGCTCGGCCAGTGCCTGCTGCACCGCGCGGCGCACCTGCAGTTCCAGGGCTTCATCGCGGCGCGCCGGGAAGTGGCTGATCGCCACCGGATAACTGCGGCCCTCGCTGCTCAGCCGCGGCGCATCGAGGAAGCGTGCCAGCCGCTCGCCGTCCAGCGTGGCCGACATCACCACCAGGCGCAGGTCGTCGCGCAGCTGCGCCTGCACGTCCAGCGCCAGCGCCAGGCCCAGATCCCCACTGAGATGGCGCTCGTGGAATTCATCGAACAGGATCGCGCCGACGGTTTCCAGCATCGGGTCGTCCTGCAGCATCCGGGTCAGGATGCCCTCGGTGACCACCTCGATGCGGGTGCGCGCGGATACCTTGTTCTCGAAGCGGATGCGGTAGCCGACCGTGCCGCCGACCTCCTCACCCAGCTGCCGTGCCATGAACAGCGCCGCGCTGCGCGCGGCGACCCGGCGTGGTTCCAGCAGAATGATCTTGCGGCCCTGCAGCCACGGCGCGTCGAGCAGCGCCAGCGGCACCTGGGTGGTCTTGCCGGCACCGGGCGGGGCCTCCAGCACCAGCCGTGGTTGCACGGCCAGCTGCTGCTGGATCTGCGGCAGCAGCGGGGAAATCGGGAAGAGCGGGGCGTTCATATGCAAAGGATAAGGGGCCACGGCAGGCGCAGGTACAATGCGCGGGCACTTTTCCCCCGCGATGACCATGCACCTGATCGATATCGGCGCCAACCTGACCCACGACTCCTTCGACCGCGACCGCGATGCCGTGCTGGACCGCGCGCGCCAGGCCGGCGTGGTGCAGATGGTCATCACCGGTGCCAGCCGCGAGCACTCGCCACTGGCCCTGCAGTTGGCCCAGCAGCACCCCGGCTTCCTGTACGCCACCGCCGGCGTGCACCCGCACCACGCGGTGGAATACACCGAGGAATGCGATGCCGAAATGCGCGCGCTGCATGCCCACCCGGAAGTAGTGGCGGTGGGGGAGTGCGGGCTGGACTACTTCCGCGATTTCTCGCCGCGCCCGGCCCAGCACCGCGCGTTCGAGCGCCAGCTGCAGCTGGCCGCGGACAATGGCAAGCCCCTGTTCCTGCACCAGCGCGATGCGCATGCCGATTTCATGGCACAGATGAAGAACTTCGAAGGCCGCATCGGCCCGGCGGTGGTGCATTGCTTCACCGGTGAGCGTGACGAGCTGTTCGACTACCTGGACCAGGACTGGTACATCGGCATCACCGGCTGGCTGTGCGACGAGCGCCGTGGCGCGCACCTGCGCGAACTGGTGAAGAACATCCCGGCCAACCGCCTGATGATCGAGACCGACGCACCGTACCTGCTGCCGCGCACGCTGAAGCCGATGCCGAAGGACCGCCGCAACGAACCGATGTTTCTCTCGCACATCGTGGAAGAACTGGCGCGTGACCGTGGCGAGGACGTGGCAGTTACCGCCGCGAATGCAACGGCCGCGACGCGTACGTTCTTCCGCCTGCCCGGCGCAGGTTGATGGTAGTGCCGGTCGCTGGCCGGCAACACGGTTGATTGCCGGCCAGCGGCCGGCACTACCGGAGCAGGTCGCGCAGGCCCTCACGGTAGCTGGGGAACCGCGGCGCCCACGCCAGTGCTTCACGCGTGCCACGGCTGTCGATGCGCTTGTTGCTCTGGTAGAAGCGTCGCAGGGTCGGGCTGAGTGCAGGGTCGTCCCATGCCACGGCAGGTGGCATCGCAAACCCGCCCAGCTGCGCGGCGAAGGCCAGTACCTCCTGCGGCGGTGCCGGCTCGTCATCGGCCGGCAGATACAGGCCATCCACGCACGGCCGCTGCATCGACGCGATAACGACCGTCACCAGGTCATCCACGTGCAGCCGGTTGAATAGCAGCCCGGGACGCACTACGTGGCGGGCACGTCCCTGCGCCAGCTGCAGCAGCGCATTGCGCCCCGGCCCGTACAGGCCGGGCAGGCGGAACACTGCCGATGCGATGCCGCGTTCTCCTGCAAGCGCACGCCATTGCGCTTCGGCCCGCAGGCGCTGCACGCCGGCTGCTTCAGTGGCATCGGCTGCGCTGCGCTCGTCGACCCAGCCGCCGGCGCGGTCGGCATACACCGAAGTGGACGACAGATAGCCCACCCAGCGCAATGCCGGGCTGGCCCGCAGCGCGGGCAACAGCAGGCGCAGTGCAGGATCGCCATCGGCGTCGGGTGGCACGCTGCACAGCACGGCCTCGGCCTGCGCGATCTCATCGAGCAGGGCGGGCGATGGCGTGGCATCGGCACCCAGCGGATGGCGACGCAGACCATCGCGTGGTGCCGATGCGGGATCGCGTACCGTGCCGGCGACGTGTGCGCCCAATGCCTGCAGATGTCGGGCCATCGCACCGCCACTCCAGCCCAGCCCGAGGATCAGCACCCGCGAGGGCGATGCACTGGCGGCGGAGATGATGCTCACGCGCCGCGCAGTGCCTGGTAGGCCTGCAGGCTGCTGTAGGCGACCTGCAGCAGCAGGGCTTCCTGGTCGGCCTTGCGCGCGCGGGCCAGCATGTCGCCGACGATCTGTTCGGCCTCCACCTGTTGGCCGGCTTCCAGGTCACGCAGCATCGATGCCTTCAGTGCCGAGCCGGCCTGGGTCAGGGTGCCGCGCGCGGTGTCCTGCGCGGCCACGGGAACCGGTTCACCGGCGGCTTCGGCCACGGCCAGGCATTCGTCGTACAGGCCGCGCACGATCGCCTCGCCATCATCGGTGGCAACGATGGTGCCGATGTCGGCGCGCAGCAGGCAGGTCGCCGCCGCCAGCGCGGTAAGGAAGGTGTACTTGATCCATTGTTCCTGGCCGATGTGTTCGCTGGCCAGGTGATCAAGATGGGCCTGCGCGCAGACCGCAGCGAAGGCGCGCACGCGCGCCGAGGCCGCGCCGCTGTCGCGCTCGCCGAAGGTGAGCTTGGCCGGTTTGCCCAGGTGCAGCACCGCACCGTCGGGGGCCTTGGTGGCGCTGATGAAGCACAGGCCACCAAGCACGGCGTCGCGGCCGAAGCGCGCGTCCAGTGCGTTGTAGTGATGCAGGCCGTTGAGGATCGGCAGCACGGTGGTGCCTGCGCCCACGGCCGGGGCAATGGCGTCGATCGAGCTGTCCAGGTCGTAGGCCTTGCAGCTGAGGATGACCAGGTCGAACGGCTTCTGCGCGGCCAATGCGGGCAGTGCATCAGCGGTGACATGCTGCACGGGGAAGCTGGCATCGCCGAGCGGGCTGCGGATGACCAGGCCGTCGCGATCCAGCTGGGCGGCGCGCGCGGGGCGCACGAGGAAGGTCACGTCCACACCGGCCTGGGCCAGGCGACCACCGAAGTAACCGCCGGTACCGCCGGCGCCGAGGATCAGGATGCGCATTGCACGTTCACCGTGTTCTGGGGAATCAGGATTTCGATTGTGCCGGAGATCGCGGCCAACGGCGGTGCCACTCGTGGTGGTTCGCGGGAAGCACGGTTCAGTGGGGTTGGCCGGGTGCGGCCACCACGGAAGACAGATCAGGAGCGGAAGCGGGCCGCTCGCTGCGCGAGCGCGTGTAGAACCGCGCTCAGGGCAGCTGTTCGCTGAAGCCTTCGGTGTATCCCAATAGAAGCGTGGTGCGGGAGGACAGCGTTGCAGCCAGTTGTGACCAGGTGTCGTGCGTTCCGGCAGCGTAGACGCGCTGCAGGTCCGCGACCAGAGCGTCCGCTTCCGCAGGCGACGGCGCGCTGTCACGCTGGAAGCCCAGCCACGATGCGCCAAGCCCGAACAGGCGGTAGTCGTAATGCTCTTGCAGGTGCCGGATCAGGGCGTGGTTCTGGAAGATGTTCCAGTCCGCGCTGAAGTAGCCGTTGGGCAGGGCGGCGATCAGCAGGTCGTCACGATCCACGGGCACCTGTTGCACGCAGACCACCTCGTCGACGATGAGATCCGGTGCGGCATTGGCCGCGACCAATGCCTCGATGTCCGCGTCATTGCACATCAGCGTGCCCGCCAGCGTGCTCCATTCCAGCCGATGCGTCGAATGCTCAAGCTGCGCGACCACATGCGCCAGCAACCGCCCGCGTGCCGCCAACGCATCGTCGGGGGTCGCCGGGTCTTCGTCCTCGTAGAGCGCGATGCGCGCGTCGTCTGACGCGTGCATGCTGGTGTAGCGGCACTGGCCGGCATCATCGAGCGTGCACAGGTAGCGATACCGGGGATCAGCCGCGTGCCGCGAGGCCAGGTATTCCAGCACCTCATCCAGCGTGGGTGAATCGCCCAGCAACGCATGGCTGAAGGCATCGATGGGGCCGTCCGACACGGCTTTGTCCAGCGCAATGGAAGTGATCTTCATCGCCACAACCTAGCTGCAATCCCGAACGAGAAAAGCGGAACATCGGCTTTGCCGTGAAAGCTCCATCCACGCATGGCGTCGATCCATCGTGTCGACCAAGGTCGACACCTACCAGCAGCAGCGGAGAACGACATCCCGGCAGATCGCCGGAATTTGCCATCCCCCGGATAGTCAGCTTTTGCCGTTGCCGTTGCCGTTGAAGTTGACGTTGATTCGGCGGGTGCAGGGCCGCAGGCCCTGCAGGCCACCCTTAGCTGCGCATGCCCACGCCACGGCGCAGCAGCCACAACGCCAGCGCCGTCAGCGCCACCACGAAGCCGATCATCAACCCATAGGCCACCGGCAGCGGCACATCGCTGCTGCCCAGCAGGCCATAGCGGAACGCATTGACCATGTAGAAGATCGGGTTCGCGTGCGTGGCCGCTTCGGCCCAGCCCGGCAGCAGCTTCACCGAATAGAACACGCCACCCAGGTAGGTCAGCGGGGTCAGGATGAAGGTCGGCACGATCGCCACGTCGTCGAACTTCTTCGCATACACCGCATTGATGAAACCGGCCAGCGAGAAGATCGTCGCGCCCAGGATCACCGTGGTCAGCATCACCAGCGGGTGCGGAATGCGCACCGGGGTGAAGAACATCGCGATGATCAGCACGATCACGCCCACCATCAGGCCGCGCAGCACGGCGCCGGCCACGTAGCCCCACAGGATCACCCAGTTCGGCATCGGGCTGACCAGCAGCTCTTCCACGTGGCGGCCGAACTTGGCACCGAAGAACGAGGAACTGATGTTGCCGTAGCTGTTCTGGATCACGCTCATCATCACCAGGCCCGGCACGATGAACTGCATGTACGTGTAGCCGCCCATGTCACCCACGCGCGACCCGATCAGGTTGCCGAAGATCAGGAAGTACAGGGTCATGGTGATCGCCGGCGGCACCAGGGTCTGGCCCCAGATGCGCATGATGCGGGCGACTTCGCGGCGCACGATGGTCATCAGTGCGATGCGGTTGCGCTGGCCGTCGGTCAGCTCGGTGGTGCTCATGCAGGCTTCTCCAGGTTGCCGGTGAGGCGCACGAACAGCTCCTCCAGGCGGTTGCTCTTGGTACGCATCGAACGCACGCGGATACCGGCCTCGTTGAGCGTGGCGAACACGCGGTTGAGGTCCATTGCGCGCGGCATGTCGATGTCCAGCGTGTGCGGGTCCGGCGCGGTCAGGGTCGCGCCCTCGATCACCGGCAGCTGCGCCGGCAGGTCACCGTCGATGTCCAGCAGGAAGCCCTCCACGTCCAGCTTGGCCAGCAGGGTGCGCATCGGCCCCTGCTCGACGATCTGGCCATGGTTGATGATCGCCAGGTGGCGGCACAGGTACTCGGCTTCTTCCAGATAGTGCGTGGTGAGGATGATCGTGGTGCCGGCAGCGTTGATCTCCTTCAGCACGCGCCACATGTCGCGGCGGATCTCGATGTCCACGCCGGCGGTCGGCTCATCCAGGATCAGCAGGCGTGGGCGGGTCATCATTGCGCGGGCGATCATCAGCCGGCGCTTCATGCCGCCGGACAGCGTGCGGCTCATCACCTGCGCCTTTTCCCACAGGTGGGCCCGCTTCAGTTCCTCTTCGGCGCGCTGCTCCGCTTCCTCGCGCGGCACGCCGTAGAAGCCGGCGTAGTTCACCAGGATGTCGAAGGGCTTTTCGAACAGGTTGAAGTTGATTTCCTGCGGCACCAGCCCGATCAGGCGCATGGTGGCGCTGCGGTTGCGCACCAGGTCGCTGCCGAACACTTCCACCTGGCCCTCGCTGAGGTTGACCAGGGAGCTGATGATGCCGATCAGGGTCGACTTGCCGGCACCGTTGGGGCCCAGCAGGGCGAAGAAGTCGCCCGGGGCCACTTCCAGGGAAACCCCCTTCAGGGCCTGGGTGCCGTTGTCGTAGGTCTTGCGCAGGTCGCGCACGCGCAGGGCGGGCGCCGTATCGTTCTGGGATGCCAAGCTCGAAGCCTTCGCGCCCATGGGCTGGCGCTGGAGAGGGGCGGGGAGGGGCTATTATAGAAGACCCCGAGGGCTTGCCCCGGCTACACACTGTCCCGAAAAGTCGTGCCTGTTCAATTCCCCCTCAAGCTGGTCGGCCGCCGCATGCTGGCCCGGACCGTCGGCCACTACCAGTTCGTGCGTGACGATGGGCAGCCGCTGGATTTCCAGCCCGGCCAGTTCATCCAGGTCCATTTCAGCTACGCCGATGGCACCGAAACCAAGCGCAGCTACTCGCTGGCGACCATTCACGACCACGCACTGGGCCCGGGCGAGGCGGTGGATATCGCGGTCAGCTTCGTGCCCGGTGGCGCCGCCACCGCGCTGTTCGAGGCGCTGGAGCACGGCGGCCAGATCAGTGCATCCGGCCCCTACGGCCGCTTCTGCCTGAATCCCGGTGACCACAATGCCCGCTACCTGCTGATCGCCACCGGTACCGGCGTTACCCCGTACCGCTCGATGCTGCCGCTGCTGGAAAAGGCCATGGCCGAACGTGGTGCGCAGATCGTGCTGCTGCAGGGCGCGCGCAGCCCGGGCGAGCTGCTGTACAGCGAGGACTTCTACAGCTTCGCCGAAAAACACCCGAACTTCCGCTATGTTCCGTGCCTGTCGCGCGAACTGCCCGCCGATCCGCATCCGGACGTGCAGCACGGTTACGTGCAGCAGGCGCTGGCCGGTTTCACGCCGGACCCGGCCACGGACATCGCCTACCTGTGCGGCAACCCGGACATGGTCGATGCCTGCGCCGAGCTGCTGAAGGCCGCCGGCCTGGGCAACCCGCAGATCCGCCGCGAGAAGTACGTCAGCAGCAAATAGGTCCGGCTGGCGCCGGCCGCTGGCCGGCAACCCCACGAACCTGGTAGTGCCGGCCGCTGGCCGGCAACCCTGGAAACCGGAGGCGACCCCACGCCGCCCCCGGTGCCCTGCCTTCAGTACTCGATCCAGGCATCACGCCAGGCAGAGCCGGTACCCGGGCGGTAGGCCTCTGCATTGATGTTGCACCAGGCGCCTTCCGGGAACGGGCGGCAGGCATACAGCTTGCCGTCGGTGCCCTTCACCACGGTCTGGCCCGGCGTGTAGCTGCCGATACCCGCGGGGTATACGAAGTCGTAGTCGTCAGCCGGCGGCGGATCGATCGGATCGACCGGATCCGGCACGCGGGTATCGAGCTGGAACAGGTGGCCTGGCTTCAGATAGACGCGGTTCCCGGTAGCCGAGGCGACGGGCGTGATCACGCCGTTCTTCATCACCCCCACGCGCGCCTGCTGCGCAGTGCCATTGACCTTGTGGGCCAGTGCCAGCGGCCACTGGTTCGCAGCGGTCTGGCCGGCGGCAAGGGTGATCTGCGGGCTTTCCAGATCGTTGCCCTGGGCGTTGAAGACCCGCAGGGTCAGGATGGTGCCCACGTCCAGCGCACCACGGGCAGTGACCGGACCCGCGTCCTGCCACTGCGGCGGCGGGGTCACACCACCGCCCCCCTCGAAGCGCACGTCTGCGCAGGTATAGAACGCCTCGCCCGAATCCGAGCGCTGCCAGGTGTTGTAGATGATGTGCTGGCCGCTGCGCTTGGGTAGCGGGCAGTCCAGCTTGTAGACGTCACCGGAGACCGGCACGTTGCCCAGCGTGCAGAATTCCTGCAGGTCGGCCCAGCGCAGCGGGCTGCCCGGTTGCCAGCCATCGCGGGTGACATAGAACTTCCACTCGCGGGTGGCATGCGGGGCCGGCGCCTTGAACTCGAACGTGTAGCGGCCACGGGCGTCGGCTCGGATCGGCGAGGTCTCCCAGTCACTGCGGTTCAGATCCAGGCCGCGGTATTTGCTGTTGCCGCCGCTGCACAACTCGCCATCGGGCACGACGGCCTGGTGGTTGCCATGGGCCTCGGCCTGGTTGATCCCGGCCCAGTCATAGAACGGTTGCGCACCACCGATGGCCTTGGCGGCAGCGCAGGCGGGGTTGGTCGGATTTTCGGGATTGCCCTGGTAACAGGCATAGACACGGCTGGCGGGTTTGGACAGGGTGCCGTGGGCGAACGCGCTGCCAGAGGTGGCAATGCCTGCGATCACAGACAGCGCGATGACGGTCCGGTGTGACAGATGCATGGAGATCTCCTGTGGGTGGTGAAACCCCGCGAAGTCTCGACATCCCGCCCGCCCGCATCCATCGGATTACGTTGAAAAAAGCATCGCGTGGTTGCATATGGGAACGGCTTCCCACTCACACGCTGGCGCGTCTCACGCTATGCAGGGAACGGCGCTCTGCCACCGTTCCCTGTACCCGGTCTCAGTATGCAATCCATGCATCGCGCCAGGCCGCACCCACACCCGGCCGGTACGCCTCGGCGTTGACGTTGCACCATGCACCTTCCGGGAACGGGCGGCAGGCGTACAGCTTGCCGTCGCTGCCCTTCACCACGGTCTGGCCCGGCACATAGCTGCCGATGCCCGCCGGGTACACGTGGTCGAAATCACCGCCCGGTGACGGTGTACCCGGGTCGGGCACCTGGGTATCGAGCTGGAAGCGGTTGCCGTCCTTCAGGTACACGCGGTTGTCGGTGGCCGAGGCGGTCGGCGTGATCACGCCATTGGCAAGCACGCCCACGCGCGCGTGCTGGGCACTGCCATTGACCTTGCGGGCGAGCACCAACGGCCACTGCGCGGGTGCGGTCTGGCCGCTGGCCAGGGTGGCCTCCACACGTTCGACGTCATTGCCGTTGGCGTTGAACACGCGCAGCGCCAGCGTCGTGCCAACCGGCAGCTCACTGCGTGCGGTGACCGGGCCGGCGTCCTGCCATTGCGGTGCCGGTGCGGTCCCTCCGCCGCCCTGGAAGCGCACGTCCATGCAGGTATAGAACGCCTCGGTCGAATCCGAGCGCTGCCAGGTGTTGTAGATCACATGCTGGCCGGTGCGCTGCGGCAACGTGCACTGAAGCTTGTAGGTGCCGTCGGCCGACAGCGGCGTATTGCCCAGCGTGCAGAACTCCTGCAGGTCGGCCCAGCGCAGCGGGCTTCCCGGCTGCCAGCCTTCGCGGGTAACGAAGAAGCGCCAGTCGCGCGTGGCGTGTGGTGCGGTCGCCTTGAACACGAAAGTGAACTTGCCATTGGCATCGGCCTGGATCGGCGTGGTCTGCCAGTCACTGCGGTTCACGTCCAGGCCGCGGAAGGTCGGGTTGTTGCCGCTGCACAGCTTCCCGTCGGGTACCACGGCCTGATGGTTGCCGTTGGCGTTGGCCTGGTTGATGCCGTTCCAGTCGTAGAACGCCTGTGAACCGCCAATCGCTTTTGCAGCGGCACAGGCCGGGTTGGTCGGGTTCTCGGGATTGCCCTGGAAGCAGGCATAGACGCGGCTGACCGGCGTGGTCATCGTGCCGTGGGCGAACGCGCTGCCGGCCAGGCACAGGCCCGCAGCGGCGAACGAGGTGGCCAGCAACAGCGGTGTGGATCGTAATGACATGGCGCATCCTTGTGGTCGTCGAAAGGGAACGGTGACCGCAGGAGCTGCGCTGCGCGGCGGACTTTCGGCGGCACCACGGCGAGTATCGAGCCGCACTGCAGGGGACGGAACCATCGCAGTGCCGATCCGTGACTGCGCATGTGAAGCCCTTCCCGCAGGCTTCACGCAGGGCTGAACGGATGCGCTGGACGTCACGTGACCGGCGTGGCATCGATCACGTCATAGAGATCACGCGACGCAGTCCCGGTACCCACCCGATCTGCCTGGCACGAGAAACAGCCATGCGCCGCGTTGTGCAGCTGCACGAACGCCACCGACGGGTCGGCAAACAGTGCATCCAGGTGGTCGGCCACCTCGGTGCCCGCGCAGACCTGGGCACCGCACATCAGCGCGGCGTGGTCATAGGCACGCATCGAGATCATCCGGCGCTGCACATACGGGGGCACCTCGCCCGGCGGCAGGACGCAACGGGTCACGCCGCGCTGCACGAAGATCGGGCCGGCGGCGCGGTACGGCGAATGCAGCGGCAGGTGGACGTGGGACAGCAGGAGCAGCTCGCTGCCAGGCGCGGGGTCGCTCAGGCTGATCCGGCAGGGATGTCCGCCGTTGGCGCCGGCCCAGCGACGCTGGATGCCGAGCGTGGCGAGCGCGCTGTCGCTCATCTCGAACAGGTGCAGGAAAGGGCGGTGGTCGATGCCGCCGAGGTACCACGCGTGCATGGGCGTCTCCTTGGGTTTTCCGCGGATTGTGCGCATGCGCCGGTCGCCGTGCTCGCCGTTTTCAGACCCCGCATCGCCGTCGGGCCGGAACACTGGCCCTTGGGGTGCTGCTGGCCGCCGCCGATGCCGCCCTGCACGGGCCAAGGCCGAGCGCGGGACTGCCAGGTCTGCGCGCCGTCGGCGGCGGATTCGTCATTGCCCATCGCCGTCGGCGCGCTGCCCGTGTAAGTTGGGTCACATCTTCCGCGGCAGCCCGTCGTGGTCGACAGGAACGTCCTCCAGGGGAAACGAGCACGATGCAAAGACACCACCTCGCGCTGGCCGGGATGCTGGCCAGCCTGATGCTTGCCGGGTGCAGCCAACCGCCGCCGGCCGCCGCCGGAAGCGCCAGCGATGCACCCAGCCGCCGCTTCGGCACGATCGACTTCCAGCCCTGCACGTTGTCCACCGAAGGCGCCAGCGCCAACGTGGAGGCGCAGTGCGCCACCCTGCAGGTGCCGGAGAACCGGGCCCAGCCCGATGGCCGCCGGATCGGCCTGCGCATCGCCTGGCTGGAATCGGGCAGCAGCGGCGCCAGCCAGCCCGACCCGGTGTTCTTCCTGGCCGGCGGCCCCGGACAGGCGGCCAGCGAGGTGGCGGTCATCGTCGATACCGCACTGCGCCAGGTGCGCAAGCAGCGCGACGTGTTCCTGATCGACCAGCGCGGCACCGGCGGCTCCAACCCGCTCAGCTGCCTGGGCGCAGATGGCAAGCCGCTGCAGATGGACGAGGATGCCGCGCCTTCCGAGGCATCGCTGCGCGACTACGCCCAGCGCTGCGCCGCATCGCTGCAGGGGCGTGCCGATGCGCGCTTCTACACCACCACCGAGGCGATCGCCGATCTGGATGCGGTGCGTGCGGCGCTCGGTGTGGACCAGCTGAACCTGGTTGGCGGCTCCTACGGTACCCGCGTGGCCCAGCGCTATGCCGGGGCCTATCCGCAGCACACCCGCAGCATCGTCATCGATGGCGTGGTACCGAACGAGCTGGTGGTCGGTGGCGACTTCGCGACCACCTTCGAGGATGCGATCGCCCTGCAGTCGGCGCAGTGCCGCAAGGATGCCGCGTGCAGCAAGCGTTTCCCGACCGACACCCGCGCGCAGCTGCGCAGCGTGGTCGACACCCTGCGCCGTGCACCGGTCTCGGTCGAGTATCGCGACCCGGGTACCAACGCACCGCGGCAGGATGTCCTGACGCCGGACAGCGTGGTCGGCCTGGCCTTCGCCTTCTCCTACGTGCCGCAGTATTCCTCGCTGCTGCCACTGGTGCTGGATGAAGCCGCGCACGGTCGTTATGCCCCGTTGGCATCGCTGGCGCGCGGCGCGAACCGCAGCATGGATTTCCAGATCAACCGCGGCATGCAGTGGTCGGTGATCTGCAGCGAGGATGCGCCGCGCTACCACGCGCCGGCCGAGGACCCCGAGCGGCTGTTCGGCAACGAAGTGGCCAGCGCCTTCTTCGCCGCCTGCCCGGTGTGGCCGCACCGTCCGGCGCCGGCAACCGATGCCGTGCCGCTGCGCAGCGACGTGCCGGCACTGCTGCTGTCCGGTGAGCTGGACCCGGTGACCCCCCCGCGCTACGCCGCACAGGTGCTCAAGGGCCTGCCCAATGGCCGTGCGCTGGTCGCCCGTGGCCAGGGCCATGGCACGTTGACCGCCGGCTGCATGCCGCGGCTGCTCGGCCAGTTCATCGACAAGACCGATGCCAAGGCGCTGGATGCCGGCTGCCTGGACACGCTGAGCTACGTGCCGGCGTTCACCTCGTTCAACGGATGGGAACCATGATCGTCGCCGACAACCTGCACAAGGCCTTCGATACCCGCACGGGCCGCATCCAGGCGGTCGCCAACGTCGGCTTCCGCGCCGGCGATGGGCAGATCACCGGCCTGCTCGGCCCCAACGGTGCCGGCAAGACCACCACCATGCGCATGCTCTACACGCTGATGACCCCTGACCAGGGCAGCATCAGCGTCGATGGCATCGATGCCGCCGGCAATCCGGTGGAGGTACGTCGCCACCTGGGCGTACTGCCCGATGCGCGCGGCGTCTACAAGCGTCTGACCGCGCGCGAGAACATCGCCTACTTCGGCGAGCTGCATGGCCTGTCGGCCGAGCGCATCCGCGAACGCATCGAGGTGCTGTCGCACGCGCTGGACATGGGCGACATCCTCGACCGGCAGACCGATGGTTTCTCGCAGGGCCAGCGCACCAAGACCGCGATTGCCCGCGCGCTGGTGCACGATCCGCGCAACGTCATCCTCGACGAACCGACCAACGGCCTGGACGTGATGACCACGCGCGCGCTGCGCCGCTTCCTGCTGGGCCTGCGCGAAGAGGGTCGCTGCGTGATCCTGTCCAGCCACATCATGCAGGAGGTGGGCGCGTTGTGTGACCACATCGTGATCATCGCCAAGGGCACGGTGATGGCCGCCGGCAGCGCCGACGAACTGCGTGCACAAGCCGGTGAAGCCAATCTTGAGGACGCGTTCGTGAAACTGATCGGCAGCGAAGAGGGCCTGCACGCATGAGCATGATGTCGACCCTGATGACGGTGATGCGCAAGGAACTGCGCGACCTGTCGCGTGACCGCCGCACGCTGCTGCTGACCCTGCTGTTCGGGCCGCTGCTGTACCCGGTGCTGCTGCTGGGCATGGGCAAGCTGGCCGAGAGCCGGGTGCGCACCCAGATCGAGGAGCCGTTGCAGATCCCGACGATCGGCGCGGAGAACGCGCCGAACCTGGTGCGCTTCCTCGCCGCACAGGGCCTCAATGCCGCGCCGGCGCCGAAGGACCTGGCCGAGGCCATCCGCAGCCAGGATATCGATGTGGCGCTGCGCATCAGCGGGGACTTCGGCAAGGACTGGGCCGAGGGCAAGCCGGCGCTGGTGGAGGTGATCAAGGACAGCACGCGTCGCGCGGCCGAGGTACCCAGTGCACGCCTGGAGGCGGCGCTGGCCACCTACAACGGCCAGGTCGGTGCCTTGCGCCTGATGGCACGCGGCATCGATGCACAGGTGGCACGCCCGCTGGACGTGGCACGCCAGGACCTGGCCAGTGCCGAAGCCAAGCGCGGCATGATCCTGTCGATGCTGCTGCCGGTACTGCTGACGCTGACCTCGTTCATCGGGGGTGCCTACCTGGTGATGGACGCCACCGCCGGCGAGCGCGAGCGGCAGTCGCTGGAACCCCTGCTGGCCACGCCGGGCTCGCGCAGCGCGATCGTCAGCGGCAAGATCGCCGCCGCCTGCGTGGTCGGTTTCGTGTCGCTGCTGCTGACCCTGGTCGCGTTCAAGGTGAGCGCGCAGATCGCACCCGGCAACATCGGCCGCCAGTTCAACATGAACGTCGGCTCGATGCTGCAGATGCTGCTGGTGATGCTGCCGATGCTGCTGATCGGTACCTCGCTGCTGACCTTCCTGTCGGCCGCGGCCAAGAGCATGAAGGAAGCGCAGAGCCACATGACTTGGCTGATGCTGCTGCCGATGCTGCCCGGCTACGCACTGGTGGCCTACCCGCTGAAGAGCGAGATGTGGCAGTACGCCGTGCCGTTCCTGTCGCAGAACCAGATGCTGCTGAAGGTGATCCGCCACGAGACCATCACCCCGACGGTCTGGGCGATCTACCTTGGTGCCAGCCTCGGCCTGGCCGCCGTGCTGTGGTTCGCCGCCGTGCGCCGCTACCACAACGAGCGCCTGGCCATCTCCGGCTGACCCCAAAAAAGGGGACGGAGGGGATTAAGTCGTTTCTGCCCCTCCCGTCCCCTCCTTGCGCGGGCGGCCTTGTCTTCGCATCGCCACCGGCCGCCCGAGCATCTTCTCTACCATCCGCAGGAACGCAGCATCCCCCAACGGACGCTGTTTGGCGCTATGACTGCGGATTGCGGGCAGATCGGCGGACGCATTCACATCGCGCAGGAATCGCGCATACACCGCCGTCCTGTTGCGAGCGGTCGCGGCCAACGCTCTGAATGCGGGATGCGGGGTCAGCATGGGGTCATCGCGTCGTTGAAGGTTGCCGTGCACGCTGGACCACGGATGATCTTCAGCACTGACCGCAATGCCGGCACGAACGGGATTGCGTTCGATGTAGCGGTATACGCTGAGCAGGTAAGCGTCGCTGTCGATCATCGAGGAATGGAAGCGGCCCTGCCACAGGGGACCGGTGCGGCCGTGCCGCTGGTTGAAAGCCTGTACATAGTTGTTGCCCTGCATGCGCATTGCATCGGCCAGCCCACGCTGCGTGGATGGCGTGGCCAGCAGGTGGATGTGGTTGTCCATCAGTACGTAGGCATGCAGTGCGACGCGGTGCTTGAGGAAAGCGCTGTGCAGCAGATGCAGGAACAGTTGCCGGTCGATGTCGTCGACAAAGATCGCACCCTTGTTCACACCGCGCTGGACCACGTGATAGGCCTGGCCGGCCAGCATCAGGCGCGCTTGTCGGGGCATGGGATTCCCAGGTCGAAGGGGGCCTCAGCCTGGCATCGGCACCGTGGCGTAGGGCATCAGGTAATGCCGCGCAGGCGTATCGGAGGAGTCAGAAGCGACTTAATCCCCTCCGTCCCCTTTTGCGTACCGCGCGGGCGTTACCCCCATCTCGCGCTTGAACACGTTGATGAAGGAACTGGGCGTGTCGTAGCCCATCGACAGGGCGACGCTGATCACCGGTTCGCCTGCCTGCAGGCGTGGCAGTGACAGCAGCACGCGCAGGCGCTGCCGCCACTGGCTCAAGGTCATGCCTGTTTCGGCCTGCCAACGGCGGGCGAGGCTGCGGCTGGACAGTCCGCTGGCGGCTGCCCACGCTTGGACGCTGCGCAGGTCGTCCGGCGAACGCGCCAGCGCCGCCGCGATCCGCCACAACCGGCGATCCCGCGGCTGTGGCAGGGCAAATGGCAAGGGAGTGCTGGCACGGATCTCATCGGCGATGACGCCGGCCAGGCGTGCCTGCGCAGCGTCCAGTGCCTGATGCGGCCAGCGCAGTGCGCGCGTCACCGCCGCCTGCAACAGCGCATCGGGTTGGAAAATACGGGGCAGCGGGGGCAGATCCAGGCCGGCATCGGCGCGGACGTACAGGCTCCAGCCATCGAACCCGTCTGCCCCGAGCAGCGCATGGGGCAGCAGCGGCGGTATCCAGGCAACGTGCCCGGCCGGAAGCAGCCACTGCAGATTCCCGGCTTCGATCCGCAACAGGCCCTGATGGGCGCCCAGCAATTGACCGCGCCGGTGTTGGTGGCGGGCGGTGCGCCGCCTCCCGGGCACGCGCAGCTGGCCGGCCAGCACGATGGGGCCGTCGTCGGCGTCCGCCAATGCCGGATCAATCAAGCCGGTCGGTGTCTGATCTGCCATATCCATTGGCAGTTATACGGCAGAAGCGCCGATCCGCGCGCGCCACACTGGGCGCCCATTTCAACACGAGCCGCCCCGATGCAGCCCCAGGACATCCTTCCCGACCACCAGAACGAAGTACAGGTAAACGGCCTCACCGTGCGCAAGGGCAGCGTCGGCGCCTTCCTCGCCAGCGTCCGTGACTGGCAGGACCCCGCCAGCGATGACGCCACCCGGGCCACCGCCGAAGCAGATCTGCGTGGGCTGCTGCCGGGCCTGCATGCGCTGGGCCTGTTCCAGGTGCTGGCCGCGCGCGATCCGGCACTGCAACGCCTGATCGACAGCCTCTCCTGAAACGAACACGGCCCGGACATGCCGGGCCGTGTCCTCATTGCGGGGGCGGAAACGACTTAATCCCCTCCGTCCCCTTTTTGCGGTCAGGTGCCGCCCGGGGCGAATACCAGGGTACGGCGGGTGGTGACCGGTGCGCTGACCGGCTCGAAGCGCCAGCGCTTGACCGCGTTCATGGCTTCGCGATCGAAGACGCGCGACGGTGTTGCGCGCAGCACGCGGGCGTTGGTCACTGAGCCGTCGGTGCCGACGGTGATTTCCACCAGCACTTCGCCGGAGGTGCCTGCACGCAGTGCCTCGGACGGATAGCGCGGCGCCGGGGTGCTGACCGGGCGCAGGTTCGGCGCCGCAGCGGCCGCTGGAGCCGCGGCCTGGCGTGCGGCACTGGCCTGCTGGGCGGCGGCCTGCTGCTGCTTCAGCTCGGCTTCGCGGCGCGCGGCGGCCTGGCGCTCGGCTTCCTGGCGCTCGTTGTCGCGACGGGCGGCGTCCTGCTGGGCAGCGATCTGCTTGGCCGCGTCGGCTTCCTTGGCACGCTGCTCGGCCAGGCGCTGCTGTTCGGTCTGCTGCTTGCTGCGGTCCTCGGCGTCCTTCTTGGCCTTCTCGGCTTCGGCCTCGGTGCGCTTGGCCGCGTTCTGCACGCCCTTGGCCAGGCCGTCCTTCAGGCGCGGCAGGGCCGGCGCGGAGGCATCCACCTTCTCGATCAGCGCCACCAGCCGCTGCGCTTCGGTGTAGTCCTCGCGCCCCAGGTGCTGTTCGGCGGCGATCAGGGTGTAGGGCAGCAGGTCGGTCAGCGCGCTCTTCACCGAGGCGTCGTCCGGGGTCTTGTCGCGCAGCGCGAGGTAGTACTCGATGGCGTTGTCGCCGGCCGGCGCGTACATGCGGTTCTCGCGCAGGGCCTGGCTGGCCGACTCACGCAGCTGCTCGGTGCCCATCGACTGCACTTTGGCGGCGACCACCGGTGCGGCCGGTGCAGCGGCGGTGGGGGCGGCGGCCGGAGCCGGTGCTGCGGATTCTTCCTTGCCCGAGCAGGCGGCCAGCGCCAGTGCCAAGGCAACCGGCAGCCACCGGCGCGCGGCGGTGATCGTTGAGACGTGCGACATCCAGCTCCCCTTTAGAAGACGACGTGACGTAAATCATTGATATGCATGGCCGGGACCCGTGGTCCAGGCGCGGCAGGGTGGCGTTTCCCGACGCCACCGCCGGCAACGGCGAGGATGCAATCTAGCATCCCGGCCACCGCCCCGCACAAGGGGTGGTGGCCGGGTGGGGCCGCGGCGATCATGTCGTGGCCGGCGGCGACCTCAGTGGTCGTGTGCCTTGTCGTGCGACTTGCTGTGGCCGTTGGACATCAGCTTGTCGGTCCAGGCGATGCCGATCGCCGACAGGATGAACACGCAGTGGATGATGGTCTGCCACAGCACGCCTTCCTGGGTCAGCATCGAGCAGCGGGCGACACCGATGTTGGCGGCGGCCACGCTCATCTGCTCCGGCGTGCACAGCGGGATACCGCCCAGCGCACCGCTGGCGATGAAGGTCTTCAGCAGGTGGATCGAGGAGATGCCGATGATCGCCATCGCCAGCTTCACCTTCAGCACGCTGGCATTGACGTGGCTCAGCCATTCCGGCTGGTCCGGGTGGCCTTCCAGGCGCAGGCGCGAGACGAAGGTCTCGTAGCCGCCGACGATCACCATTACCAGCAGGTTGGAGATCATCACCACGTCGATCAGGCCCAGCACGATCAGCATGATCTGCTGCTCGCCCATCGAGGCGGAATGCGAGATCAGGTGCCACAGTTCCTTGCCGAACAGGAACACGTAGACGCACTGCGCCACGATCAGGCCCAGGTACAGCGGCAGCTGCAGCCAGCGCGAGGCGAAGATCAGCGTGGACAACGGGGAGAGCGGCGGGCGGTTTGCACTCATGCGGGGGATGCTGCGTTTCGGGGGAGAGGCGAGGTTACCGGCCCGCCATGACGGTGCCAACCCAACTCACGCACTAGACTTCAGGTTCCTTTCCGCACCCCGAGCCGACGCCATGATCGACCTGTATTACTGGCCCACCCCGAACGGCCACAAAGTGACCCTGCTGTTGGAGGAAGCCGGCCTGGAGTACCGCATCCACCCGGTCAACATCGGCTCGGGTGACCAGTTCAAGCCAGAGTTCCTGGCCATCTCGCCCAACAACAAGATGCCGGCCATCGTCGACCACGCCCCGGCCGATGGCGGTGCCCCGCAGAGCGTGTTCGAGTCCGGTGCGATCCTGCTGTACCTGGCCGAGAAGACCGGCCGCTTCCTGCCCAGCGACCCGCGCGGCCGCGTGACCACCCTGGAATGGCTGTTCTGGCAGATGGCCGGCCTGGGCCCGATGAGTGGCCAGATGGGGCATTTCAATGTGTATGCGCCGGAAAAGATTCCCTACGCGATCGAGCGCTATGACAACGAAGTACGCCGCCTGCACGGGGTGATGGACAAGCGCCTGGCCCAGCACGCCTTCCTGGCCGGCGACGAGTACACCATCGCCGACATGGCCAGCTACCCGTGGATCGGCGCCTACGACAAGCTGCCGGTGGACTTCGCCGCGTTCCCGAACCTCAAGCGCTGGCACGAGGCCATCGCCGCGCGCCCGGCCACCCAGCGCGCCTATGCGCTGCGCCAGCAGGTGAACCCGAACGCCGGCAAGCCGCTCAGCGACGAAGAGCGCAAGCACCTGTTCGGCCAGCGCTGACCCGCCGCGGGGTCGGATCCCTTTGCAACGCAAAGGGCCCTGACCCCAGCACCGCAGCATGGGCAGAAGGTCATGCTGCCTTCCTGCACGGGCTTGGTTAGGATGGGGGAACGACCGCCCCGCGCCTGCCGCCGGGCGGACCTGCCGTTTGCCGGGATCCTCCATGCGCCACCTGTTCGCTTCGCTTGCCCTCATGCTCGCCACTAGTACCGCCGCCCACGCCGAAAAGCTGACCCTGGAAGCCATCACCGGCCCGCTGCCGCTGTCCGGCCCGACCCTGATGAAGCCCAAGGTGGCGCCGGACGGTTCGCAGGTCAGTTTCCTGCGCGGCAAGGACAGCGACCGCAATCAGCTGGACCTGTGGACCTACGACATCGGCAGCGGCCAGACCCGCCTGCTGGTTGATTCCAAGGTGGTGCTGCCCGGCACCGAGACCCTCAGCGATGAGGAAAAGGCGCGCCGCGAGCGCCAGCGCATCGCCGCGATGACCGGCATCGTCGATTACCAGTGGTCGCCGGACGCACAGCGCCTGCTGTTCCCGTTGGGCGGCGAACTCTACCTGTACGACCTGAAGCAGCAGGGGGCGGCGGCCGTGCGCCAGCTGACCCACGGTGAGGGCTTCGCCACCGACGCCAAGCTGTCGCCCAAGGGCGGCTTCGTCAGCTTCATCCGCGGCCGCAACCTGTGGGTGATCGACCTGGCCAGTGGAAAGCAGCTGCAGCTGACCCGCGACGGCAGCACCACCATCGGCAACGGCGTGGCCGAGTTCGTCGCCGATGAAGAGATGGACCGCCACACCGGTTACTGGTGGGCACCGGACGATTCGGCCATCGCGTTCGCGCGCATCGACGAGGCACCGGTGCCGGTGCAGAAGCGCTACGAGGTCTACGCCGACCGCACCGATGTGATCGAACAGCGTTACCCGGCCGCCGGTGACGCCAATGTGCGCGTGCAGCTGGGCGTGATCGCACCGGCCGCCGAGGCGCAGCCGCGCTGGATCGACCTGGGCAAGGAACAGGACATCTACCTGGCCCGCGTCGATTGGCGCGATGCGCAGCACCTGAGCTTCCAGCGCCAGTCGCGCGACCAGAAGCAGCTGGACCTGGTGGAAGTGGCACTCGACTCCAACCGCCAGCGCGTACTCGCCCACGAAACCAGCCCGACCTGGGTGCCGCTGCACAACAGCCTGCGCTTCCTTGAAGACGGCAGCGTACTGTGGTCGTCCGAGCGCACCGGCTTCCAGCACCTGTACCGCATCGACAGCAACGGCAAGACCACCGCGCTGACCCACGGCAACTGGCCGGTGGACGAGCTGCTGGCGGTGGATGAGACGGCCGGCAAGGCCTACTTCCGTGCCGGCATCGAAAGCCCGCGCGAAAGCCAGATCTACGCGGTATCGCTGCAGGGCGGTGAGCCGCAGCGCCTGTCGAAGGCGCCGGGCATGCACAGCGCCACGTTCGCCCGCAATGCCAGCGTCTATGTGGACAGCTGGTCCAACAGCACCACGCCGCCGCAGATCGAGCTGTTCCGCGCCAACGGCGAGAAGATCGCCACACTGGTGGAAAACAACCTGGCCGATCCCAAGCACCCGTATGCGCGCTACCGCGACGCGCAGCGCCCGGTCGAGTTCGGCACGCTCACCGCCGCCGACGGCAAGACGCCGCTGCACTACAGCCTGATCAAGCCGGCCGGCTTCGATCCGTCCAGGCGCTACCCGGTGGCGGTGTATGTCTATGGCGGCCCGGCCAGCCAGACTGTCACCGACAGCTGGCCCGGCCGTGGCGACCATCTGTTCAACCAGTACCTGGCCCAGCAGGGCTACGTCGTGTTCTCGCTGGACAACCGCGGCACCCCGCGCCGCGGCCGCGACTTCGGTGGTGCGCTGTACGGGAAGCAGGGCACGGTGGAAGTGACCGACCAGCTGCGCGGCGTGGCCTGGCTCAAGCAGCAGCCGTGGGTGGACCCGGCGCGCATCGGCGTGCAGGGCTGGTCCAACGGCGGTTACATGACCCTGATGCTGCTGGCCAAGGCGTCGAACCAGTACGCCTGCGGCGTGGCCGGTGCCCCGGTCACCGACTGGGGCCTGTACGACAGCCATTACACCGAGCGCTACATGGACCTGCCGGCGCGCAACGACGCCGGTTACCGTGAAGCGCGCGTGCTGACCCACATCGATGGGCTGCGCTCGCCGTTGCTGCTGATCCACGGCATGGCGGACGACAACGTGCTGTTCACCAATTCGACCAGTCTGATGAGCGCGCTGCAGAAGCGCGGACAGCCGTTCGAGCTGATGACCTACCCGGGTGCCAAGCATGGCCTGTCCGGCGCCGATGCCCTGCATCGCTACCGTGTGGCCGAAGCCTTCCTGGGGCGCTGCCTGAAGCCTTGAAACACAGACGGGAAGGAGCCCGCCGATGACACTGCCGCCGCCGATTCCCACCCACGGCCCGAAGCCCGCCGGCTGGTGGTCCCGCCACTGGCGCTGGGCGATGCCCGTGGCCGTGCTGCTGGTGCTGGCCGGGGCTGGTGGCACGGTGGCCTGGAGCGTGCTGCGCTGGAGTGAGGCGGCACGCGAGAGCCCTCCGATGCGCGAGGCGATGCGTCGCGCCGGCTGCAGCATCGAACTGGTGGAAGCCTTCGGCGAGCCGCTGCGTGCCGAATCGATGCCGCTGGGCAGCATGCAGACCGCGCTCAACGGCCAGCGCGATGTCGGCCTGACCGTGGCCCTGGAAGGCCCCCGCGCACACGGCCGGTTGTTCGTGAAGGGCACCCGCAGTGACGACGTGTGGGACTACCCGGTGATGTACGTGCTGGGCGAGAACAAGCAGACCTTCGACCTGACTGCGCTGGATGACGATGAGGCCGCGCAGGAATGCGAACTGCAGGCCTGCCGCGAACGCGGCGAATGCCCGCTGACCGCAGCGTTGTGACCTCCGGCCGATTGTCGCCACCGCGCTGAGCGCGTAGGGTGCGGGCAACCCTGTCCTGGAGTGCACCATGAAGCCGATCGCGTTGGCCGTTGCCCTGGCCCTGACCGCCGCCCCGCTGCTGTCCGCACCGCCGGCGCTGGCGGCACCCGCCGCCAAGGCCGCCACACCGGCCAGCCCGGCCTGGGTCGCCCGCAGCAACGCACTGGCGCAGATCCTGCTCGATGCGCAGGGCCCGTTCCAGCCGGAAGAAACCGGCTTCTTCGGCGTGCCCGGCTACGACGACAAGGTGGCCGACCTCGGCGCGGACAACGGCAAGCGCTACCGCGCCGCGATGGCCAAGGCCCGCGACGAACTGAAGGCGAAGCTGGCCACCGAGCAGGATCCCAACGTCCGCCAGGACCTGGAGATCATGATCCACGCCGCCAACCAGAACATCGAAGGCAGTGAGCTCAACGAGAAGTACCTGCTGCCGTGGAGTGACGCGCCGCAGACGGTGTTCAGCGGCCTCAACCTGCTGCTGTCCGACCAGGTGCCGGCCGAGCGCCGGGCCAAGGCGATCGACCGCCTCAAGGCTTACGCCGGCCTGCAGCCGGGCGGCACCGCGTTCACCACGCTGGCCCGCCAGCGCTACGAAGAGCGCTTGAAGGACAGCAGCCTGCTGCAGCCGACGAAGATCGAAGTGCAGCAGTCGCTGGACAACGTCGAGACCTACATCAGCGGCATCGAGTCGCTGCTGAAGAAGTACCAGATCGCCGGCGCCGATGAAGCGATGAAGGCCCTGGCCGGGCAGATGAAGGACTACGCCAGCTGGACGCGCTCGACCGTGCTGCCGAAGGCGCGCACCGACGCACGGCTGCCGGCGCCGCTGTACGCCTACCAGCTCAAGCAGGTCGGCATCGACATCGACCCGAAGCTGCTGATGCAGCGCGCGCAGCTGGAGTTCATGGAAACCCGCTCGGCGATGCAGCAGCTGGCGCCGCTGGTGGTGAAGGAGAAGGGCCTGAAGGTGGCCGACCCGAGCGACCCGGTGGCGGTGATCCGCGCGCTGAAGGCCGACAAGATCGCCGACGACCATCTGGAAGGCCACTACCGCAAGGTGATCGACGCGATCGATCCGCTGATCCGCGAGCACGCCATCGTCGACGTGCCCAAGCGCGCCATGCAGATGCGCCTGGGTTCGGCCGCCGAGAGCGCGGCCAGCCCGGCCCCGCATTTCCTGCCGGCGCCGCTGGTCAACAACACCGGGCAGCAGGGCACCTTCGTGCTGCCGCTGGGCAACCCGGCCGCGGGCCCGGGCGCACAGTACGACGACTTCAACTTCGGTGCGGCGGCGTGGACGCTGAGTGCGCATGAAGGCCGCCCCGGCCACGAGCTGCAGTTCACCGCGATGGTCGAGCGTGGCGTGTCGCTGGCACGCACCATGTTCGCGTTCAATTCGGTGAACGTGGAAGGCTGGGCGCTGTATGCCGAGGCCGAGATGGTGCCGTACGAGCCGCTGGACGGGCAGATGATCGCCCTGCAGTTCCGCCTGCTGCGCGCCGCACGCGCGATGCTCGACCCGATGCTCAACCTCGGCCTGACCGACCGCGCCAACGGCGAGCGCGTGCTGATGGAGCAGGTCGGCCTGTCCAAGGCGATGGCCACCCAGGAACTGGACCGCTACATGGTGCGCATGCCGGGCCAGGCCGGCAGCTACTTCTACGGCTACACCCGTATCCTGGAACTGCGCATGCAGACCGAGCTGGCACTGGGTGCGAAGTTCGACCGCCTGGCGTTCAACAACTTCCTGCTCGACCAGGGCCTGCTGCCGCCGGACCAGCTGGCCGACGCGGTGAACAAGGTGTTCGTGCCGAAGTACAAGCGCTGAACACCCCCCGGTAGTGCCGGCCGCTGGCCTGCATTCCCCTGACGTCGGGAGGATTCCTGAGGTTGCCGGCCAGCGGCCGGCACTACCTGCGGTGACGCTGCCGCGTCACCGCTGCGGGGTGATCACCTGCGTCGGCAGTCGTGCCGGCGGTTCCGGGTTCGGCACCCAGATCGCCACGCCGGCGGCGCGCTTCTGCGTGGTCGGAATACCGATGCCGACGCCACCGCCGACATGCGAGCCGAACGTGCCGGCACCCACCGACATGCCCACCGGTGAGCCGCTGCTGCCCACGCCCATCAGCACCACGCCATTGGCGCCCAGCGCTGCGGCCTCGCGCTTCAGGCGCGCCACCGCTGCATCGGTCTGGCCCTGCGTGCCGAAGCCCACGGCAGACGCCGATTCCAGCTGGGCGATTTCCTGGGAGCCGGCCGGCGGCGTCGAATAGATCTGCACCAGTGCCGGATCGATCGGCGCGCGGGCGCGCCCCAGCATGACCTTGGAGGTGCTGGCACAGCCGGCGGCGACCAGCAGGATGGCCGCCAACGCGGCCCAACGGATGTTCATGGCACGACCCCTGTAGGACTGGTTGCGATCATCGGCGGGCCACTCTGAATCGGCGCCAACACCCGGCCCAGAGCAGGCACGGCGGCACGCTAGCACGGTGCCGGTGACAGCCCCGCCAACGGCAGTAGGCGGCGACGGCGGGAACGACTATGGTGCACAGACAGGAACCAACGGCGGGAGAGTGGAATGGGCGTGATCAGTCTGTTGTGGGGCGTACTGGCGCTGTTGTGGATGATCCTGGCGCTGATTCCGCTGCTGGGCTGGGGCAACTGGTTCCTGATCCCGTTCGCCGCCGTGGGCGCGGTGATCGCCGCGCTGGGCATCCTGTTCACCCACCCGACCAAGCGCGGCCGGGCCTGGGCCGGGCTGGTGCTGAACGGCATCGTGGTGGTGGTCGGCATCCTGCGCCTGGGCCTGGGGGGCGGCGTGATCTGAGCCGCATCGCCGGGTGCGACAGGGCGTCGCAGGTACACGGCCGCGGGCCGGGCAGGGGCGTACAATGAACGGCTGCGCGAGCCCCCCGCGTGCCTGTGAATCCGCGCCCGGCGCGGCTGCCCCATGATCATCCGACCCCGTCCCCACGGCTGGCAACTGCTGTACATCCTGCGCGGCTCGATCGTAAAAGCGATCGCGCCGAAGGTGCTGGCCATCCTGATCCTGTCCATCGCGGTGGCCGCGGTGGTGGAGCTGGCGCCGCCGACCGGCATCGAGCGCGTTTCCGTCACGCCGTTCACGCTGCTCGGCCTGGTGCTGTCGATCTTCCTCAGTTTCCGCAACAGCGCCTGCTACGACCGCTGGTGGGAAGGCCGCAAGCTGTGGGGCCAGCTGGTCTACGAATCGCGTTCGCTGGCCCGCCAGGTGAACCTGCTGCTGGCCGATGACGCCGGTCGCCGCCGCCGCATCGCCTACCTCACTACGGCTTTTGCCCATGCGCTGGCCGCGCGCCTGCGCGGGCGCATCGTGGCCCTGGCGGCGTTGCCGTGGCTGGACAAGCCGCAGCGCGAGCAGCTGGGCCAGCGCGAGAACGTGCCCGACGCATTGCTGTCGATGATCGCTGCCGAGCTGGCCCACGCCCTGCGCGCCGGCGAACTCGACCCGATCCTCTACACCCAGCTGGAAGAGCGACTGCACGCGATGTCGTCGATCCAGGCCGGCTGCGAGCGCATCCTCACCACGCCGCTGCCGTTCGCCTACACCCTGCTGCTGCATCGCTGCGCATGGATGTTCTGCGTGCTGCTGCCGTTCGGCCTGGCCAGCTCGCTGGGCTGGGGCACGCCGGTGCTGTCGGCGGTGCTGGCCTACGCCTTCTTCGGCCTGGACCAGCTGGGCGAAGAAATGGAAGACCCGTTCGGCCTGGAGCCGAACGACCTGCCGCTGGACGCGCTGGTGCGCACGATCGAGATCGACCAGCTCGACGCGCTCGGCGAACGCCCGTTGCCCGAACCCCTGCTGCCGCAGGGCTACCTGTTGCAATAGCCACTCCTCGGAGCCTGCCATGTCCCACCCGCTTTACCGCCCGCGCCGCATGCGCCACGACGAGTTCTCGCGCCGCCTGATGCGCGAGAACACGCTGACCACCGACGACCTGATCTACCCGGTGTTCGTGCACGAACGGGCGGGCCGCACCGCAGTGCCGTCGATGCCGGGCGTGGAGCGGCTGTCGATCGAAGAGCTGCTGAAGGTGGCCGAAGAAGCGCTGGAACTGGGCATTCCAGTGATCGACCTGTTCCCGGTGATCGACCCGTCGCTGAAGTCGCTGGACGCGTCGGCGGCGTGGGCCGAGGACGGCCTGGCGCAGCGTGCGATCCGCGCGCTGAAGTCGCGCTTCCCGGAACTGGGAGTGATGACCGACGTGGCGCTGGACCCGTACACCACCCACGGTCAGGACGGCATCATCGACGACAAGGGTTACGTGCTCAACGACATCACTGTCGAAGCGCTGGTCAAGCAGTCGCTGTCGCACGCCGAGGCCGGTGTGGACATCGTCTCGCCGTCGGACATGATGGACGGCCGCATCGGCGCGATCCGCCGTGCGCTGGATGCCGACAACCACATCAACGTGCGCATCATGGCCTACTCGGCCAAGTACGCCTCGGCGTTCTACGGCCCGTTCCGTGATGCGGTGGGCAGCGCGGCCAGCCTCGGCAAGGCCGACAAGAAGACCTACCAGATGGACCCGGCCAACGGCGACGAGGCCTTGCGCGAGATCGCGCTGGACCTGGAAGAGGGCGCCGACATGGTGATGGTCAAGCCGGGCATGCCGTACCTGGACCTGGTGCGCCGGGTGAAGGAGACATTCGGTGTGCCGACCTTCGCCTATCAGGTGAGTGGCGAGTACGCGATGATGAAGGCCGCCTTCGCCAACGGCTGGCTGGACGAACGCGCCTGCGTGCTGGAGTCGCTGCTGGGTTTCAAGCGGGCCGGCGCCGATGGTGTGCTGACCTATTTCGCGCCGCAGGTGGCGCGATGGCTGCGCGAGCGCTGACAATAGCGCCACGATAGACGGAGGACTGCGCGATGGGACCCGAACTGGGATGGGTGCAATGGCTGATCTGGGGCACCGGTACGCTGGTGTTCGGCGCCATCATCGTCGCTGTCTTCATCGCCGCCTGGCGGGCCGGCAAGCGCCCGCCGGAACAGCTCTCCGCTGCCCGCCACGTGGCCCGTGAGCAGGCGCTGCCGGAGACCGTGCAGGCCGAGCTGGCCGCGTTGAACCAGCGCAAGGACAACGGCCAGCTGAGCGAGATGGAGTACGAGCAGTTGCGCGCCAAGGTGTTGTCGCGCTGACGGGGCGTTTCATCCACGCATGGCGTGGATCTACTGGTAGTCGCCAACCTTGGTTGGCGCTTTCACGTATGCCAACCAAGGTTGGCATCTACCAAACGGCCATCCACGCATGGCGTGGATCTACCGCGCGCACCCGGCCACCGCCGCCACCTTCGGCACCGCCAACCGGTACACGTCCACGCCACCGGCACGCGGCGCCTTCGCTGCACTGCTGGCCACCATCATCTCGCCCGGCTTGGCGTTGTCGACCACCGGCGCACCGGTCCAGCCGCCGGCCTGGTTGAACGACAGCCCCAGCGGCTGCAGCGCTACACCGCTCCACGCACAGCCGCTGCTCCAGACCTGCGCGGTACTGCCATTGCCGCGGCTGAACACCACGGCGCCGTCCTGGCCCAGCCAGTCGCCGTCGGTCTCGTCGTCGGCGCTGTTCAACGCGCTCAGTGCGCTGGCCGGGCCGCGCAGGCCCTGCGCATCCAGCGTCGCCACGAACAGGTCCCAGCCGGCGCCACGGCCCTGCTGGCGGGCAAACAACAGCTGCTTGCCGTCCGCGCTCAGGGCCGGCCCGCGCTCTTCGCGGCGCCCGCCGTCACCGGCCAGCGGCTGCGCCGGGCCCAGCCGGCCGTCGGCGGCCAACGCGGCGCGGTACAGCGCCAGCGCGCCCTCGCGGCCGGCCGCGAACAGCAGCCAGCGGCCGTCGCGGCTGAAGTAGGGATCGCGCGCTTCACCGGCCACGCCTACCGGCAGTACCTGTGCCTGCTGCCAGCGACCGTCCACCACGCGCGCCTCCCACAGGCCCCAGCCGGCCTCGCCGCGGCGGGCGAAGACGATGCGCTGGCCATCGGCGCTGATCGTGGCGCGACCTTCGTCGGCGCGGGTCGAGACCACGCCCATGCCTTCGATGCCGTACTCGTTCAACGCCATCGCCACGGGGGCAGAGAGTAGACTGGCGGCGAGCACCAGCAGGGGCGGGGTGATGCGCATCATCCGGTTCCGTGCACGAAAGAGCATCAGTCTAGCCAGCTTGAGGATTCCATGACCGACCGTTACGCCGTCTTCGGACACCCCGTTGCCCACTCGAAGTCGCCGCAGATCCACGCGACGTTCGGTCGCCAGGAAGGCATCGCCATCGACTACCGCGCGATCGACCTGGCCCCGGATGCGTTCCTGGCCGGACTGGAGGCCTTCGCCGCCGAGGGCGGTGTCGGCGCCAACGTCACCCTGCCGCACAAGGAAGCCGCGTTCTCGCTGTGCACCACGCTGACCGCGCGCGCGCGCCGCGCCGGCTCGGTCAACACGCTGCTGCGCAAGGGCGACCGCTGGCACGGCGACACCACCGATGGCATCGGCCTGGTGCGCGACCTGACCGACCGCCACGGCCTGGACCTGCGCGGTCGCCGCGTGCTGATGATCGGCGCCGGTGGCTCGGCGCGCAGCGTCGCCCCGGCGCTGCTCGATGCCGGCATCACCGAACTGGTGGTGGTCAACCGCACGCCGGAGCGCGCCGACGAACTGATCGACGCGATGGGCGAGCCCGGCCGTGCGATCAGCCGCTACTGGGAAGACCTGCGCGACCTCGGCGACTTCGAACTGATCGTCAATGCCACCTCGGCTGGCCGCGACCGCGACGTCGAGTTCAAGCTGCCGCTGTCGCTGGTCAATTCGATGACCACTGCCGTCGACCTGAACTACGGCGAGGCGGCCATCGCCTTCCTGGCCTGGGCCCGTGCGGCGCAGTGCCGCAATACCGTCGACGGCCTGGGCATGCTGGTCGAGCAGGCCGCCGAGAGCTTCCTGCAGTGGCACGGCGTGCGCCCGCAGACCGGCGAGGTCTACCAGTCGCTGCGCCAGGGCTCGGCCGTGCTGGCCGGCGAGGACTGACCGATGGACAGCACAACCCTGATGGTGACCGTGCTGAGCATGGTCGGCGTGCGCCTGCCGGTGCTGATCGCGCTGTGCGTCGGCCTGGTCTGGGTGGTCGGTGCGCCGCGCGATGCCACCCGCACCGGCGCGCTGGTCGGCCTGCTGCTGTTGCTGCTGTCCAGCCTGGGTGGCCTGGCGGCGGGCATGCTGCCGATGTGGCTGGTCAGCAGCGGCAACTTCAGCGCCATCTCGGGCATGAGCGCCATCTTCGGCGTGGTGCACTTCGCGCTGGCGATGGTCGAGGCCATCGGCGTGGTGCTGCTGGTGTGGGCGCTGGTGCGCCTGCTGCGTAGCCGTCCCGCCCCGGTCGCCTGAGCGCTGGCGCCGGGCCACGCCCGGCGTGTTTCGCCCCTGTGCGGCGCGGGCTTCGGACCGAGCGCGCCGGCGGGCGTCGTCGCTGGCTCGTTCAGGGAGCCAGCAACAGTGAACGCGGCCGGCCATGCGACAATGACCGGCCTGATCCAGCTACGGTAGTTCCCGGCGTGACCGAAACCGTCGCCGCTCCGCGCACGCTCGATGACACCTTGAAGGACGCGATCCGCAAGGCGTACACGACGCTGCAGGCCAACACCCCCGGCTTCTCCACCCGTCGCTCGCAGAGCCAGATGATCGGCGTGGTGTCGCGCGCGCTGTCGAAAAGCGGTGGCGTTGGCGTGGTCGAGGCGCCGACCGGCGTCGGCAAGAGCCTGGGCTACCTCACCGCAGGCGTGCCGATCGCGCTGGCCACCAAGAAGAAGCTGGTGATCAGCACCGGCACCGTGGCGCTGCAGTCGCAGCTGGTCGAGCGCGATATCCCGAATTTCCTGAAGGCCACCGGCCTGGAAGCGACCGTGGCGCTGGCCAAGGGACGCACCCGCTACCTGTGCACGCGCAATGCCGCCGAGGCGCAGGGCGAGGGCTCGCAGGGCGGCATGTTCGAGGATGACGCGCCACTGTTCGACCGGCCGCTGGCGCCGATCGAGATGGACATCGCCAAACGCCTGACCGACGCCTTCACCAGCGGCAGCTGGGATGGCGATATCGACAATGCGCCGGAGACCATCAGTCCCGGCCTGCGCAGCCGCATCACCACGCCGGCCTCGGGTTGTGCCGGGCGGCGCTGCGCCTATTCGGCGCAGTGCGCGGTGCTGCGCTCGCGCAATACGGTGCGCGACGCACAGATCGTGGTCACCAACCACGCGCTGCTGCTGTCGGCGCTGTCGATCGGTGACAGCGACAACGGCCAGCCGTTGATCGCGCCACCCTCGGACATGCTGCTGGTGCTGGACGAAGGCCATCACATCGGCAACGTGGCGATCGACCAGGGCGCGGCCAGCCTCGCGCTGGACGAGATGGCCAAGCGCACCGGCCGCCTGCAGATCTTGATCGCCGGTGCGTACCGCGCGGTCGACAAGGACCGGCTGGGCAACCTGCTGCCCAACGAAGCGATCGAAGTCGCCAGCAACGTGGCCAAGCAGCTGCGCGCGTTCCGTGATCACATCGAGCGGGTGTGGATGCCGGCGCCGGCGGACGAAGAGCCGATGTGGCGCGCGGCCAATGGACGCCTGCCCGAGGCCTGGCGCGAGCCGATCGAGGCACTGGCCGACGATACCCGCAGCCTCTACAACTGGGCGCATGCGGCCACCACGCAGGTGGCCAAGGGCAAGCCGGACGATGCCGCGCGCGAGCGCCTGCAGCGCAACCTGGGCATGGCGCTGGAGATGATCGAGCAGCAGTACAACCTGTGGCAGGCGTGGCGCCGCGAAGACAAGGACGGCGCGCCGCCGATGGCGCGCTGGGTGACTGCCACCCGCGATGGCGACCTGGTGCTGCACGGTTCGCCGGTGTCGGCCGCGCACGTGCTGCGCAAGCTGCTGTGGGATGAAGTGGACTCGGTGGTGATGACCTCGGCGACGCTGACCGGCGGTGGCGACTTCCAGGCGCTGGCGATCGACAACGGCATTCCGGAAGAGGCCGAGATGGTCTCGCTGTCGTCGCCGTTCGACCTGCCCAACCAGGCCGAACTGATCGTGCCGAAGTTCCCGGTCACGCCGGACGACCGCGAAGGCCACCCGCGCGAAGTGGCGCGCTACCTGGACACCGAACTGGACTGGGCCAAGGGCTCGATGGTGCTGTTCACCTCGCGCTGGAAGATGGAGAAGGTGGCCGGGCTGATGCCGGCCGCGCGCCGCAAGCAGGTGCTGGTGCAGGGCGAGATGTCCAAGACCCGGCTGATCGAGGAACACCTGCGGCGTGTCGAGGCAGGCGAGGGCTCGGTGCTGTTCGGCCTGAACTCGTTCGGCGAGGGCCTCGACCTGCCCGGCGAGGCCTGCACCACGGTGGTGATCACCCAGGTGCCGTTCGCCGTGCCGACCGACCCGCAGACCGCCACCCTCAGCGAGTGGTTCGAGGGACGCGGGCTCAACGCGTTCAACCTGATCGCCATTCCGCATGCGCTGCGCACGCTGACCCAGTTCGCCGGCCGCCTGATCCGCACCTCCACCGACACCGGCCGCGTGGTCATTCTTGATTCGCGGCTGCTGACCCGCCGCTACGGCAAGCGCATCATCGACGCGCTGCCCCCGTTCAAGCGCGTGATCGGCTGAAAAAAGGGGACGGAGGGGATTAAGTCGTTTGAGGCACAAACGACTTAATCCCCTCCGTCCCCTTTTCCCAGATGGCGGCCAGCGGCCGGCACTACCGGATCGGCATCAATCGCCGAGCAGGGCGGTGTTGCGTACGGCGCCCTTGTCGGCGCTGGTGGCCAGCAGGGCGTAGGCCTTCAACGCGCTGGTGACCTTGCGCGGGCGTGGCGCGCGCGGTTTCCAGCCACGCGCGTCGGCGTCGGCGCGGCGCTGGGCCAGCGTGGCCTCATCCAGCAGCAGGTCGATGCGGCGGGCCGGGATGTCGATGCGGATGCGGTCGCCGTTCTCCACCAGACCGATGACACCGCCGCTGGCGGCTTCCGGCGAGACGTGGCCGATCGACAGGCCCGAGGTGCCGCCGGAGAAACGGCCATCGGTGAGCAGCGCGCACTGCTTGCCCAGTCCCTTCGACTTCAGGTAGCTGGTCGGGTAGAGCATTTCCTGCATGCCGGGGCCGCCCTTCGGCCCTTCGTAGCGGATCACCACTACCTCACCCGGTTGCACCTCGTCGGCGAGGATGCCGGCGACGGCCGCGTCCTGGCTTTCATAGACACGCGCGGGGCCTTCGAACACGTGGATCGATTCGTCCACGCCGGCGGTTTTCACCACGCAGCCATCCACGGCCAGATTGCCACGCAGCACGGCGAGGCCGCCTTCCAGTGAGTACGCATGCTGCAGCGAGCGGATGCAGCCCTCGGCGCGGTCCATGTCCAGGGTCGGCCAGCGCGTGGCCTGGCTGAAGGCCTCCTGGGTAGGGATGCCGGCCGGGCCGGCCTTGAAGAAGGCATGCAGGGTGTCGTTGTCACTGCGCACTACGTCCCAGCGTTCCAGCGCGTCGGACAGGCTGGCGCTGTGCACGGTCGGCACCGTGGTATCGAGCAGGCCGGCGCGGTCCAGCTCACCCAGGATGCCGAACACGCCGCCGGCGCGGTGCACGTCCTCGATGTGGTACTTCGGCGTGTTCGGCGCCACCTTGCACAGCTGTGGCACGCGCCGCGACAGCGCGTCGATGTGGGTCAGGTCGAAGTCGACCTTCGCCTCCTGTGCGGCGGCCAGCAGATGCAGGATGGTATTGGTGGAGCCGCCCATGGCGATGTCCAGGGTCATCGCATTGGCGAACGCGGCCTGGGTGGCGATGCCGCGCGGCAGCGCGCTGGGGTCTTCGCCGCCGTACCAGCGATGGCAGAGTTCGACGATCAGGCGGCCGGCGCGGCGGAACAGCGCCTCACGGTCGGCGTGGGTGGCCAGCGTGGTGCCGTTGCCGGGCAGCGACAGGCCCAGCGCCTCGGTCAGGCAGTTCATCGAGTTGGCGGTGAACATGCCCGAGCAGGACCCGCAGGTGGGGCAGGCGCTGCGCTCGAACGCGGCGACTTTCTCGTCGGAGGCGCTGTCATCGGCGGCCACCACCATCGCGTCGACCAGGTCCAGCTTGTGCTCGGACAGCCTGGTCTTGCCCGCTTCCATCGGCCCGCCGGAGACGAACACCACCGGGATGTTCAGGCGCAGCGCGGCCATCAGCATGCCGGGGGTGATCTTGTCGCAGTTGCTGATGCACACCAGCGCGTCGGCGCAGTGCGCGTTGACCATGTACTCCACGGCGTCGGCGATGATCTCGCGGCTGGGCAGCGAATACAGCATGCCGTCGTGGCCCATCGCGATGCCGTCGTCCACGGCGATGGTGTTGAATTCCTTGGCGACGCCGCCGACCTGTTCGATCTCGCGCGCGACCAGCTGGCCGAGATCCTTCAGGTGCACGTGGCCGGGCACGAACTGGGTGAAGGAGTTGGCGATGGCGATGATCGGCTTGTGGAAGTCGCCGTCCTTCATGCCGGTGGCGCGCCACAGGGCGCGGGCGCCGGCCATGTTGCGACCGGCGGTGGAGGTGCGGGAACGGTATTCGGGCATGGCGGGCGGAACGGGCGGGCCGTACGACGTGGGGGTCAGCCGATCATGGCCAATTTTTTCGGTTGCTGCTGCAACCACCTTCACCGCTTGCAGCGGCTTGGCGGTCCGCGCATTTCCCCTTATCCCCGCGCCTTCGGCGCGCCCCCCTTGAACAACAAGGGGGCTTCTTGCCGGAGACTTGGCTGCGCGCGCCGGGCATGACCGGGCGCCGCGGGATGTGTGCCAACCAAGGTTGGCACCTACCAGAGCGGTGCGTCGCCTGGGGTCGGATCCCATCGCGGCGCGATGGGCTCTGACCCCAATGCCGACGAAAATGAAAGTCCGTTCATCTTTCGCACTTTGCCGATTCCGGTTGCTGGCCCGGATTTGGCATCATTGGGGCATTGATCCGTCGACAGGGCATGAGGCCATGAAACGTTCCCGCACCACCGCGCTGCTGCTGATGAGCGCCGCGCCGCTGCTGTTCACCGCCTGCCAGAAGGAGCCGGAGGTGAAGGTGCAGGAAGGCCTGTATACCTCGGTGGAGGCCTGCACCGAGGCCACCGGCGATCCGTCGTCGTGCCGCAATGCGTTCGCTGAAGCGCAGAAGCAGGCCGCCGATGCGGCGCCGAAGTACGCCAGCAAGGAAGCCTGCGAGAAGGACTACAAGCCGGAACAGTGCGTGCAGCAGCACACCTCGGCCGGTACCTCGTTCATCGGCCCGATGATGATGGGCTTCTTCATGTCGCAGATGCTGAGCAACCGCGGCGGCCTCGCCCCGCAGGCGCCGGCGTCGGCACCGGCCTACCAGGACAAGAATGCGGGTTGGGCGCGCCCGGCACCGGGCGGCACCGGTGGCCTGAACACCGCCAGCGGCATCGGTGCTGGCAAGGCCGGCCTGGCCCCGGTCACCAGCGAGCCGAACCGTGCGGTCACTGCCAGCCGTGGTGGCTTCGGCAACACCAGCGCACGCCGCAGCACCAGCGGCAGCTACGGCGGCTGATCGACCCATGCAGCGCATCCGGATTGCCGAGCGTGCCCAGTGGCGGGCGCGCGCGGAAGAGGCGGGTTTCCGCTTCCACACCATCGACGGCCAGCCGTACTGGGATGAACGCGCGTATTACGCCTTCACCCTGCGCCAGATCGAACAGGACATCGAAGACCCCAGCGCCGAGCTGCACCAGATGGCGCTGGATCTGGTCGGTGATGTCATCGGCAGCGAACGCTTGATGGACCAGCTGGCGATTCCGTCGCACTACCGCGACTGGATCGCCGACAGCTGGCGCCAGCGCCAGCCGCACCTCTATGGCCGCCTGGACCTGGCCTACGACGGTACCGGTCCGGCCAAGCTGTACGAATTGAACTACGACACGCCGACCTCGCTGTTCGAAGCCAGCTTCTTCCAGTGGCAGTGGCTGGAAGACCAGCGCAATGCCGGTCGCCTGCCGCAGCATGCCGACCAGTTCAACGCCATCCATGAGGCGCTGGTCGAGCGTTTCGGCGACCTCGCCACACAGCTGCCGCCCCCGCTGTACTTCAGCGCGGTCGGCAGTTCGGAGGAAGACCGCGGCACGGTCGAGTACCTGCGCGACTGTGCGTCGCAGGCCGGCCTGCATGGCCAGGCCATCGCCATCGAGGACATTGGCCTGTCCGAGGACGGACGCTTCACCGCGCTGGACGATTCGGTGATCGGCACGCTGTTCAAGCTGTATCCGCTGGAAGACCTGATGGCCGAGGAATTCGGCCGCGCGCTGCCCGGTTCGGGCGTGCAGCTGCTGGAACCGGCCTGGAAGGCGGTGCTGAGCAACAAGGGCATCCTGCCGCTGCTGTGGCAGCGCAACGTGGGCCATCCGAACCTGCTGGAAGCGCATTTCGATGACGGCAGCACGCTGGCGTCGGGCTGGGTACGCAAACCGCTGTTCTCGCGCGAAGGCGCCAACATCGAGATGCACCTGGCCGATGGCAGCACCCAACGCAGCGACGGTCCCTACGACGGCCCGGCGATCATCCAGCGTGCGCATCCTCTCACCCGCTTCGAAGGCGGCTATCCGCTGATCGGCAGCTGGGTGATCGGTGACCATGCCTGCGGCATCGGCATCCGCGAGGATGACAGCGCGATCACCCGCGACAGTGCGCGCTTCGTGCCGCACGCGATCGTCGACGAGGCGCCGACGCGGATCTACGTCTGATGACGGTGCGGCGCAATCGCGACCTGCGGCCTGCGCCGCTGCCGGGCCGGCATCTGGATGACGGCCACGCCCTGTGGCGCTATTCGGACCGCATCGCGGTGCGCTGCCACCGCTGCGATACGCCCGGCTGGGTGGTGCGGACGCCGGAATCGCGACGTTTCCGCTGCCTGGGCTGCAGCGCAGCCCTCGACAGTGGATGCGGCTGCGGTTGCTGTGCCGCGGGCGACTGGGTCGGGCCCGTGCGCTACAGCGGCTATCGTCCCTGCGGATACTGCGGGCACAAATGGGTCCGCGCCGAGCTGCACCGTGCGCGTGCAGTGTCGCCGTTGCGGACGCTGGCGGCGGACTGCAGTCAGTGCGGACGCAGCAGCGAGGTGGAGGTCACGTTGTCGCGATGGCGTGGCAATGAGGCGATCGATCCGCATTTTGGCTTGCCGCTGCGGCTGGTCGAAAAGACTGCGGCCGGCGTGCTGTGGGCCTACAACGAAGCCCATCTGCAGGCACTGCACGACTACGCTGCCGCGCCTCTGCGCGAGCGCGCGGGCGTTACCAACGGTTCGATGTTCTCGCGCCTGCCGCAGTGGATGAAGCTGGGCCGCAACCGGGTGCTGCTGCAGCGTGCGGTGGAGCGGTTGCAACGTCGGTTGCTTCAGGGGTAGTGCCGGCCGCTGGCCGGCAACCGGTTTTGGTAGATGCCGACCTCGGTCGGCGCTGTGGATTTCGTGCCAACCAAGGTTGGCACCTACCAGGGCGATGCATCGGTTGCCGCAGGGGTAGTGCCGGCCGCTGGCCGGTAACCGCCGTTGGTAGATGCCGACCCTGGTCGGCGCTGTGGGCGGGCCAACCAAGGTTGGCACCTACCAGGGCGATGCGTCGATTGCTGCAGGGGTAGTGCCGGCCGCTGGCCGGCAACCGGTTTTGGTAGATGTCGACCCTGGTCGGCGCTGTGGATTTCGTGCCAACCAAGGTTGGCACCTACCAGGGCGATGCATCGATTGTTGCAGGGGTAGTGCCGGCCGCTGGCCGGCAACCGGTTTTGGTAGATGTCGACCTTGGTCGGCGCTGTGGATTTCGTGCCAACCAAGGTTGGCACCTACCAGGGCGATGCGGCGGTTGTTGCAGGGGGTAGTGCCGGCCGCTGGCCGGCAACCGGTTTTGGTAGATGCCGACCTCGGTCGGCGCTGTGGGTTCGTGCCAACCAAGGTTGGCACCTACCAAGGCGATGCGGCGGTTGTTGCAGGGGGTAGCGCCGGCCGCTGGCCGGCAACCGGTTTTGGTAGATGCCGACCCTGGTCGGCGCTGTGGATTCCGTGCCAACCAAGGTTGGCACCTACCAGAGCGATCGCGGGTATCAGAGCAGCCCTTCGCGCTTCACCGCCAGATAGCGTTCCACCAGCGCGCCGGGCAGGGCATCGGCGGTCACGTCCAGCACCATCACCTTTTCGCTGCGCAGGGCCTCATGCGCCTTCGCGCGTTGCTGCAGGTACAGCGCGGCGGCACCGGCCTGGGTGGCGTCTTCCAGTGTCTGCACCTCGCCCTCCAGTGCGCCGTCCAGCTCGCGTTCGCGCAGGCTGGCCACGCACACCAGGTGGCGCCGCTGCAGCAGGCGCACTGCCGCCAGCAGGTCTTCGATGTCCTCATCACGCACGTTGCTGACCAGCATCACCAGCGCACGCCGGCGCTGGCGCAGCGACACCTCGGTGGCGGCGGCCAGGTAATCGGTGGCCACCGCGCGTGGCTGCAGGTCGTAGCTGGCGCGCAGCAGGTGCTCGACCGTACCCATGCCGCGCTGCGGCGCCACCCAGCGGCGTTCGCCCCCGGCAGCGTACAGGCCGGCAGCGTCGCCCTGGCGCAGCGCCAGGTAAGCCACCACCAGCGAGGCGTTCAAGGCATGGTCGAAGTGCGAGAGCCCGCCTTCGCTGGCCAGCATGCGCCGGCCACTGTCCAGCATCAGCAGCAGCTGCTGGTTCTTCTCGTCCTGGTATTCGCGCGAGATCAGCTTGCGCGCACGCGCGGTGGCCTTCCAGTCGAGCTGGCGCAGGCTGTCGCCGATGCGGTACTCGCGCATCTGGTGGAAATCGGTGCCTTCGCCACGGCGGCGCTTCACGTGCGCACCAACCAGCCGCGAGGCCTGGTCGGCACTGAACAATGCGAAGCGGGTGAGCGGCACGAAGTTCGGATAGACCCGCACCTCCAGCGCCGGCGGCAGCGTGCGTTGCTGCCACCACAGGCGCCACGGCGAACGCATGCGCAGGTGCACCCCCTCGAAGCGGAAGTGCCCACGCTGCAGCGGCTGCAGGTGGTAGTGCAGGGTGGACGCCGTACCGGCCTGCAGGCGCACGCGCTGCGGCAGCGCTTCCAGCGGCCAGCCGCCGGGCACCAGGTCGAACACCTGCACCGTCATCGATTGCTCGGCCTGCAGGCGCAGCGCCGCCTCGCGGCGCACGCCCAGCGCCAGCGCTTCGGGCAGCTCGCGCTGTACCTGCGGCGACGGACGCCGCGACTGCCGCCACAGATCCCACAAGGCGGGCAGCGCGATGACGACGGCTGCCAGCGCCCAGCTCCAGCGCGGCAGCCACCCGCCCAGCACCAGGCCGCCCAGGGCAGCCCAGGCCAGCAGCAGCGCCAGCAGCAGCGGGGCCGGTCTCATCGGCGCGGTGCTTCCACCTTGGCCAGCAGCGCGCCCAGCACGTCGTCGGCGTCCTGGCCTTCGATCTGCAGCTCCGGGGCCAGTGCAATGCGGTGGCGCAGCGCCGGGCGCGCAATGTCGCGCACGTCGTCCGGCGTGACGAAGTCACGGCCGGCCAGCACCGCCTGCGCGCGCGAGGCACGCACCAGCGCGATGCTGCCGCGGGGGCCAGCGCCGACCGCGATGCCCGGCCACTGCCTCGTGGCCGCCACAATCCGCACCGCGTAGTCGATCACTTCGTCATCGACGGTGATCGCCGCGGTCGCGCGCTGCAGTTCCAGAAGCTCGCCGGCCCCCAATACACGCGGCACCTGGCTCAGGTCGAAATCGCTGGCGGCACGGCCACTGGTGATCGCGGTCACCATGCGCTTCTCGTCCTCCAGCTGCGGGTAGTCGATCAGCACCTTCAGCAGGAAGCGGTCCAGCTGTGCTTCCGGCAACGGGTAGGTGCCTTCCTGTTCCAGCGGGTTCTGCGTAGCCAGCGCCATGAACGGCGGCGCCAGGGTGAAGGCCTTGCCTTCGATGGTCACCTGACCTTCCTGCATCACTTCCAGCAGGGCCGACTGGGTCTTGGCCGGGGCACGGTTGATCTCGTCGGCCAGCAGCAGGTTGGTGAACACCGGGCCGCGACGGATCTTGAAGCTCTCGCTCTTCGGGTCGTACACCGCGTGGCCACTGACGTCGCTGGGCATCAGGTCGGGGGTGAACTGCACGCGCCCGTAGTCCAGCTCCAGGGCCTGTGCCAGTGCACGCACCAGCAGGGTCTTGCCCAGACCGGGCACGCCTTCGATCAGCACGTGGCCACCGGCCAGCAGCGCCACCAGGATCTGGTCCAGTACATCGGCCTGGCCGATGAAGGCGTGTCCAACGGCGGTGCGGATGGCATCGACGCGTTCGATCAGGCGGGCGTTGGCGGCCGCCGGCAGCTCGGGGACTTCGGTCATAGCAGGGATCTCATCTGGAGCAGCAAGCGGATGCGCTCGCGCAGGGCGGAGGAATCGTGCGGTGGCGGGGGCGTGAGCGCGCTGGCAACACGGCCTTGCGGCCATTTCAGCAGCTCGGCGATGGCCTGATCGCGCGGCGCACCGTCCAGTGCAGCGGCTACCGGTGCGCGCAGGCGCAGGCGATGCAGGAACAGGGCGAACACGGCGTCGTACAGGCGCGTGCCGTGGCCGAAGCGCAGCAGCAGCTCGCCACTGGCACGCACGTGCTCCAGCAGCGAGCGGCGTTCCAGCACCGGCGACGGCAGCAGGCTGCCGAAGCGCTGCGAGCGAGCCCACAACCAGCCCAGCAGGGCCAGCAGCAGCGGCGCCCACAGCGGCCAGCCCTGGTAGAACAGGCGCGCCCACAGTGACGGCGGGCGGCTGGCATAGACCAGCCAGAACGCTCCCTTGCCGTAATTCGGGTCGAGCAGGTAACGGGTCAGGTCGCGGTGCGAGAGATCGTGCAGGCCATCACTGGCCTTGCCTGCGGCCGACGCCAGGCGTGCCGCCGGCGAATCCACCTCGCCGCGCATGAATTCCATGTCGGCCAGCACGCTCACCTTGCCCTGGCCATGGTGCAGGCGTGCGAACACCAGGCTGTGCTCGTTGCCCCAGCGCCGTTCGGCCCGCGCATTGGCGGCAAAGCCCAGCGTGAAGCGACGACCACCGCAGAACTCGACGTGGCTGGGATCATCGATGACGTGGAATGGCTGGCAGTCGCTCTGCTGATACAGGCTGTCCACGCCCAGCTGGTCCAGCAGGGGCCCCTGCGTGCTGCTGGCGTCGTCCTCGGCGGGCGGCGGCGTACGCACCAGCAGATGGCCACCACCATCAACCCAGGCCAGCAGGGCCCTGGCCGCCGGTGCCGGCAGTTCGCTGCTGTCCTGCAGCAGCACCACCGTATCGTGCGGGCCCAGCGCCATCTGCTGCAGGTCCAGCCGCGGCCGCGAGTGCACCTCGATGCCATCGGCACGCAGGGCCTGGCCCAGCACGTACAGCGGGTTGTAGCCAGCTTCGCCCTGCGGCGGCAGCTGCACGGTCTCGGTCACGCGTTCGTGCGTGCGCAGGTAGAGGATCGTCAGCGGCACGCCGAACAGCACCAGCGCGCCCAGCAGCAGCGACCAGAACAGGCGCGGACTCATGCCAGCCACCTGTACTGCCGGCGCAGGGTATCGGCCAATGCATCGAAATCGGCGCGGCTGGGCAGGCGGCCACCGTAGGCGGCGTACTGCCACATGCGCACGATGCGCGCGAACAGGTCACGGTCGGTGGCATCGGGCATGCGCCGCGACGCGCGCAGGCATTGCGCTTCGGTAGCACCGGGCGGAAGCGCGATGCCGCTGCGCTCGCCCACCGTGCGCACGCTGGCGCGGTACAGCAGGGCCAGCGCCTGCCGCGGCCGCCCCTGGTCCCACAGCAGGCCGGCCTGGGTGGCCACGTCCGGCGGCAGCACGACCGGCAGTTCCACCGGTTCTTCCACTACCTGCGGTGTGGCCTCGGCCTTGCGCCGGCCACTGCCGCGCAGCCACGGCAGCCACAGCCGTGCGGTCAGCAGCAGCACCAGCAGCAGGACGCCCAGCAGGCCCCACAGGCCCCACTCGGCCAGGCGTGCCAGCCAGGCGATGCCGTCCTTGCGCGTTTTGCGTTCACCCTTGCTGTTGGTGTCACGCTGCAGCTGCTTGTCTTCCTTCTTTTTTTCCTCGGCCTGCTCGATCGGCTTCCAGCGCGTGACCTGGCGGGTCGGGCGCTGCAGCGGATCTTCATAGGCGCGGTTCACCGCCTGGCGGAAGCCGGCGGTGTCCACTGGCGCTGCACCGAAGATCATGGCCGGTGCATTGGCCGGATCGTTCGCCGCAGTGGCCGGTTCCTCCGCGCTGTCCTCGTCCTCTCCGGCATCGTCTGCCTGTTCTGCGGCCGTCTGCGCGTCCTGCGCATGCACTGGCGCGTAGGCCAGCGGCAGGGCAAGGCACAGCAGCAGCGCCAGCGTGGATGCCGCCGGCAGCAGCCGCTCGCGCAGGCGGCGCAGGGCGATCTCCACGTCCCACGCTTCCATCTGCGTGCGCCGGTTCAAGTACAGGCCGAAGCCGGCGCCGACGTAGAACGGACCGATCAGCACCGAGGCCAGCCAGCACGCCAGGTTGAAGCCCGCCCGCGCCCAGGCGGGTGTGTCCTGGCCGATCATGTCCCACGCGGCACGCCATGATTCGGACATCAGCTCCAGCGGCATGAACATGAACACCGCGCCGATCGCACCGGACACCAGCACCGCTTCAAACGCCATGCAGGCCACGGTCAGCACGGCGGCGGCACCCGCCGCACCAGCGGCCACGGCACGGCGGCGTGCACCGCGCTGGGCCGGCGCATTGCCCTCCAGCAGGTTCACCGGCATGCACAGGCTGCGCAGCACGCTGAAACGGCGCCAGCCCAGGTAGCCCCAGAAACCTGCATTGCCCCAGCTGCGTTGCGCGCGCAGGGCCGCCAGCGTACCGACCGGCTCGCCGAAGATGCCACGCGACAGCACGTACAGCGGCGCCCGTTCGAACAGCGGCTTGCACCACCACATTGCCAGCCACGCCCAGCCGAATGCATCCAGCCACCAGCCCAGCGCGTTGAAGACCACGAACAGCGGCGCACTGGCCAGCAGCCAGCTGCCCCATACCGCGCGTGCGTGGCGGCGCGACAGGGCACTGCCCAGCTCCATTGCTTCCCAGCCGCTGCGCGCGCGCAGCACCACGTCCAGGTGGTCAATGCGCATGGCCGCCTCCGCGTCCGCCGCGCCACAGCCACAGCAGCACGCCGGCCCACAGCATGCCGGCCACGCTGAACTTGCCCCACGCCGGCACGTCGGCAATCGACGACCAGAAGGCTTCGATGAACGCGGCCACCAGCAGCATGAACGCCACGCCCAGGCACAGGCGCGCACCGATGCGGCCGCCCTCGACCAGTGCATCCAGGCGGCTGCGCCGGCCGGGTGCCAGCAGTTTCATGCCCAGCTGCAGACCGGCACCGCCGGCGATCACGATCGCGGTCAGCTCGAAGGCACCATGGCCTGCGACGAAGCGCCAGAACGGATCACCATGGCCGATGTGCTGCAGGTGGCCCGCCACCGAACCGATGATCACGCCGTTGAACAGCAGCACCAGCAGCGTGCCCAGGCCGGCCAGCAGGCCGCTGGCGAAGGTACGCAGGGCGATGCTGATGTTGTTGAGGATGTAGTGGCCGAACATCATCCAGTCGGTGCCGCTGTCGCGTCCCAGGCGCTCGGCGGCCGGATCGTACATGCGCTCCATCTCGGCGATCTGGCGGTTGTCCATCACCATGTGGATCAGGTCCGGATAGACCTGCACCAGCACGAAGCAGGCCAGCGCCGGCAGCGCGAACATCGCCAGCGCCACCCACATGCTGCGCGCCTGGCTGCGCACCAGCAACGGGAAGTCGGCCACCAGGAATTCCAGCGCACCGCGCCAGCGCGTCGGCGGCGTGCGGTACAGCACGCTGTGGCCCTGCTGCATCAACTGCTGCAGGCGCTGCACCAGCTGCGGGCTGTAGCCGCGCTCGCGGGCCAGCGCCAGCTGCTGGCACAGGCGCCGGTAGCGCTGCGGGAAGGCGGTATCGTCGAGCGCGAGCGCGCTGGCCTTGCGCCGCGTGCGGCGCGAAGCACCGGCGCGCAGCAGCAGCCAGTGTTCCAGGTCCTGCCATTCCTGCTGGTAGCGGGCGACGAACTGTTCCTGCTTCATCGCCGCCCCAGCAGCCAGTTGGCCATGGCATACAGGCGCAGCACGCCGACCTGGCCGTGGGTGCCGGTCAGTGGCTCGGCAATGCCGGCCAGTTCCTGCTGGCGTGCCGCCGACAGCCGCGGCGCGCGCTCGGCGAAGGCCATCAGCGCCGCCTGTTCTTCCGGTCGCAGCGGCTGCGGCGGGGCCAGCACGCTGTCGATGGTGGGCGGAGGCGGCAGGTACAGCACCGGTGCATGCACCACCACGGTACCGGCCACCAGGTCGCCGAGGCGGCGGCCGTGGGAATCGAACAGGCTGCTGATCAGGCCCAGTGCATAGCCGAACGGCAGCATGTCCACGGTGCGCAGCAGGTTGCGGGTGATGGCGGCCATCCAGCCCACCGGCGCGCCATCGCGCGCGAGCACGCGCAGGCCCAGTGCGCGCTTGCCCAGGGTGCGGCCCCACCGCGCTTCGCAGACGATCGGGTAGGCCCAGTAGACCAGGAACATCAGCACCAGGCCGAGCCCGGAGCCGAACGAATCCAGCAGTGCCAGCGGAATCGACATCAGCACCAGCACCGCGATGCGCACGCCCAGATCGATCAGCCAGGCCATCGCCCGGGGCACCGGGCCGGCCGCCGGCAACTGCAGCGGCACACCCTCCGGCGTCACCACCTCGCGGTAGGTATCGAGCATCGGTGCGGCCATCAGTGCGATGGCCTTCGTTGTGGGCGGCGGAGTCCTCTCCGGCAGGCAGCCACAGGCATGGGGGTCTCGACAGGTCCTGGTCGGGCCCAGACTTTAGCAGAGCCGCATGGCGGCGTTGGCCGTTCAGCCCAGGTATTCGTCCTTCAGCCGCACGTAGTGGTCGGCCGAATAGTGCAGCGACTCGATCTCCCTGTCGCTCAGCGTGCGCGCCGGGCGGGCCGGGTTGCCCACCCAGAGCTCACCTTCACCGACCACCTTGCCCGGGCCGACCACCGCTCCGGCACCGACGAAGCCATGGCGTTCCACACGGGCGCCATCGAGGATGCAGGCGCCCATGCCGATCAGGCTGTAATCACCGATGGTGCAGGCGTGGATGATGCAGCCATGGCCGACGGTCACGCCTTCGCCGATCAGGGTCGGGTAGCCGGCCTTGTTGTACGGGCTGTGGTGGCTGACGTGGATGATGGTGCCGTCCTGCACATTGGTGCGCGCACCGATGCGGACGTAATTGACGTCGCCGCGGATGATCGTACCCGGCCACACTGATACGTCCTCGGCCAGTTCCACGTCACCGATGAGGGTGCAGGCCGGATCGATGTACACGCGCTCGCCGAGGACGGGCATCTTGTCGCGGAAGGGGCGCAGCGGGTTCATCGGTGTCTCCGGAAATCAGGGCGTTCACCGCGATGATACCTGCGTGGTAGTGCCGGCCGCTGGCCGGCAACGTCATGGGCGTACCTGGAATTCTGCGGTTGCCGGCCAGCGGCCGGCACTACCCGAGTCAGGTGCAGCCGCTCAGATCGGCGCGTGCTCGGCCAGCATCTGCCGGAACAGCTCATCCAGCCACGCCGCATCACCGTGTCCAGCGGGCAGCTGCGGCGCCTGCGCAGTCCGGATGGCCAGTTCACGATCGATGAAATCGCTGATCGCCGCGATGCGTGGTCCGGCACTGACCTCGGCACTGGCGCGTTTAACGGCCAGCAGGGCATCGATGGCTTCACGCACCGGGCCGTGCGTCAGCAGCCGGTCCAGCAGGTCCTCGAAGGCCATCGGCGGGGGGGTCTGTTCGTGCTCGATCCACTGGCAGGCCAGCAGTGGGCGCAGCACGTACAGGTACTTCTTCGTGCGTACCGTTTCGCCACGCAGGTAACCGCGATGGTTCGAGCGCGCCATGTTGAAGTAGTGCCACCACGTGCCCAGTGGTGAATAGAACGACTCAGCTGCCTTCCAAAGCTGCGACACTGCGGTGTGATCCTGCTGGTAGATGATCGGCGAGCGCAGCCATTCAATCAGTGTCGGATTGGATTTTGAAACCAGGCGCAATGCCTTGCGCAGGTCCCAGCCGCTGACATCGAGCTCATCGTCGATCGGCAGTTCGATCACGTCCCGCTGCGCATCGCCGGGGCCGGTGCTCTCGTTGACGGTGAGATACCACGGCTGGCGATGCACGTAGATGAAGCGTGCATCGTAGTCGCTGTCCGGCGAAGAGAAGCCCCAACCACGGCTGCCGGACTCGCACGCCAGCAGAACGCGCACGTCGTGTCGCCGTTCGATGTCGGCGAGGCTGGAAAGAATGGCGGCGCGCTTGCCCGGCGCGATCGGGTGGATGTCGTCCATGCAGTCGTGATCCGTTGATGTCGAGCGTGCTCGACTGTAGCGCAGTTGCGCACGGGTAGTGCCGGCCGCTGGCCGGCAACCTCAATGGACGCACCTGGAATTCTGCGGTTGCCGGCCAGCGGCCGGCACTACCGGCTAGGGTTCGTAGCTGTAGCCCATGCCGTACACCGAACGGATCGGTTCGCCTTCCATGCCGGCGTCGGCCAGCTTGCGGCGCAGGTTGCGCACATGGCTGTCGACGGTGCGGTCGACCACCACGCGGTGGTCCAGGTAGAGGCGGTCGAGCAGCTCATCGCGCGCCCAGATCCGGCCGGGCGTGGCCAGCAGGGTGCGCAGCAGGCGGTATTCCACCGGCGTCAGGTCCAGGCCCTTGCCGTTCCAGGTGGCGCGTGCCGCCGGTTCGTCGATATGCAGGCCGCTGTTGGCGCGTGCAGCGGGGTCCGGGCGGTAACGGCGCAGCACCGCCACCACCCGCGCGACCACTTCGCGCGGACTGAACGGCTTGCAGATGTAGTCGTCGGCACCGATGTCCAGGCCCAGCAGGCGGTCGATCTCTTCCACCCGCGCGGTGACCATGATCACCGGTACATCGCTGCCGGCGCGCAGTTCGCGGCACAGGTCCACGCCATCGCGTTGCGGCAGCATCAGGTCCAGCAGCACCAGGTCGGGCTGGTAGCGCGCGAATGCGTCGATCACCTGGCCGCCATCGTCCACCCATTCGCTGGTCATGCCGGCGGCGGCCAGGTAGTCACGCAGCACCGAGGCCAGGCGTGGCTCATCCTCGACGATCAGGATCTTCGCGGACGCGGCGGGGGACAGGCTCATGCGGACTCCGGCAGGGTGACGACCACGCGCAGCCCGCCCAGCGGCGAGGGATCGGCGTGGATATGGCCGTGGTGGGCGAGGATGATGTTGTGGCTGATGGCCAGGCCCAGCCCGCTGCCGCCGCTGGCGCGGTTGCGCGAACTCTCCACCCGGTAGAAGCGCTCGAACAGCAGCGCACACTTGTCGGCCGGTACGCCCGGCGCGGTGTCTTCCACGATCAGCTGCACGCCGGCGGGCACGCGCGCAGCCTGCACGCGCACGCGGCCGCCGCCATGGGTATAGCGCAGCGCATTTTCCAGCAGGTTGGCCAGCACCTGCTGCAGGCGGCGCTCGTCACCGGACACCTGCAGCGGTGTGGCGGGCAGCGCTTCTTCCAGTGCCAGCCCCGCCGTGGAGAAGCGCACGCGCATGCCATTGAGCTCGCTACGCACCAGCGCCACCAGGTCCAGCGGGGCGAAGCGGTAGGCCAGGCCGCCGGACTGGGTCATCGACAGGTCGTGCAGGTCGTCGATCAGCTTGCCCAGCTGGCGGATCTCGCCCTGCAGGGCACCCAGGTTGGCGCGGTCCAGCGGGCGGATACCATCCTCGATCGCCTCCAGTTCGGCGCGCACCACCGCCAGCGGCGTGCGCAGTTCGTGCGAGATGTCGGCAATGAAGGCGCGGCGGTTGCGCTCGGTGTCGTCCAGCGCCTGCGCCATCCGGTTGAAGTCGTTGACCAGTGCATCCAGCTCGTCATCGCTGGTGCGCTCGATGCGGGTGGCGTAGTCGCCGGCGGCGAGCCGGTGGGTGGCGGCGGCCAGCTTGGCCAGGCGCTGGCGCAGCGCGCGCGACACCAGCCAGGCCAGCACTACGGTCACCAGCAGCAGCGAGATGCCGATCACCCACCATGCGCGCATCTGGGTGTTGTAGAAATTCAGGTCGTTGGTAGCGATGACGGTCTGGAACGGCACCATGCCCAGCCAGCCGACGGTGTGTCCGTCCACCTGCACACTGTGCGGCTCGTCGTCGCTGATCGCGTCCGGGTTGCCGGCCACGAACCGATGCTGCGCATCGAACAGGCCCAGCCGCGAGGGAACGCCGGTCTGGTCGGACAGCGGCGGCACGGGCCCCTCGTGCCCATGGCCCAGGTCCGGGCGCAGCAGCCGCGCCCAGCGGTCACTGTCACCGCGCAGATGCTCCCAGCCGCCGTGCGTGCGGTACTCGCGCTGCAGGTGTGGCATCACGCGCTGCATGCGCAGGTCGCCCTGGTCGTTGAGGTAGTCCAGGAAGCCGGTCTGGAACGCCACGCGGCTGGCAATGCCGTTCACTGCCAGCACCAGCAGGCAGGCGGTGAAGATCGCGAGGAAGGTCTTCGCGGTCAGGCCGAATTTGAATCGAATCTTCGCCATCGCCGGGCCATTAGCGGCGCATGCGGCGCCGAAAGCAAGCGCCCGCTGAGCCGGTCGCACAATCTCCATATTCTCTGCACACTTTCACGGCAGCGTGCACGGGTCAACGAAAGGCCCCCACGCCCCCCATGTCACTCCTGCGTCCGCTGTTCCGCTCCCCCCGTGCGTTGATGTTGCCCCTGCTGCTGGCCCTGGCGGCCTGCTCGGCGGGCAGGACCGAGGCCCCGGCCACCCCCGAAGTCGGCGTCATCACCGCCCGCGCGCAACCGCTGGCACTGCAGCAGACCCTGCCCGGCCGGGCGGTGCCGTTCGAGGTGTCCGAGGTGCGGCCGCAGATCGGTGGGCTGATCCGCCAGCGGCTGTTCACCGAAGGCCAGCAGGTCAAGGCCGGCCAGCTGCTGTACCAGGTCGATCCGGCGCCGTACCAGGCCGCCTTCGATACCGCGCGTGGCCAGCTGGCGCAGGCCGAGGCCGCTGTGCTGTCGGCGCAGCCGAAGGCCGAGCGCACCCGCACGCTGCTGGGCATGGACGCGGCCAGCAAGCAGGACGCCGACGATGCCACCTCGGCACTGAAGCAGGCCCAGGCCAACGTGATTGCCGCGCGCGCGGCATTGCAGGCCGCCCGCATCAACCTGGACTACACCCGGGTGACCGCACCGATCGACGGCCGCATCGGTACCTCCAGCGTCACCGCCGGCGCGCTGGTCGCCGCCGGCCAGGATGCGGCGCTGGCGACCATTCAACGGCTGGACCCGGTCTATCTGGATGTGACCCAGTCCAGCACGCAGATGCTGGCGCTGCGCAAGCAGCTCGACGCCGGCCTGGTGAAAGCCATCGATGGCAAGGCCCAGGTGAAGGTGCTGCTGGAGGACGGCAGCACCTATGCCCATGAGGGCACGCTGGAGTTCGTCGGCAGCGCAGTCGATCCAGGCACCGGCAACGTGGTGCTGCGCGCGGTCATTCCGAACCCGGAGGGCCTGCTTCTGCCGGGCATGTACCTGAAGGCGGTGTTGCCGATGGCCACCGATGCGCGTGCCCTGCTGGTGCCGCAGAAGGCGGTGCTGCGCAATGAACGTGGCGAGCCGCTGCTGCGCCTGCTCGACGCAAAGGATCGCGTGGTCGAGCGGCGGGTCAGTACCGGCCAGGTGGTGGGCAACCAGTGGCAGATCACGCAGGGCCTGAAGGCTGGCGAGCGGGTGATCGTCAGCAACGGCAGTGCGGTAGCGCTGGGCCAGCAGGTGAAGGCGGTGGCGGCCACCACGGCGCAGCTGGCGGCGATGCCGGCGGTCGACCCGAACGGCAACACCGACGAAAAGTCGCACTGAGGCCTGCCGCGCATGGTTCGTTTCTTCATCGACCGGCCGATCTTTGCCTGGGTGATCGCCATCGCGGTCAGCCTGCTCGGCCTGCTCGCGATCCTGATCCTGCCGGTGGACCGCTACCCGCAGATCGCCCCGCCCACCATCACCATCCGCGCCACCTACACCGGCGCCTCGTCGCAGACCGTGGAAAACGCGGTCACCCAGGTCATCGAGCAGTCCCAGCAGAGCCTGGACCACCTGATGTACATGACCTCGACCAGTGCTTCCGATGGCTCGGCGCAGGTCAACCTGGTGTTCGCCACCGGCACCAACCCGGACACCGCGCAGGTGCAGGTGCAGAACCAGCTGCAGGCCGCGATGGCGACGCTGCCGCAGGCGGTGCAGCAGAACGGCCTGACCATCACCAAGTCCAGCGGTTCGATCTTCGAGGTGCTGTCGTTCACCAGCGAAGACGGCAGCATGGACAACTTCGATGTCGCCAACTTCATGGAAGCGCGCATCGACGACCAGATCAGCCGCGTCAGCGGTGTCGGCAACATCCAGCCGATCGGCCAGGAATACGCCATGCGGATCTGGCTGGACCCGGAAAAGATGCGCCAGTACGCGCTGATGCCGTCGGACATCGAGACCGCACTGCAGGCGCAGAACACCGACGTGTCGGCCGGTGAACTCGGTGGCCAGCCGGCGCTGAAGGGCCAGCAGCTGGACGCGACCGTGACCGCGCGCAGCCGCCTGCACACGCCCGAGCAGTTCGCGCAGGTGGTGCTCAAGGCCGATGCCAATGGCAGCGTGGTGCACCTGGGCGACGTGGCGACGATCGGCCTGGGCCCGGAAAGCTATGACAGCATCAGCACGTTCAACGGCAAGCCGTCGGCCTCGCTGGGCATCGAGCTCAACGCCGGTGCCAACGCCATCGCCGTCTCCAAGGCCGTCGAGGCACGGCTGCAGCAGCTGCAGAAGTACTGGCCGCATGGCTACACCTACCACGTGGCGTTCACCACCACGCCGTTCGTGACCATCTCGCTGAAGGAAGTGGTGATCACCCTGATCGAGGCGATCGCGCTGGTCGTGCTGGTGATGTACCTGTTCCTGCAGAACTGGCGGGCCACGCTGGTCCCGACCATCGCGGTGCCGGTGGTGCTGCTGGGCACCTTCGGCGTGCTGGCCGCCTTCGGCTATTCGATCAATACGCTGACCATGTTCGCGCTGGTGCTGGCCATCGGCCTGCTGGTGGACGACGCCATCGTGGTGGTGGAGAACGTGGAGCGGGTGATGACCTTCGAAGGGCTGGCACCGAAGCCAGCCACGTTGAAGGCGATGGGCCAGATCACCGGCGCGCTGGTCGGCATCGTGCTGGTGCTGACCGCGGTGTTCCTGCCGATGGCGTTCTTCAGCGGTGTCACCGGCGTGATCTATCGCCAGTTCTCGGTGACGATCGCCGCTGCGATGATCCTGTCGGTGCTGGTGGCGATGACCATCACCCCGGCGCTGTGCGGCAGCATCCTGCACCAGATTCCCAAGGGCGGCCATCCGCATGGCGACCACGCTGGCGAGCCGGGCCTGCTGGGCAAGTTCTTCATCTGGTTCAACCATCGCTTCGAGCGCACCTCCAACCGACTGCGCCATCGCGTCGACCGCTTCCTCGGCCGGCGCACGCTGGGCGTACTGTTCTACCTGGTGCTGAGCGTGGCCACCGGCCTGTTGTTGTGGCACCTGCCGGGCGCGTTCCTGCCCGATGAAGACCAGGGCATGCTCAACGCGCTGGTGAAGCTGCCCGCCGGGTCCACCCTGGAGCAGACCCGTGCCGTGATGGATCGCCTGAGCGCCGCCGCGGTGAAGGACGACAGCGTACTGTCAATCCAGGCCACCGCAGGTTTCAGTGTCAGCGGCAGTGGCCAGAACGTCGGCCAGGCCTTCATCCGGCTCAAGGATTGGGACGACCGCAAGGACGATGCCGATACCATCGCCGCGCGCTTGACCGCGGCCATGGCCAGCGTGCCCGATGCGCAGGTGTTCATCACCTCGCCACCGGCCATCCTCGGCCTCGGCGATGCCGGTGGCTTCACCCTGGAACTGCAGGACGAAGGCGGTGCCGGCCATGCCGCCGCCGTGGCCGCGCGCAACACGCTGCTGAAGGACGCTGCCAAGGATCCGAAGCTGGTCAACGTGCGCTACGCCAGCCTGGAAGACGCGCCGGTGTACGCGGTGAAGGTGGACGACGCCAAGGCGCAGGCGATGGGCGTCAATCCGCAGGACATCAATGACACCTTGAACGCCGCGCTGGGTGGCGACTTCGTCAACAACTTCATCTACAAGGGCCGCATCAAGAAGGTGTTCATCCAGGGCACGGCCGAAGCCCGCATGCAGCCGCAGGACATCGAGCGCTGGAGCGTGCGCAACCAGGCCGGCCAGATGGTGCCGCTGTCGTCGCTGGTCAGTGCGCACTGGACCAGTGCACCGGCCGCATTGCAGCGCTACAACGGCGTGTCGGCGATGGAGATCACCGGCCAGCCGGCACCGGGCGTCAGTTCCGGCGAGGCGATGGCCGAGATCGCACGTCTGGCCGGCACGCTGCCGGAAGGCTTCAGCCATGCCTGGTCGGACATGGCCTACCAGGAACAGCTGTCGGGCAACCAGGCGCCGATGCTGTACGCCATCTCGCTGCTGTTCGTGTTCCTGTGCCTGGCCGCGCTGTATGAAAGCTGGGCGGTACCGTTCGCGGTGATGCTGGCGGTGCCGGTAGGCGTGTTCGGCGCCGTGCTGATGATGAACCTGCGTGGCCTCAACAACGACGTGTACTTCCAGGTCGGTCTGTTGACCACGATTGGCCTGGCTGCGAAGAACGGCATCCTGATCGTCGAGTTCGCGCGCATCCTCGAGCAGCAGGGCAAGCGCACCCGCGAAGCGATCCTGCAGGCGGTCTATCTGCGGCTGCGCCCGATCGTGATGACCTCGCTGGCATTCCTGATGGGTGTGCTGCCGCTGGTGTTCGCCACCGGCGCCGGTTCGGCCGCGCGCCGTTCGCTGGGTACCGGCGTGGCCGGCGGTACGGTCGCCTCGATGGTGCTGGGCATGTTCTTCGTGCCGTTGTTCTACCTGCTGGTGCGCCGCCTGTTCCCGGGCCGCGCGCCGGCCGACGCCACTGCCCCGGAGGCACGCCCATGAAGCCGATGCTGCTGCGCGCCCTGGCGGCCGCAACGATGACCACCGTGCTGGGCGGCTGCGTGAGCATGGCCCCGCACTACCAGCGCCCCGAGGCGCCGGTGCCGGCACAGTTCGCCAATGCCGCCACCGGCGAGACCGGGCCAGCACTGGCGATGCCGGCCTGGCGCGAGGTGTTCCTGGAGCCGCGCCTGCAGCAGGTCATCGCGCTGGCACTGCAGAACAACCGCGACCTGCGCGTGGCGGTGCTGCAGGTGGAGAAGGAACGCGCGCAGTACCGCATCCAGCGCGCGGCGCTGCTGCCGTCGGTGGATGCCAGCGGCAGCGTGACCCGTTCGCGGGTGAGTGATGCCAACAGCGAGATCGGCGTCAGCCAGGTGACCGAATCCGATGCCGTGCAGGTGGGCTTCAGCAGCTGGGAACTGGACCTGTTCGGGCGCATCCGCAGCCTGAAGAACGAGGCGCTGCAGAACTGGCTGGCCAGTGCCGAGAACCAGCGTGCGGCGCGCACCAGCCTGGTCGCCGAAGTGGCCACGGCCTGGCTGGCGCTGGCGGCCGACGAGCAGTCGCTGGCGTTCACCCGGCAGACGCTGGACAGTCAGCAGCAGACCCTGCAGCGCACCGAGGCCCGCCATGCACAAGGCCTGGCCTCGGGCCTGGACCTGTCGCAGGTGCAGACCAGTGTGGACGCCGCGCGCGCTGCGCTGGCCAGGCTGCAGACCCAGCAGGCGCAGGATCGTGATGCGCTGCAGTTACTGGTGGGTGCTCCGCTGGACGCGGCATTGCTGCCCAGCGCACAGGCACTGGACGGCACCGTGGCGCTGGCGCCGTTGCCTTCCAACCTGCCCTCGAGCGTGCTGCTGCAGCGTCCGGACGTGCTGTCCGCCGAACACGCGTTGCAGGCGGCCAACGCCGATATCGGCGCCGCGCGCGCCGCGTTCTTCCCGACGCTGACGCTGACTGCCAACTACGGCCACAGCTCCACCGCGTTGTCGACGCTGTTCTCGGCCGGCACCCGCGGCTGGTCGTTCGCGCCCAGCATCACGGCGCCGATCTTCCACGCCGGTGCGTTGAAGGCCTCACTGGATGCCTCGAAGATTGGCAAGGACATCGGCATCGCGCAGTACGAGAAGGCGATCCAGCAGGCCTTCAGTGAAGTGGCCGATGCCCTGGCCACGCGCGATCACCTGGGCGCGCAGATGGAGGCACAACGGGCACTGGTCGCCGCCAGCCAGCGCAGCTACACGCTGGCCGAGGCGCGCTATCGCACCGGGCTGGACGGCTATCTGCAGGCGCTGGATGCGCAGCGCAGCCTGTTTGCCGCGCAGCAGGACCTGATCGCGCTGCAGCAGCAGGAAGCGGGAAACCGGGTGACGCTGTTCAAGGTGCTGGGCGGTGGCGCAGACGCACGGTAACGCGCCCTGCTCTGGTAGGTGCCGACCTTGGTCGGCACGGAAGCATGGAGTGTCGCGATCTGATGATTCGTGCCGACCAAGGTCGGCACCCACCAGAAGCGGACGGTGCTGCCTACGCCACGCGGCCCCGGCGTGCACGCTCCAGGTGCACCAGCAGCAGCGAGATTGCCGCCGGGGTCATGCCCGGGATGCGCTGCGCCTGGCCGATGGTCTGCGGTCGCACGCGCTCCAGTTTCTGCAGCGCTTCGGCCGACAGCCCGCGCACCGTGGCGTAGTCGAAGGCTTCAGCGATCGGCGTGGCTTCATGCCGCTGCTGGCGCTCGATCTCCTCGCGCTGGCGGTCCAGGTAGCCGGCGTACTTCACGCCGATCTCCACCTGCTCGGCCACCTTGGCGTCGGCCACGGCCGGGCCCAGCGACGGCACCTGCATCAGCTGCGCGTAATCCAGCTCGGGGCGCTTGATCAGGTCCAGCACGTTGGTTTCGCGGCTGACCGCCACGCCCAGCGTGTCCTGCACTTCGCGGCCCAGCGCATTGGCCGGGGTCGCCCACAGCGCGCCCAGGCGCGCGCGCTCGGCGGCGACGGCGGCCTGCTTGGTCTCGAACGCGCTCCAGCGCTGGTCATCCACCAGGCCCATCTCGCGGCCGGCCGGGGTCAGGCGCTGGTCGGCGTTGTCCTCGCGCAGCTGCAGGCGGTATTCGGCGCGGCTGGTGAACATGCGGTACGGCTCGTTGGTACCGTGGGTGATCAGGTCATCCACCAGCACGCCCAGGTAGGCCTCGTCGCGACGCGGGCACCAGCCGTCCAGCCCACGCACCTGGCGTGCGGCGTTGAGGCCGGCCAGCAGGCCCTGCGCGGCGGCTTCTTCATAGCCGGTGGTGCCGTTGATCTGGCCGGCGAAGAACAGGCCGTTGACCAGCTTGGTTTCCAGCGAAGCCTTCAACCCGCGTGGATCGAAGAAGTCGTACTCGATCGCGTAGCCGGGGCGGGTGATGTGCGCGTTGCCGAAGCCGCGGATGCTGCGCACCATCTCCAGCTGCACGTCGAACGGCAGCGAGGTGGAGATGCCGTTGGGGTAGATCTCGACGATGCCCAGGCCTTCGGGTTCGACGAAGATCTGGTGGCTGGCCTTCTCGGCGAAGCGCACCACCTTGTCCTCGATGGACGGGCAGTAGCGCGGGCCGATGCCTTCGATCTGGCCGCTGTACAGCGGCGAGCGGTGCAGCGCGTCGCGGATGATCTGGTGGGTCTTTTCGGTGGTGTGGGTGATCCAGCAGCTGACCTGCTGCGGATGCTCGTCCACCGAACCCAGGAAGGACATCACCGGGCGCGGCGAATCGCCGGGCTGCTCGTCCATCACGCTGTAGTCCAGCGAGCGGCCGTCGATGCGCGGTGGCGTGCCGGTCTTCAGGCGGTCCACCTGGAACGGGCGCTCGCGCAGGCGCGCCGCCAGCGTGGTGGCCGGCGGGTCGCCCATGCGGCCGGCGGCGTACTGGGTCGGGCCGACATGGATCTTGCCGGCCAGGAAGGTGCCGGCGGTCAGCACCACGGCCTCGGCATCGAAGCGCAGGCCGGTCTGGGTGATGACCCCGCGCACGGCGTCGCCGTCGATGACCAGGTCATCGACGGCCGCCTGGAACACGGTCAGGTTGGCCTGGCCTTCAACGATGGCGCGGATCGCCATGCGGTACAGGTTGCGGTCGGCCTGGCAGCGGGTGGCGCGCACGGCCGGGCCCTTGGAGGCATTGAGGGTGCGCCACTGGATGCCGGCACGGTCGGCGGCATGCGCCATCGCACCGCCCAGGGCGTCGATTTCCTTGACCAGGTGGCCCTTGCCGATGCCTCCGATGGCCGGGTTGCAGCTCATCGCGCCCACCGTTTCGATGTTGTGGGTCAGCAGCAGGGTGCGCACGCCGGTACGGGCCGCGGCCAGCGCGGCTTCGGTGCCGGCGTGGCCACCGCCGATGACGATGACGTCGTAACGATGGAAGGACGGGTTCATGGGGCTGTTCAGCTGGGGGCGGGCGCGGCCGGGGCGGCGCCGGGGTGGCGATTTTAGCGCCATTCGGGGCCGCGGCGTCGGTGCCGGCCGGCCGGCGTCGAAATCAGCCCTAAAGTTGGCAGGATTATTGCAGATAACCCAATAGCACCCACCGTGGCTGGCGCCGCAGGCGCCCGTGACCGGAATTGGAACAGGGGCCGGTACAGGCGCACGGTGGGGGAGCAGAGGGCCGGCAGTCGGGGGACTGTCCGGCCCTGTTTTTTCGGGATTGCCGGGAAAGGCCCGACCACGCATGGCGTGGATCTACCGACGCTGGGGCTCTCTCCGGTTGGCGACCCGGCAAAACAGACGGCCCCGCAGTGCGGGGCCGTCTGTCTTCAGAGGTGCCGACATCCGACAGGGCCGGAACAGGGGGGATCCAGATGTTCCTGTCGGATATCGACGTAGAGATTTTTGCGGCGGCCCGTCTCGCTTTTTGTCACTTTGTGACGCGGGCCGTCACCGGTTCCGTAGAGTGCAACCTGGACCGGGTGAAATGCAAGACGGTTCAGCGCTCAACTGTGCGCTGCGTCCCACGATCCATGTTGCGCCAAGGGGAACCGTTCATCCTCGGCGCGCTCGGCGCCGGGGTCGGACGGGCCGGCGGTGGCGGCGCCGACGGCTGGATGTTCGACTGCGGCGGGCGACGCATCGAGTCCATGTTCCGCCACGGCGAACCGCCGTTGTACGACGGCCGCGGCGGCGGCGGCGGACGGTTCTCGCCACCGTTGCCGGGCGGGCGCGGTGGCGGACGGTGGTTGTGCGGCGGGCGGTAGATCGGGCGCGAGTAGTACGGATTGCCATAGCCGCCGTAGTAGCCGCCATAGCCGCCGTAGTAAGGGTAGCCGTAGTTGTAGGGATAGCCGGCCGGGTAGCGGTACTCCACCGACGGCGCACCGTGGTAGTAGCTGCCGCTGCGGCCACCGCCGACATAGTCGTAGGTGGTGCAGCCGGTCAGGGCCAGCAACAGGCCACCGGCAAGCATCAGGCGCGTTTTCATGGTGGGTCCCCCCAGAGGACGGGTTGTGCAGTCAGCTTCGTGCGCAGGCGTTGAATCGGCCCTTAACTTCACTGCCCAGGATGAATGGAGGTGAAGGCCCTCATGCTGGCATGACCTGTGCCGGGGTCGCCAGCGTGGGGCCATACGTTAATCTTGCGTCATGAGCGATTCACTGTTGCCCCGTGCCGACGATGTCCTGGCTGCCGCTGCGCGGATCGCGCCGCACGCCAGCGTGACCCCGGTGCTGCGCTCGCGCACGCTTGATGCGCTGGCCGGCGCGCAGCTGGCGTTCAAGGCCGAGCACCTGCAGCGCGGCGGCGCATTCAAGTTCCGCGGGGCCTGCAACGCGGTGTGGTCGCTGGATGCCGATCGCGCCCGTGCCGGCGTGGTCACCCATTCGTCCGGCAACCACGGCGCTGCCCTGGCCCTGGCCGCGCGCACCCGTGGCATTCCCTGCCACGTGGTGGTGCCCGAAGGTGCGGTGGCGGCCAAGCTGGCCAACATCGCCCGCCACGGTGCCACGCTCTGGCGCTGCCCGCCGACCATCGCCGACCGCGAGGCCGCCTGCGCCAAAGTACAGGCTGATACCGGCGCGACCCTGGTCCATCCCTATGCGGACCCGGCGGTGATGGCCGGGCAGGGCACCGCGGCCCTGGAGCTGCTGCACAGCGACGGTCCGTTCGACGTGCTGGTAGTCCCAGTCGGAGGGGGCGGCCTGGCCAGCGGTACCGCCCGGGCCCTGCAGTTCGCCAGTCCCCAGACCCGGCTGGTGCTGGCCGAACCGGCCGGTGCCGACGACACCGCGCGCTCGCTGGCCGCAGGCGAGCGCCAGGGCGCGTTCACCCCTGACACCATCTGCGACGGCCTGCGTACCCTGATCGGCGCCCCCAACTTCGCGCTGCTGCGCGCGGCCGGCGTCGAGGTGATCGTGGTCGACGACGCCGCCACCATGGCCGCGATGCGCCTGCTGTGGGAGGTGCTCAAGCAGGTGGTCGAGCCGTCCTCGGCCACCGTGCTGGCCGCGGTGCTGGCACAGCCGCAGCGGTTCGCCGGCCTGCGGGTGGGCCTGGTGCTGTCCGGTGGCAATGTCGACCTGCCCGCGCTGCGTTGGGGGGCGCCTTGAGCCGCGACGGGCACCGGCCCCGCACCGGCCTGCTGGGCTGGCTGTGGCGGCTGTTCGTGCTGCTGGTGGTCTGGCTGCTGGGCGTGACCGCCTGGATCGTCTGGGTGGGGGAGCGCGACCAGGCAGCCAAGGCCGACGCCATCATCGTGCTCGGTGCGGCGGCCTATGACGCCAAGCCGTCGCCGGTCTTTGAAGAACGCATCCGTCATGGCCTGGATCTCTATGAAGCCCAGTACGCGCCACTGCTGATCTTCACCGGCGGCTACGGTGGCACCGGCGCGCGCTTTTCCGAATCGCAGGTGGCGCGGCGCTATGCGCTCAAGCATGGCGTGCCGGACGATGCGATCCTGATCGAGACCGCCTCGCGCAACACCGTGCAGAACCTGGTCGAGGCCAAGCGGCTGATGGACCAGCGCGACCTGCACCGGGTGATCATCGTAAGCGACCCGTTGCACATGGCGCGCGCGCTGCGCCTGAGCAAGGCGCTGGGCATCGATGCGCTGGCCTCGTCCACGCCCAGCACGCGCTTCCGCAGCTTCCACACCAGCTGGCGCTTCCTGGTGCAGGAAATCTATTTCTTCCACCGCGACCTGGTGCGGCCGCCGCTGAGTTCGCCGGCCAATACCTGAGGGCGGAAACCTGATCTGGGCAGACGCCCATCGTGGAAACGTGAGGTTGCCGGCCAGCGGCCGGCACGACCGGGCGATCAGGTCTGCTTGCGCCGGATCGGAATCGCCGACACCGGCACCGAGGCCACGTCATGCCCGCCTTCGCGGATCGGTGCGCCCGGGTCCGGTGCCCAGGCGTGGGCGTAGATCACTTCCCAGCTGCTGGGCAGCTTGCCGTCGGCGCGTCGCATCGGTTCATACGCCGCTGCCGCCGCGGCGAAGCGGCCACGCCCGGTCAGCGTGTGACGGCGGTCCACCCGCGCATTGGTCGCGCCCATCGCGCGCAGCTCCCGCATCAACGAGGGCAGGTCGTCGTAGGTCAGGGTGAACAGGTCGCGGTCCAGCACCGGGTCGCGGAAACCGGCCATCATCAGCGCATCGCCGAACTGGGCGATCTGCGCGAAGCGGCTCACGTGCGGGCGATCATCGGCGGCTGCGAAGGCCTCATTGAGTTCGACCAGCGTGTCCGGGCCGAAGGTGGAGCACAGCAGCAGGCCGCCGGGCTTGAGCACGCGGCGGAAGCCGGCAAACACCGCCGGCAGGTCGTCCACCCACTGCAGGCACAGGTTGCTGAAGATCACGTCCACGCTGTTGTCGGCCAGCGGCAGCGCGGCGGCGTCGCCGCACAGGCGCTGGAACGGCTTCCACCAGCCGGCCTGGCGCTTGGCCTGATCCAGCATCGGCAGCGCCACGTCCAGCGCGATCACCTGCGCCTTCGGCCAGCGCTTCTTCATCAGCGCACTGGCGTGGCCGGTACCCGCGCCGATGTCCAGCACTACCTCGGGCTTGCGTGCCTCCAGGTAGTCCAGCGATTCCACCAGCCGCGCCTGCACCTCGCGCTGCAGGGCGGCGGCGGCGTCGTAGCTGTTGGCGGCGCGGGCGAACGCGCGGCGGACATGGCGGGCATCGAAGTGGGACGGCATTGCGAAAGTCTCTTAGAACGTACCGGGGTAGGCGCCGCCGTCGATCAGCAGGTTCTGCCCGGTGAGGTAACCGGCCTGTGCGCTGCACAGGAAGGCGCAGGCCGCGCCGAATTCATCCGCCGTGCCGAAGCGGCCGGCCGGGATCTGCTGGCGGCGGCGTTCGGCCACTTCCGCAGCATTGCCGTCCTTGCCCGCACTGTGGGCGAAGTTGGCGCGCAGGCGGTCGGTGTCGAACTGGCCGGGCAGCAGGTTGTTGATTGTGACGTTGTGCGCCACGGTACGGCGCGACAGGCCGGCGACGAAGCCGGTCAGGCCGCTGCGCGCGCCGTTGGACAGCGCCAGGATGTCGATCGGGGCCTTCACCGCCGACGAGGTGATGTTGACGATGCGGCCGAAGCCACGCGCGATCATTGCGTCCACGGTGGCGCGGATCAGCGCGATCGGCGCCAGCATGTTGGCGTCCAGCGCGGCGATCCAGTCGTCGCGCTCGAAACTGCGGAAGTCGCCCGGCGGCGGGCCACCGGCATTGGTGACCAGGATGTCCACCTGCGGGCACGCGGCGAGCGCTGCGGAGCGACCGGCCTCGGTGGTCACGTCGGCGGCGACCACGCGGACTTCGGCGGCGCCGGGCAGGGCGCGCAGCGCTTCGGCGGCGGCCTGCAGCGCAGCCTCACCACGGGCCACGATCACTACGTTGACGCCCTCGCGCACCAGCGCACGCGCGCAGCCCAGGCCCAGCCCCTTGCTTGCGCCGCAGACCAGTGCCCAGCGGCCGTTGATACCCAGATCCATGCATCAATCCTGCGGAATGAGGAAGGCGCTCATTGTCCGCCATCGGCCGGTGACAGGCCGGCAACGAAGTGTTGCAGGGCGGCGGCCACCTCGTCGGCATGGCCGAGGAAGGGCGCATGGCCGCCGTGGGCGATGGTCAGCGCCTGCGCACCGGGGGGCAGTGCCGCGGCGGCCTGCATTGCCGCCGGAGACACCAGCCGGTCACGCTGGCCGGCGATCCACAGGCTGGGCTTGGCCAGCGTCGGCAGTGCGCCACGCAGGTCGGTGCTTTCCAGCAGGCGCAGGCCTTCCAGCAGGGCGCGTTCGGTGGGTGCACCGCGCTCGACCAGGCGCTGGCGCAGAGTGCGCAGCTCCTCGCGGGCGTGTGCCGAGCCCATTACATCCAACGCCAGGAAGCGTTCCAGGGTGCCACCGAAGTCGGTGGCCAGCTCGCGCCCGAACTGCTCGAACACCGCCGGCTCCACCGCATGCGGCCAGTCGTCGCCACGCACGAAGCGCGGCGTGGCCGCGATCATCGCCAGCCCGCGCACCTTCGGCAGTGTCGCGGCGGCGTGCAGCGCGAACAGGCCGCCCAGCGACCAGCCGCACCACACCGCAGGCGGCGTGGCCGCGGCAATGGCATTGACCACGAACGGCAGGCGCAGCGGCGTGGTGTCATCGCGGCTGTGGCCATGGCCCGGCAGATCAACCAGATGCAGGGTGAAGTGATCGGCCAGGCGTTGCACCAACGGCGCGAACACGCCGCCCTGCAGGGCCCAGCCATGGATCAGTACCAGGTCCGGCCCCTGGCCGGTGACGTCGATATGCATGGGGAAACGGCAACAGGCTCAGGCGAAGACAGGCAGCGGCGGTGGCGCGGCCTCACGCGCGGCCAGGTCGACGCGATCGCGCGCGCTGGCAATGGCTTCGACCAGGCCACGCACCTGCTCGGGGGTGTGCAGCGCGGACAGCGTGACGCGCAGGCGCGCCTTGCCTTCGGGAACCGTGGGCGGGCGGATCGCGCCGACCAGCCAACCGGCCTGTTCCAACGCCTGGGACATCGCCACGGCGCGCTGGTCGTCGCCACACAGCAGCGGCTGGATCGGCGTTTCCGAGGCCATCAGGTCCAGGCCATGGCGGCGGGCTTCGCCGCGGAACAGCGCGATCAGATCGGTCAGTTTCGAGCGCCGCCAGTTGTCACGGCGCGCCAGGCGCACCGCTTCCAGTGCTGCGGCGGCCAGCGCCGGCGGCATCGCAGTGGTGTAGATGTACGGGCGTGCGGTTTCGGCCAGGTGCTCGACCAGGTCGTCGCGGCCCAGCACCAGCGCGCCGGAACCGCCCAGTGCCTTGCCCAGCGTGACCAGCTGCAGCGGCACATCGTCCACGCCCAGCCCGGCGGCGGCCACGGCACCACGGCCATCACCGACCACGCCCACGCCGTGCGCATCGTCCACATAGAACAGCGCCTGCTGCAGGCGTGCCACCAGCGACAATGCACGCAGCGGTGCGATGTCGCCATCCATGCTGAACACACCGTCGGTGGCCAGCATCGCCGCGCCATCGGGCGCGTGCTTGAGCTGGCGCATCGCGCCTTCGGCGTCGAGGTGCGGATAACGGCGCAGGCGCGCACCCGCCAGCCGCGTCGCATCGAGCAGGCTGGCGTGGTTGAGCTTGTCCTGCACGCACACATCGTTCTCTTCACTCAGCAGCGCCTGCTGCACGGCCAGGTTGGCGGCGAAGCCACTGCCGAACAGCAGCGCGCGCGGGTAGCCCAGCCACTCCGCCACTTCGCGCTCCAGTGCCTCATGCAGAGCGTGGTGGCCGCAGACCAGATGCGAGGCGCCCGCGCCGGAGCCTTCGCGTGCGGCCGCATCCTGCAATGCGTTGACCACGCTGAACTGCTGGGCCAGGCCCAGGTAATCGTTGCTGCAGAAGCCGGTCAGCCACTGGCCGTCCACCTCCAGGCGGACGCCATCACGACGGCTGACCGTGCGCCGCGTGCGGCGACGGCCTTGGGCATCGCGCAGGGCGCGTTGGGCGTGGAGGCGGGCGGTCAGGTCGGGGCGGGCCATGGCGGCTGAATGCGGCGACGGGGCGGCTAGGGTAGCGCGTTGCCGCGGCGCCTGCTTGCGGCCCGTCTCAGGCCGCGTGAGCGCAGCCACAGGCGGGCGCATCGGCGCTGATATCAGCGTGCACGGTGCCGCCGTGGTCGTGGCCCTCGGCATCCACCTGCACCGCCATCGGCTGCAACCCCAGCCGCGCGAACAGGGCCAGGTCGCGCTCGCTCTCCGGGTTGCCGGTGGTCAGCAGCTTGTCGCCGTAGAAGATCGAGTTGGCACCGGCCACGAAGCACAGCGCCTGCAGTTCGTCGCTCATCGCCTCGCGACCGGCCGACAGCCGCACCATCGAACGCGGCATGGCGATGCGTGCCACCGCGATCATGCGCACGAACTCGAACGGATCCAGTTCGGCACTGCCATGCAGCGGCGTGCCCGCCACCTGCACCAGCTTGTTGATCGGCACCGAATCGGGATGCGCCGGCAGCGTGGCCAGCGCCAGCAGCAGGCCCACGCGCTGCGCGCGCGTCTCGCCCATGCCGACAATGCCGCCGCAGCAGGTTTTCAGACCGGCATCGCGCACGTGCGCCAGCGTGTCCAGGCGGTCCTGGTACTGGCGCGTGTGGATGATCGAATCGTAGTAGTCCGGCGCGGTGTCGAGATTGTGGTTGTAGTAGTCCAGGCCGGCGTCCTTCAGCGCACGCGCCTGCTCGCCACTGAGCATGCCCAGCGTGGCGCAGGTTTCCAGGCCCAGCGCCTTCACCCCGGCGATCATCGCCGCCACCTTCGGGATGTCGCGGTCCTTCGGCGATCGCCACGCGGCACCCATGCAGAAGCGCGATGCGCCGGCAGCCTTGGCCTGGCGTGCCTTGGCCAGCACCGCGTCGGTGTCCATCAGCTTCTGCGCGTTCACCCCGGTGCTGTAGCGCTGTGCCTGCGGGCAGTACGCGCAGTCTTCCGGGCAGCCGCCGGTCTTCACCGACAACAGCGTGGACACCTGCACCCGCGACGGGTCGAAGTGCTCGCGATGGACTGCGGCAGCGCGGAACAGCAGCGCGGGGAACGGCAGATCGAACAGCGCCTGCAGTTCGTCGTGTTGCCAGTCGTGGCGGATGGCAGCAGCCATGGCGGGACCTTGGGTACGAGTGGAGCGAGGGCGGCAGTGTGGGTGGGTTGGCGAGCCCTGTCAACTTGATTGCTTCCCATGTGGTTTACATCGGTTGACCGCCATGAATGGGCGCTACGGTGTAAGTTCATTGCTGCATACGGACGCGCGAGCACGTGCCATGAACAGCTACCAGCCCTACCCGATCCGCCGCGACGCGGTGCTGTGCAGTCTTGCCGAACTGCCCGACGGCGGCCTGCGCGTGGTGCTGGATGATCTGCGCCAGTCCGACACGCCAGGGCAGTGGAAGAACCACGTCTTCGTGACCTTCAAGGACTACCCGGCAGGGCAGCTCGATCCGGCGACGTTGCCCAAGGAGGAGCTCGAGGCTTTCGGCCACTATGTGCTGGTTCGCCTGTTGGCCATCAATGGCTGCCTGCGCGATACGGACGAGCGCTCCGACAACGATGCCCATCTCACTGACCTGGCGCGGCAGAACATCGCCGCGCTGACCAGCGAGGACATCGCCTCGATCGATGAGCAGCTGTTCTCCCTCTGCGACGGGCAGTTCCGAAAGATCGCCTACATTGTGGGGATGGTCATGTCGCTGCAGCCGAAGTGCCGATCGGGAATTCCCGATGTGTTCTATGCAGGGCGTGTACGCATGCTGGTGGAACGGGGCATGTTGCAGGCGCAGGGCGACCTCACGCGGATGGGCTGTTGCGAAGTGCGCGTCCGGCAGTAGGCTTGCGCCCACCAGGACCTGGCTGGAACTGTGCTTACATCTACCTGCTGGAAGGACACATGCTGAAGTCCATCCAGAAGATGGCGGCAGCTGAGGCAATGAAAGAAGGATGCGCATGGAACCGGACACGATGCCGCAGGGCGGAAAGCTGCTGATACTCGATCTGGATGAGACGCTGGTGCATGCCAGCGAGCGTGAACTGGAGCGACCCGCAGATTTCCGCCTCGTCGGCTACCACGTCTACCTGCGGCCCCAGCCCAACGTGCGTGCGGTGGAGAAGCGCCGGTGGCGGGAGCGCCTGCAGGCATAGGTAGCTGCACAGGGCAGGTGCTATCGGCGAGCACCCGCACTCGCGCGTTTCACCGCATCCTGCAAGGCCTGCAGCCACAATAACCGCTGCCCAACGCAAGCGCTGGCGCGCAGACTGTGCCCCATGACCGATCTCCATCGCCTCCGCGGCCGCATCACCGCGCTGGTTCTCAGCGAGGCCTGGCGCCGCCGTGCCGCGCTCTGGGGCGGCGCGGTGGCCGTGGCGTTGGTGGCCATCCTGTTCGCCAAGGCCAGCGACGCGGCCTTCCATCTGTTCCAGCGCATCACCGCGCACTCGCCGTGGTGGGCCCTGCTGCTCACGCCGGGCATCTTCGCGCTGCTGGCCTGGTTGACCAGTGGCGTGCTGAAGCCCACGCGGGGCAGCGGCATTCCGCAGGTCATCGCTGCGTTGGACAAGCCCGATGAGCCATTCCGGAAGACCAATCTTTCGCCTGCGGTCTCAGCCGGCAAGCTGCTGCTGACCTCGTTGTCGCTGCTCGGCGGCGCGTCCGTCGGACGCGAAGGTCCCACGGTGCATGTGGGTGCCAGCCTGATGTACCTGTTCGGCCGCTGGTTCGGCTTCAAGGATCCTCGCGAGCTCTCGCACTTCCTGCTGGCCGGTGGTGCAGCGGGCATTGCCGCGGCGTTCAACACGCCGCTGGCTGGCATCGTATTCGCCATCGAGGAGCTCAGCGGCCGTTTCGAGCATCGCTTCTCCGGCACCCTGCTGACGGCGGTGATCGTCGGTGGCGTGGTGTCGCTGGGCCTGCTTGGCAACTACACCTACTTCGGCCATGTGAGCGCGCGGCTGCCGCTGGGGCAGGGCTGGCTGGCGATCCTGCTGTGCGGCGTGGTGGCCGGGCTGCTGGGCGGCCTGTTCGCGCGCGCGGTGCTGGCCAGTGCGGCGGGCCGCCCGCGTTGGCTGGGCCAGCTGCGCCAGCGGCATCCGGTGCTGCTGGCCGCAGGCTGCGGCCTGGCGGTGGTGGCACTGGCTTTGACGTTCGGCGACGGCGCGTTCGGCACCGGCTACGAGCAGGCGCGCAGCCTGGTGCAGGGGCAGGCGTTGGTCGGCCACGAGTTCGGGTTGATGAAGCTGCTGGCCAACCTGGCATCGTACGTGGCCGGCATACCCGGCGGCCTGTTCTCGCCCGCGTTGGCGGTCGGTGCGGGGCTGGGCCACAACCTGGCGGTGCTGATGCCGGGCGTGGATCCGCGCGCGTTCGTGCTGCTGGGCATGTGCGCGTACCTGACCGGCGTCACCCAGGCACCGCTGACCTCGGCGGTGATCTCGCTGGAGCTGACCGACAGCGGCGATCTGCTCCTGCCGATCCTGGCCACGGTGCTGATCGCGCGGGGCGTGTCCGGTCTGGTATGCCGGGTGCCGATCTATCGTGGGTTGGCGGAGGTGTTGACGGCGTCGGCCGTTGCATCAACCGGGCCTGGGCAGGGCGGACGCCTTTCCTGATCGGCAGCACCCTCTGCAGTTGCGGGCAGTCCCGACACTGCGATCGGTGCTTCGCCGATGGCCGCACATGGGCAGCGCGATGAAGCATGGGCAATGCGTATTGATCTCCTGCATTCGGCAACCCGTGTCTCCCGCGCACTGCTGGGTGTCCTGCTGCCACTGCGCTGCCTGGTCTGCGGCGATCCGGGCCATGATGATCTCGATCTGTGCCGCGCCTGCCTCGCCGGACTGCCCTGGGCCGGTCGCGCCTGCCTGCGGTGTGCACTGCCGTTGCCGGATGAGGCCCTGATCGTCTGCGGCAGCTGCCGCGAGGAAGCACCACCGCAGACGGCCACGCACGCCAGCCTGCTGTACCTGCCGCCGGTGGACCAGCTGCTGCTGCGCTACAAGTTCCATCAGGACCTGGCGGCCGGTCGCCTGCTGGCGCAGTTGATGCAGCGCGCACCACCGCCCTGGTCCTGCCCGCCGCTGGTGCCGGTGCCGCTGCACCGCCGGCGCCTGCGCCAGCGCGGCTACAACCAGGCTGCCGAGCTCTGCCGGCTGCTGCCGTTGCCGGTCTGGCAGGGGCTGTACCGGCGGCGGCACACCGCACCGCAGTCCGAACGCACGGCCGAACAGCGCAGGGAAAACCTGTTCGATGCGTTCGATGTCCACGGGCCGGTGCCCACGCATCTGACCGTGGTCGACGACGTGATGACCACCGGCAGCACGGTGATGGAAATCGCCGAAACCCTGCGCTGCGTGGGCGCCAGAGAGGTGCGGGTATGGGTGTGCGCGCGGGTGCCGTGATCGCTCCCTTCATCGCAACGGGCTAGGATGAACCCGGTTCCGGATCGAAGGAGTGACCATGAATTCCCCCTTGTCTCCCTTGTTGTCAGCGGTTGGCCGCAGCTGGTGGATCCTGCTGCTGTATGGCCTGGTCGCGCTCGGCTTCGGCATCATCGCCATCGGTTGGCCGCTGTCCGCAGCCATGGCATTGGCTTGGACGCTGGGCGTGATGGCCATCATCGAAGGGGTCATCAGCCTGTTCGCACTGATCAGTGGTGGCAGCGGCGCCTCGCGCGGCTGGCTGGCGCTGTATGCCATCGCTTCGCTGGGCTTCGGCATCCTGGCGGTGATCAACCCGCTGGCCACCGCCAGCGTGCTGGTGCTGTTCCTGGCGGCGTGGCTGCTGGTAGCCGGCATCTATCGCATCGTCTTCGCGATCCGCGTGCGCAAGCAGATCCAGGGCGAGTGGCTGCTGATCCTCAGTGGCGTGCTGGCGGTGGTGCTGGGGCTGCTGTTCGCGGCCAATCCATACGCAGGCGTGGCGGTGACCACGCTGTGGATCGGCATTGGCAGCCTGCTGTACGGGCTGCTGCAGGTGCTGGTGGCGTTCAAGCTGCGGAAGCTGAAATGAGGGGCGCGCGTCCGCTCCTGCTGGGCGCGGCGCTGGTGCTGGCCGGATGCATGCCGGGTGCCACGCCCGGTGCGCTGGCAGGCAAGGATCATGCGCCGCGCGCCGGCGTGGACGTGCGCCTGAGCGCGGTCGATGCGGCTGGCAACGGCACTCCGGCGCACTGGCAAGGTGAAACCCTGGCCCTGCGCGAGCCGCCGATTGCCGGCAGTGCGGACATCGCCGATGTGCGCTACGTGCTGGACGATGCCAAGCAGCCAGGCCTGCAGATCCGCTATCGGCCAGAAGCGCATCAGCGCATCCACGATGGCACCTCGGCCCTGGTGGGCCAGCGCGCGGCGATCAGCGTGGACGGCCGCGTGCTGATGGTGGCGACGGTGAAAGGCCCCTTCGGGGAATCGATGATGCTGAGCGGGCTGCCGAGCATTGCCGAGGCGCAGGCGCTGGCCAGGCACATCACCGGTCAGTGACGGGCGCGCCAACACCACCGCGCTACGCGCGGAGGTCGACCAAGGTCGACCGCTACCGTGCGAACCGTGCCTCGATCTCCTCCAGTGACTTGCCCTTGGTCTCCGGCAGCCAGAACGCGGCTACCAGGAAGAACACGAACGTGCACGCCGCCCAGAACAGGAACATGCTGGCGTAGCCGTAGTGGCCCACCGTGGGCAGGAAGATCGCCGCGATGGTGGTCGACACGAACTGGTTGATCAGCAGGGCGATGCTCATGCCGTTGGAGCGGATGCGATTGGGCATCAGTTCCGACAGTGCCAGCCACACGCAGACGCCGGGGCCGACCGCGAAGAACGCGACGAATACCAGGATGCAGGCGGCTACCGCCCAGCCATGCGCCGGCGGCGGCACCGGGCCGATGCGGGCCTGCTCGATGCGCAGCGGTGCCTGTGCGGCCTTGGCCGGGTCGGCGAACGGGTTCAGATGCAGCTTGCGGAAGAACGCGCCGATCACACTGTCCGGCTGCACGGTCCCGGCACGCTCGATGCGCAGCTCGCGGTCGGTCAGGCTGTCGCTGCGCAGGGCGCGCACATTGGTGAAGTCACCGTAGGCGTACGACACGGTCAGCTGCATCGGCCGGCCTTCGCTGTTTATGCCACCGCCCAGGCGCTGCCACTGTGCGTCGTCCAGCACCAGCCGCAGGCCGTCGCCGCTGACCGCCGCCTGCAGTTGCGGCTGCACGTCGGCGCGGCCACGCTCGGCCTGGAAGAACAGCGTGGCGGCAGCCAGCAGGGCCACGCAGATGCCGCCGCTGCCGAGCATCAGCAGGAACTTGCGGCCCTTGCGGTCGACCAGCAGCAGCGCGACCACGGTCATCACCGCGTTGAGCAGCTTGATCGCCACGTCGGCACCGTTGGCCACCGAGCCGGACAGGCCGGCCTGGTTGAGGATGTTCACCGCGTAGGCCAGCACCGAATTGATGCCGGTGGCCTGGGTGCAGGCCAGCACCACGCAGGCCAGCACGAACGGCACCACGTAGCGTCGGCTGAGCAGTGGGTCGCGCTTGCCGTCGCTGCTGCTCGATTCCGGCGCCTGGATCTGTGCAAGGGTGGGTTCCACGTCGGCAGCAGGCAGCACCCGCTGCAGGCTGCGGCGGGCATCATCGACGCGGCCGCGGCGCACCAGCCAGCGCGGCGATTCGGACAGCCAGAAGATGCCGGCACAGAACAGCAGGCCGGGCGCCAGACAACTCCAGAAGATGGTGCGCCAGGCCTGGTCCTTCACCGTGAACAGTTCCTGCGCCTGCTGCGCCAGTGGCAGCGAGCGCACGGCTTCGGCGGCGGCATCCACCGCATGTGCGTGGTACAGCCCGATCAGTGCCGCCAACACCAGGCCGATGGTCAGCAGCAGCTGGAACATCGCCGCACCGCGTCCACGCCGCTCGGGGCTGAGCACTTCGGCCAGGTACAGCGGAATCACCACGCCGATCAGGCCGCCACTGATGCCCTGCAGCAGCCGCCCGAGCAGCAGCGGCGTGTAGCCCGAGGCCAGCGCCATGATCGGAATCGACGCGGTGAACAGCAGGCCGGCCAGCAGCATCGCACCGCGGCGACCGATCAGGTCGGCGACCATGCCGGCGAACAGCGAGGACAGCACGCTGCCCAGCAGTACCGCCGCCACCACGAAGCCGAGTTGCTGGCTGCTGAGCTGCCAGGCTTGGCTGGCCGTTGCCTCCAGGTAGGGCAGGGCACCGGCGATGATGCCGATGTCGATGCCGTACAGCAGGCCGCCAAGGCCGCCGATGAAGAGCAGGTAGCGTACGGGCCAGCGCGGGGCGGTGCTTGCAGTCATCGGCAGTTCCTGTGGTAGCGCCGGGCCAGGCCCGGCGGCGGTTCGTCGCAGAGTGCATTCTGTAGAGCCGAGCCATGCTCGGCTGCTTTCCGTTCCGATATCGAGGTTCCCCATGCCGCGCTTCGCGCGGTGAGCCGAGCATGGCTCGGCTCTACAGGGAGCCCGCGCGGCATCCGGGCCGCATCGCTTGCGTCAGGTCAGATCGACCACGCGCCCACCAATGACCACCTGCTGCAGGCGCAGTTCGGCGTCCAGCACCACCAGGTCGGCGCGGGCGTCGGGCGCGATGCGGCCGCGATCGCCCAGGCCCAGATAGTCGGCCGGGAAGGTGGAAACCCGCTGCGAGGCGTCGGCCAGGTCCAGGCCGACGCGCACCAGGTTGCGCAGCGCCTGGTCCATGGTCAGTGCGCTGCCGGCCAGCGAACCCGTCGCCAGGCGCACGCAGCCGCCGCACTTGTGCACGCGCTGCTCGCCCAGCGCGTACTCGCCGTCGGGCATGCCGGTGGCGGCAGTCGCGTCGGTCACCGCGTACAGGCGCGGGATCGCGCGCGCGGCCAGCCGGATAACGCCGGGGTGGATGTGCTGCAGGTCGGGGATGATCTCGGCGTACTGCGCATGCGCCAGCGCCGCCGCCGCAATGCCCGGGCGATAGTGGTCAACGCCGGTCATGCCGTTGAACAGATGGGTGAAACCGGAGGCACCGGCCTGCAGCGCCGCCACGCCCTCCTCGTAGGTGCCGGCGCTGTGGCCCAGCTGCACGCGGATGCCCATCGCCGAAAGCGCGGGTATCAACGCGGTGTGCTCGCCGATCTCCGGTGCCAGCGTCATCACCCGGATCGGCGCCAGCGCGTGCAGCTGCTGCACCAGTGCCACCGTCGCCTCGATCGTGCGATTGGGCTGTGCGCCCAGCCGCTGCGGGCTGATGAACGGTCCTTCCAGATGCACGCCGACGATGCTGGCGGCGTCGGTATCAGGCGCCGCCATTGCCGCAGCGACGCCGTGCAGCGCGTGCTCGATCTCGTCCAGCCCGGCGGTCATGGTGGTCGCCAGCAGCGTGGTGGTGCCGAAGCGCAGATGGGTGCGGGCGATGGTGCGTGCCACGTCGCCGCCCTGCATCAGGTCCACGCCGGCCGCGCCATGCACATGCAGGTCGACGAAGCCGGGCAGGATCACCGGCAGCTGCAGGTCGTCGGCGCCGCTGTGGTCGTCCACCTGCAGCCGGCGCACGCGTGAATCGAAGTGGACGTGCCCGCGCCGCCAGCCCAGCGGGGTGAGGATGCGGCCATGCAGGGTGCGGGTGTCGGTCATGCGGTGGGCTCGGCGATGATCACTTCGATGCCCAGCCGCTGCAGCCCTTCGCGGGTTGCATCGTCGATGCCGGCGTCGGTGATGATGGCGTGGATCTGGTCCAGCAGGGCGATGCGGTGCAGGCTGACGCGGCCGAACTTGGAGGCATCGGTCAGCACCACGATGCGGCGCGCACGCTCGACCATGCGGTGGTTGAGGCGGGCTTCGGCCTCGTCGTGGGTAGTCAGGCCGAACTGCAGGTCCAGGCCGTCCACGCCCAGGAACAGGGTGTCGAAGCTGTACGAGTTGAGGCTGGCTTCGGCCTGGCTGCCCTGCAGCGACAGCGACTGCTGGCGCAGCAGGCCACCGGTCAGCAGCACGGTGATGCCCGCGGCATTGGCCAGTTCCCAGGCGATGTTCAGGCCGTTGGTCATCACCGTCACGTCGCGATGCGCGCGCAGGTGGCGGGCCAGCGTCATCGTGGTCGAGCCGGAATCGATGATGATGTTGTCGCCCGGCTGCACCAGGCGCGCAGCGCGCGCACCGATCGATTCCTTCAGTGGCAGGTTCAGCGCGTCCTTCTCATGGATGTCCTGTTCCTGCGGCGGCGTGCGCACCAGGGTCGCGCCGCCGTGGGTGCGGTTGGCCAGGCCCTGCGATTCGAAGTGGGTCAGGTCGGCACGGATCGTCACCGCCGACACGCCGAAGCGCTCGACCAGATCGGCCACCTGCACCGAGCCGTGCTCGATCAGCAGCTGCAGGATCTGTTGCCGGCGGGAGCGGGTGTTGCGCATGGCCATTCTCGGTTTTGCGGGAAAAGGTAGAGATTAGCCGTTCGCAGGAACGCCGGCAGCCGAACCTGCGTTCTGCGTGCGGGGTCCGGCCTGGTTGGCGCTGCAGGCACGGGCGTACTCACCCAGGCACAGGCCGATGCGGTGCTGCACCAGCGCGGTGGGGGTGTTGGCCAGGCTGCCTTCGCGCACGGCGCGGTACTGCTCCGGCAGGTACTGGCTGAGCAGCACCAGCGGCGGCGCATGCTGCTCCAGGTTGGCGAACAGGGTCTGCACCGCCTGTACCAGCGCCGGCTCGCCCCAGTAGTAGCGGCAGCGGTCGCTGAAGGAATAACGGCGCAGCAGGCGCAGCGCGGCGGCATCGCCCTGGTAGTAGGACTGCCAGTACTTCGGCTGCGCCACCATCACCTCGTCCAGCACCTGCGGCAGGCGAGAGCACTGTGTGGCCGGCAGCAGTTCGGCCTCGATCGCGGCCAGCGCGAACAGCGCCTCGCGGTAGGCGAAGGTGGCCGCCGGGCCGACCTTGAGGATGGCGAAGTGGTCGCGTACCAGCGCATGCAGGCCGCTTTCGCGCTGGTAGTCGGTGGAATGTGCTTCGAACACGATGCGCGGCTGCCGCTCGAGGAAGTCGGCCAGCGCATGGGCGGCGTCCGGGTTGTACTCATGCACGCTGCTGTGGTCGAAGTCCACGCCCGGCTGCACCACCATCGCGATCACGCGCTGCCACGCATCGCGCAGCTGTGGCGTGTCGAACGCCTGCTGGTGGATGGCCAGGGTCTGCGCGGCGGCAGCCGGCGTGGTCACCTGCAGGCCTTCGGCCAGCGAGGCTTCGCCGCCGGGAATCGGCACCTCGGTACCGATCACGTAGACCGGCGGCGGCAGGCCGTGTTCGGCGGCGGTGCGTTCGGCGATCTCGGCAAGCTCGGCCGAACGTGCAGCGACGATGGCATCGGGCAGCGGCACCGGGTCATCGGCGCAGGACATGCTGCAGTCGAGGTGGATCTTGTGGAAACCGGCGGCGACGTAGGCTTCGATCAGCACGCGCGCGTGGGTCATCGCTTCGGCCGCCGGGCGCTTCTGCCAGGCATTCGGGCCGAGATGGTCGCCGCCCAGGATCAGCCGTTCGCGTGGGAAGCCTTCCTCATCGGCCAGGGCGCCGACGTAATCGCGGTACTGCGGCGGGGTCATGCCGGTGTAGCCGCCGAACTGGTCGACCTGGTTGGAGGTGGCCTCGACCAGCAGCACGGTGCCATGTGCCTGTGCCACGTGCATGGCCGCGCGCAGCACCTGCTCGTTGCTGCAGCAGACGCTGTACAGGCCGACATTGGCACCGGCGCGGTGGGAAGCAAGCAGGGTCTGCAACGGGGACATGGTCAGGCTCCGGACATCAGGAAAACGAGGGTTGGCAGGCGAGCAGGGCGGCACCACGTGCGCCACCGGCATCGCCGAAGCGTGGCGGCACGACCGGTGGCACCTGCACACCCTTGAACAGGTGGGCGGCGATGGCGGCGGGCAGGTGCTGGTACAGCGGCGCGTACTGCGAAAGGCCGCCGCCGAGCACGATCACGTGCGGGTCCAGCGCCAGCACCAGCGCGGCCAGGCTGTGGCCGAGCAGGTCGCGATGGATGTCCAGCGCCTTGCGCGCGCGGGCATCACCGGCTTCGGCCAGGGCGATCACCGCGCTGGCGTCGGCGGCGCTGCCACCAAGGTGGCGCTCGATCATCGCCACGCCACTGCCGGACACATAACGCTCCACGCAGCCCTGCAGGCCGCAGGCGCAGTCGATCAGCGGCAGGCCGTGGCGCTGCAGCAGATGACCGGGCACGCTCCAGTGGCCCCATTCGCCGGCCAGCCCGTTGAAACCGGTCAGCAGGCGGCCCTGCACGCAGAAACCACCGCCAGCACCGGTGCCGAGGATGGCGCCGAACATGCTGGGGTAGCCGTCGGCGGCACCGCCGTGTGCTTCAGACAGGGCAAAACACTGCAGGTCGTTGCCGAAATGCAGCGGGCGTTGCAGCCGCGCCTGCAGGTCCGCGGCCACGCTGTGGCCGGTCAACGCAGGCACGTTCGCGCTGAGCTGGCGGCCGCTGCGGCGGTCGCGCACGCCGGGCAGGGCGATGCCGATCGCCGCATCACTGCGGCCCAGTGCGGCATCGGCCTCGGCGACCAGCGCCACGACTGCCTGCAGGAAACCGTCGTAGTCACCCTGTGGGGTGGCCACGCGGCGGCGCCAGGTAACCTGCATCGCCACATCGCACGCCACCAGCTCGATCTTGGTGCCGCCGATGTCGATGCCGTAGCAGGCGTGGGCGATCAGCTCAGCCATGGTGGATGGTGACGCCCTTGACGACGCGGTTGACGGTGCCGTCCGGGAACGGGTTGTCCGGGGTCAGGCCCAGCGCGGCCGAGCGCTGTAGTGCGAACAGCTGCGCAAAGCCCAGCCACACCGGTGCCAGCCACGGATCGTCCAGTGCCGGCACGGTGAGGGTGTATTCGTCGTCGGCGCCGATGTCCGAATGCGGACCGATCGCCAGCACCTGGCCGGCCACGCCGTCGCGGCGCAGTTCTTCCAGCAGGTCCTGTTCGTAGCGGCGCGCCAGCGGCTGCACGCTGCGCAGCACCACCACCAGGGTGTTGCCATCCAGCGTCGACTTCGGGCCATGACGGAAGCCCAGGGGTGTGTTGGCCAGCGCCAGCACGCGGCCAGCGGTGAGCTCCAGCACCTTCAGCGCGCACTCGCGTGCCAGTGCTTCCAGCGGGCCGCTGCCGAGGTAGATGATGCGGTTGAACGGGCGCTGCGCCAGTGTCGCCACCGGTGCATCCCACTGCGCCAGGCCTTCGCGGGCCAGCGCGGCGATCTGCTTCAGGCGCGTCACGCGCGCATCCCACGGCGAACGATCGAACACGGTCAGCGCGGCCAGCAGCATGCAGGTCAGGCTGCTGGTCATGGCGAAGGCGCGGTCGCAGCTGGCCGACGGCATCAGCAGGGTGCAGGTGTCGGCACGGCCGGCGCCACGGCGGGCCAGCTCGCCATCGGCGTTGCAGGTGATGTCGAGGAAGCGCGCGTCATCCACGTCGCTGCGCACGCGGTCCACCGCCGCCACGCTCTCCGGGCTGGAGCCACTGCGGCCGAACGAGACCAGCAGGGTCGGACGGTCGCGCTGCAGGTACAGCGCCGGGTGGGTCAGCAGACTGGTGGTGTGCACCACGCGCACCTCGGCGGGCCATTGCGCGTTGATCGCGTCGGCCACCATTTCGGCGATGAAGCCGGAGCTGCCGGCGCCGGTGAACAGCACGCGCTGGTTGGGATCGTTGAGGCTGTCGCCGAGGAAGGCCTGCAGGCGGTCGCGGGCACGCGACAGGTCCTGTGCCAGGGCTTCCCACAGCGCAGGCTGCTGGGCGATTTCGGTAGCGGTATCGGCTCCGCCAAGGCGCTGCCAGGCGGACACATCGGAAAGCAGGGTGACGTCCATTCGGAGGTTCCAGTTGGGCCAGCGCACCATCTGCGTTTTCTTTCGAAATGTCAAACATCGAAAGTAAAAAGAAAGAAAAAGGTGGGTGGCTTTGCCTTGCCCGCGATGCCGGGAAAAACGAAAGGACCGACGGAATTCCGTATCGCACAATGCTTAACAGGCGCCTGCAAGCGCTTACACAAAGTATTGCGGCGCAGCAACTTTCGTTTCAATGGAATATATCTTCCTTTTTCCTTTCAATTTGTTGACATCTTTCGAATCGCTGCCCTAGAGTCGGCCCAACCGCTTTCGAAACGCCCGGTGAACGGGTTGGGAGTCCGCGTGGAAAACTGCGTTCGTCGCTCGCCGCTGATGCTGGCCCTGGTGCCGTCCTTGATGCTGGCGTCCATGACGGCCCGCGCCGAGCCGGTCGGCAACCTGCGTACCGTCCGCGCCAGCGCCAGCCGCGACGGCGTGCAGGGCTGGGACCTGCAGACCGACAAGGGCGCGCGCATCCGCATTGAACTGCCGGCGACCGACATCATCCGCGTGCAGGCCGGCCGCAACGGCACGTTGACCGGCGCCGGCGACAAGGCCGCGCCGATCGTGCTGCCGCAGCCCAAGGCGAGCGTGCAGGCGCAGCTGGAAGAAGACGCACAGGAAATCCGCGTGCGTACCGAGGCACTGGTACTGCATGTACAGCGGCAGCCGCTGCGCCTGCGCCTGGAACGGCTGGACAATGGCCAGCCCACCGCGCTGTGGCAGGAACTGCAACCGCTGGACCTGGATGCCACGCAGAGCGTGCAGGTGCTGTCCTCGCAGGCCGATGAGGGCTACTTCGGTGGTGGCCAGCAGAACGGCCGTTACCAGTTCAAGGGCCGCGAGCTGGAGGTGTCCTATTCCGGCGGCTGGGAAGAAGGTGATCGGCCGAGCCCGGCGCCGATGCTGCTGAGCAGCCGTGGCTGGGGCATGCTGCGCAATACATGGAGCGATGGCAGCTACGACCTGCGCCAGAGCGACCAGGCCACGCTGCTGCATCGCGAAGACCGCTTCGATGCGTACTACTTCGTGGGCGCCGACCTGCCCAAGCTGATCGAACGCTACACCCAGCTGACCGGCCGCCCCAACATGGTCGCGCGCTGGGCGCTGTCCTACGGCGATGCCGATTGCTACAACGACGGCGACAACAGCAGGAAGCCCGGCACCGTGCCCGAAGGCTGGAGCGACGGCCCGACCGGCACCACGCCCGATGTGATCGACAGCGTGGCCAAGCAGTACCGCGCCCACGACATGCCCGGTGGCTGGATCCTGCCCAACGATGGCTACGGCTGCGGCTACAAGCAGTTGCCGGAAACCGTGCAGGGCCTGGCCAAGTACGGCTTCCGCACCGGCCTGTGGACCGAGAACGGCGTCGACAAGATCGCGTGGGAAGTGGGCAAGGCCGGCAGCCGCGTGCAGAAGCTGGACGTGGCCTGGACCGGCAAGGGCTACCAGTTCGCGATGGACGCCAACCGCCAGGCATTCAACGGCATCCTCGACAATTCCGATTCGCGCCCGTTCCTGTGGACGGTGATGGGCTGGGCCGGCATCCAGCGCTACGCGGTGGCATGGACCGGCGACCAGAGCAGCAGCTGGGATTACATCCGCTGGCACGTGCCGACCCTGGTCGGTTCGGGCCTGTCCGGCATGGCCTACGCCAGCGGCGATGTGGATGCGATCTTCGGCGGAAGCGCCGAGACCTTCACCCGCGACCTGCAGTGGAAGGCGTTCACGCCGGTGCTGATGGGCATGAGCGGCTGGTCGTCGAACGCGCGCAAGCACCCGTGGTGGTACGACGAGCCCTACCGCAGCATCAACCGCGACTACCTGAAGTTGAAGATGCGCCTGACGCCATACATGTATGGGCTGGTGCACGAGGCCGCGCAGACCGGTGCACCGCCGGTGCGTGGCCTTATGTGGGACAACCCGCGCGATCCGCATGCGCAGGATGAAACCTACAAGTACCAGTTCCTGCTCGGCCGCGACCTGCTGGTGGCGCCGGTGTACCGCAGCCAGGCCGCCAGCCGTGGCTGGCGCCGCGACATCCACCTGCCGGCCGGCGGCTGGATCGACTACTGGGATGGCCGTCGCGTGCAGGCCGCCGCCGATGGCCGCCAGCTCGACCGCCAGGTGGACCTGGCCACGCTGCCGGTGTTCGTGCGTGCCGGTGCGATCCTGCCGATGTACCCGTCGATGCTGTTCGATGGCGAAAAACCGCTCGATGAAGTGACCTTCGACCTGTACCCGCAGGGCGACTCGCAGTACACGTTGTACGAAGACGATGGCAACACGCGCCGCTATCAGCAGGGCGAGTCGAGCACGCAGGTAATCCGCGTGCAGGCGCCGGCGCAGGGCAGTGGCCCGGTGCAGGTGCAGATCGACGCCGTGCAGGGCCAGTACAACGGCCAGCTGGCGCAGCGCCGCTACGGCCTGCGCGTACTCAGCCGGCAGGCACCACGTGCGGTGCAGGCCGGTGGCCGCGCGCTGCCGGCGCTGGCCGATGCTGCCGCCTTCAACAGCGCCAACGAGGGCTGGTACTTCGATGCCAAGGACCGCCGCGGCACCGTGCATGTGCGCACTGCCACCCAGGATATCCGCCAGCCACTGCAGCTGCAGCTGGACTTCGCAGTCGCTGCCGCAGCCACCGATGATGCCTATCCGGCCGCACCGGTGCTGGGCCGCGAACTGCCGGCCGACAGCCTGCTGGTGGTCAACCGCCCGGCCGAAGAGCCTGGCCATGCGTTGGAAAATGCTTTCGACGACGATCCGGCCACCTGGTTCCGCAGCGTGCGCAACCAGGCCGTGCGCACCGGCGCCCACGAGTGGGTGATCGGCTTCGGCGAGCGGAAGATGATCGATGGCATCGACATTGCGCCACGCAATGACAAGAACTGGAAGCACGGGCAGGTACGTGACTATGAGGTCTACCTGGGCGACAGCAACGGTGAGTGGGGCGAGCCGATCGCCCGTGGCCGCCTGCAGTTGAAGGAAGGCGTGCAGCGCATCGACTTCCCGGCCCACGCCGGCCGCCTGCTGCGCTTCCGCGTGCTGAGCGTGCAGAACCCCGAAGGCGACGGCGCCAGCAGCACCGACCCGATGGTCACCGCCGCACAGGGCAGCGCCCGCGCGTTCGATGCACTGCAGCCGCGCGATGTCGGCCCGATCGCCCTGTCCACCTTCCACATCCTTGAACACCAGGAACCGGAGCGACCGGCCCGGCAGCGCTATCTCTCCGAGTTGCCGGTGCCGGCCGCGCTGGCCAGCCAGGTGCGCACCGACCAGTCCTTCCGTGGCGACGCCGGCATGCGCATGAACGGCCTGCAGTTCCGCCGTGGCCTGGGCGTCGGCGCCAGCAGCCGCATCGACCTGCGCCTGCAGGGCGGCTGGCACCTGCTGCGTGCCGACCTCGGCATCGACGACGCCTGCCGCAGCGCCGGCGGCCTGCAGTTCCAGGTCTGGGGTGACAACCGCCTGCTGTACGACAGCGGCCTGGTCAAGGCGCCCGGCGTGGTCAAGCCGGAGCTGGACATCCGTGGCCTTTCCACCCTGAGCCTGCGCACGCTGGGTGCGCAGGGCAGCCAACCCGCCCAGGTCTGCGCCAACTGGGCCAACGCCGTACTGATCGGCCAGGAGGGCGACTCCGCCAGCATCGTCGCCCCATGACCCCTACGTAACACCGCTCCTCCCCCGCCCAATCCGACCACGGCCCTCATGGCCGTGGCCCGGGAGCGTTTTGCCCGCCGAACGCCCACGCGCTCACTTTTTGCGCCGCACCCCTGCCAGGAGAGAACCCCGATGTTGCCCGCCCGCCACCACCGCCCCCCCTGTCGCTCGATCGCTCCGCTGACGCTGGCCATCGCCGGCGTGCTGCTGTCGGTCGCCGTTCCTGCCTTCGCCCAAGAGAGCAAGGACAAGGCCACCGACCTGGCCCGCATCGAGGTCACCGGGTCCAACATCCGCCGCACCGACGTTGAAACCGCCTCGCCGGTGCAGGTGATCAGCAAGCAGGACATCCAGAACATGGGTGCGCGCACGCTGCTGCAGGTGCTCGACAACCTGCCGGCCGCCCGCCCGGCGCAGCAGGACGCGCGCTCGCTGTTCACCGGTTCCGACGGTGCCTCGCAGGCCAATCTGCGCGGCCTCGGTGCCCAGGGCACGCTGGTGCTGCTGAACGGTCGCCGCCTGTCGTACTACGGTGCCCCGGCCGGCTTCCAGACCCAGTTCGTCAACATCGATGCGATTCCGGCCGCGGCCATCGAGCGCATGGAAGTGCTGACCGACGGTGCCTCGGCGGTGTACGGCACCGACGCGGTGGCCGGCGTGATCAACGTGATCACCAAGCGCAACTTCCAGGGTGCCGAGGTCAGCTTCACCAACGACACCTCCTCGCGCATCGACTCCTACGGCGAACGCCAGGCCAGCATCACCGCCGGCTTCGGCGACCTGGCCGAGAACCGCTTCAACATCTACGGCGCGGTGAACATGTACCGCCGCGACGCGATCCCGCTGAGCGATTTCTACGACAAGCGTCCGGACCAGTACTACGTCAACAACCCGAACTACCTCAACAACCTGCGCCTGGGCGTGGGCAGCAAGCCGGGCGAGTTCAACCCGGGCACCTACTTCGCCTTCGATCCGGTCACCGGCCGCCGCGTGCAGGAAGCTGCGCCGGGCTGCAGGAACGTGCTGACCAGTGAAGCGGCCGGCCCGCGTTGCGTCTGGGAAACCTGGATGAACAACGAGATCGATGCCGGCGCCAAGTCCGAGCGCAACACCGCCTACCTCAACGGCACCTTCCTGGTCGGTGACAACACCGAGATCTTCGCCGAGGCGACCTATACCGACATCGACCTGCGCGCCAACGGTGGCACGCCGCGCACCTATGGCACCACCACCGGCAACCCGACCAGCTGGTTCTCGCGCAATACCGGCAACACCGTCAACCAGTTCCTGTACCCGTTCCTGGGCCCCAACAACGAATACAACCATGCCAGTCCGCAGTTGAAGGCGATGATGGGCGGGGTGGTCGGCCTGAACTACCTGCTGCAGGATGCCGGTCCGAACTACTTCGGCCAGCGCAACACCGACAAGAGCTACCGGGTGCTGGCCGGCGCACGTGGCAATGTGGGTGACTGGAACTGGGAAACCGCCTTCGCCAGCGCGGGTACCCACTCCACCACCTACCAGACGATCAACGTCAACACCAAGGGCTTCGAAAAGGCGTTCGGCCCGTACACGATCGATCCGGGCACCGGTCGGGTGATCATCTCCGACCATCCGGCGTACAAGTTCGGCGAGATCAGCGAAGCCAACGCCGCGTTGATCCGTGAAGCGTTCCCGACCTTCGACATCCAGTCGTGGACCCGCCTGCATACCCTGGACGGCAAGATCGAAGGACCGCTGTTCCAGCTGCCGGCCGGCGAGATGCGCGCCGCGTTCGGTTTCAACGCCAGCCGTGAGACCTTCTACACCCCGGGCAACGCCGATGCGGCCAATGGCCTGATCACCCAGCAGGGCGGCTCGTGGTTCGACGGCAAGCGCAACACCTACGCGCTGTTCGCCGAGACCGTGGCGCCGATCACCGACAAGCTGGAACTGGATGCGGCGGTGCGCGTGGACAAGTACCCGAACTTCAGCGCCAACATCGCGCCGAAGATCGGCTTCAAGTACCAGGCGTTCGATCAGCTGATGCTGCGCGGCACCTATTCCACCGGCTTCCGCGCACCGAGCCTGGCCGAGTCCGGCAACGGCGGCGTGTTCGCCCAGCTCGGTGGCTTCCGTGACGAACTGCGCTGCGGCGAGACCAACGCCATCGCCAACCTGCTGCTGAAGTCGCAGCGGCCGGGTGACGTCGACCTCGGCAAGACCCTGCTGAACGTCGACTGCAGCCGCACCGTGGCGCGCATGACCCAGCCGAACAAGGACCTGAAGCCGGAGAAGGCGAAGATCGCCACCCTCGGCTTCGTCTACGAGCCGGCCAGCTGGCTGTCGGTGTCGGCCGACTACTGGTTCATCTACCGCAACAATGAAATCGTCGCGCCGGACTATCGCCGCATGGAAGACATCATCTCGATGTCGCGCTCGCCGATCACCGATAGTGACCGCGCCAACCTGGCGCAGCTGGCGGCGATGTGCGCCGATCCGGCCAGCGGTGTGAGCTGCCCGGCGAACCTGCCGGGCTACTCCGCCGGCAACGTGGCCAGCGTGGTGGGCCAGTACAAGAACCGCGGCAAGACCCTGATCGACGGCTTCGACATCGACGCGCGCAGCCGCTTCTCGCTGGGTGACTGGGGCAACCTGAACATCGGCCTGGCCGCCACCATCGCCAACCGCAACCGCTTCTACATGGACGCCGAGAACGGCTGGTACTACGGCGACGTGGTGGGCTACTACAACAACCCGCGCCTGCGTGCCACGCTCAATGCCGACTGGACCTACAAGCAGGTGACCACCAGCATGTTCGTCAACTATGTCGGCGGCACCAAGTGGGCCACCGACCAGATCGACGAAGAGAGCAACAACAAGGAAACCTGCACCGGCGGCTACCTGGCCCTGCAGAAGAGCAAGTGCGATGGTGCACCGTCGTGGTGGACCGCCAACATGAGCGTCACCTGGCGCCCGGACGATGCGTGGAACCTGAGCTTCACCGTCAAGAACCTGTTCAACCGCCTGCCGTTCTACGACCCGAACAGCTTCCTGGGTGACTCCAGTGACTACGCAACCATCTTCGGCCGTGGTTACAGTGTGACCATCGGCTACCGGTTCAAGTAATTCCGTTTGCGTGACCTGGCGTGCCGGCTGCGGCCGGCACGCTGCCAAGAGGAGAGATGTTTGCCATGAAGCGTAGGGAATTCATCGCGGCCAGCGCCGCTGTCGCCGCCAGCAGCCTGCTGCCGCAGACCCCGGCATGGGCACGCGGGCGCAAGGTGCGCCTGGCCATGATCGGCACCGGCATGCGCGGGCTGGTGCTGCTGAAGGAACTGGTGCGTCGCGACGACGTCGAAGTGGTTGCCGTCTGCGATATCGAGCCGATCATGCTCGGCCGTGCCACAGAGATGGTGGCGAAGGCCGGCAAGCCCGCGCCGAAGACCTATGGCCAGGACCGCGACACCAACGCCTGGAAGCGACTTCTGGAACAGAAGGGCATCGATGGCGTGATCATCGCCACGCCGTGGGAATACCACGCACCGATGGCGATTGCCGCGATGCAGGCCGGTGTGGCCGTCGGCTGCGAAGTGGTGGCCGGCATCACCCTGCAGGACCACTGGGACGTGCTGAAGACGCAACTGAGCACCGGTACCCCGTACATGCTGCTGGAAAACGTCTGCTATCGCCGCGACGTGATGGCGGCATTGCAGATGGTGCGCCAGGGCCTGTTCGGCGAGCTGGTGCATCTGCAGGCCGGCTACCAGCACGACCTGCGCGGCGTGAAGTTCAATTCCGGCGACCCGAACCAGCCGTACGACAGCGGCGTGGAGTTCGGTCCCAAGGGCTGGAGCGAAGCACGCTGGCGCACCGAGCATTCGGTGGAACGCAATGGCGAGCTGTATCCCAGCCACGGCATCGGCCCGTGCGCGATGTACACCGGCATCAACCGTGGCAACCGCTTCACCCACATCAACGCTTTCGCGACCAAGGCGCGTGGCCTGCACGAATACACCGTGGCCAAGAGTGGCGGCACCACCCACCCCAGCACCAAGGTGAAGTTCAAGCTCGGCGACATCGTGACCACCACGCTGGCCTGCGAGAACGGCGAGACCATCCTGCTGCAGCACGACACCTCGCTGCCGCGCCCGTACTCGATGGGCTTCCGCGTGCAGGGCACCAAGGGCCTGTGGATGGACGTCAACCATTCGATCCACATCGAAGGCCGCAGCCCGCCGCACCAGTGGGAGGAGTTCAAGAAGTACCAGGATGAGTACGAACACCCGCTGTGGAAGCAGAATGCCGACACCGCCGCCAGCGCCGGCCACGGTGGCATGGACTGGTTCGTCATCCATGCATTTGTTGAAGCACTGAAGGCCAAGGCACCGATGCCTATCGACATCTACGACGCGGTGACCTGGAGTGCGATCACCCCGTTGAGCGAGCAGTCGATCGCCAACAGCTTCCAGACGCTGGAGTTCCCGGACTTTACTGCTGGTGCGTGGAAGACGCGCAAGCCGATCTTCGCGTTCGACGGTAAGTATTGAGGTTTACACCCTTCCACGCTGTGACGGAGACGCCGGGCACTGCCCGGTGTTTCCGTTTCTGGAAGCATTCGCCTTGTAGAGCCGAGCCCACGCCCGGCTGCTTGTTCGGTCGGTCGCTCGCTTTATCAGAAAACTCTGAAATCCGACCCACTCCACAGTTTCTGACTTGAATGTGTAAACCACATCGGAGATAACGTTCCCCGTGCGGTCATGGCCGCATTCCGGACCAGGGACGATCCGAAGCATGACGTGGTGAGGCAGCTGCCCCACGTTCTCGTTCCCGCCGGAGCTGTGTTCGTCCAGGAAGGAGAACAGGGATGTTGGAACGACTGAAGACCATTTCGTGTGCCGCACTGGCGATGATCGCGCTGGGGAGCTTGGCTCCTTGGGCTGCGCAGGCGCAGGAGGTGCAGAAGAAGTGGGAGAGCTACCTGTCGATGGGCCAGCCGCGAGCCACCGAAGCGGCGGTGCAGAAGGACATCAAGTCGCTCTTTTCCCAGTACGAAAAGGACAAACCCTTCAAATGGCATGTCAAAGGCCAACGCGTCCTTGGAAAGAAGGTCATCTACGATTACCGGGTGAGACCCGAGAAGATCGTTACTACCGACTGGGTCTACATCCACTCAGGGCAGGAGTACTCCTCCGAAGATCAGATTCGTAGCGTGATCCTCGCTACCCGCGTCAGCGACCCGCAGTGCCCGGCGACTTCACTCACGGAGGATCCTTGGGTGGAGCTCCTTGGACTTGGCAGGGGCGACGACGGTAGCGTGACCAACGAGGAGAAGGATTTCCATTACACCTTGAACTTCTATCATCAGAGCACTCAAGAATGCTCGTCGATAGTGGGGTGGGAGCATGTGCGCCGGGCCAGAACGGCGCTTTGTCCGAATCGACCGTCCCTGACGTGGAATGAGGCCCTGCAGATGTGCTCTCTGGTCCAGCAGGACGAGCCGCACATGTCGCCCATGCTCTCCTACACAAGCGGGCCGCTGCCGCCGCAGCAGTGTCCTGTTGGTAACCCGTGTGATCCGACCACTGGCGATAAATCCCAGCCTGAGCCGGATCTCAACCTTGGATGGGTGAGCTTCCAACGCCACTATCACTCCCTGACAAGCACGGCGGGCGGCGCGTTGGGCACGGGCTGGACCCATTCCCACAACCTGCGGCTTACCGCAGGCGTAGACGATTCCACCTTCCCTCCCAGCCCCGAACTGAAAGTTGGGCTGATCGGCGCCGATGGCGGGCAGACCGCATTCCAGAAAGTGGGGGCAAGCTACGAAGCCATGGACGGAAGCGGCGATCGCGCGGTCCAGCAGGGCACCAACTGGCAACTCTCACGTGCCGGAGAGCGCATTCATTTTGATGCTGATGGCTTGATGCAGCGCCGCGATTTCGAAGACGGAACGTCGCTGACCTATGCACACGACAGCCGTGGTCGCCTGCTCAGCATCACCCATTCAACCGGTCGGCGCGTAGACGTCCAGTATCTCGCGCCGGGCGACGATTCGCTGATCTCGGCCCTGGTGGTCGCCGGCCAGCCTGTGGTGAGCTACACGTACTCTCCTGCTGGCGAGCTGACCACTGCGACCTATGCAGACGGCGCCAGCCGTACATACCACTATGAGGACACACGCTTCCCGGGCTACCTGACCGGCGTGACCGCCGAAGACACCCGGCGCTACAGCTGGTTTGGCTATGACGCCAAGGGGCGGGTCAGCTGCAGCCGCCATTCCGGTGATTGCAGTCAAGCCGACGTGGGCATTGATGGCGTGCGCCTGGAGTACACCCCGGCAGGCACCACCATCGTCACCGACGCGCTGGGCAAGCAGAGTACGTACGCATTGACTGCCACCGGCAGCAGTGGCCTTCCGCGCAAGGTCAATGGCATCACCGAAAGCAATGGCAGCATCACACACGCCTATCTGCCCGAGGGCACCGATTTCCGGCGTCGGCTGCAGTCGGCGACCGACCGCCGTGGTGTCGTCACCAACTACGCCTATGCGGAGGCCAGCGACGCTGTCGCAGGCACCGTCAGCGTGACCACCACCACCGAAGCGGCCGGTACTCCGGATCAGCGCGTCAGCGAAACGCGCGTGGCCATGGACAGCAATCGGCTGGTGCAGCAGACCGTCGGTAACCGTGAGATCCGCATCGCGCGCAATGCACGCCTCCAGCCGACCACCATCACCGTGCGCGACAGGGTGACCGGTGATACCCGCATCACCACGCAGACCTACTGTGAGGCCGAAGGGCCGGAGTGCCCGCTGGTGGGACTGCTGCGTAGCGTGGATGGCCCACGCAGTGATGTGGCGGATGTGTCCACCTATGCCTACTACACTGCGGACGACGCGGGATGCGCGGCCAATGGTGCTTGCAGTTATCGCAAGGGCGACCTGCGCAGCGTGACCAATGCGCTGGGCCAGACGGTCGAGACTCTGGCCTACGACGCGTTCGGACGGCCGTTGTCGGTCAAGGATGCCAACGGCGTGGTCACCGACTACACCTACCATGCGCGCGGCTGGCCGACCTCGGTCACCGTGCGCGGTGCCACCACAGCCGAGGATCGGGTGACCCAGATCAGCTACTGGCCGACCGGCCAGGTGCAACAGGTCACCGAGCCTGACGGCAGCAGCGTCACCTATGTCTACGACGCCGCCCAGCGGCTGACGGATATCGCGGACAGTGCGGGCAACACCATTCACTATGCGCTGGACAACGCCGGCAATCGCCTCAAGGAAGACACGCTGGATGCAGGCGGCACGCTGCGCCGTACCCTGGCACGGACGTTCAACACACTCGGCCAGCTGACCGCACTGAAGGACGCAGGCAATCACGCTACCGGCTTTACCTACGATGCCAACGGCAACCCGCAGACGGTGACCGACGCACTGCAGCGCGTGACCAGCCAGCAGTACGACCCGCTCAACCGCCTGGCGCAAATCCTGCAGGACGTTGGTGGCGTCGCGGCGGAGATCCGCAGCCAGTACGACGCGCTGGACCAGGTCACCCAGGTCACCGACCCGAAGGGCCTGCATACGACCTATGCCTACAACGGGTTCGGTGACCTGACCGGGCAGGTCAGCCCGGACAGTGGCGCCAGCAGCTTCACCGTGGACGCCGCCGGCAACCGCAAGACGGCCACCGATGCACGCGGCGTCACCGCCACCTATCACTACGATGGGCTCAACCGCCTGATCGGCATCGCCTATCCGAACCCCAATCTGGACGTGGGCTACAGCTATGACGTGGCGCCTGCCGCCTGTGCCGCCGACGAGCGCTTCGCCAAGGGACGGCTTGGGCAGGTGCTGCATGCCAATGGCAGCACCCAGTACTGCCACGACCGCTTCGGCCAGGTCACCCGTAAAGTGCAGACGATCAATGGTGTCGCCAGCACGCTGCGCTACGCCTACAGCAAGTCGGGTCGCCTGACTGCGTTGACCTACCCCGACGGCAGCGTGGCCGACTACGTGCGTGATGCCCAGGGCCGCATCAGTCAGATCGGCCTGACCCGCCCCGGCCAGGCGCGCCAGATCGTGGTGAACAACGTGACCTACGCGGCCTTCGGCCCGGCCACCGGCTGGACCTACGGCAACGGCCGCCAGCTGCAGCGTCCGTTGGACCTCGACTACCGCCCGCAGGCGGTGCATGACCCAGCCGCAGGCGGCCTGTCGCTGGGCTACGGCTATGACCCGGTCGGTTCGGTCACCGAGCTGAAGAACGGCGCAGGCTCGACGGTGCTGGCCCAGTACGCCTACGACACGGTGGGTCGCCTGACCCAGACCCAGGACGGTACGACCGGCACGCCGATCGAAACCTATGCCTATGACGCCACCGGCAATCGCACCGCGCTGACCACCTCGGCAGGCACGGCCAGCTACACCTATCCCGCAACCAGCCACCGGCTGACCGCCGTGGACGGCGAAGCGCGCGACCATGACGCGGTGGGCAACACCACCCGCATCGGCGGCAAGTCGTTCATCTACAACGATGCCAACCGCATGAACGCGGTGAAGCAGGGCAATGCCGTACTGGAAAGCTACACCTACAATCATCGCGGTGAGCGCGTGCTGCGTACCCCGGCCGGTGGCGCAGCGCAGATCACCTTGTACGACGAAGCAGGGCAGAGGCTGGGCAACTACTCGGCCACGGGCCAGGCGCAGCAGCAGGCGATCTGGCTGGACAACTACCCGGTGGCGTTGATCAACATGCCGGCTACCGGCGTGCCTGAACTGGCCTACGTGCAGCCGGATCATCTGGGCACGCCGCGCGTGGTGATCGATCCGGTACGGAATGTCTCGATCTGGGAGTGGAGCAACAAGAGCGAGGTGTTCGGCAACCAGATTCCGAGTACCGACCCGGATGGTGATGGAGTGGCGTTCGAGCTGGCGCTGCGCTTCCCGGGCCAGCAGGCGACGGATGCGAGTGGGTTGTTCTACAACTACCAGCGTGAATACGACCCGGCTGTGGGGCGGTATTCGCAGAGTGATCCGATTGGGTTGATGGGGGGGATCTCGACCTATGGGTACGCTAGCGCTTCCCCGGCAAGGCGGGTCGACCCTCACGGGCTCACCGACCTAAACTATATTCCACCCCACGACAATCCTGATTCTTATCTGGGCAATAAAATGATTCCGTCGCCCCCGAATATGCTTACCATTAGCATTCACCACAACGGAAATAACTTCATAGGGCCGGATGGTAGAAGCATGTCTGTTGAATCGCTGGCGCAGTCAATTCGACGCGATGCAGATCTTTCAAAGTATCTGTATATCAGGCTCTATTCCTGTCGAACAGGTAAGTCGGTAAATGGTGGGCCGATCCCAGCTCAGCAGCTATCTAAGGCGCTGAATATGACGATTCAGGCGCCTACCGAGTACACCTGGGCAAAGAACGATCCTTTGTATCCGGATCAAGGAAACTATGGAAAAACACCTGAAGGGAAGAAAGATAAAAGCAATCCTGGAGAGTGGGTGAATTTCATGAAGGAGGGTGGGGTCAAATGAGCATGTTCAAGAAGACTGGTCTTCTCCTGTATCTGGTGGGTGCAGGGTATGTAAATGCACAGGTGCCCCCTCAGCCGGAAAGGCCGGTGGTTGAGCTTGACGGCTCGATCGCGACGGATAGTGGCGCTGAGCTTGATGATAAGCAGCTACTTGCGTTGACTGGCCGCGCAGACGCGGGCGACGCTGAGGCAGCGTTTCGAATCTCACGCCACTTTGAGGGCAGAGGCACGGCTGGCAGCTCCCACATGTGGCTTGTCTATGCCGCAGCACTGGGGCACCCGATTGCACAGTACAACGTGTTCTTCATGTTGAAGGACAAGAAGGACTGCGCGTCATCAAGTGAGGCATACGCATGGCTCAAGAGTGCCGCGTTGAAGGGGGTGAGAGGCGCGGACTCTGAACTTGAGCAAGCGGCCCGCATAGCAGCTCAACGATGCGGTAGTAAACGATAGGGAGAGAGAGGTCACTTGCCGATTGAGGGCTAACAACGTCCAGCTACGCACTAAGTCCCCAGGCTCACATGGTGCGCAGAGGATGGGCGTGGGCTTTCGGCTACCGGTCGTATGTCAATAGATGGGAATGACAATGGAATTCTCATCTTGTACGGGGTAATGGGACGTTGTGGGGAGCAAGTGCATCGAAGTGGTTGCTGTGAGCCTGAATAAGAGGCCTGCCAAGGTCTTCGGAGGGTGCTCAGGAGCGCTTTGAAGATTCTTAAGTGAGTGGGTCTGAGGCGGGAATAGGGAAGTGGGAATTTCATTTGCGAGCGTTCTGTTGGTGTGCTTGCGGGCGGGGCAGAGATTGCAGCTGTTGAGCCAGCTTGTAGCATTGGCCAAAGAGAAGGAACTTGTGAGTATTGATATTCATGATCTCCAGTTAGCTGGAATTCGTCTTGATCCGGTGTCCGGAGTGACTGTTTCTCTGTTCGATGACTCTGTGCAGGGATCCTATGATTTGGTCTTTGGTCGAGTCAGGAAGGCGAGCATTGATGGTTTCTCTAGCCAGAATGTCGTGCTCGATCTTAAGGTCTTCAATCGAAAGGATGATTCCTTTGAATTCCAGCGGTGTTGCTTCCTCCTTGGTCTAGACCCAGTGGCTGCCCGGGAAATTGTCGATGGTGACACCTTGGTCTTCATTGAGGCCTCTGTCGGCGCAGAGATTGCACTTCTAGTAGAGGGCACTTGGGAAGGCCGGTTGATTCCTGTCAAATCATGATTCCTGAGCAGAGCTTCCCGGGGCGATCGAGCTATCGATCACCGGGGGCAACAGCAGACGGATACGCCGGATGGGGACGGAATTTTCATTTCCACGCGAATCCATCGTGGGTGCGGAGTGATCTGTTGAGGGTATCGCTCCACGACGCACGCTCCGCCTGGCTTGAGTGGGTGCGGGCTGCGGGGCATCTAGGTCGACACGGAGCTGACGGAGGGATGGATTACAGGACGGATCACCATCGGGCCAACGCAATGGGCTCTACCGTGCGTGCAGCCCGATGAACATCATCGATCCTGTACTCAGCGAACTGCTTTCCCGGCTCAGTGTCGACACTGACTTCGGCGATACGGTGCTGACTTGTCCGGAGACCCAAGGGGCCTATGAGGACACGTCCCTGCATGTGGTGGCCTATTACAACGATGTGGCCCTCCTCAGCGCATTGATGCCCTTCGTGACCAACATCGATGTGCGTGGTGATCTTGATCTGACGCCGCTGGCAAGCGCGGTGGCACATGGCAGCGTTGCGGCAGCAGCCTATCTCCTCTGGTGCGGTGCAGACCCACACGCCGAAAATGAGCTTGATCGGACACCACTGGAGATGATGTGCCAGGACCCAAGGTTTGATGATGTGGTGCGTATGGTCGACGCCGCAGATGGAGCCTGGTGATGGAAACTTCCGAAAAGAGGTTCTACCGATGCGCCTGATGACCTTCATCTGCCCACTTTGTGGCGCTAGCGGACAGAGCTTCCCCCTGCGATTTGCTGGAAAGCGTCAAGCGAAGACGTCCTGCCGGGGGTGTCGCGTCGAGCTTCGTTCAGACCCGCGGTTGGGCACGTACACGCTCTATCTTCTGTACACACAGGTCATCATCCTGGTGGCAGCATTGCCGCTGATCGGGGCCAGTGTCGCGGGTGAATGGGCGCGGCTGGGAATGATCTGTGCGGTGGTGCTGGTGCTGTGCTGGTTCCCCGGCGCGATCAGGCACGCACGAAGTCCGATCGTGCGCGCTTGCCGGGATCCCGATTACAGTTATGCGCGCAGGCCGGGTGTTTCGACTACGCACGCTGCCGCAAACCCGGGGCAGAGTAGCGACACGCCAAGCGCCAGCCCATGATAGGGAAGTCAAGAAATGACATGCCATCTTGGGCACGAGGTACAAATCATAGATCATTTTGCAGAACGGGTTGCAGATGATAATTAGCATTTGGCCGGCCCTTTCTGGGGCTTTCATGTCTATGCCGAAGGCTGGTATCTTGCGTGCAGCGGTGCTGCTCTTGCCAATGCTAGGGGGCTGCAGCATTCACCAGTTTCAACATACGGAATGGAAGTCGGACTGGGTAGATGTTTCGTCCGATGCGATTTTCCCTGGCAATTCAACGACTCTGCCGCTTGACCGCATTTCCACGCTTGATCCTGATAGTGAAGCAGCCATTGCGGAGTGGATGTTGAAGCATTCGCTGGCCGTGGTATCGGCATCAGAGGTTAAAGGGAAGATCGGTCCAATGCCGTTGAGTGACCTGAAGCCAGCGCCCGGGGAGAGCGTCTACTTCGTCAGGGCCGCTTCGGATGAAAGTAGGGGCAAGTTCATCGGCTACGTCAACGACAAGGGACTTCTCATCATGTATGGGGTGATGGGGGGCTGCGGTGAGCAGAAGCAACGGGTGGTTGCCGTGAGCCTTCGGGAGAAGCCCGCCAATGTATTCGGTCGATGCTCGGCGGCGCTATAGTGCGCTGAAGCGCCGAGCTCCGCCTACTGCCTGGCGGATGACGCCAGGTGTGCGACCAATGGCGCGCTCGGCAACCGCAAGGGAGATCGGCGCAGCGCGACCAATGCGTTCGAGCAGATCGTTCTGGGGAGGTAATGGAAAACAGTCAAAGGAAATCGGGGTTGCTCAAGAGTTCTCTCGATGCCAAAGGCTTCTTCCTGCGCGCTTTGTCTGTCGCGTCCGTCTGTGTGCTCGCCCTGAGCGCATGCGAGAATGACCGCTTAGGGGAGCTGCAGCTGAAACCCATCTACGCGGAACTGAGTAGTGCGTATTACGGTGGGATGTGCGAGGGTGCAGCCGGTCCAGACGCCAGTATCGAGAAGGTTCGTGCGGTGCGCATTGGTACGATCGCTGGTGATTGCGCAGTGCTCTATTTGGACGGAGTAGATAGGAAGGGTGAGCCCGTGATCTATGGAGCGAAAACTGGGGATCGGCCTGAATGTGCTGGATTGATACGAAAGCTCGAAGTCGGACGGGCAAGCGCGGCAGTTCTCGGCAGGGCGCGGGAAATATGCAGATAGTGATTTTCAGATATTCTCCGTATGACCTCCACTGTTGGGGGGCGCAGATGCCCGCTGTGGGCCGGCAGTCGCAATCTTCTTCTCAGTGCCAGCCTGGCCTTAAGAAACTCGAATTCGGCGTCTAGTATGAAGATGAATTTGGATACCTTGGAAAAGGTCTCATCAATATTGTTCGACGCGCTCCGCTCCAGGGGCTTGCAAGAGAACTGGCCGCACTGTTCAGGAGGTATCGGATTCCACTGGCCCAGCTGCGAACGCTGGAGGCAGGCAGGTACTCTCGAGCGCTGCGCGATGCGTTGCGCGAGTAGGGCGCCAAGCGGGATGCAAGGTGCATGAGCTCCCGCGCTCCTCCACCAAAGAACGCGATCGGCCTGCACGCCCTCGGAGAGGTACAAGATGAAAGCCAGGCAGATTCTTCGGTACGGGCTGGCCTACGCGGTGTCGTGTGGAGCACTCTGGCTGTTCCTGCACTTTGTGGGCAGGGCGCTTTACGCCTTCGACTCACATCAGGTTTTCTTCTGGCTGTATGGGCCGTCAGCCTTCTGTTGCTGGGAATTGGCGCACGGGTTCCCGCCGCTGGCCGCCTGACGATCAGGCGGCTTGCCAAGGGGGCTGGCTTGGGGCTGCTTGCGGGCCTTCTGGCCCAGGTCGTGGTGCTTGTACTGGAAGCCTATAGATTCAGCGGATTCAGGCCATCGCTGCTCTGGCAGGTAGCGGTTTCGCTGATGGTGATGAGCGTCGTGCTGCTCACGCCGCTCTGGGGCGTAGTGCTGGTTGCCCTCACCGTCGCATGCCGCCGCGACAACAACCCACATCAGGCCTCGAACCCATGAAGCGCCTGACTGCCTTTTGCCTCGTGGTTGCACTGACATCCTGTGCGGCGCATCCGAACCGCACCACGAAGTGTCCACCGGCCCATTTCACCTACGTCGGCACCGAGAGAGTCGACGGACTGACCTACGGGCGCTTCCAGATCACCCACAATGCTGATCAGCCGCTTCAGCTGTGGGTGGATGAGAGACGCAGGTTGAACTCAAGGACCGCTCGCGCAGAGATGAGGCGAACCGGCGGAGATGCCTGGCGGCCTTACAACGTGATCCTTGAGGAAATCACGCCGGGAGCGATCGGGCTGTCGATCGGGCAGGGTGAACAGCAGAGCGTTTTGTTCGATGGTGATGGCGTGTTCCTGCCCGGCCAATCCAGCGCGGGTGAGGAGTACTCCATGGTGGTAAGGGATGCAGCCGGTTGCGAGCATCGCTCGGCAACGTTCATTCCCTGACGTTCCTGGTGGCGTGCCGGATGCATGGCCACCATCGCCCTAGCTTCCGCCGCAGGCGAGCCGGATTCCTCGCGACATCGCAGCATCGCCCAGTTGGGACGCTGCGTACAGGCAATGAAGGATAAATGGCGCGCCCGGAGGGATTCGAACCCCCGACCAATGGCTTCGGAAGCCACTACTCTATCCGGCTGAGCTACGGGCGCGTTGTAGAACCGCCGCGCCGTCGGCCGGTGCCGGGGCGGGCATCGCAGCGCCATGAAGCGGTGCGGGACGGGCATTCTATCCAGTTTCGCCGAACAAATCTCCCCCCACGGGCAAAGCCGTGCCGGAGGGGCAGGAGTATCCTATCGCCATGGCTGATACCCCCCTCACTTCGCCGCAGTCGCCGGCGACGCCGCGTTGGCGGCATTACTGGAGTCTGATGCGCGCTGATCGCCCGATCGGCACGTTGCTGCTGCTGTGGCCCACCTGGTGGGCGTTGTGGCTGGCTGCTGGCGGCCTGCCGCCGCTGTGGACGCTGTTCGTGTTCACCGCAGGCGTGTGGCTGACCCGCTCGGCCGGTTGCGTCATCAACGACTACGCCGACCGCTGGCTCGACCCGCACGTGGAGCGCACCAAGGCGCGCCCGCTGGCCACCGGTGCGATCAGCGGCCGCGCCGCGCTGGCGCTGTTCGCCGTACTGATGCTGGTGGCGTTCGGCCTGGTGCTGACCCTGAACGGGCTGACCATCGGCCTGAGCTTCATCGGCGTGTTCCTGGCTGCCAGCTATCCGTACCTGAAGCGCTACACCCATCTGCCGCAGGTCTACCTGGGCATGTCGTTCGGCTGGGGCATCCCGATGGCGTTCGCCGCCGTGCAGGGCGAGGTGCCGATGCTGGGCTGGCTGCTGTATGCCGGCAACATCCTGTGGTCCACCGCCTACGACACCTGGTACGCCATGGTCGACCGCGAGGACGACCTGAAGATGGGCTCGCACTCCACCGCGATCCTGTTCGGTGATCTCGACCTGGTCATCCAGGGCGTGCTGTACGCACTGTTCCTGGCCACGATGGCGCTGGTCGGCGTGCGCGGCGGGCTGGGCGGGTACTACCTGGCCGGCGTGGCCGTGGCCACCGCGCTGGTGGTGTACGAGTTCTGGATCTGCCGCAACCGCGAACGCGGCCCGTGCTTCAAGGCGTTCCTGCACAACAACTGGGTGGGTGCCGCGCTGTTTGCCGGCATCGCCGCGGACCTGGCGCTGCGTTGATTGCCCGGGGTCGGATCCCTTTTCCTGTGGGAAAGGGCTCTGACCCTTCTGCCGCGCCGATACCCGGCTCGGGGTCAGAGCCCTCTCCTGTGGAGAGGGATCCGACCCCGCCACCTACGACCAATAGGTGGCTGACAGCCTGCACCCCACCGCCCAGAATCGATCCATCGAACCTGGGAGGGTAGGCGATGGCCTCGACGGCAGCAGTACAGGACGGCTGGATGGCGCGCGCAGCGCTGCGTTCGGCCGCCTGGGCGGAAAAGTGGTTCCCCGATGCGTATGTGTTCGCGGTGCTGGGCGTGGTCATCGTCGCGCTGGCCGCGATGGGCTTCGGCTCGACCCCGCAGGCCACCGCGAGCGCCTTCGGGGACGGCTTCTGGAGCCTGATTCCCTTCACCATGCAGATGGCCTTCGTGGTCATCGGTGGCTACGCCGTGGCCACCGCGCCGGTGGTCGCGCGCTTCATCGACTTCCTGGCCCGGGTGCCGCGTACCGGCCGCGGTGCGGTGGTGTACGTGGGCCTGGTCAGCATGCTCGCCTCGCTGCTCAGCTGGGGGTTCTCGCTGGTGTTCGGTGGCCTGCTGGTGCGTGCGCTGGCCCGTCGTACCGAACTGCGCATGGACTACCGCGCCGCCGGTGCTTCGGCGTACCTCGGCCTGGGTGCGGTGTGGGCAATGGGGCTCAGTTCCTCGGCCGCACAGCTGCAGGCCAACCCGGCCAGCATGCCGCCGGGGCTGGTGGAGATCACCGGCGTGCTGCCGTTCACCGAAACCATCTTCCTGTGGCAGTCGATCGCGCTGACCTCGGTGCTGATCCTGGTCTCGCTGCTGATCGCCTGGCTGACGGCACCCGCGGCGGGTAGTGCGCGTACCGCCGAGGCGTTCCCCGGTGCTGCACAGGCCGAGCCGGAACCGCTGCAGCGACGCACGCGCCCGGGCGAATGGCTGGAATACAGCCCGCTGCTGACCGTGCTGCTCTCGCTGCTGGCGTTCGGCTGGCTGTTCAACGAGTTCGCCAACAAGCCGGTGATCACCGCCATCGCCAACCTCAATACCTACAACTTCCTGTTCATCTCGTTGGGCCTGCTGCTGCACTGGCGCCCGCGCAGCTTCCTCAACGCGGTGGCCAAGGCGGTGCCGAGTACCACCGGCGTGCTGATCCAGTTCCCGCTGTACGGCGGCATCGCGATGATCCTCACCCACGCCGCTGGTGGTGACGGGCAGACCCTGGCGCACCGGCTGTCGAGCCTGTTCGTGCACGTGGCCAGCACCGATTCGTTCGCGCTGGTGATGGGCGTCTATTCGGCCGTGCTGGGCTTCTTCGTGCCGTCCGGTGGCGGCAAGTGGATCATCGAGGCGCCGTACGTGATGCAGGCCGCCAACGAACTGAAGGCGCACCTGGGCTGGGCGGTGCAGGTCTACAACGCGGCCGAAGCCCTGCCCAACCTGATCAACCCGTTCTGGATGCTGCCGCTGCTGGGCGTGCTGGGCCTGAAGGCACGCGACATCGTGGGCTTCACCTTCATCCAATTGCTGGTGCACATCCCGCTGGTGCTGGGCCTGTTGTGGCTGCTGGGCATGACCCTGGCGTATGTGCCACCGGTGATGCCATGAATGCAGAGCTGGCTTCCCTGCATGCGCCGGGAAACCAGCCTCGTTCAGCGCGTGTTTCCGGCTGCGAGCGCCATGAATACGAGCAACGCTGGGGATGGCATGAGGACATGCCGAACCCGCATGAATCCTTCAGCGGCTTGTGCCGCAAGGACTTTCGCGTGTTCATTCACGCGCGTACACACAGGTGTAGCCGTCCGCCAACGCGCGATTAACTCTTCGCTGCAGACGATGGCCCCGTCCACCGCATTCCGCGCGTGGCTTTGGAGATCGGACATGGCACAGCAGAACCAGAACCCGAACCAGAAGCAGCAGGGCCAGCAGAACCAGCAGGATCAGCAGCAGGGCCGTGGCCGCGACCAGCAGCAGCAACAGCAGCAGGAACAGCAGCAGCGCAACCAGCGCAATCAGCAGCAAGGTGGGCAGGACGAGGAAGAGTGACGTCGGTACCCACCCTGGGCAACCCCCGAAGCCCCGCCGCGCGCGGGGCTTCGCTTATTCCAGCACGCCGATGCGTTGCAGCACCGGCGCGGCCGACATGTCATTGGGATTGGTGCCGGGCTGATCCTGCGGCACCTCCATGCCCATGCCGCGGTACAGATCGACCCAATGCTGTGCGATCTGCCCGGTCTGCGGATTGCGGAAGTTCATCGGCTGCAGCGCGAACACATGGTGCGCACGGAACGCACGCTCGATGAAGTCGGAACAGTAGTAGCTGTCCTCGTTCAACACATACGACGTGTTGTACGGCTTGCCCAGCATCATGCGCGCGGTGGCGACCGCATCCTTGATCGCCGCCTGCTGCGGTGCCCGCAGGCGATAGACCACGATCTGCCGCTGCTTGGCCCGGGCGTCCTGGCGGAACTCGACCAGCGATTGCCGGCGCGATCCCTTCTCGTCCGCATGCAGTACCTCCCAGCCGTTTGGCGCCACAGCGACCAGGGCCACATGATCGAAGCTGGGCGCGCCCTGCTTGCCGGTGGCATCGTCGATGGCCGCACTGAGGCCGCTGCGGCCGGCGGTGACGAACAGCAGATCGCCTTCGTGGACATCGACGGCCATCGCCAGCGCTGGCCACAGGGCGGGCAACAGCAGGCCGATCATGAGCAGGAGGCGACGCATGGAGAGTCTCGGACAGGCGGAGTGCCGGAATTGTAGGGCGCGCGGTAGCATGGGACGACCCAACCGGATTCAGGATGAGCCCATGCGTCGAAACCGTTCCGCTGCCGTGCTGATGCTTGCCTGTGGCGTGGCCCTGGTTGCCTGCACGCCCGAGCCCCAGGTGACGCCCACGGAAGTGGCGCCTGCACATCCCGCGCCGTCGTCCACGGCGGCAGCGGTCCAGCCCGCACCGGTGCCTGCCAGCGGTGAATGCCCCTACTCGCAGTTCGATGCGTTCCTGAAGCACTTCGGCAACGAGATCGCGCTGCAGGAAAAGGCCACCGCCGATCCGCTGCTGGACAGCTACATCGATGCCGAGGCCGAGCCGGAACCGCGCAAGGTGGAAAGCCGCCTGGCGCTGGCCGATGTCGAGTGGCCGGTGATGCCCGATCCCGCCGCGTTGGCCGGGCAGGGCCGCGAGATGCAGGTCAGCACGCTGGCCGATGGGCAACGACAGGTACAGATCCGCACGCCGGACAGCAGCGACCAGCAGACCTACACCTTCGCGCAGTCGCCCTGCTGGACGCTGGTCAAGCGTGAGGATGAGTCGATCTGATGCCTGTCCCGGCACAGGCGCGGCCGGGCGGGGGCTGCTAGGCTCGGAGCCTGATCCAGGCAGGGAGACGCCGATGCAGGCTCGCAGGATGTGCACCATCACCGCCACCATGACTGTCATGCTGGCGATGGCACCCTTCACCGGCGTCCAGGCGCAGTCGCTGCCGGCCGACGATAGCGCCTACTTCGCCAGTGCGGCAGCCGAACAGGCCGCGCGCGGCGAGCTGGGCAAGCGTGTCGAGGCCCTGCAGCAGGCTTCCGCGCTTGCACCTGCGCAACGCTTCCATCAGGCCGAGGCACTGCAGGCGCAGTGCCTGCGCCATCACAGCTATCTGCATCTGCAGGCCGCACGCAACGCCCGTGACCATCGCCCGACGCAGGCGCTGGACCAGGTGATGGGGCTGTGCAGCCGCATCGCCCACACCGGCCGCGCGGCGCTGCGCGAAGCGCCCGCAGACGCGGCGTGGGCAGCACCGTATGCCTTCCTGCGCGCGCGTGCGCTGAAGGACGTCGCAGCACCGGCCAGTACCGCACTGGATGAGGTCGTGGAGGCCCTGGCCGATCCGGCGCTGGACAGTTTCGCACGGCTGCGTGGGCAGATCCTGCGCAGTGCCGAGTACCCGCAGATCGAGCGTGATGGTCGGCACTGGGACACCGGGCACGACAAGCAGGCACTGGCCCAGCAGCGGGACCGCGCGTTGCGGGAAGCGGGCTGGAAGGGTTACTGGCAGGGCCTGCACTCGCGCCGCGAGCCGATGGCCTCGGTGCTTCTGGGCCTGGTGCAGGTGAACGATGCCGCCGCGCGCCTGCAGGGCGATGGTTCTGCACCGGCGCGGGGCTACCAGCGCATGGGCCTGGATGCATCGGCGGTGGATGCTACGCTGCAGGCGATCGGACGCCATGCACGGGACCGTCGCGCCTACCAGGACATGCTGCTGCGCCACGCCGCGCGTTCAGGCATCGATGCGCCGCAGCTCTGGGATACCACGTTGCCCGATGCCGGCTATATGCCGCCGGTACTGACGCTGGCGCAGCTGCGCGACAATGCCGCCGATGCCATGCAGCACCTGGGGCCGGCATACGTCAGTGAGCTGCGTGCGCTGCTCGATCCGGCCAACCGGCGCATGGATCTGGCCACCGAACGTGGTGACCGCAGCCAGGACGCGTTCTCGGTAAGCGCTCCCGGCGTGCCGGCAATGCTGTTCGTTGGCGTGCGCCGTGGTGATCTGGAAAGCGATGTCGAGATCGCCCATGAAGCCGGTCATGCCATGCACGGTGAGTGGATGCAGCGCGGCCATGCCTCGCCGCTGCAGCGCAATGGCAGCCAGTGGCTGACCGAGGCCTTTGCCATCTACAACGAACTGCGCTTCCGCGACCAGCTGTACCAGCAGGCAGGGGACCCGCGGGCCAAGGCCTATTACCTGAAGTCACTGCTGGACGATATGGTGCTGCAGCTGTTCACGTCTTCCGAAGAGGCGCAGCTGGAGCAGTCGATCTACGAGGGCGTGGCGGACAACACGCTGGGTACCGCCGATGACCTGGACGCGTTGACCGGCCGGGTGCTGGCGCGCTTCGGTCAGGACCCGGAGCGCTATCCGCAGCTGTGCAACGGCTGGATCGGCAAGCGCCTGATGTATGACGACCCCAACTATCTGGTGAACTACCTCTATGCAGGGCTGCTGGCCGTGCAGCTGTTCGTGCAGGATCAACGCGACCCGGCAGGGTTCCGTGAACGCTATCTCGCGGTGCTGGGTGAAGGCTTTGATCGTGCGCCGACCGAGCAGGTGGCGCAGTTGCTGGGGCACGCGCCCGACTGGCCGGCGCTGGTTGATGCTGATCTGCAGGTGTTCAACCAGGCGGTCGCGCAGCTGCAGGCGCTGCATGCGCGGATCGAGGCAGGGCAGGGCACGTGAAGATGCTGCGCAGGACGACGTGCACCCGGGTCACGGCATGGCTGTTGATGCTGTTGTGCCTGTTGCCGATGAGGGTGATGGCCGGTGCTGCGGTCCCTGCGCTGGATGACCCGGTGGTGGACGCCGCCAACGCACTTTCGGCGGATACCCGCGACATACTGCGCACGCAGGCCTTCAAGTTGCAGGCGCGCACCGGCGCGCAGCTGCAGGTGCTGGTGGTCGACCATGCTGGCGACGAGGGCATCGAGGCCTACGCACAGCGGGTGTTCGACCAGTGGCAGCTGGGCCGGGAAGGCGTTGACGATGGCGTGCTGCTGCTCGTGGCCGTGCAGGACCGCCGTGTACGCATCCAGACCGGTTACGGTCTGGAGGGCGCGATTCCAGATGCCTATGCCGCCCGTATCATCGACAAGGCGATCGTGCCGCGTTTCCGCGATGGCGACCTTGACCAGGGCCTGCTGGATGGAACGAAGGTCGTGGTCGCGCTGATCGATGGCGAGGACCTGCCGGCCTGGGAAGCGCCATCGATGCGCAACGTGTTGCCGGCCGATTGGCGCAGCGCGGATTCCGTGGTTGCAATGACGCTGCTGGCCGGCTTCCTTGCGGGTCTGTGGCGCTCACCGCCCTCGGCGCCCGCGGCCAGGATGCCGGACGACCTCGCACGCAGGCATCGCGAGCGCCAGCGTGGAGCGCCACGCGAGGTCACCACGCCGCAGGCGCGCCCGAAGCGATTGCCGGCCTGGGGTCGCCCGCTGCTGGTGACGGCTGTGGTAGCCGCGGGTCTGCTGTCGGCGGCTATGTGGGCGCCACGCCAGGCATTGGCAGCGGTCTGCCTCGTATTGGCGTTGTGCGTACCGGTGGCGAGCCTGCTTGGCTGGTGCTGGCGCCGCAGCCGAGGTGTGCGCGTGGTGCTGCTCGGCATGCTCGGGGTCAGTTCGGGGTTCTTGGTGGTGATGATGCTGCGTGGCCAGTTGCCGCCCAGTCTGGCCCTGCACACGTTGCTGGACCTGGCGGCAGGCATCGTAGCCATGCTGCTGTTCTTCCTCGTGCAGGCGTGCCGCGCGCGCTGGCACAAGGACCGCAGCAGCTTCGGGGTGAGGTTCGCAGTGCTCTTGCTGCTGACCGCTGGCTACGTGCTCTTCGCACTGCTGGCCATTGATCGCGCCGACCCGGTGGCACGCCTTGCCGCGACGATCGGGTGGAGTGCCGGCACGGTCGTGCTGTACTTCGCCTGGATTTTCACCATGCTGCCCGGTGAGAAGGCACGCGGCAGCCGCAGATCATCCGTCGGCCACCGCAGTGCGTCCAGCAGCCCGTCGTCAAGTTCGTCTGCGAGCAGCTCCAGCAGCTGGTCCGGAGGCGGCGGCCGCAGCGGCGGAGGTGGTGCGTCGGGCAGCTGGTAGTTCAGGCTGCCTGTACCCGCCAGCCGAGCACAACGTCCTCCACGACACCGGGGCCAGCCACGTCGCCGACCTGCAGCAACAGCCCCTGCGCACTGGGCAGGTCCTTCTGCTCGGGAAACCACCGTCGATCGGCCGCGACCACGATCAGCAGGCCCTCGTCGTCGCCCATCGGTGCGAACTGCGGCGAAGCCGGGCTGATCGGCTGCAGGCCGAAACGTTGGTTGGACAGTTCGCGTACGGCCTCGACATCGCGGCTGGGCAGGCCGACTTCGCTCAGGCAGGTCAGCTCGCTGCCATGGAACACGCCTTCGCGAGCGCTGGCCGGCAGGCGGCGGCGGCCGATCAGTTCAAGGATCAGGCCGTCCGGGCCGGTGAAGTACACCGACTGCGACTGCCAGCTGCTCTCCAGCGCGAAGTAGTCCAGCCCCGCCGGATTGCGCTGCAGCGGCGTGCGCTCACGCAACCACGTCATTGCCTCGCTGAAGCGGTTGTCCGGCACGTTGAAGGCCAGATGCACGCCACCCACCGGACGCCCCGCCGCAGGCTGAAGTTCGAGGGTGCTCCAGCCGATGTGCACATGGTTGCCGACCACGCGCTGCTGCAGCACATCGTGGAAATATGTGGCCACGGAAGCGACGTCGGATACCGGCAGAGTGAGGTGCAGCAGGCGCATGATCGATTCTCCGTGGACGCGCCCACTGTAGCGCCGGGCCATGCCCGGCGGCCACTAGCGCAGCGAATGGTTGAAGAACCGTATTGCCGCGTCCGCTGCCTGCGCGTGGGTCTGCGCCTTCGGCACCGATGTGCTGCACAGGTCCTGCAGCCGCTGTTGTCCGGCCGGGGTGCATGCGGCGAGGAAATCGTAATGGCCGACACCGGGCAGCACCTGCAGTGCAGCGCCCGCAATCACCGCACGCGCAGCCTCGCCATTGGTCTGTGGTGGCGCGACCGTGTCCGCCTGGCCCAGCACGATCGACACCGGCTGTTTCAGCGAGGAGAGCTGCTCGGGCGCAAAGGCCTGCACGATTGCCGGCGCCAGCAGGAACACCGCGCGCACGCCGGGAATGGCGCGTGCGTCGTTGGCGTGGGACATCCATGGCGACAGTTCGGGCGACGCCGCAGCGGCAACGCGCGCCTCCATCGTGTGCGTTGCCGCCTCCTGTTGGGGCTGGCAGACGCCGTCATCCGGATGTGCGGTGCAGAAGTCCCGCAATCGCTGCAGGTCCGGTCGCGCACCGGCTGCCAGCAGCGCGGTGTAGCCACCGGCCGAGAAGCCGGCGACCCCCAGGCGCTCAGGATCGACATGCGGGCCCAGCACCGGATCAGCTTGCACGGCCGCCAGTGCGGCACGCAGGTCATCGGCGCGCAACCAGGTCAGAAGGCTGCCGGGCAGGGTCATGGTGTCAACGCCGTTGTTGCCTGGATGATCCACCGCAATCACCAGATACCCGGCCCGCGCCAGCGCCGTGCCCAGCCAACCCATCATGCGCGCGCTGCCGCCGTTGCCATGCGAGAGCAGCAGGGTCGGCAGGCGATCACCCGCGACCGGCGCATCCTTGGCCGACCGGCCGGCGTCGAACAGCGGCGCGTCGGGAGGACCGATGGTCAGCGCGTTTTCGCGGCTGCCGGCCTGTGCCGGATACCAGGCCGTGTAGCGCAGCGCGTCGCGGTGCCCTGCGTCGCGCACGGCGGCGCTGGCCAGCGTCGTCGTGCCGTGGCGCTCGCCGGCGACGCCGCTTTCGCGGGCGGCGCCGACGCTCGCGAACGCCAGCAGCATTCCTCCCAGCACAGCAGCGGTCATGCGCATCTTCAACTCCTTGTCAGTGGGGACGTTCTTCCACCGGCAGCCAGATCTCCACGCCGCCGTTGCCGCTGTGCTCATCGAAACGCAGGTCGTAGCGTTCCAGATCGGGTGCATCGGCCAGGCTGAGGCCGGAGCCGGGCAGGTAGTGATCCAGCAACCAGAACCAGGTAGAGCGGATGGCCGAGATGTGTCCGCCGTGCCAAGCCACCAGGTAGCGGCGCGCCGGGATGTCCACGCGTCGCCAGTGCGCAGGCACGCTCGGCACCGCGCTTGCCGGTAGTGCCGCAATGTAGTCGAAGCCACCATCGTCATCACTGTTGCAGCACACGCCGAAGCTGACCGGTGCCGGCGTCGGCCACTCGCGGTTGAGCTGGGCCCATTGGCCCGGAATCGCGCCGCTGCTGTCGCGGGTATGCCGCATGCCGACGCCTGCCACCTGGAACGCGGGCGTATCGAGCAGCCGGGGGGCTTCAATGCAGGCTGACGGGGCCTCGTCCAGGCGGATCGCCTGCACCAGCGTCAGCCCATCGGTGCCCTGTTCGCGTACCCGTTCCGGTGTCTGCCCGAACTGTTCGCTGAAGGCACGGGTGAAGGCAGCATGGGTGGTGTAGCCGGCCCCCAGCGCCACCTGCAGGATGTCGCCCGCGCCGTTGGCCAACCGCTGCGCGGCAGCGGTCAGGCGGCGCCCGCGCAGGTAGCGCACCACCGAGGTGCCGGTGCGGGCCTGGAACAGGCGTGACAGATGAAACGGCGACAGGCCGGCCGCAGCGGCGATGTCGGCCAGCGCCAATGGCTGGTCCGCATGGGTTTCGATGTACCACAACGCCTTGCCTGCCGCGCTCATCCTGCCGTTCCCCGCATCCAATGCCGGCACAGTAGCGGATCGGCAGGCGCGGCGTTTAGCAGTTCTTGCGCTGCCGGGGCTTTGCGTCTGCCTGCGTACCGGCAACAATGCGTGCTTCATGGACGTGATGGGGGGCAGGGAGATGCGATCGACGACGTGGGATGCCAGGCCAGCGGAGCCCGGCCGATGATCGAGATGATCGAAATGCTGCTTGTCCTCTGGGTACTTCCCAGTCTGTTGACCCTGGCGCTGATGCTGCTGATGTTGTTCGGCGCGCCACGGTGGCGCGGCAACCCCTGGGTGTACCGTGTCGGCTTCGCGTTGCTGGGCGGGTTTCTGACACCGACGTTGTTGGGGGCCGGTCACGGTGGGTTGCCGTGCGCGACTATCGGCGGGCTGGTGATGATACTGACGCAGCTGCAATGGATCGGCGATCTGCAGGTCGACTTCATGGGGATCGGGATTCGCAACAGGGGCATCTGGATCATGTCCACCCCCGCCTTGGTGGTGTTCGCCGCCATGATGTTCGTTCCGCTGCGAACGGCACGGCCGGCCCGATTCGGCTTTGGCGACGACGCCAACGGCTAGCCGCTGTGTGCGGGGATGGGGCGTGGGTCTGCATTGCCACCCATGCATGGCGTGGATCTACGGATGAGCCCTGGCAGGGGCCAACCTTGGTTGGCGCATCAAGCTGTCGTACTGACGTCATGCCTCCTTCACACATCGCGCCGAGACTGCGCGCCTTGTCCAAGCCTGTTGTGTGCGCACAGGTGCTGGCCCTGTCGCGTCCTCCCGGAGCCCTGCCGTGCATCGTTCGAAGCTTTCGCGTTCCATCGTCCTTGCCCTTTCCATGGCCAGCGCAGGAGGCGCGATCGCAGCGGAGGCCGATGCGGTCGATGCCGCCGGCGGCAGCCGCGCCGCGCCCACCCAGCTCGACGCGATGCTGGTCACCGGTACCCGCGCGTCCAACCGCACCCAGTTCGAAACGCTGGCGCCGGTGGATGTGTTCAGCAAGGAGGACATCACGTCCGTCGAATCCACCGACCTGAAGGACGTGCTGGCCCAGCTGGTGCCGTCGTTCGTGGTGCAGCGCCTGCCGATGGCGGACGGCCAGGTGTTCGTGCGTCCGGCGACGCTGCGTGGCCTGTCGCCGGACCAGACCCTGGTGCTGGTGAATGGCCGCCGCTTCCACCGCAGCGCGCTGCTCGGCAACCGTGGTGCACAGGCCGCTGATCTGGCACAGATTCCAACCAGCGCGATCAAGCGCATCGAGGTGCTGCGTGATGGCGCGTCGGCGCAGTACGGCTCGGACGCCATCGCCGGCGTCATCAACATCATCCTGGAGGATGGGCCGGGTAGCGAGCTCACCGCCGGCTACTCGCAGTACGCGCAGGGCGACGGTGCTTCGCGCGATTTCAGTGCGCGCACCGGCTGGTCGCTGGGCGACTATGGCAGCCTGGTGCTGTTCGCCGAATCGTCCACCTCCGACGCCACCTCGCGCACCCGCCAGCGCCCCGATGCCATCGCCTTCCAGGCCGCTCATCCGGAGCTGGAGGTGCCCAACCCGGTGCAGCGCTGGGGCCAGCCGGAACTGGAAAGCCGCCGCGTCGGCTTCAACGTAAAGGCCAACGCCAGCGATACGCTGGAGCTCTATGCCTTTGGCCTGTACAGCCACAGCGATGGCGTCAGCGATTTCAACTGGCGCAACCCGGACACCACCACCGGCGCCTATCGCACCACCGCCATCTTCCCGGGCTGGAACCTGCGCTCGCTGTATCCGGTCGGCTTCAGCCCGCAGTACGGCAACGTGCAGAACGACCTGCAGCTGGTCGGTGGCCTGCGCGGCGACATCACGCCGAAGCTGCGCTGGGATGTCAGCGCCTCGTATGGCCGCAACGCCATCGACTATCGCCTGAAGAACTCGATCAATGCCTCGCTCGGCCCGGCCAGCCCGACCGACTTCGATCTCGGCCGCCTGACCCAGACCGAGAAGAACGCCAACGCCGACTTCAACTACGAATGGGACGTGGCTGCGCTGTCCAAGCCGATCAACGTCGCCTTCGGTGGCGAGTTCCGCCAGGAAACCTACCAGGTGCGCGCCGGTGATCCGGCCTCGTACGCGGTGGGTCCGGGCGCGGCCGCGGGCCTGGAGGCCAACTCCAATGGCGCGCCGGGCTTCTCGGCCAGCCAGGCCGGGCAGTGGAGCCAGCGCAGCAAGGCCGCCTACGTGGACATGGAAGTGCCGCTGGGCGAGCGCTGGAGCATCGGTGCAGCCAGCCGCTATGAGGACTTCTCCAGCTTCGGCAGCACACTGGACGGCAAACTGTCGGCGCGCTTCGCGATCACCCCGGACGTCGCCCTGCGCGGCACCGTGTCCACCGGCTTCCGCGCGCCGACGCCGGCGCAGCTCAACACCACCAGCACCACCCAGGGGTTGGATACGCGCACGCTGCAGATCTTCACCAGCGGCCGCCTGTCGCCGAACGATCCGCTGGCGCAGCTGCTCGGTGCCAGGCCGTTGAAGCCGGAAGAATCGCGTACCGCATCGCTGGGCCTGACCTGGCGCACCGACCTGGGCCTGTCCGGCTCGGTGGATGTCTACCAGATCAAGCTCACCGACCGCTTCAGCCAGTCGGCCAGTTTCGCCATTCCGGCCGGTACGCCCAATCCGCTGGGCTATACCTCGGTGAACTACTTCACCAACGACTTCGACACCACCACCACCGGCGTGGACGTGGTCGGCAACTACCTGCGCGACCTCGGCGCGGGCCGCATGACGCTGACCCTGGCCTACAACTACAACCGCACCCGCGTGGACAACGGCAGCACCTCGGTGGCCACCAACGAGACCCAGCGCGTGCTGTTCGAAGATCGCCTGCCCGAGCACAAGGGCAGCCTGACCGGCAGCTGGGACATCGGTGCCTGGTCGCTGATGGCGCGCATGCGCTACTACGGTGCCTGGACCGATTCCAGCGGCAATGCGGTGGGCGATATCTACCAGCGTTTCGGTGCGATGAGCTTCCTCGACCTGGCCGTCGGCTATCGCATCAACGAACATCACAGCCTGCGCGTGGGTGCCGACAACGTGTTCGACCGCTATCCGGACGAAGCCACCTTCCAGGCCAGTCGCGGCCTGGTCTACTCGCGCAACGCGCCGTACGACACCGACGGTGCCAACCTGTACGCACAGTACCGGCTGAGCTTCTGATGGACCGCAACCGCCGCGTCCTGTTGCGTGCCGGTGCACTGCTGCCGGCTGCAGCTGCGCTGTCTTCACTGCCCGCCATGGCTGCCGCGGGTTACGCTGCGCCCATGCAGATTCCCGCAACGACCGTAGCGCCGGACGCGCTGGCCCGCGATGAAGGCTACTGGGCCGCCGTGGCCAGCCACTTCGACATCACCGATGAAGTGAACCACCTGGAGAACGGCTACTGGGGCGCGATGGGCCGCGAGACGCTGGCCAGCTACCAGCGCCACACCGCCGAGGTGAACCGTGGTAACGCCTGGTACGGCCGTCATGAGTTCCCGGTGCAGTACATGGCGGTGCAGCGGCAGGTGGCCGAACTGCTGGGCGTGGGCGCCGACGAGATCGCACTGACCCGTGGCGCCACCGAAGCGATGCTGGCGCTGATCGGTGGCTACAACCGCCTGCGGCCCGGCGACCAGGTGCTGTACGCCGACATCGACTACGACAGCATGATCGGTGCGATGCGTTGGCTGCAGCAGCGCCGTGGCGTGCAGGTCGAGCGCATCGCGCTGCCGGTGGTGCCCGACCATGCGCAGATCCTGCAGGCCTACGAGGCCGCGTTCGCGCGGCTGCCACGCCTGAAGCTGGTGCTGCTGACCCAGGTCAGCCATCGCCATGGGCTGGTGCTGCCGGTGGCCGAGATCGCCGAGCGTGCACGCGCACGCGGTATCGACGTGATCGTCGATGCGGCGCACGGGTTCGGCCAGATCGACTACGCGGTGCCGCAGCTCAAGGCCGATTTCGTCGGCATCAATCTGCACAAGTGGATCGGCGCACCGGTCGGTGTCGGCGCGATGTACGTGCGCAGGGGCCGCGTTGCGGACCTCGACCCGTACATGGGCGAGACCGACGACGGCCGCGTGGGCAGCCGCGTACACACCGGCACGGTCAACTTCGCCGCTTACCTGGCACTTCCGGAGGCGATTGCCCTGCACCAGCGCATCGGTGCGGACAACAAGCAGGCGCGCCTGCGTTACCTGCGCGAGCGCTGGACGCTGCCGGCGCGGCAGATGGCGCACATCGAAGTGCTGTCTTCGCCGGATCCGGCGTTGGCGAGTGCATTGGCCAGCTTCCGCCTGCGCGGGCGCACCAGCGTGGCTGACAACATCGCGCTGCAGAAGCGCCTGCTGGACGAACATCGCGTGTTCACCACCCATCGCGACGGCTTGGACTCCGGCGCCTGCGTGCGGGTGACGCCGTCGGTGTTCACCCGGCCGCAGCAGATGGATGCGCTGGTGAAGGCGCTCTCCGCCTTGGCCTGACCCTGCTTTGGTGGGTGCCAACCTTGGTTGGCACATTCCAACCGTACCGGGGAATCTTCCGCCGGCCAGCGGCCGGCGCTACCGATCTGGTGGGTGCCAACCTTGGTTGGCACATTCCAACCGTGCCGGGGAATCTTCCGCCGGCCAGCGGCCGGCGCTACCGATCTGGTGGGTGCCAACCTTGGTTGGCACATTCCAACCGTGCCGGGGAATCTTCCGCCGGCCAGCGGCCGGCACTACCGGTCGGGTGGGTGCCAACTGTTGGTTGGCACATTCCAACCGTGCTGAGGAATCTTCCGCCGGCCAGCGGCCGGCACTACCGGTCGGGTGGGTGCCGACCGTTGGTCGGCACATCCCATTCCAGGGCTACCGCTCGATCGCCGGCAACGCGTCCGACAACAACAACCGGTCAATCCGTCGCAGCGCACTTTCCAGCTGCCGGCGATCGGCCGCCAGCCCCAGCGACAGCCGCACGCCGTTCTGATGCTGCACCCCCGGCGGGCAGAACGCCGATGAGGGCGCGATCGCCAGCCCCTGCAGCTGTGCGGTACGCACCAGGGTGGCGTCAGTCCATGGCGCTGGTACCCGGCACCAGGCATGCAGGCCTTCGGCGCGCAGCAGCAGCGAAGGCGCCAGCAGGTAGCGCGCCATGCGCATGCGCTCGTGCGCTTCGCTGCGCACCTGCGCCAGCAGCGATTGCGCCGAACCATCCAGCAGCAGCTGGCTGGCCAGCGCCGCCACCAGCGGATGCCCCATCAACCGGGTGGCGCGCAAGGCCGAAGCCATCGCCTCGGCGTGCGCAGCGCTTGGGCACTGCACGAACGCAGTGCGCAGGCCGGGGCTGATCACCTTCGACAGCGTCGCCACGTAGAACACATGGCGCGGTGCCAGCGCCGCCAGCGGTGTCGGTGCATCCTCGGCGAGGTGCCAGTAAGGATCGTCTTCGATCGCCAGCAGGCCTTCCCTCTCCAGAACACGCGCCAGCGCTTCGCGCCGCTGCAGCGGCAGGGTCAGCGCGGTCGGGTTCTGGCAGGTGGGGTTGAGATAGACCAACCGCGCGCCGCTTTCGCGTGCCAGCCGGGCCAGCGCATCGGGGCACATGCCGTGTTCGTCGCTGTCCACCGGCAGCAGCCGCCGGCCCAGTGCGGCGGCGGCCTGCAGCAGGCCCGGATAGACCAGCGCATCGCAGAGGATCGCATCATCGTCGCGGCCCTGGCTGACCAGGATCGCGGCAAGCGCCACCTGCGCGCCTTCGGTCAGCAACAGGCTGGCATCCTCCACCGCGCCCAGCATCGGTTGCAGCCAGCGCGCTGCCGCGTGGCGGTCGGTGGGATTGCCGCCGCCCAGGTGGTAGGTCATCAGGTTCGGCGCGTTGCTGCGCGCAAGCACGGCGGCGGCACCGCGGCGCAGGGTTTCGGCCAGCGCATCGGCATCGGGCACCGGCGGCACGTTCATGCTCAGGTCCACCACCTGGTCGAAGCCGGCCTTGGGTGGTGCGATGAAACTGCCTTGTGGCCCGCGCGCCTCGATCAGGCCGCGCTTGCGCGCTTCGTCGAACGCCCGCGTTACCGTGGTCAGGTCGACGCCGAGCTGCTGCGCCAACGCACGCTGCGAGGGCAGGCGTTGTCCTGGTGCAAGCCCACCGCGACGCACCGTGCGCTCCAGCGAATTGACGATGCGCAGGTAGATCGGCCCGTTGTGCGCGAGCACGTCCTGCACCCATTCGCGGGCTGCGACATCCGGTCGCGGCATGTACGGAGCATGTCGGGGCGTATCGTTGCTTCCAACGGCGGGAGCCTGTCCATAACCATCGGTCGGTTCGGACAGGTGACCGCCGTTGTTGCTTGTGGCGGCCACAGCGGCCAGCGTCAGTGGTGTCATTGCGCGTCCTCAGCGCTTGGCCTGCCAGGGGCAGTAGCAGCCCACGGCAAGCAGTCCTTTCGGGCGCACGGTTTCGCCGCGCACCAGTCTGTCCAGCAGTGGTTCGACGAAGCTGTTGGCCGAGTTGCAGACCATGCCGATGCTGTACGGGCCGGCATAGGCGAGGTGGCCCTGCCGGTCCCAGATCGCCACGGCAGGGCTGGCCGGGATGTGTTCGATGCCGTCGATGGTCGGCAGGTTGATCACCTTGTTGCGCAGCGGCTCAGGCAGTTCGCCCTGGGTACCGGGGCGGCGGATCGCATAGAAGTCGATGCCGGCGCGGCGGTACATGCTGATCAGGTAGCTCAGGTGTGCGCCGGTTTCGCGGTTGCAGACGGCACACGCCGGGTCCCAGAAGTGCACCACGCGGATGCGGCCGGTATCACCGGCCAGATCGGACGGCAGGCGCAGCTGCGAGTCGTCGAAGACGATGGCCTGTTCGGTGAACGTCGACTGCGCGCTGTAGCCGAAGTACTGCCACAGCGCAGCCGCCACGCCGGCCATGAACAGGCAGGCGAGGGCGATCATCGTCGGCAGCAGCCAGCGGCGGCGCGGCGCGGCTGCGCCCATCAGGACGCGTCCCCGCCGAACTTGTGCACGTACTGCTTGCGCATCTCGCGGCAGGAGTCGGCCTGCGCGCGACGCTGGATCTCGCTACGCGACGGATCCTCGCTGCGCTGCACGCATTGCTCGATGGCGTGGCGCTCGGCGGCCTGCACATCCACGGTCTGCGGCTGCAGGCAGACCCAGGCCAGCGCGGCCAGCATCAACACCACAAAGCCACCACAGCCGGCCATTACCAGGTGGAACTTCAGTCTCTCGGCGCGCATCGACGCACGTCCCTTCATCCATACATTGCATACAAAATATCATCTTGTATGGATGCTGCGCCATGCGCCCGGTTCAGACGATGGCGTTGTGCCGGGCCTCGGGGGCCTCAGACAGGATCTCGTTCAGTTTGGCCAGCGCCCCGGCCAGCGCATCCTGGTCAACTGCGCCGCCCAGCGACAGGCGGATGGCGTTGCCCGGTGGCGGTTCCTCCACGCTGAAGGCGTCCGAACTGGCGATGCCCAGCCCCTGTTCCTGTGCGGCCTGGATCAGCCGGTACTGGTCCAGCCGCGGCGGTAGCGGCAGCCATACGTGCAGGCCGGCCGGGTGCGCCCGCGCGCGGGACGGCAGGTACTGCGCGGCAATCGCCTGGCGCTCGCGCAGCTCCTGCTGGAAGCGCTGCACCATGTCCTGGGCCTGGCCGCTGCGGATCCACTGCGACGCCACCGCCACCATTGACTGGGTCGGCATCAGCGCGATCGCACGCAGGGCGTCCAGCACCGGTTCCATCGGTTCGCCGCCCGGCACCACCAGGTAGGCGGTGCGCAGGCCCGGTGCCAGGCACTTGGACAGGGTGGAGATGTAATACACCGGGCAGCCGGCGTCGCGGTGGGCGGCCAGCGGCGGTGCGGCGTCCCCGGCCAGCAACCAGTAGGGATCGTCTTCGATCACGGTCAGATCGTGGCGCTTGGCAACCGCCAGCAGGGCCTGCCGGCGTTGTGCCGACATCGTCGCCGTGGTCGGGTTCTGGATGGTCGGTACCAGGTACAGCAGGCGCGGACGGCGTAGCTGGCAGGCCTCTTCCAGCGCTTCGGGCAGCATGCCTTCGGCGTCCATCGCCACCGGCACCACACCCCGCTGCAGCACGCGCGCGGCGGCCAGCAGGCCCGGGTAGGTCAGCTGCTCGGCGGCGATCAGCTCGCCCGGCTGGGTGCGGGCCAGGATCAGTGCGCACAGTGCGGTCTGCGCGCCGGGGCAGATCACCACCTGGTCGGCACCCACCGTGCCCAGCACCGGTGACAGCCACTGCACGGCGGCGGCGCGGTCCTCGCGGGTGCCGGCGCCGACGTGGTAGCTCATCAGTTCGCCCTGGCCCAGCTGCTGGCCCACGTGCTGGAAACCGGCCTCCATGCCCTGTGCGAACGGCGCGCTGCCCAGCAGCGGCGGGATGTTCATGCTCAGGTCCACCGAGGTGCTGCGGTTGCCGGCCGACAGCGCGATGAAGGTGCCGCCGGCGCCCTGCGCATCCAGCAGGCCAGCCTGGCGCAGCTCGGCAAAGGCCCGGGTGACCGTGGTCAGGTCCACGCCCACCTGCTGGGCCAGGTCGCGCTGCGGCGGCAGCCGGTCGCCCGGACGCAGCACGCCGTCATCCACTGCCTCGCGCACCTGCTGGGCGATCTGCAGGTACAGCGGGCCAGCGCCCTCGCGGAAGGGGCGAACCCAGGTGCGATTGGGGTGTTTCAGGCGGCGGCCGGCGGCAGGTGGCGTCATCGGTCAGTTTTTCCATACGTGCAGATGCACAAGTCCATACAATGATGTATCTTGTATGGGCTTGATTGGAGTGGATCGCTCTCTTGTAGGCGACCTCGTACCCACAGTGTAGCCGCTCCACGCCCGGGCGCTGCGCGCAGGCGAGCCGGTCAAGCGCGCTTCTTCAACAGGGTTGACCTCCAATGAATATCTGCTGGAACCGCATCCGCCTGGCGCTGGTCGCCCTGGCCTGCGTCGGCCTGTCGGGCTGTGACTGGGTGCTGCTGGATTCGAAGGGCATGGTCGGGCTCGCCCAGCGCGACCTGATCCTGATCTGCATCGGCCTGATGCTGATCGTGGTGATACCGGCCATCGTGCTGACCTTCGTATTCGCCTGGCGCTTCCGCGCCGGCAACACCAAGGCGAAATACACGCCGGAGTGGTCGCACTCCACCAAGGTGGAGATCGTGGTCTGGGGCGTGCCGCTGCTGATCATTGCCGGCCTGGCCGTGATCGTGTGGAAGTCGACCCACGAACTGGACCCGTACAAGCCGCTGGACGTGGCCGGTGAGCCGCTGCACGTGGACGTGATCGCCACCGACTGGAAATGGGTGTTCGTCTATCCGGACCTGGGCATCGCCACGGTCAACCAGCTCAACTTCCCGGCCAACCGCCCGCTGGCGTTCAACATCACCTCCAACTCGACGATGAATACCTTCTTCATCCCGCAGCTGGGTGGGCAGATCTACGCGATGGCCGGCATGCGCACGCAGCTGCACCTGATCGCCAACGAGCCCGGCCAGTTCCGTGGCATGTCCGGCAACTACAGCGGGCATGGCTTCTCGAACATGAAGTTCATTGCCACCGCCAGCAGCAACGAGGAGTTCGAGCGCTGGGTGGCCGAGGTACGCAGCGCACCACAGGCGCTGGACTTCAACCAGTTCAAGGCGCTGGCCGCACCGTCGAAGAACGCGCCGGTGCAGCACTTCTCCAGCGTCGAACCGCTGCTGTTCAAGAAGGTCATCGACCAGTTCATCGGCGTCGGTGAGAACACCGCTGCTGCGTCCCCGGCGGGTGCTGCCGGTGGTGCCCAGGTTTCCCAGGAGTAACGAACATGTTGGGTAAATTGACGTGGGAGGCCGTGCCGCTGCACGAGCCGATCGTCGTGGTCACGCTGGCGGCCATGGTGCTAGGTGGCCTCGCGCTGCTTGGCGCGGTGACGTACTTCAAGCTATGGGGCGTGCTCTGGCGCGACTGGTTCACCACCGTGGACCACAAGAAGATCGGCATCATGTACGTGGTAGTGGCGCTGGTCATGCTGGTGCGTGGCTTCGCCGACGCGCTGATGATGCGCGCGCAGTTGGCCGCGGCCGGGCCAGGCAGTGATGGCTTCCTGCCACCGGAGCACTACGACCAGATCTTCACCGCGCATGGCGTGATCATGATCTTCTTCGTGGCCACCCCGTTCGTGGTCGGCCTGATGAACATCATCGTGCCGCTGCAGATCGGCGCACGCGACATGGCGTTCCCGTTCCTCAACGCCTTCAGCTTCTGGATCTTCGTGGTTGGCGCTGCGCTGATGATGATCTCGCTGGGCGTTGGCGAGTTCGCCATGACCGGCTGGGTGGCCTATCCGCCGCTGTCGGGCATCGAGTTCAGTCCGGGCGTAGGCGTGGACTACTACATCTGGGCGTTGCAGGCCTCGGGCATCGGCACATTGCTGACCGGCGTCAACCTGTTCATCACCATCCTGCGCATGCGTGCGCCGGGCATGACCCTGATGAAGATGCCGGTGTTCACCTGGACCGTGCTGGTCACCAGCGTGATCATCATCGCCGCCTTCCCGATCCTGACCGTGGCGCTGGGTGCGCTCACCCTGGACCGCTACCTGGACTTCAACTTCTACACCAACACGTTGGGTGGCAACCCGATGATGTACGTGAACCTGGTGTGGGCCTGGGGCCACCCGGAGGTGTACATCCTGGTGCTGCCGGCGTTCGGCATCTTCTCTGAAGTCACCGCCACGTTCGCGCGCAAGAAGCTGTTCGGCTACAAGTCGATGGTGGGCGCCACGCTGGCGATCGGCATCCTGTCGTTCATCGTCTGGCTGCACCACTTCTTCACCATGGGCTCGGGTGCCAGCGTCAATGCCTTCTTCGGCATCATGACGATGATCATCGCCATCCCCACCGGCGTGAAGATCTTTACCTGGCTGTTCACCATGTACGGCGGCCGCGTCGAGTTCAGCGTACCGATGCTGTGGACCATCGCCTTCCTGGTCACCTTCACCATCGGTGGCATGACCGGCGTGCTGCTGGCCATCCCAGGCGCGGACTTCCTGCTGCACAACAGCCTGTTCCTGGTCGCCCACTTCCATAACACCATCATCGGCGGCGCGCTGTTCGGCTACCTGGCCGGCTTCGCCTACTGGTTCCCGAAGGTGTTCGGCTTCACCCTCAACGAGCGCCTGGGCAAGTGGTCGTTCGCCTGCTGGGTGATCGGCTTCTACCTGGCCTTCATGCCGCTGTACATGCTGGGCTTCATGGGCATGACCCGCCGCATGAACCAGTACGACAACCCGGCGTGGACGCCGTACCTGATCGCCGCCTTCATCGGTGCACTGTTCGTGTTCGCGGGCATCATCCTGATGCTGGTGCAGATCTACGTGAGCGTGCGCGACCGCAAGCGCAACCTGGACCTGACCGGCGACCCGTGGAACGCACGCACGCTGGAATGGGCCACGCCGTCGCCGCCGCCGTTCTACAACTTCGCCGTGGTGCCCAAGGCCGATGAGCTGGATGCCTTCCACGAAGCGAAGAAGCGCGGCCTGCCGCCGCCGCCGAAGACGTACGCCCCGATCCACATGCCGAAGAACACCGGGGTGCCGCTGATCCTCAACATCTGGATCCTGGTGCTGTGCTTCGCCCTGGTCTGGCACATCTGGTGGATGGCCGCAGCCAGCTTCATCGCGATGATCGTGACCCTGATCGTGCGGTCCTACGACGAGGACGTGGATTACTACGTCAGTTCCGAAGAGGTGGCGCGCACCGAAGCGGCCAACCTTGCCAAGCTGAAGGAGGTACGCGCATGAACCTGTTGACCCGCCCCGAGCTGGCCAGCGAAACGCAGGCGCACGAGGACCACCACGAGCACGACCACGGCCACGAACAGGGCGGCATGAAGGTGTTCGGCATGTGGGTCTACCTCATGTCCGACCTGGTGCTGTTCGGTTCGCTGTTCGCCTCGTACGCGGTGCTCAGCACCGCCTACGCCGGTGGCCCCACCGGCAAGGACCTGTTCTCGCTGCCGTTCGTGATGGCCGAGACCTTCCTGCTGCTGGTCTCCAGCATCACCTATGGCCAGGCCGTACTGGCGATGCATCGCCACGATGCCTCGGCGGTGCTGCGCTGGCTGGGCGTGACCTTCGTGCTCGGTGCCTCGTTCATCGGCATGGAGATCTACGAGTTCTCGCACCTGATCCACGAAGGCGCGGGCCCGAGCACCAGTGCCTACCTGTCGGCGTTCTTCGCGTTGGTCGCCACCCACGGCCTGCACGTGGCCAGCGGCCTGATCTGGATGGCGGTGGTCATGCACCAGGTCTACCGCCGTGGCCTGACCCCGACCAACATCACCCGCGTGTCGTGCCTGAGCCTGTTCTGGCACTTCCTGGACCTGGTGTGGATCTGCGTCTTCACCTTCGTCTACCTGATCGGAGCCTTCTGACATGGCCCACGTCGAAACCTCGCGCGCCGGCAATGCGCACGGCTCCACCAAGTCCTACCTGATCGGCTTCGTGCTGTGCGCGCTGCTGACCGTGGTGCCGTTCGCACTGGTGATGAACCCGGTGCTGTCGCGGCCGCTCACGCTGTTCCTGCTGGTCGGCTTCGCGGTGGCGCAGATCCTGGTGCAGCTGGTCTATTTCCTGCACATGGACCGCAAGTCCGAAGGTGGCTGGAACCTGGCCAGCTTCGTGTTCACCCTGGTGATCCTGTTCATCGTCGTCGCGTTGTCGGTCTGGATCATCTGGAGCATGCACTACCACATGATGATCAACTGAGCTGGCGAACCGTGAAAGGCATTGCGTTCCCCCATCGTGGCCTGCGCCTGGCCGCAGGCCTGCTGCTCGGCCTGCTGGCCGGCTGCAGCGCGCAGTCGCGCATGGACTTCTATGCGAAGGACATCGCCTGCGAAGAACTTGGCCAGCAGTGGTCGATGCCCGACAGCCGCGGCACCGTGCGCGGCCCGAAGGACCTGCAGGGGCAGGTGACCTACCTGTTCTTCGGTTTCACCAGCTGCCCGGACGTGTGCCCGACCACGATGGTCGAGCTGAGCCAAGTCAAGCACCTGATGGGCAAGGATGCCGATCAGCTGCAGGTCGTGTTCGTCAGCGTCGACCCGGCCCGCGACACGCCCGAGGTCGCGCGCACCTATGTGGAAGCGTTCGATCCCAAGGCAATCGCGCTGGTTGGCAACGATGCGCAGCTGGCCGCGATGGCCAGCGACTTCAAGGCGTTCTACCAGAAAGAGCCCGGTCAGGTACCGGATACCTACACCATGAGCCACATTGCCGGCGGCTACGTGTTCGACCGCCAGGGCCGCCTGCGCCTGTTCGCGCCGTACGGCATGCCGGTGGAAAAGCTGTTCTCGGACGTGCAGCGCCTGCTGCTCGAGCCCGGCCACCCGGCCGCCGGCAACGACGCGCTGGCCAGCTGCCACCTCAAGCACAGCGGCACACTCGCCGCGCGGTAACGCCGGTGGGTGCCAACCTTGGTTGGCACGTCCGAATCTGCTCCTGGTAGATGCCAACCTTGGTTGGCACAGCTGTAGAGCCGAGCCCATGCTCGGCGCCGCGCGCACCGCGCCTGCGGCACCCCGTAGACAGCAGCCGAGCATCGGCTCGGCTCAACACGCGCACGGCCCCGGCAGGTGTCGACCGTTGGTCGGCACACCCCCACACCAATCCCCGGCCGGCCAGGAGAGCCAGCCGGCCGGGGCACCGCTCAACGCCTTACTTGGTCTCTTCCCACTGCACCACGTCCGGCTCGGTGGCGCGGATACCGGCGGTGGACAGCAGCTTGGTGCTCGCATCCAGCGCCGCGTTCACCGACGGGTACTCCACGATCGCCTGGCCCGACGCCTTGGAGACCTTCACCACGGTGCCACCGGTGGCCGTAGCCGCGCGCTGGGCCGATGCTGCATCGGTGAAGAACACCTTGACCCGCGAGGTCGCCACCACCGGCGCTCCGTCACGGGAGACCGCCGCCGCGAACTTGCCGGCACCGGCATCAGCAGGCGCCGCCGCGGCGCCATCCAGCGAACGCTTGGTACGCGAGCTGGTGGTCGCCGCCGCCTGCGGGGTGATCGTGAACTGGCCGCCGCTGGCCTGCTTTACCGTTGCCGAGGGCGACAGCTGGAAACGCGTGCCGCCCACATCGAACGAGCGGCCGGTAGCGGACGCCTTCAGTTCCTGAGCATCCACGGTCGACAGGGTCCTGGCCGGAGGGGTCTGCCCCGAGCTCTGTGCCCAGGCAGGGAAGGTCATCGCCGCGAAGGCGAGCGTGCTCAACAGAATGGTGGTCTTCATCATCAGTGCCCCAGAACGCGGATCTTGAAGAATTCGAGGTTGCCACGCGATGCAGCGGTCGCGGCCTGCCCCATGTCGGTCACTTCCAGCGTCCAGGTGCCCGTGGCGTTCTCATCCAGGAAGGCATTGCTGGACAGCAGGTCCCAGCTGGTGAAGTTGCTCTGCGCGCCACCCGTGCCCGAACCGATCGCGGTGAACGCCGGTTGCACCACGCTGCGGGTACCGCTGGGTGACACCAGCACGAACTGCAGCTGGCGCGTGTTGCGGTGGTTGACCCGGAAGCCCAGCTGCACGCTTTCGATGTTGCGCGCGCCGTTGGCCAACTGGAAGGTCAGGCGTGCAGCGGCGGCCGAGGTGTTGCCGATGGCCACGGTACGCGTGGTGTTGCGCCAGCCGCTGTCGACCAGCGTACCGAGCGACTGGAAGTTCTCGGCCACCTGCACCGCGCGTGCAGCGTTGACCACGCCGAAGCCATACCAGTTGCTGTAGGCACGGCCGGCAGCATTCACCGTCCAGCCCGGCACCAGCGTGCGCCCGTCGGCCAGCGTCACCGCCGGCTGGTTCGGGTGGTTGCGGGTGGCGGTGGTGGCCAGGATGTACTTCACATCGCGATAGGACAGGTTCGGATTGGCTTCCAGCACCAGTGCCGCCACGCCCGAGACCATCGGCGCTGACGCCGAGGTGCCGTTCATCTTGGCGGTGTAGTTGCAGGTGCTGTCGATGGCCGACAGGTTGCTGTCCAGCGTGTTCTGACGGTTGGTGTTCTTGTTGCTGCCCTGCGCGCACCCGGTCACGTCGGTGGTGACGATGGCCGGGTCGTAGGCGCGTGCCACCAGGCCGGGGGCGTACTGGGCCTGCAGGCCGTATTCGCCGCCGAAGGCCGACACCCACAGCGCCGAGCCGGTGGAGGAATACGACGAGCGCACGCCATCGGCACGCACCGCGCCTACCGTGATCACGTTGAACAGGTTGTTGCGCGGATCGCGTCCGGCCGGCACGCAGCCGGTGTTGCGGTTCTTGGTGTCGGTGGTGCAGACATCCTGGGTCTGGCTGATCGAGGCATTGTTGAAGTTGTTGCCCGCCGACTTCACGTAGATGCCGCCGCGGCCACCGCGCGTACCCGACAGTGCCTGCTCGTACGAACGAATCGTGTTTTCGCTGTACGCCAGCGGCAGGTTCGGATTGCCCGGGCCGGCGCCCCAGCTGTTGTTGAACACCTGCACGTCGGCCGATTCCGCGCCGTCCCACCAGGCGTACTCGATGTTGCTCTGCTGGTTGCCCAGGGCTGAGCGCGAAATCGGGTTGAAGCCCTTCAGCGTCGCCGCCGGCGCCACACCACGTACGCCCAGGTTGTTGGCGCCCACCGCGCCAGCAATGCCGCCGACCATGGTGCCGTGGTTGTCGACGTCCGGGTTGGTCGGGGTGGGGTTGTTCGAGCCGTTGGTGAAGTTCTTGCCGGCCACCGCCGCCACGTTGGCCGCCAGGTCCGGATGCGCGATCTGCAGGCCATCATCGACGATGGCGATGGTGACACCCTGGCCACGGATGCCGTTGCGGAACAGGCCATCCACGTTCAGGTCGTTGCCGGCCACCGGCAGGGTGTCGGCCGGGACGGTCTGCCCGGTGTTGAGCAGGTGCCACTGGATACCCGCCAGCGGATCGGCCTGTTGGGCCTGCGCGGTGGCGGCCAGGCTGCCCAGCACCAGGGCAGTGGCAAGGGCCAGGCGCGCAGAGCGCGGTGGCGCGGAGCGTTGCGTGTGTCGCTTCATACACGAATCCTTCTGTTGTGAATCGGCATGGCAGGACGGCGGGGCGGAACTGCCCCATCGCAACGAGCCAAACGCGACACAACGGAGAACCCCCTACCTCTTCACATCCGCAATGTACGAATATGCAAATTGCGTCACAAACACTTAGTACGTCAGGTTATGACAGGGCGCGCGAATGCCTTCACGCCATCTTCGCGCGCTTGCTTCGGGTGCGGGAAACTCGGGTAACCACATGCAGGTGAAGACACATGAAGAAGGAACGCCAGCGTGCACGTGCGCGCGCAGACCAGACCCCGCTCTCGGTTGCCGCCATCCGCAAGGTGGTGCTGTCGATGTACCACCGTCGCCATGATTACTGGACCGATGCGGATATCGCCGAGCTGCTGCCGGCGCTCGCCACATTCAATATCACGACGATCAAACAGTTGCGCTTGCTGATGAAGCGGCACCGACGCGCGCTGCTGCAGGAGGAAAGAGTGAAGATGCGTAGGGCGCAGACACTGCACCTGCTGGCTGAGGATGGTCCCTGTGGCATCGATGTACACGCCAATACCAGCTACTACGCCATCGGCGGCCTGGTCCGCACCAGCATGGAACACGAATTCGGCTTCGAGACGTTGCTGCCCTTCCACGAGGTGCGCGAGGACGAACCCACGTAGTGCGGTGCCTGCCCGGTGGGTGTGGCAGCGCCGCCGGGGCATCATCGCGCGCCCTCACATCGCGCTGTGCTACTACAGCCCGTGCACCCTTCCGCACGGAGCACGATGATGGTCAATCCGCTCGCCCAGGCCCATCGCGGCCTCGGCACCACGCTGTTCAGCCTGTTGAACCCGATACCCTTCGGCTTCTTCGTCGGTGCACTGATCTTCGACGCGATCTATCTCAACAGCGCCGAGGTGATGTGGGGCAAGGCCGCCGCTTGGCTGATCACGTTCGGCCTGCTGATCGCCATCGTGCCGCGCCTGATCAACCTGTTCGCGGTCTGGCGCCGCAACGGCACGGCCACCCGCATCGACCGCATCGACTTCTTCCTCAACCTGGTCGCGGTGGTGCTGGCCATCTGGAACGCCTTCGTGCACAGCCGCGATGCGTATGCCGTTGCTGTGCCGGGCACGATCCTGTCGGCGCTGACCGTGGCCCTGATCGCCCTGGGCCTGATCCTGTTGTCATTGCAGCCACCGGTGCTGCAGGGAGGTCGTCATGGCTAAGCACATCCTGCCCACCGTGGCCGCGCTGGCACTGGCCGTCACCCTGTCGGCCTGCGCCGGCAAGGCCGAATACCATCCGGCCGACCAGTCGGGACCGCAGCCGCCACTGCCCAAGCCGGCCAACTTCCTGATGCCGCCGATGCAGGTGCCCAAGGGCGTGGGCTGGGCCGACGGCCAGGCCCCCACGGTGGCCGAAGGCCTGAAGATCGAGCGCATCGCCGCCAACCTGCAGCACCCGCGCCGGCTGCTGACCCTGCCCAACGGCGATGTACTGGTGGTGGAAGGCAATGGCCCCGGCGAAGAGCCGGTCACCACACCCAAGCAGTGGATCGCCGGCAAGGTGAAGGCGCGCTCGGGCAAGGCCGGCAAGGGCGGCAATCGCGTCACGCTGCTGCGCCGCTCGCCGGGCACCAACACCTGGACCCAGCACGTCTACATCGAGGGCCTGCATTCGCCATTCGGCATCCAGCTGATCGGTGACACGCTGTATGTGGCCAACACCGGCAACATCATGCAGTACCACTACGTGCCCGGCGAAACCCGCATGTCCGACAAGGGCCGCGAGTTCACCGACCTGCCCAGCACCATCAACCACCACTGGACCAAGGAACTGCTGGCCAGCCGCGATGGCAGCAAGCTGTACGTGGGCGTCGGCTCCAACAGCAACATTACTGAAAATGGCCTGGCCGTCGAATACCGCCGCGCGGTCGTGCTGGAGGTGGACGTAGCCACCCGTGGCAGCCGCATCTTCGCGTCGGGCATCCGCAACCCGACCGGGCTGGACTGGGAGCCGAGCACTGGCCAGCTGTGGGCCGTGGCCAACGAGCGTGATGAGATCGGTGCCGACCTGGTGCCGGATTACCTCACCTCGGTGAAGGAAGATGGCTTCTACGGCTGGCCCTACAGCTACTACGGCCAGCACGTGGACGAGCGCGTGCAGCCGCAGCGGCCGGACCTGGTGGCCAAGGCGATCGTGCCGGACTACGCCATCGGCTCGCACGTGGCACCGCTGGGCCTGCTGTTCTACACCGGCCAGGCACTGCCGGCGCAGTACCACGGCGGCGCCTTCATCGGCGAGCACGGCAGCTGGGACCGCTCGCCACTGAGTGGCTACGAAGTGGTCTACGTACCGTTCAAGGACGGCAAGCCGACCGGGCGGCCGCAGACCGTGGTCAGCGGCTTCACCTCGAAGGACGAGAAGACCCTGATGGGTGCGCCGGTGGGCATGGCGATGGACGCCGAGGGTGCGCTGCTGGTGGCCGACGACGTGGGCGACGTGGTGTGGCGGGTGTCGGCGAAATAGCTGTGTAGCGTCGAGCCACGCTCGACTGCTGTGGATCCGGCCTTTGTAGAGCCGAGCCCATGCTCGGCTTACGCGCGCAGCGCGCGGGTTTCCGTGCACCGAGCGAACAGCAGCCGAGCATGGGCTCGGCTCTACAGTTCGGCGGTACTGCTGCGGAACCCGCTGAACACCGATTCGGCGGCAAACCCCACGCCGCCCAGCAGCACGCCGAAGTACACCACCGTGGCCACCACGAAGCCGTAGCCGGCTGCCACCGCCGCACCATCGCGCTGGATGAAGCCAATCGCAAACGACATCAGCGCCAGCGCCGGCAGCGTGTTGCTGAAGGGAATCGGCCCGGCCGGCGCCATCAGCAGCAGGGTCGCGAACACCAGCATCAGGTTGTTCAGGCGCATCATCTTCTTCGAGCGCACCATCACCGCCAGCCGCATCGGCCGCGACAGCCGCTCCATGCGGTGCACCCATTTCAGCGCACGGCCCAGGTTGGCCTTCAGCTTTTCGGTGGCGATCCCGCGGCGCGCCAGCTTCTGCGGCACCCACAGCGGGCGGTTGCGCACCCGGCTCAGGCCGATCAGCAGGATCGAGGCGCCAAACACCGTGCTCAGCCCGGGAATCGACACCGGAATGATGAAGATGGCCGAGAGCAGGATCACGACCAGCAGCAGGCCCTCATCGCCCAGCGCGCTGAGCAGGGTGCCGACGCTCACCTGGTCGCCGGGCAGCTCGTCGATCATCTGCTCGATCTGCTGGGCCAGGGGCGCGCTGTCGTTGGTTTCGGGGGCACGGTAGGTCATGCGTCGCAAGGTTCTCCAGGGAAGGGCGGTCAGCGGGCCGTCCTGCGGTGGGGGACGCACAGGCTCCTGCAGTATCCCGGCCAACGTGGGCAAAGAGGTGAACCGGGCATGAGGGGGTAAACTGGCGTGCCCCGCACGAGTTGAACGCAATGGACATGGGCCGCAGGCAATCGACCATCGAACTGGTCGCCATCGACATGGATGGCACGCTGCTGGACCCGTCGCACCAGCTCACCCCCCGCGCCAGGAAGGCCATCGCGCAGGCGCGCGCACTGGGCGTGCACATCGTGCTGACCAGTGGCCGCCCGGTTCCCGGCCTGGCGCCGTACCTGCACGAGCTCGGCATCACCGGCAACGACGACTACTGCATCGCCTGCAATGGCGGCCTGGTGCAGCGCATCGGCACGCGCGAAACCGTGGTCGAGTATCCGCTCAGCTTCGACGACTTCCTGTTTTGCGAGCAGGTCGCCCGCGACCTGGGCGTGCACTTCCAGGCGCTGGACAGCCAGCGCATGTACACGCCCAACCAGGACATCAGCTACTACACCGTGGCCGACTCGCATCTTTCGCGGATGCCGCTGTCGTATCGCCGCGTGGAAGACATGGACCCGTCGATGTCCTTCATCAAGCTGATGATGATCGACGAACCCGAGGTGCTGGACGCTGCCATCGCGCGCCTGCCCAGCGCGCTGACCGAGCGCTTCGCGGTATTGAAGAGCGCACCGTTCTTCCTGGAAGTGTTCGACCACCGCGCGGGCAAGGGGCCAAGCCTTCAGAAGCTGGCCGAGCACCTGGGCATTGAGCGGGCCAACGTGATGGCCATCGGCGACCAGGAAAACGATCTGACCATGCTGCAGTATGCCGGCACCAGCGTGGCGATGGGCAATGCCATCGACGCGGTGAAGGCGGTGGCGCGGTTTGAGACCAGCAGCAATGCCGACGAAGGCGTGGCGCGCGCGATCGAGCGTTTCGTCCTGCAGTAACCGCGCGTCCCTATGCTCTGGTAGGTGCCAACCTTGGTTGGCACACACAATCGGCAAGCGCCGACCAAGGTCGGCCTCTACCAGGCCCCATTCGCCCCGGTAGGTGCCAACCTTGGTTGGCACACGCAGGCGGCCAGCGCCGACCAAGGTCGGCCTCTACCAGGCCCCATTCGCCCCGGTAGGTGCCAACCTTGGTTGGCACACGCAGGCGGCCAGCGCCGACCAGGGTTGGCCTCTACCAATCCCCATTCGCCCCGGTAGCTGCCAACCTTGGTTGGCACGCGCAGACGGCAAGCGCCGACCAAGGTCGGCCTCTACCAGGCCCCATTCGCCCCGGCAGGTGCCAACCTTGGTTGGCACACGCAGGCGGCCAGCGCCGACCTGGGTCTATACCCACGTATAGCCCACCCATCCCCACCGCCATCGGCGCTGTACCACCGCGCAATGGCGGATGCGGCAGCGCGATGCAAGAATTCCGCACGTCGAAATCACGCCATCGAATCCTGCGGCAGATGATCGTCTTCCTCTGCTGACCGGCGCGCACCGCGCCGTCGCTCTCTCAACGCAATCGCACCGCCAGCCAGGGCGCCGACACCGGCGCTGCAACGCGCTGGGCGTGCGCCTGCGCGGCTCTCTCCCTGCACCCTGGATCTACTGCCATGAACACCCCACCCACGACGCGCCTCGCCCTGGCCATCATCGCGGCCATCACCGCACCTGCGTACGCTGCAGAAACGCAGGACGCCGCGCTCGACACGCCCACCACGCTCAACGCCCTGCAGGTCATCGCCACGCCGCGCGGCGCGGCCGTGGCACCGACCCAGGTGGTCGGTCCCAACCGCTACATCATCAAGGCCGAGGACCTCGACGCGATGGTCACCGGCAACAATGGCCTGGCCATGCTGAAGCAGGTGCCGGGCGCGAGCTATACCGCCACCGATGGGCTGGGCCTGGATATCTCCGCCACCAGCCTGTTCGTGCGCGGCTTCCGCATGAACGAAATGGGCATCACCTTCGAAGGCGTGCCGCTGAATGACAACGGCTTCCTCTCGCTTACCGGCACCAGCGTGGTGAACGTGGGCGTGCCCGATGGCATCGGCGCGATCACGGTCAGCCCCGGTGGCGCACCGGTCAGCGTGTTCTCCAGCAGCGTCAACGGCGGCAGCTTGGAATACCGCCTGCGCGACCTGCAGGACACGCCCAGCCTGCGCGTGAAGCAGGGCGTGGGCAGCAACAGCACGCTGGTCACCACCGTATCCGGGCAGAGCGGCCAGCTCGGCGAGCATGGCCCGAAAGTGCTGGTCGACCTGCAGCGCGTGTCCGCCGACAAGTACCAGGGCGAGGGCACGCAGAACTTCCTGCGCGGCGACCTGAAGCTGCAGCAGGACGTCGCCTGGGGCGATGTCACCGTGTTCCTGTCCGACAGCAAGGCCAAGGTCTGGGGTTACAACAACATTTCCTTCGACATGATCCGCAAGCTGGGCTGGAAGGCCGACATCTTCTACCCGGACTACGCCTGGGCGTATTACGTGGCCTCGCCGGAGAACGCAGACAAATCCTGCGGCGCCTATACCTGTGGTGAACTGTCCGGGCTTATTCCCTACGACACCGGCCAGAGCACGCGTGACCGCGTGTCCTCGATCAACCACCGCTTCCAGATCAGTCCGGCGCTGAGCGGCAACGTGCAGCTGTACAACGCCAACAGCCACACCCAGGCCACGCTGACCGACCCGAACGTGCCGTCGCCCAACGGCGCGCCGTTCTCCGAACAGGTGCAGACCCCGCGCCTCAACCGGCTGGGCGGCATGCTCAACCTGCAGTTCGAGACCGGCGCGCACACCGTCACCGCCGGCTTCTGGCAGGAGAAGAGCAAGGCCGCCGCCAAGACCGAGTGGTACCAGCAGCCGCTGCTGGGCGAGGGCCCGCCGCTGAAGACCACCGGTCCGTTCGATGTGTACGGCCCCGCGTTCAAGACCGACAACGCATCGAGCTGGGTGACCCGCTCGCGCCAGTTCTACCTGCAGGACGACATCGTGCTGAACGACACGCTGAAGCTGGGTGTCGGCTTCAAGGCCGTGGACTTCCGCACCCGCGGCGGCGGCCTCGGTGACGCCAAGGACCGGCCGGTGAACGGCACGCTGCGCGCGAAGAGCAACTTCCTGCCGCACGTCTCGCTGTTCTGGAGCCCGACCGAATCCACCGATGCCTTCATCGACCTGGCCAATACCATGAACGGCTATCGCGTGGCCCAGCGCGGCAACATCGGCTACACCGCCTCGGCGTGGACCATCACCGACCAGGAGGAGTTCGACCGCGTGGCCGGCACGCTGCGCCCGGAGAAGAACTGGAACCTCACCGTGGGCGCATCGCATCGCTTCGACCGGCTGACGATCACCGGCGACGTGTTCTACAACGACATCCGCAACCGACTGCTGTCGGCCGCCATCGGCACCCAGTTCGCACAGATCAACACCGTGCGGCTGATGCCGAAGATGCACGTGATCGGCGCTGACCTTGGCATCACCGCCGACCTGAGCGACCACCTGCAGTTCTACCAGGGCGTGGCCGTGGCCCGTTCGTACTACGACAGCGATTTCGTGGTGGGTGACACGGTGTACCCGATCAAGGGCAACGCGCAGCCGGGCTACCCGCAGATCTCACTGGTCAGCGACCTGTCAGCGCATTTCGGTGACTGGCGTTTTGGCGCCACCAGCACCTCCTACCTGCGCCAGCCCTTCACCTACGAGAACGACATCCGCGTGCCGACGTTCTGGCAGGTCAACACCTATGCCGCCTACCGCTTCGGTGCCGACAGCGCGGTGCCCGGCCTGGAGCTGCGGCTGGACGTGAGCAACCTGTTCAACCGCCACAACATCGGCACCGCCACCATTGCCGGCTCGTCGTTCTCGGGGGATTACCAGACCCTGCAGCGCAGCGCGCCACGGCAGCTGATGTTCAGTACCTCGATGGCGTTCTGAGGCGATGAGGGTGGGGTCAGAGCCCTTTGCTGCGCAAAGGGATCCGACCCCGCAGCCACCCCGTGATCGGGGTCAGATCCCTTTGCGCAGCAAAGGGCTCTGACCCCAGACCCCGCTTTGCGCGGCCGGCAGCGATTTTCCGGCAGCGACGCAAGGTTCCCACAATGTTGCTGGGTCATCCTGTTGGCATGGCACAGCACAACCCGCGAACCCCGTTGTTCGGCATCCGGGGCCCAGGACGGCCCCGGCAGGCTCTGTCCGTGGCGCCGGCGATCGATCTGCAGGGCGAGTACCAGTTCTGGCAGGTCTACGAACGCGTGGTCCGCCCGCTGCCGGGCGGCGGGCTGCGCCGGGCCTGGCTGGTGTGCCAGAAGGTGTACCGGGACCGCCTGCGGTTCCCGCATGACACCCGTGAAGCCGCGCTGGCGCGTGTGCTTTTCGGCAGCAACAGCACGCCCGAGCGCGCAGCCGAACTGCAGGACCTCTTCGGCCTTGTCAGCCGCCGCATGGCGTCCGTTGCCGTCCGGCGACAGGCGCCCATCCTGGGAAAGTGAATCACTGGCCAGGAATCGACACGCGTTGATGGCTTTCTCTTGGTCCGCCTGCTTTTGGCCTATTCTGGGGCGGGCTGGTAAGGACGGGAAACGATGGAAATCAGACGATCTGCACGCCTTGTGATCGTTGCTGAGGATGCGGTGTTGCTGTTCCGGTATCACGATGAACACCACGCTCCGTTCTGGGCTACACCGGGCGGGGAGCTTCTGCCCGGGGAGGGATATGCGGACGCCGCACGGCGTGAGCTCAGGGAGGAGACCGGATTGGATCTGCCGATAGGCGTGCGGCTGGAAAAGCGCGATGCCATCTACGCGGTCGCCCGATCAACGCCCGCGCGATGGCTGGAAGAATATTTTCTGGTCCGCAGCCCCAACCAGCCCGACATCCAGCGTGACGGGTGGACGGAGGAGGAAAATGCCACGATCAGGGCGTGGAAATGGTGGCGCGTAGAAGAGATGAGAGAACAGCCTGCTTCCCTGTTCAAGCCGGAATGGCTGCCGGATCTTTTTGAACGTGTGCCCGCATGACGCGGCCTGATTCTGCCCGCTGCGATTACGTGCTCGCCTTCCCCCGGTCCAGCTGCCGGTAGCCAATGGCCTCGGCCAGATGCGCCGTCTGGATCGTTTCGCAACCCGCCAGATCGGCAATCGTGCGCGCCACCCGCAGAATCCGGTGCATCGCCCGTGCGGACAGCTGCAGGCGCTCGATGGCCTGTTCAAGCATGTCCTGATCGCTTTCGCTCAGCTTCGTGCACGCCCGCAGCGCCGCCGGCGGCAGATGTGCATTGAGCGCGCCACGCGCCTGCTGCCGGGTATGGGCGGCTTCCACCCGTGCACGTACCGCAGCACTGGGCTCACCCAGTGGCGTGCTCTCCCGCAACTCCACTGCGTCCATACGCGCCACACTGACATGCAGGTCGATACGGTCCAGCAACGGACCGGACACGCGCGCACGGTAGCGGGTGATCCGCTCATCACTGCACAGGCAGCGGTTGCTGCGGTCGCCAGCCCAGCCACATGGGCAGGGATTCATCGCGGCTACGAGCTGAAACCGCGCGGGATACTGCACGCTGCGTGCCGCGCGGGCGATGCGGATGTGGCCGGATTCCAGCGGCTCGCGCAGGGTTTCCAACGCACTTCGATTCCACTCGGGAAGCTCATCGAGGAAAAGGACACCGTGATGGGCCAGCGAGATCTCGCCAGGGCAGGGCGGATTGCCGCCACCCACAAGCGCCGCCGCGCTCGCACTGTGGTGCGGTGCCCGGAAGGGCCGCTGCCGCCATCGTCTTGGGTCCAGCCCCTCACCGCTCACTGAGGCAATCGCGGCCAGCTGCAACGCCTCGGCTTCCTCGGTGTCCGGCAACAGGCTGGGCAGGCGCGAAGCCAAGAGCGTCTTGCCGCAGCCAGGGCTGCCGATCAGCAGAAGGTGATGACCCCCCGCTGCGGCAACCTCCAACGCGCGCCGTGCATGCGCCTGCCCCCGCACGTCGGCCAGATCCGGAAGCGGCAACGGCGTCGTGTCTACGCGCTCTACTGGCGGCAGCAGGCGTGGGTTCCCCAACCCAGCGCAGCACTCCAGCAACGTACGCGCTACCCGCACATCAGCATGCTCGGCCAACGCAGCCTCAGCGGCATTCCCCGGAGGCACCACCAGAATGCGCCCGGCGTCTGCCGCCGCAATCGCCGCCGGCAGCGCTCCGGCCACCGGCCGCAGCTCGCCAGTCAGCCCCAGCTCGCCCAGGAACTCATACTGCAGCAGCGACTGCGGATCGACCTGGCCACTGGCTGCCAGAATGCCCAGCGCGATGGCCAGGTCGTAACGCCCGCCTTCCTTAGGCAAGTCGGCGGGCGCGAGGTTCAAGGTGATGCGCCGCTGCGGAAAGTCGAAGCGTGCACAGAGCAGGGCGGCACGCACGCGCTCGCGCGATTCGCGCACGCTGGTCTCGGCCAGGCCGACAATCTGGGTGGCAGGCAGGCCGCCAGAGAGGTGCACTTCCACCCGCACCAGTGGGGCATCGACCCCGGCGCGGGCACGGCTGTGGACCAGCGCCAGGCTCATGTGTGGATTCCTGCAGTCGGGCGCTTGATGATGCGGCAGGTGAGCTGCGGCCAACCATCGGGAATTGCTGGTGAAGCGGCTAGGGGGATTCCGGCAGACGGTTGGGGCATGCCTTCCTCCTCTGCGGAAACAAGATTCGGCCATCAAGTGAACGATGGACGCCAATTCGCCGTGCTACTCAAATTGGAATGCTACTCAAATTGACGTTCTACTCAAATTGAATGGTGTCGGTTACACATGACCACGCATTTCCAAGCGCTACGCCAATTCCACTTGGGCATCCCAGGTGGTGCAACCATGGATGCTTCTGGAAAAACAGCGTGGCAACAGCCACCGCTTGATTCACGTCAACTCGCACTGGTTTTCAATGTGACTTCCCCAGCCATCGGGGGCTGTGATATGAAGACGGAATCTTGCTGGAAGGCTCTTTCAAGGGGATGGGGAGAATGGAAACGTTTGAGGAGGCTGATCGTCGTGTTTCCCTCGTCCTTTTGGGGGTGGCGAAGCGCATTCCCGAACGGGGCTCCGTGGGGGCCTGGCTCTGTTGCACACTAATGATGAGCCTGGCGCTGACGCCATCGGCAAGTGCCGAGACGGTCACCTACATTCATACCGATGCGCTTGGTTCGGTGGTTGCCGAGACCGACGCCAATGGCAACGTGGTCAAGCGCTATGACTACGAACCCTATGGGGCCGTTGTTGGCGGGCAGGTTGCGGATGGACCTGGATATACGGGACACGTGAGCGACGCTGCCACTGGGCTGAGCTACATGCAGCAGCGCTACTATGATCCCCAGTTGGGACTCTTCCTCTCGGTGGATCCGATCTCTACGCATTCAAGTACGAAACACTTCAATCGATACAGCTACGCTTATGGCAATCCGTACTCCTTCACCGATCCGGACGGAAGGGTTCCAGTAATGCCATTCATCTACGGTGCCGTCCTGGGCGGCCTCGCAGACATCGCGGTCCAAAAAGCCATGAATCCGGATAAGCCTATCGACAAAGTGGAGGCTGGCATTGCTGCTGCGGTTGGCTCAGTCTCCGGAGGCGCTGGTGGAGTGGCCGTTGCGGCAGTGGGTTCCGGCACGATTTCGGTAGGGCGTGCGGTTGCCATACAGACCGTGGTCAATGCGGTGGCGGGTGGTGCTGGCTCCGCCGCAGAGAGCGCAATCAAAGGGCAACCCATCACGGCGGAGGGCGTCGCTTCGAATGCGATTGGCAGTGCAGCGGGTGGATTGGCAGCCTCCGGGGTTGGCGTTGCCATGGGTGATTTCGCAGGCCCAGCTGCACGCGGATCACTCCAACGGCTGAGTCAATCCCGCGGCCCAGGTGGGCCGAACATGGCAAGTGCCACTGCGTCAACCGGAACTGCCATTCCCAGGCAATCGGCACTCCAGGGCGCGGCGTCCCAAGCGGGGCAGGGCCTGGCGGGAGCAGGGGCGACTGTCGTACAGAAGGACCTGGAGAAGAAAAAATGAGTCCCTTGTTGAAAGGCCTCATAGGCACTCAGCTTCTCGCTGCGGTCTTTGGCGCTTCTTACTTCGCAGTTCTCACGTACCGCAATTACCCGGACGCTATGCATACGGGATTGCGTATTTGGGGCTACTTCGCGGTGATCTTCCTATTCCTTCATCTGTTTCTTGCGTTGAAGCAGTGGTGGGAAAATTCGCGTCGAAGGCGATAGGCGTGCCCCCTTCCGTGATCTCGTTTGCACCAGAGAACAAGTCGCCCAATGGGCGACTTGTGCTTTCTGCGGGGAGGTGCACCGGGCTGCAAGTGAAAGCATGCCCATCTCTACATCAGCTGCTGGAAAAAATGCGTTCACTGCAGGTCCATCGCGGCTTGCGTGTACTGATGGCCCTCTCGCTCGCCATGGGCCTGCCGGGGTGCCGGGATGAGGTGGAGAGTTCAACGTATCCCATTGGCCAGACGGGAGAGACGTGCACCGCCTACAAGGGCTTCGAGCGCCAGCCGCCTGAAGTAGTTGTGGCCGAGCTTGCCAAGCGAGGGTTGGATAGCAGCCGTTTGGTGCATAGGACAGTCTGCGGCCCGATCACAAGTTGGGACATTCTCCCCGCAGGGGCGTCGATCGATCGGATACCTCCGCCAGACGCATATGTAAGCGTCCACCTGCTGGAAGACGGCTCGGTTTCCGTCAGTACAGACCGCCCCTGACGTTGGTGCCGCCCTTGATGATCGAGCGGCGGGGGAACAGACAAAAGTACGGATGGGCTCGCAGGCGGGGCGAGTGGCACCCAGGTGGGCTGGAAGGGTGACAACGATACGACCCTGCGTGCTGAGAGCGGCACCAGGACAGCGGCGGAGTAGACATTGAGTTTTCCACATGTCAGGAGTACCCGGGAAATGTACAGATTCAAGGCCGAAGTCGTTTCCATAGAGGAAGATGACTACTGCATCGTAGTTGGCTTGGCCGACAGCTCGACGAATCCGTCTCGTTACGTGGTATTGCAGAACGCGAAGGCGTATGACGACCAGGACGAAGAGTTGGGCATGGCGCACGCCCATATCGAGGTCGGTGGAGGTCTTGAGCCTTGCTATGGCGGTCTGGTGCATATCTCTCTGCGGCGCATGGAGCTTGAGCTGTCTCTCTCCGAAAGTGCACAGAGGAAGCTTGGGATCACTGGTGGGATTGCAGTGACACTGAAAACGTTGGAAAACGGCAGCAAGCTGGAGGCCGCGTTGCGGAAAATCTGTGTTGCGGAGGGTATTCCGCTCGATCTGAACTCGTCTGGACGGGATTGAGTTCATGCTGTGCCGCACTGCCTGCGAGAGGCGGGCTGAGCGGGGACAAGAGGCAGCAGGTCCGGACAGGCGAATGTGTTCCGGCTCATTTTCGAAGCCGGGGGAGTGGCATGAAAGCTGACGAATTTGTATCCGCTATCCAGCGCTATGTGCTTGAATCATCCGTGGGTAGTACGATCTCGAACCTGGCGTATCCACCGGGCCGTCGGGTGGCCCCAGACCTGTTGGCACGGTCCGAATGGTTCAACAGCTTGTCCGCTGTAGAAGCCGACATGTTGCGAGCCGTTGCCGGTGAAGCTGCCCGTTCGGCGGTCTTCGGGTTTCTGGCGGTGCTTGATGGCACCCGTGTCATCGATTCAGAGAAAGGCACCTTCGAGCTTCACCATGTGGGTCGCGAGAAGCGCCTGGTGAATCCGTCTGGCATCGATCTACACGACCTGCTCGAATAGGTGCGGGATGCGCGCGCAGCACTGACATGGAGCGTGGGACTGATGAAACTGAACTTCGTGGCGGACTGCGACTGGGAGTCGCATGTTGGCAGGATAAAAAGTCATTACGTAGAGCGCTCCGCCACATTCGAGTCCAGGAGCTACGGGAACGAAGTGGCTTCTGTGGCATTGCTTTTCGTGTGTCGAGATCCCGAGCTGGATTTCAAGCGAAGAGTGCAGTTTCGACGAAAGAAGGCGGAGTTCTATACCGATGTGATGCTTGACCTGCCGACCATCGTTCCGCTCTCGATGAAGGAGAAAATGCGGTATGTCTCCCGCGAATTGCTTGAGCAGTTGGCGGAGCAACTGGGCAGGGTGAAGTTCAAGGACTTCGACCATGCAAGGTTTCTGATGGATCTGAAGGTATGGCTGGAGGACATCGATAGCCGTTACAACGGCCAATCGTCGGGTGCATGGCACTATGCCTCGGGCGAGGCGTCCTAGTCGCTCCGGAAGTCGCCGATGCTCACTTGCTGGTCAATTTTCTCAACGGAATGAGGGATCCATTGCAGCGCTATCTTTGTGATCTGGATGTAACAGGCAATCTTTCGGCGGGCCGCGATGTCGAGCAGCTGCTCCCCGATCGATATGAGTTGGATCAGCGTGTGATTCGCTTTGTCTCCATTGAGCAGGCCAATCTGAACGCCTGGAGGGTTCGTCTTTGCGAAGTATTTGACAATGGAGCGCCTGGCTTCATCGATGTGTACGAGTTCGAGGCGGTGGATCCTGACCATCCCTTTGGTACCGAGTGGACGTTTGATTCGGTTGACGGCGCCTTGAGGTTCGCGCGGGACGTGCTGAGGACCAGTCAGGGGCGCTATGTGAACCAAGGACTGATTCAAGACGAGTACAAGGACCGCTATCATCCGGAATGGTGATACGCCTCTGGAACGAGTGGGCTATCCGCACATGAGTCAAGAATGCTCTGTGATCATTCTTTCAGATGGATGGACGAAGTTGTCATGAAGACACGCAGACTCATCTGGATTGCGCTGGGTATGTTGCCTGCAGCAGCAGGCTTCCCCGCAGGGAATCCACGCGTGGACTTTGTATCGAAAGCCTTCCGCGATGGAAGTTTCATCCCGCATGTCTACAGCGAGAGGGATTTCCTGCGCCGCTATGGTGATGGCGAGCTGGTCGTGGATGCCACAGGACTGATGCGGCGTAGATACCTGGATCCCACTACCCGATTGGAGGTGCTGATCACCTCCAACCCTGATGTGGCTCCGCAGTTCCGAACCATTGATGAGATCCGCGTTTCATCGATCAGCGCGGCGCAACCCACTGCAGGTAGAACCGAGAGCCTGCGCGGCGTGAAGCTGAAAGGCGTTGCGATGGGTGATCCGGCGTCCGAGGCCATCGGCACAGCACGCAGATATGGCCAGCGGAAGACAGAGCAGGCAACGCTGGGGGGCTTCGATGTCGAGCGCACCTGTGGGTTCTCGGAAGGTGGATCGAGCATTTGCTTCTACGTTCGGGATGGGAAAGTGGTTGCGATGGCGCTGGGGTTTGGCCCCTGACCAGTTGCTGTGCCGCATGCGGTGCAGGCACAGCGCAACCGTGAGCGTCAGCCTACGAGGGCACTTCAGCGCTGAGGTAGTTGGTGGAAGCGGCCTGGCGGTTGGCTGGCGCCCCAAGCAGACACCGCTGCTCATCCAGCACCAACCCATTGAAGCGCCCAAACCGTGCCTCAACCCACGAAGGCCCCGCGCTTTCCACCAGCAATCGCCCCTGGCTCTGGTGCAGATCCAGCCAACGCTCGAAGCTGATGCGCAGCCGTTCGATATCCGGCGCCCGCCACCGTGCATCGGCGGGCATGCGGATCAGCACGCGCGAGGGCGCGTTCTCCACCTCCATAACCAGCACGCCCTTGCAGCGGATCTCGAAGGACATTACCCCGGCATAGCGCGCGTGCAGTTCAAAACCCTCGTGGGCCTTCGCGGTCACGAAGCCGAGTGCATCACTGTGCAGCAGGCGGTAATCGGCCGGCCGTAGCTTCTGGTAGGCCCAGACCTGATCGCCCGCTGGCTCGGGCCACTCCACCCACATCGCGCCGATCACCGCGATGCACACCACCGCAGCGGCAAGGCCGTGCATCTTCATTCGTCACCCCGCACACAGGCAGAAAGGTCCGCGCCATAAGCGCGCTCAGTCCTTGGGTCGCATCCGCTCGTGGATGAAGGCAGTCAGCGCGAGATCGGCCATCACCAGCCCCTCCATCACCCGGTCGCCCACGTGCTGCTCCGGCTCGCCGTTCTGGCGCGTGCGCTCGGCCGCCAGCAGGATCTCCTGCACGATGCGTTGGCCGGTGAGTGCGCAGTCGGCGTCGGACAACTGCATCTGCCGGCTGCGTAGATGGTGCCGCTCGGGCCAGGGCTGGCCGTCGGCCGCAGCGCCCGCGCCGATGGCGCGCAGGATGGCGATGAGGCTGTTGGGGTCCGGGGCCGGAGCGGCCGAGGGCGCTTGCTGGATCGGGCGCGGGGGAGGGGAGTGCGGCGTGGTCATGGCGGGCTCCGTGCATGCAGGCGGACGCCGCCACCGATAAAGGTGGCGGGCAGAGCGTGGCTCGAAAACCGGATGTTGGGAACCGGCGGGTACAAGACCCCCACGCCCCGCCCGCCATAGCCGGCAGACGGATTGCCAGCCGGCACCACGCGCGGTGGTGCCGGCTGGCAAGCGCAAACTACTTCCCAACAAAACGGGCTTTCGAGTCCCGACCACCGATGCACGGTGGCGCAGTAACGATTACCTGCTGTTGTTCGGAATGCCAACGGGTGGGGGGCAATGCCGCCAAAACCCGAGACGCTTTTGGCATTGTCGCATAGCACCGGAAGCGGCGAGAGCCTTGGCGTGCTTGGCGCAGCGGGACTTCTGGAACGGAGTCGTCAGAACCTTCCGTCAGAGATGTAGGGCGCGGCAAATGCGACAGCATTGGTCTGACGGTCGCTGATGGATGCCGCGTATTTCGCCTCCATGCGTGAGTGACTTTCTGCCTATTGACCCCGTGGGGCGTCACGCAGAATCTGACTACTGCTGTAGTCACCAGGAACTGTCCTGCCCGCAGCAGGAAGGTTCTGCGGCGTTTGAACGGACTCCACCCACTGGCGCAGGCCGCTACAAGGATCACTGTACGTGTTACGCCGCAATCGACTTCTTCTGTCTGCGGGTCTGCTCCCGCTTCCGTGGTTCCTGTTCTGGACCAGCGTTGCTGCCCTGTTCGCGCCGGGCTACAACCCGCTTGCGCAGCACGCCAGCGAGCTGCTGCAGGCGCCCACGCTTGCAAGCATCTGCGGCAGGATCGCCGCCCTCGGCTCCGGCGTGGGCTTCGTGGCGTTTGCCATCGGGATATGGCGGGAGTCCGGCCGGCGGATTGCCGTAGGCGCAATCTGCTGGGCGATCTTTGGCATCTCCATGCTGAGCAACGGGCTCTGGCCCATGGGCCATCCGATGCACGGCTTCTACACCATCGGTATCGCCAACATCATTGCACCGGCGATGTCACACATCGAGTTGAGCGCGTGGTCTGCCAACCGAAGGGCGTACGCCGTGACCGCTGTGGTGAGCATCGGGGGCATCGTCTATCTCTGGTTGAACGTGGTGGGGGCGGATCCGGAGGGGTTCAGGGGGCTGACCCAGCGCGTGTTCTCTTCGATCAACTCGCTGTGGCCGTTCCTGCTTGCGCTGTACCTGCTGCGCAGGGATTCAAGCGCGCTGAAGGCGCAGGCTGCGCATTGATGGGGGCGCGCGACAGGAACATAGAGGGCCGAACAAGGACTTCTCGATTCTCCGGCCCCAGCTCAAGGTGATCTTCTCGGGATTCATGCCAGTGTGCTCGCTGTTCAAGCCGTGGGTGCTCTTCAACCATCTGTTCCTTGATGCTGGCACCACGGGTGGCAAGAGGGGAAAGGTCGTGCGCGCCTTCTGCTATAAGTAGCGCAACCGCGCCCAGAGAAGGCTCTTGCGATTGATGCCCGCTCTTGGCTGAATGCAAACGTGCCGGCGCCAGACAACGCGACCCGGAATGCTAGAGGCCGCTCTCGATCCGAAGCGGACGTTCGTCCCCTTCAGCCCTACGCGACACCTGCCAGTCCAGTGATTCGTCTACCTGAGGTTCTTGGTTCTCAATGATCGATCTGCCTTGTCCATCGTGTGGCTTCCTGACCCTGGAAGACGTCTACGGGTCCCATGCCATATGTCCGATCTGCAACTGGGAGGATGACGGAGTGCAACTTGCCAACCCCACATCCACCGGCGGAGCCAACGGCGAGTCTCTGGCGCAAGCGCAGCAGAATGCTCTTTCCAGTTTCCCCCTTGGCGTCGAGGTCGCAAGCGGCTTTCGCCGCGGATCTGGCTGGCGCCCTTTGTCCAGCACGGAGATCGGGCACTACGAAGCTCTAAGGGGCGGCAATCACTGGCACAGCAAGAGTGTCTCGTACGAGAAGGAGGCTTACTGGTCGATGCTGGGCGTTCTTTCGATCTGAAGCACTTCGCGGCTCAACTCATGGCGTTCGCGAGTGTCCACCACTGGCCGAGAGCGGACATTGGCTCGCGCAGGGTATTTCCTGTGGATCACTGACCAGCCAGCGACCCGTAGCGGACATGGCCCAAATGTCTTGAACGTGGATTTGGCGGGGCGTCTGATCCTATGCCTGGATCTGGCCATGCGCCGGCTTGATGGCCGAACCCAGCCACCCTAGGATCGCGCTGTATCAGGGGAAAGTACGCCACATGGTGCTTTGTGGGCAGGTCGTATGACCGGATCCAAGGGTCCATCCATCAGGGAGTCAGGTCCCATGAGAAACATGACAGTGCTCCTACTCGTGCTTGCGATTGCCAGCGCAGCTGCAGTCGCGGCGGATCGCCCTTCGGCACAGGCCGTGCTCAATCGCGTTGCCAACGAAGGGGGGCGCAAGGTGCTTTGGGACCTGTGGCAGCACGAGCGGGAGTTTGGGCAGGTCACCGCTGGCATCGAGTCAGGCGATCCTGCATGGCTTGAGGTTGCGGCTGCGCTAAAGCCGTTTTCAGATGCGGGCGCCTCGCTATCCATCAATTACGCGGTAGCCCGTGCATTGCCCAAAACGCCTGAGCGGGTCTTGGCATTGACCACCCAGGGATTCAAGCTCGAGGACATCTGCACATCGCCGTTCATCGAGCCAGATCCGGGAGTCGCGGAGGCGTATGAACGACGTACGCTTGCGGCACTTTCACGACTGAAGGGCACATCGGTTGCGTCCGTTGCGGCAGAATGCGCGGCGCAGGTCCGCCTTCCGGATGGGGCTTGATGATTTTTACGGCTGGGCTTTTTGGACATGTTCAAGTAGGGACCGGCCAGCCCTCCGTTTGAGCCCAAGCCGATTCCCCCGGTTCGGCCTATTCCGAAGCTGCTGTCGTCCGGTTCCGGCCGGAATCTGGCATCAACGAGGCCTACGCATTGGAATACGTTCCGAAAAGGACAGCTGGATTCCCATGGCAGCATTCGATCATTCCCTGGTAACCCTCCGATTCTTCGGGGATGACCTCCTACCCGAAGAAGTCAGTGCCTTGCTCGGGGCGACCCCGACCGCATCGCATCACAAGGGCCAGGAACTCAGAGGCAGCCGATCAGGCACCGTGCGTATCGCCAGGACTGGCAGCTGGCAACTTGATGCGGAGCGTCGTGAGCCTGAAGATCTGGACGCTCAGATCTTCGAGATCCTCGATCAACTCACCGGCGATCTCGCCGTATGGCAGGCTCTGGCACGCTTCCGGCCTGATCTGTTCTGTGGCCTTTTCATGTGCAGCAGCAACGGTGGTGTCTCGCTTTCGCCTCGCGCGCTGCTCGCCTTGGGTGAGCGCGGCATTGAGCTCGGGCTGGACATCTATGAAGCCGATGAAGAAGTGCGCAACGCCCAGCGCCAGCAGGCCATCAGTTGATGATCTCCCCACTCCCCGAAGCAACAAACGCCTTCAACTGCCGAACGAACTCCGCGTCGTAGGCTTCCCACTCCGTAACCTCCCCAACCACCCGCAACGGCTGCGCACTCCGATACGATCGCGTCGGGTTGCCGGGAAACTTCTTGTTGGTCACGTTCGGATCGTCTTCAAACGGCCCGGTCGGCTCCACCACATACACGCGCGGCCGCCCTTCACCGCGAGCCATCTCCGCAGCCAGCCCGGCGCCCTTGGCAATGGTGGTGAAGTAGATGTGGTTCATCACCACGCTGTCGCGGTAGTTGGAGCGGAAGCCCGCGCTCAGCAACTCGCCCACCGCCAGGTCAGCGCGGGTGCCGTGATAGAACGGCCCGGCGATCTGGTCGCAGGTGTCATGCGAAACGGGTGTCCAATCGGTGTCCTGCGCCATCGCTGCTGCCCCCCTCTGTGCTGCCGGATCGACAGGCCGGCGAGTCTAGGGCGCCCGGTGGGCCTTGCTGCAAGGCCCCATCCGGGAAATAATCTGTAAACGGGAGGCGCGGTGCGCCTCCTTTTTTCATTCTGCGGCGCCGCGTCCTTCCAGCTCGCGCACGGCCGTTTCCAGCGCGTCCAGCTTTTCGCGGGTCTTCAACAACACCGCGCGCTGCACTTCGAACTCCTCGCGGGTGACCAGGTCGAGCTTGGCCAGGCCGGCCTGCAGCACGCTCTTGAAGGTGGCCTGCAGTTCCTCTCGCGATTCGCGCAGGCCCGGGGGCACCAGGTCGCTGAGGCGACGGGCGAGGTCATCGATTTGATTCAGGTCGATCATGGGGAGGGGGCCGTGGGGTAACAGCCGGTTCGATCTTCAGCCCGCCGAGTTAAACCACGCATGAAACCTTGTGATGACCTCCTCAGTCCATTCCCTAGGACTTTTCGAGCACAAAGGCAGTGGCTGGCGGGGCTTGTTAGGAAAAGGGCTACAGGTCATTGACCGGGCGTACGATGCGCGCAACAGGATTTCGACGCTAACGTTCCCCGATGGGAACGGAAGCCAGACTTGGAGTTACGCCGCAGATGGGCGTCCAACACAGGTAGTCACGCTCGCCAATACCAATCAGAAGGGGACAGTCACTGTCGATCTCAGCAAGGTCGACAGCCCAAAAACGGGGGCGCAGGTGATCGCCCAAGAAGATCAGCACGATATTGATACGGCGGAGCGAGGACGCCCCGCGGCTACCAGTGATGAGGTTCGTGCCACAGAGCGGAGTGCTTACGGCACGGAGGCGGTTGTTGCTAAAGGCCTTGGGATCAACATCAGCAAGGGCGAACAGGCCAAGGGGGGAGGGTTCTGTTGCAAACTGGGAAGCGCGTCAGCCCAAGACCGAGAAGGACAAATGATTATGAAATCAGCGTCATTAGTGCCCATGCTGGGCCTGCTGCTATCTGCATGTGCCAGTGGGGGGGCGACAACCGTAAAGGATGATCCTCATGATGAAGTGCTGTGTGCCATCGCTAAGAGTCCCGGCGAATACGATCGGGACGAGGTCGTGTTGTCAGCTCGATATGTAACGGATAACCGCCACGAAGAGGTTCTGCGCAACTCCCACTGCAGCGATGGCGCACGAATCCTCGATATCGGCAAGCATGGGGCCGCCAGTTCGGTCGCACGTTTTTACGCCGAACAGAAGCGCATATGCCTGGAGCGTAACAGTCCTGGGCTGTGCAATATCTCTGCCAGCGTGCAGGTGTCCGGGCGGATTCGGCTGACGCAGGATCGTGCCGTGTTCGATCTCGAGGATGTGAGGCACTTCGCGTTTGACGATGAGCGGTAGTCTGCTTTTCGCCTCGCTGTCTGGCGAAAGTGGCGTCAACTCAATCTGATGTCGAGCGCCCTTCCAGCTCGCGCACGGCCGTTTCCAGCGCATCCAGCTTTTCGCGGGTCTTCAACAACACCGCGCGCTGCACTTCGAACTCCTCGCGGGTGACCAGGTCGAGCTTGGCCAGGCCGGCCTGCAGCGCGCTCTTGAAGGTGGCCTGCAGTTCCTCGCGCGATTCGCGCAGGCCCGGCGGCACCAGGTCGCTGAGGCGACGGGCGAGGTCATCGATTTGATTCAGGTCGATCATGGGGTGCTCCGTGGGGTGGGCCCGTGCATCCGGCGCGGGCAGGCCGTTCGGGCACAAGGATACTGCCGGCACCCACTGCCCGGACAGGCCGCAGCGGCTTCGCACGGGCCGCGTTCAGGCGCTATCCTCCACGCCGGAAGACAGGAGATAGACGATGAAGATGGTCATGGCGGTGATCAAGCCGTTCAAGCTCGACGACGTGCGCGAAGCGCTGGCCGAGCGTGGGGTCACCGGGATCACGGTGACGGAAGTGAAGGGCTTTGGTCGCCAGAAGGGCCACACCGAGCTGTACCGTGGCGCGGAGTATGTGGTCGATTTCCTGCCGAAGGTGAAGCTGGAAGTGGCGGTGACCGATGACCAGGTGGAGGCGGTGGTTGAGGCCATCGTGAAGGCCGCCGGCACCGGCAAGATTGGTGACGGCAAGGTGTTCGTGTACGACCTGGGCAGCGTGGTGCGTATCCGTACCGGCGAGTTGGACGCGGACGCGTTGTAACCCGCTCGGCGGGATGTTGTAGAGCCGAGCCCATGCTCGGCTGCATTTCGCGCGATGCAGGAACAGCAGCCGAGCGCGGGCTCGGCTCTACAAAGAGCGGTAAAGCGGTCGAGCGAGCTCGACCCCTACCGGCGCTTGGCCCACTTGTAGAACCGCTTCCAGCCCTGACGCACGGCGGCGACCCAGCCCGGGTCGGCCACCAGCGCGGCCTGCGCGGCGCTCGGCGCCTGGCCGGTCACGCGCTGGCGGATCTTCAGCAGGTTCTTCATGTCGCTGCGGCGCATCTGCCGGCTCAGCGGGCCGCGGCGCAGCCAGCGGGGTACGCGCCAGGCGGAGGTGAAATCCAGCAGCACCGGCACGCCGCCACTGACCACCACGTTGGTGCCATGCAGGTCGTTGTGGGTGATGCCGGCGGCATGCAGGCGGCTGAGCGCGTGTTGCAGCTGCTCGAACACGTCATTGCCGACGGCCTGCGCGGTGCTCAGGGTCTGGCCGGGAATGAACTCCATGCCCAGCGCCAGGCCGCCCAGGGTGCCGAGCAGCGCGGGGGCATGCTTCCAGCCGCCGAGGCGCTGCAGCATGCGTGCTTCACGGCGCACCATCAGCCGCGCGATCAGCGAAACGGGGGTGCCGCGGTAGCGGGAGTAGTCCTTGATGACTGCCTCGCGCCCGTCCAGGCAGGTGCGGTAGACATCGGGGGCCAGGAAGCGCTCGCCGCGCTTGAGCAGCAGCGGGGAGGCGGCATCATTGCCGCAGGAGGAGGGGGGAAGAGCAGGAAGATGCATGTCGGGGTCTCGGACGACCCGGTGGGTGGCGCAAAGCGTCAAGCGAACCGGTGTTACAGGGAGTTACTAAGTTTTCGTTAATTTTAGTACTCGCCAGTTCGCTATTCCACGATTTGTCGGAGAAATGTCGGGGTCGTGGCTGGAACAGTTCGTCACGCAGAATCGGACAGTTCCGTCTCACTTATAAGGTTTGCCCCGCTGAATCAATGAGTTGGGCGCGCTTCCAGCCCATTCATCGGCGGCGCGCTGAACGCCACGCACGTCCAGCTTGACCCCGGCGCACGCCCTGCCGACCATAAGCTGTTAACCCGCGACATCGGCGGCCGCCCCCGTCCGGCACGTCCCCGTCCCCTGCCGCGTTCCGAACCGGTGCTGGCCGCCTGGCCGTGCATCGCCCCGTTTCCCGTTCCGGCCGCGGCTGGAGGAAAGTGCTTTGATCATCAAAATCGTCATTGCAGCGCTGTTCGTGGCCTGCGTGCTGTACATCCACTTCCGTGGCAAGGTCCGCGCGCGCTGGTCGCGCCAGCTGCTGGACCACTCCAGTTTCATGGCTCCGATCAACGTGGTCATGTACATGTTCTCGAAGGTGCCGACCACGCCGTTCCTGGACCCGGGCAAAGAGTTCCCGCAGCTGGAGCCGCTGCGCCAGAACTGGCAGATGATCCGCGACGAGGCGCTGGCGCTGCGCGACGCGCAGAAGATCGCTGCCTCCAGCACGTTCAACGATGCCGGCTTCAATTCGTTCTTCCGTCGTGGCTGGAAGCGCTTCTACCTGAAGTGGTACGGCCCGTCGCACCCGTCGGCGAAGACGCTGTGCCCGAAGACCACGGCGCTGATCGAGTCGATCCCGGACGTGCGTGCGGCGATGTTCGCGCAGCTGCCACCGGGCAGTGAGCTGCGCCCGCACCGCGACCCGTTCGCTGGCTCGCTGCGCCTGCACCTGGGCCTGAGCACGCCCAACGACGATGCCTGCTACATCGAAGTGGACGGCATCAAGAAGAGCTGGCGCGACGGCGAGTGGATGATGTTCGACGAGACCTACATCCACCATGCGCACAACGAGACGCAGCAGGACCGGGTGATCCTGTTCTGCGACATCGCCCGCCCGCTGCGCTTCGGCCTGCCGGGCCTGTTCAACCGCGCGGTGGCGGCCACGCTGCTGGCCGGTGGTGCATCGCCGAACCTGCCGGGTGACCCGACCGGTGGCGTCAACAAGGCGTTCGGCAGTGTCTACAAGGTGCGCCTGAAGGCCAAGGCGCTGCGCGAGCGCAGCGTGGTGGCCTACCAGCTGATCAAGTGGGGCCTGGTGGTGGCGGTGATTGCGGGCATCTGGGCGCTTTGACTGTAGAGCCGAGCCCATGCTCGGCTGGGTTTACCGCAACCTGTCCGAAGAGCAGCCGAGCGTGGGCTCGGCTCTACAGAAAGCAGAAAACCCGCGCTGTCGCCAGCGCGGGTTTTTGTTTGGATCAACCCTTCAATGCCGCCTGCACGAACGGCGGGGTCACCAGCACGCCGGTGTGCAGCGCGGCGGTGTAGTACAGGGTGTTGAAGGTCTTGGCGGCCGAGTCGGCCTGGCGGAAGTCGAAGCTGCTGTCGCCCTTGCGCGCCATGGTCACGCTCCACCAGCCGGTGGGGTAGCACGGCTGCGGGAACGGCAGGGTCTTGAACGAACCGAAGCCGGCCTTGCCCATCTCGGTGCGCATTTCGTTGATCAAGTCCAGCTGCATCAGCGGCGATTCGGACTGCTGCACCAGGATGCCGTCGTCCTTCAGGGCCGTGAAGCAGCTCTCGTAGAAGGCCTTGTTGAACAGGCCTTCGCCGGGGCCGACCGGGTCGGTCGAATCGACGATCACCACGTCCACGCTGCCGGCCGGGCAGTTGGCCATGTAGGCCACGCCGTCGTCGAACAGCAGCTCGGCGCGGGCGTCGTCGTTGGAGTCGCACAGTTCCGGGAAGTGCTTGCGCGCCATCACGGTGACCTGCTCGTCGATGTCGCACTGGGTCACGCTCTCCACGCCGCTGTGCTTGAGCACTTCGCGCAGGGTGCCGCAGTCGCCGCCACCGATGATCACCACGCGCTTGGGTGCGGCATGGGTGAACAGCACCGGGTGGCTGATCATCTCGTGGTAGAAGAAGTTGTCCTTGCTGGTCAGCATGATGGCCCCGTCGATGGTCATCAGGTTGCCCCAGTCGGTGGTCTGGAAGATCTCGATCTTCTGGAACGGCGACTGCACCTCGTCCAGCTTGCCGGTGATGCGGTAGCCGATGGCCGAGCCGGTGCGCTCGAAGTGTTCGATGTACCAGTTGTTGCTGTCAGTCATTGGAAAACAGTCCTGTTCGGAGGGGTGGAGCCGGGCTGGCGGGCGGGGCCGCGTGGCACAGATGCCACATCCGGACGGATCGGCCCGTTCAGGTTGGAACCTGTCACGGGCGCGGGCGCGCATGATAACGAACCTGTGGGCATATAGGCGTTATCATGCCCCCCCTTTTATTGCCAACAAGGCCGACTGAAATGACCGATTGGTCCCTCGACCAAGCCCGCAAGACCTACTCGATCCCGCATTGGGCGGACGGTTACTTCGACGTGGATCAGGCCGGGCACATGGTGGTGAGACCGACCGGGGCGGACGGCCCGGTGGTATCGCTGCCCAAGGTGGTGGACGCTGCGCGCGCGGCCGGTGCCAAGCTGCCGCTGCTGGTGCGCTTCCCGGACATCCTCGGCCAGCGCCTGGGCAAGCTGCAGGCGGCCTTCGCCCAGGCCCAGCAGGACTGGGAGTACAGCGGCGGCTACACCGCCGTGTACCCGATCAAGGTCAACCAGACCCGCGGCGTGGCCGGCACCCTGGCCAGCCACCACGGCGAAGGCTTCGGCCTGGAAGCGGGCAGCAAGCCCGAACTGATGGCCGTGCTGGCGCTGTCCCGCCCGGGTGGCCTGATCGTCTGCAACGGGTACAAGGACCGCGAGTACATCCGCCTGGCCCTGATCGGCCGCAAGCTGGGCCTGCAGACCTTCATCGTCATCGAGAAGCCGTCCGAGCTGAAGCTGGTGCTGGAAGAGTCCAAGGCGCTGGACGTGAAGCCGGGCCTGGGCGTGCGCATGCGCCTGGCCTCGCTGGGTGCCGGCAAGTGGCAGAACAGCGGTGGCGACAAGGCCAAGTTCGGCCTGTCGCCGCGCCAGCTGCTGGACCTGTGGAAGTCGCTGCGTGACACCGAGTACGCCGACTGCCTGAACCTGCTGCACTTCCACATGGGCTCGCAGATCTCCAACGTGCGCGACATCGCCAACGGCATGCGCGAAGCCACCCGCTACTTCGTGGAGCTGTCGCGCCTGGGCGCGAAGATCACCCACGTCGACGTGGGTGGTGGCCTGGGCGTGGATTACGAAGGTACCCGTTCGCGCAGCTTCTGCTCGATCAACTACGGCCTGCATTCCTACGCCAGCAACATCGTGCAGCCGCTGGCCAACGCCTGCGAGGAATTCGGCCTGACCCCGCCGCGCATCGTCACCGAGTGCGGCCGCGCAATGACCGCGCACCACGCGGTGCTGATCGCCAATGTGTCGGAAGTGGAAGAAGCGCAGGAAGGCCGCGTGCCGGACCAGCACGACGACGAGCCGGCAGCGATCCGCCACCTGCGCGAGATCCACGACGAGCTGGACGTGCGCCCGGCGGTGGAACTGTTCCAGGAGGCGCAGCATTTCCATGCCGAAGGCCTGGCCAGCTACGCGCTGGGCCAGATCGACCTGCCGCAGCGTGCGCGCATCGACGACCTGTTCTACGCCATCGCCCACGGCGTGCGTGCGCGCCTGAGCTACGACGAGAAGAGTCATCGCCCGGTGCTGGACGAACTGAACGAGCGCCTGGTCGACAAGTACTTCGTCAACTTCAGCGTGTTCGAATCGATCCCGGACGTGTGGGCGATCGACCAGGTGTTCCCGATCGTGCCGATCGAGCGCCTGGATGAAGCCCCGGACCGCCGCGGCATCATCGCCGACATGACCTGCGACTCCGACGGCATGGTGGAGACCTATGTCGAGAACGAGAGCCTGGACAGTTCGCTGCCGCTGCACAGGATGAATCCGGGCAAGAGTTACCGCATCGGCTTCTTCATGGTCGGTGCCTACCAGGAAATCCTGGGCGACATCCACAACCTGTTCGGCGATACCGACGCGGTTGAAGTGCTGGCCGACGCCGATGGCTATGCCATCACCCAGCAGCGCCGCGGCGACACCACCGACGTGATGCTGGATTACGTGGGCTATCGCCTGGACGAACTGCGTGCCACCTATGCGCAGCGCGTGGCCGCGGCGCAGCTGTCGCCGGAACGCGCACAGGAGCTGTCGGAAGCGCTGGAAGCCGGGCTGACCGGTTATACCTACCTGTCCGACGAACCGCTGGTGTGATGGACGGCACCGGGCCCGCCCGGTGCCACCGTTGCCGATGAGCGCGCGCGCGATCTTCCACCTGTTCCTGCATGCCGCCGTGCCAGCCCTGCTGGCATGGCTGTTCTGGCGCAAGCGCTTCGCCTCGGCCTGGCTGCTGATGTTGCTGGGCTGGATCATCGACCTGGATCATCTGCTGGCCGATCCGATCTACGCACCGAATCGCTGCAGCATCGGGTTCCACCCGCTGCACACCGCACCGGCCATCGCGGTCTATGCCGGGCTGTGCGTGCCGAAGAAAACGCGGTTGTTCGGTATCGGTCTGATCATCCACATCGTGCTGGACGCGATTGATTGCTGGTGGATGCATCACCGTTGATTTGCAGCGAACACCTGCTCTGGTAGATGCCGACCTTGGTCGGCGCTCTTCGCGCTGCCTGTAGAGCCGAGCCCACGCTCGGCTGCGTTTCGCACTGCCCCGAGCCGAGCATGGGCTCGGCTCTACAACGGCGCATCCAGGTCGATCTATTGCTTGACGATGCCTGGCAACCACAACGTCGCGCGCAGGCCCGGCTGCGCATTTTCCAACGCCACGCGCCCGCCATAACTGGCGGCGATATCGCCGACAATCGCCAACCCCAACCCGCTGCTGCCTTCGCGCTCGTCCAGCCGCACACCACGCTGGGTGACCCGTTCCAGCGCGTCTGCGGCCAGGCCGGGGCCATCGTCGCGCACTTCGATGCGTAGCTGCCCTTCGCTGGTTTCCGCTTCGACAGTGACCTGCTGTTGCGCCCAGCGCCCGGCGTTGTCCAGCAGGTTGCCCAGCATCTCTTCCAGATCCGCACTGGCGCCGGCGAACTGCAGCGCCGGATCGATGCCTGCCGCCGTGAACGTGATGCCACGTTCGCCATGCACGCGTGCCATCAGCCGGCACATCGCCTGTGCGACGGCCGCCACGTCGGTGCGCTGGCGATGGTCGGCAGCCAGTCCTGCAGCCAGGTAACGGTCAACACTGGCCTGCATGCGCGCACTCTGCTCGCGCACGGTGGCACGCCAATGCGTGCCGTCGCTGTCAGCTTCGGTGGCCAATACGCTCAGTGGAGTCTTCAGCGCGTGCGCCAGATCCTGTGCACTGGTGCGCGCACGCGCGACCATGCGTTGCTGGTGGTCCAGCAGCGCGTTGAGTTCTTCACCCAGCGGTGCGACTTCCGCGCCCAGTCCCTGTGTGTCGATGCGCTGCGCATCGCCGCGACGTACCCGTTCCAGCTGCGCACCGAGGCGATGCAGCGGGCGCAGGCCGAAGTGCACCTGGCTGGCCAGCACCGCCAGCCACGCCGCGACCAGCACGCCCAGTGCGATGGCGGTGCGCTTGCGGAACGCGGCAACATCGGCATCCAGCGCGCTGCGGTCGGTGGCGACCACGGCCACGAACGGTTCGCTGGCGCGTGGCAGGCGCACCTGCTGCACGCGTGCACGCAGGAATTGTTGCAGCGGCCCGGGCAGATTGCGCGTGGCCGGCCCGGCGGCCTTCGCCGGCAGGGTTTCATCCCACAGCGAGCGCGACTGCAGCAGCACGCGGCCATCGGCACCGGCGATCTGCCAATAGGCACCGGAAAACACGCGCTGGAAGCGCGCATCATTGGGTTCCTGGCGCAGGCGCAACTGCCCGTCCGGGTCCACTTCGGCCTGTGACAGCAGGGTCAGCATGTCCTGCTGCAGTTCGTGGTCGAGGCGGTCGCGCGCGCTGCGCTTGAACAGCTCGCCCAGCAGAGCGCTGGCCAGCAGCGAGACCAGCAGCAGCCCGACGCCGCCGGCCAGCAGCAGGCGCCGCCGCAGCGACGGTTGCCGGTTCATGGCTCGGCCAGCCGCCAGCCCTGGCCGCGCACGGTCTGGATCAGGTCGATGCCGAGCTTGCGGCGCACGCGTCCGAGCAGCACGTCCAGTGCGTTGGAGTCCGGGTCGTGGCCGCCGTCGAACACCTGTTCGCCCAGCCGGTCGCGGCTGATCACCTGTCCGCTGTGGTGGATGAAGTAGCTGAGCAGGCGGAATTCCTGCGGACTCAGTGGCAGCGCCTGTCCATCCAGCTCGAAGCGGCCGGCATTGACGTCCAGCTGCAGCGGGCCGCAGTGCAGGCGCGGGCTGGCGTGGCCATGGCTGCGGCGGATCAGGGCGCGCAGGCGCAGCACCAGCTCATCGGCCTGGAAGGGTTTGGTGAGGTAATCGTCGGCACCGGCATCGAAGCCGGCCAGCTTGTCGTGCCAGCGCCCGCGCGCGGTCAGCACCAGCACCGGAAAGCTGCGGCCGTTGCCGCGCCAGCGCTCGATCACGCTCAGCCCGTCCAGCCCAGGCAGGCCGAGGTCGACGATGGCGGCCTGGAGGTCTTCGATCTGCCCGATTTCTTCGGCCTCGCGACCGTCGGCGACCACCGCCACCACATAGCCGGCCTGTTCCAGCAGGGGCACCAGGCGCTGTGCCAGTGCGGCATCGTCTTCGGCCAACAGGATGCGCATCAGTCGTCGAGCTCCGTCTTCAGCAGCTTTCCGCTGCGCGCATCATAGTCCAGCTCCACCACCACGCCGTCGCCGCGCAGGATCTCCACTTCGTAGACGCCGTCGTCCAGCTCCACTTCCAGCAGCTGGCCGGGGGAGCGCTTGAGTGCATCGCGCACCACGCTCTCCAGCGGCACGTAGCGGCCCTGCTGCACGGCGCGACGCGCGACCTGCTGCGCCGGGTCCTGCAGGGGCGCGGCGGCGGTCGGGGCGTTGGCCAGGGCCAGCAGCAGGGGCAGGGTGGCGAGCATGCGGGTAAGGAAAGAGAGAGGGGTACAGGCGCGAGTGTGGCGGGAATGACTAACAGCCGGCTAACAGCCACGGCTAAGGCGCTGTTAACCGGGCCATGCATCGTGGCGTTGCCGGGATGGTCCGGCCACGAACAGGAGAACCCCCATGTTGAAGTCGCTCACCCTCGCCACTGTTGCCCTGCTTGCCGTCGCGCCGGCCGTACAGGCCGCGCCGCTGGGCATGGCCCAGGTTGAACAGACCCTGCGCAAGGCCGGCTACACCCAGATCCACGAGATCGAACGCGATGATGGCCTGTGGGAGGCTGACGTGAGCCGCGCCGATGGCCGCTTCAGCGAGGTCTACGTGGACCCGAAGACCGGCGAGATCTTCGATGAGCACAGCGGCCGCGCGCTGCTGACTACCGAGCAGGTGCTGGCACGGGCGCAGTCGCATGGCCTGCGCGAGATCCATTCGCTGGAACGCGATGGTGCGACCTGGTCGCTGGAAGCCCGCAATGCCCGCAACCAGAAGGTAGAGGTGCGCCTGAGCGGCTATGACGGCCGCATCCTGCACAGCGAGCGCGATGGCTGGCTGGATTGACGTTGGCCTCTGTAGAGCCGAGCCCATGCTCGGCTTTGCGGCCAACCGTAGCCGAGCATGGGCTCGGCTCTACAGGGGCTGGCTTACCAGCCGTACGGCGGCGGGTAATCCCAGCCCGGCCCGCGGCCGTAGTAGCCGCCATACGGGCCGAAGAAGCCCGGGCCCTTGCCCTCACTCACGTGGATGTTGAGGTTGACCCCGTGGGTCTTGCCTTCATCGGTGGTGTAGTTCTTGCTCAGGTTCAGCGTGGCCGCGTTGTAGTGGCTGTTGCCGCCGTTCTTCGAATAGCCGATGCCGGTGGTGAAGCTGCCGGACACCTTGACCTTGTCGTCGGTCACGTCGGCGATCTTCGCATCGTCGTGCACGCGCGGGCCGCTCTTGTCACCGTAATAGGTGCCGGGCGGGTCCTGCTGCAGGGCCGGGTCGTTGAGGTAGCGCATCGGCGCCTGCGGCAGCGTCAAGTCCAGGCCGGCAGCCTGCGGCGCAGTGGCGCCAGCGGCGGACTGGGCCAGCACGGTTCCCGGCAGGGCCAGGCACAGCAGCAGGGTCAGGGGGCGGATCATGACGGCGCTCCAGCGGACAGGTGGCCACGCAACACGCGGCGGTACAGGCCGACGCTAGCAGGGGTTGCTTGAATGATGCCTGTCGGCGCCGGATTGGGGTAGAGCCGGCCGCGGCCGGCTGCAGGTCACTACCGCCCGAACCCGAACAGCCTTTCCAGCGCATGCTTGCGCCGCTCGATCCGGGCCCGCAGCAGCTGGGCGCCGATCATCGAATAAGTGATGCCGTTGCCGCCGTAGGCCATGGCGAAATGGACCCGCGGCCCCCACTGCGCGTGCGGGCCGAAGAAGGGCAGGCCGTCGGCGGTTTCGGCGAAGGTGCCGGCCCAGGAAAAGGCGGGTATCGGATCCAGTCGCGGGAACCAGTGCCGCAGCTGCTTCATCAGCTTGCCGGCCTTGCCATCAACGCGCCGGTCGCGCCGGGCGGGGATATCGATGGCGTCGTCCAGCCCACCCACCAGCAGGCGGCGGTCGCCGGTGGCGCGCAGGTACAGGTACGGGCGGGCGCTTTCCCACACCATCGTGTTGCGCAGCCTGCCGAGCACGTCCGCTTCGATGGGATCGGTGATGAAGGCATAGCTGCTGCGGTTGCGCGCAACCCGCTGTTCCAGCCACGTCTGGTTGGCATAGCCCATGGCCAGGACCACGTGGCGGGCACGGACCGAGGCGCCGGCCTCGGTCATCGCGGTGACGCGCTGCGCGCCAGGCTTGAGCGTGTGCAGCACGGTGCGGTCGTGCACATGGCCGCCGCGGCGGCGCACTCGTTTGAGCAGGCCGTAGGTGAGACAGTAGGGATCGACCCGCGCCGCCTGGCGGGTCAGCAGGGCGCCGCCGGCATCCACGTCGAAACGCTCGCGAAGCGCTTCGCGGTCCAGCCAGCGGGCATCCAGGCCGATGCTGCGCCGCGCCTCACCTTCGGCCATCAGGCGCGGCACGTCGCGATGGCGGCTGGCCAGGTACAGGCTGTCCATGCGCTGGAAATCCACGTCCTTCAACCCGCGTGCCACTTCGCCCAGTGCCGGGATTGCCTCCGCGCAGGCCCGGTACGCCCGTGCTGCGGCGTCTTGCCCGTAGCGTTCGGCCAGTTCGAGCAGATGGGTATCGATCTCGTACTGCAGCAGCGCGGTGCTGGCCGCCGTGCTGCCCCAGCCGATGTCACGCTGCTCGATCACGGCCACGTCATGGCCATGGTGGGACAGCTCGTCGGCAATCAGCGCGCCGGTGATGCCGCCACCGACTACCAGCACATCGCAGCGCAGATCCTTCTCCAGCGGGGGGAACGCCTGGATCAGTCCGTTGCGTACGGCCCACCACGGGTAACCGCTTTTCAGGTCCATGCGTGCGTGGGGCTCAGGCTGTGGGTTTGCCGGTATGTGGCGTCTGGATCAGTTCGGACAGATCGAAGCCCTGCAGGCGGGCCGCCGCCAGATAATGGTCCTGCACGGTCGCGTCCAGGCGCGGCTCGCGCGCCAGCAGCCACAGGTACTTGCGATCCGGGCTGCCGACCAGCGACACGCTGTAGTCCGGGGCGATCTGGATCACCCAGTAGTCGCCCTTGGCGAACGGCAGCCAGCGCAGGCCCTTGGGCAGGAAGCTGACCTCCAGCCGCGCGCTGTCGTTGTCGACAGCGCAGGCCTCGCCGGTGGCCTCTTCGATCTCGCCGTCCATGCGGCAGCGGTTGGTGACGCCGACGTTGCCGTTGTCGAGCAGGGTGTAGTGCGCCGATACGTCGGTGCAGCCTTCCGGCTCGTGGCGCATCGGCAGGCGTGCGATCTCGTACCAGGTGCCCAGGTAGCGCGGCAGCTTGAGGTCGGCGACGGTTTTCAGCGGCGGGTGCTCGGTCATCGGCGGTCGTGGCAGGGGTGGGCCTCCACGATGCCGATGGCCTTGCCATGGGCGGGTGAAGCCGGGGCGATGGCCGTGTCCAGAACGTTCCGTCGCCCCGGCGGAGCGCCCGTTGTCACCGGCCTGGGGGTATCCTGCCGCCAGCGCCGTGTTTTCCTGATCCAACCGAGGTGGAGGTGCCGATGTACCAGGTGATCCTGTTGAAGAGTGAATCTGCGTTCGCGCGCGAACAGTGGCCGCAGGTCGACGAACTGGTCGACTACGAAGGTGTGAGTTACAGCCTGCGCGCCGGCCCGCGCCAGCCGCTGCCGACCGACCACGACTGGCACCCGGTGGCGGTGTACGCGCCCGATGAGATCACCGAGGAAGAGTTCCAGGACTGGTATGCGCTGCAGCAGCCGACGGTGGAAGAGCTTCGCCTGAAGTACTGATGCGCGACGCTGGCGGGGCCGCCCATCCGGCCTTGACCGGCTCTGCCGTATAGTCGCGCGCAGGCGCGGTGGTCCGCGCGAACCGGTGTGGCTGCGTGTCTTCTTTCCTGCGATCGATCCGTGCACGGGGGCCCTGGTGGGTCCTGCTGCTGTGCACCGCCTTCCTGCTGTCCGCGCCGGTGCTGGCGCAGGATGAGGACCCCACGCCGAAGCAGCAGCTGGCGGATATCGATTCCAGCCTGAAGGATGTGGAGCGCAAGCGTGGCGATGCAGAAGCCACCGAGACGCTGGCGATGCTGTCCGAGAATGCCTCGCAGGTACGGCGCGATGCCGAGGCGCTGGAAAAGGCGCTGCAGCCGCAGCTGGACCGACTCAACGAACAGCTGGCGCAGCTGGGAACGCCGGCAGAAGGGGCCGCTGAGCCGCCGGAGCTGGCGGCGCAACGGCGCACCCTCACCAAGCAGCGTGACGGCCTGGCCGCTTCGGTGGTGCAGGCCAAGGCCAGTGCCGTGCGTGCGCAGCAGCTGGCGGCGGACATCGAGCAGCAGCGAACCGCGCAACGCACGGAAGAACTGGGCCAGAAGGTGGCCTCGCCGTTGTCGCCCGCGCTGTGGAGCAAGGTGGCCGAGCGTCTGCCGATCGATATCGCGCGGGTTGCGCCATTGGCCGGGCAGGGCCGCGATGCGCTGGTCGCCGGTATCCGCGCCCATGGCTGGGGCACGCCGTTGCTGGGCCTGCTGGCCGCGCTGGTGATGATGTTCCCACTGCGGCTGTGGCTGCGCAGGCTGGGGCGCCGTTTTGCTGCGTCCGAACGTGCGCCTGATGGTCGACTGCGCCGGTCCGGCCTGGCCATGTGGCTGCTGCTGGTGGGCACGCTGCTGCCCGGTTACGCCGTGGTGGTGCTGATGGCGGCGCTGGATGCCATCGATGCGATCGCGCCGCGCCTGCAGGTGGTGGCCGACGGCCTGGAGACCGCAACGTTCCGCGCGGCCTTCATCGCCGCACTCAGCGCCTGCCTGCTGGTGCCCAAGCGCCCGTCGTGGCGGCTGTTGAACCTGGACGACACCGCCGCGCTGAAGCTGCGCAAGTACGCCTGGGGCGCGGCGGCGCTGGCCTGGCTGAGCACGGTGCTGGTGGCCCTGGACCAGGCCACGCGCACCAGCGACGTCACCACGGTGGCGCTGGACGGACTGATTGCGCTGACTTACCTCGGCCTGATCATGGCCATGCTGGTGACCCTGGCGCGCCTGCATCGCCGGCAGACCGCCGAGGCCGAGGCCAAGCTGGAAGCGCAGGCCGATGGCGTGGGTGCAGCCACGCCGGTGCGCCGCAGCAGCTGGCTGGTACTGGCCCGGGTAGCGGGCAACATCGCGGTGGTGGCCGCCATCATTGCCACATTGCTGGGCTACCTGAATTTCGCCAAGTTCGTGAACCAGCAATTGATCGGCGGCAGCATCGTGGTGTTGGCCGCGACGTTGCTGTTCAAGTTCGTCGATGACCTGAGCACGTGGATGCTCAACGCCGACAGCAAGGTCGGCCAGACCATCCTGCTCAGCACCGGCCTGAGCGTATCGCGGCTGGAACAGGCGGGCGTGCTGCTGTCGGCGGCGCTGCGTACCGTGGTTGTGTTGATCACGCTGCTTGCGCTGGTGGCACCGTTCGGCAACATCGGCGCGGTGGTGGAGCGCTTCACTTCACTGTTCACGACCGGATTCGATATCGGTGGCACCAAGCTGGCACCGGCGGGGATCGTGTTGGCGGTACTGGCGCTGCTGGCCGGCCTGGCGATCACCCAGCTGGTGCAGCGCTGGCTGACCGACACCTACCTGCCCAAGACCGAGCTGGACCTGGGCGCGCGCAATTCGGTGAGCACCGTTGCCCGTTACGTGGGCATCATCATCGCGGTGATCTGGGCGCTGTCGGCGATGGGGCTGCAGCTGAGCAAGCTGGCCCTGCTGGTCAGCGCACTGTCGGTGGGTATTGGCTTCGGCCTGCAGGTGATCACCCAGAATTTCGTCTCCGGCCTGATCCTGCTGGCCGAGCGCCCGGTGAAGATCGGCGACTGGGTGAAGCTGGGTGACCAGGAGGGCGACATCCGCCGCATCAGCCTGCGATCGACCGAGATCCAGGTGGGCGACAAGTCGACGCTGATCGTGCCCAACTCCGAGCTGGTCACCAAGACCGTGCGCAACATGACGATGGGCAACAACCAGGGCCGCATCCAGATCCAGTTCGCGGTGCCGCCCAGCACCGATGTCGGCAACCTGCGGCAGGCGCTGCTGGACGCATACACCGCGCACACCAACGTGCTGAAGCAGCCGGCGCCGACGGTCTACATCGACAGCATTGCCGGTGGCCAGATCACCATCAACAGTTTCGCGTACGTGGCCAGCCCGCGGCAGGTGTATGCAACCCGCAGCGATCTGTACTTCAGCCTGCTGCAGATCCTGGCCGAGCGGAACATTCCGCTGTCGACCCCGACCGACATCCACATCATCCGCGACCCGCAGGAGTAGGGGTTGTTTTGCAGGGCTGCGCCCTGCACCCGCGGTAGTGCCGGCCGCTGGCCGGCAACTTCAACAGCAACAGCAACAGCAACAGCTGATTTCCTGCGGGATGGCGGGGTGGGTCCGGTTGCGGTAGACGCCGTAAACCCCCAGGCCGGCCCAGCCCCTGGCGGCTGTGCGTTCGGGCGCTTGCGAAGCAGTGCTTCGCAAGCAAAGCGCCCTCACCCATGGGGGCTTGGCCGCGGCATCCATGCCGCGGACACTCCTGCGACCGGACCCACCCCGGCTTCGACAGTTTCCCGCGATCTGTCGGAAATGCTCTTGGGGTCAGATCCGTTTTCCGGAGGAAAACGGATCTGACCCCATCTTGATTTTCGATATCTGACAGAGTGTGTCGACCAAGGTCGACACCGCCCCGCCAAACCACGGATTGCACGCTGTTGCCGTTGCTTCTGAGGTTGCCGGCCAGCGGCCGGCACTACCACGGGTGCAGGGCGCAGCCCTGCAAAGAACCCTATCCCCGTGGTCGGCCGCGCGAGGGCACCAGTGCGAACGTATCCACCGCCAGCTTCTCGGCATGGTTCAACCACGCGCGGATCTCCAGATCATCCACTTCGTGGTCCAGCCCGAACGACACGTTGATCTTGCCGTCGGCATCGGGCTGCACCCACTGCTGGGCCAGCACCACCTTGCGCTGCGAGGACACCGCCTCGATCCAGAAACCGCGATCCGGGCGCGTGCTCGCCACCAGCTGCAGCATGTACTGGCCGGCACGGGTGCGGCGGCCCTTCTGGGTGATCATGTGCGCCTGGCGCACGCTCGGGCGCGGGCCCTGGAATGCGTCCAGCGGTGCATCGACCGCGATGCCGCCGCGCAGGTCATTGTCGCGGTACAGCTTGATGCCGTTGTCGCGGTTGACGAGCAGCGCACACCAGTCGCCGTCGGCCGAGCCGTCCTCGAATGCGGTGCAGCGATCAACATAGGCCAGCGTGTTGTCCGGATCCGCGTCATCGAACTGGCGCGAGGTGTTCTCCAGGTAGACCGACTTCAGCCCCCAGTCCTTGTCGTACTCCAGCAGCACCGGCGGCTGCACGTGCTGCAGGCCGACTACTACCTGGTCATCGCCATCGATCTTCAGTTCGCGGGTCGGTTCGCCCAGCCACAGTGAGCGGGCGAAGGCCAGGTACTGCGGGTAGTCGCGGCCACCATCGCGCCGGGCCGCCACGCTGGCGCTGGGTGCGCGTTGGCTGTCGATCAACGAGCGGCCAAAGCCCATCGTCTTCAGGTTCGGGTCCAGCAGGCTGAGCAGGGTGGCACCCGAATCCAGGGTGGTGCCGGCGTCGGCGCTGAGCTGCTGCGGGGCAATGCCATCGCCCAGGAACAGCAGCAGGTTCTCGCGCTTCTGCCGGGTCAGGATGTGGGTCAGATCGTTGGGCATCGCCAGGTGGTCGGAGGCGATCACGATCAGCGTGTCCTTGCCGTACGGGCTGGCCTGGATGCGCTGCACCAGCTGCGAGATCAGCCGGTCGCTGCACTTGAGCGCGTTGAGCATGTTGATGTTGCCGTACTGGCTCTGGTAGCGCTCGCCCTTGCACGATACCGGCAGGTGGCCCGCCGGGTGGTGGGTGTCCATGGTCAACGTGGTCAGCATGAACGGTGAACCGGCGCGCGAGAGCTGTTCGAAGCGCTGGTAGGCGGTATCCAGCAGCACGTCGTCGTGCACGCCCCAGGCCGAGTAGTGGATGCGGCCGATCTTCTTCTGCTGCTTGAACCAAGCGAGGTCATGCACTTCATCAAAGCCGTGGCTGGCCAGGAACTGGCCCTTGCCGGCGAACTGGCCGTTGGCACCCCCAAGATAGTGGTTGGTGTAGCCCTGCTGCTTCAGGTAGTCGCCCAGGCAGACCGCCTTGGGCAGGAAGCTGCCCATGCGGCCCATGCTGTTTTCATCGCCCTGCGAGGTGGTCAGCGGCACGCCGCACATCGACGACACCAGGCCGGCGATGGTCCAGCCGCTGCCTTCGGCCGAGGCCAGCCCACGCACGTCCAGCGACTCGGACGCCAGGCGGTTGAGGTTGGGCATCAGGCCGGGAAACACGGCCTCGTCCAGATAGGTGCGTTCCAGGCTTTCGCCGTAGATCCAGACGATGTTGCGCGGGCGCTGCAGCGGCTGCGTCGGCACCTGGTACTCAGGGGCGATGCGGGCGAAGTCGACCGGGCGCAGCTGCTGGTACAGGCGCTGGCCGTCGCGGGCCAGCGGGCTGATCATGATCGTGGCCACCCACACGGCCGCGAAACCGGCGAACAACGCGCCACCGTGGCCGGGCCGGCGCCAGCGCTTCACCCGTGTGGCGAACAGTGGCAGCAGCGAGACCAGCGCCAACACGATGAAGCCGGCGATGTAGCCCTTGAAGTCGGAGACACCGGCACCTTCCATGTCGGCGCCGAGGTGGTACAGGGTGGCGGCATTGAGCCCATCACCGGACAGCTTGTCGATCAGCCACCACGCGCTGAGCATCAGCAGCAGCAGCGAGAACGCGCCGGCCTTCCACCACACCCACTTGTCGGACGCGAGGAACAACCAGCACAACAGCAACAACGACAGCAGCAGTATCCAGAGCATAGGCAGCTTCGGCAGTGACGGGGTGGTGGTGATGGACGTCGTACCGACGCGTGTCCATCCGACCGGCGCTGCCGCAAGCACATGCATGTGACAGGCCGATGACCCGATAGTGCATGCACGAACCTGACTGAAATGTTTGTTGAAATGACGCGCGCGTAATCGCGCTCAGAAGGTAAAACGAGCGTGAAAGGGGCAGCTGGATTGCATTAAAAACTGCATGAATACGGGCGTTTTCGTCGATGCGCTAGCGATGCCCGCGTTCTTCGCGTGCCCGCGCACGACGGTCGAACAGCAATGCACTGGTTACGATGCCCAGGCCGAGCACCACGCCGATGAACAACAGGATCAGGGCGATGAGCGGGTAACCGAACAGGTGCCAGCCGGTGTCGATCCTCATCATCATCGCGGCGGCCATGATCAATGCGGCGCTGATGATGCCGGCCGCCACGCGGTTGGCGATCTTCTGCAGGTTCTCCATCAGCCGCGATTCTTCCAGGCCGGTGACCTTCATCTGCAGGCGGTTCTCGGCCAGCAGCGCCATGATGTCCGACAGCTTGCGCGGCCCATCACGCAGCAGCTGCTGCAGCTCCATCGCCTCGCTGGCGATGTTGGCTGCAGACAGCGATTTCTTCAGGCGCGCACGCATCACGTGCTGCAGCTGGCGCTCGACGATGCGGCGCGTGTCCAGCTCTGGCGCCAGCAGCCGGCACACGGTTTCCAGGTTGAGCAGGGCCTTGCCGAGCAGGCTCAGTTCCGGCGGCGTGCGCAGGCCGCAGGCGGTGGCGATGCGCACCATGTCCAGCACCACGCGGCCTTCGGAGAAGCTGCCACTGGCCGCATAGCGCGCGATCAGCTGACCGGTTTCGCGCAGGTAGCGCTCTTCATCGAAGGCCTCCAGCCGCGTGCTGATACTGATCAGGTCATCGGCCACTTCCTCGCCACGGCCGTCGACCGCCGCGAACAGGATCTTCAGCAGACGCTCGCGCAGGCGCGGCGGCATGTGCGCGACCATGCCCAGGTCGAAGATCGCCAGCCGGCCGTCGGGCATCACCCGCAGGTTGCCCGGGTGCGGGTCTGCATGGATCTCGCCATGCACGAAGATCTGGTCCAGGTAGCCGCGGATCAGCGCCGCCGCCAACGGGTCCATGTCCTGCTCGGTGCGGCGTACGCCGGAGATCGCATCCACGCGCACGCCGGTGGCAAGCTCCATCGTCAGCACGCGCTGGCTGCTGTAGTCCCAGATCGGCTGCGGCACCCACAGCCGGCGGAACGGCCGCAGGTGCCGTCCGAAGCGCGCCAGGTTCTCGGCCTCGGCGTGGTAGTCCAGCTCCTGCATCAGGGTCTTGGCGAACTCGTTGAGCCAGTCGCGCAGGCGCACGCGGCGTCCGACCTGGGTCAGGTGGTCGGCGGCCAGCGCGAAGCTGCGCAGTGCCTCCAGGTCCGAGCGCAGCTGTGCGGCCACTTCGGGCTTCTGCACTTTCACCGCCACCTGGCGGCCATCGTGCAGCACCGCGCGATGTACCTGCGCGATCGAAGCACAGCCCAACGGCTCGGGATCGAACGAGGCAAACAGCTTGTTCACCCCTACGCCCAGTTCCTGCTCGATGATCGCGTGGATGCGCTCGACCGGGATCGGCGCCACCTTCTCCTGCATGCGCTCCAGCGCCGTGGCGAACTCCACCGGCACCATGTCCGGCCGCGTGGACAGCATCTGGCCCAGCTTGACGAAGGTCGGCCCCAACGCTTCCAGGTCGCTGACGAACTGTTCCGGATTGCCGTCGGCGGGCACGTCGGCCTGGTTGCTTGCCGCATCCAGGTTCATGCCCGAGAACACGCCCGAATGGCGGTAGCGCATCAGCAGGCGCAGGATCTGGCTGCGCCGGCTCATGCCTTTGACCAGCGGGGGATTGCCATTGGCGGCGGAAGGATTGCTCAAGCGGGACTCCCATGCGACGAAGACAGGTAGCGCCGGCTGCGGGCCGGCAATGTCCGGATTCCGCAGTGTCGCCGGGGGGCGGTGGGCATGCGGTGAACCCGGTGTCTTCCGCAGTCCACACCGGATCGGTCAGAATCCGCCTATTCCCTTTCTTGGACGCCCCATGGCCGGTGCCAGCCTGTTCGCCCTGCTCGACGATATCGCCACCCTGCTCGACGATGTCTCGGTGCTGACCAAGGTCGCCGCGAAGAAGACCGCCGGCGTGCTCGGTGACGATCTGGCGCTGAACGCGCAGCAGGTCACCGGGGTCAACGCCAACCGCGAACTGCCGGTGGTGTGGGCGGTGGCCAAGGGCTCGCTGGTCAACAAGGTGATCCTGGTGCCGGCGGCCCTGGCGATCAGTGCGCTGGAAGCCTGGCTGCACAGCCGCGGCTGGAACGTGCCCCTGATCGTGCCGCTGATGATGATCGGTGGTGCCTTCCTGTGCTTCGAGGGCGTGGAGAAGCTGGCGCACCGCTTCCTGCATTCGGCCGACGACGATGCCGAGCGCCAGACCGAACGCCGCAAGGCGCTGGCCGACGCGCAGGTGGACATGGTCGCGTGGGAGAAGGACAAGGTGAAGGGTGCGATCCGCACCGACTTCATCCTTTCGGCCGAGATCATCGTACTGACCCTGGGCGTGGTCGCCACCGCATCGTTCACCAACCAGCTGGTCACGCTGGCCGTGGTTGCACTGGCGATGACGGTCTTCGTCTATGGGCTGGTGGCGGGCATCGTCAAGCTGGATGACGTGGGCCTGTACCTGTCGCGCAAGGGTGGGGCTGTTGCCGCCTTCGGTCGCGGCCTGGTCGCGTCGGCACCGTGGCTGATGAAGTTCCTGTCGGTGGCCGGCACCATTGCCATGTTCCTGGTCGGCGGCGGCATCCTGGTGCACAACGTGCCGGCGCTGCACCACGCAGTACAGGCGCTGGGCGGCGAGGGCCAGTGGGGCTGGCTGGTCAGCGCGGCGGGCAACATGGTGGTGGGCATCATCGCCGGCGCCATCGTGCTGGCGGCGGTGACCGGGTTCCAGAAGCTGCGCGGCAAGTAGTCGCCGGCAGGTTCCCGGTAGAGGCCGACCTTGGTCGGCGCTTTGTTTCCCACGCGTGCCAACCAAGGTTGGCACCTACCAAAGCGGTTCAAGGTGGTCGGCATCGTCGCCGGCGGGTTCCCCGGTAGAGGCCGACCTTGGTCGGCGCTTTGTTTCCTGCGTGTGCCAACCAAGGTTGGCACCTACCAAAGCGGTTCAGGGTGGTCGGGATCATCGCCGGCGGGTCGCCGGGTAGAGGCCGACCTTGGTCGGCGCTTTGTTTCTGCGTGTGCCAACCAAGGTTGGCACCTACCAACGTAGTTTGCTGCGGGCCGGACGGTCAGCCTGCCTGCACGCGGTTCTTGCCCTGCCGCTTGGCGGCATACAGCGCGTCGTCCGCGCGCCGCAGCAGGGTTTCGGTGTCGTCGCCGGGTTGCCATTGCGCCAGCCCGGCACTGAAATGCACCGGTACGCGCCGGTCCTGCACGGTCAGCACGCGATGCGCCAGTGAACGCTGAAGGCGCTGCACCGTGGCCATGCTGTCGGCGCCCTGGGTTTCCGGCAGCACCAGTACGAACTCGTCGCCGCCCAGCCGCGCGATGCCATCGGTGGCGCGCAGCAGCAGCTTGCAGACGGCCACCAGGTGCTGCAGCAGTGCATCGCCACCGGCATGACCATGTGCATCGTTGGTCTGGTGGAAATCATCCAGATCGATCACCGCCACGCCCAGCGGCGAGTTGTTGCGTGCGGCACGGGCCAGCTCGCGTTGCAGCAGTTCGTCCAGGCCGCGGCGGTTCAGCGCCTGGGTCAGTGGATCGATGCGTGCCAGGTCACCGGCCGCGCGCAGTTCCTGCTCCAGCTCGGCGATGCGCTGCTCGGCACGCTCCACTTCCTGCCGTGCGTTGGCCAGGTGATCGCGCGCCTGCGCGGCCTGCTGCTGCACCTTGCCGGTGTCGCGCATCACGTCCTGCAGCAGCTGGTTGAGGTCGGCGATGCTGCGCGCCTCGCGCAGCTGCAGTGCGTAGCTGCCGATGCGATCGTGGTACTCGCCGGTGCTGGTGGCCATGCCATCCATGCGCTCGATGAACTCGCCCATCAGCCCGCGCATCGCCGCCTTCGAATCGTCGATGCCCTGGCGCAGCAGGCCCTGCTTGTAGATCACTTCGCGCAGTTCGGCGCGGGTGCGCTCGACCGCCTCAGCTTCCAACGGCCCGTCCAGCAGCTGGCGTACCGCGGCGATCTGGCCCTGCAGCCAGCTGCGGTCATCCAGCAGCTCGCTCACGTTCTCCAGCAGCAGCGCGAACAGCTCCAGCAGCAGCGCCTGCTGCTCCTGCCAGCTCTCGGCACGCACGCCGACCTGGTGGCCAAGTTCGCGCACGCCCTGCTCGATCGGTTCCAGCGCCGTGCCTGGCTGCCACTGGCGCAGGTGCATGGCCAGTGCCTGCGCCTGTTCGCGCAGGTCCGGGTCGTGCTGCAGCAGCGCCACCACCGCGCCGCCCAGCAGCAGCCGCAGCTGCTCGGACAGGCGCAGGCTTTCGGGTTGCCCATCCGGCGAATGCTGTTCGATGGTGCGGATGTACTTGTCGATCAACTGCCGCATCGCGCGCCCGTAGCGCGGCCAATCGGCGCTGGCCTGCGCCGACTGCAGGCGGTCGCCCATGTCGCCCAGCTCGCCGGGCAGGGTGGCCATGCCGTTGGCGAACGCGGCCAGCAGCGGTTCCGGCGCGTCGGCGCCTGCGAACAGCTGCTGCAGCGCCACGCCACCGCCGCCCTGCAGCACCACGCGGTCGCCCAGCCCATCGTCCACCACCGCGCGCACGCGTGCCGGCGGCCCAAGGGCGGTACCGGGGGCAGGGCGGTGGTCGGGCTGGTCCGTCATGGAGCGAATCCTGGGGGCTGGCAGGGACTGGTTCCAGCATATCGGCGCGGCCGCCGACGGCTTGAACGGCTAGGATGGGCGACAGGATGCCGCAGTGGAGGTGGTGATGCGCGTGATGTTGCTGGGGGCGACCGGCCTGGTCGGTGGGCTGACCCTGCCCCGGCTGCTGGACGACCCGCGCTGCAGCGCCGTGATCGCCCCGACCCGTCGCCCGTTGGGCGCAGCCCACGGGAAGCTGGAGAACCCGGTACTGGCCTTCGATGCGCTGCCCGCCGCCGCCGGGTGGGCGGGCGTGGACGCGGTCATCTGCGCGCTCGGCAGCACCATTGCCCAGGCTGGCAGCCGCGAGGCCTTCCATCGCATCGACCATGATTACCCGCTGGCGTTCGCCCGTCTGGCGCAGGCGCAGGGTGCGCAGACCTATGTGCTGAATTCCGCAGCCGGTGCCGATCCGCGGTCGTCGATCTTCTACAGCCGGGTGAAGGGTGAATTGGAGCGCGATCTGCGCGCGCTGGGCTTCACCTCGTTGACCCTGGTCCGCCCAGGGTTGATCGGCGGCGAGCGCAACGAGGTGCGGCGCGGTGAGCGTCTCGCGCTGAAGGTGCTGGGCGTGCTGGGGCCGGTACTGCCGCGGGCGTGGCGGATCAACCCGGCCAGCGAGATCGCCAAGGCGCTGGTCGAGGCCGCGCTGGCCCCGCAACCGGGTGAGCACGTGGTGGCATCGAGCGCACTGGCCGGCTGATGTCGCGTGCGCTGCGCCTGACCCAGCTCCAACAGCTGCTGCGCCGCCATCGGCGGCCGGTGGCCGGCCAGGTGCTGGCCGACGCGCTGGGAGTCAGCCTGCGCACGCTGTACCGCGATATCGAAACCCTGCGCGAGCAGGGCGCCGACCTGCGCGGCGAGGCCGGCGTCGGCTACCAGCTGACGCCGAGCGATACCCTGCCGCCGATGACCCTGCCACCGGCCGAGATCGACGCACTGGTGCTGGGCCTGCGCTGGGTTGCGGCCCGTACCGAACCCGCGTTGGCCGAAGCCGCACGCGATGCCCTGGCGCGCATCGCCCATGTGTTGCCCGCAGCGCGGCGCGAGGCCCTGCGTGACAGTGGCCTGCGGGTGGGCCCTTCGCGTGCGGCGGCCAAGGTTCCCCCTGCTCGTCTGCAGGCCGTGCGAGAGGCTGTCGGTTCACAGCAGCGCCTGAAGTTCGGCTACGAGGACGCGCACGGCCAGCGCAGCGAGCGCATCGTCTGGCCGTTCGCGCTGGGCTACTTCGATGAGGTGCCGATGCTGGCGGCGTGGTGTGAGCGCCGCGAGGATTTTCGCCATTTCCGCCTGGATCGCATCCGCCAGGTGCGCGTGCTGGAGGAGCACTACCTCGTACCACGCGCCACGCTGCTGCGGCGCTGGCAGAAGGCGCAGGGCATCGCGCCGGACTGGCTGGACCGTTCGTAGCGTCGGGCCTGCTCGACTGTCATTGCGCTTCGCTTTCTGCTGCTGGTGCGATGGGTTGGCGGCTTTTGCTCTTTGCTCTTCGATCTTTGCTCCTGGTAGGGGTCGAGCTTGCTCGACCGCCTTTGATCTTCGCGAACAGCAGTCGAGCAAGCTCGACCTCTACCAGGGCAGTGGCAACGGCAGTCGAGCAAGCTCGGCCTCTACCAGGGCAGGAGCGACGGCAGTAGAGCACGCTCGCCGCTACTGACAGAATCTGTCAGCAGGGCCGTACCACCATGATCGCTCCCAACAACGGAGCTTCCCCATGTTCACGCCCAGCACCCTGCTGCAGTACGTGCGCGACGTCGCCACCAGCGCCACCTTCTACAGCGGCATCCTCGGCAAACCGCCGGTCGAGCAGTCGCCTGGCTTCGCCCTGTTCCTGCTCGGCGATGGCGCCGCACTCGGCCTGTGGCAACGCGATGACGTGCAACCGCCGGTGTCTGCGCAGGCAGGCGCCGCCGAACTGGCGATGGTGGTCGCAAACCCCGAGGCCGTGCAGCAGATGCACGATGCGTGGCGTGGGCTCGGCGTGCAGATCCTGCAGTCGCCGGTGACGCTGGAGTTCGGCCACACCTTCGTCGGTGCCGACCCTGATGGCCACCGGCTGCGTGTGTACAGCCGCGCCGAAGGCATGGTCGCGCGCGATTGATCGCCCGCATTGTGTAGATCCACGCCATGCGTGGATGCCGGAAAAAAAACGCCGGGCAATGCCCGGCGTTCTCTCCAAGTCATGTGCCAACCAACGGTTGGCACCCACCGGTCAGGTGGCCGATCAGCTGGCCAGTGCCAGGTCGTCCATCATCGCGCGCAGGAAGCGGGCAGCTTCACCACCCGTGGCTGCGCGGTGGTCGAAGGTGACCGACAGCGGGATCACCTTGTGCGCTTCCACGCCGCCCATCACCGGGGTCATCTGGTGGCGGGCACGGCCGGCACCGACGATGGCCACGCACGGCGGCACCACGACCGGGGTCGCGTAGCGGCCGGCAAACATGCCGAAGTTGGACAGCGAGATGGTGTAGCCACTCAGTTCCGAGGCGGCGATCGAACGCGATTCCACCTGCTCGCGCAGGCGATTGACGCCTTCGCGGATGCCGCGTGCATCGAGCATGTCGGCATTGCGCAGGGCCGGCACGAACAGGCCGTCGTCGGTGTCCACGGCGATGCCGATGTCCACCTGCGCGTGCAGGGTGCGGGTCAGTGCTTCGCCGTCGAACCAGGCGTTCATCGCCGGCACCTTCTGCGCGGCGACCACGATCGAACGCACCAGGCGGGCGGTGACGTCGTTGCCCGGCAGCCAGGCGTGGATGTCGGCGTCGTCGTTCAGCGTGGTCGGCACGACCTTGCTGTGCGCATCGGCCATCACGCGGGCCATGTTGCGGCGCACGCCCTTCAGCGGTTCCGGCTGGCCCTTGGCGACCACGCCCGGCGGCTGGGTACGCATCGGCTTGCCGGCGGCGGACAGCGGCGTGCGGGCTTCGCTCTGCACGGGGGCAGACACCTGCGCCGGGGCCGGCGCGGCATAGGCAGCAGCGGCAACTGGTGCCGGAGCAGCGCCGAGCTTGGCGCTGCCGTTGGCGGCAGCCTGCTTGACGTCGGCCATGGTGACCGCGCCATCGGTGCCGGTAGCGGCCACGCGGCTCAGGTCCACGCCCAGCTTGCGGGCCATCGCACGCACGGCCGGCACGGCCTTGACGCCACCGACGGCCAGCGCCTGTTCGGCATGCACGGCATTGGAGCTCTGCATCGCGCCGACCACGGTACCGGCGTCATCGCGCTCGGCCGCGGCGGGCTTGGCCTCCTCGGCGGCAACCGGAGCGGCCGCAGCCGGCAGCGGCGGCGGGGTCGGTGCGGCCGCCGGTGCAGCGTGGCCATGGCTGTGGCCGGTGTCCTGGCCATCGGCTCTCTGCGGCAGGTTCGGGTCCAGTTCGAAGCTGGCCAGCACCGAGCCGGTCGGGATGATGTCGCCGGCGCCGCCGGACAGCTTCAGCACCTTGCCGGAGAACGGCGAGGGCACTTCCACCACGGCCTTGGCGGTCTCCATCGACACCAGCGGCTCGTCCAGCTTGATCACATCGCCTTCCTTGACGAACCACTCGACGATGGTCGCGTCCGGCAGGCCTTCGCCCAGGTCGGGCAGGTTGAAGTTCTTGGTCTGGCTCATTTGCAGTTCTCTTCCAGCAGTTCCAGTTCGCGGGCCGGCAGCCAGCCCGTCGCGCCATTGGCGCGCTCGGACCACCACCACCCGCCGTGTTCGTGATGAAGCTTCACCATCTCGCCGCTTTCCACATCCAGCTCGCGGGCGTCGTAGTCGCACAGCGCTTCGGCGCGACCCTCGTCCAGCAGCTGCAACCAGGCGATGGGCGCCCATCCAGCGCGCCCATCGTTGGTGCGTACCCAGGCAAACGCCGGCCATTCCTCGTCACGGACACCTACTTCGACGATCTGGCCGGTGCGGAACCGGAGCGGGTTGGGATACTGGCTGCGGTAAGCCCCCAGAAGGCGGGCCCGCATGTCAGCCGGCCGCCACCGCGCGCTTGGCCGCAGCCACGATCCGCTCAACGCTCGGCAGGTACTTCATTTCCAGGCGGAACAGCGGAATGTGGGTGTCGTAGCCAGTGACGCGCTCGACCGGTGCCAGCAGGTCGTAGATCGATTCCTCGGCCAGGCGCGCGGCGATCTCGGCGCCGAAGCCCGCGGTCTTCGGGGCCTCCTGCACGATCACGCAGCGGCCGGTCTTGGCCACCGATTCGGCGATGGTGGCGAAGTCCAGCGGACGCAGCGTGGCCACGTCGATGACTTCGGCACTGATGCCTTCGCCGGCCAGCTTGTCCGCCGCTTCCAGCGCTTCCTTCACCTGCGCGCCCCAGGTCACCAGGGTCACGTCGGTGCCGTCGCGCAGCACGAAGCAGACGTCCAGCGGCAAGGCTTCGCCGTCGTTGACGACCACTTCCTTGTACTGGCGGTAGATGCGCTTGGGCTCCATGTAGATCACCGGATCCGGCTCGCGGATCGCGGCCAGCAGCAGGCCATAGGCACGCTGCGGCGACGACGGCAGCACCACGCGCAGGCCCGGCACGTTGGTGAAGATCGCCTCGTTGGCTTCGCTGTGGTGTTCCGGCGCGCGGATGCCACCGCCCCACGGCACGCGCAGCACCATCGGGCAGTGCAGGCGGCCACGCGTGCGGTAACGCAGGCGTGCGGCGTGGCAGACGATATGGTCGACCATCGGGTACATGAAGCCGTCGAACTGGGCTTCGGCCACCGGCTTCATGCCCTGTGCGGCCAGGCCGATGGTCAGGCCGGCGATGGTGGTTTCGTCCAGCGGGGTATCGAGGATGCGGTCCGAGCCGAAGCGCTGCTGCAGCCCGGCGGTGGCGCGGAACACGCCGCCGTTGACGCCCACGTCCTCGCCCAGCACCAGCACCGACGGGTCGTGTTCCAGCTCCCAGGCCAGCGCCTGGGTGATGGCTTCGATGAGGGTGATCGGGGTGGTGGTCATGCTCTCTTCTCCGCGCGCGACCGCAGCGCTGTCGGCGGCGTTGGTGTGCGCGCCGGGCGCGCCGTTCTTGATCTCATCCATGGCGCTTCTCCAGGGCGATCGCCTGGGCACGCTGGGCCAGCAGGTCCGGCGGCGGATCGGCATACAGGAAGTCGAACATCGCCTCGACCGGCTGCACCGGCGTGTTGAGGTACAGGTTCACTTCCTCGTCCACGCGCTTGCCGCACTCGGCGACCCAGGCGCTTTCCTCATCCTCGCTCCACGCACCGGCGTTGATCAGGTACTTGCGCAGGCGCAGCATCGGCTCGCGCTGCCAGGCATCCTTCACTTCGGCGTCGTCGCGGTAGCGGCGCGCGTCATCGGCGGTGGTGTGGTCGGACAGGCGGTAAGTCATCAGTTCCAGCACGGTGCCACCGTCGCCGGCCAGCGCACGTTCGCGCGCCTGCTCCATGGCAGCCAGCACGGCGATCAGGTCGTTGCCGTCCACCTGCAGGCAGTGCAGGCCGCCAGCCAGGCCCTTCTGCGCCAGCGTTTCGGCACCGGTCTGGGCCGAACGCGGGACCGAGATGGCCCAGCCGTTGTTGACGATGCACAGGATCAGCGGGAGCTTGTAGGCGCCGGCCGAATTCAGTGCCGCGTAGAAGTCGGTCTTGGAGCTGCCGCCGTCGCCGCACACCGCCACGGCGATCTGCGGTTCCTTGTTGAGCTTGAACTTCAGCGCGGCGCCTGCGGCATGCAGGCACTGGGTGGAGATCGGCACGCAGAACGGGAAGTCCTTGGCCGCGTTGCCGCCGTAATCGTTGCCGCGTTCGTCGCCGCCCCAGTACATCAGCACGTCGTGCGGGCGCACGCCACGCATGAACATCGCGCCATACTCGCGGTACGAAGGCGCGAACACGTCGTCCTTCTGCATCGCCGCGCCGATACCCACGTGCGCGGCTTCGTGGCCCAGGCAGGCGGCATAGGTGCCCAGCTTGCCGGTGCGCTGCAGTGCGATGGATTTGCTGTCGAACGTACGTACGAACAGCATCTGCTTGAACAGCGGTACCAGGACCTTGGGATCGCGCAGCGACGCGGGCAGGTCATCGCGGACGAGTTTGCCGTCCGTATCCAGGTACTGCAGGTATTCGATCTTGAATTCAGCGGCAACCGTCATTGCGTACTGCACCTTCGACAGAGAAGTTACAAATGATATGAATCGCCATGTTAAGGAACGCGTACGGAATAGCCTTCCTGCGCCGCAACACGGCAACGCCCTGTTTTACCCCTGCCGGCGGGTGGGGGGCCAATAACAACAACGTATTCAGTCGTTGCTGCAAAGCATCAGAATACGCCTCTGGCTGACTGCTGGCGCAACGACCCGATCGGTTCCACGCGCAGGCCCCGCATCGGCCAATGCTCCACGGGGCACCGCACGCCCCGGTATGGACCCGGCGGCTGCCAGCGCGGCGGCAACGCGCTACCCTTGCCGCCCCCGATCTGGTCCCGCCCATGTCCGTCGACAACAACCAACGCGATCTCGAAGCCGGCATCCACACCGACCTGCAGGGACGCCTGACCTACGGCGGCTACCTGCGGCTGGACCAGCTGCTCAGCGCGCAGCAGCCGCTGTCCAACCCGCCGCACCACGATGAGATGCTCTTCATCATCCAGCACCAGACCTCGGAGCTGTGGCTGAAGCTGCTCGGCCACGAACTGCGTGCGGCGATCGGCTTCCTGCAGCGCGATGAAGTCTGGCAGTGCCGCAAGGTGCTGGCGCGCAGCAAGCAGGTGCTGCGCCAGCTGACCGAGCAGTGGTCGGTGCTGGAAACGCTGACCCCGTCCGAATACATGGGTTTCCGCGACGTGCTGGGCCCGTCTTCGGGCTTCCAGTCGCTGCAGTACCGCTACATCGAGTTCCTGCTGGGCAACAAGAACGCGCAGATGCTGCAGGTGTTCGAGCACGACCCGGCCGGGCAGGCGCAGCTGCGCATCGTGCTGGAGGCGCCGAGCCTGTACGAGGAATTCCTGAAGTACCTGGCCCGCTTCGGCCATGCCGTGCCGGCGGTGTACGAATCCCACGACTGGACCCAGCCGCATGTGGCCGACGACGCGCTGCAGCCGGTCTTCGAGCGCATCTACCAGGACACCGACCGCTACTGGCGCGAGTACGCGCTGTGCGAGGACCTGGTGGACCTGGAGACCGCCTTCCAGCTGTGGCGATTCCGACACATGCGCACGGTGATGCGCGTGATCGGCTTCAAGCGCGGCACCGGCGGCTCGTCCGGCGTGGGCTTCCTGGCCAAGGCGCTGGAGCTGACCTTCTTCCCCGAACTGTTCCAGGTGCGCACCAGCCTGCAGGCGGCACCCCCGGCAGAACTGGGCTGACCCCCATTCAGCTTGGACCCCGGCCATTGGCTGGATCGTTTCAGATGCAAGTTCAGCGAGCAGGCTGGCACCTGCCTCAAACGGCGTGTATTTGACGTGAACGGCAGAAGTCGGTGATCCTCGCGCGTTGCTCCAACTGCACAGCGGACGTGCTCGTCATCCACCGAACCAGGAAATCCGCATGAGCGTAAACGCCACTGCGAACACCCCAGAGCCGGCGCTGCCGGACTTCAAGACCACGCTGGGCCACCCGCGCCCGTTGTGGATGCTGTTCATGACCGAGTTCTGGGAGCGCTTTGCGTTCTACGGCATCCGCTGGGCGTTGGTGCTGTACATCGTCGCCCAGTTCTACAACGGCAGCGCTGCCGGTGAAGGCGACGCCAGCCGCATCTATGGCGCCTACCTGGCCCTGGTATACGCCGCGGCGATCTTCGGTGGCTACGTGGCCGACCGGGTACTGGGCTACCAGCGCTCGATCCTGACCGGCGCGATCATCATGGCCGCCGGCCTGTTCATGATCTCGCTGCCGCAGGAGCACATCTTCAAGCTTGGCCTGGCCACGATCATCGTAGGCAACGGCCTGTTCAAGCCCAACATCTCGACCATGGTCGGCAAGCTGTACGGCCTGAAGGACGAGCGCCGCGACTCCGGCTTCACCATCTTCTACATGGGCATCAACATCGGCGCGATGATCGCCCCGGTGCTGACCGAGTACCTGGCCCGCAAGGTGTTCGGTACCGACGCGATGCCGTCCTACAAGGTCGTGTTCATCGCCTCGGGCGTGGGCATGCTGATCTCGCTGGTGTGGTTCTACATCGGTCGCGCCGGCCTGAAGGGCATCGGTGCACCGCCGGCCGGCGCTGAAGGCTTCGGCCGCATCATCATGGTGCTGGCCGGTGCCGTGGTCGCCATCCCGGTGGCGTACTTCCTGCTGGCTACCGGCGCCACCGCGCTGGCCTGGATCCTGGGTGCGATGTTCACCGCGCTGGCCATCCTGCTGCTGGTCGAGGGCGTCCGCGAAGGCAAGGTGCAGCGCGACCGCGTGATCGCCATGCTGATCATCTTCGCCTTCAACGTGATGTTCTGGATGTTCTTCGAACAGGCCGGCAGCTCGTTCACCTTCCTGGCCGAGAACATCGTCAACCGCCAGTTCGGTGACTGGACCTTCCCGACCGCGTGGTTCCAGTCGGTCAACTCGGTGGCGATCATCACCCTGGCCCCGGTCATTGCCTGGATCTGGGTGGCCATGGGCCGCGCCAATCCGTCCATCCCGCGCAAGTTCGGCCTGGGCCTGCTGTTCAACGGCGCCGCCTTCGCGCTGCTGATGTTCGCCCTGTCGCAGATGGTCGTGGACGGCAAGATCCCGTTCTGGACCCTGTTCATGGTCTACGTCATCCAGTCGGTGGGTGAGCTGTGCCTGTCGCCGATCGGCCTGTCGATGGTGACCAAGCTGGCCCCGGTGCGCCTGGTCGGCTTCGGCATGGGCGGCTGGTTCCTGTCCACCGGCATCGGCAACAACCTGTCGGGCATCTTCGCCGGCGTGGTCAGTGGTGAAGGCGGCATGACGGTCGAGTCGGCCCTGAAGGGGTATACCTTCGGGTTCTGGGCCCTGATCGGCTCCGGCGTGGTGCTGTTCCTGATCGCCCCGCTGATCAACAAGCTGATGCACGGCGTCAAGTAATGATGAGAGGGTAGAAGGCATGCGAAGCAAGCTCGGTGGTGCAATGGTGGTGGTCTGTGCGGCGCTGATCGGCGCCTGTTCGCAACCGCAACCGCCTGCCGCCGCCGAGCCCACGCAGCCCCTGGATACCCGACCCACCGAGCCACCGGTTGCTGACCCCAGCGAACCGGTGGCCTCGGGCAACACCCCGGTGGCGGCGGACATCGCCGCCATCGCCGGGCTCGGCGCGCAGTTCGACCCGGCCCGCAACCCCGCCGACGACCTGGCCACCGCCAAGGTGGAAGCCCAGCGTGGCAAGAAGCGGATCCTGCTGGAGGTCGGCAACGCCGCCTGTGAGCGCTGCCGGGCGCTGGACGACGTGGTGGAAGGCAACGGCGACCTGCGTCGCTTCCGCGATGCCCACTACGTGTGGGTGAAGGTCAACGCCAGCGACGAGCAGCCCAACACCGCCTTCTTCGCCCAGTACCCGGTGATGGCGCGCGACTACCCGTACCTGCTGGTGCTCGATGCAGATGGCGGCCTGCTGGTATCGCAGGCCACCGGCGAGCTGCGCAGGGGCGAGGCGTTCCAGCCTGCGCGGGTGAGTGCCTTCCTCAAGCAGTGGGCGCCTGACAAACCGGAATAGGGTAGTGCCGGCCGCTGGCCGGCATGCTCTGGTGGGTGCCGACCGCTGACCGCCCACCCCGGTGGGTGCCGACCGTTGGTCGGCACTGAGGCGCATCCACGCCTGGCGCGGATCTACTGCGCGCACCGTCACACTCTCTGAATCGGCGTCTCAACTTCACCGTGAGCACGCCGTTACCGGCAAGGACCTCAGTCGACATCCCGTCGATGCAACCTTCCGGAACGCCCATGCACAGCGACCACGCCGAACGATTGCCCGAACCCGCCAGCGACCTGGCCGAGGGTGGGGCAGGCGAGGGCGTGACCCTGCCAGCGCAGGAGGCCCTGCTGGACGACGCGGGCACCGGCGAGGACGCCGTTGAACTGGCGCCGCCACGCCATCGCCTGCCGCAGATCGCGCTGCCCGACAACGTGGTGCTGAAGGGGGCGGTGCAGAAGCTGGTCGAGCAGAAGTCCCGGCTTGATGCGCTGGCCGCCGAAGGCCAGCTGGCCGGGCTGCTGCCGCCCGAATGGCAGGGCCACGGCGCGCGCGCGATCGAGCTGTCCACCTTCATCCAGGGCGTGCTGCCCTTCCTGCAGACCGGCGAGCGTGGCGAGACCGCCCCCGCGCGACTGCCGGTGCGCCATGTGTTGGGTGACGACAGCCGCTGGGGCCTGGACGATGTGGCCGAACCGAAATCACTGGCGTGGTATCTGGCCAGTGACGAGCGCGCCACGGCCGGCAGCAAGGATGTCGCCGAGGCGTATCTGGTGGGCGCACTGGGCCTGGCGTGGATGCAGGAAGGTCGCAGCCGCCCCGGCTTCCTGCGCGCGATGGGCCAGGACAGCCTGGCCGCGCGGGTGACCATGCTCGGCTATCCGCCGGCCAACGAACTGGCGCTGTACAGCGTCACTGCGCACGGCCAGCCGCAGATCTGGTGCGTGCACGGGCGCCGCCGCATGCGCCCGCTGGTGGCGCCGTGGTTGAGCGTGCCGCTGCTGACCGCCTACGGCGTGCCGGCGCCGGTTGCGTGGCCGTCCAGCTTCCCGCCGGTGGAAGCGGTGGCCGAGCTGCTGGCGACCGCCCGCCTGGGGCGCGCGCTGCCGGAAGTGGACCTGGCCAAGGCCGTGGCGAAGATCGCCGAGGACGCCGCCTCTGACGCCTGGCAGCCGGTCAGCCTGCTCCAGCTCAACACTTGGTCACCGCGCTGGCACTTCTTCCTGGGCACCTTCGTCGGCCTGCCGTCGCTGCTGCTGGTGGCGGCGGCGCTGGCGCTGCCGGGGGCGGTCGAAGCAGCGACGGTGGCCGCCTCGCTGGGCTTCGCCGGCGGCGCCATCGCAGCACTGGCCGTGCCGTGGATCCACGCACGCCGCAAGCACCTCAGCTGAAAAAAGGGGACGGAGGGGATTAAGCCGCAATCAGCACAGGTGTGCCTGATGCGACTTAATCCCCTCCGTCCCCTTTTCTTCTAGACGCCTTCGCCCATCCGCTCCAGGCCTTCGCCGGCCAGGCGCAGGATCAGCTTCTCCAGCACCTGCTCTTCTTCTTCGCTCAGCACCGACATCAGCTTGCGGGTGATCTCGATCACCATCGGCGCGATGGTCTCGTACACCTCGAAACCGGCGGCCGACAGCGCCAGCACCGAGCGGCGGCGATCGTCGCCGTGGGTCTCGCGCTTGATGAAGCCGCGCTCCAGCAGGCGGGCCACGGCGCGGCTGACCGCCACCTTGTCCATCGCCGTGCGGTCGGAGACCTCGCTGGCCGAGGAGCCCGGGTACAGCGCCAGGATGGTGATGACCCGCCACTCGGGGATCGCCAGACCGTAACGATCGCCGTACAGCTTGGCGATGTTGCCGCTGACCCGGTTGGACAGCACGCTCAGCCGGTACGGCAGGAACTGTTCCAGGTCGAGCAGGACGTGCGAGGCACGCAGGCGGGTCGAAACGGGATCGGCGGGGCTCATGTTGCGGTGCACCTTGCTGGTGGTTTCAAGTGTAACTATAAGGGGTGGGTCCAGACCCTGCATTCTCGCCGGGTCCCTACCTGCCCGCACCTGGTTTGTACCGATGCGGTACCGATTCGGAGCCACGCCATGAATACCGCAGTCCCGACCGCCTCGCATCCCAACCCCGGCATGCAGGTCACCACCTTCGAGAACCCGATGGGCATCGACGGCTTCGAGTTCGTCGAATTCGCCGCCCCGGCCGGCCGTGGCCAGGAGCTGCACGAGTACTTCCGGAAGATGGGCTTCAGCGCGGTGCTCAAGCACAAGCAGCGTCCGATTACCGTCTATCGCCAGGGCGACGTCAACTTCCTGGTCAACGAAGACCCCGATTCGTTCGCCGCCGACTTCGCCGAAAAGCATGGCCCCTGCGCCTGTGGCTTTGCCATCCGCTTCAAGAAGCCGGGCCAGGAGGTCTACCAGACCGCGCTGGGCAACGGCGCCGAAGCCATCGCCTTCAAGCCGGACAGCAAGGCGGTCAGCGCGCCGGTCATCAAGGGCATCGGCGACTGCATGCTGTACCTGGTCGACCGCTATGGCAGCGCCGGCAGCATCTACGACGGCGACTACGAGCCGATCGCAGGGGCCGACCTGCACCCGTTCGGCTTCGGCCTGACCTTCATCGACCACCTGACCCACAACCTGTACTTCGGCAACATGCAGCAGTGGTCGGACTACTACGAGCGCCTGTTCAACTTCCGCGAGATCCGCTACTTCGACATCAAGGGCCTGAAGACCGGCCTGGTGTCCAAGGCGATGACCGCGCCGGACGGCATCGTGCGCATCCCGCTGAACGAATCGTCCGACCCGAAGAGCCAGATCAACGAGTACCTGGACGCGTACAAGGGCGAGGGCATCCAGCACATCGCCTGCTTCACCGAGAACATCTACGAGACCGTCGAAGCGATGCGCGCGCAGGGCGTGGATTTCCTCGACACGCCGGAAACCTACTTCGATGTGATCGACCAGCGCGTGCCGAACCACGGTGAAGACGTGGCGCGCCTGGCCAGGAACAAGATCCTGATCGACGCCGATCCGGAAACCCACCAGCGCAAGCTGCTGCAGATCTTCACCCAGAACTGCATTGGCCCGATCTTCTTCGAGATCATCCAGCGCAAGGGCAACGAAGGTTTCGGCGAAGGCAACTTCACCGCGCTGTTTGAAAGCATCGAGCGCGACCAGATCCGCCGCGGCGTGCTGTAAGGTCCGCAGGCAATGTCGGCGTCCCGCCGGCATTGCCTGTCCGAATGGTAGTGCCGGCCGCTGGCCGGCAATCTCTGGAGTTCCCATGTCCCCCGCCATCACCGCCCGCGGCTACCAGTCCGGCTTCGGCAACGAATTCGCCACCGAGGCCGTCGCCGGCGCGCTGCCGGTCGGGCAGAACTCACCGCAGAAGGTGGCCCACGGCCTGTACGCCGAACAGCTGACCGGCACCGCCTTCACCGCGCCGCGCGGCAGCAATCGCCGCAGCTGGCTGTACCGGATCCGCCCGGCGGTGACCCATGGCGAGTTCACTCCGTTCGCGCAGTCGCAGCTGCAGTGTGATTTCGGCGCACAGCCGGCTTCACCGAACCAGCTGCGCTGGAGCCCGCTGCCGTTGCCGGAGCTGCCGACCGACTTTGTCGAAGGCCTGTACACGATGGGTGGCAACGGCTCGCCCGACGCGCATGCCGGCGTGGGCATCCACCTTTACGCTGCCAACCGCGACATGGTCGGCCGCTACTTCTACGACGCCGACGGTGAACTGCTGATCGTGCCTCAGCTGGGCGCACTGCGCCTGCTGACCGAGCTGGGCGTGATCGAGATCGAGCCGCAGCAGATCGCGGTGATCCCGCGCGGCGTGCGGTTCCGCGTGGAACTGCCCGATGGCCCGAGCCGCGGCTACATCTGCGAGAACTACGGCGCGCTGCTGAAACTGCCCGACCTTGGCCCGATCGGTTCCAACGGCCTGGCCAACCCGCGTGACTTCGAGACCCCGCACGCGGCGTTCGAGGATGTCGATGGCGATTTCGAACTGATCGCCAAGTTCGAGGGCCGCCTGTGGCGCGCGCCGATCGACCATTCGCCGCTGGACGTGGTGGCCTGGCACGGCAATTACGCGCCGTACCGCTACGACCTGCGTCGCTTCAACACCATCGGTTCGATCAGCTACGACCATCCGGACCCGTCGATCTTCCTGGTGCTGCATTCGCCCAGCGACACACCCGGCACCAGCAACATGGACTTCGCGATCTTCCCGCCGCGCTGGCTGGTGGCGCAGAACACGTTCCGCCCGCCGTGGTTCCACCGCAACATCGCCAGCGAGTTCATGGGCCTGGTGCATGGCGCCTACGACGCCAAGGCCGAAGGCTTCGTGCCGGGTGGCGCATCGCTGCACAACTGCATGAGCGGTCATGGCCCGGATGCGCCGACCTTCGACAAGGCCTCCAATGCCGATCTGTCCAAGGCCGATGTGATCAAGGACACGATGGCCTTCATGTTCGAGACCCGCGCGGTGATCCGCCCGACCGCGCAGGCGCTGGCCGCCGGCCATCGCCAGGGCGATTACCAGCAGTGCTGGAACGGCCTGCGCAACAACTACCGCTGACCCGAAAAAGGGGACGGAGGGGATTAAGCCGCAATCAGCACACGTGTGCCTGAAACGACTTAATCCCCTCCGTCCCCTTTTTCTTCAGGCGGCCTCGGTGAACGCGTCGCAATGCTCCAGCGGCAGCGCTTCCAGCAGGCGTTGCCGCACACGCTGGCAATAACCCTCCGAGGTCAGCCCGGGCAGCATCTGCATCGCCGAGTGCAGCACCTGCAGTACTTCACTTTCGGCGCGCGCCTGCTGCAGGTCGCGGAACAGCGCCGCCGCCTGCGGGTGGCGCTGCATTTCCAGGATGCCCAGTACATAGATGCGCGCGGCCACCAGCGAGCGGCGGCGCTCGCTGCCGGTTGCGGGTGCAGCCGGTGCCGCCGCCGGCGTGGTGGGGGCCGGTGCTGCCGCGTCTGCGGGTGGTGGCGGTGCGGCTGTGGCGCCGGTACCGGTGCTCAGGTAGCCGGCCTGCACCAGCTGGATGACCATGGCGGGCGCGTCCTGGCCGAGCAGGCCGGTCAGGTCGGCGATGCTGCGCTGGCCGTCGCACAGGATCAGCAGCCGGCGCTGGCGCATGTCCAGCGGCGCGCGATGGGCCTGCAGCGCGGTTCGGGCGAGTTCGGTCTTGCGCGGTTGCATGGAAGGGACAGCCAAGTCGGTGCACGCCGAGCCTGAACGAAGGCGATGAAACCGCGATGACAATGCAGCGCCTGCACACGGGATGGGCTAGCGTGCAGCCATCTTCGTGCCAGGGAACCGCACCGATGAAGCACCTTCCGCTTGCTGGTCTGTTGCTCCTTTCGCTCACCGCCTGCAGTGCTGGCCCCGACAAGCAGGGGGCGGCCGGCAGTGGCAGCGACACCCCGGCCGAAACCGCCTCGGCGACCGGGCCCGCGCAGTCGGCGGATCCCGACCTGGCCGCCCGCCCGGCCAACGACCTCCGCAAGGACAGTCCAGCGCGCCTGGACGGCTTCGGCGGTGCAACGCTGGGCGCCGGCATCGCCGAGGTCCGCAGCGGCTTCGGCACGCCGCTGCAGGGACTGGGCACCGACGCCAATGGCAAGCCCCTGCCGGCCGACGACAGCAACGACGGCTGCTACTTCCTGCGTCCGCAGGGCGCCGAAGACCCTCGCCTGATGATCGAGGCACGCAAGCTGGTGCGCTATGACGTGCGCAGTGCGGCGATCGTCGCTCCGGGCGGCGGCAAGGTCGGCATGACCCTGGGCGAGCTGCAGGTGCTGTACCCAGAGCGCGCGGACGTCGGCCCTGACAAGTACGACGAGAAGGCGCAGCACCTGCGCGTGCGGCCGGCGCAGGAAGGCGGGGCGGTCATCGACTTCGCGCTCGGCGCCGATGGTCGGGTCAGCGCCTGGCGCGTCGGCCAGACCCCGCAGGTCGATTACGCCGAAGGCTGTGGCTGATCCTTGATCCACCGCCCAGCCATGCGCTCGGGGCCAAGCGTAGAATCGCGCCACCACTGCTGGGGAGTGCTCGATGATCGCCATTGCCATTGCCTGGTTCCTGCTCGGCCTGCTGTTGCTGGCGCTGGGCGGGGATTCCATCGTCAAGGCCGTGTCCGGCCTGGCCCAGCGCTTCGGGGCCAGCCCGTTCACTGCCGGGCTGCTGCTGCTCGGGGTGACCACCTCGTTGCCGGAACTGGCGGTCAATGCGCGCGCGCTGGCGGTCGGCCAACCGGAGCTGGCACTGGGCAATGCCGTGGGCAGCAGCATCGTCAACCTGGGCTTCACCCTGGCGGTGGCAGCCATCGCCGCGCCCCTGTTGCTGCGCGCGCGCCTGCAGACGGTGCTGTGGTGGTCGCTGCTGGTGGCCGGCGTGCTGCTGGTCCTGTTCGGGCTGGATGGTCGCCTGGCGCGCTGGGAAGGCGGCGTGCTGGTGGCAGGCTTCATCGTCATGCAGGTGCTGCTGCTGCGCCGCGGCCGCGTTGAGCGTGCCGAGGTGCAGGCGGCCATCGCCGAGTCCGCCCTGAGCCGCACCAGCCTGCCGTTGAACGTGCTGCGGGTGCTGATCGCAGCGCTGACGCTGTACTGGGGCGCGCGCCTGGTCGTGGGCGCCGCCGCTGACTTCGGTGCCGCGCTGGGCTGGACACCGCTGCTGGTCGGCCTGCTGCCGGTGGCGATCGGCACCGCACTGCCGGAGGTGGCAACCGCAATTGCTGCCGCGCGTCGCGGCCACGGCGACATGGTGCTTGGCCACGTGCTGGGCTCCAGCGTGGTCAACCTGCTGCTGGTGATCGGGGCGATGGCGGTGTTGCAGCCGTTGGCGTTGCCGGCCTCGTTCGTGCGCCTGGAACTGCCGGCACTGCTGGCGTTCGCCCTGGTGCTGTACCCGATGCTGCGTGGCGATCTGAAGATCAGCCGCAGTGAAGGCGGAATCCTGCTGGTCGCGTTCGCCGGCTGGTTCGTGCTGGAGCTGCTGCTGGTCGGCGCGGCATGAGGTAGTTCCGGCCGCTGGCCGGCAACCTCACTGCCTCTGACGGAACCCTTGCCACTGCCGGCCAGCGGCCGGCACTACCGGTTCTGCGTGGCTTCCTCTTCCCGCGCCGGTTCCGGCGGCGGAAGCTGTTCCTCGGCAGCCGGCTCGTTGCCCGGCAGGCTGGGACGGGTTTCCATCAGCAGCGACAGCGCCGCCTTGGCCATCATGTGGGCGCTGATCGGCGCGGTGATGAACAGGAATACGGTGATCAGCAGCTCGCGCGGCTGCGGGTCCTGGCCCAGGAAGATGTGGTAGCAGACCGAGCACACCAGCACGCAGCCCACGCCCAGCGTGCTGGCCTTGGTCGGCGCGTGCAGGCGCTTGAAGAACGTGGACAGTTTCACCAGCCCCAGTGCGCCGACCAGGATGAAGAAGCAGCCGAACAGCAGCAGGATCGACAGGCCGATCTGGATCGCGGTGATCATTCGACGATGTCCCGGCGCAGCACGAACTTGCTCAGCACCACGGTGCTGCCGAAGCCGAGCATGGCGATGACCAGTGCGGCTTCGAAGTAGATCGCGGAGTTGAGGTACATGCCGAACAGCATCAGCTCGGCAATGGCGGTCACCGACAACGTGTCCAGTGCGAGGATGCGGTCGGGCACGGTCGGTCCGCGCAGCAGGCGCCAGGTGGCCAGCAGCATGGCCAGGCCGACCACGTGCATGCACACCACCAGCGTGGTCTGGATGATCTGGAATCCAGTCATGGGAAGATCTCCATCAACGGCGCCTCGTAGCGGCGCTTGATCGTATCGATCAGGTCCTGTGGGTCCTCCAGGTGCAGCACGTGCACCAGCAGGAACTTGCGGTCGTCGCTGAGCGCGGCCGAGACCGTGCCCGGGGTCAGCGTGATCATGCTGGTCAGCGCCGCGATGCCGTGGATGTTGGCGATGTCCAGCGGCAGCCAGATGAAACCGGGGTGAATCTTCTTCTCCGGGCCCAGCACCTGCAGGGCCACGCGGATGTTGGACATCAGGATGTCCCACAGGGTCACGCATACCAGCTTGGGCAGCGGCCGCAACGTGCCGATGCGCGCGAACTCGCGGTCCAGGCGTGCGGCGAACAGCGGCACCACCACGCCCAGCACCAGCCCCAGCACGATCTGGCCGAGGGTGAAGCTGTCGGACATCAGCAGCCAGAATGCCACCACCATGATGCTGAGCATCGGCGAGGGAATCAGGCGACGGAACAGGGAGCGCTGGGCGGTCATGGCTGGCGGATCTCCGGTGCGGTCGCGCGCAGCTGCTGCACGTACTCGCTGGGTTGCAGCAGCTGTGCGGCGGTGGCGTCGGTGTAGCGCATCAACGGTGCAGCGGCCAGCGTCATCCCGATGCCGTAGGCCAGCAACAGGCAGGCGGCGTAGAGCTCCACCCGGCGCAGAGGAGCCTTGCGCGGCTTCGGTGCCTCCGGATCGACAGGCGGCACGCGCCAGAACAGGCGGATGCCGCCGCGGGTCAGGCCCATGATCACCAGCAGGCTGCTGACCAGCACCGCGGTCCAGACCGGAGCGGTGTACTGCGCCGGCATGCCGGCCAGCAGTGCGGCCTTGGCCAGGAAACCGGACAGCGGTGGCAGGCCGGCCACCGACACCGCGCCGATCAGGAACAGCACGGCGGGTGTCTCCTTGCCCGGCATCGGCGCGACCACTTCCTTGCGGTCGCTGGCACCGCCGCGACGACGGCGGATCAGGTCGGCGATCAGGAACAGCGCGGCGGCGACGAAGCTGCTGTGCGGCAGGTAGTACAGGCCGGCCGACAGCACCTGCGGCGTGCCCACCGAGAAGGCGATGAACAGCGTGGCTGCCGACACGATCACCAGGTAGGAGATCAGCACGCGCAGGCGGGTCGCGGCGAGGGCGCCCAGGCCGCCCAGCACCAGCGTCGCCACACCGGCCCACAGCAGCCAGTCACGGCCGTAGCCGGCCATCGCGCCGGCATCGTCGCCGAACCACAGCATCTGGATGCGCAGCACCGAGTACAGGCCGACCTTGGTCATGATCGCGAACAGCGCAGCCACCGCCGCCGGTGCGCGCGAATAAGCTTCCGGCAGCCACAGGTACAGCGGCATCAGGGCGGCCTTGGCGCAGAACACCAGCAGCAACAGGCCCATCGTCGCCTTCACCAGGGTCAGCTGCGCCGGCGGTACCTCGGCGATGCGCTGCGACAGCTCGGCCATGTTCAGCGAACCCAGCGTGGCGTACAGCAGGCCCAGCGCGATCAGGAACAGGGTCGAGGCGGTGACGTTGAACACCACGTAGTGCAGGCCGATGCGCATGCGCAGGCCACGGCCACCACTGAGCAGCAGGCCGTAGGAGGCGATCAGCATCACCTCGAAGAACACGAACAGGTTGAAGATGTCGCCGGTCAGGAACGCACCGTTGAGGCCAACCAGCTGGAACTGGAACAGCGCATGGAAGTGCGGTGCGCGGCGGTCCCAGCCCGAGCAGGCGTGCAGCAGGCAGGGAATGGCCAGCAGCAGGGTGGTCAGCAGCATCCACGCCGACAGCCGGTCGGCCACCAGCGCGATGCCCAGCCGCGACGGCCAGTCGCCCAGCAGGTAGACGCTGATCTCACCACTAGCGGTGGTGGCAAACAGCAGGCCCACCGCCAGCGCCAGCGCCGACAGCGCGGTCCAGGCCACCGCGCGCTGCACCCTGGGGCCATAGCGGCGGTGTTCGACGAACAGCGACAGTGCCGCACCCAGCAGCGGAATCAGGATCGGCAGGATCACCAGATGGTTCATGCGCGGTCCTCGCCCTGGCGTGGCGGCACGCGCTCATCCTGCAGGTCGTCATCCGGCTCGTGGGCGTCCACATGGTCGCTGTGGTTGTCGCTGCGGCTGCGCATGGCCAGCACGATGCTCACCGCGGTCATCGCGAAGGCGATCACGATCGCGGTCAACACCAGCGCCTGCGGCAGCGGGTCGGTGTAGTTGCCCAGGTGGCTGTCCACGCCTTCCTGCAGTACCGGCGCCTTGCCCAGCACCACGCGGCCACCGGCGAAGATCAGCAGGTTGGTCGCATAGGACAGGAAGGTCATGCCGAGGATCACATCGAAGCTGCGCGCACGCAGCAGCAGGTAGATGCCGATGGCGGTCAGCACGCCGATCGCGGTAGCCAGGGCCAGTTCCATCAATGCATCTCCCCGGTGCGTGCCGAGCGGCGTTGCAGGTCGATCTCACCCTTGCGGGCGGTACGGGTACGCGATGGCTTGATCGTGCCCATCATCGACAGCATCAGCATGGCACCGCCGAACACCACCAGATAGACGCCGATGTCAAAACCAATCGCACTGGCCAGCGGCACGTCGCCGATCAGCGGCAGGTGCAGGTCGAGGTGGCCGCTGGTCAGGAACGGCACGCCGAACAGCATCGACGCGCTGCCGCTGAGCAGGGCGATCAGCAGGCCCATGCCGATGCAGCGGATGTAGTCGAAGCCGAAGCGCGACTCCACCGACGCGGTGCCCTGGATCACGTACTGGATCAGCAGCGGCACCGCCAGCACCAGGCCGGCGATGAAGCCGCCACCCGGCGCGTTGTGGCCGCGCAGGAACAGGAAGATCGACACGGTCAGGGTCAGCGGGAACATGATCTGGGCCAGGTCGGCCGGCACCGGCAGCTTGATCGGCGGGCCGGGCATGATCTGCTCCGGCGCCATCCGCGTGCGCCGCAGCAGGGCATGCACCACCAGCGCGGCGATGCCGAACACGGTGATCTCGCCGAAGGTATCGAAGCCGCGGAAGTCGACCAGGATCACGTTGACCACGTTCTGGCCATAGGCCTCGGGCAGGGCACGGGCGAGCAGCTCGCCGGCCATGGTGTTCGGCGGCAGGGTCATCGCGGAATAGGCCAAGGCGCCAAGTCCGGCACCGGCGATGATCGCGATCACCGCGTCACGGCGCTTGCGCCAGCGCGGCCGCTCCGGCCCGGACTGCGCAGGCAGGTAGTTCATGCCCAGCAGCATCAGCACCAGGGTCACCATCTCCACCAGCAGCTGGGTCAGGGCCAGGTCCGGCGCGGACAGGAACACGAAGGTCAGCGCCACCATCAGGCCGACGCCGCCGACCAGCAGCACCGCCAGCAGGCGCTGCTTGTAGATACGCAGGGTAGCCACCGCGCAGGCCATCATCACCAGCCACAGCGCCCAGCCCAGCAGCGGGATCGGCTGTGGCCTGGTCCAGTTCGGCGAGGCGGGGTTGGCCACGAACGGCGCGGCGGCGGCCACGATCGCCACCAGCACCAGGCCCAGCAGCATGCGCTGAAGGCTGCCGTTGGCGATGCCGTTGGTCAGGCGCATGGCCAGTGCGGAGATCGCGTCCAGCTGCGCATGGAACACATTGCGGCCAGTGCTGACGTTGGTCACGGCGTGCAGGTTGATCAGCTTGCGCAGGCCGAAGTACAGCGCCACGCCGCCGATCACGCCGATCGCGCTCATCGCCAGCGGCAGGTTGAAGCCGTGCCATACCGCCAGGCTGTACTCGGGCATGGCGTCGCCGAGGATCGAGGCCGCAGCGGCGTGCAGCACCGGCGCTACGGTCAGTGCCGGTGCCACGCCCACCGCCACGCAGATCACCACCAGCAGTTCCACCGGCACCTTCATCCAGCGCGGCGGTTCGTGGGGCACGCGGTCCAGGTCGTGCGGGCCGGGGCCGAAGAAGGTGTCGTGCACGAAGCGCAGGCTGTACGCCACCCCGAATACGCCCGCCAGCAACGCTGCGATCGACACCGCCGTGCGCATGATTCCCGGGCCGCCGGCCGTGATCGCTTCGGCGAACAGCATTTCCTTGGACAGGAAGCCATTGAGCAGGGGGATGCCAGCCATCGCCAGCGAGGCGATGATCGCCAGCGCGCTGGTGAACGGCATCAGCCTGCGCAGGCCTCCCAGCTTGCGCATGTCTCGGGTACCGGTCTCGTGGTCGATGATGCCGGCGGCCATGAACAGCGAGGCCTTGAAGGTGGCGTGGTTGAGGATGTGGAACACGCCGGCCACCACCGCCATCGGCGTGGACAGGCCGAACAGCAGGGTGATCAGGCCCAGGTGGGAAATGGTCGAGTACGCCAGCAGGCCCTTCAGGTCATGCTGGAAGATCGCATTCCAGGCGCCGATCAGCAGGGTCAGTGCGCCGATGCCGCTGACCGTGTAGAAGAACAGGTCGCTGCCGGCCAGTGCCGGATGCAGGCGCGCCAGCAGGAACACGCCGGCCTTTACCATGGTGGCCGAGTGCAGGTAGGCCGAGACCGGGGTCGGCGCCGCCATCGCGTGCGGCAGCCAGAAGTGGAACGGGAACTGCGCGCTCTTGGTGAAGATGCCGGCCAGTACCAGGAACAGGGCGTAGGGGTACAGCGCGCTGGCGCGGATCTGCTCGCCAGCGGCCAGCACCACGTCCAGGTCGAAGCTGCCGACGATGCGGCCGATCAGCAGCACACCACCGAGCAGGGCCAGGCCACCGCCACCGGTGATCACCAGCGCCATGCGTGCGCCTTCGCGGGCGTCCTGGCGGTGCGACCAGAAGCCGATCAGCAGGAACGAACTGATGCTGGTCATTTCCCAGAAGATCATCAGCAACAGCAGGTTGCCCGACAGCACCATGCCCAGCATGGCGCCCATGAACAGCAGCAGGTAGCAGTAGAAGCGGTGCGCGTTGTCCTGCTGGCTCAGGTAGTAGCGCGCATACAGCACCACCAGCGCGCCGATGCCGAGCACCAGCCCGGCGAACATCCAGGCCAGCCCGTCCAGTCGCAGGGTGAAGTCCAGCCCGATCTGCGGCAGCCAGGGCACCAGGGTGCGGACCACCTGGCCATCGAGCACCGACGGGGTCAGCCAGCCGAGGATGGCCAGCCCGCCCAACGGCGCCAGCGCCGCCAGCCAGGCAGCAGTCGAGCGCGAACTACGGGGGAAGGCCGCAACAGCCGCTGCCATCAGGAACGGCAGGGCCAGCAGCAGGGGCAGGCTGGGGAGCATGCAGGGAATCCATGATTCACGAGCAGGTCAGGGAGGATAACAGGCTGCGAAATGTCGCCGAAACCCATCGAACAGCGATCAATTGCATGTAACGTTCGCTGATTCATTTTTTCTGCGATGCAACATCACATTCCTGCATCCCTTCCCTGGCTGCCCTCGGGGGACACCCTACGCCCACGCAGGGAGACCGCAGGCCCTGTCGCACAGGGGCTGCCGTCGACGGGCGGGCAATGGGGAGCGGATCACCGGCGCAGGCTGGCAGGGCTCCCGTGGACTACGGGTGACGGAATCCGCCCGTTCAGGAAACGACGGCCGCTGTCGGCCGCCGCCAGGTCAGTAGCGCCAGTCCAGCTTGCGGTAGAACTTGGCCATCACCCAGGCCGGGCCGATCAGCAGGTAGGTCAGGTCGGTCAGGAAGCTGGGCTTGCGGCCCTCGAACTTGTGGCCGATGAACTGCGCGATCCAGGCCACCACGAACACGCCCACCGCCAGCCAGCGCAGGGCCTGCAGGCCGATCTCGGCCTCCAGCAGCCGGCACAGGCAGCCGAACACGAAGAACTGGATGAGCATGCCGATGCCCAGCGGGCGCGACAGCTTGTTGTAGAAGCACCACGCGCTGAACATCGCCAACGCCGACCAGATGCCGTACTGGAACCAGGTGATCAGCGGCGGCAGGCACCACAGCAGGGCCACCACCGACCACAGGATCGCCGGGACCGCCACCACGTGGATGCGCTGGTTGATCACATTGCGGTGGTCGTCGGAGTAGCTGGCGAAATAGCGGTCGATCGGCCGCGCAAGCTGGGTGGATGTCTGCATGCTGCGTCGCTTCCTCGGGCAACGGTAGTGCCGGCCGCTGGCCGGCACTCCAGAGCATAGCCGAGTTCGCGAGGTTGCCGGCCAGCGGCCGGCACTACCGCGATCAGAGCGCCCCCCGCCTTTCCGGCCGGGGGGACGCGGGGGGATCAGTCGACGCTGATCCCGGCCAGGCGCTGCAGCGCCTCGGCGTACTTGGCGCGGGTGCGCTCGATGATCTCGGCCGGGATGCTCGGGCCCGGGGCGGTCTTGCCCCAGTCCAGCGTCTCCAGGTAATCGCGCACGAACTGCTTGTCGTAGCTCGGCGGGCTGGTGCCCACTTCGTATTCGTCGGCCGGCCAGTAACGGGAGGAATCCGGCGTCAGCATCTCGTCCATGATGTACAGGCGGCCATCGGCGTCGGTACCGAACTCGAACTTGGTATCGGCCAGGATGATGCCGCGCTCGCGGGCGTAATCGGCCGCGAACTTGTAGATGCGCAGGGTGGCGTCGCGCACGCGCTCGGCCAGTTCCGCACCGACCTGCTTCACCATCGCATCGAAATCGATGTTCTCGTCATGGTCGCCGACGGCGGCCTTGGTCGAGGGGGTGAAGATCGGCTCCGGCAGCTGCTCGGCCTGGCGCAGGCCGTCGGGCAGGTCGATGCCGCTGACCTTGCCGGTGCGCTGGTAGTCCTTCCAGCCGCTGCCGATCAGGTAGCCGCGGGCGATCGCTTCCACCGGCACCGGCTTCAGCTTGCGGGTGACCACCGCGCGCTTGGCGTACAGCGCCGGGTCCACGCCTTCGGGCAGCACGCTGGCCACCTCGATGCCGGTCAGGTGGTTGGGCATCAGGTGCGCGGTCTTGGCGAACCAGAAGTTGGAGACCTGGCAGAGCATCTCGCCCTTGCCCGGAATCGGGTCGGGCAGCACCACGTCGAACGCCGACAGGCGATCGGTGGCGACCATCAGCAGGTAGTCGCCCGGTGGGGTCCCTGCAGGCAGCCGCTCGCGCGGGATATCGAACACATCACGCACCTTGCCGCGATGGCGCAAGGGCAGGCCGGGGAGATCGGATTGCAACAGCGTGGTTGGCACGGGCACTCCTGGGGCGTTGTCGATACGGCTGCCCAACGGACCCGGCGGGCCCGCTGACCAGCGGGCGGCCTAGTGTAAAGCGGTCCGGGCCCGCTGTGACGTAAAATGAGCGTCCATTTCGTCGGTCGACCCCGGAGCGCCATGCGCTGGTACGGAAAACTGCTCGGATTCATCGCCGGCGCCCTGCTGTTCCGGCCCAATCCGCTGTTCGGCGCGGTGGTCGGCCTGTTGATCGGCCATGCCTTCGACTCGGACTGGTTCCGCCTGAACAAGGAGAACCCGTATCGGGAGCTGGGGCTGACCTCCGAGGCCACCGATGCCGAGATCGAGCGCGCCTACCGCAGGCTCATCTCCCAGTACCACCCCGACAAGCTGGGCGGCGCCGCCCCCGAGCTGCAGCAGCAGGCCGAGCAGAAGTCGCGCCGCATCAACGCCGCCTACGACCGCATCAAGACCCTGCGCAAGCGCTGATTCCAGAGTCCCGCCTGCGGGCGGGAGAACCTTTTCCCCGTTCCGAAGGCCCCGGCCATGTCCAACTGCCTCATCGCCCCCTCCATCCTGTCCGCCAACTTCGCCCGCCTCGGCGAGGAAGTCGACAACGTCCTCGCCGCTGGCGCGGACTGGGTCCACTTCGACGTGATGGACAACCACTACGTGCCGAACCTGACCATCGGCCCGATGGTCTGCCAGGCGCTGCGCAAGCATGGCGTCACCGCGCCGATCGACGTGCACCTGATGGTCGAGCCGGTGGATCGCATCATCCCGGACTTCGCCGAGGCCGGTGCCACCTACATCAGCTTCCACCCGGAGGCGAGCCGCCACGTGCACCGCACCATCCAGCTGATCCGCTCGCTGGGCTGCAAGCCGGGCATCGTGCTCAATCCGGCCACTCCGGTGGACATCCTCGACTGGGTGCTGGATGACCTGGACCTGGTGCTGCTGATGTCGGTCAACCCGGGCTTCGGCGGCCAGGCCTTCATCCCCTCGGCGCTGGACAAGCTGAAAGTGGTGCGCAAGATGATCGACGCCAGCGGCAAGGACATCCGCCTGGAGATCGACGGCGGCGTGAAGGCCGACAACATCGGCGAAATCGCCGCTGCCGGCGCCGACACCTTTGTCGCCGGTTCGGCCATCTTCAACGCCAGGACCAGCTACCAGGACGTGATCGCGCAGATGCGCGCCAACGTCGCTGCGGCACGGGGCTGAGCCATGAGTACGGTGGCCGTGTTGAACATCCGCCCGGCCACCGTGGCCGATGCTGGCCTGATCCTGCATTTCATCCGCGAGCTGGCCATCTACGAGAAGGCCGAGCATTCGGTGCAGACCGATGAGATCGGCATCGCCGAGAGCCTGTTCGGACCCGATGCCACGGCGCGGGCGTTGATCTGTGAAGCCGATGGTGAAGCGATCGGCTATGCGGTGTATTTCTACAACTATTCCACCTGGCTGGGCCGCAAGGGCATCTACCTGGAAGACCTCTATGTCAGCCAGGAAAAGCGTGGCGTGGGTGCCGGCAAGGCGCTGCTGAAGTACATCGCACGCCAGGCCGTGGCCGAAGGCTGCGGCCGTTTCGAATGGTCGGTGCTGGACTGGAACACTCCGGCCATCGAATTCTACACCGCCGCCGGTGCCAAACCGCAGGACGAGTGGACCGTGTACCGGTTGCAGGGCCAGGCGCTGCACAATTTCGCCAACGGTTGAGGCTCGTGGGGGCAAACCCCAGTTGGGTGGGTGCGAACCTTGGTTCGCACTGCCCGCGACCTCGGCAGATCCCCGCCATGCGTGGACACGACCGGCGGAGATGAGCTTTCAATAGAACCGAGCTGTCAGCCTCGGAAGCACGGTCTCCAGCGACGCTTCGTCCCAGACATTATCGATGTCAGGTGCATACCGGAGGTCTGCCTGAAGCTGGGCGACATCGGTCTCACTCAATGCATAAGGGGCGAAAGCCGCGTCGAATGCATCGTAGTCGGGCTCCTGCAGCCCCATCCGCTGAAAATATGCCGTCATACCGGCCGACAGGATCTCTTCGTCTTCAGCCTCGTCGGCTTCCACATCCACTCCGGCCAGACTGTCAGGATCCTGCAGTGCCCTCAGGAACGTCTCCTTCCCCTGCGCAATCAGCCAGCCTCGAAAGTACTCGAATCCATCATCGCTGCACCCGCCGTTGATGACGTATGCCGCTGCCCACAATTTGTTCTTTCGAGAGAGGGAGTGATAGCAATCGAGAATTCCGTGCCAACGCAGAATCTGTTCGGGGCTGTAGCTAAGAAGACTTTCGGCAAGGTGCCCGGCGATATTGCTAGAATCTTCAGCGACAGAGCGGGCTTCCTCGATCAGCGTCCAGAATGCGTGCTTTTCCATGGTGCGCTTGTGAGAACAGGGGAAACGCGGACCTTACGGGTACAGAGACGGCACTTCCAGAGCCAATAGCGGCACCCCGGCAGAGTTCCCGAGGTGATGCCCCGCGGATCTATTCCCCCTGGAATCGGGCAAAAAAAAGCCACGCCAATCACTGGCGTGGCCTCGCTGCATGCGTGGGAGGCTGATCCTGCCTCCATCCATCGTCCCTGCTATGGCCTTCCATTCTCCAGCAACTGAATGACACCTGCGTGACATTCACCGCGGGCAAACAGCGCATTGCTAGCCTGTGCTACCCCCTCCTGGAAGTACCGCATGACCACCCCGCGCTGGCGCCTGATCCTCAATGGCAAATCCGCAGGCAACGAGGAACTGCGCGAGGCTGTCGGCCATTGGCGCGGGCAGGGCGTGCAGCTGGACGTGCGGGTGACCTGGGAGGACGGTGACGCCGAACGCTACGTGGCCGAAGCCATCGACCATGGCGTGGACGTGATCGTGGCCGCCGGTGGCGACGGCACGCTCAGTGCGGTGGCCGAAACCCTGGCCCATCGCGATGAACCGGCGCAGGCGCTGCCTTCGCTGGCGCTGGTCCCGATGGGGACCGCCAACGATTTCGCCACGGCTGCCGGCATCCCGACCGGGCCCCAGGAGGCCTTCGCCCTGATCGGCCAGGCACCGCCGCATGCCATCGACCTGCTGCGCGTGGACGCCGATGGCACGCCCTGGTGGTGCGCCAATCTCGCCAGCGGTGGCTTTGGCACGCAGGTGACGGTGGAGACCGATGCCGGCTTGAAGAAGATGCTGGGTGGGCTGGCCTACGTGATCACCGGTATTGCCAAGCTCGGTCGTATCGAGCCGATCACCGCGCGCCTGTCCGGCCCGGATTTCGCTTGGGAAGGCGACTTCATCGCGCTCGGCATCGGCAATGGCCGCCAGGCCGGCGGTGGCCAGCAGCTGTGCCCGCAGGCCCTGATCGACGACGGGCTGCTGGATGTCACCGTGCTGCCAGAGCTGGAAGGGGAGGTCACCGCCACCCTCGGCCAGATGCTGAAGTCCGGCACGCAGGCCGCGCTCGAACAATTGGCCACGCGCGCGAGGCTGCCGTGGCTGCAGGTGCAAGCCGAGCGGCCGCTGACGCTCAACCTGGACGGCGAACCGGTGCAGGCCCGCCAGTTCCGCATCGCGTGCGTGCCGGGCAGGGTGCGGATGCACCTGCCGACCGGATGCCCGTTGCTGGCCGGGTAGGGGGTAAAGTCGACTGTTGGTCGACTGCTTTTCGTTCCGACGGCGTAAAACCCCGCGCTACGCGCGCAAGTCGACCAACAGTCGACTCTACCGGTCCGCGTCGTTGGTTCCCGTGGCCGGCCCCGCCCGTCCCGTGGTTCAGTTTCCCAGGGTTCCCCTCCCGCCCCGGCTGCGATACAGTCAGGGGGTGTCCAGCCTGACGACCCCGCATACCCTTTCTTCCGCACGCCGTTGGTGGCGATGGTGGCCCGTTGCCGTCGTCCGCCCCCATAACGCTGTGTCCCGGAAGGAAAGTCGTCTTGAACTCGCACGCTCAGTTTCAGCAGCAGGCCGCTGAAGGCCACACCCACATTCCCGTCGTCCGTGAAGTGCTGTCCGACCTGGACACGCCGCTTTCGGTCTATCTGAAGCTCGCCGACGGCCCCAATACCTACCTGTTTGAATCCGTCGAAGGCGGCGAGCGCTTTGGTCGTTACTCGATCATCGGCCTGCCGGCGCGTCGCGTGTACGCCTTCCATGGCCACACGCTGACCGTGCGCGAAGACGGCCAGGTGGTGGACACCCGCGAAGTGGCCGACCCGTTCGCCGAGGTCGAGGCGCTGCGCAGCGCCCACTCGGTGCCGAAGCTGGAAGGCCTGCCGGGCTTCACCGGTGGCCTGGTCGGCTGGTTCGGTTTCGAGTGCATCGGCTACATCGAGCCGCGCCTGGCCCCGCCGGCCGGCCGCGATGAGCTGGGCACGCCGGACATCCTGCTGCTGGACTCCAACGAGCTGGCGGTGTTCGACAATCTCAAGGGCCGGCTGTACCTGATCGTGCACGCCGACCCGCGCGTCGAGGGCGCCTTCGAGCAGGCCCAGGCGCGCCTGGATGCACTGACTGCCAAGCTGCGTGCACCGGGCGCCGGCTATCCGGCGCCGCTCAACAGCGACGTGCTGGACGAGTCCGACTTCGTCTCCGGTTTCACCCGCGAAGGGTTCGTCGATGCGGTCCAGCGCAGCAAGGAATACATCCGCGCCGGTGACATCTTCCAGGTGGTGCTCAGCCAGCGCCTGAGCGTGCCGTTCAAGGCGCGCCCGGTGGATGTGTACCGCGCGCTGCGTGCACTGAACCCGTCGCCGTACATGTACTTCCTGGATGTCGGCGACCTGCAGGTGGTCGGTTCATCGCCGGAAATCCTGGTACGCCTTCAGGATGGCGAAGTCACCGTGCGCCCGATCGCCGGCACCCGCCCGCGTGGCGCCACGCCCGAGCTGGACCTGGCGCTGGAAGCCGAGCTGCTGGCAGATCCGAAGGAACGCGCCGAGCATCTGATGCTGATCGACCTCGGCCGCAACGATGCCGGCCGCGTCTCGAAGGCAGGTACCGTGGAGGTGGGCGAGCAGTTCGTGATCGAACGCTACAGCCACGTGATGCACATCGTCAGCGAAGTGACCGGGCAGCTGCAGCCGGGCCTGAGCTATGCCGACGTGCTGCGTGCCACCTTCCCGGCCGGCACGGTCAGCGGCGCGCCGAAGATCCGCGCGCTGGAAGTGATCCGCGAGCTGGAACCGATCAAGCGCAATGTCTACGCCGGCAGCATCGGCTACATCGGCTGGCATGGCGATGCCGATACCGCGATCGCGATCCGCACCGCGGTGATCAAGGATGGCCGCCTGTACGTGCAGGCCGGTGCCGGCATCGTCTACGACTCGGACCCGGACAAGGAATGGGACGAGACGATGAACAAGGGCCGCGCGCTGTTCCGCGCCGTCGCCCAGGCCGCCAAGGGCCTGTGATCCTCCCCGTGCCGTGGCCTGCGCCGCGGCACCTTCCGCTGTTCCCATTCAAGACAAGGAGTACCGCATGAAGCTGCTGAGCGCATTGCTGTGGTCGTCACTGCTGGCCACGATGGCCCCGTCTGCGTGGGCGCAGGCCAACACGATTCCCTCGCAGCCGCACCTGCTGGTGAAGGGGCAGGGCAGCCGCACGGTGATGCCGGACCGGTTCGGCCTGCAGTTGAACATCGAAGAGACCGACATGGACGCCGACGCCGCGCGCCGCCGCGTGCAGGACAACGTTGCCCGCGTGCTGGCACTGTTCAAGCAGCACAAGGCGGTGGAGGGCAGCGTGCGTGCGGACAACCTGCGGATCGGCCCGGCCACGCGCTATGAGCAGAGCCGGCAGGTCTTCATCGGTACCCGCGTATCGCGCCAGCTGCGTGCCAGCTTCGCCAGCGTGAAGGCGATGCAGGATGTGCTGGGGGCGTTGAAGGCCAACGAGAACGTACAGGTGAGCAGCCTGGCGCCGACCTATTCGGGCGAAGTGGCGCTGCGCCGCGAACTCAAGGGCGAGGCAGCGGCCCAGACCCGCGAGTCCGCGCTGGGCCTGGCCAAGGCCTATGGAACAAGAGTGCGTGGCCTGTACAGCATCTCCGATGTGGCGCCGGACTTCGCCTACGGCATCCGGGCCGGGCAATGGCCGCAGCAGGGCGAGGACGGCGGGGACCTCGACAGGATCTCGGTGACCGGCAGCTACGCGCCCGCCTCCGCACCCGCGCCCGCGCCCGCTGAGCCCGAATCCATTGAAGCCGGCCCCATCACCTACACCGAAAACGTGTACGCCATTTTCCTCATAAGCGACGGAACCTGACCATGTTGTGGATGATCGACAACTACGACAGCTTCACCTACAACCTCGTGCAGTACCTGCAGACGCTGGGCGCCGAGGTGAAGGTGGTGCGCAACGATGCGATGAGCGTGGACGAGATCGCCGCGCAGAAGCCCGAGCGCATCGTCATCTCGCCCGGCCCGTGCACGCCCAACGAAGCAGGCGTGTCGCTGGAGCTGATCCAGCGCCTGGGCCCGACCACGCCGATCCTCGGCGTCTGCCTGGGCCACCAGGGCATCGGCCAGGTCTACGGCGGCACGGTCATCCGTGCCGGCAACATCATGCACGGCAAGACCTCGCCGATCCGCCATGAAGGCAAGGGCGTGTTCGCCGGCCTGCCGGACCGCTACCAGGCCACCCGCTACCACTCGCTGGTGGTGGACAAGAACAGCCTGCCCGATGTGCTGGAAGTGACCGCCTGGACCGAGAACGACGACGGCTCGATCGAAGAAATCATGGGCCTGCGCCACCGCCAGTTCCCGGTGGAAGGCGTGCAGTTCCATCCCGAATCCATCCTCACCGAACACGGCCACGCCCTGCTGCGCAATTTCCTGCAGCGTCCGGCGGCCTGATCCAAGGAGCATTCCCATGAGCTTCTCCCCCCAGGAAGCCCTGCATCGCACCATCGAACACCGCGAAATCTTTTTCGACGAAATGGTCGACCTGATGCGGCAGATCATGCGCGGCGACGTCTCGCCGATGATGACCGCGGCGATCCTGACCGGGCTGCGCGTGAAGAAGGAGACCGTGGACGAAATCGCCGCGGCGGCCGCCGTGATGCGTGAATTCGCCCGGCCAGTGCCGGTGGCCGATACCTCCAACCTGGTTGATATCGTCGGTACCGGTGGCGATGGCTCGCACACCTTCAACATCTCCACCTGCTCGATGTTCGTCGCGGCCGCCGCCGGCGCGCGCGTGGCCAAGCATGGCAACCGCAGCGTGTCTTCCAAGTCCGGCAGTGCCGACGCGCTGGAAGCGCTGGGCGCGGTGATCGAACTGCAGCCGGATCAGGTGGCCGCCGCCATCGAGCAGACCGGCATCGGTTTCATGTTCGCGCCGATCCACCATCCTTCGATGAAGGTCGTTGCGCCGGTACGCCGCGAGATGGGCGTGCGCACCATCTTCAACATCCTCGGCCCGCTGACCAATCCGGCCAGCGCGCCGTCGGTGCTGATGGGCGTGTTCCATCCCGATCTGGTGGGCATCCAGGCCCGCGTGCTGCGCGAGCTGGGCACCGAGCGCGCCATGGTGGTCTGGGGCCGCGACAACATGGACGAGATCTCGCTGGGTGCCGGCACGCTGGTGGGCGAACTGCGCGACGGCAAGGTGCGCGAGTACGAGATCCACCCGGAGGACTTCGGCATCGCCATGTCGGCCAGCCGCAACCTGCGCGTGGACAGCCCGGAGCAGTCCATCCAGATGCTGCGCGCGGTACTGGACAATGAGCCCGGCCCGGCGCTGGACATCGTTGCGTTGAATGCCGGCGCCGCGCTGTACGTTGCCGGCGTGGCCAGCGACATCGGCGACGGCCTGGCCCGCGCCCGTGCCGCCATCGCCAACGGCAGTGCCCGCCAGCGCCTGCAGCAGTATGTTGAGACCACCCGCGCGCTGGTTGCCTGAGCGCGCGGTTCAGCCTGACCCCGTCGATGGCCGATAATGGCCGTCCTCACCGCCCCCGCACCGAACCGAAGACGATGAGCGACATCCTGCAGACGATCCTGGCCCGCAAGGCCGAAGAAGTGGCCCAGCGCCGCGCCCAGCGCCCGCTCGAGGCGCTGCAGGCCGCCGTGGCCAGCGCCCCGCCGGTACGTGGCTTTGTGCGCGCCTTGCAGGCGGCGGTGGCCAACGGCGATCCAGCGGTGATCGCCGAGGTGAAGAAGGCCAGCCCGTCCAAGGGCGTCATCCGCCCGGACTTCCGCCCGGCCGACATCGCCGTCAGCTACGAGTTCGGCGGCGCCAGCTGCCTGTCGGTGCTGACCGACGTGGACTTCTTCCAGGGCGCCGACGCCTACCTGCAGCAGGCGCGCGAGGCGTGCACGCTGCCGGTGCTGCGCAAGGACTTCGTCATCGACGCCTACCAGGTGTACGAGGCACGCGTGCTGGGCGCCGACTGCATCCTGCTGATCGTCGCCGCGCTGGACGACACCCAGCTGGCCACGCTGTCCGAACTGGCGCTGTCGCTGGGCATGGACGTGCTGGTGGAAGTGCACGACATCGACGAGCTGGAGCGTGCGCTGCAGGTGCCGGCGCCGATGATCGGCATCAACAACCGCAACCTGCGCACGTTCGAAGTGTCGCTGCAGACCACGCTGGACATGCAGAACGCGGTGCCGCGTGACCGCCTGCTGGTCACCGAGAGCGGCATCCTTGGCCCGCAGGACGTGGCGCTGATGCGTGACGCCGGCATCCATGCCTTCCTCGTCGGCGAAGCCTTCATGCGCGTGGAAGAGCCGGGCGAGGGCCTGCGTCAGCTATTCTTCGCGGCATGACAACGCACTATCCAACGCCGCGCGAGGATGCGCCGCTGGTGGTCTTCGACTTCGACCACACCCTGTACGACGGCGATTCGGGCACCCACCTGTTCGCCTCGCTGATCAAGCGCAACCCGCTGCGCATGCTGGCGGCGCTGCTGGTCACGCCGATCGCCGGGCCGATGGTGGCGATGCTGCCGACCCGTCGCGCGGGCATCTCGGTCTATGTGTGGATCGGCAGCTTCGGCCTGCACCGTGCGCGTGACTTCAACAAGGTGATCGACGCCTATGTGCTGCGCAACCAGGCGCAGATGCGCGCCAAGCTGCTGCCGCAGGCGCTGGAAGTGTTCGCCGCGCACCGCGCCAAGGGCGACCGCGTGGTGGTTGCCACAGGTGCGCCGCCGGAGCTGGCGCGCGCGATCCTGGCTTTCGTGGCCCACCAGGACGTACCGGTGATCGGCACCGAGGTCGGCCCACGGCTGGGCGGCGTCGGCCCGACCCGCCACTGCCACAATGAAGAGAAGATGCGCATGCTGCGCGAGCGCGGCTACGGCGACATCGATATCGCCTATTCCGACAGCACCGCCGACCTGCCGCTGCTGCTGGCGGCCAAGGCGCCGGTAGTGGTGAACCCGAAGCCGGGCCGGGTGGCGTTCTTCCGCCGCGTGCTGCCGGCGGGTACCCGCATCCTCAACTGGGGTTGCGTGGACCGGGGCGGCGACAAGGCCTGATCCCGCCGCACGGTGATGGATCTGCCGGCCAGCGGCCGGCACTACCCCTCTCCGTCGCGGTTGTGCCGGCGCTTCTCTGTCCCGGTAGTGCCGGCCGCTGGCCGGCAAACGCTCAGCGGTACAGGTGCCCGTACACCGCGTGGCCAATCTGGAACAGGCTGATCCCCAGCACCAGCACGCCGACGGCCACCAGCACCCAGCGCTCCTTCACCCGCTTGACCAGGATGGCGGCTACCGGCGCGGCCATCATGCCGCCGATCAGCAGGCCGGCGACGATCTGCAGGTGCTGCACCCCCATCGACAGCAGGAAGGTCGCCGACACCGTCAGCGTGACCACGAACTCCGCCGCATTGACCGTGCCGATCGTGGTGCGCGCCTGGCCACCCCGGGCGAGCAGGGTGGACGTGGCGATCGGCCCCCAGCCGCCGCCACCGCTGGCGTCGAGCAGGCCCGCGAAGAAGCCCAGCACCGGTACCCGGCGGATCTCGCCCTTGGGCATCCAGCGTCCGGCCGCGCGGGCGAGGATGATGATCGCCAGCACCAGCAGGTACAGGTAGATCAGTGGCCGGATGATCTCGCCCGGGATCTGCGTGAGCACGTACGCGCCCACGGCACCGCCCACCGCGCCAGGCAGGGCCAGGCGCAGGAACAGGCGCTTATCGACATTCCCGGCTGCGAGGTGCGACACACCCGAGGCGCCAGTGGTGAACACTTCAGCGGTGTGGATGCTGGCGCTGACCTGCGCCGGGGGCAGGCCCATGCTCAGCATCACCGACGAAGACACCAGGCCGAACGCCATGCCCAGCGCGCCGTCGACCAGCTGTGCGCCCAGGCCGATGAGGATGAACCACCAGAATTCGCTGCTCAGTTCCATGCCCCGAGCCTAGCGCGCGAAGGAGTGCGGACCAAGGTCCGCACCCACCGGGTGCTCAACGGTCAACGGGTGCCGTACAGCACCACGGTCTTGCCACGGGCATGCAGCAGGCCGTCGGTCTGCAGCTTCTTCAGCACGCGGCCGGCCATTTCCCGCGAGCAGCCGACCAGGCGTGCCAGCTCCTGGCGGTAGACGCGCAGCTGGCTGCCCTGCGGATGGCTCATCGCCTCCGGTTCCTGCGCCAGGTCGTGCAGGGTGCGCACGATCCGGTCGGTAACGTCCAGGAATGCCAGGCGGCTGGCCTTGCGGCTGGTGTCGAGCAGGCGCTTGGAGATCTGCTGGCCCAGCGCGTACAGCAGGCGCGGGGCGTCGGCCGACAGCGGGCCGAGGAACAGCTGATGCAGGCGCTCGTAGCTGATTTCAGCCAGCTCGCAGGCGGTACGGGTCCGCAGGATCACCTCGCGGCGGTCCGATTCGACGAACAGGCCCATCTCGCCGACGAACTCGCCGGCACCGAAGTAGCCCAGCACAAGCTCGCGATCGTCATCTTCCTCGGCCATGATCGAAACCGAGCCGCTGATGACGTAATACAGGGTTCCCGCCGGGTCACCGGGTCGGAAGACGTCGGTACGGGTGGGATATCGCCGCCTGTGGCTGTGCGCCAGGAAACGATCGATTGTGGCGATATCCAGGGCCAGTGGACTGCTAGCTAGGCGCACGGTTGACACGATAGGGGCGCTCCCTCTGCGCATGAACGGATTCACGGGGTCGATAGCGGAGCTTAACCAGCGCAATTGTTAAGGGCAAACAGTGTGCCAGAACTCTTGCGTCTTCACGTTCCCCCCGGGGGCAGTTTGCCCCATAATTCCCCCTTTCCCTTCTTACACAGGAATCGACCGCCGTGGTCAAGCCGTTGCCTCGCCTGAGGCTGCAGGGTTTCAACAACCTCACCAAGGCGCTGAGCTTCAACATCTATGACGTGTGTTACGCGCGCACCGAAGAGGAGCGTCAGCGTTACATTGAATACATCGATGAAGAGTACAACGCCGACAGGCTGACTCAAATCTTGACCGATGTCGCCGAGATCATCGGCGCCAACATCCTGAACGTGGCCCGCCAGGACTACGACCCGCAGGGTGCCTCGGTGACCATCCTGATCTCCGAAGAGCCGGTGATCGACAAGAAGCAGGCCGGCAAGGAACTGATTCCCGACGCCGTGGTCGCGCACATGGACAAGAGCCACATCACTGTCCATACCTACCCGGAAACCCATCCGCAGGAAGGCATCGCGACGTTCCGCGCGGACATCGACGTGGCCACCTGTGGCGTCATTTCGCCGCTGAAGGCCCTGAACTACCTGATCGAGAGCCTGGAATCGGACATCGTGATCATGGACTACCGTGTCCGTGGCTTCACCCGCGATGTGAAGGGCAAGAAGCATTACATCGATCACAAGATCAACTCGATCCAGAACTTCCTGGCCAAGAACATCAAGTCGCGTTACGAGATGTTCGACGTCAACGTCTACCAGGAAAACATCTTCCACACGAAGATGCACCTGAAGGACTTCGACCTGGACCAGTACCTGTTCGAGGAAAAGGCCAAGAACCTGTCGTTCAAGGAACGCATGAAGATCGAAGCGCTGCTCAAGCGCGAGATCGAAGAGCTGTTCCACGGCCGGAACCTGTCCGAGTAAGCCCCATGTGCGATGCCCGCAGGCATCGCCGCCCAGGCGGGACGACCCGCCCCGTGGAACCAGTGCCTCGCACGCGTTACAGTTCCACGGTGATGTACCGACCCACGGCCCGGTGTGAAAACACCGGGCCGTTTCGTTTTTCCCAAAAAGGTAAGGAGCCCCCACCCATGCCCTGGATCTATCTGCTGCTGGCCGGCCTGTTCGAGATCGGTTTCGCCCTCGGAATGAAGTACTCCGAAGGCTTCAGCAAACCCCTGCCCACCGTTGCCACGGTGGTGTCCGCCCTGATCAGCCTGTACCTGATGAGCCAGGCGATGAAGAGCATCCCCGTCGGCACCGCCTACGCGATCTGGACCGGCATCGGCGCCATGGGCGTGGCGGTGCTGGGCATCTACCTGTTCAACGACAGTGCGTCGCCGGCCCGCCTGGCCTGCGTGGGCCTGATCGTAGCCGGCGTGATCGGCCTGAAGCTGGTCTCGCCCAACTGATTGATGGCCCGACCAACGGTCGGGCCCCACCGTCGCCCCCGCACCTCCTGGTAGGCCCGCACCGTTGGTGCGGGCGACCCTTCAAATGCGGTAGGCGATGGTCTTCATCACCCTGGAAGCCAGCGCCATCGCGCCCGGGATCGGGAACGGCAGGCGGCGTGCGCCGGCCTGTTCGGCGTGCTCCGCATGGCGGGCCTCGTCTTCCTTCATCACCTGGATGACCGCGCGGCTGCGCAGATCGCCGGCCGGCAGGTCGACCAGGTGCTCGTCCAGATGGGCTTCCACCTGGCGCTCGGTTTCAACCACGAAGCCCAGGTTCCAGCCGTCGCCGCGCAGACCCGCCAGGGTGCCGATGGTGTAGCTGCCGGCGTACCACAGCGGATTGAACAGGCTCGGGCGGCTGTCCAGTTCATCCAGCCGGGTCGCGCACCAGGCCAGGTGATCGGTCTCTTCCTGGGCCGCTTCCAGCAGGTGTTCACGGGTGGCCGGGTCGCGGGCCACGGCCGCCTGGCCGAAGTACAGGCCCTGTGCGCAGACCTCGCCGACATGGTTGATCCGCATCAGCCCCGCGGCGTGGCGGCGCTCGGCGCGGTCCATGCCCGGCTCGCCGGTGCCTGCGGCCGGGTAGGGGCGGGCCGCCGGAGGGTTGCCGAACACCGTGTCCAGGGCGCGCTGCGCCTCGGTCAGCAGGTGGTCCAGCGGGGTGGTCTGGCGGAGCACGGTCATGGCGGCACGCGGTGGGGCGGGAGACCCGCCGATTCTCGCCCGCCCCCGCTCTCCTGCCAACCCGGGGCAGGGGCCAGCTTGCACCGAGGGCGTGACCTGCGTACAATCCCGCCTCTTGCGCTTCACCTTTCACAACGCGTGGCAGAGTTCCGGCGAGTCCTTCGCCGCAATGAGCCCGACCTAACCTAGAGTTCTTCATGAGCACTTTCACTGCCAAGAACGAGACCGTCCAGCGCGACTGGTACCTCGTCGACGCCGAGGGCAAGACCCTGGGCCGTCTCGCCACCGAGCTGGCCCGCCGTCTGCGCGGCAAGCACAAGCCGGTCTACACCCCCCACGTTGATACCGGCGACTACCTGGTCGTCATCAATGCAGAAAAGATTGCCGTCACCGGCAAGAAGCTGCAGGACAAGATGTATCACCGTTTCACCGGCTACATCGGCAACCTGAAGACCGAGTCCCTGGCCCAGGCGCTGGAGCGCCACCCGGAGCGCGTGATCGAGATCGCCGTGAAGGGCATGCTGCCGAAGGGCCCGCTGGGTCGCCAGATGTACCGCAAGCTCAAGGTCTACGCCGGCACTGAGCATCCGCACGCCGCACAGCAGCCGCAGGTTCTGGATATCTAATCATGGCTATCACTCAAAACTACGGCACTGGCCGCCGCAAGTCCTCCACCGCTCGCGTGTTCCTGCGCAAGGGTTCGGGCAACATCACCGTCAATGGTCGTCCGCTGGACGAGTTCTTCGGTCGTGAGACCGCGCGCATGATCGTGCGCCAGCCGCTCGAGCTGACCAAGAACACCGAAAGCTTCGACATCCTGGTCACCGCCGCTGGCGGCGGCACCACCGGCCAGGCCGGTGCGATCCGCCTGGGCATCGCCCGTGCGCTGGTCGAGTACGACGAAACCCTGAAGTCCGAGCTGCGCAAGGCCGGCTTCATGACCCGTGACGCCCGTGAAGTCGAGCGTAAGAAGGTCGGTCTGCACAAGGCCCGCCGCGCCACCCAGTTCTCCAAGCGCTGATTTACCGCGCCTGGTTGGGCTCCTGCGGGAGCCCGCTGGTTGGAAAAGCAAAAGCCCGGCTTTGGCCGGGCTTTTGTTGTTTTGGAGTCAGGCATTTCGTGGTTGCCGGCCAGCGGCCGGCACTACCCGGGGTTTCGCATCTCGGAAGGGGTGGGGTCAGAGCCTTTTCCTTTGGAAAAGGATCCGACCCCGGGCCTCTCTCTGGAGAAGAGCCCCCTTGATGTTCAAGGGGGCGCGCCGACAGGCGCGGGGATAAGGTGGGATGCGCGACCAAATTAAAAGCAAAAGGCCAGATCTTTCGATCTGGCCTTTTGCTTTTAATTTGGCTGCCCCGGATGGATTCGAACCACCGAATGCCTGAGTCAGAGTCAGGTGCCTTACCGCTTGGCGACGGGGCAAAACGTGCAACTATTTTCTCACTTTTCACACTGAAAAACAACTTGATTTTCAGTGTGGTGGCTATGGGTGGACTCGAACCACCGACCCCAGCATTATGAGTGCTGTGCTCTAACCGGCTGAGCTACATAGCCTTGGTGAGCCCGCTATTCTGCGGATGTGTATCGACCCTGTCAACACTTTTGTGTCGTGCTTGTGGGCCGACAGAGGGCATGGGATAGTCCCGACCAGTAGATTTTCTTAGGAGTCCGCATCGTGATCGATCCGGACGGCTATCGACCGAACGTCGGCATCGTGCTGATGCGGCAGGACGGCCAGGTGTTCTGGGCACGACGCGTGCGCCGGGATGGCTGGCAGTTCCCGCAGGGTGGCATGAACACCGACGAGACGCCTGTCGAGGCCATGTATCGTGAACTGCAGGAAGAGACCGGCCTGCTGCCTGAGCATGTGGAAGTGCTCGGGGCCACGCCCGGCTGGCTGCGCTACAAGCTGCCGGCGCGGGCCATCCGCCGCAACGAGCGGCAGGTCTGCATCGGCCAGAAACAGGTCTGGTTCCTGCTGCGCCTGACCGGCGACGAATCCCACGTGACGCTGGACCACACCGACTCGCCCGAGTTCGACCACTGGCGCTGGGTCGACTTCTGGTACCCGGTAGAGCACGTGGTGATGTTCAAACGCGGCGTCTATGCGCGTGCCCTGCGACACCTGGCGCCACTGGCGCGCGGCGTGGCCGGGCAGGGCGTCACCGCCATGCCCAAGAGCGCCGCCGAGGCCTGGATGCCGGGCCACACCGCCGGGCACGACCGCCCGCGCAAGCGCCCGCGGACCCGAGGGTACTGGCCGAAGAAGGTCACGGGCGACGGCCCGGCCAGCTGACCGGCTGAACAGTATCGAGAATGGTTCAGGTCTCTGATTGACAACCATTCTCGTTTCCATTGGAATAGCCACCAGGCCGCTTGTGGCCTGTCAGCCCGGTTCACGCCTGTGTACGTCTGCATCTGCAACGGAGTCACCGACCACCAGATCCGCGAAGCCGCCAGCCATGGCGTCAGCACGGTGGCCGAACTGACCATGCGTACCGGTTGTGGTGCCACCTGCGGTTCGTGCCTGGACATGGCCGGCGACCTGCTGGCCAAGGCACGTGCGACCCACGATCTGCCGCTGCCGGTATTGGGCCTGGCGCAGGTCGCCTGATCGCCTTTTCGCGGCGCGTTGACGCCGCGCTTTCGCATCCTTCACCTTCGGCCGCGCAGGCCAATGCACACGATTCGCGTTCCTTCACGAGCGCACGCGAGGCGTTAAAGTGCCTGCGTTTTCAGCGTGCAGGAGCACCCCCATGAAGGGCGACACCAAGGTCATCGAATTCCTCAACAAGGTCCTCTACAACGAGCTGACCGCGATCAACCAGTACTTCCTGCACGCCAAGATGCTGAAGAACTGGGGCATCAAGGAACTGGCCGAACACGAGTACAAGGAATCGATCGACGAGATGAAGCATGCCGACATGCTCGCCGACCGCATCCTGTTCCTTGAAGGCCTGCCGAATTTCCAGGCGTTGGGCAAGCTGCGCATCGGCGAGAACCCGACCGAGATCCTGCAGTGCGACCTGTCGCTGGAACGCGATGGCGTGGTCACCCTGCGCGAGGCCGTGGCCTATTCCGATTCGGTTGGCGACTACGTCAGCCGCCAACTGTTCGTGAAGATCCTCGATTCGGAAGAGGAGCACATCGACTGGCTGGAAACCCAGCTGGACCTGATCGAGCGTATCGGCGAGCCGAAGTACCTGCTGAGCAAGCTGGAAGAGTGAGTCAGCCGCCCTGGCCGGCGCGGTGCTGTGCCAGGTAGCCCGTCAGTGCAACGCGCGCCCGGGCGAATTCCGCAACCAGCAGCGCCACCGCCACTGCGGGGCGCTGCAGGCTGCCACTACGGGCTTCGTGCTCGATCCGCTGCGCGATCGCCGACAGCGACAATGCGCCGACGTTTGCACTCGATGACTTCAGGCTGTGCGCTGTGGCCTGCAAGCGCAGCTCATCGCCGTTCTGCGCGGCCAGCTGCAACTGCTGCACCATCACCGGCGCATCTTCAAGAAAGACCATGACGATCTGGGTGGCAGCGTCGCCGATCACGGTGTGCAGTTCATCCAGCACGTCGCGGTCGATCACCGGTTTCGGCGCGGCTTGGCTTGTCGTCTCCTGTAGAGCCGAGCCATGCTCGGCTGATGGAGTGGGAGTGCCACTGGCCGTCAGCCGAGCATGGCTCGGCTCTACAGACGGCTCCACAGAAAATTGTCCAGGTGATGCAGCTTTGCCGCCACCCCAACGCAGCAGCAGCGCATGCAGCGTGGCGCGCGCGATCGGCTTGGACAGGTAATCGTCCATGCCCGCCTGCAGGCAGCGCTCGCGGTCACCGGCCATGGCGTTGGCGGTCATGGCGATGATCGGCAGGCGGGCGCGCCCGGTCTCCACTTCTTCGGCGCGCCAGCGGCGCGTGGCGGCGTAGCCGTCCAGCACCGGCATCTGGCAATCCATCAACACGATGTCCACGCCGCCTTCGCGGAGGGCGGCCAGCGCCTGCTCGCCATCGGCGGCGTTGCGTACTTCGCACTGGAACACGCGCAGCAGTTGTTCGGCGACCATCCGGTTGACCGTATTGTCCTCCACCAGCAGCACACGCAGATGCAACGGCGGCAGCGTGGCAGCCGGGTGCTCGTTGTCCGCGCTGGCCAGCAGCGCAGCGGGGCGGGCGGGGGCGACCGGTGCAGCCAGCAGTGCATGCAGGGCCGCATCGTCGAAGTGCGGGGGCAGCTGGCGCTGGCGCTGGCGTTGTGGAAGTGCGCCCTCCTGCAGCCACAGCACCTGCAGCGCATCGTCGTCACCACGTTCACTCAGCGCCAGCTGCAGCGTGGCCTCACCGTTGCGGCGTGCGCGGGCATCGACCAGCAGCCATGCCGGTGCCGGTTGTCCGGGCCGCGCGGGAGCGCGCAGGCGCTCGACCACGGCATCCAGCTGTGCCAGCACCTGCACCTGCAGCCCATGGTGGGCGGCGATGCGCTCGATACGTGCCTGCAGCGTTGCATCGGCAGTGAACAGCAGCAGCGGTGCCGGTGCGCGCGCCATCGCCGGCAGGTCGCCAGCGACCTTCAGCAGCGGGATCTCGAACCAGAAGGTTGCGCCCTGGCCCGGCGTGGAGTGCACGCCGATGTGCCCGTGCATCAGGTCGATGATGCGCTTGCAGATGGCCAGGCCCAGGCCGGTGCCGCCATAGATGCGGGTGGTGGATGCGTCGGCCTGGCTGAAGGACTGGAACAGGCGTGCCTGCAGCGCGTCGTCGATGCCGATGCCGGTATCGATGATCTCGAAGCGCAGCTGGTGCTGCGCGGCACTTTCACCCAGACGCAGCACGCGCAGCTGCACCTGGCCGCGGGCGGTGAACTTGATGGCGTTGGCCAGCAGGTTGCTCAGCACCTGGCGCAGGCGCACCGGGTCGCCGCGCACCGGCAGGCGCACCGATGGATCCAGTTGCAGGCCCAGGGCCAGGCCCTTGGCGTCGGCGGCCCGCTGCATCAGCTGTACCACGCCATCGAGCAGGTCGCGCAGGTTGAAGCTGGTGATCTCCAGTTCCAGCGCCTGCGCTTCCAGCCGGGAGTAGTCGAGGATGTCGTCGACGATGCGCAGCAGCTGTTGCGAACTGGCCGAGGCGGTGGCCAGCATCTGCCGCTGGTCTTCGCCCAGCGGCCCGCGTGCGATCAGCTCCAGCATCGGCAGGATGCCGTTGAGCGGGGTGCGGATCTCGTGGCTCATCGTGGCCAGGAACTCGCCCTTGGCCAGCACGGCCGCCTCGGCGGCCTGCTTGGCCTGCAGCAGCTGTTGCTCCAGCTGGCCCTGGCGTTCGGTGGTATGGCGAAGCTGGTCGCGTTCGGCGGCCAGCGCACTGTGCGTGCGCTGCAGCTGGGCCAGCGCATGGTTGCGCGCGCGCAGGCGCAGGCCCAACAGCAGCAGCGCGATGGCGGCCGCAGCAAGGGCAACCAGCAGCACGCCCCACAGCGGCACGTCAGAGCACCGCGTTGTGGAAGTCGAAGTTCAGGTCGCTGCCGGCCGACTGCACCATGTTGCCCTGGATGTAGTCGACGCCGCCTACCCACATCGCCGCTGCAGCCTGCGGATCCTCGATCTGCTGGCCGATGATCTGCAGTCCGGCGGCATGGGCCTGTTCGATCGTCTTGCGCAGCGCCTCGCGCGTGGCCGGATTGGAATGGCTGCTGGAGAAGCGCGCAGCCATGCGCACGAACGACAGCGGCAGCTGGGTCAGCAGTGCATCGGCCTCGCCGCTGGGTTCGAACTGGCTCAGGCAGAAGCGCACCCCTGCGCTGGCCATGCGCTGGCAGAACTGCTGCAGCGGCACGGTGTGGATCAGTGCGTCGGGCAGGCGCACGTCGATCACCAGCGCACTGCCAGGCAGGTCACGCTGCTGCAGTGATTCCAGCAGCCAGTCGGCGAAGGCATCGCGCTGCAGGGTGCGCAGCGACTGCGAGACGAACAGGCTCAGCGGCTGCGTTGCGTGCCGGTACAGATCCAGCAGGCCCAGTGCGTGGTCCATCACCTGCTGGTCGAGGTCGGCGATGCGCCCGGCGGCTTCCGCGGCGGGGATCACCTGGCCGGCCGCCAGCACCGTGCCATCGGCCTGGCGCAGGCGCAGCAGCAACTGGTATTGCGCGGTGTTGCCGCCTGCCACGGCGACGATCGGCTGGTAGGCCAGTTCCAGCTGGCCCTCCAGCAGCGCCAGGTGTTCCTGTTCGGTGACCGCCTGGCGATGCACATGGCCCGCCACGCCGGCGCTGAGCAGGCGCGCCTGCAGGGTGGTGCGCTCAACCGCTTCCAGCGCACTGCTGGCATCCTCGAAGCCCGGCGACAGCGGCGCATAGCCGACCACGCCGCGCAGATGCACGGATTCGTCGTCGCGGATCACGAAGGCGCGGGCCGACAGCTGCTCGCGCAGGCTCGCGGCGATGCCTTCGAGGGCGTCCTCGTCGGCGTTGCGGGCCAGCAGCAGGAAGCTGTTGTCGTTCAGCCGCGCCAGCAGGTGCGGATGGCCGGCTTCGGCCAGGCGCTGCCCGGCCTGCACCATCAGCCGTTCAAACGCGGCATAGCCATAGCGTTCGCGCAGGCCCAGCGCACTGGCCACTTCGATGAAGAACACGCCGCCCCGGTCGCGGTGGGCGAGTGCGGTGTTGAGCTGCTGCAGCACATGGTGGCGCGTCGGCAGGCCGGTTTCCGGATTGCTGGTGGCCGGTGCGCCGGTGGCGCCCGGCAGGGTCGCGGCCTGGGCACGCGCGCGGCGGATGCGGTTGGCCACCGCTGCGATCAGGTGGCGCGGCCGGATCGGCTTGCTCAGGTAGTCGTCGGCGCCGCTGTCGAGCACTTCGAACTGGCGCTCTGGATCCGGATCGCCGCTGAGGAACACGATCGGCAGCAGCTGCAGGCCGGGCTGCTGGCGGATCAGCGCGGTCAGGCGCATGCCGTCCAGCCCGGGCAGGTGCAGATCCATCAGGATCAGGTCGGGGCGGTGCTCCTTGATCGCCTGCAGCGCGGCATCGGCATCGCTGTGCACGATCGCCTGCATGCCGGCGCCGTGCAGCACGCTCTGCGCGAACAGCGCCTGGGCGCGATCGTCTTCAACGATCAGCACGCGGTAGGGCGAGTCCGAGGGCGGCGGGGCCAGATCGTTGTTGCCGGCTTCGGCCAGCGCGATCGGGCCGGGCAGCGGCGGCGGTGCGCTGTTGACCGGCGCCGGGGTATCGGTCGCGATGGGCGGCGGGGTCGCAACCGCCGGTGCGGCCACAGCGGGGCCTGCCGCCTCGGGCGCCCAGCGCTGCCAATGATCGGCCGGAGGGGTTTCAGCGCGTCCCGGGCGGGCGCCCGCGGGGGATTCGTTTGCGGCCATCGGTGCTCCTGGTGTTCGCGTCCATTATGCGACAAGCCCGGTGCTCAACCGGTACTGCTGTGCCCCGGCGGTGCTGCCGATGCACCGCGCGCCAGCCAGCGCACGCCCTTCCACAGCGCGCGCCAGACCAGCCACACCAGCAGCGCGCCGGCCAGGCTGCAGGCCAGCACCACCACCAGCGCGATCCACGGGTGTGCCAGGGCCAGCGCCAGGCCACCGACTACCACGGTGTCCTCGGCGGCGGAGGCGACCCAGTTGCTGGCCGGTTCCGGCGAGGTATTGAGCAGCGCGCGGGTACCGGCCTTCAGGCCGTGGCTGGCGAGGGCGACGCCGGCACCGGCGGCGAGTGCGCCGGCGCCGAGCTGACCGTCCGGCGACAGGGTAGCCGCTGCGAGGAACGCGCCGGCCGGCACGCGTGCGAGCGTCTGCACCAGGTCCCAGACCGAGTCCACGCCGGGAATCTTGTCGGCGAAGAACTCGGCGATGGCCAGCGCCGCCGACGTGCCCAGCACCCACCAGGATTCGGTGGCCTGCAGAGCGGGCGGCAGGTCGACCCAGCCGAGCAGGCCGGCAAGGCCGACGCCGAACACGGTGAGGTAGACGCGGATGCCGGCCAGCCAGGCCAGCAGGATGCCGATCACGAACAGGTGGGCTTCGGTCATGGCGATGCTCCGGCGACGGAACTGTGCAGGGGACCACACTATCGACGATGGCATGCCTGAACGCCACAGACCGTGGCCGGCCACGGCGCAGGAAACCCACCCGTCCTGTCATACACTAGCCCGTCGTTTGCCACAGGGGCCGTACCGGTGTCGCCCTCGCGATACCCCGGAAACCACCCATGACCAACCGTCCTCCCATGCGCGTGCAGGTACGCCTGCCCGGCGCGCCGCAACCGCCGGCCGACCGTCGCCGCCTGCTGGTGATCGGCGGCATCTGGCTGCTCAGCCTGGTGCTGGCGGTGCTGGGTGGCTGCTGGATGGCCACGCCACGCGATGCCCAGGGCCAGCGCCTGCAGGCTGCCGAGAAGCGCGCCGAGACGCTGCAGGCGCAGCTGACCGAGCTGCGCCAGAAGCAGGCCACGCTGGAAGCCTCCGACCGCATCAGCCGCGCCGCCAATACCGAGGTGCAGTCCTCGCTGGCCGAGCGCGATGAGGAAATCGCCGGCCTGCGTGCCGACGTTGCCTTCTATGAGCGCCTGGTGGGTTCGACCAGCCAGCGCAAGGGCCTGAACACCCACTCGATCGAGTTCAGCCCGGAAGCGGCCGGCACCTGGCAGTACACCGCCGTGCTGACCCAGAACCTCAACCGCGGCGCCATCAGCCAGGGGCAGATGCGCTTCACCGTGGAAGGCGTGAAGAACGGCAAGCTGGCCACGATCAGCTGGGATGATCTGCACCAGCGCAGCAAGGTGCCGGGACAGGATTACTCGTTCCGGTACTTCCAGCAGCTCACCGGCAGCGTGATGCTGCCGGCTGACTTCACCCCGCAACGCGTGCGGGTGACATTGGGGAGTGGTACGGGGGGTACCACCCAGGTATTCGACTGGAAACAGGCCGGTGCGCCGGCCAGCAAAGGGGAGTAGGCAGATGTTCGGAAGCAGCAAATCCAACCGTGAAGGCCAGCTGGTGGTGGATGCCCTGATCGGCAACCAGGTGGTGATCCGCGGTGATGTGGAATTCAGTGGTGGCCTGTACGTGGAAGGTCGCATCCACGGCAAGGTGATCGCCACCGAAGGCGCCAGCGGCGCGACCCTGACGGTCGCCGAGCATGGCGTGATCGAGGGTGAGATCCGGGCCCAGGTGGTGGTCATCAGTGGCCGTCTGGACGGCGATGTACACGCCACCGAGAAGGTCGAGCTGACCCCCAGCGCACGGGTCAATGGCAACGTCCATTACCAGGTGGTGGAGATGAATGCGGGCGCCCAGCTGAACGGCCGCCTGATCCATGCCAGCGCCCCGATGGCGGCCCTGCCGGCGCCGGAAGGCGATGAGGCCAATGGCGGCAAGGGCGACACCGCCGCACGCCGCAAGCTGGCCGAGGCGATGGCTTGAAAGCCATCCCCGGCACCCCCATGCTGGCACCATGAGCACGCTAGTCTCCCTGCCCGGCGCCACCCCGGTTGCCGCGCCCGATTACCAATCGCTGGAGCGCCCGCTGAACTTCACCGAGTCGGCGGCCGCCAAGGTCAAATCCCTGATCCAGGAAGAGGGCAACCCCGACCTGGCCCTGCGTGTGTACATCGAGGGCGGCGGCTGTTCGGGCTTCCAGTACGGGTTCGAGTTCGACGAGAACCGTGCCGAGGATGACCTGGCGGTACAGACCAGCGGGGTGACCCTGCTGGTCGACCCGCTGAGCCTGCAGTACCTGATGGGCGCCGAGGTGGACTACACCGAGAGCCTGACCGGTGCCCAGTTCGTGATCCGCAACCCGAACGCAAAGACCACCTGCGGCTGCGGCAGCAGCTTCAGCATGTAAGAGGCCTGTGGCCGGAATGTGCCAACCAGGGTTGGCACCTGCCAGAGCGGGTAGATCCACGCCATGCGTGGATGATCCTTCCTGCATCCACAACGGCAGATTGCGCACAGCGCCGACCTTGCCACCCGCATCGATTGGCGGCACGCTTGCAGGATGCCCAATACTCCTTCGCCGCTTTCCGGTTTCGCCTTCGTGGGTGAACCGCTGGAGCGCGCCGATGCCCTGCGCGAAGATGCCGATGCACTGGCGCGCCTGTGGCCGGGCGCGCGCATCCTCGTGCTCGATCAGGACGGCAGCGCCTTCACCGGCGATGACGATCAGCCACTGGCGCTGACCGGCGCCGACATCGGCGGCGGCCCGGGTGCCGCGATCTTCCTCGGCCTGCGCGGAGAGCAGGCGTGGTTCTCGGTTGAAGCCACCAACGTCACCATCAGCGCACCACGCCGGCTTGATCTGCGCCAGGCCGCGCTGCTGTGGTCGATGGCCGATGCGACCGCCTTCAGCTATGCCCGCGGCATGTCGTACTGGCACTCGCGCACCCGCTTCTGCGGCGTGTGCGGCGGCGCCGTGGCGTTTGCCCGTGGTGGCTTCGTCGGCCGCTGCGGGCAGTGTTCCACCGAACACTACCCGCGTGTCGACCCGGCGGTGATCGTCGCCGTGGAAAACCAGGGCCGGCTGCTGCTGGGCCGGCAGTCGAACTGGGCCCCGCGTCGCTACTCGGTGCTGGCCGGCTTCGTCGAACCCGGCGAGACCTTCGAGCAGACCGTGGTGCGCGAAGTCCATGAAGAGAGCAAGGTGCGGGTGACGGCCTGCCAGTACCTCGGTTCGCAGCCCTGGCCGTTCCCGGGTGCGCTGATGGTTGGCTTCCGCGCACAGGCGCAGGATGACCTGCCGACCGTGGACGGTGAGCTGGAAGACGCGCGCTGGTTCAGTGCCGACGAGGTCGGCGCGGCACTGGCGCGCGACGTGGAGGACGATGGCCAGGGTATCCGCCTGTCGCCGCCGATCTCGATTTCGCGCGGCCTGATCGAGCATTGGTACCGGCAGCAGAAGGGCTGAGCCGGGCCGGCTGGGGCGATTGCATTGCCGCCACCTGAACACGGCCCGGGTTACAGTGCGGGTCATCGCGGAGGGCGCCGCTGCGACAGGTAAGGTAGCGGCGCCGAGCGTTCTGTTTCGTAGGGAGACCTGCCATGTTCACCACTCTGGCCGCCGTGCTGGTGGCACTGGCCCTGGGCCATGTTGCTCCGGCCGCTGCTGCCTCGCTGCGCCGTTTCGACGGTTTCCGGCGTTGGCTGGGCTGGCTGGATGCGCGTGGTGGCAAGGCCTGGCAGGGACCGGCCGGCGTTGCCTTGGCACTGCTGCCGCCGCTGTTGCTGATGGTGCTGCTGGCGTGGCTGTTGCGCGGGGTGCTGTTCGGCCTGCCGTCGCTGCTGCTGGGCGTGGCGGTGCTGGCCTGGTGCTGGGGCCCGCGTGACCTGGACCGCGATATCGAGGCCATTATCGATGCCGATGATGCGGCGACGCGGCAGGCTGCAGTGCGCAACCTGCAGTCGGCCGGCGGCAGCCTGCGCGAGGACATTCCGTCACTGGTCGAGGCGACGGTGCTCAACGCACTGCGGCGCTGGTTCGCGGTGCTGTTCTGGTTCCTGTTGCTGGGCCCGGCTGGCGCGCTCGGGTACCGGCTGCTGGCGCTGATGGCGGAGAGCCCGATGCGCGCACGCGTGCCGGTGGAGCCGCTGGCGCTGGCGCAGCGCCTGCTGGGCTGGATCGAGTGGCCGGTGGCGCAGCTGATGGCCTTCTCGATGGCGCTGGTGGGCAATTTCGATACGGCGTGGAAGGCCTGGCGCCAGGCCCATGGCGAACGCCTGGCCGGCAACATCGGGTTCCTTGGCGCGGTGGCGCGGGCCAGCGTCAACGCCGAGCTGCGTGAGGATGCGCACGATTACACCGAGGCAGGGTTGCTGCCGGTGTGGCAGCGGTTGCCGGACCTGCGTGATGCGATGAGCCTGGTGTGGCGGATGCTGCTGCTGTGGCTGGCGGTCCTCGCCCTGCTGGTGATTGCAGGCTGGGTGACGTAGTTGTTTTGCAGGGCTTGCAGCCCTGCACCTGCAGAGGCCAAAGCCAATGCCAGAGCCAAAGCGGCTCTGGATTGCTGAGGGTTGGGCGGGGCGGTGTGGGGCTGCAGGACACGCCGTAAACCCGTCCCTGGGGGCTCGATGGCGCCATCCATGGCGCCAACGGTCCTGCTGCCCCACACCGCCCCACCCCCGACAGTTTCCCGGTGACGGTGGGTCAACCGCGACTGCCGGTGGGTGTCGACCTTGGTCGACACGGTCGATCCACGCCATGCGTGGATACAGAGCGAAGCGATCCGCTTCCGCTTTTGATCTTCTCTTTCTTTTCCGTGGTGGACGCACACGGAAACTGTCCGTGGTCGGGCGGGATGGGTTTGCGGGGGTGTCCGCGGCATGGATGCCGCGGCCAAGCCTCCACGGACGGATTCACGGCGTCCCCCGCAAACCCATCCCGCCCGGCCAACCCCAGGGCTTCTGCCTTCAAACGCCGCCCACCACGAGGGGCTGCGGCCGTTGGCTGGAAACCTAGATCGGTGCCAGTGCAGTGAACGGCGCCCACGGCAGGTTGCGCAGCAGCGCATACCCGGGCAGCACCCAGAGCCAGAACGTTGGATTGGCCAGTACCCGCATGAGCGGGTCGAGCACGCGCGGCCGGATGCCGGCGACGTTCAGCAGCATCAGCAGCAGGAACGGCAGGCTGATGACCAGCAGCGGGTTCATCGCCATCGCGCCGGGCAGGTCGAAATGGACCAGTGAATACAGGCAGCGGGTGCTGCCACAGCCCGGGCAGTACAGGCCTGTCAGCGCGTACAGCGGGCAGCTCGGCAAAGGATTGCCGGCGACATACGGATTGACGTTGCGCAGCACCACCGCGGCACCGGCGGCCAGGCCGGTGGCGGCCAGCAGCGGTGCCCAGCGGGCGAATCGGGAGCGGGCGGGAAGTGCGGACATTGCAGCAACGGATCCGGCGCGGGCGCCGGATCCGTCCACGCGGATCAGTAGCCGCTGTTGTTCATTGCACCCATGCCGCCGACAGCGACGATCAGGATGCCGTACAGCACGCCGACCACGACGGCGGCGATGGCCGACCAGATCGCCCACTTCTTGGCCTTGGCGGCGGAGTCCTGGGCACCGGCGATGTCGCCAGCGGCCAGCTTGCCGTTGACCTGCGCGGCGTAGACGATCGACACGATGCCGGCCGGCAGGCAGCAGAACAGGGTGCTCAGGATGGCCCAGACCAGATTGTTCGGGACCTGCGGAGTGGCGGTGTTCATGGGTTCAAGCTCCTTGATGGGTGGTGGTGGTGAATCATTGGTCGGAAAGAGCGCCCAGTACGGCCAAGCCGCCGAACAGCCCGAACCACAACAGCAACAGGACCGGCAGGGCCACGGCCGAAGCCACCGCCCACCAGCCCGCCTTGCGCGACGCACTGTAGGCCCCCGGCAGGTCGCCGGCGGCGCGGCGGCCATCGACCTGGGAGGCATAGACGATCGACACCACGCCCAACGGCAGGCAGCAGAACAGCGTCGTCAGGATCGCCCAGACCAGATGGTTGGGGATGTAGACCGGACGGCTGAGCGGTGGCGGTTGATTCAAAGCAAGACTCCATTCCTTGGTGGCCGGCCATGATGAAACGGCCGAACCTCCCCCCTGTGGGTGCGTAATCTACCTCAACCCGCGCTGCATGTATGCGGTTACAGTCAGATACTGGCCGGTATGGCCCTTGATCTGACGCATCTGACGGACCTCTGCGATGCATCGGAGGGCGAGGATGGGGGCTTGTCGCTGGGACGGTCTACCCGTGTCCGTGCGGTCGATCAGGCGTGATCACCACGCAGGGCCCGCACCTGGGCCTCCAGCACCGGGGCGCTGGTGGTGCGGCCATCCACGGCCGGTGCCGCCACCACCTCGACCGTGGCGCGGAAACGACGCGGCACCCGCATGCGGCCAAGGCGGCTGTCGCGGCGGCTCCACATGCTCGACCACATGCCGCGCAGCGCCATCGGCACCACCGGCACCGGCCGCCGCTCGAGGATCTTCTCGACGCCGGACTTGAACGGCGCCATCTGCCCGTCGCGGGTCAGCGCGCCCTCGGGGAAGATGCAGACCAGTTCGCCTTCGGCCAGCGCCGCGTCGATCTCATCGAACGCACGCTGCATCAGCGCCGGGTCTTCGCGCGCCCCGGCAATCGGGATCGCCTTGGCGGTACGGAAGATCCAGCGCATCACCGGGATGTTGAAGATCCTGTAGTACATGACGAAGCGCACCGGGCGCGGGATGGTCGCCGACAGGATCAGCGCGTCCATGTAGCTGACGTGGTTGCAGACCAGCAGTGCGGCGCCTTCGTCCGGCACGTTGGCCTCGATGCCGTGCGGGCGCAGCCGGTACAGGGTGCGCACCATCAGCCAGCTGAGGAAGCGCATCAGGAATTCGGGGACGATGGTGAAGATGTAGATCGCCACCAGCGCGTTGGCGATGGCCAGCGCCAGGAACTGCTGCGGAATGGTCCAGTGCAGCAGCTTGTGGGCGGCCAGCGACAGGAGCGCCGCAGCGACGATGAAGCCCGAGTTCTGGATGTTCAGTGCGGCGAACACGCGCGACATCTGCGCCTTCGGCGTGCGGCTCTGGATCAGTGCGAACAGCGGCACCACGAAGATGCCGGTGAACAGGCCGATGCCGATCAGGTCGATGACGATGCGGATGCTGCCGGGCTGCTGCAGGAACGGCCCGATGGTCAGCCCGTGCACTGTCGCTTCGCCGCTGCGGGCGAAGTACAGGTCGAGCAGGAACGCGGTCATGCCGAACGCGCCCAGCGGTACCAGGCCGATTTCCACCGTACGTGCTGACAGCTTCTCGCACAGCAGCGAGCCGACGCCGGTGCCCACCGAGAACAGGGCCAGCGCGAAGATGTACAGGGTCGGCTGGCCGCCCAGGTTGGTCACCGCATAGGCCGGCAACTGCGAGGTCAGCACGGTGCCGACGAACCAGAACCAGGACACGCCCAGGATCGAGTTGCGTACGGCTTTCTGCTGGCGCGCCATGCGCAGCACCGCCAGCGATTCCGGCAACGGGTTCCAGTTGATCTTCAGATTCGGGTCGCCGGCATCGACCTTGGGAATCAGGCGGGCGGCAATGTTGCCGCAGATCGCCAGGGCGATGATCGCGCACGCGGCCACCACCGTGCCGTGGCTGCCAGCCACGGTGAACACCAGGCCGCCGACGATCATGCCGGAGAGGATCGACATCGAGGTGCCCATCTCGACCAGGCCGTTGCCGCCGGTCAGCTCTTCGGGCCTGAGCACCGACGGCAGCACCGAATACTTCACCGGGCCGAACAGGGTGGACTGCATGCCGGTGCAGAACAGCGCGACCAGCAGCACCGGCAGGCTCTGGGTGAGGAAGCCGGTGGCCGCCAGCGACATGATCACGATCTCCATGGTGGTGGTGATCACGATCAGTCGCGATTTTTCCAGTTTGTCGGCGATCTGCCCGGCCAGCGCCGAGAACAGGAAATATGGCAGGATGAAGATGGCCGGTGCCAGGGTGGCGTACAACCCCAGTTCTTCCTCCGGCACAGCCATGAACAGCAACATGCTGATGATCGCCTGCCGGTACACGTTGTCGTTGAACGCGCCGAGCGCCTGGACCACGAAGAACGGCAGGAAACGGCGCTGGCGCAGCAGGGCGAACTGGTTGTGACCGGACATGGAACCTCCTTGACCGGCGCAGCCTAGCATTCCTTCCCCTCTGCTGTGGGTGCGGACCGTTGGTCCGCACACCTGCCAGCACTCTCAGACGATATCGTCGACCACGCCGCCATCCACGCGCAGCGCCGCACCCGAGGTTGCCGAGGCCTGCGGCGAGGCCAGGTACACCACCATGTTGGCCACTTCCTCGACCGTGGCGGTGCGCTGGATCACCGAGGACGGCCGGTGCGCCATCACGAACTCACGGCCGATCTGCTCCAGCGGCTTGCCGCTGCGCTGGCGTTCATCCTCGAACATCGCCGCAAAACCATCGGAGAGGGTCGGGCCGGGCAGCACCGCGTTGACGGTGACGCCACTGCCGGCCACGCGCTTGGCCAGGCCGCGCGACAACGACAGCTGCGCGGTCTTGCTGACCCCGTAATGGATCATGTCGGCGGGAATGTTGCGCGCTGATTCGGAGGAAATGAACAGCACGCGGCCCCAGCCGGCATCGACCATTGCCGGTAGCAGCGCACGCGACAGGCGCACGCCGGACATCACGTTGGTCTGCCAGTAGCGCTCCCAGGTCGCGTCATCGGTCTCGAAGAAGTCCTGTGGGCCGAAGATGCCGGCGTTGTTGACCAGGATGTCGACCTTGGGCAGGCCGGCCAACAGTGTTTCGACACCGGCTGCATCAGAGAGATCGGCGGCGACGCCGAGCACGTCGGCTCCCGGCACGGTGGCGAGCAGGTGCCGGCGGGCGCGCTCGACGCTGTCGGTGCTGCGGCCATTGAGAATGACTCGCGCACCAGCGCTGGCCAGTCCTTGGGCGATGGCCCGGCCGATGCCGGCGGTGGAGGCGGTGACCAGCGCGGTGCGGCCACTGAGCTCGATTTTCATGGCGATAGTCCGGAGCGGGGGGAATTGCCCAGTATCCGCGCGGCCGCGTGATCGAACCGCAGCGCCACGCGCAACGCGCCGTTGCACACGGCGCAATTGACCCATGCCACGCGTGGGTGGGATCTCCGATCAGCGATGAGGAGTCAGGTCAGGCTGGTCACCGCTTCATTGGCCGCTGCCCGCACCTTCGGCAGCATCCGCAGTACCAGCGCCATCTGCGTGCGGATCAGCTGCAGTTTCGGCGGCATCGCCTCGTCGATCTGCTCCAGCTCGGCGGCCACCGCGCGGTCGGCGTCGTTGTCATCGTCGGCGACCGGTTGCCGTGCGGTCAGCGCCGAGGCCAGTTGCTGCAGTGCCTTGCGCACGCGCTCGCCGGCCGCCAATGCCAGCGGGTCGCCCGCATAGCTGTCCACCTGGTCGCGATGCGCGCCCAGCGCCGACAGGTGTCCCAGCAGTGTGTTGGACAGCGCCAGGAAGCGGAAGCCGGCATCCAGATTGCGGCGCACATGGCCGGGCTCACGCAGCATGTTCGACAGTGCGGTGGACAGCGCGGCATCGGCATTGTGCATGTCGCGCCGCGCGATGCGGTAGGCCAGGTCGTCGCGCATGCCGCTGCGGTACTGGTCCAGCACCGAATCCAGGTAGCGAGCCGCAGTGTCCAGCACGCGTGCCAGGACGAGATGCAGCTGCCGGCCCTGCCAGTCGGGCAGGACCAGGAACGCGGCCGCCGCTGCGATCGCGCAACCCAGCACCGTATCGACCATGCGCGGCACGATCAGCACGAAGCCGTCGCCGATCAGGTTGAAGCAGGTCAGTGCCATCACCGTGATCGCCGCCGACGCCACCAGGTAGCGGTCGGTGCGGGTGAAGAAGAACAGAAGTGCAGAGAGCAAGGCGATCAGCAGCTGCACGTGCAGCTGCGGGAACAGCTGCAGCAGCGCCCAGGTCAGCACCAGTCCGGCCAGGGTGCCGACGATGCGCTGGGCCAGGCGTTGGCGGGTGGCGCCGAAGTTGGGCCGGCACACGAACACGATGGTCAGCAGTACCCACGAACCGTTCTGCGCATTGAACAGGCGGATCGCTGCAAAGCCGACAATCAGCGCCAGCGCCATGCGCAGCCCATGCCGGAACAGCACCGAGCCGGGCGTAAGCTGCTGGCGGATGCGCACGCCCATCTCGCGCAGGGTGTGTGGGTTGCTGTCGCGCAGGCGGGTATCGACGTTGTCCAGGCTGGCTTCGGAGCGCTCGGCATCCAGCAGGCGCCGTTCGATGCTGCGCAGGTTGTGCACCAGCAGGTCCAGCGAGCCCAGCAGGCGCTGCCATTGCGGCCGCTGCTGGTCGCGCAGGTAGGCCAGCGCATCGGCCAGGTCGCGCCCGGCCTGCTGGTTGCCTTCGCCGTACACGAACGGACGGCGCAGCCGGATTGCCTCGCCCAGGCGGGCACAGGCCTGTCCCTGCAGGTCAAGCAGGCGCTGGCAGCGGTACAGCACGTCGCTGTGGAAGAACGCGTCCACCAGCGCGCCGTACGGGTAATGCGAGGAACTGGCGCGCTCGTGGAAATCCTGCGCCATGTAGTACAGGCGCAGGTAAAGGCCGGAGTTCACGCCGGGTCGGCCGGAGCGGCCGAAGCGGGCCAGGATCGCGGTCTTGGCCTCGTTCAGCGCGCCGACCACGCGGCGGTTCTGTTCGGCCAGGTCGAGCTGGCGACGTTGCAGGTCGGCTTCGCGCACCGGCTCGAACAGCGCGGCCTTCAGCTGCAGGTAGCGGCCCAGCTCAACGTACAGTCGCGCCACCCGCTCGCGGACCGGCCGGTTGGCGAACAGCGCGGTCCACAGGATCGACAGCAGGCCGTACCAGACCGCACCGGCCAGCAGGTGGCTGACCGCTTCCAGCGCACTGTGCAGGTCGCTGGCACCGTGCTGTTCCAGGCCGATCATGGTGTAGATCGCCAGCGTCACCGTGGCCTGGGCAATGGACGCATAGCGCTCGCCGAGCGCGCCGAGCAGGGTCAGGCCGAAGGTGGACAGCGCCAGCGCGCCGATGAAGATCCACGGCCACGGGAACAGCCAGATGACCGATGCTGCGGCGATGCAGAAGCACAACAGCGACAGCGCCACCGCCTTGGTCCGGCCCCACCAGTTGTCATCGGTTTCGGCGATGGCACTGGCGATGATGCCGAGGAACACGCCGGGCAAGGCGGTCAGCGCATCCAGCTGCCAGCACACCGCCAGCGCCGCGGTCAGGGCGATGAACACCCGCAGGCCGTAACTGGCCTTCTCGTGGGCCCACAGGCGGCTGAGGCGGGATTGTCGGGCGGACATGCAGGCTCGGCGGAAGGGTCTCCGACCATTATTGCGGGTGTGGGGTGAAGGGGACAGCCCGCGCAGGAATCCGGTAGTGCCGGCCGCTGGCCGGCAGATTTGCGGTACGGAGAAAGCCGGCCAGCGGCCGGCTCTACCCATAGATCCACGCCGCGCGTGGATGGGCCCTTCTACGCCCGCTGCGCGCGCTTGAGCAGCTTGGCTTCGCGCCTGCGTGCGCGGCGTGCGCGCCAACGCTCGGCCAGGCACGAGAAGATCACGTACAGCGCCGGCGTGCTGAGAAGGGTCAGGCTCTGCGAGAACAGCAGGCCGCCGATCATCGCGATGCCCAGCGGGCGGCGCAGCTCGGACCCTTCACCCAGGCCGATCGCCAGCGGCACGGCGGCCAGGATCGCGACCATCGTGGTCATCATGATCGGGCGGAAGCGCACGATGCTGGCCTCGCGTGCGGCGTCGCGCGGCGCCAGCCCATGCTCGCGCTGCGCCACCAGGGCGAAGTCGATCATCATGATCGCGTTCTTCTTGACGATGCCGATCAGCAGAACCAGCGCGATCATCGAGATCACCGACAGTTCGGTGTTGGTGCCGAACAACGCCAGCAGCGCACCGACGCCCGCCGCCGGCAGCGTGGACAGGATGGTGACCGGGTGGATCAGGCTCTCGTAGAGCATGCCCAGCACCAGGTAGACGGTCAGGATCGCGGCAAACACCAGGATCAGCATGTCGCTGGGATCTGAATTGAAGCCGAAGCCCGCATCGTCGGCCAGGCGGATGTCGCCAGGCATGCGCATGCCGGCGACGGTGGCATCGATGATCGCCTTGGCCTCACCCATGCTCACGTTCGGAGCCAGGTTGTAGCTGAGGTCCATCGTCGTGTACTGGTTCTCGTGGGTGATCTGCGAGGGGGCCAGGCCGGGCATCTGCGTGGCCACCGCGGTGATCGGCACCATGTCGCCGTTGCGCGCACGCACGTACACCTCATCCAGCGCCGCCGGGGTGGCGGTCTGCGAGGGCAGGGCGTTGACCACCACGCTGTACTGGTTGATGTCCGAATAGATGGTGGAGATCTGGCGCTGGCCGAACGCACCGTACAGCGCGCCGTCGATGGCGCCGACAGTGATGCCCAGGCGCGCGGCCTTGGCGCGGTCGATCTGGATGTTCTGGCGCAGTCCGGCATTGTCCACGTCGGTGCCGACGTCACGCAGCTTCGGGTTCTTCTTCAGTTCCGCCTGCAGCTTGGGCAGCCATTCCTGCAAAGCAGCCAGGTCGTTGCCCTGCAGGGAAATGCGGTACTGCGCGCCCTGGCTGGAACCGCCGCCATCGTTGCTGGGCAGGTCCTGGATCGCGCGCAGGCGCAACTGCAGGTCGGGGTAGCGATCGGCCTTGGCACTGAGTCGCGCCAACGCATGTGCGGTGGTTTCGCGGCGACCGTCGCTGCGTGACTTCAGCTCGATGTTGAACTGTGCACTGGAGCCCTGACGGCCGCTGCCGAGGCGCACACCCACGGTTTTCACTGCCGGGTCGGCCATCAGCATGTCGGTGATGCGACGCTGGCGGGCGACCATGTCCTCGAAGGAGACGGTGGCGCTGGAATTGGCGCGGCCCCAGATCAGGCCGGTGTCCTGCGGCGGGAACGCGCCCTTCTTCACCGCCCCGAACAGGAAGATGGTGACGCCGATCAGGATCAGCGGCGTCAGCGACAGCAGCAGCGCGTGGCGCAGCGAGAAGTCCAGGAACACGGTGTAGATGCGCAGCATGCGCTCGTGGCCGGCATCCAGCCAGCGTCCGAAGCGCGACGGCGGCGCGCTGTGGTCATGGGCGCTGAGGAAGCGGCTGCACAGCGCCGGGGTCAACGTCAGCGAAACGATCATCGAGACCACGATGGCCGCCACCAGGGTGACGGTGAACTCGCGGAAGAACGCGCCCATCATGCCGCTGGCGAACAGCAGCGGGATGAACACCGCGACCAGCGAGGCGGTGATCGAGACGATGGTGAAGCCGATCTCGCGCGCACCGGTCAGCGCCGCCTGCATGCGCGGCATGCCCTCATCGAGGTGGCGCATGATGTTCTCGATCACCACGATCGCATCGTCCACGACGAAGCCGATCGCGATCACCAGCGCCAGCAGGCTCAGGTTGTTCAGGGTGAAGCCCATCACGTACATCACCAACGCGGCACCGGCCAGCGACAGCGGTACGGTCACTGCGGCGATCAGCGTCGGTGCCAGCCGGCGCAGGAACAGCGCCATGGTCAGCACCACCATCGCCAGGCTGATCAGCAACGTGATCTGCACTTCATGCAGCGACGAGCGGATGGTCGGCGTACGGTCGAAGTACGGCGTCATCGTGGTGCCGGGCTGCAGGTAGTCGCGCAGGGTCGGGATCTGCGCCTTGACCCGGTCCACGGTCTCCACGATGTTGGCGCCGGCACGGGTGAACACGTACATCACCACCGCCGGCTTGTGGTCGAACCACGCGGCCTGGTAGGCATCCTGCTGGCCGTCGTAGACGTTGGCGATGTCCTTCAGGCGGATCACCCGGCCATCGCCCTGGGTCTTGACCACCAGATCGGCGAAGTCGGCCGCACGCGCCACCGAATCGTTGGCGATGATCGCGGTGGTGGTGTTGCCGTCGCTGAGGAAGCCGGTGGGCGAGGTCACGTTGGCCGCGCGCACCGCATTGCGCAGGTCATCGGCGGTCAGGCCCAGCGCGTTCATCAGGCGCAGGTTGACGTCCACGCGCACCGCTGGCGTCGACGCGCCGGCGATGTCGACCGAGGCAACGCCGCTGATCTGGCGGATGCGCTGCGCCAGCAGTGAATCGGCGACGTTGTACAGTTCGTCGGCCGACTGCGTCTGCGAGGTCAGCGCGATGGCGATCACCGGGTCATCGTTCGGGTTCGCCTTCTGGTACATCGGCGACCCCATGCCCGAGGGCAGGTCGGCCTGGGCCGAGTTGATCGCCGTCTGCACGTCCAGCGCGGCCGAATCGATGTTGTGGCCGCTCTGGAAGATCATGAACACCAGCGAGCTGCCTTCCGAGCTCGACGAGCGCATGCGGTCGATGCCCGGCAGCTGGCCGAGATGGCGTTCCAGCGGCGCGGTAACCGTGGAGGCCATGGTCGCCGCATCGGCGCCGGACTGGCTGGCATGCACGAAGATCACCGGGATCTCGATGTTCGGCAGTGCCGATACGCCCAGGCGCAGGTAGCAGATCAGGCCGACCATGAACAGGCCGATGGCCAGCAGCGCGGTGCCGATCGGGCGGCGGATGAAGGGGCCGGACAGGTTCATCGCGCGGCCCCCCGCAGCAGCGGGGCGTGGATCATGCCTGCGGCTCCTGCAGCGACCCGTCGCGCAACGCACGCTGCTCGCGGCGGCGGGCAAGCCACTCGGAGAAGCGCTCCATGTACAGGTAGATCACCGGCGTGGTGTACAGCGTGACCAGCTGCGACAGCAGCAGGCCGCCGACGATGGCGATGCCCAGCGGGCGGCGCAGCTCCGAGCCGATCCCGGTGCCCAGGGCCAGCGGCAGCGCGCCCAGCATGGCCGCGGCGGTGGTCATCATGATCGGGCGGAAGCGCAGCAGGCAGGCACGGCGGATTGCTTCGTGCGCGTTGGCACCGGCGCGGCGGGCCTCGATCGCGAAGTCCACCATCATGATGCCGTTCTTCTTGACGATGCCGATCAGCAGCACGATGCCGACGATGCCATCCACCGACAGGCTCAGGCCGCACAGCATCAGCGCCAGCAGCGCGCCGACGCCGGCCGGCGGGAGCGTGGAGATGATCGTGATCGGGTGGATGTAGCTCTCGTACAGCACGCCCAGCACGATGTAGATCACCACCAGCGAGGCCAGCAGCAGCCACACCACGTCCGTCTGGCTGCCAGTGAACTCGGCGGCCTTGCCGATGAACTCGGCATGCAGGTGGGTGGGCATGTCCAGGCTGTCCTTGGTCTCCTGGATTGCACGCACCGCTTCGGACAGCGAATAGCCCGGCGCCACGTTGAACGAGACCGTCACCGCCGGCAGCTGCTGCTGGTGGCTGACCACCAGTGGCGCGCTGCTCACCTTGCCTTCGGCCAGCGCCGACAGCGGGATGATGTTGCCGGCGCCGACGGTGATGCCGGTGTTCTGCGCGCCGATGCCGGTGGCGGTCGACGAGTTCGACGAGGTGACCTGGCCGAAGCTGGTGGCATTGGTGCCGGTCAGCGCGCCGGCGCCATTGGAGGCCACCGCCAGCTGCTCCATCAACGCGGTGCTGGTGCGGAACTCCGGCGCCACTTCCAGCACCACGCGATACTGGTTGAGCTCGGTGAAGATGGTGGAGATCTGGCGCTGGCCGAACGCATCGTAGAGCGTGTCGTCGATGGTCTGCATCGGCACGCCCAGCACGCTGGCCTTGTCGCGGTCGATGTTCAGCTCCAGGGCGCGGCCCTGGTTGGACAGGTTGTTGTCCACGTCAGCCAGTTCCGGGCGCTTGCGCAGCGCTTCGGTCAGGCGCGTGGCCTGGGTCGCCACCGTTGCCGAATCGACGTCCGACAGCGAGTACTGGTACTCGGTGGCGGCCACGCGGGTATCCAGGGTCACGTCCTGCACCGGCTTCAGGTACAGCGCCACGCCCGGGATTCCGGCCACCGCCTTCTGCAGGCGCGGCAGGATCTGCTCCAGGCCATCGCGCTGGCTGCGCTCCTTCAGCACGATCGACAGCTGGCCCTGGTTGAGCGTGGGGTTCATGCTGCCGGCACCGATGAACGCCGACACGCCGGTCACATCCGGGTCGTGGCGCAGTGCTTCGGCGACCTGCTTGGTGCGCTGTTCCATCTGCGGGAAGGCGATGTTCTGGTCGGCCTGCACCACGCCGGTGATCAGGCCGGTGTCCTGTTCGGGCAGCAGGCCCTTGGGAATCAGCACATACAGCAGCACGGTCAGCACCAGTGCACCACCGGCCACGGCCAGGGTCAGGCGCTGGTGGCCCAGCACCCAGTCCAGGCTGTGCTCGTACAGGCCGACGGTGCGTGTCCACAGGTTCTGCTTGCCGGCCGCTGCCGCGCGCTCATGCGCGTCTTCGCCCTCGGGCAGGGCGTCGGGCTTGAGCAGGTAGGCACACATCATCGGGGTGAGCGTCAGCGAGATCAGCATCGACAGCACCACCGCGATGCTCAGCACCCACGCGAACTCGTGGAACAGGCGTCCGGTGACGCCGGGCATCAGCAGCAGCGGCAGGAACACCGCCACCAGCGAGACGGTCAGCGACAGCACGGTGAAGCCGATCTGGCGCGCGCCGATCTCGGCCGCTTCCTTGCCACTCTTGCCCTGCTCGATGTAGCGCACGATGTTCTCGATCATCACGATCGCATCGTCGACCACGAAGCCGGTGGCCACCACCAGCGCCATCAGCGAGAGGTTGTCCAGCGACATGCCGGCGAACGCCATCACCGCGAAGGTGCCGGCCAGCGACAACGGCACTGCCACCGACGGGATGATCGTGGCCCACAACCGGCGCAGGAACACGAAGATCACCGCCACCACCAGGCCGATGGTGAGGATCAGGGTGAACTGCACTTCATGCACCGAGGCGCGGATGGTCTCGGTACGGTCGTTGAAGATCTCCAGGTGCACGTCGGCCGGCAGCACGCCCTGCAGCTGCGGCAGGATCGCGCGGATGCGCTCGACGGTCTGCACGATGTTGGCACCAGGCTGGCGCCGGACTTCCAGCAGCACCGCCGGCTTTCCATCGGCCCAGGCGGCCAGCTGGTCGTTCTCCACGCCATCGATCACCTCGGCCACGTCCGACAGCCGCACCGGGCGGCCGTTCTTGTAGCTGATGATCGTGTCGCGGTACTCGGCGGCGCTGGCCAGCTGGTCGTTGGTGCCGATGCTGTAGGACTGCGTCTTGCCGTTCAACGAGCCCTTGGGCGCATTGACGTTGGCCTGGGTCAGTGCGCTGCGCAGCTGCTCCAGGGTCAGGCCCATGTTCGACAGCTGCGCCGGATTGACCTGGATGCGCACGGCAGGGCGCACGTTGCCGGCGATCGACACCAGTCCCACGCCCTGCACCTGCGACAGGCGCTGGGCCAGGATCGAGTCGGCGTAATTGTTGACGTCGCGCAGCGGGCGCGTGTCGGAGGTCAGCTTCAGGGTGACGATGGCCGCGTCGGCCGGATTCACCCGGTTGTAGACCGGCTGGTAGGGAAGCGACGAGGGCAGGGTGGCCTGGCGGATCGCCGCCTGCACGTCCTGCGCGGCGATGTCGATGTCGCGGTCCATCGAGAACTGCAGGATGATCGTCGACAACCCGGCCGACGAGTCGGAGGTCATCAGCTCCAACCCGGAAATCTGCCCGAACTGGCGCTCCAGCGGGGTAGTGACCAGCGAAGCCATGGTGGTGGCGTTGGCACCGGGGTACTGGGTGGTGACCACCAGGCTGGGCGCATCGATTTCCGGCAGCGCCGACACCGGCAGCTTGCGGTAACCGAGGATGCCCAGCAGCAACAGGCCCGCCATCAACAGCGAGGTGGCGATCGGGCGGCGGATGAAGATCGTCGAAAAGCCCACGGACTGATCCTTGCTGGCACTTCAATGTCGGCGCCGGCGGGTATGCCGGCGCGAGGGAGATCAGTGGCCTGCGCTCAGCGCGGGCCACCACCGCGACGGCCACCGCCGCCTGCGTTCTTCTGCTCGGCCGCCTTCAGTTCGGCCTCGGTCGGTGCGGCCGGGGTCTCGCCCGGCTTCAGCGCGGTGACCTTGCTGCCCGGCTTCAGGCGGAACTGGCCTTCACTGACCACCCGCTCGCCGCCCTTCAGGCCTTCGGCGATCTGCACCTGGCTGTCGCCCACTTCCACGCCGCTGCGCACCGTCTGCATCTTTACCGTGTTGTCGCCCTGCACGATGTAGACGTACTCGCCATCCGGGCCACGCAGCACCGCCTGGGTGGGGATGACCACACCACCGGCGATCGTGCGCAGCTGCATGCGCACGTTGACGAACTGGCCCGGCCACAGGCCGTTGTCGGTGTTGTCGAAAATCGCACGCGCCTTGAACGTGCCGCTGTCGGCACTGATCAGGTTGTCGACCACGTCGAGCTTGCCGTCGCCGGACAACACATGCGAATCGGCACGGTCCAGCGCGGCCACCGGCACCGTGCCGGCGGCCTGCGCCTGGCGCACGTCGCCGAGCTGGCGCTCGGGCAGGTTGAACAGCACGTGGATCGGATGGATCTGGGTCAGCGTGACCAGCGCGGTGCCGGCGTTGACCACGTTGCCCGCGTCGACCGCGCGGATGCCGGCGATGCCGGAGATCGGTGCGGTGACCTTGGTGTACTGCAGCTGCACCTGCGCCGAACGCATGCTGGCCTCGTTGGCGGCCACGGCGCTTTCGTACTGTGCCACTTGGTTACGCTGTGTATCCAGATCGGTCTTGGCGACGTACTGGCGATACTCAGGCGCGTTCGAGCGCTGGAAGTTGGAGCGCGCAGTGGCCAACAGGGCTTCGTTCTGGCGCTTGGCTGCGGCGGCCTGGTCATAGCTGGCCTGGGCCGTGCGCGGATCGATCACCGCCAGCACGTCACCCTGCTTCACTTCCTGGCCTTCGCGGAAATTCAGGCTCATCAGCTGGCCGCCGACCTGCGGGCTGACGGTAACGGTGTTCATCGCAGTCACCGTGCCCAGCGCGCTGGCATACACCGGCACGTCCTGGCGCGTGGCCTCCACCACGGTCACCGGTACTGGACCGGCATTCGGATCCTCGCCGCCCTGGCGCGCCCCCGCAGCTGCACCACCGGCCTTGTCCTTGCCCCCGCCCATGACGCGCAGGCCGACCACGGCCAGCACCAGCACTGCCACGACCAGCAGCACGATCTTCCAAACACGTGACATTACGAGGACTCCGAGAGGGCTGGACCAGGCGGGACGCCGGGGCAATGCGCAAAGCATACCTGTGCCACATCACGTTTCCTGCATGACGGATGGGACGGGCGCTAAGACCGGATCGAGCGCCGGAGGTTCCCGTGGCGGCGGTGTTGCCCTACATTCAGCTGGAACCCTTCTGCTGTGGAGATTGCGATGCGCCGTTCGCTGCTGCTGTCCGCCCTGCTGCTGGCCCTGCCGGCCCTTGCCCACGCCCAGGACGGGCAGCGCCCGGAAGTGACCGCCGCCGCGCAGCGGCTGCAGGCCAAGGTGGTCGAATGGCGCCGCGATTTCCACCAGCATCCGGAGTTGTCCAACCGCGAGGCGCGCACCTCGGCCGAGGTCGCCAAGCGCCTGCGTGCGATGGGCCTGAAGCCGAAGACCGGCATCGCCCACCACGGCGTGGTTGCGATCATCGAGGGCGGCAAGCCGGGGCCGAAGATCGCCCTGCGCGCCGACATGGACGCGCTGCCGGTGACCGAGCAGACCGGCCTGCCGTTCGCCTCCAAGGCCACTGACCAGTACCGCGGGCAGACCGTGGGCGTGATGCATGCCTGTGGCCATGACGCGCACACCGCGACCCTGCTCGGCGTGGCCGAAGCACTGGTGTCGATGAAGAAGGACCTGCCGGGCCAGGTGATGCTGATCTTCCAGCCGGCCGAGGAGGGCGCACCGCCGCCGGAAGAGGGTGGTGCGGCACTCATGCTGAAGGAAGGCCTGTTCGCCGATTTCAAGCCGGAAGCGGTGTTCGGCCTGCATGTGTTCTCCAGCGTGCAGGTGGGTCAGATCGCGGTGCGCGGTGGCCCGTTGATGGCGGCCTCGGACCGGTTCGGGATCAAGGTGATCGGCCGCCAGACGCATGGTTCGGCGCCGTGGAACGGGGTTGATCCGATCGTCGCCACCGCCGACCTGGTGGGCACCGCGCAGACCATCGTCAGCCGCCGCGCCAACCTGTCCAAGCAGCCGGCAGTGCTGACCTTCGGCGCGATCAACGGCGGCATCCGCTACAACATCATTCCCGATGAAGTGGAGATGGTCGGCACCATCCGCACCTTCGACGAAGGCATGCGCCAGCAGATCTTCGCCGACCTGCGCAACGTGGCCGAGCACACCGCCGCCGCGCATGGTGCCAAGGCGGTGACCGAGATCTACGAAGCCGATGGCAACCCGGCCACGGTGAACAACCCGGCACTGACCGCGAAGATGCTGCCGAGCCTGCAGGCGGTGGTGGGCAAGGACAACGTATACGAGCCACCGCTGCAGATGGGTGCGGAAGATTTCTCGCTGTACGCGAAGGAAGTGCCGGGCATGTTCTTCTTCGTCGGCTCCACCAGCGCGGGCATCGACCCGGCAACGGCGCCGGCCAACCATTCGCCGAAGTTCCTGCTGGATGAGAAGGCGCTGGATGTCGGGTTCCGCGCGCTGCTGCAGGTGAGCCTGGATTACCTGCACGGTGCCGGCACCCCGGCGGAGTGAGGGTTTCCGCAGGGCTTGCAGCCCTGCACCCGCTTGGATCAACGGCAACGTCAACGTCAACAGCGGGCATTCCGTGGGATGGCGGGGTGGGTCCGGTTGAGGGGGACGCCGTAAACCCGTCCCTGGGGGCTTGGCCGCGGCATCCATGCCGCGGACACCCCCTCAACCGGACCCACCCCGCCTTCGACAGTTTCCCGCGGCTGTTGGTGCCCGCTGCTGTTGGTGGGTGCCGACCGTTGGTCGGCACGGCGGACGTCATGAACGTCTTAAGGATCGGATTCTGATTTTGATTTTCCTGATCTTTCCCGTGGTGGATCGGCGACAGAAATGTGTCGGAGGGCCGGGCGGGTGGGATGGGCGGGGTATCCGCGCCATGGATGGCGCGGCTAAGCCCCCAGGGATGGGTTCACGGCGTCCCCGCCCATCCCGCCCGCCTGGCCCACACCCCGGAACCCAGGCTTTCGACGACCCACCAACCCCACCACGGAGGGGCTCCGCCGTTGGCCAGCCCGGCCGAAGGCCCGCCGTCCGCGCGATACAATGGCGCCCATGAACACCCCACAGGATTCCAGCCTCGGTCGCGAGGTCAGTTACCCGTCGCAGTACGATCCCGGCCTGCTGTTTCCCATCCCCCGCAGCGGCGCCCGCGCCGAGATCGGCCTCGATGACGCCGCGCTGCCGTTCGTCGGCCACGACCGCTGGCATGCCTTCGAGCTGAGCTGGCTCGACGCGCGTGGCAAGCCGCAGGTCGCCGTCGCCACCGTGCAGGTGCCGTGCACCTCACCGCGGTTGATCGAATCGAAGTCGTTCAAGCTGTACCTGAACTCCCTCAACAGCACCCGTATCGACAGCGCCGAGGCACTTCGTGGGCGCCTGGTGGCTGACCTGTCGGCCTGCGCCGGTGCGCCGGTGGAGGTCGAGTTCGGCCTGCCGGGCCTGCGCGAGACGCCACTCGGTGAATCCATCGACGGCCTGGATGTGGAGATCGACTGCTACGGCCCGCCGCAGGCAGACTTCCTCGCCGCTGATACCGGCGAGGTGGTGGAGGAAACCCTGGTCTCGGCGCTGCTGAAGTCCAACTGCCCGGTTACCGGCCAGCCGGACTGGGCCACGGTCAGCCTGCGCTACCGCGGGCCGAAGATCGACCGCGCCGGCCTGCTGCGTTACCTGGTCAGCTACCGCGAGCACGCCGAGTTCCACGAGCAGTGTGTTGAACGGATCTTCAGCGAGGTGTCTGCGCGCTGCCAGCCGCAGTGGCTGGAAGTGGAGGCCCGCTACACCCGTCGTGGCGGCCTGGATATCAACCCCTGGCGTGCCAGCCCGGGCATCGCCGCCCCGGCTGCGACCTACCGCGAACTGCGGCAGTAACCGCCACAGGCGGTTGCCCGTTGCGCCGGGCCATGCCCGGCGAGCGCCGGCCAGCGGCCGGCACTACCATGATTCGCAGGTGGTTACGGGTAGAGCCGGCCGCTGGCCGGCAATCGGCCAAGGCCGGATCCCCCTGGCACAGCCGGCCAGCGGCCGGCACTACCGGGCGTCCATTCCCCCGATTGTTCAGCCGCCCCGGGGGGCGGCTTCACATCTGCACCATCCCCATTTAACAACCTCCATGGCACCGTGCGAATCACGTAGTCATGCAGACGGGAGTTGTGGATGAGTACCGAGAAGAAGGCCGATTTCTCCGGCGTCAGTGGCAGCGTCGACAGTACCGCCGAGCAGGTGCCGAAGGCGGACTTCTCCGGCGTCAGCGCTTCGGTGGACAGCACCGCAGACGTTGTCAGCGGCGGCACCTATACCGTGCAGAAGGGTGACTCGCTGTCGAAGATCGCCAAGCAGCATCTGGGCGACGCCAATGCCTGGAAAAAGATCTTCGAAGCCAACCGCGATGTGCTTGATGACCCGGACAAGATCTTCCCGGGCCAGACCCTGAAACTGCCGCCGAAGTAAGCCGGCCATCGAACGCCGTCCGACAATCCCTGGGAGGAACCCCGAATGATCAAGACCACCCCGCTACAGACCGCCCTGATCGCCGCCCTGCTGGGCAGCGTTGCCTTGGTCGGTTGCAAGAAGAAGGAAGAGTCGACCGACAGCAACGCCGCTCCGGCAGCGACCGCCCCGGCCGAACCCGCAGCTCCCGCGCCGATGACCGGCGCACCGCCGCCGATGGCCGAAGCCGCTGCGGTCAACGTCTCGTCGGTCACCGTCGGCAAGACCGCCGCCGCCGACAAGTCGGTTGCGACGACGGCTTTGTTCGCACCGAAGGATGACATCATCGTCTCGGTCAAGACCGACGGCGCTGCAAACAACGTCACCGTTGGCGCCAAGCTGACCTATCAGGACGGCCAGGTAGCCGGCGAACAGAACGCCACCCTGAACACCAGTGGTGCGGAAACCACCAACGTCACGTTCAAGAATGCAAAGGGCTGGCCGGCCGGCAAGTACCGCGCCGAGGTCACCGTCGATGGCAAGGCGGCCGGAACGCCGCAGGAGTTCGAGGTCAAGTAAGTCCTGCCGACTCTCTCCCGGCAGGGCTCACGATGGACGCAGCCGCGAGGCTGCGTCCTTTTTTGTTGGGCGATGGCTGGCTTCATCCACGCATGGCGTGGATCTGCTGATGCTGTGGGGGGCTTCATCCTGGCGCGGATGGATCACAGCGTTGCCGCCGTGCAGTACCGCCGCGTATGGCACAGCTTTGCCCCGCGCGGCTGAAAACGCGACAATGCAGGGGTTTCCCCGCCGCGCGCCCACCCTGACGGCGACGGGGGAAAGCGTGGGGCCCGGCCCCGCGCGCGACACGGTTGCACGTGGCCCGGCGCTGGCGCCGGCCTTCCCCTGAGCACTGCTACAGAGTCCAAGTCCCCCATGTCCAAGATCCTCTACACGCTGACCGACGAAGCACCGTTCCTGGCCACCCAGTCGCTGCTGCCGATCGTCGGCGCCTACACCGCCACCGCAGGCATCGTGGTGGAAACCCGTGACATCTCGCTGTCCGGCCGCATCCTGTCGCTGTTCCCTGAACTGCTCAGCGACGCGCAGAAGGTCAGCGACGACCTGGCCGAGCTGGGCCAGCTGGCGACCACCCCGGACGCCAACATCATCAAGCTGCCGAACATCTCCGCCTCGGTGCCGCAGCTGAAGGCGGCCATCAAGGAACTGCAGGACCAGGGCTATCCGCTGCCGGATTACCCGGAAACCCCGGCCGACGACCAGCAGCGCGACTACAAGGCGCGCTACGACAATGTCAAGGGCAGTGCGGTGAACCCGGTGCTGCGCGAAGGCAACTCCGACCGCCGTGCACCGCTGTCGGTGAAGAACTACGCGCGCAAGCATCCGCACCGCATGGGCGCCTGGGCGTCGGATTCGAAGTCGCACGTCGCGCACATGGCCGCCGGTGACTTCTACGGCAGCGAGAAGTCGGCCACCCTGGCCAACGCCGGTTCGCTGAAGATCACCTTCCACGGCAAGGACGGCAGCGCCGTCGTGCTGAAGGAAGAGACCGCAGTGAAGGCGGGCGAGATCGTCGATGCCGCCGTCATGAGCCGCAAGGCACTGGCCGCGTTCATCGGCGAGCAGATTGCCGATGCCAAGGCCCAGGGCGTGCTGTTCTCGCTGCACCTGAAGGCGACCATGATGAAGGTCTCCGACCCGATCATGTTCGGCGTGGCGGTGAACGAGTTCTACAAGGACGTACTGACCAAGCACGCCGACGTGCTGAAGCAGGCCGGTTTCGATGCCAACAACGGCATTGGTGACCTGGCTGCGCGCCTGCCGTCGCTGCCTGAAGCCACCCGCGCCGCGATCGAGGCCGACCTGGCCGCCGAGTACGCGCAGCGCCCGGGCGTGGCCATGGTCAATTCGGACAAGGGCATCACCAACCTGCACGTGCCGAGCGACGTGATCGTCGACGCCTCGATGCCGGCGATGATCCGCGACTCGGGCAAGATGTGGAATGCCGAAGGCAAGCTGCAGGACACCAAGGCGGTCATTCCGGACCGCTGCTACGCCGGCGTGTACCAGGCCGTCATCGACGACTGCAAGGCGCACGGTGCCTTCGACCCGGCCACCATGGGTTCGGTGCCGAACGTCGGCCTGATGGCGCAGAAGGCCGAGGAGTACGGCTCGCACGACAAGACCTTCCAGATCGCCGCCGATGGCGTGGTCAAGGTCACCGATGATGCCGGCGCCGTGGTGTTCGAGCACGCCGTGGAAGCCGGTGACATCTGGCGCATGTGCCAGACCAAGGACGCGCCGATCCAGGACTGGGTCAAGCTGGCCGTCGAGCGCGCCCGCCTGAGCAGCACCCCGGCCGTGTTCTGGCTGGACGCCGCCCGCGCCCACGACGCGCAGGTCATCGCCAAGGTCGAGCAGTACCTGAAGGACCACGACACCACCGGCCTGGACATCCGCATCCTGCCGCCGGTGGAAGCCACCGCGTTCTCGCTGGACCGCATCCGCAAGGGCGAGGACACCATCTCGGTGACCGGCAACGTGCTGCGTGACTACCTGACCGACCTGTTCCCGATCATGGAACTGGGCACCAGCGCCAAGATGCTGTCGATCGTGCCGCTGATGGCCGGTGGCGGCCTGTTCGAGACCGGTGCCGGTGGTTCGGCCCCGAAGCACGTGCAGCAGTTCGTTGAAGAGGACTACCTGCGTTGGGATTCGCTGGGTGAGTTCCTGGCCCTGGCCGCGTCGCTGGAACACCTGGGCAACCGCTACGACAACGCCGCTGCCCGTGTGCTGGCCAAGGCGCTGGACGAAGCCAACGGCCAGTTCCTGGACAACGACAAGTCGCCATCGCGCAAGCTGGGTGGCATCGACAACCGTGGCAGCCACTTCTACATCGCGCTGTACTGGGCCCAGGCCCTGGCCGCGCAGGACGAGGACGCCGCCCTGAAGGCGCGCTTCGCCCCGCTGGCCAAGACGCTGACCGACAACGAGCAGAAGATCGTCGAAGAGCTGATCGCAGTGCAGGGCAAGGCCGTGGACATCGGCGGCTACTACCGCCCGGACGTGGCCAAGGCCAGCAAGGCGATGCGCCCGAGCGCGACCTTCAACGCCGCGCTGGAACAGCTGCGCGGCTGATCCACTGCCGTTCGGCCGTGACACCGGAACCCGCGCTTCGGCGCGGGTTTCTTTTTATGGCGCTGGGGTCAGATCCCTTTTGCAAGCAAAAGGGATCTGGCCCCATTCGACCCGTGTCCAGAACCGTGACATCCGTCGGTCGTCGGTCGTCGGAATGCCGTCAACGGGGCATGAAACTTGCCCGCGATGGCGGTCGCAGAATGGATCGGCGCCGTTTCGCAGTCGCCTTGAATCTGAGCAATCGATCACGACGGCCGCCGCTGGCGATGCCCTAGCCTTGGCGACGCGAGGCCACCGGGGAGGTGGCCGCACGGGGAACACGGATGGCACGCGTGCTGGTAGTGGGAACCGATATCCAGGGCGAGCAGGCCCTGCTGCAACGGCTGCGCCTGGCCTCGGCGCTGCCGGATGGCCAGGTCCGCCGCAGCCAGGATCTGGACGATTGTGATCTGCTGGTCATCCGCGATACCCCGGCGCTGCGCAACGCCGCCCAGCGCATGCGGCAGCAACGTCCGCGCCTGCAGTGCTGGATCGAGGACATCGGCGGCCAGCTGCGTGATGGCGACGGGCATCAGGACGTGCTTGATGACGGTGCCATCGGTCGCGCGTTGCGTCGCATGCAGTTGGCACCGGAGCCCCTGGCCATGCAGACACCTGCGCCGATCCGCCTGGCAGATGGCGCGCACGCCATCACCCGCCTGCTGCGCGAGCGGCTGCCGCTGCGACAGGGCCAGGCACTGCTGGGTGATGCGGGCGAGCCTCTGCTGCTGATGGATCTGGAGCACGATCAGGCCGTGCTGTTGCAGGAGCCGGCTGCGGCGCTGGTGGAGCGGCTGGCCGATGCCTTTGAGCGCCTGCAGCTGGACGCGCTGACACCGGCGCGCCTGCAGGCCCTGGCCGGCGAGCGGCCACGCCAGCCGCTGCGGCCACTGCTGTGGCAATGGGCGCAACGCAGCCGCCATTGGCAGGCGCTGGACGAGCGCCTGCGCGGCGCCTCGGTGAAGCTGCTGCGCTGGCCGGACTTCCGCGTACTGGGCCATGACCACGATGGCTTCCGCCTGTGCTCGCTGCTGCTCAAGCGTGCGTGTACGGTTGAGGAATGCACGATGCTGCTCGAACTGCCGGCGGCGGCCGTTCGCGATTTCATCCATGCCGCCTATCTGTGTGGCTACGCGCAGCTGCAGGCCGCCCCGGCGACGCTGATGATGGCGGCAGGTGGCACCCGCACCGACAACGGACTGCTCGCCCGCCTGTGGCGGCACCTGCGCGGGAGCGAGCGCAATGCGTGAGCACAAGGTGGTCGTGCTGGGCGGCATGGGCAGCGGCAAGTCGACGCTGGTACGCAGCATCGCGGCTGGCGCGGTGGTCGACACGGATGTGGCCAACAGTGATCGCCTCGGCGCCGACAAGGCCTCCACCACCGTGGCGCTGGACTATGCAGACATCGACCTGCCCAACGGCGAACGCCTGCGTCTCTACGGCACACCCGGCCAGCAGCGTTTCGATTTCCTGTGGCCGATCCTGCTGCAGGGCGCGCGTGGCGCGGTGCTGCTGCTGGATGCGCGCCGCGCCGGCCTGGCCAGCGAGCTGGAAGGCTATCTGCAGGTGCTGCAGCCGTTCGCATCATCCTTGGCACTGGTCGTGGCGGTCACCCACCTGGACCAGGCACCGCAGGCCGCACTGGATGACTGGGCCATCCGTGCCTGCCTTGACGACCAGCCGCTGCCGCTGCTGGCCGTGGATGCCCGTGACCGAGGACAGGGACTGCTGCTGATGGATGTACTGATGAGCGAAATGGAAGCGCACGCACTGGTGGCTGCACATGGCTGACGGGCAGCTGGCGGTACTGCCCGACGCCGGTCAGCGTGAGCGCCTGCAGCCCCTGCTGCAGGACCTGCAGCAGCGGGTCGAAGGCGTGCGCACGGTCGTGCTGGCCAGCGTCGATGGCTTTGCCCTGGTCAGCGCCGGCGCCGAAGGGCGCGGCGAACGGCTGGCGGCGATGACCAGCGCGATGCTGGCGCTGGCTGCGGCGGTCGGGCGCGAACTGGTGCTGGGCGATCTGCAGACACTGATGCTGGAAGCGGCGGGCGGAAAGGTGCTGATGCTGGCGATCCAGGCCGAAGGGCGCGCACCGTTGCTGCTGATGGCGGCCTGCGACCAGCGCAGCGTGATCGGCCAGGTGCTGTGGCAGAGCAGGGAATGTGGCCAGGCGATCCTGGCCGAACTCGGCGGATCGTGAGCCCGGCCGCAGGGGAACAAGGGGCTCGGACCAACATCGACAAGGGGTGCGACGTGGCTGGATTGAATGATTCGTTGAACGCACTGATGGGCATCGACGGCGCGCAGGCAGTGGCGCTGGTCGATTACGAAAGCGGCATGCTGCTGGGCGAAGCCGGTGCTGGCATGGACATGGAAGTGGCCGCCGCCGGCAATACCGAAGTGATCCGCGCGAAGATGAAGACCGCCGCATCGCTGAACCTCAACGACAGCATCGAGGACATCCTGATCTCGCTGGGCAAGGCGTACCACATCATGCGCCCGGTGGCGAAGAAGAAGGGCCTGTTCTTCTACATCGTGCTGGACCGTACCAAGTCCAACCTGGCATTGGCCCGGCGCAAGGTGCAGGACGTGGAGGCCGAACTGGCGATCTGAGCGGCCGCCTCCGTAGCGCCGGACCATGCTCGGCTGCTTCCAGCCGAAGCAGCCGAGCACGTTCGGCGCTGCCTTCAGGCTGCTGGAAGCAGCAGTGCAGAGACGAACGAGAGAGCCTTGCTGTCGCGTGCGGCGAAGTACCTGGGCGCATGATCTGGCAGCCACACTTCGTTGAAGTGGCGGCGGAAGTCCTCGTAGAACTCGTTGGGATACAGCTTGGCCTGCACCGTGCGGCCGTCCGGGTAGGCGTGGTCATACGTGGGCAGCGCATCGGTGTCGACGCCGCGATGATCCCTCAGCCATTTGCAGAACAGTCGGCCTTCGGAGATGTCCGGCACCAGCGCCTGCGGGAGCGTATAGCCCGCCTGCTCCAGCGGTGCGATCAGGTTCAACGTCAGCTCGTTGAGCATCGAGAAATGGGTGTACGGCACCTTGGCACGGTTCTGCATGTAGCGGTCGATGTGCACGGGCAGCAACGCATTGGCGCGACCCTGCTGCCATTCCACCACCCACTGCGAGACCTTCACTGCGAACCTGCGCGACAGCCACTGGCCGAGGTGGATGGCGAGGTACGGGTGGATCCAGGTGCCCTGCATGGCCGGGTTCCCACCGGATACCACGTGGATCAGCTCATTCTCGGACAGCTTCGTCTGCGCCATGAGCTCCTGCAGGAACTCCTCCGTCGATTTCAGTGCCCGGTAGTCGGACCAGCGCTTGCCGACGGACTGGCACAGGGCGGTCGCGCTGATGTAGCCGTCGCGGGCGCGCTGCGGGATGACGTTGCCTTCCTCCACGCGCGGAATAAAGGTCATTTGCTGCATGCGTCACCTCGTGCCGTTGTTGGGCCTGAAAGGGTAGGCAGCAGGGAGGCATCAGGTCTGTAGGAATCGTTGCGTTTGTCGCGGCATGCAGTGGCCCTACACAAGCCACCCCACGCCAGCGTATGGTGAGGCAGGTCCTCCCGGGTGAGCCCTGCATGTCCGAGCCTGACACCGTTGCCGACTTGGCGTCGCGCATCGCCGGCGCCATTCACGCCGGCTTCGAGCAGTATCACGCCCGCTTTGCGGCGATCACCGCCCGTGCGCGGCAGCGTTTCGAGCAGCGCGACTGGGTGGGCGCGCGCCGGGATGCAGTCGAGCGCATCGCGTTGTACGACCTGTGCATCGCCGACCAGATGGATGCGCTGCGGCGCCTCGCCGGCGAAGCGATCGGGGAACGCGCGCTGTGGCTGCAGGTGCATGCGCGCTATAGCGCACTGCTGCGGGGGCTGATCGACGCCGAGCTGTACAAGACCTTCTACAACACGCTGTCGCGGCGCTTGTTCTCCACCCGTGGCGTGGACCCGGCGCTGGAGTTCATCGCCTTCGATGTCGAGCCGTCCGATGCGATCACCCACCCGGTCGCACGGCATACCTATGCGGTCTCGCCGACGCGGCCGGTGGAGGCTCTCCAGCGCGTGCTGGCCGATTACCGCTTCGACATTCCGTATGCGCACCAGCTGCGCTGCGCGGCGGCCATCGCTGTGCGCCTGCAGGATGATCTGGCCCACTGGGGTGATACGCCGGTGCGCAGCATCGAGCTGCTCGACACCGTGTTCTACCGGGAGCGCCGCGCCTACCTGGTGGGTCGCGTGTTCGGCGAACACCGCTTCTCACCGTGCGTGATCGCCCTGGTCAACGATGGGCAGGGCCTGCGTGCAGATGCGGTGCTGACCCGGCGTCGCGATGTCGCCCATCTGTTCGGCGTGTCGCGCAGCTATTTCCAGGCCGACCTTGCCACGGTGGGCGATGCGGTGGTGTTCCTGCGCAGCCTGTTGCCGGGCAAGCCCATTGATGAGATCTATACGGTGCTGGGCCGCGCCAAGCAGGGCAAGACCGAGCGCTACCGTACCTTCTTCCGCCACTTCAACGAACATCCGCAGGAGCGGCTGGTGCATGCCGAAGGCACGCCGGGCATGGTCATGGCGGTGTTCACCCTGCCCAGCTATCCGCTGGTGTTCAAGCTGATCCGCGACCGCTTCGCGTGGCCGAAGTCGATGTCGCGGCAGCAGGTGGAAGAGAAGTATGCGCTGGTGTTCAACCTCGACCGTGTCGGTCGCCTGCTTGATGCGCAGCCGTACCGCCATCTGCGTTTCCCGCGCGACCGCTTCGCACCGGCCTTGCTGCAGGAGCTGCTTGCGCAGTGCGCGCAGAGCGTGCGCGTCGATGGCGATCAGGTGGAAGTCGCACTGTGCTACGTGCAGCGTCGCTTCCGTCCATTGAACCTGTACCTGCGCGAGCAGGGCGGCGATGCGGTGCGTGCGGCGGTACTCGACTACGCGCAGGCGATCACCGACATGGCGCGCAACAACATCTTCCCCGGCGACATGCTGCCGAAGAACTTCGGCGTATCGCGGCATGGCCGGGCAGTCTTCTACGACTATGACGAGCTGTGCCTGGTCAGCGACTGCGTCTTCCGCGCCTGGCCGCAGCCGCGCACGCCGGAGGAAGCCATGGCCGACGAACCTTGGTTCCACGTCGGGCCACGCGACGTGTTTCCAGAGCGCTTCGGCCCGTTCATGGGCCTGCCGGCGGGCGAGCTGGCGGCGGTGCGCGAACATTACCGGCACCTGTTTGATCCCGCGTGGTGGCAGGGCCTGCAGGCGCGCTTCGCCAGCGGTGATTATCCGGATACCCCGCCCTATGCGGCGGTCCATCGCCTGGCCTGAACGGCGTGGCGTGGACTGCCTGCCGGTCCCGCTCGGACTGCGGTACGCTCGGGGTTCACCTCATCACCATGGATCCGGCAATGATGCGTTCCCCCCTGTTCCTTGCGCTGGCCCTGGCGTTCGCCGCCGGTGCTCCCCTGCTGCCGGCCGATGCCGTGGCCCAGAACGCGCGCGCCGTGCGCGCCACTGCCGAGATGAGCATGGTGCTGTCGGGCAGTATCGACGTGGCGGCCGATGGTTCGGTCAGCACGCTGGTCCTGGACCAGCGTGCCATGCTCGCACCCGGCATCGTGTCGTTCGTGGAAGGCGCCATCCGCGGTTGGCAGTTCGAACCGACGCTGCGTGATGGCACGCCGGTGGCCGTCCACGCGCCGCTGCGCGTACGCCTGCGTGGCAAGGAGCAGGAAGACGGCAACTACCAGATCAGCATGACCAGCGTCGACTTCAGTGAATATGATCCGAAGGCTACCGATTCGATCACCCAGAAGCGCATGCCGCCGCCGCGCTACCCCGAAGAGGCCTTCCGCAATGGCGGGCAGGGTGACGTACTGCTGCTGGTCAAGGTCGCACGCGACGGCACCGTGGCCGATGTCATTGCCGAGCAGGTGAACATGACCGTGGTCGCACCGGAACGGACCATGGCCAGGATGCGCGACATCTTCGCCAAGGCCAGTATCAGTGCGGCCCGCAAGTGGACCTTCTCGCCGCCGACCACCGGCGAGGACAGCACGCGGGATTCATGGACCGTGCGCGTGCCGGTCACTTTCGCCCTGAACAACAGCGACAACGGCCAGCCGGAACGCTACGGCCGCTGGCGTGCCTTCATCCCCGGCCCGCGCCAGGCCGCACCCTGGCGCACGCCGGATGGCGCCGGACAGGCGGGAAGTGATCTGCTGCCGGCCGGCGGCGTGTACATGGTCGATGGCACCCAGCGCGGCCTGCGCCTGCTGACGCCGCTGGCGCAGCGCTGAGCCCGGTGCGATGGAGCGGTCGGCCAGGCCGGCCGCTTTTCAGTCCGCGTACGGGTAGACCACCACGCGGTTGCGGCCCTGTTCCTTGGCCATGTACAGGGCCTTGTCGGCCAGCCGCAGCGCCTGCTCGGCATCGACATGGAAGCTGGGGAAGTGGGCCACGCCCAGCGACACGGTGATGGTGCCGACCGGCTCGAACGGATGATCGGCGATGTGCTGGCGCAGCCGCTCGCCGGCCTGGCGCGCCGAGTCGGTACTGATGCCCGGCAGCAGCAGCAGGAATTCCTCGCCACCGGCACGGCAGAGGATGTCGCTGTCGCGCGAGTAGCGGCGCATCTGGTCGGCGATATGGACGATGGCGGCGTCACCGACGTCATGGCCGTGGCTGTCGTTGATCGATTTGAAGCGATCGATGTCCAGCGCCAGGATCGCGAACGGAATGCCCTGCACCTGCAGCGCATCCAGCGCCTGCTGCAGGCCGCGGCGATTGAGCAGGCCGGTCAGCGGATCGGTACGGTTGGCGCGGTTGAGTGTGCCAATGCGGTCCTGCAGGGCGTTGAAGCTGTGCAGGACCGCCTGCTTGAGCTGGGCAACCTCGAAGTACCATGCGCGGATGCCGCTGACGTGGTTGATCGCGCTGCCGGTGTCCTCGCCACCCTGCACGTTGCGCGCCAGCTGCCACAGCGGCATCGAGATGCGCCGGGCGAACCACCAGGTGATCAGCAGTGACAGCAGGCCGAGCGGGATCGCGTTCCAGATCACCGCGGTCATCAACCGTGACAACGGCTGCAATGTGGCCTCGGTCGGCCGCTGGGCGATGATGCCCCAACCAGTGGCCGGTACCGGCGCGTAACCGGCCAGCATCGACACGCCCAGGTTGTTACGGACCTGCTGCGCGCCGCGCTCACCGCGCACCACCGCCTTCACCGCCGGGTTGCCGACCACGTAGTCGCCGACCCGCTTGCCGTCGGCGTGGTACAGCAGGCGGCCATGGCGGTCGACCACGTACAGGTAGGAGCCGTCGCGGTAGTAGTGCTTGCCCAGCAGCGTATGCAGCGCGCTGCGCTGGCGCAGGTACAGGGTGCCGCTGACGTAGCCGCGATAGTGGCCCTGGCGGTCGAAGATCGGGTGCGACAGCGAGACCAGCAGCTTGCCTGTGGTCGACTGGTACGGGTCGCTGATCATCGGCTGGCGTGCGGCCAATGCGGCATTGTTGCCGACGCTGTGCAGGATCTCGCCCTGCAGCTGCAGGGTCTGCGGCGAGGTGGCGATCACCAGGCCGTCGGCGTCCACCACCAGCGAGGAATTGAAGCTGTTGGTCTGCAGCTGCAGGCGGCTGGCCTCGTCCTGCGCCTGTGCCGGATCGAGGTCACTCTGGCCGAGCCGGGTGGCGGCGTAGGCCAGCTCCTGCTGTGCGGCCAGCAGGAAGTTCTGGGTGGTCTCGGCCAGCTTGGTGGCATAGACGCGGTTGGCTTCCAGGGTATTGCCGACCAGCTGGTCGCGCTGCACGCGGTAGCTGGCCAGCAGGGTATTGGCCAGGGCGATGATGGCGCTGAGCAGGGCCAGGGCGAGGATCAGCTTGCCCAGGTTGAGGCGGGGAGACAGCGTTCGCATGCGTCGACGGATCCGGCAGGAGGCTGGACCCGACCGGTTCTCCGGAAGGGGCGACAGCGGAATCGGTGGCCACGCCCGCAGGGCCGGGCAGGGTATCGGGCGGATTATCGCCAAAAGTCGGCGGCGGCAAAGTGAAGTGGGTCGCCCTGCAGGCAAAAAAAAACCTGCCGCAGCGAGCTCGGTGCCAGGACGCGTGGGCGCAGGGTCAGTCTGGCTGGTCAAGGAAATCTACAACTATTCGCATGGTACCTGCCCCCGGGAACTGAAAGCATGGTGCGTTTGGAGGATGCACGTTCATGCGATTTCTGCTGCAGAGCTTGAGGGTTCTTCCTTGCGCAACCCATCGAGGCCACTTTGTCGAATCCCATCTTTCGCGGGTTCGCATGCACCTGAATGCCGGTGACCATGCTTCGGCCGAGGCCGTGATGGCGGGGGTGCCGGCTGAGACCCATGAGCACCTTGTCTGGCGCTTGTCGGTGGAACGTCGGGTTGGTCGATGGATCAAGACGTGGACGCAGGCGTTGCCACAGTCCTCTCACCCTCTACTGGTTTCTGCATATGCGGAAATCAACAAGGCATGGTCAGTCCGCGGTGAGAGCTACGCAGCGGATATCCCGATGTTGCGGCGACGCAGATACCCCGGGATCATGATGCAGGCATATCGGAAGCTCTCGGACATCGTGGCCCAGGAGCCTGGCAATGCAATGGCGTTGGCTGGCCTGATTCACTGTGACGTCGTGGTCGGCACCGGTGACGGAAACAGGGATGACTGGCTCAATGCGGCGATGGCGGCCGAGCCGTTCCATTGCCCTTCGATCGTGCAGTATGCGAGAGGGACATGGCAGCGCTGGGGAGGCGAGCCGGATGATCACTTTCGATTTGCCGATTGGGTGGTTGAGAACGCGCCCGCTGGCAGCTGCTCGCACATCGTGGCTGCACAAGCGCTGCTGGATGATGCCCTGACCGTGGCGGACGGCTTCAGCTCAATGCGAGGAATCTCCCGCCATCTCGGAAACGAGACAACCGCTGCGTGGCTACGCCGCGCAATACTGAAATGGGCCGGTGCCACGCCGGAAACCCTGGAGTGTCGTCTGCGGGACATTGCATCCCTTCATGGCGACAGCTATCACGGGATCTGCATGGAGACATTTGCATTTGCGGCGTATCTCGCGGGTGCCAAAGATGAGGCCCGCCAGCTGCTGATCGCATTGAGGGGGCGATTGCAGGCTGATGTATGGGAGATGCTGTTGCCGTCCATTCCCGGCTGGCTGGCTGCCGTTGGCCTCAGGCATCGGGCGGCGCACCTGGCGCATGATCGCATCTGTCGTGATCTGGAGTTGGACCCGCGGCAGATCTGCCGATAGCTCCATGGTGCCCACGGACGGGGACGCTGGTTCCAATGAAGAGGCCCCGCATCGCGGGGCCTCTTCTGGTTCCATCTATGCCGTGGATCAGCGCTTCATCGAACCGAAGAACTCGTCGTTGGACTTGGTGTTCTTCATCTTGTCCAGCAGGAACTCCATCGCGGCCATTTCATCCATCGGATGCAGCAGCTTGCGCAGGATCCAGATCTTCTGCAGCAGTTCCGGCTCGATCAGCAGGTCCTCGCGGCGGGTGCCGGAGCGGTTGATGTCGATGGCCGGGAACACGCGCTTTTCAGCGATACGGCGGCTCAGGTGCACTTCGCTGTTGCCGGTGCCCTTGAACTCTTCGTAGATCACCTCGTCCATCTTCGAGCCGGTGTCGACCAGCGCGGTGGCGATGATGGTCAGGCTGCCGCCTTCCTCCACGTTGCGCGCGGCACCGAAGAAGCGCTTCGGGCGGTGCAGGGCGTTGGCGTCCACACCACCGGTCAGCACCTTGCCCGAGCTCGGCACCACGTTGTTGTAGGCGCGGGCCAGACGGGTGATCGAGTCGAGCAGGATCACCACGTCCTTCTTGTGCTCGACCAGGCGCTTGGCGCGCTCGATGACCATTTCGGCCACCTGCACGTGGCGCGCGGCCGGCTCGTCGAAGGTCGAGCTGATGACCTCGCCGCGCACGGTGCGCTGCATTTCGGTCACTTCTTCCGGGCGTTCGTCGATCAGCAGCACGATCAGGTGCACGTCCGGATGGTTGGTGGTGATGGCAGTGGCGACCTGCTGCATCATCATCGTCTTGCCGGCCTTCGGCTGGGACACGATGAGCGAGCGCTGGCCCTTGCCCTGCGGCGCCATCAGATCGAGGATGCGGCCGGTAATGTCTTCCGACGAACCGTTGCCACGCTCCAGGGTGAAGCGGCGGCGCGGGAACAGCGCGGTCAGGTTCTCGAACAGCACCTTGTTCTTCGACGCTTCGATCGGCTCACCGTTGATGGTGTCGACGATGTTCAGCGCGAAGTAGCGCTCGCCGTCCTTCGGGAAGCGGATGCGGCCGGAGATGTGGTCGCCGGTGCGCAGGTTGAAGCGGCGGATCTGGCTGGGCGAGATGTAGGTGTCGTCCGGGCCGGCCAGGTAGCTGGCTTCGGCCGCGCGCAGGAAGCCGAAGCCGTCCGGCAGGATTTCCAGCACGCCATCGGCGGCAACGCCGTCGCCGTGGCGGGTCAGCACCTTGAGCAGGGCGAAGATCACGTCCTGCTTGCGGGCACGGGCCACGCCTTCGGAGATCTGCAGCTGCTCGGCGATCTCCAGCAGCTTCTGTGCCGGCATGCGCTTGAGGTCGCTCAGCGAGTAGACCGGGAAGCCCTCGGGCACGTTGGCGTGCGGGCGCGGCACGAAGGGCTGCTGCTCGCCGCCGTCCTGCGGCATGCCGTCATCGCGGCCACCGCGGTTGCGGTCGCGGTCGCGACGGTTGCGGAAACGGTCGCGGCGATTGCCCTGGCCCTGCTGGCCGTTCTGGTTGTAGGGGTTGTTGTTCTGACCCTGGCCCTGGTGCTGCCCACCGCCCTGGTGGTTCTGCTGGCGCTGTCCGGATTCGCGGCCTTCGCCACCCTCACCGCCGCCGGAGGCGGGGGCTTCAGTGGCAGGCGCGCTCGGCGCGGGGGCGGCTGCAGCCGGTGCCGGCGCTTCGGGCGCGGCTGCCAGCGGCAGGGTCGGTTGCGCCGGAGCGGCGCTGGTTTCGGCGGCTGCCGGGGCGGCGGCCTTGCTCACGCGGGGCTTGCGCACGCGCTTTTCGGCGGGCGCATCGGCGCTGCCGGTTTCGGAAGTGTTATCGGACAAGAGCGTTATTCCTCGCTTGAAGGTGCGAGCGCCCGGCTGGGGCGGCGAACGTTGGGAATGGGTCTGGAAGAAACTGCGTCCAGAGGGTGCGGCACGCGAGCGCGGCCGGATATGCCGACACTATCATCGGCCTGCGGCGGCATGCAAGGGTCGCCGGGAACAGCATTCATGATGGACGCGGGGCGCCCGCCGGCAGCCGCGGGCGGCGGCTGCCGGGAACAGCAGGATCAGGCCAGGGCCTTGTCCAGCAGGCCGGCCAGCTGGGCCTTGCCCACCGCACCGATCTGCTCGCCGACCTTCTCGCCGTCCTTGAACACGACCAGGTACGGAATCGAACGCACGTGGTACTTGGCGGCCAGTGCGCGGTTGTGGTCGACGTTGACCTTGGCGATCTTGGCGCGGCCCTGGTAGGCATCGGCCAGTTCGTCCAGCGCCGGGGCGATCATCTTGCAGGGGCCACACCACTCGGCCCAGAAATCGACCAGCACCGGTTCCTTGGAATTCAGCACTGCGCTATCGAAGTCGGCGTCGCCGACATGTACAACCTTGTCGCTCATCTTGGTTTCTCGTCTTGGATTGCACCCGGCCATGCCGGAGGTGGGTGAACTGGGCCATGCCCGGTGGCGCGACCCTCGTCGTTGCCTCGCGGCGCACTGCCGCGGTGCGTTCGGCGGGATGCCTGGACGCTCACGGCCGGCAGTGTACCCCTATCGCAGGGCAGGGACAGGCGCCGGTTGGAACCCAGCGTATCGTGATCGCTTCGATGGCCGGTATGTGTCGGATTTCACTGTCTTCCTGTACATGGGGCTGGCAGTGGGCGACACCAGCGAACCCGGGCAGGCCGTTCAAGTCCGGTGTGGCTGGGTGAAGGTGGCGTCTCTGGACGCCATGAGACGCCGCATTCCGGTTTGCCTGCCCGAGTGCGGTAAACTGGGGCATTGTGCGGCGCGCGGACCGGTGGTCCCAGCCTGCCAACCCGCCGCAGGGGCCGCAGTTTGCGACGGTGCCCCTAGACGATGAAGTGCCAGCCGCCCCACGGGCCGGCGGCCATACCAAGACGGACTCATGAGCGACAAACCGCTGACCGATTTGACCTTCTCCTCCTTCGAGCTGCATCCGGCCCTGCAGGCCGGCCTTGAAGGAGCCGGATTCACCCGCTGCACCCCGATCCAGGCGCTGACCCTGCCGGTCGCGCTGCCCGGCGGTGATGTTGCCGGCCAGGCCCAGACCGGCACCGGCAAGACCCTGGCCTTCCTGGTCGCTGTCGTGAACCGCCTGCTGACCCGCCCGGCGCTGGCCGACCGCAAGCCGGAGGATCCGCGTGCGCTGATCCTTGCCCCGACCCGCGAACTGGCCATCCAGATCCACAAGGATGCGGTGAAGTTCGGTTCCGACCTGGGCCTGCGTTTCGCGCTGGTCTACGGTGGCGTGGATTACGACAAGCAGCGTGAGCTGCTGCAGCAGGGCGTGGACGTGATCATCGCCACCCCGGGCCGCCTGATCGACTACGTCAAGCAGCACAAGGTGGTTTCGCTGCATGCCTGCGAGATCTGCGTGCTGGACGAAGCCGATCGCATGTTCGATCTGGGCTTCATCAAGGACATCCGCTTCCTGCTGCGCCGCATGCCGGAACGCACCATCCGCCAGACCCTGCTGTTCAGTGCCACCCTCAGCCATCGCGTGCTGGAGCTGGCCTACGAGCACATGAACGAGCCGCAGAAGCTGGTGGTCGAAGCCGAGACCATCACCGCTGCGCGCGTGCGCCAGCGCATCTATTTCCCGGCCGACGACGAGAAGATCCCGCTGCTGCTGGGCCTGCTGTCGCGCAGTGAAGGCGCGCGCACCATGGTGTTCGTCAATACCAAGGTGTTCGTCGAGCGCGTCGCCCGCTCGCTGGAAAAGGCCGGCTACCGCGTCGGCGTGCTGTCCGGCGACGTGCCGCAGAAGAAGCGTGAGAGCCTGCTCAACCGCTTCCAGAAGGGCCAGCTGGAAATCCTGGTGGCCACCGACGTGGCCGCGCGTGGCCTGCACATCGACGGCATCAAGTACGTCTACAACTACGACCTGCCGTTCGACGCCGAAGACTACGTGCACCGCATCGGTCGTACCGCGCGCCTGGGCGAAGAGGGTGATGCGATCAGCTTCGCCTGCGAACGCTACGCGATGGGCCTGCCGGACATCGAGGCCTACATCGAGCAGAAGATCCCGTCCGAGCCGGTCACCAAGGAACTGTTGACGCCGCTGCCGCGCCCGGAACGCCCGGCCCCGGCTGCTGGCGAGGAAGGTGAGGAGAACGAGAGCGTCGGCCAGATCTTCCGTGAAGCGCGCGAAGCCCGCGCCGCTGAAGAAGAGCGCCGTGGTGGTGGTCGCAGTGGGGGCCGCTCCGGCGGTGGCCGTGGCGAGCGTCGCGACGGTGAGCGCAGCGGCGAGCGCCGTTCGCGTGGCCCGCGCAAGCCGCGCGTGGAAGGCGAGCAGGTTGCAGCTGCCCCGGCCGAAGGTGCTGAAGCCGCTGTCGCCCAGGCTCCGCGTCCGCCGCGCCCGCCCCGCGCCGAGGGCGCGCCGGAAGGTGCCGTGGATGGCGAGCGCAAGCCGCGCAAGCGCCGTCGTCGTCGCCACGGCCGTCCGGTCGAGGGTGGCGAGGGCGTGCAGGCCAACGCCGGCAACGGCGCCAGCCCGGTGACCCCGGTGCAGGTGGTGGCCAAGCCGGTGCGCACGGCGGCCGACAGCGGCGATTCGTTCCTGACCCGCATCGGCCGCAAGATCCGCCGGATGCTGTCGGGCAGCTGATCGGCGCTGCCGATCAGCGGGAAGCCCCCGACCGTTGGTCGGGTGGCTTTGAACGGTAGTGCCGGGCGCTGGCCGGCAACCCACATGGCTGCCGGCCAGCGGCCGGCACTACCTATCGCGCGACCGTCTCCACGAGGTCGCGCCGCTCCTGCATAATCGGGGCATGAGTGTCCTGCGCTTCGACAATGTCAGCAAACAGTACGCCGGTGGCCACGAGGCGCTGATCGATGTCAGCTTCGAGGTCGCGCCGGGCGAGATGCTGTTCGTCACCGGCCATTCCGGTGCGGGCAAGAGCACTTTGCTCAAGTTGATCCACCTCGACGAGCGGCCCAGCCGCGGCGCGGTGGTGTTCGACGAGCGCAACCTGCTGAAGGTGCGCGGCGGCGACGTGCCCCGCCACCGACGCGCGGTGGGCGCGGTCTACCAGGACCACCGGCTGCTGATGGACCGCTCGATCGCCGAGAACGTGGCGCTGCCGCTGATCCTGCGCGGCACCCGCCGTGGCGACATCAGCAAGCGCGTGCGCTCGGTGCTGGAGCGGATGGGCCTGGGCCATCGCGAGAAGGCGCTGCCCTCGCAGCTGTCGGCCGGCGAGCAGCAGCGCGTGGGCATCGCCCGCGCCATCGTCGGCGAGCCCAAGCTGCTGGTGGCCGATGAGCCGACCGGCAACCTCGACCCGACCCTGGCGGCGGAGATCATGGCCCTGTTCGCCGAGCTGCCCTCGCGCGGCACCAGCGTGCTGGTGGTCAGCCACGACCTGCCGCTGCTGCGCCGCATGCGCAAGCGCGTGCTGATCCTCGACCATGGCCGGCTGGTGGATGACATCTCGCCGCAGGACCTGGCGGAGTAACCGATGGCGAAGAACGAAAACAGCGAAGTCGCCGCCCCCTCGCGCGTGGGCGTCTGGTTCCAGCACCACGTGCACAGCGTGGTGTTCAGCCTGGGCCGCACCTGCCGCAAGCCATGGGCGACCCTGCTGACGGTGATGGTCATGGCGCTGGCGCTGGCGCTGCCGCTGGGCCTGTCGATCGCGCTGGACAACCTCAAGCAGTTCGCCGGCAGCGTGCAGCAGTCGCGCGACATCAACGTGTTCCTGAAGGGCAACGTCGATGCACCCGGCGCGCTGCGCCTGGCCGGCCAGCTGCGCGACCGCGACGACGTGGCCGAAGTGAACGTGCGCACGCCCGAGCAGGGCCTGCAGGAACTGCGCGATGCCGGCCTGGGTGAGGCGATCGACGCACTCAACGACAATCCGCTGCCTTCGCTGCTGGTGATCACTCCCGGCCAGGGCAAGGACGACGCACGCCTGGCGCGCGCGCTGGAAAGCCTGCCCGAGGCCGATCTGGTGCAGCACGACGCGCTGTGGCGCCAGCGCCTGGATGCCTGGCTTGCCTTCGGTGCGCGGCTGGTGCAGGTGCTGTCGGTCCTGCTCGGCGCAGGTGCCGCGCTGGTGGTCGGCAACACGGTGCGCCTGGACATCCAGGCCCGCCGCGAAGAGATCGGCGTGCTGCAGCTGCTCGGCGCCAGCGATGGCTTCATCCGCCGCCCGTTCCTGTACCTGGGCGCGTGGTACGGCCTGGGCGCCGGCGCGGTGGCGCTGGCCCTGATCGGCGCTGCGGGTGCCGCCCTGCGCATGCCGCTGGCCGAACTCTCGCGCAGCTACGGCAGCCCGTTCGTACTGCACGGCCTGGACCTGCTGCACGGCGGCCTGGTCCTGCTCGGCACGCTGCTGCTGGGTTGGCTGGGCGCCTGGCTGGTCACCGGCCACTTCCTCCGCCAGACCCGCCCGACCGACACCTGAGACCGGCATGCAACCGCAAGCGCTGAAACACCTTGAAGGGCCCGCGACGCGGGTGATGGTGGTCGATGGCTCGAAGCTGGTGCGCAAGCTGATCGCCGACGTCCTGCAGCGTGACCTGCCGGGCGTGGAGGTGATCGGCTGCGACAGCATCGAGGACGCACAGCAGGCGCTGGCACAGGGGCCGGTGGACCTGGTGACGACCTCGCTGACCCTGCGCGATGGCGACGGCCTGGCGCTGGCGCGGATGGTGCGCGAAGCGGCCGGCCAGGCCTATGTGCCGGTGATCGTGGTCTCCGGCGATGCCCAGCAGCACCTGGAGCAGCGCCGCTTCACCGAGTACGTCACCGACTATTTCGACAAATCGCTCGGCCATGAAGCACTGGCGACCTTCATCCGCGGCTACGTGCAGCCCCAGACCATCCCCGGTGCCACCATCCTCTATATCGAGGACAGCCGCGTGGTGGCCGAGGCCACCAAGCGCATGCTGGAACGCCAGCAGTTGAACGTGCTGCACGTGGTCAGCGCCGAAGAAGCGTTCACCCTGCTCACCGCCGAGTCGCTGGGCCGCAGTCGCCACCGCATCGACCTGGTGCTGACCGACGTCACCCTGAAGGGCGAACTGAGCGGTCGCGACGTGGTGCAGCGCGTGCGCGTGGATTTCGGCTACGGCAAGCGCCGCCTGCCGGTGCTGGTGATGACCGGCGATGGCAACCCGCACAACCAGACCGGGCTGCTGCAGTCCGGTGCCAACGACCTGGTGCTCAAGCCGATCGAAGAACGGCTGCTGGTCACCAAGGTGCTGTTCCAGCTGAGGCTGGCCCGATTGAACGATGGACCTCTGTTGCGATGATGGATGAAGTAGCCGACACCCCGACGATCCAGCTGGAACCGAGCTGGAAGCAGCATGTCGGCGATTACCTGTTGCAGCCGCAGATGCGCGAGCTGTCCAGCTTCCTGCGCCAGCGCAAGGCCAGTGGCGCGGCGGTGTTCCCGCCCGGCCCGCAGATCTTCGCCGCGTTCGACGCCACGCCGTTCGAGCAGGTGAAGGTGGTGATCCTCGGGCAGGACCCGTACCACGGTCGCGGCCAGGCACATGGCCTGAGTTTCTCGGTGCCGCCGGGCGTGCCGGTGCCGCCGTCGCTGCTGAACATCTACAAGGAGATCGAGAGCGATCTCGGTATCCCGCGTCCGGACCACGGCTGCCTGATTCCGTGGGCGCAGCGTGGCGTGCTGCTGCTCAATGCGGTACTGACGGTGGAAGAGGGCAAGGCCGGTGCGCACCAGGGTCGTGGCTGGGAAGGCTTCACCGACCACGTGGTGGATGTGCTCAACCGCGAGCGCGAAGGGCTGGTGTTCATGCTCTGGGGCGCCTATGCGCAGCAGAAGGGCAAGGTGATCGACACCCGCCGCCATCGCGTGCTGAAGTCGCCGCATCCGTCGCCGCTTTCGGCCCATCGGGGCTTCCTCGGCTGTCGTCATTTCTCGATGGCCAACGAGTACCTGCAGCGCCGCGGCCAGGCCCCGATCGACTGGTCGCTGCCGCCGCGCTCGGCACTCTGAGGGCCGGCGGGCCGCTGGGCCTGAACACCGGGCAACGTTCCCGGGCCTGAATGGGCCTTCAGAACGGCCCGTTCAGCTCCGCTTGACCGGAATCGGCCGCTTTACGGCAGGTAATTGCTTGAATTCCAAGGGATTGTGAATCCCGAAAAGCATGCTCGCCACTGTCATCAAATCGCGCTACGGTAGGGCTCTGTTTGGGACCAGTGTTGCATCAATGGGATGCTGGAACTTTTTCCTCCTTTAGCAGTCCAAATCCCGGACTGCTAAGATGGGTGCCTATGAGCCAGAACACCTCTACTGCCCTTGTGGCAAACAATCTCCCGATTCCCAGTGCGCTCGGTTCGCTGGACGCCTACATCGGTGCCGTGCACCAGATCCCGGTGCTGTCGGTCGATGACGAACAGGACCTGGCCCGTCGCTTCCGCGACGGCAACGATCTGGACGCTGCCCGCGAGCTGGTGCATTCGCACCTGCGCTTCGTGGTGCACGTGGCCCGCGGCTACAACGGCTACGGCCTTGCCCTGGGCGACCTGATCCAGGAAGGCAACATCGGCCTGATGAAGGCGGTCAAGCGCTTCGACCCGGACATGGGCGTGCGCCTGGTTTCCTTCGCGGTGCACTGGATCCGTGCCGAGATGCACGAGTTCATCCTGAAGAACTGGCGCATCGTGAAGGTCGCCACCACCAAGGCGCAGCGCAAGCTGTTCTTCAACCTGCGCAAGTCGAAGACGCGCCTGGGCTGGATGAACGCGGCGGAAGTGAGCGCGGTGGCCAAGGACCTGAACGTGTCCGAGCGCGAGGTCATGGAAATGGAGTCGCGCCTGTCGGGTCGCGATATCGGGTTCGATGCGCCGGCCGACGAGGACAACGAACACGCACCGCCGTCGCCGGCTGCGTTCCTGGTCGCCGATGACGAAGACCCGTCGATGGCCTACGAGCGCGAGGACAGCGAAGACAACCAGATGCAGCTGCTGCGCGAAGGCCTGGCGGAACTGGATGCCCGCTCGCGCGACATCATCCGCCGCCGCTGGCTGGACGCGGACAGCAAGGTGACGCTGCAGGAACTGGCCGACGAGTACGGCGTGTCGGCCGAGCGCATCCGCCAAGTTGAAGCGAACGCGCTGAAGAAGATGAAGGCGCTGTTCACCGCGTAAGCGGGGTGGCGTTGGATTGAAGAAAGGCCCGGCGGAGATGCCGGGCCTTTTTGTTTCTGGAGCGCATCCACGCATGGCGTGGATCAATCCTGGCGCCAGGGCGGCAGCTGCGCCGACCGGAGCATGCGCTGGACGCTGATTTTCACGCCGTACCACTCGGTGGCACGGTATGATCATGTCACGTGTCTTCCGCACTCGAAGCTTCAACCGCAGTACACGACGTTCTTCACTGACCGATAGAGCCTTGTGCCGCGCGGCGGTGGAAATGCGTCAAGGACTGATTGATGCAGATATAGGGGGCGGCCTTCTCAAAAAGCGGGTTGCGCTGCCGGGCCGCGGAAAGCGCGGTAGCGCCCGCGTTATTGTCGCAACTAGGGTGGGGCACTACTGGTTCTTTCTCTTCTGCTACGAGAAGAACGCGCGCGCGACCATCAGTAGTGGGGAACGGGACGCCCTTCAGCTGTATGCGTCTGAGTTCTTGAGAATGAGCCCTGAACAGTTGGACAGGGCAGTTATCTGCGGAGAACTGCAGGAGATTTGCCATGACAAAGACGGTTGAACATGGACGTGCAAAGAGTGCGATCCTCGATGCGGTGCATGAAGGCGCGGCGGGCCTTTACGCCAGCGGCTTCATCGACAAGCGGCGCATGAGCATGTACGAGGCGCTTTGTCTGAGGCCTGTGCCCGAATACAGCAGCGCCCAGATCCGTGCACTTCGCACGTCGTTGGAACTTAGCCAGCCGGTGTTCGCAGGTGTGCTCAACACCAGCGTTTCGACGGTCCGTAGCTGGGAACAGGGCGGGAAGAAGCCGAGCGGGCCGTCGCTGAAGCTTTTGAACCTGATTGATCGGAAGGGTCTCGAAGCAGTCCTGTAAAGCAAAGGCCCGGCAATGCCGGGCCTTTGCTTTACTGTGGTATTCAATCCGCGCCATGCATGGAAGCGGGGGTGTGCCTCACCCCTCGCGTGCGATCGCGCGCCAACCAATGTCGTTGCGGTGGAACGCGTTGGCCCAGCTCACCTTGGCCACGCCGGCATAGGCATTGGCCTGCGCGTCGCGCACGCTGTCGCCCAGTGCGGCCACGCACAGCACGCGACCGCCCGCACTGACCACGTGGCCCTGCGCATCCAATGCCGTACCGGCATGGAACACCTTGGCACTGGCCGGCACGTCGTCCAGGCCGGAAATCACGTCACCGGTGATCGGCGCTTCCGGGTACGGCCTGGCCGCCAGCACCACGCCCAGCGACGGGCGCGCGTCCCACTGCGCTTCGACCTCATCCAGGCGGCCATCGATGGCCGCTTCCACCAGCTCGACCAGGTCCGACTGCAGGCGCAGCATCACTGGCTGGGTTTCCGGGTCGCCAAAGCGCACGTTGAATTCGATCACCTTCGGTGCGCCGCTGGCATCGATCATCAGGCCGGCGTAGAGGAAACCGGTGAACGGGATGCCGTCGGCGATCATGCCCTGCACGGTGGGGTTCACCACCTCGCGCATCACCCGTGCATGCACCTCCGGCGTCACCACCGGGGCCGGCGAATAGGCGCCCATGCCGCCGGTATTCGGGCCGGTGTCGCCGTCGCCGACGCGCTTGTGGTCCTGCGAGGTGGCCATCGGCAGCGCATGCACGCCGTCCACCATCGAAATGAAGCTGGCTTCCTCACCGTCGAGGAATTCCTCGATGACCACGCGCGCACCGGCATCGCCAAACGCGTTGCCGGACAGCATGTCACGCACCGCGTCCTCGGCCTCGGTCAGGCTCATCGCCACGATCACGCCCTTGCCGGCGGCCAGGCCATCGGCCTTGACCACGATCGGTGCGCCCTTCTCGCGCACATACGCCAGCGCGGCGTCCACGTCGCTGTGCACGGCGTAGTACGCGGTGGGGATGTTGTGGCGCGCCAGGAAGTCCTTGGCGTAGGCCTTGCTGCCTTCCAGCTGCGCGGCGGCGGCGGTTGGCCCGAAGATGCGCAGGCCGGCGGCGCGGAAGCGGTCGACCACGCCGGCCACCAGCGGTACTTCCGGGCCGACCACGGTCAGCGCTACGCCTTCGGCCTGGGCCAGCGCCAGCAGGCCGTCGATATCGGTGACCTTGACTGCCACGTTGCGGCACGTGTCTTCGCTGGCGGTACCGGCGTTGCCGGGCGCCACGATCACTTCGGTGACACGGGAGGACTGGGCCAGCTTCCATGCCAGGGCGTGTTCGCGGCCGCCAGAGCCGATGACGAGGATCTTCATGGGACAGGGTTCTCGGGTACGGAAGAGAAAAGCCGGGCAGGGCCCGGCTTGGTGATGCGGATCAGTGGCGGAAGTGGCGCACGCCGGTGAACACCATGGCCAGGCCATGTTCGTCGGCGGCGGCGATCACTTCGGCATCGCGCATCGAACCGCCCGGCTGGATGACCGCCTTGATGCCGGCGGCTGCAGCGGCATCGATGCCATCGCGGAACGGGAAGAAGGCGTCGGAGGCCATCACCGAGCCCTCGACCACCAGGTTCGCATCGGCGGCCTTGATGCCGGCGATGCGGGCCGAGTACACGCGGCTCATCTGGCCGGCACCGACACCGATGGTGCGGTTGTCCTTGGCATAGACGATCGCGTTGGACTTCACGAACTTGGCCACGTTCCAGGCGAACAGCAGATCGGTGAACTGCTTGTCGGTCGGCGCCAGCCTGCTGACCACCTTCAGTTCGTCGCGGGTCATGCCGCGGTTGTCCGAGGACTGCAGCAGCAGGCCCGAGCCGACGCGCTTGCTGTCGAAGTTGTTCAGCCCGTCGCCGTGCGGGATGCGCAGTACGCGCACGTTGGCCTTCTTCTGCGCGTACTCCAGCGCGGCCGGCTCGTAGTCCGGGGCGATCAGCACTTCGACGAACTGGCGGTCGAGGATCACCTTGGCGGTGGCGGCATCCAGCGGCTTGTTGAAGGCGATGATGCCGCCGAAGGCGCTGGTCGGGTCGGTGGCGTAGGCCAGCTCGTAGGCATCGCCGTTGCCGGCGCCGACGGCCACGCCGCACGGGTTGGCGTGCTTGACGATGACGCAGGCCGGCGCATCGAACTGGCGCACGCATTCCCACGCCGCATCGGCGTCGGCCAGGTTGTTGTAGCTCAGCTCCTTGCCCTGCAGCTGCTGGAAGGTGGCCAGCGTGCCCGGCACCGGGTACAGGTCGCGGTAGAACGCGCCGCTCTGGTGCGGGTTCTCGCCATAGCGCAGGTCCATCACCTTCACGAAGGTGGAGTTCATCTGCGCCGGGTACTCGGCACGGGCCGGCACGGCGGCGTCAGTGGCGGTGACCGCCGACAGGTAGTTGCTGATCGCCGCATCGTACTGGGCGACGCGGTTGAACGCGGCCACCGAGAATGCGAAGCGGGTGGCCGCCGTCAGCTGGCCGTTGTTGGCCTCCAGCGAGGCCAGCAGCTCGGCGTACTGCGACGGATCGGTGGCCACCGCCACGCGGGCGAAGTTCTTGGCCGCCGAGCGCAGCATGGCCGGGCCGCCGATGTCGATGTTCTCGACCGCGTCGGCCAGGGTGCAGTCGGCCTGGGCGGTGACCGATTCGAACGGGTACAGGTTCAGCACCAGCAGGTCGATGGCACCGATACCGTGCTCGGCCATCACTGCGTCATCCAGGCCGGAGCGGCCCAGCAGGCCGCCGTGCACCATCGGGTGCAGGGTCTTGACCCGGCCGTCCATCATTTCCGGGAAGCCGGTGACCTCGGCCACGTCCTTCACGGCCAGGCCCGCATCGCGGATCGCCTTGGCGGTGCCGCCGGTGGACAACAGCTCCACGCCGCGTGCCGCCAGCGCAGTGGCCAGCTCGACCAGGCCGGTCTTGTCGGAAACGGAGAGGAGGGCCCGGCGGACGGGCAACAGATCAGCAGTCATGGGACAGAATCGGCAGCGGAGCGGGGCCGATATTGTAGGCGGTGGGGGCCGGTGGCGGGCGCCGGCGGGGAAAATCGACCCGCACCCACGGCCTGTGGCCGCCTTCAGCACAGCCTGGCCGGGGGCGGTCCGCAAGCAATTCGATGGGGCGCGCTGCTCCAATCGGGTAGGCTGTGCCGGAACTGCCAAGGATCAGCGGGTTCGGATCGTGTCGATCTATGCATTGAAAGGACGTTTTCAGGACCTGTTGCGTCCGGCCGTACGCGGTCTGTACCGCATGGGGATCACCGCCAATGCGGTGACCGTGACCGCGGCCGTGGTCTCGCTGCTGGTCGCTGCCGCCGTCTGGTGCTGCGCGCCGGCCCGGCCCCTGCTGTACCTGCTGCTGCCGCTGTGGATGCTGCTGCGCATGGCGCTCAACGCCGTGGACGGCATGTTGGCCCGCGAGTTCGGCCAGCAGTCGCGGCTGGGCGCCTATCTGAACGAGCTGTGCGATGTGATCGCCGACGCGGCGCTGTACCTGAGCCTGCTCAGCGTGCCGGGCGTGCGCCCGGAAGTGCTGTGGCTGGTGGCCTGGACGGCGGCGCTGAGCGAGTACGCCGGGGTGCTGGGGCTGATGGTCGGTGCCAGCCGCCGCTATGACGGCCCGATGGGCAAGAGTGACCGCGCCTTCGTCGTCGGCGTGCTGGGTCTGCTGCTGGCGTTTGAGTGGGTTGGCGCGATGACGGTCACTGGCGTGGCTGCGGCCATGGCGGTGCTGTGCATGCTGACCATGATCAACCGCGTCCGTCGCGGACTGCGGGAAACGGCGGTTTCGTCGAATTAATCAAGCAGATACAAAAAGACAATCAGGAGATTGCATGCGTCAGGCGCAGGAACGGGAATTCCACAGCTTCGACCAGGTACCGCTGTTCTACCGGTACTGGGCGGGCACCACCGCAACCCCGGCCACCCGGGCCATCGTGCTGCTGCACCGCGGCCACGAGCACTCCGGGCGCGTCACCCACCTGGTCGATGAGCTGGACCTGCCCGACACCGCCTTCTTCGCCTGGGATGCGCGCGGCAATGGCCGTTCGCCGGGTGCGCGTGGCGATGCACCGGGCTTCCCGGCGCTGGTGCGCGACCTGGACAGCTTCATCGCCCACATCGGCGCCGAGCACGGCATTGCGGTGGAAGACATCGTGGTGATCGCGCAGAGCGTAGGGGCGGTGGTCGCCGCGACCTGGGTGCACGATTACGCGCCACGCCTGCGTGCGCTGGTGATGGCTTCACCGGCGTTCAAGGTGAAGCTGTACGTGCCGTTCGCGCGGCCGGGCCTGGCCTTGATGCAGAAGCTGCGCGGCAACTTCTTCGTCAACAGCTACGTCAAGCCGCAGTGGCTGACCCATGACCCGGCGCGGGTGGAAAGCTACCGTACCGATCCGCTGATCACCCGGCCGATCTCGGTGCGCGTGCTGCTGGGCCTGTACGAAGCGGCCGACCGCATCGTGGCCGATGCGCAGGCGATCAGCGTGCCGGTGCAGCTGCTGGTGTCCGGCTCGGATTTCGTGGTGCACCGTGGCCCGCAGGATCGCTTCTATGAGCGCCTGTCCAGCCCGATCAAGGAGCGGGTGCACCTGCCGGGCTTCTTCCACGACACGCTGGGCGAGCGCGATCGGGCACCGGCACTGGCGCGCATCCGCAGCTTCATCCAGGCGCGTTTCGCCGAACCGTTGCGCGAGCTGTCACGGCGCGACGCGCACCGCCATGGGCCGACCTTCGAAGAGTCGGAGATCCTGGCCTGGCCACCGGAACGCAACAGCCTGGCCGACCTGCGCTGGCGCGTTGTACGTGGCGGCCTGCGCTTCGGCGGCACGCTGTCCGAAGGCATCGCGCTGGGCCTGCAGACCGGTTTCGATTCCGGTAGCACGCTGGACTACATCTACCGGAATGAGGCGCGCGGCAAGGGCCCATTGGGGCGGATGGTCGACCGCAACTACCTGGATGCGATCGGCTGGCGTGGCATCCGCGTGCGTGGCCAGCACCTGCAGGAACTGCTGCGCGACGCCGCACAGCGCCTGCGCGGGCAGGGCACGCCGGTGCGGGTGCTGGACGTGGCCGCCGGCCATGGCCGCTATGTGCTGGAAGCACTGGGCCAGGGCGAGCAGCGCGCCGACCGCATCGTGCTGCGCGACTTCAGCGATCTGAACGTGACCCAGGGCCAGGCGTTGATCCAGCGCCTGGGCGCGGCCGACATCGCGCGCTTCGAGCAGGGTGATGCGTTCGACCCGGCACAGCTGGCCAAGGTCGATCCAGCGCCGACGCTGGCGGTAGTCTCGGGCCTGTACGAACTGTTCCCCGACAACGACGCCGTGCTGCGCTCGCTGCAGGGCATTGCCGCAGCGGTGCCAGTGGGTGGCTACCTGGCCTATACCGGCCAGCCCTGGCACCCGCAGCTGGAATTCATTGCCCGTGCCTTGACCAGCCACCGCGGTGGCGCGGCGTGGGTGATGCGCCGCCGTACCCAGCAGGAGATGGACGAACTGGTGCGCCTGGCCGGGTTCGAGAAGGTGGCGCAGCGTATCGACGACTTCGGCATCTTCACCGTATCGCTGGCGCGCCGGACCGCGTGATGGCGACGCTCGCCGCATCCCCACTGGCCGCAGAGGGGCGCCCCTGGCGGCGCGCCCTGTTGTGGCTGGCCCTGCTGGGTCCGTTCTTCTTCGCCAGTTATGGCTTCGCCAACTGGATGGCCGGCCGCCACGCTACCCTGCCGGTGATGGCGTTCGGCTGGGAGACCCGCATCCCGTTCGTGCCATGGACCATCGTGCCGTACTGGTCGATCGACCTGTTCTACGCGGTCTCGTTCTTCCTGTGCCGGCAACGGCTGGAGCTGGACCGGCACGCATTGCGGCTGTTCAGCGCACAGCTGATCGCCGTGAGCTGCTTCCTGCTGTGGCCGCTGCGCTTCAGCTTCGAGCGTCCGCAGATCGGCGGTGTGTTCGGCTGGCTGTTCGATGTGCTGCTGGGCTTCGACAAGCCGTTCAACCAGGCACCGTCGCTGCACATCGTGTTGCTGATCGTGCTGTGGGTGAAGTTCGCACAGTACCTGCACGGCGTGTGGCGCTGGGTGCTGCATGTGTGGGCGCTGCTGATCGGCGTATCGGTGCTGACCACGTTCCAGCATCACTTCATCGATATCCCGACCGGCCTGCTGGCCGGCTGGTTGTGCGTCTGGCTGTGGCCGGAGCAGGGCACGCCACCGCTGCGTGCATGGCGCACGGCACGTGATGCCAAGCGCTGGCGCCTGGCGGGGGTGTACCTGCTGGGGGCCGCTGTGCTGCTGGTGCCGGTGGTGCTTCTGCGTGGCGCCGCGTTGTGGCTGCTGTGGCCGGTGGTGTCGCTGCTGCTGGTGGCGCTGGCCTATGCCGGGCTGGGTACCGCGGTGTTCCAGAAGCGCGCCGATGGTCGCCTGACCATGGCGGCACGCTGGCTGCTGGCGCCGTACCTGGGCGCAGCCTGGGTCAATTCGCGGCTGTGGACGCGGCGTGCGCCGCATCCGGTGCCGGTGATGGATGACGTGTGGCTGGGACGCATTCCCTGTGCTGCGTTGCCAACACCGCTGGTCGGCGTGGTCGATACCTGTGCTGAACTGTCCTGCCGCGCGCCGGGCGCGGCGTATGCCAGCGTGCCGATGCTGGACCTGGTGGTGCCCACGCCGGAACAGCTGCGCGAGGCGGCCGATGCCATCGAGCGTCTGCGCGTGCAGGGGCCGCTGCTGGCGTGCTGCGCGCTGGGCTATTCGCGCAGTGCCGCCAGCGTCGCCACCTGGCTGCTGCGCAGTGGTCGTGCCGCCGATGCGAACGCGGCAGTGGCGATCGTGCGGGCTGCACGCCCCGGCATCGTGCTGCACGCGGCGCATCTGCATGCCATCACTGCTGCGGCAGGAGCGCGCGCATGAGCACGGTTCCCGATCTGGTGACCATGCAGCTGCTGCTGCGCCAGGGGCGTTGGCCGGCGCTGCTGTCGCTGGGGATGTTGCTGGTGGCACTGCTGCTGCTCGGCACCGAGCCGGGGCTGGCGATGATCGCTGCCGGCCTGTTGCTGCTCAGTGTTGCCGCGGGCATCGCACAGGCCTACCACGCGTGGCGGGTGGGGCTGGATGCCAGCCTGCTGCAGCTGCTGCGCGATGAAGGCCTGGAGGGCGAAGCCGCCGCGCGCCGCATCGATCAGCTGCTGCACGACAGTGGCCTGCGCCGCGCGTCGCCCGATGCGCCACTGCGTGGCTGGGATGCGCGCTGGTCCGGCATGCGCCGCCTGCTGCTGCGCCAGTACCTGCTGACCGCAGTGCAGTTCGCACTGCTGGTGCTGGCCGTGGTGTGGCCGCAGACGTGAATGGGAGTGACCGATGTTTGCCGAACTGATTGCCCGCGCCTGCAGTGGTGCGATCCATGTGGTGACCGGCGCACGCGCGCTTTGGATCGGTTGCGCGCCGTCCAGCGAGCGCCGCGTGTACTACGGCAACCACGCCAGCCATGGTGACTTCGTGCTGATCTGGTCATCGATGCCGCCGGCACTGCGGCGCCAGGTGCGCCCGGTGGCCGCGGCCGAGTACTGGCAGCGTGATGGCCTGCGTCGCTACCTGATCGATGCGGTGTTCAACGGTGTTCTGGTCGAGCGCGAGGCCGGCCATCGCCAGCAGGACCCGTTGCAGGTACTGCGCGATGCGGTGGACGAAGACTGCTCGCTGATCCTGTTCCCGGAAGGCACGCGCAATATCGGCGATGAACCGCTGTTGCCGTTCAAGAGCGGCATCTACCACCTGGCGCGGCAACGGCCGGAGCTGGAGTTCGTGCCGGTATGGATCGACAACCTGAAGCGGGTGATGCCGAAGGGGCGGTTCCTGCCGTTGCCGCTGCTGTGCACGGCCACCTTCGGCACGCCGCTGCGGCTGCAGGCCGACGAGGACAAGGCCGCATTCCTGGCCCGCAGCCGGCAGGCGCTGCTGGACCTGGCGCCGAATGGAGGTCGTGCATGAGTTTCGTGCTGGATGTATCTGGCGATCTGGCAACGCAGAGTGTCGGCCAGCAGACCGGCCTGCTGTTTGCCGGCGTCGGCGCGGTGCTGGTGCTGGCCACGCTGGTGGCCGAGACCCTGCGCTGGCGCCAGCGCGGTCAGCCCAGCGCGGTGATCGCCAACCTGGTGTCGCGTATCCGTGCATGGTGGGTGATGGCGATCGTGGTCGGGCTGGCGCTGTTCTTCGGCCGCGCCGGGGTGATCGTGCTGTTCGCGATCATTTCGTTGTTCGCGCTGCGCGAGTTCATCACCCTGGCGCCGACCCGTTCAGGCGACTACTACGCGCTGCTGGCTGCGTTCTACATCGTGCTGCCGTGGCAGTACTACCTGGTGTGGATCGACTGGTACGGCATGTACACGCTGCTGATCCCGGTCTATGCGTTCCTGTTCCTGCCGATCCTGTCGACCATCGGTGGCGATACCACGCACTACCTGGAGCGCACCGCGAAGGTGCAGTGGGGGTTGATGATCTGCGTGTTCTGCATCTCGCACGTGCCGCTGCTGCTGAACCTGCACGTGCCCGGTCACGACCCCTCGCGCAATGTGCTGCTGTTCGCCTTCCTGGTGATCGTGGTGCAGTCCTCGGACGTGTTGCAGTACATCTGGGGCAAGCTGCTGGGCCGGCACCTGATCGCGCCGAAGCTGTCGCCGTCGAAGACGGTGGAGGGCTTCGTGGGTGGCGTGCTGAGCGCCAGCGCGCTTGGGGCGGCGCTGTGGTGGATCACCCCGTTCACGCCGCTGCAGGCGTTCGGCCTGTCGCTGCTGATCAACCTGATGGGATTCTGGGGCGGCCTGGTGATGTCGGCGATCAAGCGCGACCGTGGGATCAAGGACTGGGGCCACATGATCGAGGGCCATGGCGGCATGCTCGACCGGCTCGATTCGGTGTGCTTCGCCGCGCCGGTGTTCTTCCATGTGGTGCGGTACTACTGGAAGGCGGGCGGCGGCGGGTGATCCCGCCGGGGCTGCATCCACGCATGGCGTGGATCTACCGGTAGTGCCGGCCGCTGGCCGGCAACTGCGACATCCTGCCATCGTTCATGGGGTTGCCGGCGAGCGGCCGGCACTACCCGCGCGCGCTCAGGCGCTGATGCCGTATTCCTTCAGTTTCTTGCGCAGGGTGGCGCGGTGGATGCCCAGCATCGCGGCGGCGCGGCTCTGGTTGCCTTCGCAGTGGTTGAGCACTTCCACGAACAGCGGGATTTCCATCTCGCGCAGCACGATCTCGTAGACATCGTCCGCGTCGCAGCCATCAAGATCACGCAGATAGCGGCGCACGGACTGGGCGACGTGTTCACGCAGCGGTGGCCGGGGAGCGCCACGACTGTTGTCAGGACGAGAGAGGACAGCGTTCAAGGGGGTTCCCGATTCGGTTGGCCCGTGCGCGCGGAGCGCGCGGCCGGACGAGGTGGTGGCGGCCAGTCTAGCGCGAGCGTGCCCGACCTGCCACGGCTGGTCGCCTCTACCCTGGTCAGAGGAAGTCGAAGGTGAATGCGACGGTGGACGCGGCGGGTTCCTGCACGCGGAACGCGATGCGCGCACTCTGGCCCGGTTCCAGCACGGTCGTGGCCGGGCTTTCGCCAAGGTATTGCGCGGGCGTGAACACGCCGCTGCCGATCACCCGGCCATCGGCATCGGACAGTGACAGGCGCAGGTCCGGCCAGGCCTGTGCCCAGCGCGCATCGTTGCGGATGCTGGCCTGCACCTGCAGCACACCGGCCTGGCCGGGCAGGGGGCGGATCTCGCGGCTGGTCATGGTGAACGCGGTCGGCTCGTGCCAGGCCGGCAGGCTGCAGCGCAGCACGCCGCACAGTGCGCCCAGCCAGGTGCGGTTGCCGGCGTCGGCGGCCAGGCGCGCACGATCGGCCAGCACGCTCTGCAGTACCAGCAGCAGTGCCAGCCCGGCGACCAGCACCCAGTGCCAGCGCGGCGTCGGCAGCGCGCGCGGCCGCGAAGTGCCCAGGAAGCTCGGCGCATCGCCGGCCACCGCCTGCGCGGCCGGGACGGCAAGGATGGGTTCGATCACGGTCGCTTCGTCGAGGATGACGGTGTCATCGAGCTGTCGCGTCTCCGCCATCGGCGGCAGCGCCGCGTCGACCGGGTCCCCGGACTTCGCGGCAGGGATGTCATGCGCCGACGGGTCGGGCGTGCGCGCGTCGGTCGCAGGTGCGGCCTCGCCTTCCGACGCGGGGCGCAGGAAGGTGGCCAAAGGGCGGCGCGGCGGGTTCGGCTCGGACATGCTCAGGGCGCGGGCTCGGATCCAGCGGTCATTCAATCACGATCAGGCGCGGCGCGTGCCGGTGATGCGCATCCAGTCGCCATCCTGGGTGGCCTGCAGATCGTCGAACCACGCGGCATAACGCTGCAGCAGTTCGCCTTCCTGGCCCTGCAGGATGCCCGACAGGGCGATGCGACCGCCGGCGGCGACGCGTGCGGCCAGCAGCTCGGCCAGCGCATCCAGCGCCGAGGCAAGGATGTTGGCGACCACGATCGGGTAGGTGGCGACCGGTTCGTCCTGCGGCAGGTACACCTGCATGCGGGCCTGCTCGCCATTGCGCTCGGCATTGTCGGCGGTGGCGACCAGCGCCTGCGGGTCGTTGTCCACGCCGATCGCTTCGGCGGCGCCCAGCTTCAGCGCGGCCAGCGCGAGGATGCCCGAGCCGCAGCCGAAGTCAAGCACGCGCTGGCCCTGCAGCTGGCCGTCCACGGCCAGCTGGTCCAGCCAGCGCAGGCACAGGGCGGTGGTCGGATGGGTGCCCGAGCCGAAGGCCAGGCCCGGGTCCAGCCGCACCACGGCGGCATCGGCGGCCTGTGCAGCGTCCGGCAGTTCATGGTTCCACGGCACGATCCAGGTGCGGCTGCCGAAATCCATCGGCTGGAACTGGTCCAGCCATGCGCGCTCCCAGTCTTCGTCTTCGACCGCGCGGAAGCTGCCATTGCTCCAGTCCAGTTCCGGGTCGAAGGATTCCAGGGCGGCCAGCAGCAGCAGCGCATTGCTGTCGGCGGGGAACAGCGCGCTCAGCACCAGGGTGTCCCACAGCGGCGTTTCCCCCACGCCGGGTTCGAGGATGGCCTGTTCGTTGCTGGTGTCGGCTTCGGCATCAAGCAGGGTCACGGCCAGTGCGCCGACGTCCTCCAGCGCATTTTCATAGCGGGGCTGGGTGGCTTCGGTGCAGCGCAGGGTCAGTTCCAGGAACGGCATGGCGGTGGGGACGGTCGCGGGAAAGGGGGCAATGCTAGACCATCGGGGCGTCTCCGTATTGCCTGAGATGCCGCTTTGAGATGAATGGGGGCAGTTCAGACAGGCCTGCCGGGCCTTGCTAAACTCGGCGCTTTCCTGTGTGCCGTGAACGCTCACCACCGCCGATGGCCTTCGCTCCGACCCTGAAAACCTGGTTGCTCGTGCTGCCGGCGGTGGCCGTGCTGGGCGTGGCCGGGTATCGGGCCAGCGGCCATGCTGCGGGCGTGGCGTCGACGTCGGCGTCGCCGGACCTGCCGCTGGCCATGGCCAGCCGTGACGGCGGAGCGCCGCTGCCGGTGGTGCCGGAAGCGCTGGCGCGGCGGCTGGCGGCTTTCGAGCGCGGCAACACGCTGCCGTCGGGCCTGCCGCTGGACCTGCGCGCCGACATCGAAGACGCCAGCGACCTGTATGCCTACGCCCAGCGCCTGCGCGCACAGGCCGACAACGGCAATCACGAGGCGCGCTGGATGCTCAGCCGCGTCTATGACTATTGCGCGCAGTACGCACTCGATCCGGGTGGCTACCGCCTGGACAACAACGTACTGAGCGGGTTGGGCCTGACTGCGGCGCCGGCGATGATCGAGGCACGCGAGCGCGTGGCACAGCGGTGTGGCGGTTTCGTGCCGGGCGACAAGCTGGGCGCGGCGCTGGTGCTGGCCGAACGCCGCAAGGCGGCCGCGCAGGGCAACCTGGCCGCGGAAGCGTCGCTGTTCGCCGAGGGCGAGCCCTTGCATGACAGTGCCGAGTACCGCCGCGACCTGGTCGAGCGCGTGCGCACCTCGCGCGACCCCGAGGCCTACATGGCCATCGCGCCAGGCATGGGCGTGCGTGCGGCCGGTGACCGCGCGCTTGACGGGCTGGTGGCGGGCGAGCAGCTCAGTGAACTTGCATGGCGGCTTGCGGCCTGTGAACTCGGCCTGGCCTGTGGAGCGGACAGCGTGCTGGTCAACAATTTTTGTGCGAACGGAGGGATCTGTTCGCAGGATGGAGCGCAGGATTTCCGGGATTTCGTGTATGACGCTGCGGTATCGCGGCAAGGTGCTGGGAAAATGAAGGAATGGATCAAGCGATTGGTTGGAAAGAGGGACGGTCGATGAATTACCGTCGATTCCTGCATGGGGCCAAGTTCTGGTTCTGGGTGGCGCTGTTCGTGGCCTACTCGGCTGGGGCGGTTGGCCTGCTGATGATCGATACCTACGAGGACCGCTACCGGCATCTGTCGAAGGTGGAGCTGACCACGGTGAAGGCGCAGGAAGACGTGCGCCGCGCCGGCGCCAGCCAGGTCGCTGCGGTCTACCGCGCGCAGAGTGGCATGCCATTCGCTTCACTGCCGGCCGGCAGCACCTTCCAGGTGGTGTGGCCCGATGGTTCGACCGAAACCATGGTGATCGTCGATCCGACCTCGCCCAATGGCGTGCGGCCGCTGGCCCATTCGCAGATTCCGGCCGACGTGGCCGACAAGCGCTGACGTGCTCGCTGTGGAGCCGAGCCCATGCTCGGCTGTGCTTGGCGGCAAGCCGAGCATGGGCCCGGCTCTACAGGAACAGAAAAGGGCGGGGAGATCCCCGCCCTTTTCATGTCCAGCACCTGGCGCCGATCAGGTCAATGCAATCGGCTTGTTCTTGCGCTCGGCCAGGCGCTTTTCCAGGTAGTGGATGTTCTGGCCACCGGCCTGGAAGCCCTTGTCACGCATGATCCGCTGCTGCAGGGCGATGTTGGTCTTGATGCCATCGACCACCATTTCGCTCAGTGCCACCCGCATGCGGGCAATGGCGGTTTCGCGGTCCGGGCCGTGCACGATCAGCTTGCCGATCATCGAGTCGTAGTTCGACGGCACGCGGTAGCCACTGTAGATGTGGGTGTCCACGCGCACGCCGGGGCCACCCGGCGGATGGAAGCCGGTGATGGTGCCCGGGCTCGGCACGAAGGTTTCAGCATCTTCAGCGTTGATGCGGCACTCGATGGCATGGCCGGTCAGCACCACGTCGCTCTGCTTGATCGACAGCTTCTGGCCGGCGGCGATCTTCAGCTGCTCGGCCACCAGGTCGATGCCGGTGACCATTTCGGTGACCGGATGCTCCACCTGGATGCGGGTGTTCATTTCGATGAAGTAGAAGCGGCCGTCCTCGTACAGGAACTCGAACGTGCCCGCGCCGCGGTAGCCGATGCGGATGCAGGCTTCCACGCAGACCTTGCCGATCTGCTCGCGCTGCTCGGCGGTGATGCCCGGCGCCGGTGCCTCTTCCACCACCTTCTGGTGGCGGCGCTGCATCGAGCAGTCGCGCTCACCGAGGTGGATGGCATTGCCCTGTCCATCGGCCAGCACCTGGATTTCCACGTGGCGCGGATTCTCCAGGAACTTCTCCATGTAGACCTCGCCATTGCCGAACGCGGCCTTGGCCTCGCTCTTGGTGGTTTCGATCGAGGTCTTCAGCGACGCTTCGGCGTGCACCACGCGCATGCCGCGACCACCGCCACCGCCGGCCGCCTTGATGATGACCGGATAACCGATCTCGCGGGCGATCTTGGTGTTGGCGACGATGTCCTCGCCGAGCGGGCCGCCCGAGCCGGGCACGCACGGTACGCCCGCGGCCTTCATCGCGCGGATGGCTTCGACCTTGTCACCCATCATGCGGATGGTGTCGGCCTTGGGGCCGATGAAGATGAAGCCGGATTCTTCCACGCGTTCGGCGAAGTCGGCGTTCTCCGACAGGAAGCCGTAGCCCGGGTGGATGGCCTGGGCGTCGGTGACTTCCGCCGCCGCGATCAGGGCCGGGATGTTGAGGTAGCTCTGCGGCGACGGCGCCGGACCGATGCAGACCGACTCGTCGGCCATGGCCACGTGCTTGAGGTTGCGGTCGACCGTGGAGTGCACGGCCACCGTGCGGATGCCGAGGGTATGGCACGCGCGCAGGATGCGCAGCGCGATCTCCCCTCGGTTGGCGATGACGACTTTGTCGAGCATGGCGCGCCCCTCAGCCGATCACGAACAGCGGCTGGTCGAATTCCACCGGCTGGCCGTTCTCGCCGAGGATGGCAACGATGGTGCCGGAGGTGTCGGCTTCGATCGGGTTGAACATCTTCATCGCTTCGATGATGGCCAGGGTTTCGCCTTCCTTGACCTGCTGGCCCACGGTGACGAAGGCCGGCTTGTCCGGGGCGGACGAGGCGTAGAAGGTGCCGACCATCGGCGAGCGCAGCACGTGGCCTTCCGGCAGTGCCGGGCCCGGCTTGGCGCTGCCGCCGGTGGAGGCTTCGGTCGGCGACTGCATCGGCATCGCCTGCGGCGCCGGGGCGGCCGGAGCGGCATACACCGGCGCGGCGACCGGGGCGGCATAGCCGGCCACCGGGGCGCGCGACAGGCGCACCGACTCTTCGCCTTCCTTGATTTCGATTTCAGCCAGGTTCGACTCTTCCAGCAGGTCGATCAGCTTCTTGATTTTGCGGAGATCCATGGTGGCCTCTTTGCTCGTGATGTCAGTGTGGTGGAGAGTGCGGTTGCACTCGGTTCAAAGCAGTTCGTAGAACTCGCGCAGCTGCCGCGTACGGTCGCGCGTCTGGGTGATCAGGCATTGCATCTTCGCGGGGTTGCGCGAGGTGCCGTCTGCATTGAAGGCATACACCGCCTCGCAATCTGCATCGCGCAAGGTGATCCAGATGCGCTGGGCCTTCACCAGCTGCTGTTCGGCCGCCGCGCAGCGGCTGCAGCTGCCATCGGTTGCCTGCGCCTTCAGTTCGCCACGCGCCTGCGCGTAGACGGCGTTCAATGCGCTGTCGGCATCATCCAGGCGATCGGAATCGCACATGTCGCGCTCGTAGCCGCCGCTTGCCTGTGCGCAGTCGATGCCCGCGGCCGCGCGCTCGGCAGCGACACTGGCGCCGCACAGACCGGCCCACAGCAGGATGCCGGCAAGCACGCGCGGCGGCATCTTCACGCGCTGGCCGCCTGCACGCGCAGCAGCGCCGCGTCCATCGCGTAGCGGTAGCTGTCGGCACCGAAACCGCATACCACGCCCACTGCCTTGTCACTGAAGTAGCTGTGCTGGCGGAACGGCTCACGGGTATGCGGGTTGGACAGGTGGATCTCGATGAACGGCACCGCCACCGCCGCCAGCGCATCGCGCAGGGCGACCGAGGTGTGGGTGAAGGCGGCGGGGTTGATCAGGATGAAAGCGGTTCCGTCGCTGCGCGCAGCCTGCACGCGGTCCACCAGCACATGCTCGGCGTTGGACTGCAGCCGTTCCACGGTGTGTCCGGCGGCCGATGCCTGGGCAGCCAGGGCCTGGTCGATGTCGGCCAGCGTGGTGTGGCCGTAGACCTCCGGCTCGCGGGTGCCGAGCAGGTTGAGGTTGGGGCCGTGCAGGACCAGCAGCTTCGCCATGGGATCCGGAAGACGGGAAAGGGCGGCAGTCTGGCGGAACCGGCGGATGCTGTCCAGTTCGGCGAAGTTTGCAGCGTTTCAATCGTATGTTTGAAATCTGCCGGAGCGCTTGCGGCCGTATGGCGGGCGCTGGATCAAGGCGCGCTGAACGTGGTGCTGGACGGGGATGCGTGCACGTAGGCCGACGATGCCGGCATCCACGCCATGCGGGGAGGACGGGGTTCGGTGGGCAGCACACTGCGCCCCAACATGGAGCTCTCCGACACCCGGCCGCTCAGATCTCCAGCGGCACCGTCGGCACCACGTTCGGGAACACCTCTTCCAGCGGTTCCGGCTGCCCGGGCTTCGGCGCCGGCCAGTTGTAGGCATTGACCGGCTGCGCGCGGTTCACCCACAACGCGTAATGCAGATGGTCAGCGCGGCCATCGCCGGTATTGGGGTGGATCAGGATGGTCAGGCCCAGGCTGTTGAGCTGCAGCCAGGGCACCAGCACCGGCAGCAGGTCGTTGGTGAAGCCGAAATAGAACGACGGGGTGACGTGCGGCCCGCGTGGCTCAAGGTTCCAGTTGCCCAGCTCCACAGGGAAGCGCTCGGCGGCCCAGCGCCGCAGCAGCGCGGCCTTCTCGAAGCTGTCCTCGTCGAAGTAGATGTGGGCGTGGTAGCTCTTGATGGCGGTGTAGGCACGTGGCCGGGTGGGCAGCGTGGCCTCGCCGGGGCGCACGCTGGCCGGCCGCGGGGTAGGCTCGCTGGCCGTGGCCTGGCCCCAAGGGCTGCGGCCCTCGGGCGCCGGCGGAACGATGGCGCGGAAGCCGGGTCGCCCGGGTTCGGTGGTGTTCACGGCGTTGTCGCTGCGCGCGGCTGCGGTGGCAGCCGACGCGCTGGCCAGGCCGCCAGCGGCCAGCCCGGCCGACGCGATCAGGCGACGGCGCGCGGGTGAAAGCAGGTCGGCCCAATGGGCGTCATCGTCGCCGGCATCGATCAGGGTCTGCGGGTCCGGGTGCATCTGGGGCTCCGTGGGGCACTGTGTGGCAGGCAAGCACGCTCGGGCAGCGTGCACGGTGGTGTCCAATAAGCAGCCGGCATCACCTCATGCACGCTGGCCCACGCCGTGATTGAGTGCCGCCGCAGCGTGGGCTAGGGTGCAGGTCCGCCGCCCGGGAACCCGCCATGACCCCGCTTGATGCCGACACCCAGCGCAAGCGCGCGCGTTTCCGCCAGCTGCATGCGCGCGGTTGTTTCGTGCTGCCCAATCCGTGGGACGTGGGCAGCGCCCGCTACCTGCAGCGGCAGGGCTTCCAGGCACTGGCCACGACCAGTGCCGGCTGCGCCTGGAGTGAAGGGCGGCCGGATGGGGCGGTTTCGCTGCAGGCCACACTGGAACATCTGCGGCTGATGGCGGCCGCGACACCGCTGCCGTTGAACGCCGATTTCGGTGATGGCTTCGGCGCCACGCCACAGGCAGTGGGCGAGGCGGTGGCGGCGGCCATCGACACCGGTATTGCGGCGCTGTCGATCGAGGACGCCAGCGGCGTGGCCGATGCGCCGCTGCGGCCGATCGGGCAGGCGGTCGAGCGACTGTGTGCGGCACGTGCGGCCATCGACCGCGCGGGGGGCGATGTGCTGCTGGTCGCGCGGGCCGAGAATTTCTTCGTTGGCGTGCCGGATCTGCAGGACACCCTGCAGCGCCTGCGCGCCTATGCCGAGGCCGGCGCCGATGTGCTGTATGCACCGGGCATCAGCACGCCCGAACAGATCAGCGCGGTGGTTGCCGCTGCGGGGGCGAAGCCGGTGAACCTGCTGGTCGGTGGACCGACACCGCTGAGCCTGCAGGACATCGCCGCACTCGGCGTGCGACGGGTCAGCCTGGGCGGTGCGCTGGCGCGAGCCGCGTGGGGTGGGCTGATGCAGGCCATCGAGCCGATCATGCAGGACGGCCGCTTCGATGGCCTGCAGCAGGCGGCTTCGGGCACGGCGTTGAACGCGCTGTTCCGCTGACACACGCCCAGGCCTGCAATGGATCGAGCCCGGGCGTGGATGGACGCGCGCCTGCGACTACAGCGCTTCCATCCCGCCCCTGGGCAGCGTCACGCCCGGCTCCAGCGCCGGCAGCAGTTGCCGCAGCAGTGCCGGGTTGTCCAGCATCGCCGCGCCGTCCAGATAGCGCCATTGCGTTGTACCGACGCGTCGCACAGCAACCATGAATGACGTGCTGCGCATCGGCGCTTCGCGCACGCGCAGCAGTGACTGGCGCGGTACGAAGCAGACTTCCTCGTCACCGGCCGCATAGGTGCGGCCCGGCACGCCTGCCTCGTCGCTGATGATGCTGACGCCGGCCTTGCGCAGCGCCTTCACGGTGTCGCGGGTCGCCCGCGCATAGGCCTCGTCGCCACCGGCCAGCTGCTTCAGGCTGGGATGGGTACGCGCGATGATCAGCTCGGTATCGCCACGGGCGAAGGCGCCCATCATCGCCTGCACCTCCTTGCGCAATGCGGCCGAGTCTTCCGGACTGAGTTCACCGGCCAGCGCGGGCGTAACGTCCATTGCCATCGGCAGGGCCAGCAGAAGGGCAAGCAGATACCGGTGCATCGTCGGGCAGCTCAGTGGGAACCGCCGCACTATACGGTGATGCGGAAACAGCGTCCCACGCATGGCGCTGGTATCCCGGGCGCCACTACTTACTATTGGTAGTTAGTGAACTCCGGACATGCCCCATGCACACCCTCATCGTTACCGCCCACCCTGAACCCGGCGCGTTGACCCATGCCATCGCCAGGCGCATCGGCGAAGCCATCACCGCGTCGGATGCCGCCAACAGCGTGACCCACGCCGATCTGATGGCTGAAGGCTTCGATCCGCGCTTCAACATGCAGGACCAGGCGCTGTTCCGTGGCACCGGCGCAACTCCGGCTGACGTCGCCGCCGAGCAGGCGCGGCTGCAGGCTGCCGACACGCTGGTACTGGTCTATCCCCTGTACTGGTGGTCCTTCCCCGCGCTGCTGAAGGGCTGGATCGATCGTGTGTTCACCCAGGGCTGGGCCTACCAGGACGGCGCCGATGGCAAGGTGCAGAAAAAGCTGCAGCGGTTGGGCGTGCATCTGGTCGGCATCGGCGGGGCTGGCGCGGACATGATCGAACGGCGCGGCTACGGTGCGGCGATGAAGACCCAGATCGACATGGGCATCTTCGACTACTGCGGCGCGCGCGTGCTGTCGTCCGACCTGCTGCTGGACGCCGATTCCGGTGCAGCCGAAGCGCATCTGCAGACCGCGCTGGCGATCGGCCGTAAAATCGGTGCTCCGATGCGCTGACCGCCGTGCTCCACCGATGCCTGCCAAAGCCGCTCCCACGCGCCGCCGATTGACCCGCGAGCAACGCGCCCGCCAGTTGCTGGACGTGGCCTGGGCGCTGATCGGTGAAGAAGGCACCGACGCATTGACGCTGGGGCGGCTGGCCGAGGCGGCCGGTGTGACCAAACCGGTGGCCTATGATCACTTCGTGACCCGCAACGGACTGCTGGCCGCGCTCTACGATGACTATGACGGGCGGCAGACGGTGGTCTTCCACGAGCGTATCGGTCGTGCCAGGGCGCAGCTGGCCGATCGTGCGGCGGCCATCGCCTCCGGCTACATCGACTGCGTCCTCAGCCAGGGCAGTGAAGTGCAGGGCATCCTCGCTGCGCTGGTGGGCGCGCCGGAACTCCATGAAGTGCGTCGGCGCTACCAGCAGGACTTCATCGACAACTGCGACACCTGGCTGGGCCCGTTTGCGGCCGATGGCACGGTCCCCCTGGCTGGACGCTGGGCGATTCTCGGTGCGGCCGAAGCCCTGTCCGAAGCCGTGGCGGCAGGCGCGCTGGACAAGGTCGGCGCCGAGGCCGAGCTGCAGCGCTTGATCATGGCGACGGTCAAGCGACGCTGATCCGCTCAGGCGTCGGCGGTGGTGTCGTCCAGTGCCGCAAACCCGGCGGCCAGCCGCTCGCGCACAAGGGCATCGCGTGCGTCGCGGCTTTCAGCGCCCAGCACCACGGTGATCAGGCGTACCGGCAGGTTCCGCCCGGGCACAGCCCGGCAGGCAGTGGCGGCCAGGCAGAAGCCTGCGGCCTGGGTGTAGCCGGTCTTCAATCCATCCACGCCGTCTTCGCCAAGCAGTGCGTTCTGGTTGCTGCGGCTGAAGCGGCCATGCGCGAACGTGCGCTGCGCGGTGATTGCCAGGATCTGCGGATGGTCATTCAGCAGGCAGGCGGCGAGTACCGCCATGTCGCGCGCGCTGGAGGCATGGTGCGGGGTGGTGATGCCGGACACGCTGGCGAACCGCGTGCTGCGCAGGCCAAGCTGGCGCGCGTGCCAGTTCATGCGGCCCAGGAACGCAGGCTGTGATCCGTCCAGATGGCGTGCGATGGCCAGCGCCGCATCATTGCCGGAGACGATCATCAACCCTTCCAGCAGGCGCGCCAGCGTGACCGTTTCGCCGGGCACCAGGCCCATGCGTGTTTCATCATCGGCTACGGCATGCACATCCTCGGCGGCGATGGTGACCGCCTGGTCCCACGTGCCACCGTTCTCTTCGACGCATCCGTAAGCGGCGTAGGCGGTCATCAGCTTGGTCAGCGAGGCCGGTTGCCGCGCGATGTCCGCGTTGTGCTGGTGGACCACCGCGAAGGTTGCCGCGTCCAGGGTGATGGACGAGACCGGCAGGTGGGCAGGCGCAGGAGCAGGCATGGTGGCGGTGATGACAGCGACAGCCAGCAAGGATAGTCCGAAGCGGCTGCATGAAGCCGTACTGCCAAAGCCCTGCGGCGCCCACGGCAACGCCCGGTTGCGCCCGGGCTGCAGTGGAGGCAGCCTGCGCACATGCAGTCGCATATCCGCATCGACGGTCGTGTCTTCGCCTACGTCTTCCCCTGTGCGTGGGAGGACTACGCGAAGATCGGCTTTTCACGCGATCCGCTCGGGCGCATCAGCGCATTGCACCGGCGCTGGTTCGAGTTCTTCGACCTTGATGCCGGTACGCTGGTGGAAGCGGAGAGCGAGCGCGATGCGCGTGATCTGGAGCTGCAGCTGCGTTCGCCGTTCAAGGCGCACCGCGCGCCGGCGCCGATGACGGTTCAGGACAAGGCCGGAGGTCGCACCGAATGGGTGCGTGGTGCCAACCAGGCGTTGTCGCTCGCGGTTGATGCGTTGGGCGCACAGGGCTATCGCTGTTTCCAGCTCAAGGCTTGGCTGCAGGCCGCCCAGCGCCTGCGCATGGACCGGCTGCACGACTGGGCGGCGGTGCAGCTTCCGGAAGAGGATGGCCTGCGCATGCCCGGTGGCCCCGGCGAGCGCGTGCTGCGTGACACCCTCGACGGTTGCCGGGTGCTGGATATCGACCCAATGCCATGGCTGCCTGAACACGTCCAGCGTTGGTATGCAGGTTGAGCCGTGTTCAACGGCCACGCGGTTTCTGAACCGGCGCGGCCGGTTGCGGCGCACCCGTGGGGGAGCCGGTGGACGGGCAGGCCAGCTGCCGGGCCAGTTCGGCGTTGGCCACGTGGCCCTGCAGGAACAACAGGCTGCCGTAGATGTTCATGAGCGTCCCTCCACTTGAGTGGATTGCACGATACGGGCAGCATGGACGCGGAAAAAGCGACATTTCCGCAAGCATGCCTTGAGAGGAATTCAAGCCTGATGTCCCGTCCGCCCCTTCACGCCCTGCAGGGCTTCGTGGCCGCCGCGCGGCTGGGCAACCTGTCACGCGCAGCGGCGTCGATGAGCCTGACCGTCAGTGCGCTCAGCCATCAGATGCGCCAGCTGGAAGAGCGGCTGGGGCAGCCACTGCTGGTCCGCCAGCCACGCGGCGTCACCCTCACCCTGGAAGGGCAGCGCCTGCTCGACCAGGTCGGCCCGCATCTGGATGCGATCAACGAGGCCTTCCAGCCCTATGCCGCACGCGCCGAGCACGTGCTGACGATCAGCGCGGTACCGTCGATGGCGTCGGCGTGGCTGGTGCCGCGCTTGGGGCACTTCGTTGCCGAGCATCCACAGATCGAGATCAACCTGCAGTCGAGTGAACGCCTGATTGACTTCGAGCGACAGCGCCAGTTCGACGCCGCGCTGCGGCTGGGCAGCGGGCAGTGGCCGGGCCTGGTGGTGGAGCCGCTGTTCGACGAGTGGCTGCTGCCGATGGCCAGCCCGGCGCTGATCGAACGCATGGGAGGGATCGACCGCGTGCCGCTGAACCAGTGGCCGCTGCTGGGGGATCCCGATGGCGCGTGGGGCGCCTGGTTCGCGCTGAGTGGGCAGAACCCGCCGCCGCGCTTCGTGGCGGTGCTGGATGATTCGGAGGCGCATCACCGTGCGGCGCTGGACGGGGTGGGCGTAGCGCTGGGACGGGTGACGCGGGCGCGCCTGCTGCTGGATTCGGGCCAACTGGTGGCGCTGTCCAGCCTGCGACTGAAAACCGCCTGGCCGCATTGGCTGGTCTACCCGCAGCGCTCGGCCCGCCATCGCGGCTTCCTGGCCTTCCGCGACTGGCTGCACGCTCAGGCGGCCGAGCACGTCCGGCACATGGCAGACGCGCATTTATAGCGTCGAGCCATGCTCGACTGCGTGTGTCCGGCAGTCACCGTACCAACGTAACCGCCTGCCCGGCACGGGCGAAGGCTTCGCCCAGCAACGAGCCTGCCTTGATCGCCTCCACTTCCTCGAACAGCGCCTGCAATGCATCGGCCGGGCGCGAGGCCGGCGCCGCGACCGCCTGCTGGATCACGGTGAAACGGTCGGCCAGCACGCGGTGGCCGGGATGCGCCTGCGCCCAGGCGGCCAGCGGCTGGCGCACGCCGGCGGCGGCATCCAGGCGCTGCAGATCGAACAGGGTGATGGCAGCGGCCGACGTCTCGGCCCGCTCGATCATGGCGTGGCGCAGTTCGCGGCTGAGGAACAGGTCGTAGGCGGCGCCACGACCGACCGCGATGCGCAGGCCATCGCGGTCCAGGTCGGCCACCTGCTGCGCAGGGCTGTCCTCGCGCACCAGGTAGGTGCCTTCGATCTCCACATAGGGGGCGCTGAAGGCGATGCGGTCGGCGCGCGCCGGATCGATGGCCAGGAAGGCCAGGTCCCAGGCATCCTTGCTGGCTGCAGCGACCACCGCGGCCGCGGCGTCGTGGCAGGTGAAGCGTGCCTGCACGCCCATGCGCTGCGCCAATGCCGTGGCCAGTTCCAGTGACGGCCCGCGCGGTGAGCGCGCGTCCCCCTGCGCCAGTACTGGATTGCCCAGGTTGATGGCCACGCGCAGGAAGCCCAGCGGTGCCAGCGCACCACGATGATCGGCCAGGGACATGCAGGACTCCGCGGGGAAAGGGCGGTCCAGCATGCCAGTACGGACCTGCAAGGCAGTGTCAGCATCCGGTTATCCTGCGGACATGAACCCCATCCTGCACGTCGAGATACCGGTCACTGACCTGGGCCGGGCCATCACGTTCTACCAGCACTGGCTGCAGGTGGCGGTGGACGAACCGATCCTGCTGCACGACTGCAGGATGGCCTACCTGCCGTTTGCCGATGAGGCCACCGGTGCCAGCATGGCGCTGGTGCGGGGGGCCGACTATCTGCCCTCCGTCCACGGTGCGCGCATCTACATCGGGGTTGATGACCTGGATGCCAGCCTCGAGCGTGCGCTGCAGGCCGGGGCCGAGCTGCGCTTCGGCCCGGCCGATGCCGGTGACTGGCGCGTGGCCGAGATCGCCGACAGCGAAGGCAATCGCATTGCGCTGCAGGCGCGCGTGATTCTGTAGGGCCGAGCCCATGCTCGGCTGCTGTTGACCCAGCCGCCAACGCTCATCCGAGCATCGGCCCGGCTCTACAGCGTGGCCGCGCGCGAGCGCTGCAGCCAGTCGTTGATCGCCGGGTCCAGCCGTGGGTCGTCCGGCAGCTGCATGCCGAAGCGCTGCTGCAACACCTCGCGCACGTCGCCCACATCGCGCAGCGGACGCTTGTCCGGTGCCTGGCCGGGACGGTACTCGGTGTAGTTGCCACTGCCGATGGTGCGTCGCCAGTCCGGCCCGGTCAGGGATGCGCGCAGCTGGCCGGGGAAACTGGAATCGGGATGGGTGCACACGTACCAGTTGCCCACGACGTTGTCGATCGGTGCCGGCGCGTGCAGGTCGAAGCGATACATCGCCCGCCAGCCATCGCCGGACTCGGCGGACAGCACGAAATCCCCCTCGCCGGGCAGGCGCTGCAACAGGAAGCGCTCGTGGGGCGTGGCCTGCGGCTGCGGATCATGCAGCCGCAGCGGTACGGTCGGGGTCAGGCTGCCGAAACCGGCATCCACCAGCCAGTCATCGCCGTCCACCTGCACACGCAGCAGCAGGTGGGTGCGTGCGGTCAGTTCGCCGTCCTGGGCGGCCAGCAGCACGCGCGCGCTCAACGGCTGTGCATCGAAGCCCAGCGCCTGCAGCAGTGCCAGCAGGCCGCCGTTGAGTTCGAAGCAGTAGCCGCCACGACGGTCGTCGAGCAGCTTGCGCTGCACGCTGTCCAGGTCGATCGGTACTGCATCGCGCAGCAGGCAGCTGAGGGTTTCGAACGGCAGCAGTGCGTTGTGGCGCTGCTGCAGCAGGGTCAGGCCCGCCAGCGTCAGCGGTGGCGGTGCATCCAGCTGCAGGCGTTGCAGGTAGCGGGGGACATCGAGCGTCGTCATGCGCGCGCCGGGCGGGGGAGGGAGATCTACTGTGCTCTCCCAACCGGGGTTGAGGTCAAGCATTGCGCGGGTGTCATCCCCCCGTCGCCTGTGCCGGGTACAAAGGCCGCGTCCGCCAGCAATCGGTGGGAGTGAACCAGGAGCGCCCTAAAGTTGCGCCATTTCCCGCCGATACAGGTGCGTCCTTCCGCCTGGAGCCTGTCATGTCGGCCGTCGTCCCCCACCTCCGGTCCCTGCGCATGCGGCTTGCCGCACTGCGCTCGGCGTCCCCCGGCCTGCTGCTGTGGCTGCAGCCGCATCGGCTCAGTGTGGCCAGCAAGCTCAAGGCGACCCTGTGGGTCTGTGGGCTGGGCCTGATCGCGATCGCCGCCGTCTACGCCTGGACCGGCCATGCCAGCACGCAGGCGGCGCGCAGCCAGGCCAGCTACCAGCACGGCAGCGATCTGGCCGCGAGCGTGGCCACGCGGGTGGCCGAGGCGCGTCGTCTGCAGACCCAGTATGCACGTAGTTTCGACGATGCCGACCGCGCGCAGCTGCTGGCGACGCAGAAGGCGCTCCAGGCCGATCTTCAGGCGCTGCGCGCGATGCCGATGGATCCCGGCCGGCGCGAGGCGCTGCGGGCACTGACCGAAGCCGCCGGCGCGTTCTCGCAGGGTGTGGCCGCCCTGTTCGAACGCGTCGATGAGATGGGTCGTGGCGATGCCGGCCTCGCCGCGCAATTGCAGCAGGCCGCCGACGCCCTGCAGGCGCAGGTGGATGCGTTGCAGCGGCCTTCGTTGGCGTTGTCCCTGCAGAAGATGCGCCGCCAGGAGGCACTGCTGCTGCTCGATGGCGACTCCACCCATGCCGACCGTGCGAGCGAAGAAAAGCTGCCGTTCGATCTCGCACTGGTGGGCCTGCCGACCGATGCGCAGGATGCCCTTCGCAACGGCATGGAGGCCTATCAGGCCGCATTGCTGGGCTATACCGCCGCCCGCGTGGGCCTGGATGTAGAGGCGCAATCGCTGCTGGATACCGCCGCCGGCGTGGCGCCGGCGCTGGCCGCCTTCCAGCAGGCCCAGGTGGCGGCGCTGGCCAAGGCACAGGCGCGCCAGCAGGCTGGCGCACGCACCATGAGCGTGCTGTTCGCGGTGACCCTGCTGCTGGTCGCCGGTGTGTTGATCACCAGCCTGGTGCTGGTGCTGCGTGCGGTGCGCCAGCCGATCCAGGACACCCTGCGTTTCGCCAGCGACATCGCCGACGACCGACTCGACACCACCCTGCGCGTCTACAACGCCAACGATGAAATCGGCCAGCTGGCGCAGCGCCTGGTCGACATGCAGCAGCGCCTGCGCGCGCGCATCGAGACCGAGCGTGCCGTGGCGCGCGGCAACACCCGTGTGCGGCAGGCATTGGACAGTGCGCAGACCGGGCTGATGGTGATCGATGCCGAGGGCCGGGTGGCCTACGTCAATCCGGCACTGCTGCAGCAACTCGAGCGCGAGGCCGAAGATCTGGTGGGCAGCGATGCCGTGGGCCTGCATCCGGCGCTGGCCAGCCTGGCCGGCGCGCGCCAGCGCGAGGAGCGCGAGATCGGCCATGCCGGCGTGCGCTACCAGCTGATTGCCAACCCCATCATCGACGAAGGGCAGTTCCTCGGCGTAGCGGTGGAATGGCGCAGTCGTGCGCTGGAGACGCTGCTGGAAACCGAGGTCGCTGCCCTGGTCGATGCTGCAGCACGCGGCGACCTGCATGGCCGTATCGTGCTGGAGGGCAAGCAGGGCTTCGTGCGCAGCTTGTCGACCAGCATCAATCGCCTGCTGGCCACCTTTGAAACCAACCTTGGTGACCTGCAGGCACTGCTGGCTGCGCTGGCCCGCGGCGACCTCAGCGTGCGCATGGAGGGGGACCTGCAGGGCGTGTTCGCGCGCATGCGCGACGATGCCAATGCCACCGTCGCGCAGCTGGGCCGCATCGTCACCCGCATCCAGCAGGCCACCTCCAGCCTGGATACCGGCGTTGGCGAGATCGTCGCCGGCCATCACGATCTGTCGCAGCGCACCGAGCAGCAGGCCGCCAACCTGGAAGAGACCGCGGCGTCGATGCAGGAGCTGACCGATACCGTCGGCCGCAACGCCGATGCCGCAGGCCGCGCCGATGCACTGGTGCAGGGCGCGGCGGCGGTGGCCCAGCGGGGTGGCGAGGCGGTCGGCCAGGTGGTCGCGACCATGCATGGCATCAGCGAAGCCTCGCGACGGATCGGCGACATCACCCAGTTGATCGACGGCATCGCCTTCCAGACCAACATCCTTGCCCTCAATGCGGCGGTGGAAGCTGCGCGTGCCGGCGAGCAGGGCCGCAGCTTCGCCGTGGTGGCCGCCGAAGTGCGCCTGCTGGCGCAGCGCAGTGCCGAGGCGGCCAAGCAGATCAAGGGGCTGATCGAGGATTCGGTGGCGCGTGTCGGCCAGGGCAACCAGCAGGCCGCGCAGGCCGGCACCACGATGGGCGAGATCGTCGGCAGCGTGCAGCAGCTGGCCGAGCTGCTGGCAGGTATCCGCAGTGCGTCGCAGGACCAGCATGCGGGCATCGCTCAGGTGAACCAGACCATCGTGCAGATGGAAGCCAGCACCCAGCGCAACGCCAGTCTGGTGGAAGAGGCCGGTGCCTCCACGGCGCAGATGCAGGCGCAGGTGCGTGCCTTGGCAGAAGCCGTGGGCGCGTTCCGCTTGCAGTCGATGCCGCAGGCGCGCGCGGCGGCCTAGTCAGGCGAGCGTGGGCTCGGCGCTACATCGGCTGCACGAACACTGTAGAGCCGAGCCCATGCTCGGCTCACACCAGCGTTCGGCGGCAGGAATCAATACACGTCGCGGCGGTAGCGCCCGTTTTCCAGCAGCGTTTCCACCGCTTCATCACCCAGCGCGGTTCGCAGCACCTGGTCCACGCCTTCGGCCATGCCCTGCAACGACCCACAGACATGGATCACCGCACCACGGTGCATCCAGTCGCGCAGCGCATCGACGGCCGCACGCAGGCGATCCTGCACGTAACCACCCTCGCCATCGCGCGAGAACGCCAGGTCCACCCGCGTGAGATGGCCATTGGCCTGCCAGGCTTCGATCTCGTCGGCGAACAGGAAGTCGTGTGCGCGCTGGCGTTCACCGAACAGCAGCCAGTGCCCGCGCTCGCCTGCGTGGGCAGCTTCGCGCAACAGGCTGCGCAGCCCGGCGATGCCGGTGCCGTTGCCGATCAGCACCATCGGCGCGCCGCTGACGCGATGGAAACCGGGGTTGCGATGCACGCGGGCGACGATGCCGGCACCGATCGGTGCATGCAACGACAGCCAGCCCGAGCCCAACCCGGCGCGACCGGAGGCGTCATGCACCAGCCGCACCACCAGCTCCACCACGCCATCATCCGTGCAGGAGGCGATCGAATACTCGCGGCTGGGCAGCAGCGGCAGCCCGGCCAGCCACAGGCAGGCATCCTGCACCGCCAGCGCGGCATCGGCCTCGGGCAGCTCGCGTTCACTGGCCAGCGCCAGCAGCGTGCGCGGATGGCCATCGACCAGCAGGGGCTGCAGCGGATCCAGACCGTGTCCCTTCAGCACGGCACCGGCATGCCGCGCGTTGTGGCGGGGTGCGATGTGCAGGATGTCACCCGCCTGCCACTGCACGTCGGCCGGTGCGGCAAGACGGATACGCCAGATGGCTCCGCCGACGCTGCCCGGGTTGAGGTGGTCGCGGCCGAGCAGGCGCCACTCATGCATCTGCGTAGCCGCAGGCAGCACGCTGTCATCGGTGACGATGCCGGTGAGCGTACCCAGCTGCTGCTGCCATTGGCGCAATGCCGGCACCGAAGCGGCATCGACATCGATGCGCTCGAACAGCGGGCGCGCGCCGTTGCCGATCAGCCAGCCATCGAACTGGCGGCCGAAGCCGCAGTAATGCGGGTACTGGCGGTCGCCCAGCGCGAGCAGGCCGAACTGCAGGCGCGACAGGTCCAAGCGTTGTGCGAGCAGCAGCCGCGCCGCGCGGCGCGTGGCATCCGGTGGCTCGCCGTCGCCGAACGTGCTCAGCACGAGCAGCGCCTGGGAGGTGGCCTGCAGCGTCGCGGCATCGACGCGGGCCAGCGATAGCACCTGCACCGCATGACCGGACGCCTGCAGCTGCGCGGCCGCACGCCACGCCAGTTGTTCGCCCAGTCCGCTCTGGCTGGCATGCACCACCAGCCACGGCGGACCACGGCCATCGGTGGTCGTGGCCGGCAGCGCGCGGCGCAGCCCTCGCGCTGCACGCTGGCTGCGGCGGCGGTCCAGGTACAGCATCCAGCCGGTGATGAAGAACAGGCTCATGCCCAGGCTGCTGAGCATCACCACCACGCGCCCGGGCACACCGAAGTAGCTGCCCGAATGCAGCGCGAACACGCTGGTGGCCAGCTGTCCGCCCGCGCCCTGGCGTGCGTACGGGCGGGCATCGAGAACCGCGCCGCTGGCCGGATCGAGCTGCAGCAGGTCATGCGCACGGTCGTGGTGGCCGCCGCGCTGCGACGGATCACCGGCCATCACCCGCACGTTCAGCGCCTGCCCCGGCTTCTCCGGCAGGCGCAGGTCGATGAAGCCGGTGCGCACGCCGGGTAGCGCGTACAGCGTGGCCTCGATGCGATGGACGTCCAGTGCCGCGTCGGCGGCAACCGTGTGCTTTGCCGCCGGCGCCACACCGAGCAGCGTGTTGGCCGCGTTGCGGTACCAGTCGAACGACCACCACAGGCCGGTCAGCGCACTCATCAGGTAGATCAGCAGCACCCAGGTGCCGACCACCGAGTGCAGGCTCCACAGGAAGCCTCGGCCGCTGCGCGTCCACTCCACCGCCAGCCAGCTGCGCCAGTGCCACCAGCGTCGTGGCCAGCGCAGGTAGAGACCGGACAGGGTGAAGAACAGCAGCGCGATTGCACAGCTGCCGGTGATCCACTTGCCGCGCTCACCGGCAGCGAGGTGGCGATGCAGGTCCTCGACGACGTCGAAGAATGCCTGCCCGCGCAGGGCGCTGAAGCGCTCGCCGCTGTACGGATCGAAGTACACCCAGTGTTCCTTGCCGCCGGCAAAGCGCGCGACCGACGGCCGCTGTCCGGTGGCATCCACGCGCAGGCGTTGCAGGGGACGCTCGCTGCCAGCCTGCAGCAACGGCACCAGTTCGCTGAGTGCAAGGGGATGCTGGCCGTCCGCATGGTGCTCGGCGATCTCAGCGAAGCCAGGATTGGCCGCGCGCAGCAGCTCGTCCTCGAAGGACAGCATGGCGCCGCTGAGGCCCATCAGGGCCAGGACGGCACCGGCGGTAATGCCCAGCAGCCAATGCAGTTGGAACAGGACGTTCTTGAACATCGAAGGAGAGGGGCCCGGGAGGCTGCCGCCCGCATCCTGCGCAACAGCAAATGAGAATTAGTCGCGGAATTCTCCGTGGCGCCCTGCCTGCGGTCAAGCAGGGGTTGCCGGCCGGGCTGCGCCCGGCACCCGCGGTAGTGCCGGCCTGGCCGGCAACCTCAGAAGCAACAGCCGAAGCAACAGCGGGTTTCCTGTGAGGAAGCGGGGCGGGTCCGGTTGCGGGGGACGGCGCAAGTACGTCCCTGTAGCCTTGGCCGCGGCATCCATGCCGCGGACACCCCCTCAACCGGACCCACCCCGCCTTCGACAGTTTCCTGCGATCTGTCGGAACGACGTTCTGCTTTGGTGGGTGCCGACCGTTGGTCGGCACGGGGTCTGATTCCGTTCTGAATATCGATATCTGACAGATGTGTCGACCAAGGTCGACACCTACCAACAGCCGCCGGAATCTGTCGAAGGTGGGGCGGTGTGGCTGTGCAGGACCGTTGGCGCCATGGATGGCGCCATCGAGCCCCCACGGACGGGTTTACGGCGTGTCCTGCACGGCCACAGCGCCCCGCCATCCCACGGAAAGCCCGCTTTGGCTGTTGCCGTTGCATTGAGCAGGGTGCAGGGCTGCAAGCCCTGCAAAAACACCCTCACTTCACCCAGCCGTCGATCTCGCCGTGGGCGAACGGCCCCAGCTTTGCCTTCACCCGCCGTCCCTGTGCATCGAACAGCACGCTGTAGGGCAGCAGGCCCTGCGTATTGCCCAGCTGCACGCTGGCATCGCGTGGCCCCGGCGTCTCGACCACGATCGGGTAGTCCACCGGCACCCGCAGCAGGAAAGCGCGCACGTCGTCCGGAGCATCCAGCGCAATGCCCAGCACCTGCACACCGTTGTCGCCCTGGGCTTCGGCGAAGCGGGCCAGTTCGGGCATCTCTTCCACGCAGGGCGCACACCAGCTGGCCCAGACATTGATCAGCAGCGGCCGGCCGGCGAAGCGGGCGCGCAGGTCCAGCGGCTGTTCCGCCAGGTCCGGCAGGATCAGCGCCGGCAAGGGATCACCCACCTGCAGGGCAGGCTTCACGGCCGTCGCTGTGGAAGCCGTCGTTGGCGCGGCCGGTGCAGACGGGCCGGGTGAGAATCGATGCCCGGCCCACAGGCCGAGGCCGGCGGCCAGCACCGCTGTCCACAGCAGCGCTGGCCGTTGCCACTTCATCGTGCGGTGCGCAGCAGCGCTTCCTCGACCACCGCCTGGGTCAACAGGGTCGGCAGCACGGTCGGCGGCGCCCCCGGGCCGTACACCACGTACAGCGGCACGCCCACGGCCTTGTGCTCTTCAAGGAACGTGGTGATCTGCGGGTCGACGTTGGTGTAGTCACCGCGCATGTACACCGCGTTGGTGCGCTTGAGCAGTTCCTTGAACTCCGGCCGCGACAGCACGGCACGTTCATTGGCCTTGCAGCTCACGCACCAGTCGGCAGTCATGTTGACGAACACCACGCGGTTGTCCGCACGCAGGCGGTCCAGCAACTGCGGCGAATACTCGACCACGTTCTCGCTGGCGGCCTGTGCGGCCCGCGCCGGTGGTGCCAGCTGGGTCACGCCCCATGCAGGAACCAGCGCGCCGATCGCCAGCAGCACGCCGAGCAGGGTCACCGCACGCGAGCCGGTCCAGCGATTGCGCTCGAACAGCCACAGGCCGAAGGCGAACAGCAGCAGGCCACCCAGCACCAGTGCCATGCCGTCCACGCCGCGCTGTTTGCCCAGCACCCACAGCAGCCACAGCGCGGTGGCATACATCGGGAAGGCCAGCACGTGCTTGAGCGTTTCCATCCACGGGCCGGGCTTGGGCAGGCGGCGTGCCAGCGCCGGCACGAAGCCGATCAGCAGGAACGGCAGCGCCAGGCCCAGGCCGAGGAACAGGAATACGGTCATCGCCTTCAGCGGCGGGGCAATGAACGCGTAGGCGATCGCCCCGCCCATGAACGGGCCGACGCAGGCGCTGCCGACCAGGCAGGCCAACGCACCGGTGAAGAAATCGCCGGCCGGCCCGCTGCGGCTGGCCAGCGACTGGCCGAGGTTGCCGATGCCACCGCCGAGGGTAAACACGCCGGACAGGCTCAGGCCCACCGCGAACATGATGTAGGCCAGCGCCGCCACCACGCCCGGGTGCTGCAGCTGGAAGCCGATGCCGACGGCGTTGCCGATCGCGCGCAGGCCCACCATCAGCGCGCCGATCACCGCGAACGCGACCAGCACGCCCAGCGTGTACCAGAGGGCATGGCTGCGTGCCCGCTCAGGGCTTTCGCCACTCTGCGCCAGGCTCAGCACCTTCAGCGACAGGATCGGCAGCACGCAGGGCATCAGGTTCAGCACCAGGCCACCGGCCAGCGCCAGCAGCAGCACCCACACGAACGAACGGTCCGGGTTCGGGGTTGTCGCCGGTGGGCGCGTGCGCAGTGCGTTGCCATCGCGCGCGTCGGCGGCGAACTCATTGCGCGCACCCTCACTGCCGCTGGCGGCGGGAGTGGCAATGCCGTCGTTGGGGACGGTCGGCAGCAGGCGCAACGGTGCGCCGTTGGCGGATTCACGTGGCACGCCGGCGGCGGGCAGCGGGCTGATCACCTCGTTGCGCGCTGGCGCCTGGTCAATGCTGGCGGACAGCTTGCCAGCGGGAATCGACAGCTTCACCCGGCGGGTCATCGGCGGGTAGCAGATGCCATCGGTCTGGCAGCCCTGGAAGGTCACCACCAAGGTGCTGTCGACGGCATCAGTGACAGTGCGGCGCAGCGGCAGCGGCACTTCCACCTGGTTGAAGTAGACCGAGACATCGCCGAAGTGCTCGTCGCGATGCGATTGCGCGGCCGGCCAGCGCGGCTTGCCGGCCAGCACGCCGGCGCTGCCTTCCAGCTTCAGCGAGGTGCGGTCGCGATACAGGTAATAGCCGGGCGCTGGGCTGAAGCGCAGCAGCAGGGTGTTGCCGTCACTGGCGATGGCATCGAAGCCGAACGCCTGTTCCGACGGCAGCGGCAGGGCCTGGCTGTTGTTGGCCGCGCCCGGCAGGCGCAGGCCACCGCTGTTGCCGGCACCGGCCAGCGGGTTGTTGAACGGGTTGGCCGCACCGGCACGCGCGGCAGGCACCGCCGCCGCCGCACCGGCGCCCGGCAGGGTGACCTGCACCACGCGCTTCTGCGGCGGGTAGCAGACACCGGCATCGGCGCAGCCCTGGTAACGCACTTCCAGGCTGATGGTGCCGGCAGCCTCGGACGGCGTGCCGGGCAGGGTGGCCTGCAGGCGCTCGCGATAGGTCTCGACTTCGCCGAAGAAATCGTCGTGGTGCTTGTCGCCCTTGGGCATCTGCAGCGCGCCGGCATTGAAGGCCGGGTCGGCCTTGACGCTGGTGCGGTGGCGATAAAGGTAATAGCCCGGTGCGATCTTGAACTGCAGTTGCACCTGGCCCCGTTCGGGGGCACTGGCGGTCAGCGCGAACGCCTGGTCCACCGGCAGCAGGTCCTTCTCATCCAGCGCGAAGGCCGGCAGCGAGAGCCACAACAGGGCGCACAAGGCGGCGCCGCGCGCAAACAGAGTCTTCAATCAGTGTCCTCCCGGGTCTGTGCCCGGATCCAGTCCAGATACGCCGGCAGGCCGGCCCGGGTTTCGACCGCGATGCACTCCGGGAGTTCATACGGATGCAGTGCGACGATCCGGGCAATTGCGTCATCGACGCGGCTCGCGGTGGTTTTCACCAGCAGCTGCAGTTCGGCGTCGGTGGTCACCTCCCCCTGCCAGCGGTAGGTCGACTGCGCGCCATCGAGGCGGGTCACGCATGCCGCCAGGCGCTCGCCGACCAGCGCGTGCGCGATGCGCTCGGCACTGGCCCGGTCCGGGCAGGTGGTCAACAGCAGCAGGACGGGATCGACGGTCGACATGACCGCCGAGTATAGGGCCGCCGCCGGGTCAGGGCCGGGCGGCGGCAGTGGACCGCTGCGTTGCGCGGTCAGTTGGCCAGCTGGCAGGTGGCCGGCTTGGCCGAGGTGAACAGGGCCGGGGTTGCCCACTCGGGGTGGTCGATGAACGGGTTGCGGTTGCCCTGGAAGCTGTAGATCACGTCATTGCGCGCACGCTCGGCATCATCCGGCGGATCGGACAGGTGCCAGTCGATCAGCGTGGACAGCAGGCCCATGTAGGCCGGCGAACTGCTGGTCTTGACGATTTTGCTGCGGTCGTCGGTCAGCTCCAGGTCCGGCTCGGACTGGCCGGTGGCCGCATCCTTGCCGCCCTCGTAACGGATCGCCATGTACATCACCGCACGCGCCATGTCGCCCTTGCGCTTGCCCCACACCTCGAAGGTGCCGGTGTTGCCGTCCGGCGTGCGCACCCAGTTGGAGTTGCCCGGATAGCCGCCGCTGCCGCCGCCCTGGCCGTTGTTGGCCTCGGTGGCGCGCTCGCCGCAGTTGGCGTCGCACTTGCCGAACGGCTTGTTGCCACGGTCGGCGTTCCACTGCGCGTCGGTCAGGTACAGCATGTGGGTGTCGGTATACGGCGCGTACGGCAGGCCCTTGTCACCGGTGGTGGTGGCAAAGCCCAGCGAGTTCGGCCAGGTGTGCTCGCGGTTGTACTTCAGGCCACTGCCACTGCCGGCGCGATCGGTCACCTTGGCGTAGCTGTGGTTGCGATATGCATCGAGGATCCTGCCGGAATTGTTCGGATCCTCGTCGGCGATTTCCAGAATGGTCCAGGTACTGGTGCCCGAGCCGCTGTAAGGGTAGGCGGTGTGGCCCTTGATGGTGGCATGCAGCGAGCAGCGCAGCTGGCTGGGGCTGCTGGTGTTGACCTTGGAGTAATAGCCGGCCGGCACGCCCGGGTTGCCCGGGTCCGGATTGCCGCCGGTGCTGGCCACGGTGAAGGCGATGCGGCTGTCGGCGGCCGGGTGCGCGCCCTGCAGGTCGGTGATGCGCGCGGCGCGGATGTCGAAGCGGCAGGCCTCACCGGCCACCAGCGCAGTGTTGGTGGACAGCTTCACGCTGCGGCCGCTGGCCGGGAAGGTCAACGGCACGCTGCCGGAGGTGCCGCAGCTCAGGGCGAAGGCGCCACTGGCCAGGTTCACCGTCTCGCTGAACACCACTTCCAGGTCGGCGGCGGCCGGGAAGGTGCTGCTGCCCTGCGCCGGGGTGGTGGTGGAGACCGACGGCGGTGTGTTCGGGCCCGGGGTTCCGCCGCCACTGAAGGTCTGGCCGTTGTTGCAGCTGCCGAAGGTCTGCCTGGCCGACTCGGCCCAGGTGAAGTGGGTGTACTGGCTGCCGCTGCCGGTCAGCTGCAGCGAGGTGCCCGCGGCCGTGCTGTTGGTCTCGGCCACCGGGATGTTCTGGCTGGTCATGCCGGCGGCAGGGCCACCGGAGGCGGTGATGGCGCCCTCGTAGCTGAGGAACTGGACCACCTTGCCGCTGGCATCGACCAGGGCGATGCCGTCGTTGGGGCCGTTCTGGATGCCGTTGGTCGGGTAGTTGACCACGGCGATGGTCGCGCTGCCGCAGCCGGCGGCGGTGCCGGCCGGGACCGGGTTGTTGGCGTAGACCGCGGCCGCCGAAGGATTGCTGCCGTTGTAGAGGTAGAGGCGGTAGCCGGACAGGTCCTCGCCGGCGGTGGCGACCACTTCGATGGCTTCGCCGACGTCACCGGCGGCGGTGCTGTCGTCGTAGTGCAGTTCGTTGATGAAAACCTCGGCCTGGGCCGGCGCGGCGGCCAGTGCCAGCAGGCAGGCGGCGGCAAGCGGGGACAGCAATCGCATCGACTACTCCTTGTGATTGGGAATGCCTGACCGAGCCTAAGGCCGATCCAGTGACACTTTGTCGTAAATGAACGTCAGATATCTGACAGTGCGACGCTTGTCACCGAAATTGTCCAAGCCCGACGCCTTGGCCGAGGCGCGCGGGCGGAAAAATTTTTTCATTCCGCCCTTGAAAGGGGGCGGCGGGGCTCCATCTCTGCCCTGCTCCCGACGTTGTCGGGTTTCTTCACGTGCGGTTCTGGCACTCGCCTGGGGTGAGTGCTAACATCGCCGGACTTTTTTAGACCAATCAATCACTTAAGAGGTCTCCTATGAGCATCAAGCCGCTGCACGACCGCGTTGTGGTCAAGCCGATCGAAGCCGACGAAATCTCCGCCGGTGGCATCGTCATCCCCGACTCGGCCAAGGAAAAGTCCACCAAGGGTGAGGTCGTGGCCGTCGGCCCCGGCAAGCCGCTGGACAACGGCAACGTGCGCGCGCCGTCGCTGAAGGTCGGCGACAAGGTCATCTACGGCCAGTACGCCGGCAGCTCGTACAAGAGCGAAGGCGTCGAATACAAGGTCCTGCGCGAAGACGACGTGCTCGCCGTCATCGGCTGAGCCCCGGCGCGACCTGTTTCAACCTGATCCCAAACTCCCAGCCGCCGGGCATCGTCCGGCGCTACCAATGAGGTAAATGCAATGGCTGCCAAGGATATTCGTTTCGGTGAAGACGCCCGTTCGCGCATGGTGCGCGGCGTCAACGTTCTCGCCAATGCCGTCAAGGCCACCCTGGGCCCGAAGGGCCGCAACGTCGTGCTGGAAAAGAGCTTCGGCGCGCCGACCATCACCAAGGACGGCGTCTCCGTCGCCAAGGAGATCGAACTGGCTGACAAGTTCGAGAACATGGGCGCGCAGATGGTGAAGGAAGTTGCTTCGCGCACCAACGACGATGCCGGCGACGGCACCACCACCGCCACCGTGCTGGCCCAGGCCCTGATCCGCGAAGGCGCCAAGGCCGTTGCCGCCGGCATGAACCCGATGGACCTCAAGCGCGGTATCGACAAGGCCGTCTCGGCCGCCGTCGCCGAGCTGAAGAACATCTCCAAGCCGACCGCCGACGACAAGGCGATCGCCCAGGTCGGTACCATCTCGGCCAACTCGGACGAGTCGATCGGCCAGATCATCGCTGACGCGATGAAGGAAGTCGGCAAGGAAGGCGTCATCACCGTTGAAGAAGGCTCGGGCCTGGACAACGAGCTGGACGTGGTCAAGGGCATGCAGTTCGACCGCGGCTACCTGTCGCCGTACTTCATCAACAACCAGCAGTCGCAGACCGCTGACCTGGATGACCCGTTCATCCTGCTGCACGACAAGAAGATCTCCAACGTCCGTGACCTGCTGCCGGTGCTGGAAGGCGTCGCCAAGGCCGGCAAGCCGCTGCTGATCGTGGCCGAGGAAGTTGAAGGCGAAGCGCTGGCCACCCTGGTAGTCAACACCATCCGTGGCATCGTCAAGGTCGTGGCCGTCAAGGCCCCGGGCTTCGGCGACCGTCGCAAGGCGATGCTGGAAGACATGGCCGTGCTGACCGGCGGCACCGTGATCTCCGAAGAAGTCGGCCTGTCGCTGGAGAAGGCCACCATCAAGGACCTGGGCCGCGCCAAGAAGGTGCAGGTCTCCAAGGAGAACACCACCATCATCGACGGCGTCGGCGACAAGGCCAACGTTGATGCACGCGTGGCGCAGATCAAGACCCAGATCCAGGACACCTCCTCGGATTACGACCGCGAGAAGCTGCAGGAACGCGTGGCCAAGCTGGCCGGCGGTGTTGCCGTGATCAAGGTCGGCGCCTCGACCGAAATCGAAATGAAGGAAAAGAAGGATCGCGTCGACGACGCCCTGCACGCGACCCGTGCGGCCGTTGAAGAAGGCGTGGTTCCGGGCGGCGGCGTTGCCCTAGTCCGCGCGATCACCGCGCTGGCCGGCCTGAAGGGCGCCAACGAAGACCAGAACCACGGCATCCAGATCGCCCTGCGCGCGATGGAAGCCCCGCTGCGCGAGATCGTGGCCAACGCCGGTGACGAGCCGTCGGTCATCATCAACAAGGTCAAGGAAGGCACCGGCAGCTTCGGTTACAACGCCGCCACCGGCGAGTTCGGCGACATGCTGCAGTTCGGCATCCTGGACCCGACCAAGGTGACCCGTTCGGCGCTGCAGAACGCCGCCTCGATCGCTGGCCTGATGATCACCACCGAAGCCATGGTTGCCGAAGCTCCGAAGAAGGACGAGCCGGCCATGGGTGGCGCCGGTGGCATGGGCGGCATGGGTGGCATGGGCGGCATGGACTTCTAAGTCCACGTCCCCCGGGCGGTCGTTGCCGACCCTGGTCGGCACGCCCTCCCGATGCAAGGAAGAACCCCGCCGCAAGGCGGGGTTTTTCGTTGCCCGGTTGCCGCCGCAGCAGCGCATCGCTACGCTCGGTGGCCATGCCTACCTCCTTCATCGTCGTCGACGACTTCCTTTCTCCTGCCGATGCGCAGGGGCTGCGCCAGGCGGCGCTGGGCCTGACCTATCCGGTGCAGGAGGGTGCATTCCCCGGCCGCAATTCGCAGCAGCGGCTGGAACTGGATGGGCTGTCCGGCGCGGTCTCGCGGCTGGTCAACGAACCGCTGCGGCCGGTCAACCCACTGCAGTCGCATGGCAAGTTCCGCCTTACCCTGGCCGGTGACACCGGCCGCGCCAAGGTGCACGCCGATCACTCGCACTGGTCGGGCATCCTCTACCTGAGTGCACCGGAGCACTGCGAGGGCGGCACCGAGTTCTTCCGCCACCGCCGTACCGGCACCGAGCGCATGGCCCTGGATGCAGCGGAGCTGGCCGCATTGGGCTATGCCAACGGCGGCGACATGCATCGTGACATCATCGAGCGCGACAGCAACGACGACAGCCAGTGGGAAATGACCATGCGCATCCCGATGCGTTTCAACCGGCTGGTGCTGCTGCGGCCCTGGTTCTGGCATACCGCCGGGCCAGCGTTCGGCGACCGCCCGGAGAATGGCCGGCTGGTGTACCTGATGTTCTTCGAGCAGGCGCGCTGAGCGGAGCAGGCATCCACGCGTGAGGTGGATCCACACGCCATGCATGGTTGCTCCCATCCCTCCGCACTCCCCGCCCAGGGATCATCGCGCCTTCATTCGACGAAGGCCTTCGCCGCGCCGTATTCCCACTGCCATGGCACGCCGGTATCACCCAGCACGAACGCCACCAGTGCCGGGAAGGTGGCCTCGGCCCGTACATCGTTGCCCAGGATCACCACGCAGCGTTTGTGCCGCTCGATGCACACCAGGGTGTTGCCGACCGCATCGTCGTGGCCGCCCTTGTAGAAGCCTGCACCCTGGGGGCCACGGAAGGTCACCACGCCCAGGCCCGCGGCCAGATCCCGGTGCTGCTGCGCAACGGGCAGCTCCGGCTGCAGCGTTGGGAACTGGCTGGCGGTGGTGATCGGCAGCTGCGGCCGCACCAGTTCCCTGCGCATTGCCGCAGACAGCCCATCGCCGCGCACATAACCGGCGGCGAAGTGGGCCATGTCGGTGATGGTGGTATCCATCGATCCTGCCGCCCGCACACGGCTGCGTTGATCGTGCGGCTCTGTATTGCCTTCGACGGTCCAGCCATCGGCCAGGTTGCCGGCGAAATCCGCGCGCCACGACATGCTGGTGCGCGCCATGCCGAAGCGATCGAACACGCGCTGCTGCATCAACGCACCCACATCCTCGCCCAGTCGCCCACGTTCGATCACGAACTGCAGCAGGATCAGGCCCTCGCCGGAATAGCCGTAGCGGCTGCCGGGCTCGAAGTGGAACTTCAACCGGCCATCCGGTTCGAGAAAGCCGAAGTTGGCAAAGCCGCTGGCGTGATTCAGCAGCTTTCGGGGCGTGAGCCGGCGCCAGCGTGCATCACTCGCCAGCACGCTGTAGTCGGCGTACTTTTTCGGTTCGGGCGGGTAGTCTGGCAGCGGCACGTCCAGAGCTGTGGCGATGCTGGCATCCAGATCGATCACCCCGTCCTGCGCCAGCTGTGCGACCAGGTGGCCGAAGGCCATCTTGGTGAGCGATGCGGCATACATCACGGTGTCGGTGCGCAGCGGCTCGCCTGCGGCGTTGCGTTCACCGTAGGCGGCCACATGCACCACCTTGCCGTCATCGATCACCGCCAGCGCCATCCCGCGCGCATGGGCCGCCTGCATCAGCCGCCGTGCTTCGGCATCGATGCGAGTGGGCGAGGGCACGGGTGGCGGCGCGGCCAGTACCGCCAGCGGGAGTAGCGTCAGCAACATCAGGGTGGCACGGCACATGCGTGGAACTCCTGGTGGGGCGCACGGTGATGCTACGCCGGGCTGCCGCTGGCGTCATCGCCAGATGTCAGCCGGCCTGCGGCCGGCGCAGGCAGATCCGCGCCGCGCCGGCACCGATGTCCACCTGGCCGCCGCGCATTGCATCGGCACCGAGGATCAGCGCCGGCCGGCCCTCCAGGCCGATCGCCTTGAACACCGGCAGTTCGCTGATGCGGACCTCCATCGACGGGTGCTGCCAGCCGCCGCCGGTCATGCCGGGCAGGGTGTACAGCCAGGTTGCCTGCTTGCCGCCGCCCAGGCCTTCGGTGCCCTTTTCACGCACCCGCACCCGCGCGTCGCTGCCGTCGGTGCGCAGCCCCAGTGCGCGGGCGGCTTCGGCGTTGAGGACGGTCTGTGCGGCACCGGTGTCGACCACGGCGATGGCGTCCACCGCAGGCGCGCCCAGTGCAAGCGTGATGAAGCCGAACTGGCGCAGGCCGCCAGTGCGGCCGGGCAGCGCATTGGGCTGGCAACCCGGTCCTTCCAGGTTCAATCCGCCGGGTGTCCACAGCGCCAGTTGATTGCGGCCGAAGTCCCAACGGGTGTCCCAGCGCCCGGTCAGATCGTTGCCGATCAAGCCGTCGATGGCTGGATCATCATCCTTCGGCAACGATGACAGATCGACGTTCATGGCTTCGGCCTGCAGCTGCCAGCTGCCCAGCTGCCAGGACGTGCTGCGCATGCGCTGCAACCGCGCCGAAGCTGCACTCGCCCCTTGCGCCTGTGATACCTCTGCATCCGCATCCTCCAGGCCATAGCGCCGCACGACGCGGGCATCGACCAGCGTTGCCCCGGCGGCACTGTCGACCACGAAGCGCAGCGGTTCGGCGCGCCCGTCCAGCGAGACGGCCACCGCCGGATGACCGCCCTGCATCCACATCGGCAGGATGTGCGCGGCGGCGTTGGAGGCGAGCGCAGGCAAGGGAGCGGCGAACAGGGGCAACAGGAAGAGGCGCAAGGGAAGACTCCGCAGTGATCGTGGGTGACCATTGGCGCACGGCGGCGTATCGCCGGAATATCGGCGTTGATACCGTCCTGATACACAGGTGCTGGATACTGTCCGAATGAGTACTCCCATCCGTGTCATCGTCGTCGACGACGATGCCAGCATCCGCGACGCCATCGCCGACCACCTGCTGCTGCACGGCTACCAGGTACGCCTGGCGGCGGATGCGGCGGCACTGGACGTGCTGCTGCAGGCCGAACGACCGGACCTGATCATCCTCGACTGGATGATGCCCGGTGAGGATGGGCTGTCGGTCTGCCGCAGGCTGCAGGCGAGGGCGATCCCGATCCTGATGCTGTCGGCGATGGGGGCTGCACCGGACCGCGTGATCGGCCTGGAGATGGGCGCGGACGACTACCTGGCCAAACCCTTTGATCCGCGTGAACTGCTGGCGCGGGTACGCGCACTGCTGCGCCGTCAGGACAAGCTGCGCACGCAGGTGGCCAGCGAACTGCGGTTTGATGGCTGGCGATTGCTGCCCGACCAGCGTCGCCTGTTCGCACCGGACGGTGCCGAGCTGGTGCTGAGTCGTGGCGAGTTTTCCCTGTTGCTGGCGCTGGCCGAACGTCCCGGGCGGGTGCTGGGGCGTGAGCAGCTGCTGCAGTTGAGTCGCGGAGAAGCCAGTGACAGCGTGGACCGTGCCATTGACCTCGCGATCAGCCGCCTGCGCCGCAAGCTCGGGCAGGCCGCGTCCGGGGCAGAAGCCCTCGTGCAGACACTGCGCGGGGAAGGGTATCGCTTCGACGCTGAGGTACAGGTGCTGTGAGCAGCCGGTGGTCGACCACTCGCTGGATCGCGATGCTGGCGCTGGCCAGCCTGCTGCTGGCAACCCTGGCCAGCGTTGCAGTGGTGGGTTGGATGCCCCGGCCCGCGCCGCCACCGATGCGGCTGGACCATGCGATGCAGGTACTGCGTGGGGAACAGGCGCCGGCGTCACTGGGATTGCGCAGGGCGACGCAGGACGCGCCCCCCCAAGGTAGCGCCAGCGACTGGCTCGCGCAGCTGGCGGCCGCGCAGATGGGCATGCCGGCCGAGGATGTACGCCTGGCATGGACGGGGCAGGGCAGGGCGCCCGATGTGCAGGTCATCGAGGGTGGCGCGGTACTGGACGCCTCCGGTCGTGCTGGCGTGCTGAAATCACAGGCCGCGCTGCTGACCGCGATGCAGTGGCCGCCGTTTGAACTGGGGATGCGCCAGGCCGACGGCCGCTGGCGGGTGGTCGGCAGCGACCATAGTGACCTGGCGGCCTGGCGCCGCCAGGTGATGCTCGCCCTGTTGGGCGGTGCGATCCTGCTGGCGCCGTTGGCGGCGTGGGCGTCGATCCGGTTGGGGCGCCCGCTGCGGCGCCTGGCCGAAGCGAGCGCACGCGTCGACCTGCAGGCCGAGTCGCCATTGCCCGACGATGGCCCACGCGAAGTGCAGATGCTGGCCGCCGCGATCAGCACCGGTCGCGAACGCCTGCGGGTCCAGGCACAGGACATGACCCATATGCTGGCGGCAGTGGCGCATGACCTGCGCACGCCCCTGACCGGCCTGCGCCTGCGCGCCGAGTTCGCTCCCGCACCACAGGCCGCCCGGATGGTGGCGGACATCGAACGCATGGACGCGATGATCGAGCAGGTGCTGGACTATGCACGCGGCGAGCTGCAGCCCTTGCAGATGCGCTCGCTGGATCTGGCTGCCCTGCTGCAGGAATGCCTGCAAGGGGCGCTGCTGCGCGGGGTCGACATTTCGCTTCAGTGCCCGGATACGCTGCCGTGGCATGGCGATGCGCTGCTGCTCCGGCGCGCGGTCGACAATCTCATCGACAACGCCGAGCGTTACGCGGGCGCCGTGGAGCTGCATGTCGCCGTGTGGGGACATGGGGTGCAGCTGGATGTGATGGATCGCGGGCCGGGCATCGCCGAAGCTGATCGTGTCCGCCTGCTGCAACCGTTCCAGCGCAGCGAAAGCTCGCGCAGTCGCGCTACCGGTGGGACCGGGCTGGGACTGGCCATGGCCGCCAACGTGGCCAGGCGTCACGCAGGCGAACTGCAGCTGCTGCACCGCGAGGGTGGCGGGCTGATCGCGCGCCTGCTGCTGGGAAAGCTCCCCTGATATCGGCTGTGATTTACAGGTAGCGGCTATCCGGTGATATGATTAGGCGCCTAACCATATCGCGTTCGTGAGATGATCGAAGCCAAGCATCAGGCCCTTCTGGAGGAATCGCAGCGACGCGGCCACGCCAACATCGCGCAACTGCGCCTGTGCTTCCAGCTGCTCTCGTTGTCCTCGTCGATCGATCGCGACTGCGCCGCGCGGCTGGCACCGCATGGGCTCAGCGAGGGCCGCTTCGTCGTGCTGTTCCTGCTGCACGGGGCCGGTGGCACGCTGCCGCCGCACCTGCTGGCCGAGCGTGCCGGCGTGACCCGTGCCACCATCAGCGGCCTGCTCGATGGCCTGCAGCGTGAAGGCCTGCTGCAGCGTCGCAGCGATGACGGGGATGGCCGCCGTCTGCAGATCGTATTGACCGCACCGGGAAAGCGCTTGGCCGAGTCGTTGTTCGAGCAGCACACGCAATGGATCAGCGGCCTGTTCGACGGCCTGGATGCGGGTGAACAGCAGCAGCTGTCGCAGCTGCTGCACAAGGTCTGGCAGCACACGGACGGCGGGCGGGAATCGGCAGCATGAGCACGCCCGTTCCTGCGCAAAGGCTGCATGCACTCAACAGTGGCAGCGCTGCTGCCACCCATCTGGCCGAATGCCTGGCCGTGGATTTCACCGCGCTGCTGCAGGTGGTGGCGCCTGCCCTTGAGCCGGAATCGCTGCAATGCATGCGCGATGCCTCAGGCAAGGGCATCACCCAGCGCATGGCGCTGGCGGCGCGGTTGCTGCACGAAGCCGGACAGGGGGAGCCTGCGCGCTGGCAGGCGCATGCGTCAGACACGGTGCGTGGCTGGGCCTGCTACCTGATCGGCGGCGACGCCGACGCGACGCTGCCGGCCAAGCTGCAGGCGATGCGGCCACTGGCTGACGACCCGCACTTCGGCGTGCGCGAATGGGCGTGGCTGGCGCTGCGTGCCGACATTGTTGCCGCACCACTGCAGGCGCTGGAGTACCTGCAACCATGGACGCAGGAAGGATCGCCGTACCTGCGCCGCTTCGCCTGCGAAGCGCTGCGCCCGCGCGGCGTGTGGGCCACACATGTCGCGCTGTTCAAGCGGCAGCCGGAACTTGCAGAGGCGATGCTGGAAGCACTCGCCGACGACCCGGAGCGCTATGTGCAGGACTCGGTCGGCAACTGGCTCAATGATGCCGGCAAGACACAGCCGCAGTGGCTGCGTGCGCTGTGCGCGCGCTGGCAACAGCAGCACCCTGGTGATGCCAATGCCTACATCCGCAAACGCGCCATGCGCTCGCTCCGGTAGTGCCGGCCGCTGGCCGGCAACCCCCAAACCTTCAAGGAAGAAGCAGCATGTCGCACACCTTCATCGAGCTCTATACCGCCACCCCCGCCTGGACCACGCTCCAGCCCGAGCAGCGGAATGCCTTCTTCGCCCGTATCGGTGCAGGCATGCAGCAGTTCGATCCGGTCCGCATCACACTGCTGGCGATGGGCCGCATTGCCAGGGGCGTACAGCACGGCAGCGATGAGCAGTTCTATGCGGTCTGGCGCTGTGCAAGCCGCGCGGACGCCGATGCGCTGGTGGCCGGCATTGCCGCCACCGGTTGGCATCAGTACTTCGCCACCGTCAACGCCGTCGGCGCAGACGATGGGATGGGGCAGCACCTTGCCGACCTGGCCGCCTTGTAGCAGCGTCTCCGTACGCGCATGGCACATGCGCCTGTCACCCGGACGCGGTAAACAGGACATTGCCCATGTCCATCCGCAGGGAAGTTGATCATGCAGAGCACGCTCCAGGTCACGCTGTTCGGCCCGCTTGGCGACAGCCCGGCATTGCAGTTGCCGGGGCGGGAAGGGCCGTCGGTGGCCATCCCGGAGGCGGCCCTGCGGCGGTTGGTCTCCGACCTCTACACCGCCCGTTCCCTGCTCAATCCCGAGCAGCTGGACGAGGCCAGGCAGGAGCTGGACCGCGTGCTGGAGCGCTGGGCCGACATCCACGAAGGCCTGTTGCTGGACGTGGAAGTGCATGGCAAATGAGCGGCTTTGCGTGGCTGCTGCCGCGTGGGCAGCGCCGGCGCGCGCCTCGCTGAACCGCACCCGCGGTTGCGGATGAAACATTTTGCACTGCGCAAAAGCTGTGCTATCAATACACCCCATGAACGCAGCCGCCACCCGCTTTTACTGGTATTACTTTCCGAAGCCACTGGCGGAGGAAGGACTGCGCTCATCCTGAAGAAAGCTTCAGACGCATTCCCGAAAGCCGCCAGCGAACCTGGCGGCTTTTTTCATGCCGCCACGCTGGGGACCCCAACGTTCCGGAGATCTCCTGCAATGCCCCCGCACACCGACGACCTGCGCATCCGCACCATCGAACCGCTGACACCGCCTGCCCAGCTGCTGGCGATGCTGCCCTGTGACGATGAAGCCTCCGACACCGTCAGCGCCTCGCGCGCGGCCCTGCACCAGATCCTGCACGGCCGTGACGACCGCCTGGCAGTGGTGGTGGGCCCGTGCTCGATCCACGACCCGAAGGCCGCCATCGAATACGCCCAGCGCCTGAAGCCGCTGCGCGACGCGCTGGCCGGCGAACTGGAAATCGTCATGCGTGTGTACTTCGAGAAGCCGCGCACCACGGTGGGCTGGAAGGGCCTGATCAACGACCCGGACCTGGACGGCAGCTTCAGGATCGACAAGGGCCTGCGCATCGCACGCGGCCTGCTGCGCGACATCAACAAGCTCGGCCTGCCGGCCGGTGTCGAATTCCTCGATGTGATCTCGCCGCAGTACATCGCCGACCTGGTGGCGTGGGGCGCGATCGGCGCGCGTACCACCGAAAGCCAGGTGCATCGTGAGCTGGCCTCGGGGCTGTCGTGCCCGGTCGGCTTCAAGAACGGCACCGATGGCAACGTCAAGATCGCCGCTGACGCGGTGGGTGCGGCGTCCAACCCGCATCACTTCCTGTCGGTCACCAAGCAGGGCGGCACCGCCATCGTGTCGACCACCGGCAATCCGGATTGCCATGTGATCCTGCGTGGCGGCAAGCAGCCGAACTACGACGCCGGCAGCGTCGCCGACGCCTGCCAGGTGCTGGCCAAGGCCAAGCTGCCGACGCGCCTGATGATCGACGCCAGCCACGCCAACAGCCTGAAAAACCCCGAGAACCAGCCGAAGGTGATCGAAGACATTGTTGTTCAGCTGGAAGACGGCGAACAGCGCATCGTTGGCGTGATGATCGAGAGCCATCTGGTCGGTGGCCGCCAGGAACTGGTGGAAGGCCAGCCGCTGGTTTACGGGCAGAGCATCACCGATGGCTGCATCGACTGGGACACCACCGTGACGGTGCTGGAGCGTCTGGCTGCGGCCGTGCGCGCCCGTCGCGACGTGAAGGTGTCCGAAGCAGCCTGATCGAAGCCGCCTGAGTGCGGCACGTGTGTGGATGGCGGCCAGCGCCTGCGGGGGTGCGGCCGCGATCAGGGCCGGTCGGAGTTGGAGGCCGGCCCATCTGCACCGGCGATGCGCCTGGCGCTGCGCATGAGCGACAGCGCCAGGTACATCGCCGGGGTGGTGATACCGCTTCCTGTAGCGTCGAGCCATGCCCGACCTGCGCGCGAAGCGCGTTGGTTTCCTGCAAAGAGCAGTCGAGCATGGCTCGACTTTACGAAGAGGCTCAATGCACTTCGTCGTGGTACACGAACTTCGGCATTTCCCAGCGGTAGTGGATCGCCAGCAGGCGCAACGCGAAGCCGCCGCCGAGGCAGCACAGGATCGCGGTGGCATCGGCCACGCCCCAGTGCAGCAGCAACAGATAGGCCGCGCCGGTCAGCAGCGCGATGATCGCGTACAGCTCCTTCTGGAAGATGAGTGGCACCTCGTTGCAGAGGATGTCGCGCAGCACCCCGCCGAACGCGCCGGTCAGCATGCCGGCGATCAGCACGATCGGCATTGCATGGCCGGCTTCGCGCGCGATCGAGCAGCCGATCAGGGTGAAGGCGATCAGGCCCAGCCCGTCGAGCACCAGGAAGGTGCGGCGGAAGTGGTGCATCCAGCGCGCCACCCAGGTGGCGATCAGCGCCGCGCACACGGTGAAGCCCAGGTACTCGGGGTGCTTCACCCAGCCCAGCGGGTAGTGGCCGAGCAGGATGTCGCGCAGTGAACCACCCCCGAGGGCGGTGACGCAGGCGATCATGACCACGCCGAACAGGTCCATGCGGCGGCGGCCGGCGGACAGTGCGCCGGTCATGGCTTCGGCGGAAATGGCGATCAGGTAGATGATGGACAGCAGCATGGGACAGGCTCCGGGCGCGGTGGGGCCGGCCATGCGCGACCACCGCCACTGCCTGCGCAATGACGGGATGACGATGACCGGTGCCGCTCCCGCTGTCCTTTTGCCTGAGAGTTCAGCGGCATGGGCCGCGTGCCCCTTCGGCGGATCGCCCCGGGCATGCCCGGTGACCTCTCTCCAGCTCGGCGAGTCGAATGCATGGTTGGTGGGATTCCAGCCCACCGGCCTGAGCGATCATGGGAGCCTGCGCCTTCGGCGGGCGCCAGCGCGGCGCCTCTCTCCTGCATTCGGGTGCCAGTATATCCGCTGCAGTGCAGCACGGCATAATCCAGGCATGGCCTCGTCCGTCCGCCCGTGGTTCCTGTACCTGCTCGAATGCCGCGATGGCAGCTATTACGCCGGCATCAGCACCGATGTGGAGGCGCGTTTCGCCGCCCACCAGGCCGGCAAGGGCGCGCGCTACACCCGGGCCCGGCCGCCGCTGCGCGTGCTGGCCGTGCGCGAATACCCGGACCGGGCCGCCGCCTCGCGGGCCGAGTGGCAACTCAAGCAGCAGCCCCGCGAACGCAAGCTGGCCTGGCTGCAGGCAACGGATCCTGCGCTTCTGTAGAGCCGAGCCCACGCTCGGCTGTTGTTCCGTCTGCCCGATGCGGGAGCCGAGCACGGGCTCGGCTCTACAGTAGATCCACGCCCTGCGTGGATGGGCTACCCGGTCCATGCGATGATCGCCCCGCGCCCAGAGCTGGAGACCCGGATGTCCACGATCGCCCTGCTATTCGCTCTCTCCGCAGCAACGAGCCCTGCCGCCGACCCCGCCACGATCGCGGCCATCGAAGCCACCTGCCACGACCACGTCGATGGCCAGCTGGAGGCCGATCCGCAGCGCGTCGCCCGTTCGCTGCACCCGGACCTGGCCAAGCGCGCGGTCCTCGGCGATACACCCGACGAGCGCCTGGGCCTGCGCCGGATGTCGAAGGAAGAGCTGGTCTCGTTGACGAAACAGGGCGCGCTGAAGACCCCGAAGGATCAATGGGATCGCCGCTGCACGGTGCTGGACGTGACCGGCAACGCGGCCTCGGTGCGGCTGGAAACCCCGTGGTTCGTCGACTACTTCCACATGGGGCGTTTCGACCAGCGCTGGGTCATCGTCAACGCACTGTGGTACCCGAAACCGAAGGCGCACTGAGCGATGCGTGCCGCCGGCAACGCATGGATCTCCGTCGTCGTGCTGGTCGCCGGCATCGCGCTGCTGCCTGGCCTGCTGTATCTGCTCGGGCTGGCATTGGTGGACGGTCGGCCGAAGCCGGCCGACCGCGCGCCCAGTGGTGTGGCTGCGTGCAGCGGTGAGCCACGGGCGGGATACCAGCCGATGAACCCCTGGCGCTTCACCGCCCAGTTCTTCGACAAGGACGGGATGAAGAACAAGGTGCCTGAAGTGGAGCGGGAGGCCTTCTGGATTGCCCGGCGCCACCTGTGGCGGCAACCTCGGCGCGGCATGCTGCGCTGGCATCTCAGCAGCACCGCGTTGGCGATCTGGATCACCCGGCATTGGAGTACCGCGCAGATTGCGGACACCGCGAGGAAGGAGGACTTCTGCCGGAAGTAGATCCACGCCATGCGTGGATGGCGCTCCATGTTTGTTGACGGGGTCAGAGCCCTTTCCCGCGGAAAGGGATCCGACCCCTGTTGCGTGCGGCCTTACCGCCTCGGCCGCCGGTCGTCCTGATCATCACCGAAGATGATGCGCGCGCTGCGTTGGTAGCTCCAGTACGCGACCGCCCAGTTCAGCAGCACCACGATGCGGTTGCGGAAGCCGATCAGGAAGAACACGTGCGCGGCCAGCCAGAACCACCAGGCCAGCACGCCGGAGAGCTGCAGCCGGCCCAGGTGCACGATCGCGGCCATGCGGCCAATGGTGGCGAGGTTGCCGTAGTCGGCGTACTTGAACGGCCCCGGTGCCGCCTTGCCATGCAGGCGCGCGCGGACCACCTCGGCCACGTACTTGCCCATCTGCTTGGCCGCGGGCGCCACGCCGGGAACCGGCTTGCCGTCGGCCTGGCTCAGTGCGGCCAGGTCGCCGGCCACGAACAGCTCCGGGTGATCGGGCAGGGTCAGGTCCGGCTGCACCTGCACGCGGCCGGCGCGGTCCAGCGGCACGTCCAGCGTGCGCGCCAGTGGTGAAGCGGCCACGCCGGCGGCCCAGACCACGGTGCGGGCCGGCACGAACTGCTCACCGAGCTTGAAGCCCTGGCTGTCGATGTCGCTCACCGGGGTACCGGTCAGCACTTCCACGCCCAGCTTTTCCAGCTGGCGGCGCGCCTTCAGCGAAAGCACTTCCGGGAACGAGGACAGCACGCGCGGCCCAGCCTCGACCAAGCGCACCTTGGCGCTGGCCGGATCGATGTGGCGGAATTCGTTGCGCAGCGTGTGGCGCGCGATCTCGGCCAGCGTGCCGGCCAGTTCGACGCCGGTGGGACCACCACCGACGATGGCGAAACTCAGCCACGCCGCCTTCCTGGTCGGGTCCGGTTCGGCCTCGGCACGCTCGAACGCCAGCAGCAGCTTGCGGCGCAGCGCAATGGCATCGTCCAGCGTTTTCAGGCCGGGGGCATCTTCGGCCCACTGGTCGTTGCCGAAGTAGGCGTGGGTAGCGCCGGTGGCCAGCAGCAGGCTGTCGTAGTCCAGCGTGCTGCCATCGGCCATGCCGATCTGCCGTGCCTGCTTGTCGATGGCCACCACTTCGCCGAGGCGGACTTCCACGTTGCGCTGGTGGCCGAGGATGTGGCGCAGCGGTGCGGCGATATCCGGCGCGGACAGGCCGGCGGTGGCCACCTGGTACAGCAGCGGCTGGAACAGGTGATGGTTGCGGCGGTCGACCAGGGTGATGCGTATGCGCTCGCGGGCCAGGGCACGGGTGGCCCAGAGACCGGCAAAACCGCCGCCGACAACGACCAGGTGGGGAACGCGCTCGCGACTCATCGACTCACTCCAGTGGGGGCATTGGGGGAAGCGCCTGGCATCTTCGCACGGCGGCCACCTGTCACGTCAGCGCCTGGGTGGATCGGCGATACTCGGGTTCAGGCAACCGCCCGCGAGGAATCCATGAGCGAACCGGAAAAGCGCATCGCCCTGTTGATCGATGCCGACAATGCGCCGGCCTCGAAGATCGACGAGGTCCTGGCCGAAGTCGCCCGCTATGGCGTGGCCAACGTGCGCCGTGCCTACGGCAACTGGAAGAGCCCGCGGTTGAAGGGCTGGGAAGCGGTGCTGCACGAATACGCGATCCGCCCGATCCAGCAGTTCGCCTACAGCAAGGGCAAGAATGCGTCGGACATGGCGATGGTGATCGATGCCATGGACCTGCTGTACGCGCGCAACCTTGATGGCTTCGCCATCGTGTCGAGCGATGCCGATTTCACCCCGATGGTGATGCGCCTGCTGACCGACGGCGTGAAGGTGTATGGCTTCGGCGAAAAGAAGACGCCGGAACCGTTCGTCAACGCGTGCTCGAAGTTCACCTACCTGGAAGCGCTGGGCCAGACCCACGCCAGCGTGCCGGATGCCGAGCAGGCATCGAGCGAACAGGCATCGAACGAGCCCGTCGCCAATGATGATGCACGCCCGCGCAAGAGCGGGGCGGAGATGCGCAGCGACACCCGGCTGGTGAAGATGCTGCGCCGCGCGGTGTCCTCGGCCGAGGGCGAGGATGGCTGGTCGCACCTGGGGCCGGTCGGCAGCCAGATCGGCAACCAGGCCTCGTTCGATCCGCGCAACTATGGCTACGGCAAACTCAGCGATCTGCTGGCGGCGATCGGCCTGTTCGAGCTGAAGAAGGACGGCAAGTCGTCCTACGTGCGCGCGCTGCCAAAAAAGAACCGGTAGTGCCGGCCGCCGGCCGGCAGCGCGCAGGCGCCCGATCCCGCATCCTGCACGCACATCTCCACTCCAATCAGGCGTATCGTTGCCGCTCGCATTGCCAGCAAGGAAAACCCGCATGTTGAAGATCTGGGGCCGCCGCAATTCCAGCAACGTCCGCAAGGTGCTGTGGTGTGCCGAGGAGATCGGCCTGCCGTACGAATCCATCGAAGTCGGCGGCAGCCATGGTGGCACGCAGACGCCGGAGTACCAGGCGATGAATCCCAACGGCCTGGTGCCGGTGATCGAGGACCACGGCCTGCCGCTGTGGGAATCGAACACCATCGTGCGTTACCTGAGCGCGCGCTATGCGCTGGGCACGCTGTACGCCGAGGACCCGATGGAGCGCGCGCAGGCCGAAAAGTGGATGGACTGGAGCACCTCGCGGATGGCGCCGCTGTACAGCGACCTGGTCTGGGGCATCATGCGCACCGCGCCGGCCGACCGTGACGAAGCGCGCATCAGCGCGGCCATCGTCCGTGCCGGTGACTACCTGGCGATGGCCGATGCCACCCTGGCCACGCAGCCATGGCTGTCGGGCGGGACGTTCGCGATGGGCGACATTCCGCTCGGCTCGCTGGTGTACGCCTGGTATGAACTGCCGATCCAGCGCCCGGACCTGCCGCACCTGGCCGAGTGGTATGCGCGCCTGCGTGAGCGACCGGCCTACCAGCGCGGCGTGATGTCGCCGCTGACGTAAGCGAAGGCGTCCGGGGTCAGAGCCCTTTTCTGCGAAAAGGGATCCGACCCCAGGGCATCGGGGTCGGATCCCACCCGACGGGTGGGCTCTGACCCCTCAATAAAGATCCGTTGGATCCACATCCAGCGACCAGCGCACCTTGCGTGCTTCCGGCAGCGCGTACAGCTGCGGAACCAGTTGCGAAAGCACGCCATGCAGCGGCGGCCGCTGCACCGCAGACAGCAGCAGCTGCGTGCGCTGGTAACCGGCCCGCCGCGGCATCGGCGCCGGCATCGGCCCGTAGGCCTCGACCACGTTCTGTTCGCCCAGCAGGTGCCGGGCTGCCAGCAGGAATGCATTGGCATGCTCCACCTGCTGCGCTTCGGCGCGCATCAGCGCCAGATGCGCGAAGGGCGGGAATCCGGCCGCCTGGCGCTGGTTCAACTCGGCTTGCGCGAACGGATGGTAGCCACCGCTCACCAGGGTTTCCAGCAGCGGGTGCCCGGGGTGATGGGTCTGCAGCCAGACCTCGCCCGGGTCGCGCGCACGTCCCGCGCGACCGGCCACCTGGATCAGCTGCTGCGCCAGTTTTTCGCTGGCGCGGAAGTCGGCCGAGAACAGGCCCTCATCGATACCCACCACCACCACCAGGGTCAGCTTGGGCAGGTCGTGGCCCTTGGCCAGGATCTGCGTGCCGACCAGGATGCCGGGCTGGTCGCCCAGTTTCGCCAGCTGCTGTTCCAGCGCGTCGCGCCGTGAGGTGGTGCCGCGGTCGATGCGCACCACCGGGAAGTCGGCGAAGGCCGCAGTGAGATGTTCTTCCAGGCGTTCGGTACCGATGCCCTGCGGTTGCAGCGCCAGGCTGCCGCAGGCCGGACATGCCAGCGGCGCCGGTTGCCGCGCGCCGCAGTGGTGGCACTGCAGGCGACGACCGCCACCATGCACGGTCATCGGCGCATCGCAGCGCTGGCATGGCGCGGTCCAGCCGCAGTCGTGGCACAGCAGCACCGGTGCGTAGCCGCGGCGGTTCTTGAACACCAGCACCTGCTGGCCACGCTGCAGATGCTCCCCGATGCCGGCCAGCACATCGGCCGAGAGGCCGTCATGCAGCGGGCGCTTGCGTACATCGAGGATGCGCACGCGCGGTGGCCGCGCATCGCCGGCGCGCTGTTTCAGGCGCAGGTGGGTGTAACGCCCGGCGTAGGCGTTGTGCAGGGTTTCCAGCGAGGGCGTGGCACTGCCCAGCAACACCGGAACGCCCAGCGACTTGGCCCGGACCAGGGCGAAATCGCGCGCGTGGTAACGGATGCCGTCCTGCTGCTTGTAGCTGCCGTCGTGTTCCTCGTCGACGATCAGCAGGCCGGCCTGGGGCAGCGGCGTGAACACCGCTGAGCGGGTGCCGACGATGACGCGCGCTTCGCCGCGTGAGGCCGCTGCCCAGACGCGCGCGCGCTCGTTGTCGTTCAACCCCGAGTGCAGCGCATGCACGGCGATGCCGAGGCGGCCACGGAAGCGTGCCAGGGTCTGCGGGGTCAGGCCGATTTCCGGCACCAGCACCAGCGCCTGCCTGCCCTGCGCCAGGCAATGGATGATCGCCTGCAGGTAGACCTCGGTCTTGCCGCTGCCGGTCACGCCATCCAGCAGGAACGGCTGGAAGCCGTCGGCGGCAGTGATCGCGGCCACCGCCTCGGCCTGGTCCGGGTTGAGCGTGGGACCGGGCAGTGGCTGCGCGTGTTGGGGGGCCACGCTCAACGCAACCCGCTCGGCCAGCCCGCGCTTGGCCAGGCTGCGCGCGGCGGTGCGCCAGTCCTGCATGCGTTCGCCCAGCACGTCCTCATCCACGATGGCTTCGGCCAGCAGCTCGGCCAGTTGCCGTGGACGGCTGCCGGCGCGCAGCTTTTCACGCTGGGCGTGGCCTTCGGTGGTCAGCTGCCAACCCCAGTGGTGTGTGTCGGGCAGGACCTCGCCATGGCGCAGCGGGCCGGGCAGGGCGGTGCTCAGCACCTCGCCCAGTGGCGCATGGGTGTAGCGCGCCAGCCATTGCAGGCTCTGCCACAGTTCCCCCTGCAGCAGCGGCTGCGGGTCGCACCAGGCCAAGGCCTGGCGCAGTCCCTGGCCGTCGTCGGTCTGGCCGTGCCCCACCACCACACCGACCAGCTCCCGGTTGCCGAACGGCACCTTCAGGCGGCAGCCGACCGCGACCGCCGGTGCATCGCCCTCCGGCGACAGGTAGTCGAACAGGCGGGGCAGGGGGACAGGCAGTGCGACCTGCAGGGTCGGAATCGGTGAAAGCATCGGGCCAGTGTAACGGGCCATGCGCGCGCGAACGGCAGCAGCGGGAGCGGCGGGGCGGCGCCCGTTGAATCATAAATGTCACCTAAATATCGGTGTCCATTGGAGATTCAGTCTTATCCACATGTTCTGTGGATAACGTTGTGCGTTAACGGCCATCGGAAACGTAGAAGGCCGATGGCGACGGCCTCACGCTTGGGTTGGTCAAAAAATCGCCACACGACAAAAGACAATAAAATCAATATCTTAAGTGTGAAACAATGCTGAAACAGAGTGAATTCAGCCCGAAGCCACAGTTTTCGCCGGAGGGGGCGTGGTGCTGTGCACAACCTGCAGCACGAAGTGCCTGTGGGCGCAAGTCCTACGGGCGTCGATGGCCTGCCGCTATCATGCCGGCAGACCTTTGGAGTGACCGATGACGGCTGTGCCCGCCCCTGTTTCCTCGACCGCGGCCGGCGCGCTGTCGGCGTTCCTGCGTGGCGTCGAGCGCCGTGCCCTGGTGGTCGCTGAACTGCAGTGCGGCGATGCCGCGCGTGCCGAGCAGACCCTGGTGGCGGTGATGCGCGCCTTTGCCGCAGTGGCCAGCGACCTGCCGATGGCGCAGTGGCCGACCCGCTTCTGGACCCTTCTGGGCCAGCGCCAGGCGCTGCGCGAGCCGGTGGGCGGGCAGTGGCTGCCGCCGTTGGCCGTGCTGGGCGCGATGCCGCCGCTGCCGCGCCTTGCGCTGCTGCTGCGGGTGGGGGGCAGCCTGGACGAGGGCATCGCCATGCGCGTGCTCGACCAGGACGAGGCCGGCTACCAGCACCTGCTGGCCGACGCCTGCCCGCGTGATGCCCACGGCCAGCCGGATGCCTCGGCCTGGCGCCAGTTGGCCGAACAGGTGCAGGCGCGTATCCGTGAGTTGCCGGCCGCGCGCCTGCAGCAGCTGCAACAACCCGCCGCCGCGACCGCCCACAATGAAGCCCCGACCCCGAGCTGGCGCGCACCGCAGCGCGATGAGCGGGCGGCCGCCAATGGCAAGCGCCGTCGCACGAACGCCAAGCCACGTTGGCGCGGTCCGCTGATCCTGCTGGCGACCGTGGCGGTACTGTTGGCCGCAGCGCTGGGCTGGCGCCACTGGCAGGGGCATTCCTTCGGCAGTGATGCACCGCTGCCGGAGGGGGTGGTGGGCGAAGCCGGTCCGGTTACGGTGGAAGCCCTGCCACCCAGCAAGGTCAACGCCACGCCGGATGCGACCACGGCCCAGGCCACGGACGACGCAGCGATGCTGGCCGATCGTGACTACCCGCTGGTTGCCGATGCCGACCTGTACGCGTGGACTGCCGCGGGCGGCCCGCTGCCGGTGGATGAATCGCAATCCAGGCCGAGCCGGCCGGAGCCGGCCAGTGCCACGCTGGAAACCGCTGCTGCCGATGAATAAGTCCGTGTTCGCCAGCCTGCTGCTGGCCCTGCCGTTGTCGCTGTCTGCCGCGCCGCAATCGTTGAACGTGCCGTTGCCGCCACCGACGTCGCCGGCCACGCCGGTGGCTTCGCCAGCACCGTCGACGGCAGCACCCTCTGGCTTCGCCCAGCTCGATGCGCAGCAGCAGCGCCAGCGCCGCGCCGACTACGCCGCCTGGCGCGCGCTGCCGGAAGGAGAGCGCGAGCGCATCCGCCAGGCGGCTGCGCGATTCAATGCGCTGCCTGCGGACCAGCAGCAGCGCCTGCGCCAACAGTTCCGCGACCAGGACCAGGCGTTCCGCGACGGGTGGCGGCTGGGCCCGCAACTGGGCCTGGAATTCCCCAAGCTGCATGGCTTGTTCGGCTTCGTGCCGCCGGAACAGCGCGAGACCGCGCTGGCCGTACTGCGCCAGCTCAGCCCGGCGCAGCTGGCCCAGCTGACTCTGGTCGCGCAGCGCACGCCACCGCAGGAACGCGACGCAGTGCGCAGCGCTTTCCTCGCCGTGCCCGCCGCCGAGCGCGACAGCTGGCTCAAGCGCCAGGCCGGCCAGTAAAAAAGGGGACGGAGGGGATTAAGTCGCATCCGGCACTAGTGGGCCTGAAACGACTTAATCCCCTCCGTCCCCTTTTTGTGTGGGGCGGCTGAAACCCAGCATTCACGCCATGTCATGGGAATGCTGGCGCCGCCCGCGTAAGATGGGCGCCCGCAACCCGGTGCCTGTGCCCTTCGCGCGCAACCGCAGTTCGCGTCAAGCACCTTATGTCTACTGCAACCTCCACGCCGCGCTTCAGCAAGGAAGTCGGCGCCACCGGTCTGCTCGCCCTGCCGCTTGTGCTGGGCCATGTGTCCACCGGTCTGATCTCCTTCGTCGACAACGTGATTGCCGGCCACCACGCCACGGCCACACTGGCCGCCGTCACCATCGGTACGGCGCTGCTGTGGCTGCCGATGCTGATTCCGATCGGCACCCTGATCTCGCTCACCGCCTCGGTGTCGCAGCTGCATGGCGCCGGCCGCGAGCGCGAGATCGGCCCGCTGTTCCGCCAGGCACTGTGGCTGGCCTTGGGGCTGGGCCTGATCATGTTCACCTTCCTCACCGTGGTGCCGCCGCTGCTGCCGTCGTTCGGCATCGCGCCGGACATCGTGCCGGGGGCGACCGCGTTCCTGCATGCGGTGCGCTGGGGCGGACCTGCGCTGACCCTGTACTTCTGCATGCGCTATCTCAGTGAAGGCATGCACTGGACGCTGCCGACGATGCTGCTCGGCTTCGGTGGCCTGCTGGTGCTGGCACCGATGGGCTATGTGCTGGCCAACGGCAAGCTCGGCTTCCCGGAAATGGGCGCCGAAGGCCTGGGCATCGCCTCGGCGGTGATGATGTGGCTGCAGGCGATCGCCTTCGCCACCTACCTGTGGTTCACCAGGCGCTTCGCCCATCTGCAGCTGTTCTCGCATTTCGAAGGGCCGCGCTGGAAGGCGATCTGGGACTTGCTGCGCACCGGCCTGCCGATCGGCATCACCGTGCTGATGGAGGGCGGCCTGTTCATCGTCACCGCGCTGCTGATCGGCCGCCTTGGTGCCAACGAAGCCGCTGCGCACCAGATCGCGATCAATGTCGCGCAGCTGTGCTTCATGATCCCGATGGGCGTGGCCGAGGCCACCACCGTGCGCGTCGGCCATGCGGTCGGCCGTGGTGACGGCTTCGGCGTGCGGCGTGCGGCCTGGGCCGGTTACGCGATCATCATGGGCACGCAGACGTTGTCGGCGGCGGTGCTGCTGTTCGGCCACGATGCCATCGTCGGTGTGTACACCAACGACCTGGCGGTGGCCGGCCTGGCCTCGACCCTGCTGCTGTACGCGGCCACCTTCCAGTTCCCGGACGGCATCCAGGTGCTGTCGGCCGGCGCGCTGCGCGGCCTGAAGGACACCCGCGTGCCGATGTTCATCGCCATGTTCGCGTACTGGGGCCTGGGCATGCCGCTCGGCGCCGGGCTCGGCCTGGGGCTGGGCATGGGCCCGCAGGGCATGTGGATCGGCCTGATCGTCGGCTTGACCGCCGCTGCCATCCTGATGGGCTGGCGCCTGCGCCGCAGCAGCCAGCGCATCGGGCAATCCGCGCTGTCCTGATCTTCCCGCCCGCCACGTTCACCCGTGACGGGCGATCCCCTGACTTGTGTCCGATGCTGCATCACGCGGCACCGGCTATGCTGGTACCACGGCAAGAAGCCATCCGGAGCGTTCCATGAATCAACCCGTGCCCCCGCTGCCCCCGGCGCGTCGCAATCCCGTCGCCAGCTTCTTCATCGGGCTGTGGGACGTCATGAACTTCACCCGCCGGTTGATCCTCAACCTGGTGTTCTTCGGCCTGCTGTTCCTGCTGCTGGTGATGTTCGTCATCGCCGCCGGCATGGGCGCCGGTGCCAGCAAGTCGCTGCAGGACCGCACGACGCTCGTGATCGCGCCGGAAGGCCGCCTGGTCGAGCAGTTCAGCGCCGACCCGGTCAGCCGCGCGCTGGCCAAGGCGGTGGGTGACAACGGCGCCGAGGAGATCCAGCTGCGCGATCTGCTGCGGGTGATCGAGTCGGCCAAGGAAGACAAGAAGATCGAGCGCGTGGTGCTGGAGCTGGACAAGCTGCAGCCGTCCGGTTTCGCCTCGCTGCGTGAGGTGGCCGCCGCGCTGCAGGACCTGCGCGCCTCCGGCAAGCAGCTGGTGGCCTACAGCGAGAGCATGGGCCAGTCGCAGTACCTGCTGGCCGCGCAGGCCGACGAGGTCTACCTGGACCCGATGGGTTCGGTCGTGCTCGAAGGCCTCGGCCGCTACCGCCAGTACTTCCGCACCGGCCTGCAGGACAAGCTGGGCGTGGACGTGCACCTGTTCAAGGTGGGCGAGTACAAGTCCGCGGCCGAGCCGTACGTGCTCGACGCGGCGTCGCCGGCCTCCAAGGAAGCCGACCTGTTCTGGATGAACGACGTGTGGCAGCGCTACCTGGGCGACATCGCCAAGGCCCGCCGCCTGGATCCGGCACAGCTGGCCGCCGGCATCGACACCCTGCCGGAAGGCATCGCTGCCGCCGGTGGTGACCTGGCCAAGTTCGCCCTGCAGCAGAAGCTGGTGACCGCGCTGAAGACCCGCGAGGAATTCGAGGATCTGATGATCGAGCGCGGCGTGGCCGACGAGGATGCCGACGGTGGTTTCCGCAACGTTGACTTCGGCCGCTACCTGGCCCTGCTCGACGCGCGCCGCAACCCGGTGGACTCGCGTCCGCAGGTGGCCGTGGTGGTGGCCGCCGGCGAAATCAGTGGCGGTGACCTGCCGGCCGGCCGCATCGGTGGCGAGTCGACCTCGGCGCTGCTGCGTGCCGCGCGCGACGACGACAACGTGAAGTCGGTGGTGCTGCGGGTGGATTCGCCGGGCGGTGAAGTGTTCGCCTCCGAGCAGATCCGTCGTGAAGTGGTAGCCCTGCAGGCCGCTGGCAAGCCGGTCGTGGTGTCGATGGGTGATCTGGCCGCTTCCGGTGGCTACTGGATCAGCATGAACGCCGATCGCATCTATGCCGATCCGTCGACCATCACCGGTTCGATCGGCATCTTCGGCATGGTGCCGAACTTCAGCCGCGCGCTGGACAAGATCGGCGTGCACACCGACGGTGTCGGCACCACCCGCTTCGCCGGCGCCTTCGATGTCACCCGCCCGATGGACCCGGCCGTGGGCCAGGTCATCCAGACGGTGATCAACAAGGGCTACGCGGACTTCACCGGCCGTGTCGCCGATGCCCGCAAGAAGCCGGTCGAGGCCGTGGACGAGGTCGCCCGTGGCCGCGTGTGGAGCGGTGCACAGGCCAAGGAACGCGGCCTGGTCGACGCCTTCGGTGGCCTGAAGGACGCGGTGGCCGATGCGGCCAGCCGCGCCAAGCTGGGCAAGGCCGATGCCTATCGCGTGCGCTACATCGAGAAGGCGGCCACGCCGTTCGCGCAGTTCGTCAGCGGTTTCGCCGGCAGCCGCGCCGGTGCCTGGATGCTGTCCGATTCGGGGATGGCGCGGATGATGCTGGCACGCACGATGCCGGAAGTGGACACTCAGTTGCGCTTCGTCGAGAACGCGGCCCGCGAGAAGGGCAATGGCGCTCCGGTGAAGGCGCTGGCGTACTGCTTCTGCGGATTCTGATCGGCAACGGTACCGAATGAAAACGCCCGGCTCTGGCCGGGCGTTTTCGTTCATGGGGTCGGATCCCTTTGCCCCGCAAAGGGCTCTGACCCCACAGGTCACTGCGTCGCGTCGGCCTCGGCCTTGCGTTCGCGTGCGGCGGCCTCTTCCACCGCTTTCTGCGCGCCCTTGGCGCGGTCCAGCGGTTCCTGCATCGCACGCGACATCGCTTTGGGCACCGGTGGCTTCTCCGGGTTCGGCGTCGGCGGCCGCTGGCAGGCCACCAACAGCACGCCGGCCAGCAGGGACGAGAACAGGGTCAGGATGCGCATGGCGGCTCTCCGCAGTGGGCGTACGTGCAGTGTCGCATCCTCGGCAGAGGGCCGCCGTGAGCGCGTATCCTTGCGGCATCGAAACACAGCGGGCGCGGCCCCGGAGGACTCATGACCCAGCAACGGTGGCGCCTGGACGGCCAGACGGCCCTGATCACGGGTGCCAGCGCCGGTATTGGCCTGGCCATTGCGCACGAACTGGCTGGCCTCGGCGCCGACCTGATGATCGTCGGCCGCGACATCGACATGCTGGAAACGGCGCGCGACGAACTGCTGGATGTCTATCCGCAGCACCAGGTGCACGCGCTGGCGGCCGATGTCTCCGATGACGAGGACCGTCGGCAGATCCTGGACTGGGTGGAAGATCACAGCGATGGCCTGCACATCCTGGTCAACAATGCCGGTGGCAACGTCACCAAGGCGGCCACGGAATATTCCGAGGACGAATGGCGCAAGATCTTCGAGACCAACCTGTTCTCGGCCTTCGAGCTGTCGCGCTACGCGCATCCGCTGCTGGCCCGGCACGCGTCGTCTTCGATCGTCAATGTCGGCAGCGTGTCCGGGCTGACCCATGTGCGCAGTGGCGTGGTCTATGGCATGACCAAGGCGGCAATGCACCAGATGACCCGCAACCTGGCCGTCGAGTGGGCGGAGGATGGCATCCGGGTCAACGCGGTGGCGCCCTGGTACATCCGCACGCGGCGCACGTCCGGTCCGTTGTCGGACCCGGACTACTACGAGGAAGTGATCAACCGCACGCCGATGCGCCGCATCGGCGAGCCGGAGGAAGTGGCCGCAGCCGTTGGCTTCCTGTGCCTGCCGGCGGCCAGCTATGTCACCGGCGAATGCATCGCGGTGGATGGCGGCTTCCTGCGCTACGGGTTCTGATCTTCCAAAGGGTAGTGCCGGCCGCTGGCCGGCAACTGGAATCACTTGAAGATCCTGCGATTGCCGGCCAGCGGCCGGCACTACCGGGTGGCTGTCACCCCGGTACCGGGCAGTTGCTGGCCTCCAGCACGCCCTGCAGCCGTTCGCGTTCCCCACGGGCGTTGTCGCGGTTTTCCGGCGAGGCGAACCGCTCACGGCCACGTGCGTCGCGGAAGCGTTGCTGCCAGCTGCTGCAGCGCTGCGCGTCCGGCAGTTCCTCGCAGCGGTCGCGCACCACTTCGCAGCCGGCGGCATTGACCGGCGTGGCGCCGCCCAGTCCCTGCACGGTCATCAGTTCGCAGCGCCCGGGGGCGGCTTCGTATTCGTGCAGGTAGCCACCGCCCTGGCTGTCGGTGCACTGGAAGATCGGTGGCAGCGGCGGCTTCGGCGGCGCATTGCTGTCCGGCGCGGCATCGGCCTGGCGTGGCAGCGATGCACTGTCGAGTATCAGATCGCCGCCTTCGCGTTCGACCATGCCAGCTTCCATGATCGTGCGTCCTTCCCCGGGGCGACGAGGCGCGGGTGCGGGAACGGACGGCGCAGTGGCCGCGGCCGGTCCGGGCGCGGCCGGCACGGGTGCCGCTGAGGCCGGCGCCGGCGGAGCACTGGCCGGCACCCTCACCACCTGCTGCTTGCTGCCGGCAGGGCAGGGCGTGCGTTGCAGGGTGGGCACATCGCTGCTGCTGGAGGTACAACGGTAGATCACCCCGTCGTCGGCCAACGCGTTGCCGGCGAACAGGCCCAGGGCCAGCCAGATCAGGTTCTTCATGCGCACAGCGTACATGCCCAGGCAGGCATCGCGCTCAGCGTTCGCAGTCCCGCGACAGGCGCGCGTCGATGCCACGCTGTTCATTGCTGATGGCGGTGCGCTCACTCTGCAGCGCGCTGTTGTAACGGCGGTCCAGTTCCCAGCGGCGGTCACGCAGGCGCGCACAGACGTCCTGCGGCGGCAGCGCATGGCAGCTGTCACGGACCAGCACGCTGCCGGCCGGCACCTGCACGCCGACGCCCACCGCAGGCGGCCGGTAGCCTGTGCCTTCACCGATCGGCGCACCGACCGGCGTGCCGAAGCCCGGGCGTGGACCGGGATGGACCGCGCCGTGGTGCCCGTGCGGGAGCCACACGCTGGTCCACAACGGGACCCAGCGCGGATTGCCCTCGTTGCTGTCGCTGGTGTAGCGGCGACCGTCGTCGCTCACGCACTCGTACAACGGTTGTGGCGGCTGGATGTAGACGTGGCGGACTTCGCGATCGCGCATCACCGGAACCTCGCTGGGCGCCGCGGGAGGGGCGTCACTGCGCACCACCCGGGGTGCCGGATCGCGCGGGCGCTGCAGGTCACGCACCTCCTGCCGGCCGCTGCTGCAGGGCCTGTCCTGCAGGGCCACGGCGCCATTGCTGGCGACGCAGCGGTAGACGCGCACGTCCTCGGCGGCCGGTGCGGTCCATGGCAGCAGCAGGCACAGGCCCAGGGCGGTGCGCAGCAGGTTCATGGCGGCAGGGTGCGTGATTGTGCGTGGCAGTGCAATCGTCCGCTCAGGAGCGCAGCACGTTGCCGCTGAGCGCGTCGCGGATCGGGGTGGGCTGGGCCAGGCCGCCGGTTTCGCCATCGAGGATGCCATCGAGCAGGCGCAGCAGGCGTGGATCCAGCTCGGCACGGCTGCGTGCCGGTGGTTCACCGGCCAGGTTGGCGCTGGTGGAGACGAGGGGCCCCCCCCAGGCGCGGCACAGTGCGGCGACCAGCGGGTGCGCGCTGATGCGCACGGCGATGCCGCTGTGCTCGCCGGTAATCCAGGGCTGGGCGCGCGGACCGGCCGGCAGGATCCAGGTGTTGGCACCCGGCCAGCTGGCCAGCACCGCGCGCTGGCGGGCATCGGGCAACGCCTGCAGGCGCACCCAGCCCTCCAGCTGCGACAATTCGGCGGCGACCAGGATCATGCCCTTCTCGATCGGGCGCTGCTTCAGCCGCAGCACCATGTGCACCGCCGCCTCATGCGAGGGATCACAGCCCAGGCCCCAGACCGCTTCGGTCGGATAGGCGATCACGCCGCCGGCGCGGAGCGTGGCGACAGCAGAGTCCAGGGTGAGTTCTTTCATGGCGGCGACCGGCCCGACGTGGGCCCCCATTATCCCCCTGCGGCGTGCAGAAGGGGTGGTCGGCGCGGACGGTAGGTGCGGACCGTTGGTCCGCACACCCCTTATCCACGCATGGCGTGAATCTACTTCGCGGCTTTCTTGACGGCCTTCTTCGCCGGTGCCTTCTTTGCAGCGGCCTTCTTTACCACGGCCTTCTTCGCCGCCTTCTTGGCAGGCGCCTTCTTGGCTGCGGCCTTCTTCGGCGCCGCTTCCTTCTTCACCGCCGCCTTCTTGGCCGGTGCCTTCTTCGCGGCAGCCTTCTTGGCGCCGAAGCCCTTGCGCACGGGCTTGCCGGTTTCTTCCATCAGCTGCTGCACTTCGGCCAGGGTCAGCGATGCCGGCTCGCGATCCTTGGGGATCTTGCCGTTCATCCTGCCGTCGCTGATGTACGGGCCGAAGCGGCCGTTCAGCACCTGGATGTCGCTGCCCTCGAACTCCTTGATGATCCGGTTGCGCGCGATCTCTTCCTTCTCTTCGATCAGGAACACGGCGCGGGCCAGGTCGATGGTGTACGGGTCGTCTTCCTTCTTCAGCGAGGCATAGGTGCTGCCGCGCTTGGCGAACGGGCCGAAGCGGCCGATGCCGACGCTGACCGGCTCGCCGTTGTCCTCGCCCAGCGCGCGTGGCATCAGGAACAGTTCCAGCGCGTCTTCCAAGGATATGGTGTGCATCGACTGGCCGGGGCGCAGCGAGGCGAATTTCGGCTTCTCCTCGGCGTCCTCGGCGGTGCTGCCGATGGCGGCGTAAGGCCCGAAGCGGCCGAGGCGCACGCTGACCGGCTTGCCGGTCTTCGGGTCGGTGCCGAGCTCGCGCGCGCCACTGGCCTCGGCGCGGTCCACCGATTCCTTCTTGTCTTCCACCAGCTCCTTGAACGGCTCCCAGAAGCGGGCCATCAGCGGGATCCACTCTTCTTCGCCACGCGAGACGGCGTCGAGCTCGTCTTCGAGCTTGGCGGTGAAGTCGTAGTCCACGTACTGGGTGAAGTGGCTGGACAGGAACTTGGACACCGCGCGGCCGACGTCGGACGGGCGGAAGCTGCGGCCTTCCATTTCCACGTACTTGCGGAACAGCAGGGTCTGGATGATCGAGGCGTAGGTCGACGGACGGCCGATGCCGTACTCTTCCAGCGCCTTCACCAGCGCCGCTTCGGTGTAGCGCGGCGGCGGCTGGGTGAAATGCTGCTCGGCCTGGATGCGTTCCAGCGGCACGCGGTCGCCCGGCTTCATCGCCGGCAGCTTGCGGCCTTCGTCCTCGTCTTCGGCGCTCTTGTTGTCCTTGCCTTCCTCGTACACGGCCAGGAAGCCGGGCACCACCACGGTGGTACCGCTGGCACGGAACACGTGCTCGCTGCCAGCGGACAGGTCGACGCTGACGGTATTGAGCGTGGCCGGGATCATCTGGCAGGCGACGGCGCGCTTCCAGATCAGTTCGTACAGGCGGCGCTCGTCGTCGGTCAGGAAGCGCGCCACCTGGGCCGGGGTGCGCAGGGCCGAGGTCGGGCGCACCGCCTCGTGCGCTTCCTGGGCGTTCTTGGACTTGGTCTGGTAGGTGTTCGGCTGGTCGGGCAGCGAGGCGATGCCGTAATCACGGGCGATCACGTCGCGGATTTCGGCCAGCGCGTCCTGCGACAGGTTCACCGAGTCGGTACGCATGTACGAGATGAGGCCGACGGTGCCTTCGTCACCGATCGCCACGCCTTCATACAGCTTCTGCGCCACCTGCATGGTCTTGCGGGTGGTGAAACCGAGCTTGCGCGAGGCTTCCTGCTGCAGGGTGGAGGTGGTGAACGGCGGCGCCGGGCGGCGCTTGCGCTCCTTGCTGGCCACGTCGGTGACATGCAGCGAGCCCTGCGCGGCCTGCTGGATGCGCAGGCGGGCGGCTTCGGCGGTGTCGCCGTCGGTGATGGTGAACTGCTCGAATTTCTGCCCGTCCAGCTTGATCAGCTTGGCGTTGAAGTGCTGCGACGGGTGTGCGCACTCGGCGGCGATCGACCAGTACTCGCGGGCGATGAAGGCTTCGATCTCTTCCTCGCGCTCGACGATCATGCGCAGCGCCGGGCTCTGCACGCGGCCGGCGGACAGGCCGCGCTGGACCTTGCGCCACAGCACCGGCGACAGGTTGAAGCCGACCAGGTAGTCCAGCGCGCGGCGCGCCTGCTGGGCATCGACCAGGTCGCTGGCGATCGCGCGTGGCTGGCTGATCGCTTCCTTGATGGCGCGCGGGGTGATCTCGGTGAACACCACGCGCTGCATCGGCTTGTCCTTGACCAGCCCGCGTTCCTTCAGGATCTCGGCGATATGCCAGCTGATCGCTTCACCTTCGCGATCCGGGTCGGTCGCCAGCAGGATGTCGTCGGCGCCCTTGGCGGCCTTGGCGATCGCGTCGACATGTTTTTCGTTCTTGTCGATCACGTCGTAGTGCATGGCGAACCCGTTGTCCGGGTCGACCGCGCCTTCCTTCGGAATCAGGTCACGCACATGCCCATACGAGGCCAGGACGGTGTAGTCCTTGCCGAGGTATTTGTTGATCGTCTTGGCCTTGGCCGGCGATTCGACGATGAGCAGGTGCTTGGGCATGGCAGCAGTGTCTGTGGGGCGAGCCGCAGGGGAGGGGCCGCTAGGGTGGAGCAAACGGCCGCATTAGTGAAGCGGCCACGGACAAATCAATACGCTGAACGCCCGGTAGTGTGCCGGGCGTTCAGGTTTCACCTTATTAGAGGAATCACGCCCGGCCAGCCCCTGTCAAGCAGCCAGACGTGAGGATGGCCGTTCATGAGGCCATCTTGGCGATGAAGCCGACCGCGGCCACCAGCAGCACCAGGCCCGCCAGCACCAGCAGGCCGGTGAGCACCAGGAACACGATGGTGACCGTGCCCAGCTCATGGCGCTGCAGGTGCGGCTGGTCGGTGTAGGCCCAGCGGTCGACCACCAGGGTGTCGCAGATCATGTCGTGCAGGCCCTGCTTGCGCTCGGTGAAGGCGGCCATCAGGAAGCCGATGCCGAGGGTGAAGCTGCTCAGCAGCATGGCCCAGTAGCGGCCGAAGGCGCGGCCCTTGGTCAGGCGATCGCCGTTGCTGCGCACGACCTTGATGCCGACCGCCATCTTGCCCAGCGTGGCGCCACCCTGCGAGGAATGGAACCAGGTGTAGTAGGCAACGCCGATGGCCATGTTGATCAGCGCGCTGGCCACCTGCGCGACGATTTCGATGGAGGTCTCGCCGCTGCCCACCGCGCCCATGCTGGCGCCAAGCACCACGCCGATGATGGCGCCGATGATGCCGCCCGGAATGGCCAGCACGAAGTAGTCGATCATGTACGCCGCTACGCGCTTCCAGAAGCCTGCGTAGACCACCTCGCCGCCGATCACCGGCTGCGGGCCACCGGCACCGGAAGCGGCCGGGGCGCTGTAGGGCGAGCTGCTGAGCGCGCCCGTGCCAGGCAGCGGTGCAGTGCCGTTGTCGATGGCGGCGTAGTCGCCGCGCAGGTCGAAGCCGCCGCTGGCGGTGGCCGTGCTGGCATCGGCCAGTGTCTGCAGGCCGAGCTCATCGACCACCTGGCGCAGTGCAGCCCACTGGGCCATGCCTTCGCGCCAGACCAGGGTGTCCAGGTTCAGTTCGCCCCGCTGGAAGCGCTGGCGGATTTCCTGGACCGGCAGCGGGCCCTGGCGTTGCTGTCCTTCGGCGTAGTACCACTCGGTCATTGCATGTTCCCTGTTGGATCGTCCTTGGAGGTGCTGCCGTGCACGTGGCTCAGCCGCGGCACGACGGCGGCAGGTACTTGTCGTCGCTTTCACCGCTGCATTCCCAGCGGCCGCTGTCGCGATCATATTCCAGCCACAGCAGGTCGCCATCGAGGCTCTTGCCGGGCACGGCCAGCGTTGCTTCGATGCCGCAGTGGCCGTTGTTGAAGCGGCCGATGTTCACCGCCGACAGGCCGGCCTGGGTGAAATCACCCGGCGCCGGGAAACCGGCATCGTTGGCACCGGGGCAGCGGCCTTCGTCGTCGGCGAAGTGCTGCACCTGCTGTTTCAGCGGCTGCAGGGCATTGACCGCGGTGGCAACCTTGGCACGCACGGTGTAGTCGTTGTAGGCAGGCAGGGCGATCGCCGCGAGGATGGCCATGACCGGCACCAGCACCAGCAGCAGGCCGCCGCCGATGATCGCGGTCAGGGCGCAGCCGGAGAGCTTCTTTTTCGGCGGCGGCAGCACCCCGGCCGGGGTCTGCGTGGCATAGGGCGTGGACGGTGGCAGGACCGGTGGTTGCGGCGGCGGCGGCGCAACCGGTTCCGGTTCGGGCTCCGGCTCGGGTTCCACGGCCGGCGCGGCGACGTCCAGCGCCGGCACGATCAGGCCCAGCTCATCGACCACGCTGCGCAACGGCTGCCATTGCGGCAGGCCGTCGCGCCAGACCAGGGTGTCCAGGGAGATCTGGTTGTTGCGGAACAACTCGACCAACTGTTCCGCCGGCAGCGGGCCTTGCTGCCGGTTGCCTTCTGCGTGGAACCACTCGCTCACGGGGACGCTCCTGAATGCGCTATGCCCCCAAGTGTACGGTCAGTGCAGGGGTTCTGGCTCGTCCATGAACATCTGCGTCTCCATCCAGGCGTAGGCCGCTTCGGAGCCGGGCTGGTTGAACAGCACCATCAGCACGACCCACTTCAGGTCGTCCAGGTCCAGTTCGTCCTGGTCCAGGGCCATCGCCCGGTCCAGCACCAGCTCGCGCTGGTCGGCGTCGAGGATGCCGTGCTGTTCCAGGTACAGCAGGAAGCCGCGGCATTCCACGTCCAGCTTGTCCAGCTCTGGGCCGTGGTAGATGCGCACGGGGCCATCGACCCGCGCCTGGGCCACGCTCGGCCGCTGCGCGGCCAGGGCATCGAGCCAGTCGAACGCCTTGTTGATCTCGGTGGGGCTGAAACCGGCCTGGATCAGGCCGTTCTGGAGCGAATCGCGGTCACGGATCAGGTCCGCATCTTCGCTGAAATAGTGTTCAAACAGGTACAGCAGTACATCCAGGATGCTCTCTTTCATTGCCCCTCGGCCTGCGTCGCGCGACGCTGTGGAGGTGAAGAAACTAGGGAGTTCGACAGTAGCGGCCGTGTACGCACACCACGATTCCCGCCAGTTCCATGGCCAGCAGCATGGAGGACACCTGTGACGCCGTCAATCCACAACGCGTGATCAGTGAATCCATACCGCTTGGGTTGTGGTCCAGCGCCCGCCACAAGCACTGGTAGTCAGGGTCGTCGGCCCAGCGCGCCGGCAGGAGCGCCGGCGGTGCCTGTTCAGTGGGGGTGGCCAACCGCGATTGCAAGCCCGGCAGCTGCTGGCGAAGGGCGGGGGCGAGCAGTTCCAGGACCTCCTCGGGGCGCTCGACCAGCGCCGCGCCCTCGCGGATCAGGCGATGGCAGCCGGTCGCACGCGGGTTGAGCACCGACCCGGGCAGGGCACAGACCTCGCGGCCTGCCTCGGCGGCCAGGCGCGCGGTGATCAGCGCGCCCGAGCGCTGCGCGGCCTCGACCACCACGGTGGCCAGCGCCAGTCCGGCCACCAGCCGGTTGCGCGCAGGGAAGTGGCTGGGACGGGCAGCCGTGCCCGGCAGGTACTCGCTGAGCACCACGCCTTCGGCGGCGATCCGCGCCTGCAGCCGCGCGTGGCTGTCCGGATAGGCCCGGTCAGGGCCGGTGCCGATCACTGCCATGGTGCAGCCGCCGGCCTCCAGCGCAGCCTGGTGCGCGGCCGCATCGATGCCTGCGGCCAGGCCGCTGGTCACCGCCAGGCCGGCCTCGACGAAGCAGCCGGCAAAACGCGCGGCCAGTGCACGCCCGCCCGGGGTGGGCGAGCGGCTGCCGACCAGCGCCACCGAAGGGCGCCAGGCCAGGCAGGGATCACCGGCCACGAATAGCGCCAGCGGCGGGTTGGGTACCTCCAGCAGTGATGGCGGAAAGGCCGGATCGGTACACGGCAGCAGGTGATGGTTGTCCTGTTCCAGCCAGCGCCGGGCCGATGTCCAGGCCCGGGTATCGGGGCGTTCCAGGGCGGCGCACTGCTCCGGCGTGCAACCGTGCGCACGCCAGGTCGCAGTGCCTTGCGCGATGGCGGTTTCCGCATCGCCCGCGGCCTGCAGCAGGGCCCGTCGGGACGCCAGTGCGCCTCCCGCCATCAACAGGCGCAGCAGCGCCTCGTATGCATGTGTGGTCATCCCCCACTATCGGCCGCACACAACAAAGGCGCCCTAGGGCGCCTTCGCATGTGGCTGTCAGGTTTTGCCGGAGGTGCCTGCCGGCCCGCGGCCGGCACTCCAGTGGTGGCCGGGGCAGTCCGGCAACCGTTACTTCGCGTCCGGGTGCAGCGCGTTGTAACCCACCTGCACCGGCTTCACGCCCTGCATCACCAGCGCGTAGCTGACGTTGTCGAAGGTGCGGAACACCATCGCATGCGCGGCATATTCATCCGGCAGCGAGACCCGGCCTGCGCCGGTGCTGAGCGAGTCGTCCATGCGCGAGGAGGTCGGGTACTTCATGCGGTGCGCTACATGGCGGCCCGGGCGCCACAGCGAGAACACGGTGCCGTTGTCCACGCCCTGGGCACGGCCGGCCGAAATCGCGATCACGTCGCGTGGGCCACCGGCGGTGAACATGTCGGTGACCGCCAGCACGCGCACGTCCACGCCCTCGACACCCGCAGCGGGTACGTGGGGCACGAACTGCAGGTCGTACGGCCGGGCTTCGACCGGCACCAGGCGGTCGCCGGCGCGCACTTCGCGGCCGCCGACGTTCTTGTCCAGCACCAGCGTGGAGGCCTCGACCTTGCCGCCGGCGATCTGGGTGATGGTGCCGGTGGCGACCTGGGCCAGTTCGTAGCCGAGCACGCCACGACGTGCGTTGGGTGCGTTGTAGGCCTTCCACAGGTTGCCGCTGCCCGGGGTGACGTCGCCATTGGCGGTCAGGTCCTCGGTCGGCTTGGGCTGGGCGTAACGCACGGTCGGGCGTACCACGGCCCAGCGCTGGCCCACCTGGGCATCCGCCAGGCGCACGTAGACGGTGTCGCCACCGGACACGCGCAGGCGGCTGTCCTCCAGGCCGACGACGTAGGGCAGCTGCTTGACGCTGTCGACAACGCTCAGCTGCTTCAGGAACGGCTCGACCTGGGCCAGCGGAATGGCGTCGATCGGGGCCTCCTGGCGCGGACCGGCCTGGGACACGGTCACCCGGTCCAGGTAGGCCAGGCTCAGCACGTCACCTGGATAGATCAGGTGCGGGTTGGCGATCTGCGGATTGGCTTGCCAGATCTCCGGCCACAGCCAAGGCTTCTGCAGGAAACGTGCGGCGATATCCCACAACGTATCCCCTTTTCGGACCACATAGGTGTCCGGGTGCCCGCCATTCACTTCCACGGCGGTAGCATAGGCAGCCACGGTCAGCATCGCCGCGGCGACGACCGTACGAAAACGAAGCAACATAGGTGTGAAGCCCTGATTCCCCAACAGGTCCACGCACTATAGTCCAGAAACCGGGGCGCAAGGCAAGCGTTGGAGCTAGAATCTGCGACGTATGCCGGCGTGCCGGCCCCCTACCCGGAAACAGCCATGGCCCTTCTCCCCATTCTCGAGTTCCCCGATCCGCGCCTGCGTACCAAGGCTGCGTTGATCGACGCCGCCGAAGTCACCACGCCGGCCTTCCAGGAACTGATCGACAACATGTTCCTGACCATGTACGACGCCCCGGGCATCGGCCTGGCCGCCACCCAGGTGGACGTGCACAAGCGCTTCATGGTCATCGATGTCAGCGAAGAGAAGAATGAACCGCATGTGTTCATCAACCCGGAAATCGTCGCCAAGGACGGGGGCCGGGTGTACCAGGAGGGCTGCCTGTCGGTCCCGGGCATCTTCGCCGACGTGACCCGCGCTGACACCATCACCGTGAAGTACCTGGACCGCAACGGCCAGGAGCAGCAGCTGGAGGCCGGTGAAGTGCTGGCCACCTGCATCCAGCACGAGATGGACCACCTGGACGGCAAGCTGTTCATCGACTATCTGTCGCCGCTCAAGCGCGAGATGGTCCGCAAGAAGCTGGCCAAGCAGCGCAAGCACGTGGCGTGATCGCCAATCCGGGCCGCCCTCCGGGTGGCCCGTGCCTGCGCGACGCGCGCGGGCTGTACGGCGCCGGCCGACGGCGCCGTTTTCTTTCCTGCACGAATCCATCCTGCAAGTGGGGTAGCCATGAGGATTGTCTTTGCCGGTACGCCGGAATTCGCGGTGTCGTCGCTGCGCGCCGCGGCGCGCCACCACGAGGTCGTGGCCGTCTATACCCAGCCTGATCGCCCGGCCGGGCGCGGCCGTGGCCTGGCACCGTCGCCGGTCAAGCTCGAAGCCGTGGCCCGTGGCATTCCGGTCTACCAGCCCGAATCGCTGAAGGATGAAGCTGCCCAGCGGCAGCTGCGCGACCTGCAGCCGGACCTGATGGTGGTGGTCGCCTACGGCCTGATCCTGCCCAGGGCGGTACTGGCGATCCCGACCCACGGCTGCTGGAACGTGCATGCCTCGCTGCTGCCGCGCTGGCGCGGTGCCGCGCCGATCCAGCGCGCGATCCAGGCCGGTGACGCAAAGACCGGCGTGTGCCTGATGCAGATGGAAGCCGGCCTGGATACCGGCCCGGTGCTGCTGCACCAGGAGCTGCCGATCGCGGCCACCGATACCGGCGGCCAGCTGCATGACAAGCTGGCCGAACTGGGCGCACAGGTGCTGTCCGACGGCCTGGGCCTGCTGCGTGCCGGCATCAAGCCGATCGCGCGGCCGCAGCCCGAGCAGGGCGTGACCTACGCGCACAAGCTGGACAAGGCCGAAGCCCGCCTGGACTGGGCGCAGGACGCCGATGCACTGGCCCGCACCGTGCGCGCCTTCAATCCGTGGCCGATCGCCGAGGCCACGCTGGCCGGCGAGCGCGTGCGCATCCACGGCGCGGTCGCTCTTGACCTGGCCCACGGCCAGGCGCCGGGGGCGGTGCTGGCGGCCAGCCGCGATGGTATCGACATCGCCTGCGGCCAGGGCGCGCTGCGGCTGCGCACGCTGCAGCGCGAAGGCGGCAAGGCGATCACCGCCGCCGACTACCTCAATGCCCGCCGCGACCTGCACGTGGGGGCATAAGCGGTGTCGAAGCAGAATGATTTCTCCGTCGCCAAGGCGGCGCCGGGCGCGGCCACCCGCATGCTGGCCGCACGCGTACTGGCGCAGGTGTTCACCCGTGGCCGCTCGCTGAAGGCGGAACTGGCCTGGGCACTGCCCAAGCTGGCCGACAGTCGTGATCGGGCCTTGCTGGAAGCGCTGTGCTTTGCAGTCCTGCGCCGCCGCAGTACCTACGACGCTGCCTTGCAGTCGTGGATGCAGAAGCCGCTGTCGGCGCGTGATGCCGACCTGCGCACGTTGCTGATGGTGGGCTTCGCGCAGCTGGACGTGCTGGAACTGCCGGCGCATGCGGCCCTGTCGGCCACGGTCGACGCCGCCCGCGCGCTGGGCCGTGAGCGCCAGGCCGGGCTGGTCAACGCGATCCTGCGCCGCGCGCAGCGCGAGGGGTTCCCGGAGCAGCCTGCGCGTGACGCCTTTCCGGCGTGGCTGGCCGATGCCGTCGAGCGCGACTGGCCGTCCCAGGCCCAGGCGATCTTTGCTGCCAGCCTGCAGCCGGCGCCGCTGTGGCTGCGTGCCAACCGCCAGCAGGGGGGGCGTGACAAGGCGCTGGCCACGCTGGCCGAGGCCGGCATTGCTGCCGAAGCCAGCCCGCTCAGCGCCGACGCGCTGCGCCTGGTGGCGCCCATCGCGGTGAACCAGTTGCCGGGGTTCGCCGACGGTGCGCTGTCGGTGCAGGACCTGTCGGCGCAATGTGCGGCGGACGCGCTGGCACCGGCGTCCGGCGCCCGCGTTCTGGACGCCTGCGCGGCACCGGGTGGCAAGTCGGCGCACCTGCTGGAGCGTGACCCGAGCCTGCGCCTGCTGGCGCTGGATATCGATGCGCGTCGCCTGGCGCGTGCCCGCGATACCTACACCCGCACCGGTGTAGGTGAGGGCGCGCAGACCCGGGTGGCCGATGCCAGCGACCCCGGTGCGTGGTGGGATGGCACCCCGTTCGACGCCATCCTGCTGGATGCGCCGTGTTCGGCCACCGGCGTGATCCGCCGCCAGCCGGACGTGATGTTCCACCGCCGCGCCGAGGATATCGATGCGCTGGTCGGCGTGCAGGCCCGCCTGCTGGAGGCCTGCTGGTCGATGCTGCGTCCGGGCGGCGTGCTGCTGTACGCCACCTGTTCGATCCTGCGCGCCGAGAACATCGATCAGGTGCGGGCCTTCCTGAAGTGGCATCCGGACGCGGTGGCACAGCCGCTGGATGACAGATTCGGCCTGGACTGCGAGGGGATCGCGCGCCAGCGACTGCCGGGTGACAGCGATGCTGACGGATTCTTTTACGCGCGTCTGCTAAAAACGGCCTGACCCCCCGCTGACGTTGCGAGTCCCATGCTGAAATCCCGCGCGTCGCGCGAGACGTGGTTGTTCGTGGTGATGGCCCTGCTGGTGCTGGGGGCCGGGCTGGGCCTTCGTGATCCGTGGCCGTCGGACGAGCCGCGCTTCGCGCTGGTGGCCAAGCAGATGTTCGACAGCGGCCACTGGCTGTTCCCGCACCGCGGGACCGAGCTGTACTCGGACAAGCCGCCGATGCTGATGTGGTGGCAGGCCACGCTGTACAGCCTGGTCGGGCAGTGGCGCGTGGCCTTCCTGCTGCCGTCGCTGCTGGCGGCACTGGGCACGCTGTGGTGCGTGGTCGACCTGGGCCGGCGGCTGTGGACGCGGCGGGTGGGGCTGTATGCCGGCTGGGCGCTGCTGTTCGCGCTGCAGTTCACCTTCCAGGCGAAGAAGGCGCAGATCGATCCCCTGCTGCTGCTGTTCATCACCCTGGCCAACTACGGCCTGCTGCGCCACCTGCTGCTGGGGCCGGCCTGGCGCTGGTGGTGGCTGGGCTGGTTCTTCGCCGGCATCGGCGTGATCACCAAGGGCGTGGGCATGCTGGCGCTGCTGATGATCGTGCCCGCGGCAATCGCCACGGCGCTGCGGTGGCCACGGGTGGGCCTGCACGCGCGCGAGGCGCGCTTCTGGCTGGCGCCGCTGGCCTTCCTGCTGGCGGTGTCGTTGTGGCTGGCGCCGATGCTGCTGGCCGGCTTTGCCACCGGCTCGGACGAATATCGCGCCTACATGGACGATATCCTGTTCCAGCAGACGGCGCGGCGCTACACCCATTCCTGGGATCACCATCAGCCCGCCTGGTACTTCCTGGCGACGATGCCGCTGATGTGGATCCCGGCATTCCTGGCCCTGCCCTGGGCGATTCCGGCATGGCGCCGCCGGCTGCAACGCCGCGACGCGCGCTATCTGCTGCCGCTGGCCTGGTGGCTGATGGTGGTGCTGTTCTTCTCGATTCCCGCCGGCAAGCGCGACGTCTACATCCTGCCGGCGCTGCCGATGTTCTGCCTGGTGCTGGCACCGCTGTTGCCGGGGTTGCTGAAGCGACGCGATGTGCAGGCCGTGGTGGGGCTGTTCACCGGCCTGCTGTCATTGGGCCTGGCCGTGGCTGGCGCGATGGCGGTGCTGGGTGACCCGGCCTTCGAGCTGCGCCTGACCCATAGCCGCGGGCTCGCCCCCGGGGCCGTCGACGCGCTGGCGTGGACGATCCTGGCGATGGGCCTGTGGGGCGGATTGAGCCTGCTGGCCTGTGGCCGTCGCCGGCAGCTTGCGCTGGTGTCGACCCTGGCGGTGGTCTGGGTGCTGTACAGCCTGGTCGGCTACCCGCTGCTGAACGATTCCAGTTCGGCCCGTGGCCTGATGCGCGCGGTCGGTACCCGCCTGGGCCCCGATGCCGAGCTGGGGCTGGTGGCCTGGAAGGAACAGCACCTGCTGCTGGCCGACCGTCCCGCAGCGACCTTCGGTTTCGAGACTGACTGGGACGAGCAGCTGGTGGCGGCCACGCGCTGGCAGCGGCTGGCGCCCGGACGCCGTTGGCTGCTGGTCCACGAGTACGCGATGCTGTCGTGCGTCGACCGCAACCGCTCCGAACTGGCCGGCGTGGCCAACCGGCGGCGCTGGTGGCTGGTGCCGGCAGCGGCGGTGACGGTGCCGTGCGTGGTCACTGCCGAGGAGCGGGAACGTGAACGGCGTTTGCAGGAACATGACTAGCCAGCACGATTTCCGCTTGTCCAGTCTGCCCAAGCGGGTCCAAAGGCAGTAAAACAGCAGGCTGGGACGGGCCGCGTTGGCCCGTCCCATTCTTCCAGCAGATTGCAGCGATACTTCCCGACGTGCCAGCTTCACCGGACAACCTGAACCTCATGGCCGGCGACCCGCTGGGCGTTCCCGTCGGTGGGCGTCACGGGGTTGCACACGGGCTGGCCCAGCTGGGGCTGTTCTGCCTGCCGGCACTGGTGCTGACCGTGCCGATCAACCTGTTGCCGTATGGTCTTCTGCTGCTGCTCAGCACCCTGCTGGCGCCGGAGCTGCTGTGGCGCGCGCGGGGCATGGCCGGCCAGCCGGTGAAAGTGCTGGTCTGGCTGATGCTGGCGGTGCTGGCGCTCGGCGTACTGTCGGTGGTGCTGTTCGAACAGGGCCTGCGTGACGTCGACAACCGTTCGCGATTCGTGGTGATCCCATGGATCGCGCTGTGGATCTGCGCGCTGCGTCCCAGCCTGCGGTGGCTCTGGTACGGCTCGTTGACCGGCCTGCTCGCCACCTTCGTGATGTCGCTGTGGCAGGTGCTGGGCGGCGCCCCGCGCGCGGAGCTGTTCACCAACGCCATCGTGCTGGCCGACATCGTGATGGTGTTGATGGTGCTGCTGGTGTTCTGCCGCCCGTCGCGGCGCTGGTCGCTGGTGATCCTCGGCATGGCCGCCGGCTGCGGCACCATCGTGCTGACCGGCAGCCGCGGTGTGTTCGCCGCCTTGCTGGCGCTGCTGGTGGTGCTGGCGCTGAGCCTGCGCTGGCGTACCGGTGCGGCGCGCCTGTCGGTGCTGGCCGGGATGCTGGCGATCGGTGCGACGCTGCTGCTGTCGGTGCCGGAGCTGCGCCACCAGGTCCGCCTGAGCGAGCTGCACAGCGACGTGCAGCGGATGGAGCTGGGCGACAGTGATTCTTCCGCCGGTGCCCGCGTCGAGCGCCTGCAGGTAGCCTGGCAGACCTTCCTCGATCATCCGCTGGTGGGTGTTGGCATCGGTCATTTCGACAGCGCGATGCAGCGCGTGCCGGTCTGCCGGGAGAACCCGGAAGAGTTGCGCTGCCACCTGGGGCATGCCCACAACGACGTGGCCGAATGGGCGGCGACCCAGGGTGTACCGGGCCTGCTGCTGTTGCTGGCGGTGTATGGCATCCCGCTGTGGTTGTTCGTGCGCCTGCATCGCCGCAGCGGACGGGCGACCTTCCGCGGGCCGGCCGCTGCCGGCGTCATGCTGGTGATCACCTACGCGTTGTGCGGGCTGACCCAGTCGATGTTCGCGCACCAGATGACGGCCAGTTTCTACGTGACCCTGGTCGGGCTGCTGACCGGCCTGTCGATCGTCGAAGGCGCGCGCCACCGGGCGATCACCGGCTCGTGATGCGTCGGCGCGCCGGGCGGGCCCCGGCGATCAGGGGTTCGGCGGGTCGGCCACGGGCTGGCCGTTGCCCAGCATCCACAGCATGATGGTCTTCTGCCGCACGTAGTTGGCGCGCACGTAGGCGTAGACCAGGCCGTGCCAGCCGTCGCGGAAGCCGCCACGGAACACGAAGCCGCGCCAGAACCGCCAGGCCGGCGCCAGTACCAGCTTGCCCAGCGTGGCCCGCTTGCCGCGTGCGAACTCGTGCTCGGCCATCATCCGCGCGTACTTCTCGGTCTTGGCCAGCTGCTGCTGCAGGGAGCGGTACGGGTAATGGACCAGGTCGCCGCGCAGGGTGCCGACGCTGCCGTCGACGCTGGCCGCCTCGTGGATCTCGCGCTTGCCGCGCCAGCCGCCGCGGCGGCGGTCGAACAGGCGCATCACCCGGTCCGGGTAGGCGTTGCCATGGCGCAGGAACCTGCCGAAGTACTCCGACAGGCGCGCGAAGCGATAGCCGGCATGGCCGGCGAAGCCACCGTCGCGGGCCCGTTCGATGGCTGCGCGCAGTTCCGGGCTGATCCGCTCATCGGCGTCCAGGCACAGCACCCAGTCGTGGCTTGCCTGCTCGACGCAGTAGGCCTTCTGGCTACGGAAGCCATCGAACGCGCGCTGCAGCACGCGGGCGCCTGCGGCCTCGGCGATGGCCAGGGTGGCATCGGTGGAGTACGAGTCCACGACGATGATTTCGTCGCAGAAGGCCAGCGAGGCCAGGCAGTCGCCGATGCGGCCGGCCTCGTTGAACGCGATAATGCAGGCCGAGATGCGAGGCCGTTCGATGGGAGCGGTCGTGGAGGACATGATGGCCGGGTACCTGTTGTTTGCGACGGAGCGCTATGCGCTGCCTATTCTCGCCCCGTTGGCGCAGGCCTTGCACGCCTCCGGGCAGGAGGTGGCGGCCTGGTTCGAGGACGGCGCGGCCGCCAGCAGCCTGCCGGGTGTGCCCAACATCGGACTGAAACAGGCCCTGGCGATGCGGCCGCGTGCCGTGTTCAGCGCCGCCAACTGGGTGCCGACCTTCCTGTCCGGCGCCAAGGTACAGCTGTTCCATGGCTTCAACGTGGAGAAGCGCGACAGTGCGCGCGGCCACTTCCGGGTGCGCGGCATGTTCGACCTGTACTGCACGCAGGGGCCGGCCACCACCGCGCCGTTCCGTGAGATCGCCGCCCTGCAGGGCCACTTCGCCGTAGCCGAGACCGGCTGGCCGAAGCTCGACCCGCTGTTCCGCGACGACGGTGGCGAGAGCGCCGCGCTGCGCGCAGCGGCGGGCGGGCGCCCGGTGATCCTGTTCGGTTCGACCTTCACCGAGCGCCTGAGCGCAGCGCCCCACCTGCATGCGCAGATCGCCGCCGATATCGCTGGCGGTGAGCGCTACTGGCTGCTGACCCTGCACCCGAAGTGCCCACCGGAACTGTTCGAGCGCTACCGCGCGCTGGCCGGTGCCCATGCCCGCTTCATCGAGCCGGAGCAGGTGATGGCTGCGCAGCGCGCCGCCGATGTGCTGGTGTCGGACACCTCGTCGATCGTTTCGGAGTTCATCGTCCAGCACAAGCCGGTGGTGACCTTCCGCAACCGCGTGCCCAAGCCGCACATGATCGACTTCGACGACCCGGCGCAGCTGCCGGCGATGCTGCAGCGCGCGCTGCATCCCGACGCCGCGCTGCAGGCGGAGATCGTGCGCTACGCCGACGCCATCCATCCGTACCGCGATGGCCTGTCCAGCGAGCGGGTGATCGCCGCCACCGAGGATTTCCTGTCCGGTGAAATGGGCGTGCTGCGGCGCAAGCCCTTCGGCAGCTGGGTGCGCGACCTGCAGATCCGCAAGGACCTGGGATATTGGGGGCCGTCGCAGCGCTGATGCCTCGCCGACCCCGCTCGCGGTAGTGCCGGCCGCTGGCCGGCAACCTCGGGAATGTCTGCGGTTGCCGGCCAGCGGCCGGCACTACCGGTGTTGCTTACCAGCGCAGCTTGCGCCGCGCCAGCGCCGCGGCCAGCTGCTCCATCACGTGTTGCGCCTGTGCCTGCGGCAGGTAGCGCAGGGTCAACGCCACATCACCGTGCGCACCGGCCGTATCCAGCTGCAGGCTGCTGGTGCCGAGCAGCTTGTCCAGCGGTGAACGCTGCAGGCGCAGGCCCTGCACCTTGTCCAGGTCGGCCCAGCGCCACCAGCGCTTCCACCAGCCGCCGCGCACGGCCACGTAATGGGCATCCAGATACCAGCCCATGCGCGCCATCTGCCGATGTGCCACCAGCAGCGCCACCGGCAGCCAGGCCAGCACGATCAGGCCCCATGATCCCCAGCGCCAGTACGCGGCCGCTGCCAGCACCGGCACCAGCAGCAGCGCGCCCAGGCACAGCCGCCACCAGCCACGCTGCGGAATGGACTGCCATTGCGCTGGCGGCCACCGCAGTTGAGGCAACAGGTGCTGCACCAGCTGCTCGCAGCGCATTGCCGGTGCCAGCGGTGCCAGCTCGCGCAGGGCGCGGTCTTCGTCGCGCGAGGGCCCGCCGGCAGCGCTGTCGATGCGCAGCTGGCGCAGGCCGAACCAGCGATGCAGGGTGGTTTCGCGCAGCGTCCAGGCCTGGATGCGGCGACGCGCGACACTGCTGCGTGTGCGGCTGAGCAGGCCGGCCGAGACGGTCAGGCGGCGATCCTGCTCGCTGAGGGTGAAGCCGTGATAGCGCAGCAGGGTCAGCACCACCGACAGCGCACGCAGCGCCAGCCAGCCCAGCAGCAAGGCTGCGGCCAGCAGCAGGAAGGCGCCGGCCACGCCGGGATGCAGGTGGCTTGCGTAGCCGAAGGCTTCCCGGCCGCCACGCTGGATGGCCGCGTCCATCACCGGCCGCGGCACGGTCTGGAACAGCACGCCGAAGGCGGCGATCGCCAATGCCCAGCCGCGGTTGGACAGCAGGCCCATGCGCACCACGTCCCAGCTCGACAGGCGCAGCAGCACCTGTTCGGTGTCGGCGTCGGTGATCGAGGGGGCGGCCACGACGTCGGCGGCCTGCGGTGCCTGCCCACGCTGGCGCACCAGTCGTTCCAGCGCCAGCGCCTGGTCCAGCTTCAGCACGCGCATTTCGGCTTCCGGACGCACGCCACCGGCCGATTCCAGGCGCAGCTCGGCCACGCCGAACAGGCGGTGCAGCGGGTTCTGCCGCACTTCCACGTTGTGGATGCGGGCGAACGGGATCTCGCGGCGGTTGCGCGCCAGCAGTCCGCTGCGCACGGTGATCGCGTCGCTGCCGATGCGGTAGCGGTAGCTGAGGTACTGCAGCACCGAGACCAGCACCAGCGCGGCAATCGCCGACAGCGGAATCAGCTGCGCCCACATCGGGTCGCGGTCACCGCGCTGGCCGAACACCAGCAGCGCCACCAGCGGCAGGAAGTAGTGGCGCAGCTGCATCAGCAGCACGAACAGCCACGACCACGGGTGCAGGCGATGGTCCTCGCCACCGGCAGGCAGCGATGCGGGCAGGGGCGGCGGCAGGCTCACAGGGCGTCGGCGTCCTGGTCGAGCTGATGGGACAGGGTGTCACGCAGGCGCTCGGCGTCGGCCTCGTCCAGGCCGCTCACGGTCACTGCGCTCATGCGGGTCCCGGCGGTGTGCACGATCAGCGTGGCCAGGCCGGCACGGCGTTCCAGCGGGCCGCGGCGCAGATCCAGGTGCTGCACGCGCGAAATGGGGATGCGCGTTTCCAGCTGCCACATCAGGTCGCGGCGCAGGCCCAGCCCTTGGGTATCCAGCCGCCAGCGGGTGCGGGTCAAGCGCCGGTGGCCAAGCCACGCGCCGAAGACGATGCCGATCAGCAGCCCAAGGGCGGCCGTCCACAGGCCGCCGGGCAGCTGGAAGAACCACGCGGCCGCGGCCAGCGGCAGGCCCGGCACGAACAGTCCGCCGAAGGCGCCTTCCAGTGCGGCCAGGCGGGCGGCGCGCTGCGGCAGCGACTGCCAGGCATCGGCAGGCGGGGAGGTCAGGGGAACGTCGATCACGCAGGCTCCGTCAGGTGGCAGGGCGGGCGGTGGCGGCAGGGCCGCACCGCGCAGACGGTAGCAGGTCGACCGCGCTACTGGGCAGCCTGGATCAGCGCGTCCACATCCAGCATGTGGCCGGCACGATCGGCCTTGGTGCGCAGGTAGTGTTCGTTCTCGGCAGTGATCTCGCCGGTGACCGGAATGCAGTCCAGCACCTCGATGCCGGCGTTGCGCAGACGCTGTGCCTTGGTCGGGTTGTTGCTGAGCAGGGCCACGCGCGAAATGCCCAGGCCATGCAGCATCGCCACCGCACTGCCGTAGCGGCGCTCGTCGGCACCGAAGCCCAGCTGTGCATCGGCATCGATGGTGTCCAGGCCGTCGTGCTGGTAGCCGTAGGCGCGCATCTTGGCGGCGATGCCGGTGCCGCGGCCTTCCTGGTCCAGGTACAGCAGCACGCCGCCGCCCAGTTCCTTCAGCTTGCGCAGGCCGCGCCGCAGCTGGTCGCCGCAGTCGCACTTGAGTGAGCCGAACAGGTCGCCGGTCAGGCACGAGGAGTGCACGCGTACCGGCACCACCGCCGACAGGTCCGGTTCGCCGACGATGATCGCGACCTGGTCGCGCTGGGCCACGCCGCCGCGGAACACCGCGAAGGTGGTCATGCCGACGTCGCGCAGCGGTACCGGCGAACGGGCGACCAGTTCGTAATCGTGGGCGGCGTGTGCCGCGCCTTCGGCCAGATCGCAAAGCGCCACTTCAGCAGCACCCTCGAAGGTGCGGTCAGCTGCGTCCAGGCGCACGGCCACCATGGCCGGCAGCAGCAGGCCCAGGCGGGCCAGCTCCACCGCGCCGGCATCGAAGGCGTCGCCGGCCGTCCAGTCGTCCGGCATCGGGCCGGGCTCGCGGAGGTAGCCCAGCGAGGGCAGGGCATCGAAGGCAACCCCCGCCAGCGGCAGGCGTGCGCCTGCCGGTGCCTCCACGCCGAGCACGCGGGCGCGGGTGGCGGTCAGGAACAGGTAATGGCGCTCGCGTGCGGCAGCGGCGAAGGCAGCGAAGCTGCTGGCAGTGGCGCTGTCCAGTGCAATCACCGCCAGCCGCTGGCCCTGCCCATCGTGGAGCAGTACCGGGCGACCGGCACGCAGTTCGGCCACCGCGCGTTCGCAGCGGATCGCGGCGGGGTCGCCGAACAGGGAAGAGGCAGCAGGCATGGCGGGACCGGGGGAGGCGGACATCGCAGTCTCTATGGGGGCGCCGGCGTCGTATTCAACGTGGTGCGGCCGCCGGTCGCAGGGGCCGGATGGGCCTGGGCGTGGGGGCCGTCAGTGCGGATGCTCTTCGGTCGCATACGGATCTTCCTCGCCGCTGCCCGGTGGCCGCAGCGTATAGCGCTTGTAGGTCCACTGGTACTGCGTCGGGTCGCGGCGGGCGATGCGCTCGATGCCGGCATTGAGCGCGGTGGCGGCCACCTGCGGGTCCGGATCGGCCACGGCCGGGTCGGTCGGCTCGATGTGCAGGGCGAATTCCATGTCCGGCCCGATGCGCTCGCACCAGCCATACAGCACGGTGGCGCCGGTGCGCTCGGCCAGCCGGTTGACCAGGGTCATGGTCAGCGCCTGCACGCCGAAGAACGGCACGAACACGCCATCGCCGGCCTTGGGCTGCTGGTCGGGCAGGATGCCGGTGGCGCCGCCGTCCTTGAGCACCTTGAACAGCTGGCGCACGGCCGGGCCCTCGGCGCGTACCTGCTGCACGTTCTGGCCGCCGCGCACCAGCTGCAGGAAGGCGTCGCTGGCCTCGTCTTCCGGCGGCTTGTAGACGATGGCGATCTGCCCGCGCGAGGCCAGCCACTGGTTCAGCAGCTCCCAGTTGCCGAAGTGCGGTGCGGCCACGATCACGCCCTTGCCGCTGGCCAGGGCCGCGTCGTACAGGGCTTCGCCGTGGCGCTGCTTCAGGTGCAGCCGCAGGTTGTCGGCCGGCTGCCGGCTCCACAAACGCAGGGTCTCGATGGCCTGCAGCGCAGTGGAGCGCAGCAGTTCGCGGTGCAGGCGGTCGCGTGCAGGACCGTCCAGCTCCGGGTAGGCCAGTTCGAGGTTGCGCCGGGTAACGCGGCTCTCACGGGCATTGACACGAACCCACGTCCACGCCAGGGCGTGTGCGAACCCCCGCAGCAGCGGCCAGGGCAGGCGGGCGAACAGGGTGGTGGCGCGGTAGACCAGCCGGGCTTTGCGTTGCGGATTCATCGGCGTCAGTTTAGCCAAGGGCGCTGCTATCGTGGCCGGCCCCGTTCATTGGAAGCCCACGATGCTCGTCCTGATCCAGCGTGTCAGCCAGGCCGCCGTCCATGTCGACGAGGAGGTGGTGGGGCAGATCGGCCCCGGCTTGCTGGCCCTGGTCGGCATGGAACCGGGGGATAGCGAGGCCCAGCTGCGGCGGATGGCCGAACGCCTGCTGGGTTACCGGGTGTTCGCCGACGAGGCCGGGAAGATGAACCGGTCGCTGCGCGACACCGGTGGCGGCCTGCTGCTGGTCAGCCAGTTCACCCTGGCGGCCGATACCCGTTCGGGCATGCGGCCGAGTTTCACCAGCGCCGCACCGCCGGACGAGGCTGAACGCGGGTTCAATCGATTTGTCGACATCTGCCGTGAAAATCATGCGCCAGGGGTGGAAACGGGCCGGTTTGGTGCCCATATGGTCGTCAGCCTGGTCAACGACGGTCCCGTGACCTTCCTTCTCAGGCCCTAGGCCGCCGGGACCACCGCCCGGCAGGCAGGGCCCCGGGCTGGTATAATGCTACGTTCCCTATTTCTCCCTAGCCGGTGGCGCGAGCACTACATGGCCAACGAACGTCCTGCCCAATCCGAAATCAAGCAACTGATCAGCAAGGGCCTGGAACAGGGCTACCTGACCTACGCCGAAGTCAATGACCATCTGCCGGACGACATGGTCGACCCGGAACAGATCGAAGACATCATCGGCATGATCAACGGCATGGGCATCGATGTCCATGAAGTTGCGCCGGATGTGGAAACCCTGCTTCTCAACGACGGCAACACCGGTAACCGCGAAGTCGATGACACCGCGGCCGAAGAAGCTGCCGCCGCGCTGAGCGCGCTCGACACCGAAGGTGGCCGTACCACCGACCCGGTGCGCATGTACATGCGCGAAATGGGCACGGTCGAGCTGCTGACCCGCGAAGGCGAAATCGCCATCGCCAAGCGCATCGAGGAAGGCCTTTCGCAGGTCCAGGCCGCCCTGGGCCAGTTCCCGGTTTCGGTCGAATCGCTGCTGACCGACTACGAGGCCCACAAGGAAGGCAAGAAGCGCCTGGCCGAAGTGATCGTCGGCTTCAACGACCTGGCCGACGAAGAGCCGGCGCCGCCGGCGGTCGCTGCCGATGACAGCAGCGATGCCGACGCAGAAGGCGACGAGGACGAGGACGATGACGTCGAGGGTGGCGAGGAAGAAGCCGCACCGACCGGTCCGGATCCGGAGGAAGTCGCTGCGCGCATGCAGGCGCTGAGCGATGCTTTCAATGCCTTCAAGAAGGCGGCGACCAAGGGCGACAAGAAGAACCTGCCGCGCCTGCGCGAAGAGATGTCGGCGGTGTTCGTCACCCTGAAGCTGCCGCTGCCGCTGACCGACGTGCTGACCAAGCAGCTGCGCGACACCATGGCGTCGATCAAGGCCCATGAGCGACGCGTGCTGAACCTGGCCACCGTCACCGCGCGCATGCCGCGCAAGGACTTCATCCGCTCCTGGGAAGGCAACCAGACCAACCTGGAGTGGGTGGAAGACGCACTGAAGCGCAAGCAGAAGTGGTCGTCGGCCCTGCGCGAAGTGAAGGACCAGATCATCGCCGAACAGCAGGCGACGATCGACATCGAGAAGCTGACCCAGCTGGACCTGGAAGAGCTGAAGGAAATCAGCCGTGCCATGGCCTACGGTGAAGCCAAGGCGCGCAAGGCCAAGAAGGAAATGGTCGAGGCCAACCTGCGCCTGGTGATCTCGATCGCCAAGAAGTACACCAACCGTGGCCTGCAGTTCCTCGACCTGATCCAGGAAGGCAACATCGGCCTGATGAAGGCCGTGGACAAGTTCGAGTACCGCCGCGGTTACAAGTTCTCGACCTACGCCACCTGGTGGATCCGCCAGGCGATCACCCGCTCGATTGCCGACCAGGCGCGCACCATCCGTATCCCGGTGCACATGATCGAGACGATCAACAAGTTGAACCGCATTTCCCGCCAGATGCTCCAGCAGTACGGCCGCGAGGCTACGCCGGAGGAGCTGGCCAAGGAAATGGACATGCCGGAAGACAAGATCCGCAAGGTGATGAAGATCGCCAAGGAGCCGATCTCGATGGAAACCCCGATCGGCGACGACGAGGATTCCCATCTGGGCGACTTCATCGAGGACACCAACGTGGAGTCCCCGATCGAGAACACCACCAACATCAACCTGTCTGAAACCGTGCGCGACGTGCTGGCCGGCCTCACCCCGAGGGAAGCCAAGGTGCTGCGCATGCGCTTCGGCATCGACATGAACACCGACCACACGCTGGAAGAAGTCGGCAAGCAGTTCGACGTGACCCGCGAGCGCATCCGCCAGATCGAAGCGAAGGCGCTGCGCAAGCTGCGTCACCCGAGCCGCTCGGAGCAGCTGCGCAGCTTCCTGGATATCGATTGATTTCCAGCGGCTGGTGAAGCGTTGAGAGAAACCCCGCCTGGTGCGGGGTTTTTCTTTTTGGGGTGCCTGGACATGCCCGACGGGGCTTGCCGATGACGCATCTGCCGTTTGAATTTTTCCTGCGACGGTCGCACGCTGATCGCGCAGATGCTCAACACATCCCGTAGGCGGGCCGGTCATCACCGGCGCCGATGCAAGCGCACGGCAGGTCACGTGCAACTCGTACGGCCTGCGGCATTGATTCGTCATGCATCTGGAGTCACGCCATGAATGATGTGGAGCACGATGTTCCCGAGCCCGTGCAAACCGATTTCCCGCCGCTGCTGGACTGGGATGAGGTGATGCGGGATGAGTGCGAGGATCGATTGGGATTTGCACGCCGTACGACGTATGCGCTGCTGACGCTGTCGGAGGCCGGATTGCTTGCCGGCTTCAGCGGCGACAAGCAACAGGGACTGGAGCAGATCAGAAGGATGGTTGCGTTGTTCCAGGCATGCCTGAGGCGGCAGGTATGGCTCGCAGAAGCGGCGGAGAGGCGGCTGGGGTGTATTTCGGAGGCGCTTGCCGCTGCCGGGTAGCCGATCGGGCGCGGCCTCCACTACACTGTGACGCTGCGCCGGGCCTATAGCTCAACGGTTAGAGCAGGGGACTCATAATCCCTTGGTTCCAGGTTCGAATCCTGGTGGGCCCACCAATTCATCCAATGGTTGCATCATTTCAAAGGCACCGCTATGCAGTGCCTTTCGCGTTCAATGCCTATGCGGCGCCTATATTTCAGTCGAGGCAGGCCCCTGGGGATGACCATTCATTGGGTGCCCACTGCTGCAGATCCGGGTCGGCTCGATGCGGGATCCGGTAGTCGCGCTTCTACTACTTCTCGCAGTTGCAGAATGAACGTTGCTGTTCATGCAAGCGGGAGGTGCTGTTCCCGCTTGCCTGATCTGTTCTACGCTTCCAATGCTACTTCGGGCGAATAGGAGTAATTGGTTTGATCGTTACCCTTCCGTTGCCGCTACCGCCGCAGTTACCGTGGCAGCCTCCACCCAGATTGGCTCCGCCCGTGCCACCACTACCTCCTCCACTGCCGCCGCCAGCGCCGCCACCACTGGAGGGCGGACGCGTAATGGGCTCTTGGTTGGTTCCATTCCAGTCATAGCTGTCCGTCAACTCATAGGTGGCGCAGTGCGTCGTGTTGCAGACGATGACCTTGGAGCCTGCCTGTATTGAGTATTCGAACCCCCCCTTCCTTTGCTGGTTTACGACATCTCTGTATCTATTAAGGAACGCCTTCGTGGCGTTGTCTGGAATTCGAGCCTGCAACTGACACGTAGTACAGTTAACTGGGCCAAAGACGGTGAGGGCAGGATCAAAGGGCCAAATCGCATAAGCCATGGGAAGGGCTGCGATTGCGACGGCCAGGGAAGTTGCAATCAACCATTTCTTCGAAATCATTGCTTTCATCGTGCGCCATGTTGGGTGGGTAGGAAATTTCTGTTGGATTACAAGCAGCAGGATCTGTATATAGCCTCAGACATCTCGTTGGATCGCTCTATCTGGTTGGGATGTAACAGTTTGGAGAGCCTCGCAATGGACGCCGCCGAATGGCTGTTGGGTTGCGCGCGCTGATATGCGAGCCAGTATGCAAGGCTCTTTTCAGGGGATTTATCGGTAATGATCCCTCGGTCATGGATGTCAGCAAGGGCTTCAATCGAGTCGACGCTTCCCAGTGATACCGACTCATTTAGGTAATCAATCGCATCCCTTCGATAATTGGTTATTCGCTCCGGATCCTTGAGCGCCTCAGTCAAGTCGCCAATGATGGCTTTCGGGTCTTTGGCGAAAATCAGTCTCGCTTCGACCGATCCTTGGGCGGCAGCAAGGGAGAGCCAATTCTCATCTCCGAGTTCCGTTCGCCCTATCAGTCCTTGGCAGTGGTCAATCTCCTGTTCGATTTTCCTTGAGTACTGCTCCCCCAGGCCAACTGATGCGTAGGCCTTGTACTCATCGGCATCACCTGAGTTAAGCGCCCGCTTGCAACTGGCAATGCGGTTGTGGATCTCATAGCTCGACTGGGCATTGCCCGACCGTGCAGCCGCGATGCGTATGTCAATGTATTCCGAGGCATCGCCTTCGTAGTGAGGCGCATCGATCTTGAGCAGAAATGCCTTGCCACCCAAAGCCAACCTTGATTCGGTGGATTGGGGCGGCGAACGCGAGGATTGGCGAATGCTTAATTCAGATGCGGCATCCGTTGGCGAAGCGCCTCTTTCACTGCGAGGAACCCCATCTCCTTTGTTTCCTGTGACGTCGGATGGTCTGCAGGCCAACCAGGAAATGGTTGCGATTGCGCCGATGACGACCATTCCATATACGAGACTCCTACTCATCTTCACCTGATTCCTTTCCCTTGTCGTGGCGGAGGTTTGCAATGGACTGGACCTCCGGCCGTGGTGATAACGGATTTCAGGGCTGATCCCCTGCCTACCCCTGCCTACCCCTGCCTCCCGATTCCCGGAATTTCATATTGCGGGTTGACATTCAATGTCAACCAGAAACTCGTTGCAGCTGGCTGCACTTGCTTCTTGCGTGTTCTCAGTCACGCATCACTGGACTTAAAGCGACAAATGCCCTGCTTGGGGTGGCAAGCGCATGAGTGGCAAAATGGCCATTCCGTGCCGCGGTAGCACTTGGCTTCTTTAGCTCGTTCGCCGGGCGGCGGCCGCCGCAGTTGCGATCTCATCGCGAAGGTTGCGCCCTCCCTCCTGATGCGGCCGCGACGCGGTCGTGTTTATCGTTGGCCTTGGTGTATCTGTAGTGGAGCTCCAGCCCAGCGCCCGCGAGCTTCGTACATCCGGTCAGCCCGCACCATGCGATGCTGAATCTGCGGCCTATTGGCCGATCGGTAAGGTGGCTAGTTCGTTGTCTCTGAGCATCCCTTCATTGCGCCCAATGGCGACCGCTCGGCGACCTTCTGTCAGCGGAAAGAGGTGGACGATAATGAGCGAAGATGGTCGCGCGGCTTGGAAGAATCAGCGGCTTGGTTTGCAGCGGGAAGGTCTGTGGAGACGCGTGGAAGCCCTCTGGAAGCCTCAAAATTCCTTGGTTCCTGATTCGAATTCTGATGGGACCAGAAAGAAGGTGGCACTTGGGTTTCGGTCTCAGTGCCTTTCTTGAGTCGTCGGCAGCCCACGATCTGGTGGTGCATCTCCTGGATACCCCGCATGACATTCGTCGTGATCGCGTCCGCCAGCGCAATCGCGAGAAAGGCGCAACGTTCCCCATGGAGGTACCCGCTGCCTTCTGTGAGCTGGCGAGCGAGCATTGGGAACCGATGGACCCAACCGAATGCGAGATCTACGACGTCAGATAATCACCTGGAATCCAAGGCCCCCTTCTGACTGACAGGGATACCAAGGCCCCAACACCGCTGCACGCTCCTGATACATGAGGTAGCGCGTCACCCGCCCCGCAGCCGCGATGCCGATTCATGGGAGGAGACGGCGGCAGCCGCGATGCGGCTGCCGCGCATGTGCTCGTCCTGCTGCTTGCAACTACTTCGGCATCAACACCGTGTCGATCACGTGGATCACGCCATTGGACTGGCCGACATCGGCAACGCTGATCCCCGCCTTGCCGCCCTTGGCATCGATGACCCACAGCTTGCCGTCATGCAGTGCGACGGTGAGGGATTCACCTTCAACGGTCTTCAGCGTGGCCTTGCCGCCGTGCTTCCTGGCATCGGCCATCAGCTGCGCTGAACTGTAATTGCCTGGCACCACGTGGTAGGTCAGGATCTTGGTCAGTTGTGCCTTGTTTTCAGGTTTCACCAGCGTATCGACCGTACCTGCGGGCAGCTTGCTGAAGGCTGCATTGGTGGGCGCGAAGACGGTGAAGGGGCCGGCGCCATTGAGGGTATCGACCAGGCCCGCTGCCTTGACCGCAGCGACCAGGGTCGTGTGGTCCTTGGAGTTGATGGCGTTCTGGACGATGGTCCTGGTGGGATACATCTCCGCTCCGCCGACCATCACGGTACTGGCGGCGAAGCTCATTGAAGTGGCTGAGACGAGTACGGCGAAGCTGACTGTGGCGGCTATCCGCTGAAGGGCTTTCACGGCGCGTTCCTCTATAGGATGCCCGCAAGGCGCGGGCATCCTACATACGCGCTGGCGCGGCCCTTGGATGCAGGCAGATGCATCAGTGCGCGTTGTCGCTTGAAACGTCGCAGCGTTGTAAAAGCCGAGTGAACGACTGCCCCTGCCGGCGGCTACGCAGTACGAACTGCGCGCCGCTCAGCGGCGCGGATGGCGGATGTCGGAAGCGCAGCCAGAAAGGCGCGCGTTGCTGATGGCCTGGCGGACACCACAGCCACGGCATGACAGCACGGTTCCACCGGCAACGTGTTCCATCTCATGCTCGTCCCACACGCTCGTCGATCCGCAGGCGGTGCAGGTGGCGACGATCTGCAGTGCGCGGGCCAGGTCGCCCTGCTCCCCAGCCTTGTAGGTGAGATCGGTGATCTGAAAAATGCCGGTATGACTCATGGGAATGCCGGGGGGTGCTTGTTGACGAACGATAGGGCCCACCGGGTATCGGTCGTGTCGGTGCTGCGTTGATGGATGGTTGAAGTGCAGGCTATTCGTCGCTGCGTCGATTGAGCTCTTCAAGCCGTGCGCGGCTGACTGACTGGTGATTGCCGCAGGTTGGGCAACTGAGGGCAGCCGCACCGTCGAGATCGACAAGGCCATGGTTGGGAATGGCCCTGAACTGCCAGGAACACTTGATGCAGGAGCAATCGATTCGGGTGACCTGCAGCAGGGTGCCGTCTGCCCGCGTCACTCCCTCGACGCTGATTACGTAGAACTGTCCGATGTCACGCATGAAGATGAACGAAATCCCTGAATCCGTAGGGCGCCATCATGCTGTTTTGTGGGCCATCTGGGACAAAGGTGGCTTGGTCGAATTCTGAAGAGTTAAGAATTCGAGTGACGGTGCGGACTCGCAGCGGGACAGGTAATCCAACGCCGCGCGAGTGAGAGTTGGATACGACGACGTGAGCGCCTTCCGCAAGGTGTTCCAGAGCATTGTCGGCATGTCCCCGTCCGCATGCCGGGATCATTTCCGTATCCGGCGGCGTGCACAGGGGGAAGGCCGACGTCGGGGGGCGTGGTTGACGGGATGGTGTCGACCCATCGCCAGCATGCCGGTGTCACCGCGCGGGGTCGTCGACCACAGGCATGCTTGGCGTGCGGATGCTGATTCCGATCCCGACAGGAGATCGCATGATGCGCAGTGCTTGTACGTTCTTCGTTCTGGCTGCATCGCAATGCGTTCCGGCATTCGCGTCCGACGCTGGCGAATCACCCAGGTCAAGACGCCGGCGCCGATCATCGATGGCCTGCGGTACACGCGCGCCTTCAACGTGGCCGGACCCTCACGGCCGAGGGTTACGGTGCCATCGAGTTCCTGGATGCACAGGGCAAGGTGATCCACACGCTGGCGCCAGAGGCCGAACTTCGCCGCCAGCGCGTGCACACCTCGAATCGAGGCTTACCCGCGCCGACCGCGCCCGTCGATGCTGTAGCGCCCGGCCCCGGTGCAGGCCAGCAGCAGGAACCCACCGGCCAGCCCCAGGTTCTTCAGGAACATGATCTGCTGGGTCTGGTCGGCGAAGTTGTGGTGGAAGATGAAAGCGGTGACCAGGCTGAAGCCCACCAGCACGATCGACACCAGCCGGGTCTGGAAGCCGAGCAGGATGCACAGGCCACTGCCGATCTCGAAGGCGACCGTTGGCCACAGCAGGATGCCGGGCACGCCCATGGCTTCCATATAGGCCTGGGTGCCGCTGAGATCGCCGAGCTTGCCCAGCCCGGAGACCAGGAACAGCGCCATCAGCAGGATGCGCGCAAGCAGGTAGGCAAGCGAATGCGATGAGGTGCTCACAGGGATGTCCTCGGGGATGGCCGACGAAGGCGATCGGAGCCCACCCGCAGTGAAGCCCGTGTCTACGCGGGGGCAAGCCGCCTTGACAGGCGCCGCGCGGCAGTAGACCTTTCCAGCATGACGATCGATATTGAATCGCTCAGCCTGCGGGAGCTGGGCGCCTTGGTGGTTGCCGCTGAACAGCGGAAGCAGCTGATTTCCAACCGCCGTCCTGCCAGCGCGGTGCGGCGTATGCTGAAAGCCGCCGCGGCGGAAGCGGGATATACCCTCGAAGAACTCTTTGGCGATGAAGCCATCGAAGCGGGCGCACCCAGCCGTAAACCGGCACGGCGCAGAACCGGCAAAGTGGCCGCCAAATACCGAGACCCGGAATACAAGCGGCTGACCTGGTCCGGCCGCGGGCGCATGCCGCGTTGGCTCGCTTCCAGGATCCAGAAGGGCCACAAGGTCACCGACTTCCTGATTCCCGGGTTGGCGCGACCGACGGCGCGCAAGGGCAGCCCGATCGGCCAGCGCACGGTCTTCAAGAAGGATTGAACCTGCCACGCTGCTACCCTGCCGGGGTCTTTGAACGAAGGAGCACGGGATGGCACACGATGCAGGCAGGACGATCACGCCCACGATGCTGTATACCGCCGCGGCCGCGGCCGTGCTGGTCAGCCTGCTGGCCTGGGCGGTGGAATGGAGCGGGATGGCCTATGTCTGCCCATATTGCCGCGTGCAGCGCACGGTCATCGGCGTGCTGGGCCTGCTGACGCTGTTCGCGCGCCCGGGCGGCATCGTGGTGCCCTGGCTGTCGTACAGCGCGGGCGCCTTCGCGTTCGTGGTGGCGGCGATGCAGCACTTCAACGGTTGGAAGCGCATTTCCGCCGGCGACTTCAGTTTCAACGAACAGTGGTACATCGATCCGTGGCTGCTGTCGGGCTGCGCGATGCTGGTCCTGGTGGCGCAGCTGATGCTGGTGCAGGCCGCCTGCCGGCGCAGGTTGCACTGACAGTGTCGTCGCTGAGGGAGAAGTGCCGGGTATGGCAAGCGCTCTCAATCCTTCAAAGCGGTAGTGACATCGCGTGTGGCGCGCGATGCTCATGAAGTATGCCGTCGCACAGGATCCTCTACATACTGAATCCATCGGGCAACATGGCACGAAAGTTCAGCGTCATGCGTGATCGTGAAGGCGGCATCCGTTGCGACAAAATGGAACCCGGCGCGATGGATTGCGAACCCTTCGTCATCATCGACGAGCTCCCGGTCGAGCAACCGGCGATCAACTATCTTCAGTTCAAGCGCATAGTCGCTCAATCGGTGATCAGCCTGTCTGAGCCCGGCTACCCGACCAATGTGTACGACGACATCCAGAATCCGCAGAGAAGGGATGCGGTCAGCCAGCATCTGGGGCAGCGTTTCGAGACTTACATCTACCTGGCTTCCGGCGCGTACTCGCTTGGCATCGATGTCTGGGCGCCGCAGAAGATCCGCTATGCTGACGGGTCTACCGCTTCCTACAACTACAGCATGATCAACCGTCGCTGGGAGCCCAACGCCCTCCTTTACAAGGACAGGTTCGGTAACTCCATTCCGCTTAGCGTTACACAGTTGAGCGAGGGGCGAGGCGGCGTTACGCATCGCTTCGAATTCCCGAATGGGAATGCCACCGATATGGGAAGCTTCGTCAATGCGCTCAACAACATCGGTGTCCCGGTGACGGGGGCGGGCAATCAGTCTGTCACCTGCACCAGCACGATCAGGCTGACCGAGGTCAAGGTGACCTGCAACCGGAACTGATGAGGAATAGATCGATGCGAGTTTCACCAGGCCTGGGTTCCACGGTCATATTCGGTACTTCCTTTGTGGGAGCACTGCTATGCGGGTTCGTGTTTCCATCCATGTCGGCAGGTTCCCCGGAGCTGACCCCTTGGATGTTCAACGGCCTGCTGGCGTGCGGTGCGGTTGCGCTTTTTAGTGCTCCCTTTGGCTGGCGGGGTTACCTGAACTGGAGATCGCGTCGATTGAAGTAACGCATGGGGCCTGCGTGACTGCTGGCCCCTTGTTACCTGGGAGGAGGCGCAGCGCTAGGCGTCCTGGAAAACCGCCAGCTGCGCAGCAAACGCACGCTGGTAGGCGGGCCGTTGCGTGGCCCGGGCCACATAGGTGGCGACCTGTGGGTACTCGTCGAGCAGGCCGCTGCTCTTCAGGCGCAGCAGCACCGAGACCATCATCAGGTCGCCCACGCTGAATTCGCCGTCCAGCCACGTTGTCCTGGTCAACCACGTCGATAGTTGGGCCAGCCGCGTCCGGACCCGCTCATCGAGCATTGGCAGCCGTTGCGCGTACCAGGCTTGCTCGCGCTCAAGCACCCAGGCCATGGAACGCTCGACGATGGGGGGCTCCACCGTGTTCAGCGCAGCGAACACCCACATGATCGCGCGCATGCGGGCGTCCGGATCGCGCGGCAGCAGGCCGGGGTGCTGTTCGGCCAGGTGCAGGGCGATGGCGCCGGATTCGAACAGGGTCCGGTCGCCCTCCTGCCACGTGGGAATCTGCCCGAACGGATTCCGTGCCAGGTGCGCGGGCTGCTTCAGCTCGGCGAAGCTGAGCAGTTGTACGTCATAGGCCACGGCCAGTTCCTCCAGCGCCCAGCGCACGCGCATGTCACGGGCCAGGCCCTGGCCGCGGTCGGGGGAGGTGGCGAAGGCGGTGAGGATCGGTGGCATTGGAGCGCTCCTGCAGGCCGATGGGCCTGCCTTTCCTGTTCCGACGAGCGACGGGGCGGGAAATCGACAGCCCTCGATGCGGGCCTTCACCCGGCCCGATGCTGCTCCCGATACTGATCGGGCGTGCACTGCGCGTGCCGCTTGAACATTTCGGCAAACGCGCTGACGCCTGAATAGCCCAGCTCCCCGGCGATGCGGCTGATCGGCTTGCGTGTGCACAGCGCCTCGGTGGCGCGCACGAACTTCACACGCCCACGCCGGCCGCCGAGTGACATGCCCAGTTCACTGCGCGCCATGCGCTCCAGCGTGCGCACGCTCATGTGAGGCCGCTGCGCGATCTCGGCCACGGATTCGGCCGTGCATTTGCCGCCTGCATCGTGATGATGCTGCGCCGGAAGATTCCGCTGACGGTGCTGGAGTCACTGTTCCTGCAGGCCACGGCGGCGTCGCTGATCCTGCTGCCGCTGCAGCTGCCGGAGTGAACAACCTGACCGCGGTGGGCTGTTTCGGTTTCGCTGTGCGTCGATCCTTGCCCCCCTCAGCTGGATGACCGGTCTTTCGCGCTTGGGCGCGGCGCGCGTTTCGGGATTCTTCAGCCTGGTGCCGATCGTGACCACCGCACTGGCGGTGCTGCTGCTGGGTGAGTCACTCAGCGGATGGGGTGCTGGGTGGCAGCCTGCTGGCGGTGTCGGGTGTGGTACTTGCTGAATATGCCGCCAGGCACGGGTGCGGAAGGCCGATGCGGCCCGATATTCCAGCAAGGTCTGCACGAAACGTGCACCTCACGTCGACGTTGTGCGATGCCGTTGCGCTTCAGTCTGGCAACCCCATTCCCCGCCCGCGCAGGAGCCCATCGATGAATACGCCTGGAAAGCCGAGACCCACCTGGAAGCAATGGCACGTGCTGCTGGTGATCCTGGCAATCGCGCTGCTGGTCACTCTGATCATCGTCACCGCACCGTGGTAACGCGTGCAACGCGCTCAGATTCCGTGAAAGCCGACGATGCTTGAAATGACGAAGTCAGCAGGTGTTTCGCATGGTGATGCGTGCATCAATTCGTGCTCACCTGGTTGGCACACGCGATTGCACACAGTGGGGTCGAAGGCAATGCAGATGCACTGCCATTCTCCACTGACTTTCGAGCACACAGGAGCGACGCCATGAGCACCCAGTCCACCATCGAACATCGCCTCAACGACCTGATCGAAATCGCCCGCGATGGCAAGTCGTTCTATGAAGAAGCGGCCACCAAGGTCAAGGATGCCGAGCTGTCGGCACTGTTCACCCGCATCGCTGGCGTCAAGGGCCGCATCGTGGCGGCGTTGAGCGGCTCAGTGGCCGCCAGCGGTGGCAAGCCGGCCGAACATGGCACCGTGGTCGGTTCGATGCAGCAGTTCTACGGCAAGGTTCGAGCCGCTTTCGGTGACACCAACTATGGCTACGTGGCTGAACTTGAAGAATCCGAGGACCGCCTGCTGGGCGCGTTCAAGGATGTGCTGCAGGACAACGAGCTGCCGCCGGCCGTGCGCCAGGAAGTGACCCAGCTGCTTCCGGAAGTGCAGGAGTGCCACAACGTCATGCGTGCGCGAAAGCACGCAATGAAGGCCGCCTGACCGCAGCGGTCGGCCCAATCAGCGGGACTGTCAGCCGGGGCGGTTTACCGCCCCGGCTGTTGCATTTGCGGCCCGCGCCGATGGCCTTTGATCAGGCCGCGTCGTCGTTCAGCATGTAGCCCAGCCCACGCTTGGACTCGATGCTGACACTGGCCGAGCGCAGGGCGCGGCGCAGGCGTGATACGTGCGGATCCAACACGGTGGTACCGCCGTCGGCGCCGGCCAGGTGCACGGCAGCACTCAGCACTTCATGGCGGACGATCCGGCCCTGGCGGGCGCAAAGCGCTTCCAGCAGCAGCAGCTGGCTGCGCGGCAGGCTCAGGGGCGCACCGCCTACCAATGCCATGCGGTTGGAAAAATCGAACGTGAAATTGCCGATTCTCAGAATGTGGCCGGCATCAGCGTCGAGGCGCCGGGTAATCGCGCGCAGCCGCGCGGCCAGTTCGTCGAACTCGAACGGCGTGGGCAGGTAGTCATCGGCACCGGCATCCAGGCAAGCGATGCAGTCGGCAGCGTGGTTGTGGCGCCCCAACAGCAGAATGGGCAGCCAGGTACGCAAGCCGCGCACGATCTGCACCAGCTTCAGTGAATCGCCTTCGGGCAGCCAGCGGTCGAGAATGAGGGCGCGGTACTCCACGGCGTGTACCGCGGCCTTGGCCAGTGACCAGGTTGCCACGAGGTCCACCAGCATGTTGCGGCTCTGCAATACGTTGCGAAGCGCCTGTGCAAGTTCGGCGTCGTCCATGGCCACGAGGATGCGCATGCTGCGTCTTTTCCTGATTGCTGGATCCGGCGGGCGTGCAGGCGCACTGCGTAGCGTCCGTCATGGTGGTGAGGTCGCAGCGGGGCCGAGCAATGGTCACGGCTGCAGCACGTGCTGCAGCTGGCTGATCATCCCCCCCCCGGGATGCCTGTCCTGGCATTGGCAGATGCAGGACGCGCAGCGCGGGCAGCGGACGGCTGCCTGCCAAGCGATCTCTACGTCGTATGGAGACCTGCCACGTGGCGGTGCATCACGCTGTGGCAGATGTCGAGGTGGTGGGCGCGCACCACCACCTCAGGCAAGCCGGAGAGGCTTAGCCGTTGCAGCAGTTGCTGTCGGAGCTGCTGCAGCTGTTGCCCAGGTTTTCCTGCTGGTTTTCGATCATCAGGCGCTGCAGATTCAGGACGCGATTCATATCAACTCTCCTTAGTCGTACATGGGATCGGGAGGCATGCGTGCCTCCCACGCGTTACGCAATGAAATGATTCACTGCGCGATTGCACCACGCAATCTCAAAGCCCTGTTGCAGTTGCTGAAGAACCCCGGTCTATACGTGGCGGATGGAAAATGGCATTGCCGATTGGAATGAGTCAAGTCAATTGTGGAATGAGAATCGCCTGCGCAATGTAGCGGCAAGGTACGGTGGCAATCATCGATCTGCAGGGACATTCCGGGCGGCTGCATTGCAGCGATAGCCGGCGGATTTCACGCCGTGCTTACGAATGAAGCAGGCAGGGAATCCGCATTCCGCATTTTGCGATGCCTGCAGGCTGGAGCGCCCGCAATGCATCCATCGCGCATGTGCGAGGCGTTCGCGGATGTGTGCACCGGGCAAATGAGCCGTGGAACCGACCAGGGAGAGACGATGTCAGCGCGTCAACGATCACTGCGTGAAGCACGCCACATGGACAAGGCCGCCTATGTGGGGGGCGACGAGCGGTTCTACGAATTGAGCTACAACCAGTACCGGCCCAGCGAAGATTTCCGCAGTATCGTTGAAGCGGAGATCGAGGCGGCCGGCATGGCGTGGACGATCCATCGCATCGGAGTCTGGTCGCACCTGGCGACGCATGGCGACCCGGTCGCCGGCAACCTGCCGCCGCAAGGCTGGAAGATCCACGTTTCAGCCACGCAGGAGAACTGCCAGCGGTTGCTGCGCACCGTCACCCGGATGGCCCTGGCCGAGCGCGTGAAGTTCAAGTTCGCCAATGACATGAACACGATGCGCATGATGAGCTCCAAGCGTTGGCCACGCGGTGGCTCGGGCAAGTTCATCACGCTCTATCCGCTGGACCTTGCGGTCTTCACGCGCTTCATCGAGCAGCTGCATGGGGCGCTGAAGGACGAAGATGGCTCGTACATCCTGTCCGATCGACGCTACAAGGACTGCCGCTGCCTGTATTACCGCTATGGCGGCATGCGCCAGGTGTACCGGCTTGATTTCATCGGCCAGAAGGTGCCGATGCTGGTCGCGCCCGACGGCAGCCATGTTCCCGACCTGCGCAATCCCTATTTCGAGGTGCCTGCCTGGGAAACCGACCCGTTCCCCAGCGAGGATGATCCCGGCGAGATGACGTTGAAGGAGGGCCGCTATCAGGTGCAGGCCGCGCTTGGGTTCTCCAACACGGGCGGGGTCTACCTGGCATTGGATCAGGTCACCGGGGAGGAAGTGGTCATCAAGGAGGCGCGGCCGCATGTGGAAATGCACGGGGAAGGGCTCGACGCCACCAGCCGGCTGGCACGCGAACGACGCAATCTGGAACTGCTGGGCCCGGTGGGCGCCTCGCCGCGCTGCCTGGATGCATTCACCGATTGGGAAAACAGCTATCTGGTGGAAGAGCGCCTGGATGCATTCGATCTTCGCGAGCTGATGCTCAAGCACTCGCCGCTGATGAAGGCCCGTCCCAGTGCACGCGATGGTAGTGACTACTACGGGATGTGCGTGACCATCTTCACCGGTCTGCTTCGCGCGGTCGACCGCGCACACAAGGTGGGAGTGGTGATCGGTGACATCTCGCCGTCCAACATCATGGTCGACCGCAGCAACATGCGTGTGCGCCTGATCGATCTGGAGGCCGCGTTCCTGGACGGCAGCGATGAGTGGGATGACATCCACACGCCCGGATTCCGCCGGATCATGAAGGGTCGCAAGCGCGCCAGCTGTTTCAGGGATGACCGCTATGCGACCGCGGTGGTGATGTTCTACTGCCTGTTCCCGCTGATGGCCATGGCCTACATCCGCACCGACCTGTTCGAGAAGGTGCTGCCGGTGATGATGGAGGACATCGGCTGGCAGTACACGCCAGTGGCCGAGGTCATCCAGGCGCTGGTGGACGACCGTATCGGCCTGGAAGAGGCCGCACAGCTGCTGCAGCAGCCGGCGACCCTGCAGGCGCCGTTCTCGTCGCCGCAGCGCCCGTTACCGGCGCCGCGCCAGTGTATCCGGCGGCTGCTCGCGTTCATGGATGCACACAGCCGGCTGCAGCCGGAGCGGACGCTGTTCCCACTTGACCCGTTCTCGCACTCCACCAACACGATGAGCCTTGGTCTGGGGGCGACCGGTGTGATCCACGCCTTCCATGGGGTGGGTCATCAGCCGTCGCCGGCGGTGATGGAGCGCTATGCGCAGGAGCTGCAGGCCCTGGATCGCACATCGCTACCGCCGGGGTTCCTCACCGGCCTTGCCGGCATCGCCTGGTCGGCGCTGCTGCGTGGCGAGGTGGAACTGGCCCGCAGCCTGCTCGACAGCGCTGACGGCAGTGACCTGTTGCATGCGCATCACTCGCTCTATCACGGCATGGCGGGTATCGGAATGGCGCACCTGGCCATGCATCACGCGACCGGCCTGCCCGGGCATCTCGACAGGGCGCTGTCGCTGGCGCGGCGGCTTGCAGACACCGTCCACCACGGAGAGCGGGGTGCCTACTGGCAGGACGAAGGTGGCGTCCGCATCGGCATGGGTTACGGCCAGGCCGGCGTGGCGCTGTTCCTGCTGAGGCTGTCGCAGCTCAGTGGTGATCCGGCATGGCGCGTGCTTGGCGAGCAGGCACTGCGACACGATCTCTCCTACGGCTTCGAGCTGGAGACCGGAGTGACCACCTTCCCCAGCTCACCGGAAGAGGTCAACACCTATGAACCCTATCTGGAGCAGGGGACTGCGGGCATCGCCAAGGTCGCGATCCGTTACGGCCTGTGGCAGGACGTGAATCGGCTGGTGGATGACTTCCATCGCAAGTATTCCGGCTTCTGCGGCCTGTTGTATGGCCTGTCGGGCATGCTGGATGTGTTTGTCGACGCCCATCTCTACTCCGGTGACCCTAGGTACCTGCAGATGGCGGAGCGACCGTACCAGGGCATCGTCGATCTGTATCTGTTCGAGGAGGAGGAGGGAATGGCGGCGGTGCCGGGCGAGAATCTGTTCCGCATTTCCTTCGACCACGGTACCGGCATCGCCGGAGTGATCCGCGCCCTGCATCGGTACGACACGCTGGCGCCGGACGAGTTCTTCCTGGATGCACTCGATGTGCATGGCGCGGTGGTACGGGAAGTGGACGGAGCCGGGGTGGGGCAGGCGGCGGTTGCATGAATGCGCGCCCGCACCCGGCCGGACAGCCACTTCAGCGCGAGCAGACCGCGCAGCGGCACAGTGTGCGCGCCATCCTCGCCAGCTTCGCGATCCTGCTCGGCCCCCTCCGCGGGCGCTACCTTGCGGTGGCCGCCACCACCGCGATGTTCGGCGGACTGGGCGGGCTGCTGCATCCGCTGCTGATCCGCGCGATCTTCGACGAGGCCGCCAGCCGGCAGGATTTCAATCGCTTCCTGCTGCTTACCGGTGCATATCTGCTGCTGTGCCTGGTGACCAACCTGGGCAACTACAGCTGCGCGCTGTGGCAGCAGCGCGTGGATAACCGCATCGTGGAGCGGATCGGGACCTCGTTGCTGACCGCCTACTATGGCCGCAGTTATGACGAGGTGGTGCAGAAGGGGGCTGGCTACTATGTGGCGCGGATCCGCTCGGACGTGAAGGATGGCGTGGTGCCGATGCTGTCGGTCGCACGCACCACCCTGACCCAGGCGGTGACATTCGTCGCCTTGATCGCAGCCCTGCTGATCATCTCCTGGCGTGCGTTCCTGGTGCTGATGGCCATCATTCCCATCGCCACCACGGTCAGCGTGCTGGTCGGCCGACGCATCCGCGAGCTGACCGTGGTGGAGCGTGACCGCGAGGCCGAACTGGTTTCTTTGCTGACCCGGGCCGTGTCTGCCTTCAAGATGGTCTGTACGTTCGGCCTGGGCCCCAGGACGGTGCAGGCCCATGACCGCAGCCTGCGCGAGGTGCTGGATTCGACCTACCAGCGCTTCAGGGTGGTGAGGACCCTGCAGGGTGCGAGCGACCTGACGATGGTGATCTCGGATGTCTGCTCGATCTTCGTCGGCGCACTGTTCGTGTTCCGCCAACAGATGACACTGGGTTCGTTCATCGCCTTCATGAACGCCTTCTGGCGCTCAGCCACGACGCTCATCGGCATCTTCAAGAACATTGCCGAGATGCACAGCCACGGTGTGGTGGTGGTGCGGGTGGCGGAGTTCATGACCGCGCCGGCAGCCGCGGCGTCGGCCACGCACATCGAGGGTGGTCTGCTGGCGACGTCGATCGGCTACGGGTACGGCGCCACTCCCGTGTTTTCGGATTTCACCCTGGCCCTTTCACCCGGTGAACGTGCACTGGTGATTGGCGACAATGGCAGCGGCAAGACGACCCTGGCCAACGTCCTGGCCGGGTACTTCCAGCCCGTCGCCGGCCAGCTGCTGCGACCGGCGCGTATCCGCGCCATCACGCTTCCTCTGCAGTTCCCTCCGCTGAAGGTGCGCGACCTCGGCGCCGATCCGGTGCTGCTGGCGCGACTGGGGATGGACGGCGACGGGATCGCCGACAGCCTGCCGGAAACCCTGTCGGCAGGGCAGCAGCAGAAGATCGCCCTGGCGATGGTGCTGGGCGAGGATGCCGACCTCTACATTCTTGATGAGCCGGTCGCCAACCTCGATACGGCCAGCCGCGAGATTGCGATGGACGCGATCTTCGCACGCAGCCATGGCCGCATGCTGGTGATGATCATGCACGGCGCCGAGGCCTACCGCGCCCGATTCGATCACGTACACGAACTTGGCAGGTCCATGTGGCAACCGGCACGGGTCACGCCCGTGCACGTCCGGGGAGAGGCATGACATGAAGTCGATACAGGGTGCAGAAAAGGGTGCGGGCATGCGCAGACTGGTCTACTGCGCGCAGGTGGCGCTGCACAATACACTGCGGAGCAAGGCCATCACCGCCCTGATGGTGCTGGCCATCGCGGTGGGAATTGGAGCCAGCATGACCACCTTGACCGTGGTCTACCTGCTGTCCGGCGATCCCTTGCCCGGGCGCAGCGGTGACCTCTACTACCCCCAGCTGGATGCCAATCCGAACTCGAAGGGCCGCGAGCCGTACGACGTGCTGGACTATCGCTCGGCCTTCGACCTGTGGTCGTCCGGGCGCGCGGACCAGCAGACACTGGTGGTTGCCAATCCGGTCAAGCTGCGGCCCGATCAGGGCAGCGCGCCACCGGTCATCCGCTCATCGATCTCCACCACCACCGACTTCGCGACGATGTTCGCGGTGCCGCTGGCACATGGGCGCTGGTGGTCGCGCGAGGAGGATGACGCGCGCGCACGTGTGGTGGTGATCTCGTCGGAGCTCAACGAGCAGATGTTCGGTGGGGGCGACAGTGTGGGGCAGACACTGCGGGTCAAGGACACCGCGATGCGCATCGTGGGCGTGCTCGCGCCCTGGCGACCCTCGCCGCTGTTCTACAAGGTGCGGGGCGGCCGCTTCAGCGGCGGCAACACGTCGGGCTTCTTCGCCTCGGCCGATGATCTGTTCATGCCGCTGACCTCCAGCCTGGAGATCAATGACGGCGACTTCGTGCCGTTCACCTGCTGGTCCACGCCGGAGCAGCGCGGCCGGCTGCAGACCGCGCCGTGTGTCTGGGTACACCTGTGGGTCAAGCTGGACAGCGCCGCCAAGGTGGCCGCCTATCAGCGGTTCCTGCAGAACTATGCCGCTGAGCAGAAGGCCCTGGGCCGGATCAGCCACGCCGACAACACGCGGCTGCGCTCATTGATGCAGTGGCTCGACTTCAACCAGGTGGTACCCAGCGACGTGAAGCTGCAGGCCATCCTGGCCTTCGCCTTCCTCGGGATCTGCATTGCCAATGTGGTCGGTCTGCTGCTGGCGAAGTTCCTGCGCTACAGCGGCGAGATCGGCTTGCGTCGCGCACTGGGCGCAAGCCGCGCGGCGATCTTCCTGCAGTGCGTGGTCGAGGCCGCGCTGGTGGGGGCACTGGGTGGCACGCTGGGCCTGTTGCTGACCTGGCTCGGCCTGAGCGCGGTGCGCAGCCAGCCGGTGGCCTATGCGGACCTGGCGCGGCTTGATACCACCATGCTGCTGTTCACCCTGGCGCTGTCGGTGCTGGCCAGCCTGCTGGCGAGCCTGATTCCCGCGATCCGTGCCAGTGCGGTCCAGCCCATCGCCCAACTGAAGCTTCTGTAGAGGAACCACCATGCAGATCGGCATCGTACTTTCGGCCCTGCGCCGGCACCGCCTGGCGACCTTCCTCATCGCGATGGAGATCGCATTGGCCTGCGCCGTGCTGTGCAACGCGATCTTCCTGATGATCGAGCGGAACGCTGCAATGCAGCTGGTCAGTGGCCTGGACGAGTCACGGCTGGGGGTGATCCAGCTCGACGGCATCGATGCCGAGCGCGCCAACGATGTCAACGCGCGGGTCGTTGGTGCATTGCGGGGGCTGAGCGGCGTGACGGCGGCCGGGCTGGTCAGTGCCATGCCGTTCGGCAGCCCGGGCATACGCGCCGGCGTCAACCTGGACGAGGACCAGCAGGTGCCCGGCGGTGTTCTGGATTTCTACCTGGCCGATGCCGTGGCCCTGGACGCGCTGCAGTTGCACCTGGTGGGGGGGCGCATGCCCGGTGCGGACGAGTTCGCACCGACCGATGAACTGGTGCCGGCCAATCCCCCGGCGCTGGTCACCCAGGAGCTGGCCCAACGTTACTGGCCCGGTGAAAACGCCGTGGGCAAGAGCCTGTGGGCGATGGATACCCGGCTGCGGGTGATCGGCGTGGTCGAGCACATGGCCGTATCCCGCCCCGGCCGCGGTGAAGCCAAGGGCTCGGACTGGTCGGTGATCGTGCCCGCATCGCAGGGGCCGCGCCTGACCGGCCGCTATCTGGTGCGCGCCGAGGCCGGCGACATGAACCGCGTAATGCGCGATGCGCAGCAGGCAATCCGCCGTGTCGCGCCGGACGTGGTGTTCGATGTCGAGGGCAGCCGGCGGATCTCCGAACTGCGCGAGCGGCATTTCGAAGGTGACCGGGTCATGATGGGGCTGCTGGGCGGTGTCATCATCGCACTGCTGGCTGCCACTGCCCTGGGCATAGTCGGACTGGCCAGTTACTGGGTGGAGCAACGTCGCAAGCAGATCGGCATCCGCCGCGCGCTGGGGGCCACGCGCACCGATGTGATGCGCTATTTCCAGATCGAGAACCTGCTGATTGTCTCCATCGGCATCGCGGCCGGGGCTCTGCTGGCCTACGCGATGAACCTGACCCTGATGCGCTTCTACGAACTGCCGCGCCTGCCACTGCTGTACCTGCCGGTGAGTGCGGTGATCCTGCTGCTGCTGGGCCAGGCGGCGGTACTGCTGCCGGCGCTGCGTGCCGCGGCCATCGCGCCGGTGTCGGCCATCCGTTCGTTGTGAGTCCCGCAGCGGCCTTGGCCGGTCGCTGCTTCCATCTGCAAGCGAGAATTCCCATGCTCAGGATGCAAGGCGTCAGCAAAGTGTTCCAGGTGGGTGAAGTCATGACCCATGCATTGCGCTCCATCGACCTGTCGGTGCATGAGGGCGATTTCCTCTCGATTACCGGCCCTTCCGGCTCCGGCAAGTCCACACTGCTGAACATCCTCGGTCTGCTCGAGGGCTTTTCCGGCGGCCACTACGCGATCGGTGGCGTGGATGTTGGCGGCATGCGCGACGCGGCGCTCAGCGCGCTGCGCAACGAGAAGATCGGCTTCGTGTTCCAGGCGTTCAACCTGATTCCGGATCTGACCATCCAGGCCAATGTGGAGGTGCCCCTGCGCTACCGTGGCATGGCGGCAGCCGAATGCAGGCAGCGTGTGGTCTCGGCACTGGCCCAGGTCGGACTGGGCAGCCGCATGTCGCACTATCCCGGCGAACTGTCGGGCGGGCAGCAGCAGCGCGTGGCGATCGCCCGCGCCATCGCGGGCACGCCGGCCCTGCTGCTGGCTGACGAGCCGACCGGAAACCTGGACTCGCAGATGTCGCAGGGGGTCATGGAGATTCTGCGTGAGCTCAACCAGGGCGGCATGACCATCATCATGGTGACGCATGACAAGGAGCTGGCGGCGTGCGCGGGTCGCAGCGTCCACATCGTGGATGGGCAGATCGTCGAGGTCACAGCGCAGGCCATGCAGGCTCTGTGCGCCTGAGCTGAAAGGGAATCACCTGCAAGCAGAAGGGGCGGCCGATCGGCCGCCCCTTCTGTTTTCATCGCACTGCAGGCACAGATCAGAAACGCACGGACCAGCGTGCATTCGCACCATGGTCACGGCTCTCTCTGCCGAACTGGCCGCTGTAGCCCAGCTCCAGCTGCTGGCGCGAGGTGAGCCACGCCGACAGGCCCAGTTCGGCCACCACCGCGTTGTCGGCGATCGGCGCGCCGTTGACCGCGATCGTGGAGCTGCCATTGGCAAACGCAAGGTTGGCGACCTGGCTGCGATCCCCCGAGGCACGACGATAGCCGACGCCCCCGCGCAGGTGCAGCCAGCTGTCCTGCTGGAACGAAGCCTTCAGCCCCTTGTCGAAGCGCACGCCGGCGGTGGCGATCGTGGTTCCGGTGTCGTCCACCTTGCCCTGCAGCGCCGCTGCTCCACCGCGTTCGCTGATGCGCTTGAGGTCCACTTCCACGCGCGCCACCTGCAGGTACGGCTCCAGCCCGGCTTCGGGGCCACCGAAGCGATAACCAGCTTCGATGAAGGCCTGGCGGGTGCGGGCGTCGTGACGCGCGCTCAGGCTGTCACTGAAACCTGCGAAGGCGACTTCACGCGTGCTCTTCACCTCGTGCTTGCTCCACGCCACACCACCGCGCAGGCCGAAGCCGCCCCAGGTGTGGCTGGCATAGGCACCGAAGTGCGTGTTGTCGATCTTCGACTTGGCGCGGCGGTCCTGCTGCTTGACGTCGGTACGGCCGGTACCGGCCAGCACGCCGACCTGCCAGCCGGAGAACTCGCGGTCGATGCCGACCAGCAGGCCGTTGCTGTTGGCCTCGGTGCGGGCGGTGTTGACGTCACCGTCCAGCCTGCTGTTGCCACCGATGGCCTGCACCCATGCGCCCGTCGCATCACCCACGTCGCTGCCGGGTGCGGCGGCGCCGGCCCGGCGTGACAACGCGGCATCGCGCACGTAGCGGCTGCCCTCGACCAGGGCGATGGCCGTGGCCGGATGCAGCTCGCCGCTGAGGCCATCGAGCACGCCACCGACCTGCTGCGGGAACAGCTGGGTCAGCGGCTTGGGCAGGCCCTGGGCGATCGGCAGCAGGTCGGCGGCGGCCGCCACCGCACGCTGGTTGGGCGTGTTGGCAGCCGTGGCCAGCGAAGCGCCACGGGCAACGTCGATGCGCGTGCCATTGGCACCGTAGGCCAGGCTGAACTGCAGGAAGGGCGAGAACGCACTGAAGTCGGTCTTGGCGAACTGGCCGCTGATGCCACCGTCGGCACGCAGGACGTTGAACTGTTCGCCGAGGTAATACACGCCCGGTTCCGGCAGGGCGACCAGGGTGCCGCCGAGGGTGGCGGTGCCGGTCACGTGCAGCTGGTCACTGCGACTACCCGGTGCCAGCTCCGCCGCATACACGCCGGTGGCGCCCTGCACGTAGTTGCCGTTGATGGTCAGCGTGCCGATCGAGTTGCCCGGCGCGATGATGCCGTCCACGCGGGTGTTGCCGAGCGTGCCGACGCCCTTCAGCAGGCCATCGGCGCCGACGGTGGTGGTGCCACCGGTCTGCGTGCCGTTGAAGGACACCACGCCGCCGTTGACTACCAGGTTGCTGTTATCCAGCACGCCGCTGGTGCTGACCGTGCTGACGCCACCGGTGGTGGTCAGGGCGGTGGAGACCAGCCTGCCGTTGAGCAGCAGCCGGCCACCCTGGACCTCGACCGCCGAGGTGAGCGTGTTGGCGCCGTTCAACTCCAGCATGCCGTCCTGCACCACGGCGCCGTTGAAGCTGTTGTTGCCGCTCAGGCGCAGCCAACCGATACCGGATTTGGTCAGCTTGCCGGGGCCGCCGATGTCGTTGGTCCAGTTGTCCCACGCATCGCCTTCCCAGACCTTCAGGCCGCCGGCCCTCTGGTTCATCACCACGTTGGTGTCCACGCGCAGCGAGCCATAGCCCTCGATGGCCTTGCGCAGGTCGACCATGCCCCAGCCGTAGATTGCATCGATGCCTGGCGCGCCGAGATCGCGTGCGGTGGTCAACAGCACGTCGCGGACCTGGGCGTTGTCCAGGTACGGGAAGCGCTCCATCAGCAGGCCGAGGGCGCCGGTGATATGGGGGGCGGCCATCGACGTGCCGGTCTTGGTGCCGTAGACGTAGTTGGTGTTCTCGCTGTCGATGATCAGCCGCACGTAGGCGGAGGTGTTCTCGATGCGGCCCTGGATATCGCCGGAGACGATGGTGCTGACGATATCGGTACCGGGGGCCGAGATGCACCAGTTGGCGGCAACCCCGCAGATGCTGGAACTGCCATCGATCACGTAGTCGGTTTCACCTGCGGCGGCGTCGGGCCGGCGGACATTGGCGACCGCCAGCCAGTACGGTTCCAGTTCGGGCTTCCAGCGCGGCATCGAGGCGGTGATGCCGGCAACCGCACCGCTGCCGTTGCCAGCCGACCACACCTGGATGAGAGTGGAGCCTGGGGCATTGCCGTTGTTGGCGTAGATGCTGCCGTACACGCCGTAGTCGGCACCAATGCTGGCGTACTGCTGGTCCAGCGCGGCGGCGGTCATGTTGCGCGTGGAAATGCCCCAGCTGTGATTGATGGCGCGTACACCCTGCGCCTGGATCTGCGCATACATGTCCAGCGTGGCGGCATCATCCGGATCGGTGCGGTACACCGCGCGCGGACGATAGAACCTGTCCGGGTCCAGGCGCCACTCGTAGTAGGTGTCACCGAACACGCGGGCGGCAGTGAGATCCGCACCAAAGGCCACGCCATGCATGCCGGTGCCATTGCGGTTGGCGCCGATGGTGCCAAGCACATGCGTGCCGTGATCGGCGTAGCTGAAGCCATAGGGCTGGCCGGCGGCGATCAGGCGTGCCGCCAGTGAGGCCGGAACGCCGGCGCCCAGTCCGTAGTAGTTGTAGCCGGGCTGTTCGCCGCGGGTCTGCCCGCAGGCGCCGGCCCCTGCGACCACGCCCGGCGTCGCACAGTCGGCACCGATGGTGATGCTGGAGGTATTGCGTCCTGCAAACTCCGGATGCGCCAGTGCGGAGCCCGAGTCGAACAGCGCCAGGCGTACGCCCTTGCCGGTCAGGCCGCGCGCATAGGCGTAGTCCGCGCCCATCGCGCCCAGGCCCCAATCGGCGTTGAATTCGTCGCTGCGCCAGCTGGCCGGATCGCCGGGATTGCCAAGAACGGCGGTGCTGCTGGCGGCAGCTGCCGTGGCCGTGGTTGCAGGTGCGGTGCTGGCAGCGGGCTGCGCCCACGCGGCCTGCAGCTGGCGCTGCTGCTGCCAGGCCTCGAGTGATTCGCTGGCCATGGCTGGCAGTGCGGTGGCCAGCAGCAGCGAGCTGGCGACGGCAAGCGCCAGCGGGCGATGCGACAGGGAGCGGGACGAACGGCCGTACAGCGGGTGATTCATCGGACAACTTCCTTGGTTGACGGACAACAAGGCCGTTAACGCCAAGGCATGGCGATATCCCCCAGTAATGTGAAGGGAATTTTATGAACGTGTTAATGTTTTGTGATCGGTGCATGGTGCGGCTCCAGCGGGCAGGGCACCGTGACCCTTCCTTCCGAGGCTTCGGAACCGCCCATGCGTACCGCATTCCGTAAACCACCGTTGGCGATATTGGGCGGTGCCGATCCTGGCAGCGACGCGTTCGAGCGCGCAGCTGGTGGCCAGGTGCCCAGCGTCATCCCGGAAGGCAGCATGCCGCCGGCCGACTGGCCGGCCACGGTGGTGGTGCCCTGTGGCATGGGGGATGCGCGCAACCTGATCATGGCCCTTGCCGGTGATGCCTGCATCGTCAGCGGTGGGCGCGCCTGCACGATCTCGGAGGTTTGGCTGCACAAGCGGCCGCTGCTGCCGCTTGCAGGGGCAGGTGGCGGGTCCGACGCGCTGCCGGACACCCCGCCGGACGAGCGCGGCAATTCGCCGATCCTGCCGTGGCGCAACAGTGATGAGCTGGCCGGGCAACTGCGTGTCCTGGGAATGCTGCAACACTGAGTCCAGCCGCATCCGCCTTCACCCAACGTCCCGGGTGCAGCGCTAAGGTGGCCCGGCCTGGGCTCACCAGGCTTATCAAGGAGTGATGTCGATGCGTACTTTCAGGAAAGTGATCGCCGGTGCTGTGTTCGCGTTGGCCTGCAGTGGGTCGGTGGCCGTGGCCGGACCGGTCCAGCCCTGCGATTTTCCCTGCTGGAAGGCCTACCAGGCGTGTGTAGCCGGTGGGGGTGATGCCATGGAATGCCAGTACGAATACGATCGATGCGTCATGGAGCGCTGCGGCGCGGTGTAAGCCCAGCCATGATCGGCTGATGACGGGCCCCGTCCATGACGGGGCTCTTCTGTTTGTGCGCAGGGTCGGGCACTCTCGGCGCATTCTTCCTGGTGGAGTGGAACATGGCCGTCATGCGTGTCGTCGCCAACATCGCCACGTCTGATCCCGCCCGCGCCGCTGCATTCTATGGCGAGCTGCTCGGCATGCCGGTGGTGATGGACCATGGCTGGATCGTCACCCATGGCGGGCAGGGCAGTGCGCTGGCGCAGGTCAGCTTCGCCAGCGAAGGGGGTTCCGGCGCACCGGTGCCGGACCTGTCTATCGAAGTGGACAACCTGCAGGAGGTGCTGGAACGCATGCACGCGGCTGGCATCGCGCTGGACTATGGGCCGGCCGACGAGCCCTGGGGCGTGCGGCGCTTCTTCGTCCGTGACCCGTTCGGCCGGCTGTTGAACATCCTCGCCCACGCCTGAGCGACGGTGGGCGCTTCAGCGACGGGTGCCGCCACGCTTCGGCGCCGGCGACACGCCGACCATGCGCAGGCAATCGGCCACCACCGCCGCAATGAAGGTGTCGGCGTCCTGCGTGGGCGCAGCGATCAGGTCATCGGTGGCGCCATGTACGCCGGCATAGATCAGCGAGGCCGTGATCTGCGGTGCCGGCAGCTGCCACAGGCCTGCACGGGTGCCCGCCTCGAGGATGTCGAGCAGCTGCTGCTGGATGGCGTTGCGCTCGGCATTGCCGCGCTGGTGGTGGTGATGGTTGGCGTAGACGACGTCGTGCAGTGCGTGCGTGCGCACATAGGTCTCGATGTTGGCGCGGATCCAGGCGCACAGTCGCGCCACGCCATCGTGGGCAGGCTGCTGCTGAACGGCATGGTCGACCTCGGCCATGAACTGCAGCGTGTAGCGCTGCGCCAGCGCCTGCAGGATCTCGGTGCGCGAGGCGAAGTAGGTATAGAACGTGCCCTTGGCCACGTCGGCGGCGGCCACGATGTCACTGATGGTGGTCGCTTCCACGCCCTGTGACAGGAACAGCGCCAGCGCGGCGTCCATCAGCTCTTCCTGGCGGGTTTCAGCGGGTTTGGTGCGGGGCCTGGCGACGGCGGGAATCTGCATGGGGCGGGGTCCGGGTGCGACGGTCGCCATTCTAGCTTCCTCCGGCAATGACTGACCGCCGGTCATTGACTGACGGTCAGTCAGCAAACTACGATGCGCGCACGCTCCCTCCCGGCATCCGCACATGCAACGCTTCCGACGGCCGGCCCTGGTGCTGGCGGCCTACCTGGGCACCTTCCTCGCCTCGCTGGACATCAGCATCGTCAACGTCGCGCTGCCGACGCTGCAGCAGGCACTGCACACCGACATGGCCGGGCTGCAGTGGGTGATCAACGCCTATGCCATCGCCCTGTCCGCAGTGATGCTGTCGGCGGGGCCGCTGGGTGACCGCTATGGCCACCGCCGCATGTGGCTGCTCAGCGTGGCGACCTTCACCGTGGGCTCGCTGCTGTGTGCCTGCGCAGGCAGTCTTTCCGCACTGGTGGCGGGGCGGGCGGTGCAGGGGGTGGCCGGCGCCCTGCTGATCCCGAGTGCGATGCCGATCCTCAGCCATGCATTCCCTGATCCGCGCCAGCGTGCACGCGCGATCGGGGGCTGGTCGGCGTTCAGCGCGCTGGCGCTGGTGCTGGGGCCGCTGCTGGGAGGCGAACTGGTGCAGCGCGCAGGTTGGCCCAGCATCTTCCTGATCAACCTGCCGCTGGGCCTGCTTGCACTCGCGCTGGGGGCCTGGGGCATTCCTGAGCGACGGCATCCGCAGCACGCCGCGCTGGACCCGGCCGGGCAGCTGCTCAGCATCGTCGCGCTGGGTGCACTCAGTTACGGCCTGATCGCGATCGGCGAGCACGGCCTGCTGGCACCTTCGACCCTGCTGGCGCTCGGCATCGCAGCATCCGGCCTGGCGCTGTTTGCGTGGGTCGAGCGCCGCGTGGCGCGGCCGCTGCTGCCGCTGGACCTGTTGGCGAAGCCGGGTTTCGGCATGCTCAACCTGGCCTCGTTCGTGCTTGGATTCACCGCTTATGCGAGCCTGTTCTTCCTGTCGCTGTTCTTCCAGCAGGCGCAGGGACATGGGGCTGCGCAGGCCGGTGCGCAGCTGGTACCGCAGTTCGTGCTGATGGCGGTGGTGTCGCTGCTGTTCGGCCGTCTGGCGGCGTGGTTCGGGCTGCATGCCGCGCTGGTGACGGGCTATGCAATGACAGGCATGGCGCTGTGTGCGATTGCCACGTTCGAGCCGACTACAGCGCACGGCCAGGCCAGCGCACTGCTGATGCTGCTCGGCACTGGCATGGGACTGGCGGTGCCTGCGACCGGCATGGCAGTGATGTCATGCGTACCGGCCGAGCGTGCCGGCATTGCGTCGGCCACGATGAACGCGCTGCGCCAGGCGGGCATGAGCCTTGGCATCGCGCTGCTGGGCAGCCTGATGGGCCTGCGCGCGGTACGCCAGTTCACTGCGACCGCGCAGGCGGCAGGGCAGCCCGCAGTGGCCGCACAGGCGCGCACGCTGATCCTGCAGCCGTCGTCACTGCTGCCGGGGACGCAGATACTGGCCTGGTACCGCGGCGCGATGGCCAGCGGTTTCGGCTGGGCGATGGCTGTCGCCGGCGTGCTGGCCCTGTTGGCGGCGCTCGCCCTGTACCGCCAGTGCAGGCGCGCCTGAGCACGCTGCGGTCAGCCCTGCTGGCGTTGCGGCCCTTCCTTCGTCGGCGCGGGTTCGGCCGCGTGCTGCCGCTGTTGCCGTGCATTGGCGTGGCGCGCGTGCCCGCCTTCGCGGCCGATCGCTGCCATGTGCTGGCGATTGCGGCTGATCGCCTCGCCGCCCTTGCGGCCCGCCACGCGTGCCTCGGCCGGGCTGAACTCATGTGCATTGCCGGACGCATGCGCGGCGCGTCCACCCTTTGCGGCAATCGCGCGCTGCTTGTCCCGGTCCATCGAAGCGAAGCCGCGATGGGAGGTGCCGTGATGCTGGTCAGCCATGTGAAGGCTCCCGGTGCATGGAAGGGGAGCTCATCCTTGCGTGTGCCCGGCTAAGGCAGTGTCCGCACCGGCGGTGCTGCCCTCACGCCACGCCGCACCGGCTTTCACGGCGCAACTACGCCGCTGCGCGATGAGCGCCGCTTGGCTAGGATAGACCGGCATGGCGGATGACCGCCCAGACAGGAAAGGACGCCATGGACAGATTCGGATGGCTTGTACTGCTGGCCTGCGCTGCACCGGCCCATGCGGACACTGCGCTGCTGAGCGGCAGTTTCGTTCACTTCGGTTACTCGTCCACCGATGAGCAGCTGCCAGCGGCGCAGCTGCCGCTGTTCCTCGACGAACTGCGGGACCTGGGCAACGACACGCTCATCATCGGCCAGACCCGCGCCACCCGTGCCGGCGTGGGCTGCGCCAGCAGCGCGCAGGATTTCGAATGGATCGCCGGCTTCCCGGCCAAGCTGGGCACGGTGCTGGACGCGGCCGCAGCGCGTGGGATGAAGGTCGTGGTCGGCACCACCTACAGTTCGGGCCAGTGTGCGGCATTCTGGCAGGGCTCTAACGCTGCAGCGGTGGCGCAGGACGCAGCGCAGTCGATGGCGCAGCTGGCCCAGCAGTACGCGATGCATCCGGCATTCGCCGGCTGGTACATCACCGATGAGCCCGCGCAGGTACCGGCCGAGCGTGCGTCGTTCTATCGTTCAATCGTTTCCACACTGAAAGCGGCGACGCCATCCAGGCCGGTGATGGTGGCGCCCTATCTGGCATCCTCCAGCGTCGACCCGGCCAGCGTGGCCAGTGCTGCGCTACGGTTTCGCTCTGCCACGGGGGTCGACGTGCAGATCTGGCAGGACGGCATCGGCGCGGCGTCGCACGCGAAACTGTTCCAGTGGGATCGACCGGGCTATTCCACCGAGCAGTACTACCAGGCGTTGTCGGCGCAGCTGGGCGCCAGCGCTGTGTGGGCCGACATCGAGCTGTTCAACCATGGCAGCCCGCTGTTCCTTGATACCGGTAACGGCCTGTCCGGTGCATACCGGTCGGCGTCGGTGCAGCGCATCAACCAGCAGTTGTGGAGCGCGCGTTCGGCTGGCAAGCGCGTTGCCTGGCTCAACCAGTACCACATGTCCGAAGTGGTCGGCCCCGGCCAGGGCTACGGCGAGGCGCCGCGGATGATGAACACCTATCGCGGGTTGTACGGGTTGGGTGCCTCGTACATCGTCGATCCGGTGCAGACCACCTATCACTACAGCGTGGCGCCGGCGACCAGCTATCCCGACGGCAGCGGCCATGAGCTGTTCGACCGCCGTGTAGGCGACCCGCGCAATCCGATGGACGCGGGTTGGGTAGGCGTGCACGGCAACGTCAGCATCACCATCGACCTGGGCCAGCGCCGACGGGTGGACTGGATCGGCCTGCACACGATGACCCGCCCGGCCTGGGGCATCGTCACGCCGATGTCGGTGGAGGTGATGTGCGCCGAGCCCGGAACTGCCGCCGTAACGATCGGCACGCTGTCGGCACCCTTCACCCAGTCCGGCGTGATGGGCTCGACCGAAGAGGAGTACGTGCTCGGCAATGCAGCCCCCCTGGCTGCGCAATGCCGCACGCTGGAGCTGCGCGTGGCCAACGGCCGCTGGACCTTCCTCAGCGAGATCGAGATGGCTGCAGAGCAGTAACGCCTCAGCGCCGGCGGGCGTCCTGCAGGCGCTGTGCGAAGGGCCGTTGTTCGAGCGCCACCAGTGCTTTGCGCAGCACCTGCTCCAACGACTGCCCCAGATCGGCATCGAGGCTGCGTGCCGCCACTGCGGTGGCCTGCCATTGCGCATGCAGCACGGGCATCGCGCGCTGCGCGCGCGGGCTCAACTGCAGGATGCGTTCGCGCCCGTCGTCACCATTGGCAGTGTGCAGCCAACCATCGCGCACCATCGCCGCCACGGTCTGGCTGAGCGCCGAATGGCTGAGCCCGCAGGCCAGCGCGAGGTCCTTGATCCGGCAGGGGCCCTGCGCCATCAGCGTGCGCAGCACCGGCGTGTAGCGCGGCCGGTAGTCCAGTTGCAGGTGCCGGTAGGCCTGCTCGACGGCCGGGTCCAGCTGGTCCAGCAGTGCGCGCAGCAGGGTACCCAGCGTGGCGTGTTGGAGATCCATGAGTGGGATGATATATAAGCGCTTATATATCCTCAATGCGGGGTGGATGATGGCGGTCTCCTGGATGCTCGGCGCGCTGCTGGCGACGGCCTGCCCGGCGCAGGATGCGGTGCTGCAGGCGGCCGCCAGCGCCGTGCAGGCGCAGTACCTGGACGAGGCGGAGGCCGCCCGCATCGCCGATGCCCTGCGCAGCTGGTCGGCGCAGCAGCGGTATGCGGGCAGCTGTTCGGATCCTGCTGCGTTCAGCGCACGCCTGAACCAGGACCTGGACATGTTCGATGGCCACTTCCACGTTGAGCGCGTGGACGCAGCTGCCGGCCAGGACGACTGGTTGATGGCCTGGCGTGCCGATGCCCGCAGCAATGGTGCCGGTGTGCGCGAGGTGCGGGTGCTGGAAGGCAACATTGGCTACCTGCGGTTGAGTACTTTTTACCCGCTGGATCTGGCGCGGCCGAAGTTCGCTGCGGCCTTCACGCTGCTGGCCGACACCGATGGCCTGGTGCTGGATCTGCGCCAGAACGGGGGAGGCGACGATGCAAGTGCCGACCTGCTGGTGCGCACGCTGCTGGACGCGAAGATCGGCGCGGTGCAGCAGCTGGACCAGCGTGGCCGGCGCACGCCGGTACCGCTGCCGCCTGCCAGCCTGCCTGTGTACCTGAAGCCGCTGGTGGTGCTGATCGACCGGCGTACCGGTTCGGCGGCCGAGTTCGTCGCCTATTCGCTGCAGGCCCTGGGCCGCGCGCGCATTGTCGGCACGCGCAGTGGCGGTGCCGCGCATATGTTTGGTGATCCTGTGCTGCTGCCCGATGGCTATCAGATCAGCATTCCCGACCGGCAACCGATCAATCTGCGCACCGGCGGCAACTGGGAAGGCACCGGCGTGAGGCCTGATGTGGCCGGCGGCGACGATCCGCTGTTCATCGCGCGGCAACTGCTGGCGCCTGAGAAGTCGTCAAGATGAACGCACGATTGCATGGCTGTCCTATCGCAGATGCGCGAATGCATGCCTAGAATCGAAGCATCCCGGTAGTTCCCGGGCGCTTCGAGTGAATGGACTCAATGAAGATTCTGTTGACCGGCAGTTCCGGGCGCATCGGGCGCGCGATCTTCGGTGCGTTGGCGGCCGCCCACGAAGTGGTGGGGCTGGACCGCAGCCCGTTCGCCACCACGCGCATCATTGCCGATGTCACCGATCGCCAGGCGGTCACGCGTGCGGTGCAGGGCGTGGACGCGGTCATCCATACCGCGGCCCTGCATGCTCCGCATGTCGGCCTGGTGCCGGACGCGGTATTCCAGCAGATCAACGTGGAGGCAACCGCGCACCTGCTGCAGGCCGCACGCGAAGCCGGCGCACGGCGTTTCGTGCTGACCAGCACCACCGCGCTGTACGGCCATGCCGTGGTAGCCGGTGGCTGCCGTTGGATCGACGAAGACACCGAGCCACTGCCGCGCACGATCTACCATCGCACCAAGCTGCAGGCCGAGACCCTGGCTGAAGCTGCCGCCACGCCGGGCTTCAGCGTTCGCGTGCTGCGCATGGGCCGGTGCTTCCCGGAACCGCCCGAGCGCATGGCGATGTTCCGCCTGCATCGCGGCATCGACGCCCGCGATGTGGCCAGCGCACACGCTGCACTGCTGCTCGACGAAGGCGCCCGATTCGCCCGCTATCTCGCCTGCGCACCGACGCCGTTCCGGCGCGAGGACTGCCTGGAACTGGCCACCCACCCGCGCAGCGTGCTGGCCCGTCGCGCGCCGCAGCTGCTGGCCGAGTTCGAACGCCGTGGCTGGCCGCTGCCATTGAGCATCGACCGTGTCTACGACAGTGCCCGCCTGCGCAGTGAGCTGGGCTGGCAACCGTGCTTCGGGCCGGACGACGTGCTGCAGCAGTATGCCGTCGGCAGCATCGAGGTACTGCCGCGCGCGCAGTGGATCAAGGACCGCGTGGCCGAGTGAGGCCATCGCGACGGACGGGTGGCTGACCCGACCCTGAGCAGATTCAGGAATGTGCAGGCCGGTCGCCTCAACCTCGTTGGCGGGCGGCCGCTAACCCGGTGCGCTTCCAGCGCCGGGCCCGCCCGGCGGCCGGTGGCCTGCGCGACGGATCGCGCGCCTGCGCGGTGCCTTCGTGGTGCCGGTCGTCCTGAACTGCCTTGCGGACCCTCCCATGCCTTCTTCCCGTTCCGCCGCTGCCCGCCGCCCGGGCAGCATCGCCCACAAGCTGATGCTGGGCACCGCTGCGATCGCGCTGCTGTGCTTCGGCCTGACCGCGTTCCTGATCTACCGACAGGCCAGCGCCAGCCTTATCAGCGCCTCGCGCCAGACCATGACCAGCGAGGCGACCGCTGAGGCGCGCCAGGTGGCGGCCGATCTGGGCACCGCCTTTGCCAGCAACGATGCCATGGTTGAAAGCGTGCTGGCCCAGCGCGCCCGTGGTGACGTGCCCGACCGCGCCAGCCTGGCGGCGGTGCTGGGCGAGCAGCTGCGCGCCCATCCCGAATGGCTGGGCAAGAGCACCATGTGGGAGGCCGATGCCTTCGACGGCAAGGATGCCGAGTTCGTCAACACCGAGGCGCACGATGCCACCGGCCGCTACATGAGCTACTGGGCCTGGCAGGAGGGCAAGCCGCAGCAGTCGGTGATGACCGATTACACCGAGACCGCCAGCGGTTCCGGTGACTGGTACATGGTGCCCAGCCGCGACAAACTGCCGAAAGTGAGCGAACCGTATGCCTATGACATCGCCGGGCAGCAGGTGCTGATGAGTACGCTGAGCACGCCGATCATCGAGAACGACAGGTTCCTCGGTGTCTTCACCGTCGACTTCTCGCTGGCAGCGTTGCAGAAGCACCTGGCCACGCTGAAGCCGATGGGGGCCGGCCGCGTCGAACTGCTGTCGCCGAAGGGCGTGGTGCTGGCCTCGGCCAATGCCGCCGAAATCGGCAAGCCTCGCAACGACGCACTGACCCGCAGCATGCTGGCCGAGATCGCCGCCGACCGCCCCTTCGAGGCCTTCAGCCCCGATGCGGCCGGCAACGTGCGCGTGTATGTGCCGCTGCGCGTGGGCGATGCCCCGCAGCGCTTCGCGCTGGGCGTGGTGATGCCGCATGCGGTGATCGTGGCCGAAGCGCGCCAGCTGCTGTGGCTGACCCTGCTGGTCGGCGTGATCGCCGCGCTGACCCTCAGCGCCGGTGTCTACATACTGCTGCGCCGCCTGGCGATCCGCCCGCTGGCCGAAGCGGTGCGCGTGGCCGGTGACGTCGCCGCCGGCAAGCTGGACAGCACCCTGCCGGCGCGCAGCAACGACGAAGTGGGGCGCCTGCTGGACGCGATGCAGGGCATGCGCGGCCAGCTGCAGGCGGTGATGGCTGCGCAGGCCGAAATGGCGCGCCGCCACGATGCCGGTGAACTCAGCTACCGCATGGATGCCGCGGCGTTCCCGGGCGAGTACGGCCGCATGGTGGCCGACAGCAACCAGCTGGTGGCCTCCAGCAACGCGGTCACCCAGCGCCTGGTTGAAGTGATGCAGCGCTATGCCGTCGGCGACCTCAGCGTGGACATGGAAGCACTGCCGGGCGAGAAGGCGGTGTTCACCGCTGCGATGGCGACCACCAAGCGCAACCTGGCCGCGATCAACGAGCAGATCCAGCAGCTTGCCGCTGCGGCCGCCGCCGGTGACTTCGCCGTGCGCGGTGATGCACTGCGCTTCGACCACGATTTCCGCCGCATGGTGGAGACCCTCAACACCATGATGGAAGTCAGCGACCACAACCTGGCCGCACTGTCGACGCTGCTGCGCGCGATCGCCGGCGGTGACCTCAGTACCCGCATGCAGGGTGACTTCCATGGGGTATTTGCGGTGATGCGCGACGATGCCAACAGCACCGTGCAGCACCTGACCCAGATCGTCGGCCAGATCCAGCAGTCGGCAGCCAGCATCCGCCTGGCCGCCGGTGAGATCGCTGCCGGCAACAGCGACCTGTCGCGCCGTACCGAACAGCAGGCTGCCAACTTGGAAGAAACCGCCGCGTCGATGGAAGAACTGACCTCCACCGTGCGCCAGAACGCCGACCACGCGCTGCAGGCCAACGCGCTGGCCGGTTCCGCGGCGGGCGTGGCCAGCGAAGGCGGCCAGGTGGTCAGCCAGGTGGTGCACACCATGGAGCAGATCGAGGCGTCTTCGCAGCGCATCGCCGAGATCATCTCGGTGATCGATGGCATTGCGTTCCAGACCAACATCCTGGCGTTGAACGCGGCAGTGGAAGCGGCGCGCGCCGGTGAGCAGGGCCGTGGCTTCGCCGTGGTTGCCAGTGAAGTGCGCGCGTTGGCGCAGCGTTCGGCGGGTGCTGCGAAGGAGATCAAGGAGCTGATCGACGCCTCGGTGGCCCAGGTCGGTGCCGGTGCGCAGCTGGTGCACGGCGCGGGGCGCACCATGCAGGACATCGTCGGTCAGGTCGGTCGGGTGAACGAGATCATGGCCGAGATCTCGGCCGCGTCGCGCGAACAATCGGCCGGCATCGAGCAGGTCAACCAGACTGTGGTGCAGATGGACGAAACCACCCAGCAGAACGCCGCGCTGGTGGAGGAAGCCAGTGCCGCCGCGCGCGCGATGGAGGAGCAGGCCGAGCAGCTGGCGGTGGCGGTGTCGCGCTTCCGCCTGCAGGCCGAGCCGGCGGCCGTGGCACGCCGCGCGGCCTGATCGCGCAAATGAAGACGCCCGGCGGGGGCCGGGCGTCGGTTGCGTCCTTGCCGCGCATCCCTGCGCCGGTCTGATGGCTTAGAACATTCCTTCAAACGGGTTCCAGCTGGCGCGACCTTCCACCTTCTCCAGGTAATAGCTGTAGTTGGTGCTGGAGGCGACCAGCAGATTCATCGCGATGAACAGCATGCGCCCGACGACGTCGGGAAGGAACATGCTGACGATGGCCAGCGCGATGTTGATGCCGATGACCACCAGCGCCTTGCGCCACATGCCCAGGATCAACAGGTAGATCGCACCGAAGAACAACGCGAAGAAGTTCAGGTTGATCTTCAGGCGGTCACCGAACGACAGCGCCTTCCAGGCCTGCTTGAAACCGGGATTCTTGGGCGCGCCATGCTGGCGGAAGAAGTTGAAGCGGAACTGCCACTTCGGGCTGAACTGGGACAGGTCATTGGTATTCATTTGGGGGAAACATCCCTGTGAGAAAACGTTTTCATGATAAGGCAAGTCCTATTCAGGATCCAAGGGCTGCCGTCAAAAATGTGACGCGTGCCGTGTTCCACGTGCTGCGGCCGGGTGCCGCACCGTCACCCGCCCGCCTTGTTTTTAGGATAGGGTGCGCAGTTCCGCTGCCGCCCCGGTTGGACCCGTGCGGCGGCGGGATGTCCATGGAGGTTGCATGACCACACCTGCTACACCGGAAAACGCACCGGGACCGGTGCTCCTGCCGACACCTGAAGTGGTGCAGGCACAACAACTGCTCGCACGCCAGCAACTGGCGGTGGCGATGGACCGTGCGCGCACGGCCGCCACGCGGGACGCGGCACCGGCCGCGCTGGAAAGCGAGTAACCCGCAATACCGTCGATCGCGCTGGCATGTCGCCAGCGCGATCACGGCGCGTGCCGCCGGTCAGAAGCGCGCGGTCATGCTGAGGAAGTAGCTGCGCCCGGCGACGAAGTAGTCGGTGGAGCCTTCCGCATACAGCTTCTTGTCGGCCAGGTTGCTGACGCCACCGCGCAGGGTCAGCACCTCGTTGACGTTCCATGCGACGGTCAGGTCATACAGGGTGTAGGCCTTGAGGAAGGTCGTGGCGGTGCCGGTCTGCTTGCCGGTGTACTGCGCCGACAGGCTGCCGGAGAACACCGTATTCGGCGACCAGTCCAGCGACGAGTAGCCGGAGAATTCCGGCGTATCGATCAGGTTGCGGCCGGTGGTCAGGTTCCTGGCTTCCTTCATCCAGGTCGCCGAGGTGCGCCAGCGCCACTGCTCGCCGAAGCGGACGTTGAAGTTGCCTTCCATGCCGCTGGTGCGCGCGCGCTGCACGTTGCTCATGCGCGTCCACCAGATGCCGTTGAAGCGGCCCAGCGGTGCGTATTCGATCTTGTTCCGGAAGTCGGTGTGGAAGTAGGTCACGCCAACATCGATCAGGTCATTGTCGAAGCTGATGCCGATCTCGCGGTTGGTGCTGGTTTCCGGATCCAGGTCCGGGTTGCCGGCCATGTAGCACCCGCCGCGGGTATAACCCAGCGGGATCAGCGAGGTGCAGCCACGGCCGCCGGACTGGGTGGCAGCGGTGGCCGAATTCTCGGTCAGGCTGGGCGCACGGAACCCCTTGGAGACGCCACCGCGGATGGTCCACTGTTCGGCCGGATGCCAGACCAGGTACGCACGCGGGCTGACGTGGCCGCCGAACTTCTCATGGTGGTCCAGGCGCGCGCCCACGGTCAGGGCCAGGGTGCGGTGCAGCTTCAGTTCGTCTTCGACAAACAGCGCCCAGGTATCCACTTCCAGGCTGGAGCCGCTGACGGCGTTGCCGGCGTAGTCGATCGGCGCGCGGCCGATGGTATCGGTGTTGGTCAGTTCCTGGCGCTTCCACTGCCCACCCACGGCAAACTGGTGTTCAACGCCCAGAGTGAACGGCGTGGTCAGGCTGCCTTCGATGATCGTGTCGGTGGCCTCTGAGCGGCCGGTGGCGCCGATGTCGTTCTTGTATTCGGTCCAGTACGCGCTGAGCCTGGAGGTGCCGAAGCTCCACGTGCCATCGTGGTTGAGCGCCAGCGAGCTGCGCTTGAGCTCACTGGCTCCCCAGGCGCCTTCGTCCTGCTTTTCCAGCGACGCATCGATGAAGGCCTGCTGCACGCCATGGCCGGCTTCCAGCGACAGTTCCTGTGCGTCGCTCAGCTTCCACTGCAGCAGCGCATCGACAGTGCGGTCCTTCTCGCCGGCGTAGGCATTGCCGTAGACACCGTGGTTGGACTGGTCCGAATCACGGCGCATGCTGTTGGCACCGATGCGCAGGCCGAAGCGTTCGCCCAGCGGGCCGGAGAAGGTCGCGCCGATCTGCTGGGTATCGCCGCGCTTGCCATCACCGGGACGGGTGTAGCTGTGGGTGGCGCTGCCGTTCCATTCGTCGCCGATGCGCCGGGTGATGATGTTGATCACCCCGCCCATGGCGTCGGAGCCGTATAGCGAGGACATCGGCCCACGCACCACTTCGATGCGTTCGATCTGGTCGGGCGAGATCCAGTTCAGGTCCTGGCGGCCGAGGTCGGGGCGGTAGTTGGTCGCGGCCGAGCTGCCCATGCGCTTGCCGTCCACCAGCACCAGCGTGTAGTTGGACGGCATGCCGCGCAGCTTGATCTTGGACTGCTCGCCGACGGCGCTGAGGCCGCCGGTCACGCCCGGCACGCGGCTGAGCAGGGTGGCCAGGTCGGGAACCGGCTGGCGCTCGATGTCCTCGCGGCTGATCACGCTGATGCTGGCCGGGGCATCCTTGATCCATTGCTGGCTGCCCGAGGCGGTGACCACCAGGGTATCCAGATCCTTGGTGGAGGCATCGGCGCCGGCCTCTGCAGCGGCCAGGCCTGGCAGGGCCAGCAGGCAGGCGGAGGCCAGGGCAGGGGCCAGGCGGGTGCGCGGCAGGCGCGCGGAACGGGAACGGGACGATGGGGACATGGCGGCTTCCATGGGAGGTGGGGTGACCCGGTGGAAGCAGCAGGCGCAGGCAGACAGCAGGCAGCCACCCTTCCGTGGGTCGTCGGTGCGCGCGGTGTGGACCGGCGCAGCTGGGTGGGTCGCGGCCGTGCGGGTAGACGGTGACCTGCCTGGTTAATGAAATGATAACCGTTCGCGTTTGATACGATCCAGTACCCGGGGCGATGCAATGACATCTGGCCATCCCCCGACGTGATCGCCTGCTATTTGCTGAATGGGGATAAATCCCGGCGTAGGCCTTCGCACCCGGCTTACATTCAGCGCCCTAGACTGGGCCGCATTTTCGATTCCGCCCCGTTGGAGATCGTGTGGGTTCCGGTAGTGACAGACATCGACTGTGCGGCCTGAAGCCGACACAGTCTGGACAAGTGCGGGCGCCGGGAAAGCGCGCCGGGAACCTTGGTGCATGCAGCCCGGCCGGGATAGCCGGCCGTGCCGACGGCGCGGAGTAGGCGACGATGGGGGTGCAGACCATCCATGCGGAAGCAGAAACGCCCCGGCTCGACGCCGGCTGGGCGCTGCTGCCCGCTGAATCGCCGTTGCAGATGCCCGAACAGACCCTGCGCGAAGGTGCACTGAAGGTCCGGCGGCATCGCACGTCGCCGCGCCTGATCGGCCTGCGCCGGCTGTACATCTTCGGTGGCACGCTCGGCATGACCGCCGTGGCCACGCGGATGATGTGGCGGGTGCTGTCGGCCAATGGCATCAGCGTGCTCGAAGCCTGCCTGCTGGTGCTGTTCGTTGGCCTGTTTGCCTGGATCGCGCTGTCTTTCGCCAGCGCCCTGGCCGGCTTCCTGACCGCCGTGTTCGACCGTGGCTATCGCCTCGGCATCGACCCGGACAAGCCGCTGCCGACCGTGCACAGCCGCACCGCGCTGCTGATGCCGACCTACAACGAAGACCCGCGCCGCCTGCTGGCGGGCCTGCAGGCGATCTACGAGTCGGTGGCGGCCACCGGCCAGCTCGGCCGATTCGATTTCTTCGTGCTCAGCGATACCCGTCGCGAGGACATCGCCGCTGCCGAGGAGCGGGTGTTCGGCGAGCTGCGCGAGCGGGTGCCGGACGGGCAGATCCGCCTGTTCTACCGCCGCCGTGGTGACAACAGCGGGCGCAAGGCCGGCAACATCGCCGACTGGGTCCGTCGCTTCGGCGGTGCCTACCCGCAGATGCTGATCCTCGACGCCGACAGCCTGATGACCGGCGACAGCATCGTGCGCCTGGTGGCCGGCATGGAGCACAACGCCGACGTCGGCCTGATCCAGACCCTGCCGTCGGTGATCGGCGGCCGCACCCTGTTCGCACGCATGCAGCAGTTCGGTGGCCGCGTGTACGGGCCGGTGATCGCCCGTGGCGTGGCCTGGTGGCATGGTGCCGAGAGCAACTACTGGGGCCACAACGCCATCATCCGTACCCGCGCCTTCGCCGACCACGCCGGCCTGCCGGCGCTGCCGGGGCGCAAGCCGTTCGGCGGCCACGTGCTCAGCCATGACTTCGTCGAAGCAGCGTTGATGCGTCGTGGCGGCTGGGCCGCGCACATGGTGCCCTACCTCGGTGGCAGCTATGAAGAGGGCCCGCCGACGCTGACCGATCTGCTGGTTCGCGACCGCCGCTGGTGCCAGGGCAACCTGCAGCACGGCAAGGTCGTGGGCAGCCGCGGCCTGCACTGGATCAGCCGCACGCACATGCTGATCGGCATCGGCCACTATTTCACCGCACCGATGTGGGCAATGCTGATGCTGATCGGCATCGCCATCCCGCTGTTCCAGGAGGGCATCGACTTCAATGCCCTGCTGCACCTGTCGCCCAGCGTGTACTGGCGCGCACAGGACGAAGAGCAGGTGGTGCGCCTGTTCGCCGCCACCATGGCGGTACTGCTGCTGCCCAAGGTGCTCGGTTACCTGGCGATGCTGCTGGACCCGGTCGACCGCCGCGGCTGCGGCGGTGCGATCCGTGCCTTCGTGTCGATGCTGGTGGAAACCGTGCTGGCCGCGCTGATGGCGCCGGTGGTGATGTACGTGCAGTCGCGGGGCGTGGCCGAAGTGTTGTCCGGCCGCGATTCCGGCTGGGATGCGCAGCAGCGTGACGACGGCGGCATCTCGTGGCTGGCACTGATCCGCGGCTACGGTGGCCTGGGTGTGTTCGGCGCCTTCATGGGCGTGCTGGCCTGGGCCGTGTCGCCGTCGCTGGCGGCGTGGATGGCGCCGGTGGTGATCGGCATGGTGTTGGCCATTCCGGTGGTGGCGCTGACCTCCTCGCGTGGTCCGGGCGCCTTCCTGCATCGCCTGGGCCTGCTGGACATTCCCGAAGAGAACATCCCGCCACCGGTACTGGTCCGCGCCGCGCAGCTGCGGCGCGAAGCGGCCGAGCAACCGCCGCTGTACTGATTGCCCCACGCCAGCGGCATAATGCGGCTCGAACTTGAAGGAGCCGCATCATGCTGCAAACGGTGGAACAGGAAACCGGCGCCTCGCCGCGGTGGTCGGTGATCTGGCTGCACGGCCTCGGCGCCGATGGCCATGATTTCGCGCCGATCGTGCCGGAGCTGGTGCGGCCGCACTGGCCGGCGCTGCGCTTCGTGTTCCCGCACGCACCGGTGCGGCCGATCACGATCAACAACGGCGTGCCCATGCGCGGCTGGTACGACATCGTCGGCATGGACTTCCGGTCGCGTGCCGACATGGCCGGCGTGCAGGAATCGGTGGTGCAGCTGGACGCGCTGATCGCGCGCGAGATCGAGCGTGGCGTCGCGGCGGAGAAGATCTTCCTGGCCGGCTTCTCGCAGGGCGGGGCGATCATCCTGACCGCCGCGCTGGCGCGCACCGCGCCACTGGCCGGCCTGATCGCCCTGTCCACCTATCTGCCCGAGGCCGACAGTGCCCGTCGTGCTGAAGGTGCCGTGCAGGTGCCGGTGTTCATGGCCCATGGCAGTGGCGACCCGGTGATCCCGCAGGCCGTCGCCGCCCACAGCGCACAGGCGCTGCGTACGCTGGGCCTGGACGTGGCGTGGCACAGCTACCCGATGGCCCACCAGGTCTGTGCCGAGGAAATCCAGGCACTGGGTGACTGGCTGCAGGAACGGCTGGGCGCGGCCTGAGCCATGCCCCTGGCCAGCCCATCGCCGTGGATGCCGGAACTGTGCCGCCTGCCGCGGCTGGCGGCGATGCTGGGCCTGGCCGAGCTGGTGGTGGTGGTGCTGGCCCTGGCCCCGGATGGCAGCCGCCACTGGACCGTTGGCGAGCTGCTGTCGGCCAGCGGCTTCGCGCTGTGGCTGGCGCTGGCCGTGACCGCCAGCCTGTGCCTGCTGCGGCAGGCGCTGTCCAGGCTGCCGCAGGTGATGGGGGCGGTCGCTGCCATCGCACTGGCGGCCCTGATCGCGGTGGTCTGCGCCGGCATCGTGCACGCGCTGTACGCGGTGCTGGGTGACAGCTTCGCCAACGGCATCAGCTTCTGGCGCTTCACCCTCGGCAGCGCCGCCACCACCGCGCTGATCACCGCGCTGGCGCTGCGCTACTTCTATGTCAGCGACCGCTGGGCCGCGCAGGTGCAGGCCAATGCACGCGCCCAGGCCGATGCGCTGCAGGCGCGCATCCGCCCGCATTTCCTGTTCAACAGCATGAACCTCATCGCCAGCCTGCTGCATCGGGACCCGGCGGTGGCCGAGCGTGCCGTGCTCGACCTGTCCGATCTGTTCCGTGCTGCGCTCGGTGCAGGCGAGGGCGATTCCACCCTGCGCGACGAATGCGAACTGGCCGAGCGCTACCTGTCGATCGAATCGCTGCGCCTGGGCGAACGCCTGCAGGTGCGCTGGCAACGTGACGAGCCGCTGCCGTGGGACCTGCCATTGCCAAGGCTGGTACTGCAGCCGCTGGTGGAAAACGCCGTGCTGCATGGCATTTCGCGCCTGCCCGAGGGCGGCACCATCGAGCTGCAGCTGCTGCGCGAGGGCAACGATCTGCAGATCCGCGTGCGCAATCCCGCGCCTGATCCGCAGGCGCCCGGGCTGGCCCTGGCGCGGGGGGCCGGCCATGCCCAGCACAGCATCGGCCATCGGCTGGCCTGGCGCTTTGGCAGTGCCGCGCGGATGACGGCTGGCTGGAGCGAGGGCTACTATGCCTGCCAGGTGACAGTGCCGATCCAGTGAGGGGACGATCGTGAGGGTAGTCATCGCCGATGACGAACCACTGGCGCGTGAGCGCCTGCGCAGCCTGTTGGCCGCACAGGACGGCGTGGACGTGGTGGCCGAGGCCGGCAACGGCGAGCAGGCCCTGCACGCGTGCGCGGAGCTGCAGCCGGACCTGGTCCTGCTGGACATCGCAATGCCTGGGCTGGACGGCCTGGAAGCAGCCCGCCACCTGGCCAGCTTCGAACCGCGGCCGGCGGTGGTGTTCTGCACTGCCTACGATGCGCATGCGCTGTCGGCCTTCGAAGCGGCAGCCATCGATTACCTGATGAAGCCGGTGCGCGCCGAACGCCTGGCAGCGGCGATTGCACGGGCACGCACGTTCCTGGCCGGTCGCGATGGCCAGCCGCAGGCGCACAGCGGGCAGCAGGCACGCAGCGTACTGTGCGCACGCCTGCGCGGCAGCCTGCGGCTGATTCCGCTGGACGACATCCACTACCTGCAGGCCGAAGAGAAGTACGTGGTGGTGCACCACGCGCGCGGCGAGGACCTGATCGAGGAATCGCTGAAGTCGCTGGAGGAAGAGTTCGCCAGCCGTTTCATCCGTATCCATCGCAACTGCCTGGTGGCGCGGCACGAGCTGGTGGAGCTGCGCCGCGGCTCCGGCGGGCAGGTGCAGGCGGTGCTGCGGCATGGCAGGCAGCCGCTGGAAGTCAGCCGCCGCTGTGTGGCGACGCTGAAGCAGGAACTGCGGCATCTGTGAGTGGTCCCGCGCGGCCTGCGGCCGCGACTGCTTACAGATCAACATCAACATCAAGATCAACAGCAGGTTGGCCGGCTCGTTGTTCTTACGTGCTGGGTCGGGCCGGGGTGGGGTGGCGGGACACGCCGTAGACCCATCCCTGGGGGCTCGATGGCGCCATCCATGGCGCCAACGGTCCCGCCACCCCACCCCGGCCCAACCCTCTCTTTTTCCCGCGTCGGACGGCAAAGGCATTGTTGTTATCGGGTGGGGGAAGAGGGGTCAGATCCCTTTTCCTGCGGAAAAGGGATCTGACCCCGGAAGCCGTCGGCTGTTGCCTTTGCTTCTGCACTCTTTTTTTGATCTTCCGTGGCTGGCGCACACGGAAACTGTCAGGGGCCGGGGCGGTGGGGTCATGCGGGGTGTCCGCGGCATGGGCCCGAGGCATGCCTCGGGCGGGTTGGGCAGGACGCCCAACCCCGGTCTTGCCGTGTGCGCAGGACAGCGCACACGAGCAAGCCGCGGCCAAGCCCCCAGGGATGGGTTCACGGCGTCCCCGCATGACCCCACCGCCCCGGCCAAGCACGGCTTCTGCTTTGATGGCACCAGCCACGAGGGGCTCCGCCGTTGGCCGTATCCGCGCCGAAGGCGCGATAATGACCGGATGGAAACCGTCCGCATCGCCACCCGCAAGAGCCCGCTCGCCCTCTGGCAAAGCGAACACGTCGCCAACCGCCTGCGCCAGGCCCATCCCGGGCTGCATGTGGAACTGGTGCCGATGAGCACCCGCGGTGACGAGGTGCTCGACCGCTCGCTGGCCGCCATCGGTGGCAAGGGCCTGTTCCTGAAGGAGCTGGAGCTGGCCATGCTGCGCGGTGAGGCCGACTGCGCCGTGCACTCGCTGAAGGATGTGCCGATGGAACTGGACGAACCCTTCGCGCTGCCGGCGATGCTGACCCGCCACGATCCAGCCGATGGTTTCGTCTCCAACCTGTACGCCTCGCTGGACGCGCTGCCGATCGGTGCGCGGGTCGGCACCTCATCGCTGCGCCGCCAGGCCCAGCTGCGCGCGCTGCGCCCGGATCTGGAATTGCTGGACCTGCGCGGCAACGTCAACACCCGCCTGGCCAAGCTCGACAATGGTGGCTACGACGCCATCGTGCTGGCCGTGGCCGGCCTGGAGCGCCTGGGCCTGGGCGGGCGCATCGTCGCGCGCCTGCAGCCGCCGCAGTGGCTGCCGGCACCGGCGCAGGGCGCGGTGGCGGTGGAGTGCGACGGTGGCAATACGCGCCTGATGGCGCTGTTCGCCACGCTTGATGACGCCGCTACGCGCGCCTGCGTGGAAGCCGAGCGGGCGATGAACCGCGCGCTGCATGGCAGCTGCCACGTGCCGGTGGCGGCCATCGCGCAGTGGCAGGGCGACGACCTGCACCTGCAGGGCCTGGTCGGCAGTGCCAGCGATGGTCGTGCGGTGCGCGCCGAGGCGATGGGACCGGCCCGGGATCCGGAGGCGTTGGGCCAGCGCGTGGCGAAGATGCTGCTGGAAGCCGGTGCCGGCGAACTGCTGAACGTCTGAGCTACCGCCGGCACTACCGGAAGAAGAACGGGCGCCCTGGCGCCCGTTCTGCTTATTTGAACTTGTAGACCACGTTCATCGTGGTCAGCGTATCGGTCTTGCGCTTGTCCTCGGCCACGTCACTGTTGTAGCGCGCCTGCCAGCCGGCCTTCAGTGCCAGGTGCTCGTTCATGCTCACCGAGACACCGAAGTCGTTCTGGCCGAAGGTGTTGTACGAACCGGATTCGACCAGCAGCGTGTTGACCAGGTCGGTGTTGTCAGTCAGCGAATACTTCATGTCGAACAGGCCACGGCCGATCAGGCCGGTGCGGGTGCGGTCGTCCTCGGTGCTGTGGGTGCGGCGCACACCGGGGCCGATCTGCGCGTCGAACGAGAAGCGCTCGGTGTTCCACAGGCGGGTGCCGTAACCCAGACCGAACGAGCTCTGGCGGTCGTAGGTGGCGAAGTCGTCGCGTTCCGTACGCACCGTCGCGGTCAGCTGGCGGTGTTCGCCCAGCTGCAGCGCGCTGCCGGCACTGCCGGTGTAGCGGTTGGCGGTGGTGTTGTTGCGGCGGGTGGTGGTGCCGTCGTCGTTGGTTTCGGTCACCTTGGAGCTGGAGCGCAGGCCGAACAGGTCCATGCTGTGCACCCAGTCACCGTCGGTGTAGCGCAGGCGCAGGCGGCCGTTGAAGCTCTCGGTGCTGCTGTTGCCGCGTGCCGAGGCAAACCCGAGCTCGCCACCACTGCCACTCCACGGCGAGGACATCGCCGCCAGTTCGGAGGCATCCTGTGCGTATGCGAGCGGCGCACACAGCAGCAGGGGGACCAGCAGGGACACGCGCAGGGACATCGAGGCTTCTCCGGAACGGTTGACAGCCGGTGATGATACTGGAAGCGTGATGGCGGTCCGAATCGATCCAATGCGCGCTTCAGCGAACGTTGGCGCGGTCGCCTATTCAGGGCAGATCGACGCGCACCTCAGGGTCGTTGAAGCGCGAATAGCGCAGGCGCAGCTGGAAGCTGCGGCCATTGCTGCTGCCGCTGCGTACGATCTGGCGTGGCAGGCCCTGAGCATCCACCCAGTACTCCAGGCGTTCCCCGGGCTGGGCGCCGCGCAGCCGGTAGTGCCGGGTCTGCACCCCGTCCAGCGACTGGCTGCCGAGATCTTCGGCCTTCAGTTCGGCGGGCAGGGCATCGGCGGGCAGCGGGTTGCGCCATTGCTCGAGCAGGCCGGGCGGGGTCGGCACCTGGCGGATCGCGCCGTCGGCCTGCAGGAACATGGTGTCGCCGATGATGGTCTGCGGCCCCGCCGGCGTCTCCACCCGGAAACGATCGGGCGCGACGAAGTCCATGCCGCTGCGCACCGGCTGTGGTGCGCCCAGCACCTCCAGTTCGGCGTGGAAGCTGCGCAGGGCCGCGAAACGCTGGCTGGCGCCCAGCACCGCCTGCGTCGGATCGGCGACGGGTACCGGGGGCTCGGCGCCGGCCGGCGCCGGCGCGCGATCGCAGGCGGCCAGCAGCAGGCAGGCCAGCAGGGACAGGGCAGGCAACCGGCGCATCGGGCATTCCATGGGGGTGGGGGCGACCACGATAGCCCAAACGTCCCACACAAGACCCGCGACTCGGACATAATCGGGGGTATGGACCGATACGAACGCATCACCGCCCTGCATCGTCTGCTCAAGTCCGCGCGCTATCCGGTGACGGTGGCGACCCTGCAGGACAAGCTCGGTTGTTCCCGCGCCACCGTCTACCGCGACCTGGCCTTCCTGCGCGATGCGCTGATGGCACCGATCGAGGGCGACGGCGAGGCGGGCTTCCGCTACCAGGCTGACGAGAGCGACCGTTTCGAGCTGCCCGGCCTGTGGCTCAGCTCGGAGGAGCTGCATGCCCTGCTGGCCTCGCAGCACCTGCTGGCGCGGACCGGCGGTGGTGTGCTGTCGTCGGTGCTGGCACCGCTGCAGCAACGCATCGAGAGCCTGCTGGCGGCCCAGGCCGGCGTGTCCAGCTGGCCGGTCGACCGCGTGCGGGTGATTCCGCACCGTGGCCGCAAGTTTGACGAAGGCAGCTTCCGCAGCGTCGCATCGGCCGTGCTGGAGCGCCGCCAGCTGGCGTTCGAGTACCGTGCCCGTTCCACCGACGAGCCGACCAAGCGCACCGTCTCGCCGCAGCGCCTGACCCACTATCGCGACAACTGGTACCTGGATGCCTGGGACCATGACCGCGACGCCCTGCGCAGTTTCGCGGTCGACCGCATCCACAAGGCGCGGGTGGTCGACAGCACCGCGCGCGACGTCGCCGACAGCGAGCTGGACGAGCAGCTCGGCGCCAGCTACGGCATCTTCTCTGGCGCGCCGAAGGGCTGGGCGACCATCCTGTTCAGCGCCAAGGCCGCGCGCTGGGTGGCCGACGAGCACTGGCATTCCAAGCAGCAGGGCCGCTTCCTGGCCGACGGCCGCTATGAGCTGAAGGTGCCGTACAGCGTCTCGCGCGAGCTGCTGATGGATGTGCTGCATTACGGCTCGGATGCCGAGATCGTCGAGCCCATGATGCTGCGCGAGCAGGCCAAGGCGTTGCTTGAGCTGGCCCTGAGCAACTACGAAAACTCCTGACACTCCCCCGAGAATTCAATCCCCCATGAAAAAGACCCTGTTGCTGCCCCTGCTCGCCGCTGCGCTGGCCCTGACCGCCTGCGGCAAGTCCGGCGAGCCCTCGCAGAAGCTGGTGGTGGCCGCCACGGCCGTGCCGCATGCCGAGATCCTCGAGGTGGTCAAGCCGATCCTCAAGCAGGAAGGCGTGGACCTGGACGTGCGGGTGTTCAATGACTACGTGCAGCCCAACGACCAGCTGGTGCAGAAGCAGGTGGATGCGAACTACTTCCAGACCGAGCCCTACCTGGATGCCTACAACCGCGACCGCAAGACCGACCTGGTGAAGGTGATCGGCGTGCACATCGAGCCGTTCGGTGCGTACTCGCGCAAGGTCAAGTCGCTGGCCGAGCTGCGCGAAGGCGCCGACGTGGTGATCCCGAACGACCCGAGCAACAACAGCCGCGCGCTGATCCTGCTGCACAAGGCCGGCGTGATCGAGCTGAAGGACCCGACCAACGCACTGGCGACCCAGCGCGACATCATCGCCAATCCGAAGAACCTGAAGTTCCGCGAGCTCGACTCGGCGATGCTGCCGCGCGTGCTGGACCAGGTCGACCTGGCCCTGATCAATACCAACTACGCGCTGGACGCAGGCCTCAACCCGACCCAGGATGCGCTGGCGATCGAGAGCAAGGACTCGCCGTACGTGAATTTCCTGGTCGCGCGCCCGGACAACAAGGACGACGCCCGCGTGCAGAAGCTGGCCAAGGCCCTGACCAGCCCGCAGGTGAAGGCGTTCATCGAGACCAAGTACAAGGGCGCGGTGCTGCCGGCGTTCTGACGCCAGCGCCCATTCGCCTGTAGAGCCGAGCCTATGCTCGGCTCTGCTTTTTGCGGTATCCCGCCAGCAGCAGCCGAGCATGGCTCGGCTCTACAGTGTCACTCCACGTGCCGCAGCAGGGCAGGGCATTGCCGTTTCAATCGACGTGGAAGGCGAGGGTGGCGGCCACCGCCTGCTGCCATCCCGCATACAGTTTCTCGCGCCGGGCCACCTCCATCCGTGGCTCGAAGCGCCGGCCCAGGCCCCATTGCGCGGCGATCTGTTCGCGGCTGTTCCAGAACCCCACTGCCAGGCCGGCCAGGTAGGCCGCACCCAGCGCGGTGGTCTCGGTCAGTCGCGGCCGCAGCAGCGGCACACCGAGAATGTCGGCCTGGAAACCGGCCAGGAAGTCGTTGCCGATCGCACCGCCATCAGCGCGCAGCTCGGTCAGCGCGATACCCGCATCGGACTGCATCGCATCGAGTACATCGCGGGTCTGGTAGGCCATCGCTTCCAGCGCGGCGCGCACGAAGTGCGCCTTGCGGGTGCCACGGGTCAGGCCGAACATCGCACCGCGCACATCACTGCGCCAATAGGGCGCGCCGAGGCCGACGAACGCCGGCACCAGGTAGGCGCCGCCACTGTCGGGCACCTGCGCAGCCAGCGCCTGGCTGTCGCTGGCGCGTTCGATCATGCGTAGTCCATCGCGCAGCCACTGCACCACCGAGCCGGCGATGAAGATCGAACCCTCCAGCGCGTACTCCACGCGCCCGTCCAGGCCCCAGGCAATGGTGGTCAGCAGGCCGTTGCGCGACCGCACCGCCTGCGCGCCGGTGTGCATCAACATGAAGCAACCGGTGCCATAGGTGTTCTTGACCATGCCCGGCTGGAAACAAGCCTGGCCGAACAGCGCCGCCTGCTGGTCACCGGCGATGCCGGCGATGGGGATCGGGTGGTCGAAGAAGAACTGCGGCCGGGTGTGTGCGTACACCGCGCTGGAGTCGCGCACCTGCGGCAGCATCGCGCGCGGAATGTCGAGCAGGGCCAGCAGGTCGTCATCCCAGTCCAGCGTGTGGATGTTGAACAGCAGCGTGCGTGCCGCATTGCTGTAGTCAGTCACATGTGCCTGGCCACCGCTGAGGTTCCACACCAGCCAGCTGTCGATGGTGCCGAACAGCAGCTCACCACGTTCGGCGCGCTGCTGCGCACCATCCACGTGGTCGAGGATCCAGCGCACCTTGGTCGCGGAGAAATAGGCGTCGATCAGCAGCCCGGTCCGCTCGCGGATCAGTGCTTCATGCCCCTCCGATTTCAGCCGCTCGCAGATGGCGTGGCTCTGCCGCGATTGCCAGACGATGGCGTTGTGGATCGGCTGGCCGGTGGCACGGTCCCAGACCACGGTGGTTTCGCGCTGGTTGGTGATGCCCAGCGCGGCGATATGGCGTGGGTCGATCTGCCCGCGGCTGAGCAGTTCGGTCAATGTGGCATAGACGCTGGTAAGGATCTCGCGGGGGTCATGCTCGACCCAGCCGGGCTGCGGGAAGATCTGCGCGAACTCGCGCTGCGCGCTGCCGACGATGTCGCCGGCGCGGTCGAACAGGATCGCGCGCGAACTGGTGGTGCCCTGGTCGATGGCCAGCACGTAGCGGGGCGTCATGCAGCGTCTCCAATGGCGATGGGGAAATCCTAATGCATCGATCGCGTCGCGCGCGGCTGCCCTGGTAGCTGCCAACCTGGGTTGGCACACGTGGCATCACGGGGGTCAGAGCCCTTTCCGTGGGAAAGGGATCCGACCCTCCATCCACGCCTGCAGCCGTGCCACCTGCGCAGCATCCAGCCGCAACCCCAGCTTGCTCCGGCGCCACAGGATATCGTCGGTGTCACACGCCCACTCGCGTTCGCGCAGGAAGTCCACTTCGCGTGCATGCAGGCCACCGCCGAAGTCCTCGCCCAGATCGTGCAGGCCCTGTACACCCTGCAGCAGTTCCGCGCTGCGACTGCCATAGGCCCCGGCCCAGCGTCGCGCGATACCTGCGGGCAACCACGGTGCCAGCGCCAGCAGGCGCGAGCACGCCTGTGCGGCGTCGCCCCAGTCGCTGCCCGGCAGCGGGTCTCCGCGCGCCGTCCAGGCCGGTCCCATCTGTGGCAGGGCAGGGCGCAGCAGGTCCAGTGCCTCCTCGGCCAGCACCCGGTAGGTGGTCAGCTTGCCGCCCAGTACATGCAGCGCCGGTGCCGGGTCCACCTGCACCTGCAGGCGGTAGTCGCGGCTCAGCTGCGCTGCGCGCGGATCCGGGTCGGCCAGCAATGGACGGACACCGGCGAACGCCCAGACCACCTCGTTCGGGGCGATGGGGTCACGCAGGTAGCGATTGGCCGCTTCGCACAGGTAGATCACCTCGGAAGGCAGCACGCTGCAGCGCGCCGGGTCACCGCGATAGTCGGTATCGGTGGTGCCCACCAGCAGGTGGTCGTGGGCGAAAGGCAGCAGGAACACCACCCGTCCGTCGGGCTGCTGCAGCAGGCAGGCGCTGTCATCGGGCCAGGGCCTGCGCAGCACGATGTGGCTGCCCTGCACCAGGCGCAGCGCAGGGGCGCCGCTGCGCGTCTGCATCCGTTCCAGCAGGCCCCCGGCCCACGGGCCCGCCGCATTGACCACGGCGCGGGCATTCACGGGGTGCCGCTGGCCATCGGCGGATTCCAGAACGGCCCGCCACCGGCCCTGCACGGGGTGCAGGTCGATGCAGCGGCTGCGCACCTGCACCTGTGCGCCCCGCTGCGCGGCATCCAGGGCGTTGAGCAGTACCAGCCGCGCGTCATCGACCTGCGCATCGGCGTAGCTGAAGGCCTGCCGCAGCGCCGGGGAGAGCCACTGGCCGAGCGGATCGTGTTGCAGTTCCAGTGCGCGTGACGCGGGGAAGGCGGGGCTGCGCCGGCCCAGATGGTCGTACAGCCACAGCCCCGCGCGCAGCATCCAGCGCGGGCGCAGGTGCGGTTCCCACGGCAGGACGAAGCGCAGCGGATGGACCAGATGGGGCGCCTGCCGGCGCACCACCTCGCGTTCGCCCAGCGCCTTGCGCACCAGCCCGAACTCGCCCTGCTCCAGGTAGCGCAGGCCGCCGTGGATCAGCTTGCTGCTGGCGCTGGAGGTGTGCGCGGCCAGGTCATGCTGTTCGCACAGCAGCACGCGCAGGCCGCGGCCGCTGGCGTCACGGGCGATGCCGGCGCCATTGATGCCGCCACCGATCACCAGCAGGTCGACGTCGTCCATCGTGTCTCCGCGTCCTGTGTCTGTAGAGCCGAGCCGCGCCACCCTTGACCGTGGGCGCCATTGAACGTAACGCATCGCAATGCGCGCGGAGCCCGCCGCTCGACTCGGGATAGGGGGCTTGGCTCGACTCTACAAAAAAGCAGCCGAGCATGGGCTCGGCTCTACACGCGGAACGCGGGTGACGGAAACGACGACGGGCCCCGAAGGGCCCGTCGCGTTGCATCAGTGAAGCAGGTGCTGCCTGGATCAGAAGCGGGCGCCGATGCCGAAGCCGACGGTCCACGGATCCATCTTGGCTTCGCCGATCTTCTCGCCGCCGACCTTGATGTCCGGGCGGGCGCGCATGTAGCGGGCGTCAGCGCGGGCGAACCAGGTGGAGTTGATGTTCATGTCGACGCCGACGGTGCCGATCACGCCCTTGGCATCCTTGAAGCGGATGTCGGTGTCAGCACCGTTGCCCAGCTTCTCGTTGCTGAAGCTCGACTGGTAGTAGCCCACGCCCACGAACGGGCGGAACACGTTGTCGGCCTGGCCGAAGTGGTACTGGCCGCTCAGCGCGACCGGCTGCTGCTCGACCGAACCCAGGCGGGCGTTGTTCGGGCCCTTGAACTTGTTGTCGAACTTGTCGGCAGCGCCCCACAGCTCAACGGCCCAGTTGTCGTTGATGTAGTAGCTGAAGCTGACGGTCGGCGCCGGGCCACCGTCGGTCTTCTTCACGCCGGTGATCGGGTCGTTCTTCGGCTCCAGCAGCGAGATGCCGCCAACAACGGCAAAATGCTTGCCCGAAGCGGTATCGGTGGTGCTGCTGTCCTGGGCGAAAGCGGCCGGCGCGAAGGCGGCGGAGGTCAGCAGGGCGAGACTCAGGATACGGATGGAGCGCATGGGGGTATCTCCTAATGTTTCTTGTTTTGGGCCCCCGGTTGCGGGGCGAGCACACCGTAGTCGCCCCAACATGAATCGAATCCGACGCACGTTAAAAAATAGTTTTCCTTGTTCAGCGACGGGTGCGGAATGCCTTTATTCATGGCGTTTTCTGCTCTCGCCGACATTCATGCAGTTGGAGAAGATGTGAGCGCAGCAACGTTGTGCATTGGCCTGCCAGCGCAGGTGAACGTGGGATGCCGGGTGCTGCTGCTGGGCTCGATGCCAGGCGTGGCATCCCTGCAGGAGCAGCGCTACTACGCGCATCCTCGCAACCGCTTCTGGCCGCTGATGGCCGATATCTGCGGTTTCGACGCGGATCTGCCCTATGCGCAACGGCTGCAGGCGTTGAAGGCCGCAGGCATCGGCCTGTGGGATGTGATCGGGCGCTGCGAGCGGCGCGGCAGCCTGGATGCGGACATCGTGCGTGGCACGGAAGTGGCCAATGCACTGCCGGAACTGATCGCCACGTTGCCTGAGCTGACGCTGATCGGCTGCAATGGCGGCGCGTCATTGCAGGCATTCCAGCGCTGGGTGTTGCCGCGGCTGGAGGCCCCGCCGAAGGTGGTCGCGCTGCCGTCGACCAGCCCTGCCAATGCGGCGTGGTCGTTGCCGCGCCTGCGCCAGGCCTGGCAGCCGGTGGCCGACGCGCGGGCGACATGAAGCGGACATCGCCTGGACAATACGCTACCGACTGGTCGCGCACCCGACCCATGGGCAACAGCCTGTCCCGGCTGCGTGCGTACTGAAAACACCTGTAACGGTTGGCGCTGGACCCCGCTGGCCGCACAATAGACGTTTCCCTACACCAGATTGCCGGAGTTATCCCCATGGCCGAAATCAAGGAAGCACTTGTCCCCGATATCGGTGACTACAGCGATATCCCGGTAATCGAGGTGCTTGTCGCCGTCGGCGACACGGTCAAGAAGGACCAGGGCCTGGTGACGCTGGAAAGCGACAAGGCGACCATGGAAGTGCCGTCCTCGGTGGCGGGCGTGGTCAAGGAGCTCAAGGTCAAAGTGGGCGACAGCCTGTCCGAAGGCAAGGTCGTGGCCCTGATCGAAGTGGCCGAAGGCGAAGCCGAAGCCGCCAAGCCGGCCGCACCGGCACCGGCACCGGCCAAGGCCGCTGCCCCGGCTGCCGCCACCCAGAGCGCGCCGGCCGCAGCTGCGCCGGCCGCTCCGGCTGCCAGCGGTGGTGCGGTTGAAGCCCTGGTGCCGGACATCGGCGACTACGCCGGCATTCCGGTCATCGAAGTGCTGGTCGCCGTGGGCGATACGGTCAAGAAGGACCAGGGCCTGGTCACGCTGGAAAGCGACAAGGCCACCATGGAAGTGCCGTCGTCTGTGGCCGGCGTGGTCAAGGAGATCAAGGTCAAGGTGGGCGACAATCTGTCGCAAGGCGACGTGGTTGCAATCATCGAAGCCGAGGGCGCTGCCGCGCCGGCGCCGACCAAGGCCGCTGCTGCTGCCGCTCCGGCTGCCGCAGAGACCGCCACCAAGGTCGAGCCGGTCGCTGTGCCGGCGCAGCCGGACAAGCTGGCGGCCCGCGAGATCGCCTCGGCCGGTACCCCGTCCAGCCCGCCGGTGCAGTTCAATGCCGATGGCGTGCTGCCGGCCAAGGTGCCGTACGCCACCCCGGCGGTGCGCGTGTTCGCCCGCGAGCTGGGCGTGGACCTGCTGCAGATCAACGGCACCGAGAAGGGTGGCCGCATCACCAAGGGTGACGTACAGAAGTTCGTCAAGGCCGCGCTCAGCGGTGGCGTGCCGGCAGCTGCCGGTGGCGCCGTCGCTGCTGGTGGTGGCCTGAACCTGCTGCCGTGGCCGAAGGTCGACTTCAGCAAGTTCGGCGAGACCGAAGTCCAGCCGCTGTCGCGCATCAAGAAGATCTCCGGTGCGAACCTGGCCCGCAACTGGGCCATGATCCCGCACGTCACCCAGTTCGAGCAGGCCGACATCACCGACCTGGAAGGCCTGCGCGTGGCGTTGAACAAGGAGAACGAGAAGGCCGGCATCAAGCTGACCATGCTCGCCTTCCTGATCAAGGCCAGCGCCGCAGCGCTGAAGAAGTTCCCGGAATTCAACGCCTCGCTCGATGCCAGCGGTGAAAACCTGACCCTGAAGAAGTACTTCCACATCGGTTTCGCCGCCGACACGCCGAACGGCCTGGTCGTGCCGGTCATCCGCGACGTGGACAAGAAGGGTGTGGTGCAGATCGCGCAGGAAACCGGCGAACTGGCCAAGAAGGCACGCGACGGCAAGCTGGGCCCGGCGGACATGAGCGGCGGCTGCTTCTCGATCAGCTCGTTGGGCGGCATCGGCGGCACCGCGTTCACCCCGATCGTCAACGCACCGGAAGTGGCCATCCTCGGCGTCTCCAAGTCGTCCATCCAGCCGGTCTGGAACGGCAAGGAATTCGCACCGAAGCTGATGCTGCCGCTGTCGCTGAGCTACGACCACCGCGTCATCGACGGCGCACTGGCCGCACGCTTCACCACGTACCTGTCGCAGGTACTGGCCGACATGCGCCGCGTGCTGCTGTAAGGCACCGCTTCGCCCCCACCGTGCGGCCGCAGCCCCTGGCGCGGCCGCGTGAACAGATGCAGTGACAGCCCGCCGGCGCCGCCGGGCGGGCACGAGGAAAACCCACCATGGCCACGATTGAAGTCAAGGTTCCCGACATCGGCGATTACAGCGATGTGCCGGTGATCGAAGTGTTGGTCGCCGTCGGCGACACGGTGAAGAAGGATCAGGGTCTGGTGACCCTGGAGTCGGACAAGGCCACCCTGGAAGTGCCGTCCTCGGCCGCCGGCGTGGTCAAGGAAATCAAGGTCAAGCTGGGCGACACCCTGTCCGAAGGCGCCGTGGTCGTGGTGCTGGACACTGAAGGCGCCGCCGAAGCCCCGGCCAAGGCCGCCGCGCCGGCTCCGGCCGCCCCGGCCAGCAAGCCGCCGGTGACCCCGTCGCACCGCGCCCCGGCCGAACCGGCTGCGCCGAAGCCGGCGCTGTCCAGCGGCAAGCCGGCCGACATCGAATGCGAGATGGTCGTGCTGGGCTCCGGCCCGGGCGGCTACACCGCAGCCTTCCGCGCCGCCGACGTCGGCCTGGATACGGTGCTGGTCGAACGTTACGCCAGCCTCGGCGGCGTCTGCCTCAATGTCGGCTGCATCCCGTCCAAGGCGCTGCTGCATGCTGCTGCGGTCATCGACGAAGTGGCCCACGCCGGTGATTTCGGCGTCGAGTTCGGCAAGCCGACCATCACCCTGGACAAGCTGCGCGCGTACAAGGAAAAGGTCGTCAACCAGCTGACCAAGGGCCTGGCCGGGATGGCCAAGCAGCGCAAGGTCCGCAACGTGCAGGGCGTCGGCAAGTTTGTTTCGGCCAACGAGCTGGAGATCACCGCCGCTGATGGCAGCACCCAGCTGCTGCGCTTCCAGAAATGCATCATCGCCGCCGGTTCGCAGGCGGTGAAGCTGCCGAACTTCCCGTGGGACGACAAGCGCGTGATGGATTCCACCGATGCGCTGGAGCTGGCCGAAGTGCCGGGCTCGCTGCTGGTCGTCGGCGGCGGCATCATCGGCCTGGAAATGGCCACCGTGTACAGCGCGCTGGGCAGCAAGGTCACCGTGGTCGAGTTTATGGACCAGCTGATGCCCGGCGCCGACAAGGACCTGGTCAAGCCGCTGGCCGACCGCCTGAAGAAGCAGGGCATCGACGTGCACCTGAAGACCAAGGCCTCGGGCGTCACCGCCGATGCCAAGGGCATCACCGTGACCTTCGAAGCCGCCGAGGAAGGCCAGGCGCCTGCGCTGGCGCAGGGCACCTTCGACCGCGTGCTGGTGGCCGTGGGCCGCTCGCCGAACGGCAAGAAGATCGATGCCGAGAAGGCCGGCGTGCAGGTCACCGACCGCGGCTTCATCCCGGTCGATCGGCAGATGCGTACCAACGTGCCGCACATCTTTGCCATCGGCGACATCGTCGGCAACCCGATGCTGGCCCACAAGGCCACGCACGAGGGCAAGCTGGCCGCTGAAGTGGCAGCCGGCCACAAGAAGGAGTGGGTCGCCCGCGTGATTCCGTCGGTGGCCTACACCAACCCGGAAATCGCCTGGGTCGGCGTGACCGAGACCGAAGCCAAGGCCAAGGGCCTGAAGGTCGGCGTGGCCAAGTTCCCGTGGGCCGCCAGTGGCCGCGCGATCGGCATCGGTCGCACCGAGGGCTTCACCAAGCTGATCTTCGACGAAGAGACCCACCGCATCATCGGTGGCGCGATCGTCGGCGTGCATGCCGGCGATCTGCTGGCCGAGATCGGCCTGGCGATCGAGATGGGGGCGGAAGCGGAAGACATCGGCCACACCATCCATGCGCATCCGACGCTGAGCGAGTCGGTGGCGATGGCCTCGGAAATCTACGACGGCACGATCACCGATCTGTACATGCCGAAGAAGAAGTAAGGCGTCCGCGCCGTTCCGAACGAAAAGCCCTGGCATCTGCCGGGGCTTTTTTTCTTCGATCAGTGCTGCAGCAAAGGGTGGGGCCGCTGCGCGGGTGGCAGGCATTTCGACAAATGTCCCCGTCGCCCGCCTGCGGCGGTCGCCTCCTCCTTTACTTTGTCGAAATGCCCGCCACCCGCGCAGCGGCTCGGCTTGCGGATAGTCGAGAGCCACAGCCTGGCCCGCCTGGATGCCTGACACGCGGGGGAAGAGGGGCTTGTGTGCGAAGTAAAGGAGGAGGTGACGGCCGTAGGCCGGCGCCGGGGGACATTCGCACGCAAGCCCCTCTTCCCCCAGCGCTCGACCAGCCTGCTTTTCTGCTCGACGATGCAAAGAAAAAACGCGGCCCCGATGTTCCGGAGGCCGCGCCAGGAGAGAAGATGCCGTGGAAGGGGCAGGGGATCAGAACACGAAGCTGATACCGGCCACCGGGCCCTTGAATTCCTGCTTCAGGCCGACCGTGCCGTCGCTGCCCTTCTTGTCCACGTCCAGCTTGAACCAGTCGTAGCCGGCGAACACACCGAAGTTCTTGGTGAAGCGGTAATCGACGATCGCATTGGCGCGGCTCAGGTCGCCCTTGTAGTCATCGAAACTGCCCCAGCGCGTGTTCAGGTACTGGCCCTGCAGCGTGATCATCCAGCGCTCGGACGGGGTGAAGGTCATGCGCGCACCCACCACCGGTGCCACGCCATCGGCCTTCTCGTTGAGGAACTGGCCTTCATACACCGTGCCCAGGTCCGCGTAGCCCTTGGTGCTGACCTTGGCGTACTCGCCACCGATCTGCAGGCCCAGGTCGAAGGTGTCGGTATCGACGACCGAGTAGTCATAGACCAGGCTGGCCACCTGGTACTTCAGCTCGCCCTTCACGAAGCTGCCGGCCGGCACGCTCTCACCGCCGAAGGAAATGCCCTGGTCAAGCGTCTCGCGACGGTCCTTGTCGTACTTGAAGTAGTTGAACAGCAGGCGCTGACGGTTGCTGATGCGGAACATGCCGTCGATGCGCGGCTCCCATTCCTTGCCACCCAGCTTGAAGTCCTGGTCCAGGGAGATGTCCTGGCCGGCCACGGTGGTGCTGCCACGCAGCGTGTTGTCCGAATCGATGTTCATCGCACCCAGACGGATGGCGAAGCGGTCGTCGCCTTCGGCGGCGTGGGCGGCATTGGCGAACGAGGCGCCGGCAGCGAGCAGGGAAAGGGCGAGCAGGGTGGGTACGGGGCGCATCGAAGAGTCCTTGCAGTGGTTCATCAGAATGAAGACCACTGTGCCGGACGCCGCCGTCCACCATCCGTGAACGTATGGTCCACGGAGTGTGCACGGTTCAGCCCTGTCGCGACGACGCAAAAAGATGGCCCCGGAGACGGGCTTCGGGGCCATCGTGGGACCTGCGGGGCGGAGCGTCGACGAGGTTGCTGCAGGCAGGTCGAAAGATCGGACCGGCGCATCCAGCGAAAGTTCCGCGCCTGCGACCAAAGTTCAATACTGCAGTGCAGCATCACGCGGACGTCATTGTCCCCCGGGTGGCACGCAAAAATGTAACCGTTACCGCAACTTGCGGCTTCCAGGGATGAACAGGCAGCGGTTGTCTCGCAAATTGTCCCATTGCTATAATTTGGCGGCTCGATGAGGCCCCCCTGCTGTAGCCGCCTCAGCCCTCCACTTGCAACCACGCGGGACGTCCTGTGCTGAACTCCGTTGATGCGGGTCGGCGACTGATGCTGCGCGCCGCGGTCTACCCGCTGGCCGCGGTGGCTGTCCTGGCCCTGGCCTTCCTGCTGGTAGGTCCGAAGTATGCCCTCGGCGCGCTGGCGTCCGGTGTGGCCATTTCGGCCGGCGGCTGGGTTGCGGCACGGATGGCTCTGGGCGGTGGTGCGGTGGCCGCAGGATCGGCGATGGCTCGCCTGATCATTGCGATCGTGGCCAAGTGGGTCGTGGTTTTCGGCGTCCTGCTGGTGGGGTTCCTGGTCTTCAAGCTGCCTGCATTGGCGCTGTTGGCCGGTATCGCCGTCGGCTTGATGTTCCAGGTCCTGGCCATGGCCAGGCGTTGACAGAATTCAATTAACTGAAGGTTCCGGACACATGGCGGGCGAGGCTCTAACCCCTACCAGCTACATCCAGCATCACCTGCACAACCTGACCGCACCGGTCGGCAAGGGTGAGGGTATGTTCTGGCATATCCACGTCGATACCTTCCTCACCGCCGTCCTGATGGGCCTGGTGATCGTTGTCGCGTTCTGGCTGGGGACCCGCAAGGCCACCGCCGGCGTGCCGGGCAAGTGGCAGGCCTTCGTCGAGATCTGCCTGGAGTTCGTCGACCGCCAGGCCAAGGACACCTACCACGGCAAGAGCAAGCTGGTCACGCCGATCGCCATCACGATCTTCTTCTGGATCCTGTTGATGAATCTGCTGAAGATGATCCCGGCCGATTTCATCGCCAAGCCGCTGGAATGGGTGGGCGTGCACTACTGGAAGCCGGTGCCGACCGCTGACGTCAATGCCACCCTCGGCATGGCCATCAGCGTGTTCTTCCTGATGCTGTTCTTCGCGCTCAAGTCCAAGGGCCTGGTCGGCTTCGTCAAGGAATTCCTGACGGCGCCGTTCGGCAAGTGGATGATGCCGTTCAACCTGATCCTCAACATCGTCGAGTGGCTGAGCAAGCCGATCTCGCTGGCGATGCGACTGTTCGGCAACATGTTCGGCGGCGAAATCGTGTTCCTGCTGATCTGGGTGCTGGGTGGTGCCGGTTTCTTCGGTGCCATCGCGGGTGGTGTGTTCGGCCTCGGCTGGATGCTGTTCCACCTGCTGGTGATCCCGCTGCAGGCCTTCATCTTCATGATGCTGTCGATCGTGTACCTGAGCCTGTCGGAAGACGCTCACTGAGTTTCAAGCTTCAACGCGTTTCAACCTTCATCCGTTTCATCACCCTTAGCAACTTAAGTTCCTGGAGATAACCATGTACTTCGCCGTCCTGACCAACTTCGCGCAGATTCAGAGCTCCACCGCCCTTGCCGTCGGCATCATGATCGGCCTGGCCGCGCTGGGCGCCGGTCTGGGTCTGGCCATCATGGCTGGTAAGTTCCTGGAGTCGGCCGCGCGCCAGCCGGAACTGATCCCGGTCCTGCAGGTCCGCATGTTCATCACCGCCGGCCTGATCGACGCCGCGTTCATCATCTCGGTCGCCGTTGGCCTGCTGCTGGCCTTCGCCAACCCGCTGTCGGCTGCCTTTGCTGGCGCCGTCACCAAGGCTCTGGCCGGCTGATACAGCGGTTTGAGACGACCGGGTGCTGATGCACCCGGTTTCGGATGAAGGCCGGATGTGCCGCTTCGGCGGCACGTCCACCCCGAAACCAGCGATCGAGCTAACCATGAATATCAATTTCACCCTTCTTGCGCAGGCGCTGGCCTTCGCTGGTCTGATCTGGATCATCGCGACCAAGATCTGGCCGCCGCTGATGAACGCGATCGAAGAGCGCCAGCAGAAGATTGCTGAAGGCCTCGCTGCTGCCGACCGCAGCCAGAAAGATCTGGCCCAGGCGCAGGAGAAGGTCAACGAAGCGCTGAAGGAAGCCCGCACCAAGGCCAACGAGATCATCGATCAGGCCCACGCGCGTGCCAACCAGATCGTTGATGCAGCCCGTAACGAAGCGATCACCGAAGCCACCCGTCAGAAGGAACTGGCCCAGGCTGAAATCGACGCCGCCGCCAACCGTGCCCGTGAAGATCTGCGCAAGCAGGTGTCCGCGCTGGCCGTGACCGGTGCCGAAAAGCTGCTCAAGCGCGAAATCGACGCCAACGCCCACAAGGCGCTGCTCGACGAGCTGGCCTCGGAGATCTAAGGATGAGCCAGGCCCTCACGCTTGCCCGCCCGTACGCCCGCGCCGCGTTCGCGACCGCGCGCGACGAAGGTGCGTTCGCGCCGTGGTCGGACGCCCTGGCGTTCTCCGCCCACGTCGCCGCCGACCCGCGCGTGGCGGCCCTGCTCGCCAACCCGGAGCTGGGTCGTGACGACGCCGTCGCCCTGCTGGCGCCGGTCTCGCACGGCGAGACCTACTCGCGCTTCCTGGCCATCCTGGCCGAATCGCATCGTCTGCCGCTGCTGCCGGAAATCTCCGGCATGTTCGACGCCCTGCGCGCCGAAGCCGAGCACGTGGTCAAGGCCACGGTGACCTCGGCTTCCGAGCTGTCGGCCGGCGAGCTGGACGCGATCAAGGCTGCGCTGCGCAAGCGCTTCAACCGCGAGGTCGACGTGACCACCGCGGTCGATGCTTCGCTGATCGGCGGCGCCGTGATCGACGCCGGCGACGTGGTCATCGATGGTTCGCTGAAGGGCAAGCTGGCCCGTCTGCAGACCGCGCTCGCTAACTGAATTCATTTAACGTCCGGCCCCGCTGCCGGCACTAGGACTTGACGATGGCAACCACGCTCAACCCCTCCGAAATCAGCGAACTGATCAAGAACCGCATCGAGAAGGTCAAGCTGGCCGCGGAATCGCGCAACGAAGGCACCGTGACCAGCGTGTCCGACGGCATCGTGCGCATCTTCGGTCTGGCCGACGTGATGCAGGGCGAAATGATCGAACTGCCGAACAACACCTTCGCCCTGGCCCTGAACCTGGAGCGCGACTCGGTCGGCGCCGTGGTCCTGGGTGACTACGAGCACCTGCGCGAAGGCGACGTCGCCAAGACCACCGGCCGCATCCTGGAAGTGCCGGTCGGCCCGGAACTGCTGGGCCGCGTCGTGAACGCGCTGGGCGAGCCGATCGACGGCAAGGGCCCGCTGGGCACCGACCTGACCGCTCCGGTGGAGCGTGTTGCGCCGGGCGTGATCTGGCGCAAGTCGGTCGACCAGCCGGTGCAGACCGGTTACAAGTCGGTCGACTCGATGATCCCGATCGGCCGTGGCCAGCGCGAGCTGATCATCGGTGACCGCCAGACCGGCAAGACCGCCATGGCGATCGATGCGGTGATCAACCAGAAGGGCACCGGCATCAAGTGCGTGTACGTTGCGATCGGCCAGAAGGCGTCGACCATCGCCAACATCGTGCGCAAGCTGGAAGAGAACGGCGCGCTGGCCCACACCATCGTGGTGGCCGCGACCGCTTCCGAATCGGCTGCCATGCAGTACATCAGCGCCTACTCGGGCTGCACCATGGGTGAGTACTTCATGGACCGCGGCGAAGACGCGCTGATCGTGTACGACGATCTGTCCAAGCAGGCCGTTGCCTACCGCCAGATCTCGCTGCTGCTGAAGCGTCCGCCGGGCCGTGAAGCCTACCCGGGTGACGTGTTCTACCTGCACTCCCGTCTGCTCGAGCGCGCTGCCCGCGTGTCCGAGGAATACGTCGAGAAGTTCACCGAAGGCAAGGTCACCGGCAAGACCGGTTCGCTGACCGCGCTGCCGATCATCGAGACCCAGGCCGGCGACGTGTCCGCCTTCGTTCCGACCAACGTGATCTCGATCACCGACGGCCAGATCTTCCTGGAAACCGACCTGTTCAACGCCGGCATCCGCCCGGCCGTGAACGCCGGTATCTCGGTGTCGCGCGTCGGTGGCTCGGCCCAGACCAAGATCATCAAGAAGCTGTCGGGCGGCATCCGTATCTCGCTGGCCCAGTACCGCGAGCTGGCTGCGTTCGCGCAGTTCGCCTCGGACCTGGACGAAGCGACCCGCAAGCAGCTGGAGCGTGGCCAGCGCGTCACCGAGCTGATGAAGCAGAAGCAGTACGCGCCGATGTCGATTGCCAACCAGGCGCTGTCGATCTACGCCGTCAACGAGGGTTACCTCGACGACGTGCCGGTCAACAAGCTGCTGGCGTTCGAAGAAGGCCTGCACGCCCACTTCGCCAACACCCAGGGCGAGCTGATCAGCAAGGTCAACGCCACCGGCGGTTGGGACAACGACATCGAAGGTGCCTTCAAGAAGGGCATCGCCGAGTTCAAGACCACCGGCAGCTGGTAATCGCGGTCCTGTAGAGCGGAGCCGCTGGCTCCGCTGGACCAGATGACAAACGGTTGAACAACGCGGGGCATCAGCCCCGCGCCACGGGAAACAAGAGATGGCAAGCGGACGCGAAATCAAAACCAAGATCAAGAGCGTGCAGAACACCCGCAAGGTGACGCGCGCCCTGGAAATGGTCTCGGCCTCCAAGATCCGCAAGGCGCAGGATCGGATGAAGACCTCGCGTCCGTACGCGCAGGCGATGAAGCAGGTGATCGGTCATCTGGCCCAGGCCAGCACCGACTACCAGCATCCGTTCCTGGTCGAGCGCGAGCAGGTCAAGCGGGTCGGTTTCATCGTGATCTCCTCCGATCGCGGCCTGGCCGGCGGCCTGAACAACAACCTGTTCCGCAAGATGCTGGGCGAAGCCAAGGCATGGCAGGACAAGGGTGCCGAAGTGGACCTGGTGACCATCGGCCAGAAGGCTTCGACCTTCTTCCGCCGCGTGAAGGTCAACATGGTCGGCAGCGTGACCCACATCGGCGACGTACCGAAGCTGGAATCGCTGATCGGTGTGATCAAGGTCATGCTCGACGCCTTCACCGAAGGCAGGATCGACCGCGTGTACCTGGTCTACAACCGCTTCGTGAACACCATGGTGCAGAAGGCCAGCTTCGATCAGCTGCTGCCGCTGCCGCCGGCTGAGAAGCAGGTCGCTCACCACGACTGGGATTACCTGTACGAACCCGATGCCGCGACCGTGCTCGAGCACGTGATGACGCGTTACATCGAGTCGCTGGTGTACCAGGCACTGCTGGAAAACGTCGCCTCCGAGCATGCGGCACGCATGGTTGCGATGAAGGCGGCGAGCGACAACGCCAACAAGCTGATCGGCACCCTGCAGCTCGTCTACAACAAGGCGCGCCAGGCAGCGATCACCCAGGAAATCTCCGAAATCGTCGGCGGCGCGGCAGCAGTCTGACCGCGTTCGTTCAAAGCACACATTAGAGGATGCAGCAATGAGTCAGGGCAAGATCGTTCAGATCATCGGCGCGGTCGTCGACGTCGAATTCCCGCGTGAATCGGTGCCGAAGGTGTACGACGCACTGAAGGTGGAAAACACCGAGATCACCCTCGAAGTCCAGCAGCAGCTGGGCGACGGCGTGGTGCGTACCATCGCGCTCGGTTCCACCGACGGCCTGAAGCGCAACCTGGTTGCCGTCAACACCGGCCGTGGCATCTCGGTGCCGGTCGGCGCCGGCACCCTGGGCCGCATCATGGACGTGCTTGGCCGTCCGATCGACGAAGCCGGCCCGGTCGCTGCCAGCGACAACTGGGAAATCCACCGCGCTGCGCCGTCGTATGAAGACCAGTCCCCGGCCACCGAGCTGCTGGAAACCGGCATCAAGGTCATCGACCTGATGTGCCCGTTCGCCAAGGGCGGCAAGGTCGGCCTGTTCGGCGGCGCCGGCGTCGGCAAGACCGTCAACATGATGGAACTGATCAACAACATCGCCAAGGCGCACAGCGGTCTGTCCGTGTTCGCCGGCGTGGGTGAGCGTACCCGTGAGGGCAACGACTTCTACCACGAAATGAAGGACTCCAACGTCCTGGACAAGGTGGCGATGGTGTACGGCCAGATGAACGAGCCGCCGGGCAACCGTCTGCGCGTCGCCTTGACCGGCCTGACCATGGCCGAGTACTTCCGCGACGAGAAGGACGAAAACGGCAAGGGTAAGGACGTCCTGCTGTTCGTCGACAACATCTACCGTTACACCCTGGCCGGTACCGAAGTGTCGGCACTGCTGGGCCGCATGCCGTCCGCCGTGGGTTACCAGCCGACCCTGGCCGAGGAAATGGGCGTCCTGCAGGAGCGCATCACCTCGACCAAGAACGGTTCGATCACCTCGATCCAGGCCGTCTACGTTCCCGCGGACGACCTGACCGACCCGTCGCCGGCGACCACCTTCGCCCACCTGGACTCGACCGTGACCCTGTCGCGTTCGATCGCCTCGCTGGGTATCTACCCGGCCGTCGATCCGCTGGACTCCACCAGCCGCCAGATGGATCCGCTGGTCATCGGCCACGAGCACTACGACACCGCCCAGCGCGTCCAGCAGACCCTGCAGAAGTACAAGGAACTGAAGGACATCATCGCCATCCTGGGCATGGACGAACTGTCCGAAGAAGACAAGCAGGCCGTGTCGCGCGCCCGCAAGATCGAGCGCTTCTTCAGCCAGCCGTTCCACGTGGCCGAAGTGTTCACCGGTTCGCCGGGCAAGTACGTGCCGCTGAAGGACACCATCCGTGGCTTCAAGGCCATCGTCGATGGCGAGTACGACCACCTGCCGGAGCAGGCGTTCTACATGGTCGGCGGCATCGAAGAAGCGGTCGAGAAGGCCAAGAAGATGGCCGAGAAGGCCTGATCCGGGACGGGCGGGAGCGATCCTGCCTGACCTGACGCCGGCGCCGGGCAACCGCCCGCGCCGGTGGACCCCCACGGCGGCATTGCGCCGCCGCGAACAGCGAAGAGATTTGCATGAGCACGATCCGTTGCGACATCGTCAGCGCCGAGCAGGAAATCTTCCGTGGCGAAGCGACCCTGGTCGTGGCCACCGGTGAGCTGGGCGAACTGGGCATCGCGCCCAAGCACGCGCCGCTGATCACCCGCCTGAAGCCGGGCAAGGTGGTGGTGACCACGCCGAACGGCGAGCAGCTGGATTTCGCCATTTCCGGCGGCATCCTGGAAGTGCAGCCGCAGGTGGTGACCGTGCTGGCCGACACCGCGATCCGCGCGCAGGACATCGACGAAGCCTCGGTCCGCAAGGCCAAGGAAGAAGCCGAGCGCATCCTGGCCAACCGCGGCGAAGCGATGGAAGTGGCTGAAGCCCAGCAGAAGCTGGCCGAAGCCGTCGTCCAGCTGCAGGCGCTGGAGCGCCTGCGCAAGAATCTCAAGCACTGAGGTTCGCGCGTCATCAAGCACAAGCGCCGGCTAGCTGCCGGCGTTTTTGTTTGTTCGCCACAGGAGCAGGGAATGCAGCACTACTCGACAGCGATTGAAGGCGGCAGCTGGCAGCGGCCGTGGCGCACACCGGCAGGCGTGTTCCTGATTGCGTGGATCGTTCTGTGCCTGCCATGGCTCAGTGGCATCAAGACCATTCCCTTTGATGCCGTGCAGCAGTTCTTCCCGGCGGTCAGTTTCAGTGCCGAGCAGTTGCGTCACCTGCAGGCCCCCTGGTGGAATCCGTATCTCTACGGTGGCTACCCGCAGGTGGCCGATCCGCAGATGATGACGCTGCAGCCGACGATGCTGCTGCCGATGCTGCTGGCGCCGGGCTCCCTGCACCTGTTCACGGTGGTGGTGCTGCTGCATGTGCTGGCAGGCGGCCTGGGTGCACTGCGGTTGAGCCGCGTGCAGGGCATGCCGCCGCCGGCGCAGCTGCTGTTCGCACTCACGCTGATGTTTGGTGGCGTGGCCGCGTCGCGCCTGCAGCACACGCCGATGATCATCAGCTACTGCCTGCTGCCCTGGCTGTGGCTGGGCCTGGAGCAGGTCCGCCGGCGGGGACGGATGCGCGACATCCTGCTGGCCGGTGTGGCCGGCGGGATGTGTGCGCTTCAACTGACCCAGGTCACCTATTTCATCATCCTCGCGTGCGTGATCTACGCCGTGGCTGCTGTCGTGCTGGCACAGGGGCAGCGCATGCGCCTGCTGTGGCAGCTGGGCGTGGTGGCCATTCTCGCCGGTGGTGTCAGTGCGCCGCAGTGGCTGTCCACGCTGGCCTGGCTGGACCAGACCAATCGCAATGGCCTGACGCTGGAAGCCGCGCTGCCGGGTGCCATCCACTGGCAGACACTGGTGACACTGCTGTCGGGCAACGTGTTCTCGCAGGGGCGCGGCGACAGCTGGGCCTTCGGTGATATCAGCGCCGATTACCTCTATGTGGGGGCAGTGCCGCTGGCGCTGTGGCTGCTCTGGGGCGGTGAGGTGCTGCGGCGCAAGCCGGCGGCGACGCGCGTCGCGCTGTGTGCGCTGACGCTGGCGATCATGGTCGCGGTGGGTGGCGCCACGCCGCTGTTCCCCTGGTTGTTTGGCTGGCTTCCGGGGCTGGACCTGTTCCGGCGCCCGTCCGATGCGCTGTTCCTTACCGTGCCTGCGGCGGCGTGGCTCGGTGCCAGTGCCCTGCAGGTTGCCCTGCAGCGGCAGCCATTGCGATTGCATCGGGTGTCCGTGGCAATCGTCGCAGTGCTGGGTGCGTGCGCTGCGTGGCTGGCGATCGATCATGGTCATCCGCTCGCTTTCGCCTGGCTTGCGGTCAGCGCCGCGCTGGGCGTAGCCGCGGTGTGGGTGCTGCGCCGCCACCAGTCACCTGCGCGCTGGGTGCTGGCGCTGGTGCTGTTGGACCTGCTGCTGTTCAACGTCGGCACCAGGTTCAACGCGGGCAGCGGCACAAAGTCGGTGCTCACCGCCGATCGTGCGGGTCCTGCGCAGCGCGCCTATGCGCTGCTGGCGGCAGAGCGGCATATCGGCATACCCGAGCGCGCGGTGGTCTTCGGCATCGGCGGACTCACCAACGGCGCGGCGGTGCATGCCATTGCGCTGGCAAACGGCTACAACCCGCTGCTGGCAAGCGACTATCTGCAGATGACCGGGATGCCGGGCGAGCCGGTGGATACCTTCCAGCAGAAGGTCCCCACTGCCTGGATGCCAGACACCGCTGCTCCCCTGTACGACCTGTTGGGCGTGCGTTGGCTGCTGGCCCAGGAGCCGTTCCCGGGCTCCAGCGCGCAGGGCGACCAGGTGGAACTTGCGCGGCGTGACAGCGTGCTGCCACGGGTGCTGAATCCGCGGCAGGTGCGCCGCCATGAGGAGCGTCTACCGCCTGCGCCGCTGTTCAACCAGACCGATTTCAACCGGCAGCTATGGCTGCCGGCAGCCGCCAGCAGCCACTGTGCCGAACAGGATGCCGGCGAGGCCACGGTACAGGTGCTGCGCTACCAGCCGGGACGCATCGAGCTGACGGTGGTGGCCGACCATGCAGCATGGGTGGTGATCAACGAAACCACCGGTCGTGGCTGGCAGGCGCAGCTCGAGGATGGCCAGGTACTGCCGCTGCTGCGCGGCAATGGCCTCTTCCATGCGTTGTGCGTGCCGGCCGGGCAGCACCAGGTGCGGTTGCGCTACAGCGCGCTGCAGCTGTGGCGTGAGGGACTGGGAGCGCGCCTGCGCCTGCGCCGTGACGGTGATCGCTGACCGCTGACCGCGATCAGCGGTACACCACGTAGCGCATCAACAGGAACGACACGCACGCCAGCCCGCCTTCCACCAGTGGCTTGGCCAGCCAGGTGTACTGCAGGCCCAGCGCGTGGTCGACCAGGCTCACCAGCAACGTGCTTGCCGCAGTCAGCAGCAGCCACAGCCCGAAGAAGCGTGCAAAGCGCTTCCAGCCCAGCTTGTGGGTGCCGGCCTCGGCAAAGGTGTAGCGGCCGTTGAGCCAGAAGCCCAGCAGCATGCCGGCCAGGCGCCCGGCGACGTTGGCCGGTGCGACCGGCATGCCAAGCGCGGTGGCGACCACGAACACCAGCCAATCGACCAGCAGCTGCACGAGCCCGATCACGAGGTAGGCGCTTCCCTGGCGGACAAGGCTCATCGGCATGGTGAAGGAGGAGGGATGCCCATGTTAACGGCGTACGCTCTAGAATCGTCGGCAACGAACCACGGACTGCCGTTCCCATGACCCAAGCCCTGCACGTCATCATCCTCGCCGCCGGCGCCGGCAAGCGCATGAGGTCGGTGCTGCCGAAGGTGCTGCAGCCGATCGCCGGCCAACCGATGCTGGCGCACGTGATCGATGCGGCCCGCGAACTGCAACCGGCGGCCATCCATGTGGTCTACGGCCATGGCGGTGAGGCGGTGCGGCAACAGTTCGCCGACCAGCCCGACCTGCAGTGGGCTGAACAGGCGCAGCAGCTGGGTACGGGCCACGCGGTGGCGCAGGCGATGCCGCAGGTGCCGGATGCCGTGCAGGTGCTGGTGCTGTACGGCGATGTACCGCTGATCCGCGCGCAGACCCTGCGCGATCTGCTGGCGCAGCCGGGGCGGTTGGCGGTGCTGGTCGCCGAGGTTGATGACCCGACCGGTTACGGCCGCGTGCTGCGCGATGCCGAAGGCAAGGTGGGAGCGATCGTCGAGCAGAAGGACGCGACCGACGACCAGCTGCGCGTGCGCACGATCAACACCGGCATCATCGCCGCGGAGTCGACCGCGCTGCGCCGCTGGCTGTCGCAGCTGTCCAACCGCAATGCGCAGGGCGAGTACTACCTGACCGACGTGTTCGCATTTGCCGCGCATGAGTACACCCCGGCCGAAATGGCGCTGGTGGCCGACGCGCAGGAAGCCGAGGGGGCAAACGATCCCTGGCAGCTGTCGCAGCTGGAGCGTGCCTGGCAGCATCGCGCCGTGCGTGCGCTGTGCGCACAGGGTGCACGCGTGCGCGACCCGGCACGACTCGACATCCGTGGCACCGTCACCGTGGGCAGTGACGTGCTGATCGATGTCGATGTCGTTCTCGAAGGCAACATCGTGCTCGGCGACGGCGTTACCATCGGTCCGTTCAACCGCCTGAAGGACGTTACTCTCGGCCCCGGTACCGAAGTACGCGCGCACTGTGATCTGGAGGGTGTGGTCACCGAAGGCGCGGCGCTGGTCGGTCCGTTCGCGCGCCTCCGCCCAGGTACCGTGCTGGCCGATGGCGTGCACGTCGGCAACTTCGTCGAAACCAAGAAGGTCACCCTCGGCGTCGGCAGCAAGGCCAACCACCTCACCTATCTGGGTGATGCGGTGATCGGCAGCAAGGTGAACATCGGTGCCGGCACCATCACCTGCAACTACGACGGCGTGAACAAGTCGACCACCACCATCGGCGACAACGCGTTCATCGGTTCCAACAGTTCGCTGGTGGCGCCGCTGACGATCGGCGAGGGCGCGACCATCGCTGCCGGTTCGGTCATCACCCGCACCGCCCCGGACGGCAAGCTGACACTGGCCCGCGCACGACAGGAAACCATCGATGGCTGGAAGCGCCCGGTCAAGAAGTCCTGAGCCACGTATTCCGCATGCCGACGAGCTCGGCGTGCTGCCGGCAATTGAACAGCGTGCCGGCGAACTGCTGAAGGATCACGAAGCCCATCCGGTATTTGCCGGCCACGGCCTGGATCTGCCGACGCTGCAGGACGGCCTTCAGCGGGGCCAGCTGTGGGTTGTGGATGGCCCCGGCGGCGACATTGCCGGCTACCTGCTGGGCGGCGAGCTGTGTGGCGAGTTCCATGTCCTGCAGATGGATGTGGACCCCGCGCACGCGCGTCGTGGCCATGGCCGTGCATTGCTGCGGCACGCCTTGGCGCAGGCCAGGGCCACCGGCTTTGCTGCAGCGGTGCTGACCACCTTGAGCGATGTGCCATGGAATGCAGCCTTCTATGCCAGCGAAGGGTTCGACGTAGTGCCTGAGGCTGAGTGGAACGACGGCCTGCGCGCCGTCATGGCCGAAGAGGCTGCGCTCGGGTTTCCGATGCACCTGCGGGTGGCGATGCGGCGGGCCTGGTAGGTGCCGGCCCTGGTCGGCACATCCGCGCATGGCGTGGATCTACCCGATCGGCCCGCTCAACCCACCGGCAACAGGATCGACACGCACAACCCGCCATCGCCGCGGTTCTGCAGCGACACGCGGCCACCGTGCGCTTCCACGATCTCGCGCGTCAGTGCCAACCCCAGGCCGGTGCCGTTGCGCTTGGTCGAATAGAACGGCATCAAGGCGTTCTGCAGCACCTGCTCGTTCATGCCCTTGCCGCGATCCAGTACGTCCAGGCGCAGCCATTGCGGCAGCCGCGTGAGTTGCACCTGTACGTCATCGTTGGGCGGATCGGCCTCGGCGCAGGCTTCATGCGCGTTCTTCAGAAGATTCAGCAATGCCTGCCCGAACTGCGCGATGTCGATGCGGCTGCTCAGGTCCTCGTCCGGCTCGCGTTCCATGGTGAACGGGATCTGCTGGCGCAGGCTGGACAGGAACGGCGCCCAGTGCACGGTCTGCAGTTGCGGCTGCGGCAGCTTTGCGAAGCGTGCATAGCCACGGATGAAGCCTTCCAGGTGGCGTGCGCGGTCCTCGATGGTGGTGAAGATCTCCGGCAACCGGTCGAAGCGTTCGCGCTGCACCAGCACGCCACCGGAGTGGGCCAGCGAGGCGATCGGCGCCAGTGAGTTGTTGAGCTCGTGGCTGATCACCCGGATCACCTTCTTCCACGTCTGCACTTCCTGGCGGCGCAGTTCGGCGGTGAGCAGGCGTACCAGCAGCAGGTCGTGCGGACGGCCGTTGAGCTGGAAGGCGCGGCGCGACAGGTGGTAGACCTGCTCGTCATCCTCGTCGCCGTCCTCGCCCTCGGCATGCACCGCGAACAGGCTGTCGCCGCCACGGGCAATGGCATCGCGCAGCTCTACCGGCACCTGTTCCAGCACCTCTTCCAGACGCTGGCCTTCCAGCTTCCAGCCGCCATGCAGCAGCTTGCGCGCAGCCAGGTTGGAGAACACCACGCGGGCGATGCCATCGCCGCCGGAGGCAATCAGCAGCATGGCCACCGGCGTGTTCTGCACCATGGTGTCCAGCAGCAGTTCGCGCTGCACCAGGCCCTGCCGCTGTTCGCGCAGCACATCGCCCAGCTCGCGGTGCGCCTGCACCAGGTCGCCCAGTTCGTCGTTGCCCGGCCAGTACACGCCGAAGTTGTACTCGCCGTCGCGGTAGCTGCTGGTGGTGCCGGACAGTGCACGCATCAGCGAGCGCACCGGTGCGGTGGCACGGCGCAGGGTCCACCACATCAACGCCAGCAGGATCACGGCCGACGCCGTGGTCACCACCCAGCCATGGTTCATCCAGTACGCCAGCAGCCACGGCAGCGCAGCGGCCAGCGCCAGCACCGGCAGCAGGCGCAGGAACAGGCGGAAGGTGAACGAGCGCCGTTTCATTCGCGTGGGATGCCGTGGCGGTCCATGCGCCGGTACAGGGCCTGGCGGCTCAGGCCGAGTTCGGCAGCCGCCTGGGCGATGACGCCGTGGTTGCGTGCCAGCACGTCCTCGATGCGCTCACGGTCGGGATCGTTGCCAGCGCTCGGTGCAGGTCGTGGCGCCGGTGAGGTGCGCGGCAGGTTCAGGTCGGCCACCTCGATGCGGTTGCCGGTCGCCAGCAGTTCGGCACGCTGGATCACGTTGCGCAGTTCGCGCACGTTGCCCGGCCACGGGTGCCGTTGCAGGGCGGCACTGGCGGCACTGGACAGCGGCTTGCCGGCCGTCAGGAAACGCTCGGCCAGTGGAACGATGTCGCCCGCGCGCTCGGCCAACGGCGGTAGTACCAGTTCCACTGTATTGAGGCGGTAATAGAGATCTTCGCGGAACGTGCCGTCGCGGATCATCGCCGGCAGGTCGGCATTGGTCGCGCTGACCACGCGGACTTTGACCTGGCGTTCGCGATTGGAACCCAGGCGCTCGAAGCGGCCGGTTTCCAGCACACGCAACAGCTTCATCTGCCCGCCCAGCGACAGGTTGCCGATCTCATCCAGGAACAGCGTGCCTCCGTCGGCGGCTTCGAACTTGCCCTCGCGTGCCTTGTTGGCGCCGGTGTAGGCGCCGGCCTCGGCGCCGAACAGTTCGGCCTCGATCAGCTCCGACGGCAACGCGCCGCAGTTGACCGTGATGAACGGGCCCTTGGCCACCAGTGAATTGGCCTGGATGATCTGCGCGATCTTCTCCTTGCCGGCACCATTGGGACCGGTGATCAGCACCGGCAGCTCGGAGCGCGCGACCTGGCAGGCCAGGGCGATGACGCGCTCGCTGGCCGGATCGGCGAAGACCGCACCGCACAGGTCGTACTTTTCTTCCAGCGCATTGCGCTGGCGCAGCTCGCGGCTGCGGCGGCGGTCCAGTTCGCGCCGCGCCTCGGACAGCTCCAGCAGGTTGTTGACCGTGGTCAGCAGCTTGCGGTCGTCCCAGGGCTTGGCCAGGTAGTCGGCGGCGCCGGCCTTGACCAGGTCCACCGCGCTGCTCAGGTGGGTCCAGGCCGTCAGCAGGATCACCGGCAGGTCCGGGTGGCGTGCGCGGATCTGTGCGAACAGCGCTTCGCCCTCCTCGCCGGAGGTGGTGTCCTCGCTGAAGTTCATGTCCTGGATCACCAGGTCGACCGGCTGCGACTCGAGCAGGGCCAGCCCCTCGGCCGGGCTCTGCGCCTGCAGGGTGTCGATGTCGTGCAGGGAGAACAGCACGTCCAGTGCAGTGCCCACACTGGCGTTGTCGTCGATGATCAGGATCGAAGGCATCAAGCGGTTCTGCAGAAAGGGATGGGCGGCGCCGATGGAGCCGTGTTCGTGTCCATACGCCGGGAGAGCCCGGCGCCACCCATCAAGCATAGCCAAACCCGTAGCCGTCGGGGCGGCGGGCTCAGCGTCGGGGCGGCGGCGGTGGCGGTGCTGGCGGAGGCGGAGCGACCAGCGCCCTGCGCCAGGCAGCGGCGTCCACCGCGACCGTCAGTTCCTGCCTGTCGCGCTGCAGCAGGAGATAGGCCCTGGCGGCGCTTGAACGCCGCAGGGCCTCGGCAAGATGCTCGATCCTGCGTACGGTGGTGTCATCCACCCGCAGGATGCGATCGCCGCTGCGCACGCCGAAGCGGGCTTCCGGGCCGGCGGCTTCCACGCGCACCTGGCCTTCGCTCGAACGCAATGCCAGGCGCGCATCGTCCTGGCGCCACTCCAGTGTCTGCGAGCTGCCACCGCCGGCCAGTGCCGGCAGTGGCAGGAGCATCATCATCAGCATCCAGCGGATACGCATCTCATGCGCCCCGCGTGGCAACCGCAGGCGGTACCGCTGCCGCGCGCCGGGCCGGCCCGAACACCGCGATCTGGCCAAGCACCCACAGCAGCAGTGCGCCCAGCGGCAGGTAGTGCAGCGGCATGCGCGGCAGCTCGTACATGTTCATCAGTGCCAGGTTGATCGCATAGGCGGCCAGCATGCCCAGCACGATGCCCAGCGTGGCCAGCAGGAAGTTCTCGGTCTGGAAGTAGCGCAGGATCTGCCCACGCGTCGCGCCGAGCGCGCGACGGATACCAATCTGCTTGCTGCGCTGCTGCACCCAGAAGCTGGCCAGGCCGATGATGCCCAGTGCGGTGACCACCAGCAGCGAGATGCACACCGTGATCAGCAGCCCGACCATGGCCCTGTCGTTCTTGAAGTAGTCATTGCGCTGCGCCTCATAGGTCAGCTTCTCGCGCACCAGCCGGTTGGGGTCGTTGCGTTCAAGCGCGGCGATCGCGCCCTTGAGTACTTCCTCGCGCCGTTCCGGAGCGGTGCGCAGGACGTACGGGCCCTGGGTGAAATCGGTCCGCACAGGCAGCACCATCGACAGCGTGGTGTTGTTGTTGTAATCGGTGGGCGTGGCCAATGACGCGACAATACCCACCACGTGCAGTGGCTGCTTGCCCATGTAGAACGTCTTGCCCAGTGCGTTCTCGCCGGGGTACAGCCTGTCGGCGAGCGTGCGGCTGATGATCACCGAGGAGGCGGTATTGGTGGAGGCGTTCTTCTGTGCATCCTCGACGTTGCTGTATTCACTGGGCTGGAAGTCGCGGCCGGCGGTCAGCTGCAGTCCAAGCGTGGACAGTCCACCTTCGCCGAACATGTACATGGTGACGAAGGCGGTCGGACGTTCCTGTTCCTGCTTCAGCGAAACGCTGGTATTGGAGGAGTTCGGGCGGAACGGCAGCTGGTTGACCTTCGCGGCGGCGGTGACCCCGGGAACGGCGCGCAGGGCGGACAGGTCCTCCTGGGTGCGGGCCTGGCCATTGGTCTGCTTGCCGATGCCGCTGACCCGGACGAACACCAGCTCGTTCTCGGCCAGGCCGCTGGTCTGGCTGATCCGTTCAACGCGCTGGGTGACCAGGAACAGGGCATTGCAGACGATGGCGCAGGTCAGGGCGACTTCCAGCACGATCAGGGCGGCGGCTGTCTTGTGCCGGCGCAGGGTGCTGAGGATGGGGCGGATATCCATGGGAGGTCCTCGTACTCGTGCTTACTGCGACTTGAGCTGGATGGCCGGGGTAACCTGCATCGCGCGCCAGGCGGGCAGGAAACCAGCGGCGAGGCTGGCGAACAGGGTCAGGCCAATGGCCAGCAGCAGCATGCTGCCGTCCAGGTGGGCCAGGCTCGCGTAGTCCACGGGTTGCTGGCGCACCGCATACAGGCCGAGCAGGGCCAGGCCGATGCCGAGCACGCCGCCGGCAACGCCGATCGCACCGGCTTCAACCAGGCATTGCAGGAAGATCTGCCCACGGCTGGCACCGAGGGCGCGGCGCACGCCGATCTCGCCGCTGCGGCGCAGGAACTTCGCCAGCAGCAGGCCCACCGTGTTGACCAGGCAGACGCCGAGAAAGCCCAATGCCAGCCACATCTGCAGGCGCACGTCGCTGGGCACGGCATTCTTGAACGTCAACCACTCCATCACCGGGCGCAGGCGCACGTTGGTAGGGCGCTCGAAACGGCCCGCTGCGCGCTGCTGGTCCGAGTAGTTGGCCAGGTAGCTGCGGTAGTCCTCGACCTTGGCCGGATCCAGCTCCACCCAGTACTGGATCCAGCTGCAGGGCGCGTTGATCGAGTTGCTGCTGCCATCCGGATTCTCGCCGAAGCAGTTCATGTTGCCGTTGCTGCCGAACTCCAGGTCCATCGCAGTGGAAAACGGCACCAGCAGGTCTTCATCCTTGCCGTAGTTGCCGGTGGTCAGATCGAAGAAGTGGGGTTCGGGATTCCACTTCTTCATCACGCCGATCACCCGCAGTGAATGGCCACTCAGGCGGATCTCGCGACCGGTGCTGTCGGCACCCTGGAACAGCTTGTCGTTGATCGCTTTCGACAGCACCACCACCCGGCTGCGATTGTCATCATCGCTGCTGTTCCAGGCACGCCCGTACTGCATCGGCACGTCGAACATCGGGAAGAAATCGGCCGACGTCCAGCGCGTATCCACCGAGAACGGCTTGAGCGTGCTGAGCTCCGGTTCCACCGTGCCGCCGCCCGCGCTCATCATCGCCTGGCGGATGCCGCGCTTCTCGCGCAGCAGGGTCTCGGCGTCGCGCCGTGTCATCTGTTCCTCAGGCTCCTCACCCGGGGTATAGCCGCCGCGCGGGCGCGGATCGATCTGCACGTAGAACAGCTGGTCGCTCTTGCCGGGAATCGGGTCGCCGGACAGCACGTGGAACACCGTCAGCGTGGTCATCGAGGCACCGATGCCGAGCGCGATGGCGACCACCATCAGTGCGGTCAGGATCTTGTTGCGGCGGAAGCTGCGTACCGCCAATCGGGTGTAGTAGGCGAACATGGGAGTGCCCTCACTCGTTGACGGCAACGATGTGGCGCGGCGGGGTAGCCAGCACCGGTTCGCGCACCAGGTCGGTCACCTGGCCATCGACGATGTGCACGTTGCGCTGCGCGCGCGCGGCCAGTTCCGGGTCGTGGGTGACCATCACGATGGTGGTGCCGGCGGCATTGATCTCCTCCAGCAGTTCCATCACGCCGCGGGCCATCTGCGTATCCAGGTTGCCGGTCGGTTCGTCGGCCAGCAGCAGGCGCGGGCTGCCAGCCAGCGCACGCGCGATCGCCGCACGCTGCTGCTGGCCGCCGGACAGTTCGTTCGGGTAGTGCTTCATGCGTGAGCCCAGGCCGACCTGGGTGAGCGCCTTCTCGATGCGTTCGCGGCGCTCGTTGGCACTCATCTTCCGGTAGCGCAGCGGCACGTCGACGTTGTCGAACAGGTTCAGGTCGGGAATCAGGTTGAAGCCCTGGAAGATGAAGCCGATCTTCTGGTTGCGCAGGCGGCTGCGGGCGTCATCGCCCAGCGTGCTCACGTCCTGGCCGTCAAGCAGGTAGGTGCCGCTGGTGAAGGTTTCCAGCAGGCCGGCGATGTTGAGGAAGGTGGTCTTGCCGGAGCCGGACGGGCCGGTGACCGCGACGAACTCGCCTTCCTTGACCTGCAGTTCCAGCGAGCGCAACGCGTGGGTTTCCACCTGTTCGGTGCGGAAGACCTTGGCGACCGAACGCATTTCGAGCATGTACATGGGGTGTCCTCTCTCCAGGATTCAGGTATCAGGTATCAGTTGACGGAGACGCGTTCGGCGTCCTTGAACAGGTCGCTGCCGGAGACCACGATGCGGTCGCCCGGCTGCACACCCGACTTGATTTCCACTTCGCCCAGGCTGCTGACGCCCAGTTCCACCGGACGCCGCACCGCGGTGCGGCCATCCATCACGTAGGCCACGCCATTGCCCTGTTCGACGAACGGGCCGCGCTCGACCTTCAGCACGTCCTTGCGGGTATCGAGCAGCACGCGCACCGACATCCGCTGGCTCTGGCGCAGGCCTTCCGGCTGCGCGCTGGCGAAGCGCACGCGGGCGTTGACCTCGCCGTTGACCACTTCCGGCGACACCGCGCTGATCTCGCCCGGGAACGGCTTGCCATTGCCGCCGGTCAGCTGCGCCGGCATGCCGATCGCCAGGTCGCGGGCGAAGCTCTCCGGCACCTTGATCTCGACCTCGAACTTGGACAGGTCGACCACGCCCAGCACCGGCGCGTTGGCAGCCAGGTTGGTGGACTGGACCGCCTGCACCTGGCCGACCTGGCCGTCAAACGGTGCGCGCAGGGTCAGTGCGTCGACCTGGCGCTGCACTTCGGCCACCACGGCCTTCTGGCGGTCGGCCAGCAGGCGCTTGTTGCGGGCATCCAGGTCGGCGCCCTGGCTCTGCAGGCGCGCATCGGTGGTGGCGTTGGCCAGGGTGATGTCGGCCTTCTTCAGCGAGTCCTTGGCCTTGGCCAGGTCGATCTGTGGCACCGCACCGCCGTCGTAGCCGCGCTGGAAGCGCTGCAGGTCGCGGTCGGCGGCCTGGCGCTCGATGGTGGCCTGGTCGGTTTCCTTGCGCGACTTGGCGCGGGCCAGGGTGGCGTCCAGCGCGGCACGGCTGGCCTCGGCTTCCAGGCCGGCCAGGGTGGCCTGTTCCTGGGCCAGCTTGCTGCGCAGTTCCGGGCTGTCGATGACCGCCAGTTCCTGGCCCTTCTTCACCACGTCACCGGCGACCACTTTCAGGTCCACGGTGCCGGCCGAGATGGCGTACAGGATCGGGCTATTGGCGGCGATCACCCGGCCGTCGGCGGCGATGTCGCGGACCAGGTCGCCGCGCTTCACTTCGGCGATGCGCACCCGGCTGCTGTCGAAGGAGCGGCTGGCATTGGACCAGGCATGCACGGCCCAGCCGATGCCGGCCAGCAGCACGATGGCGCCCAGCGCCGGCCAGCGGTAGCGCTGCCAGTTGACGCGGGTGGCGCCGGCGGGGGCGGAGGAAACGATCTGGTCCTGTGCGGAAGTGTCGCGGATCATCGGGTGCGTGCCTGACGGTGGTAGCCAGTACCAAGCACGTAGCGTGCCAACTTTATTTCCTTTCAGTTCAACAGGTTGGGCGGGCCGCTGGAGTGTCCGGGTGTCCGCGGACACCTTTCCGGACACTTTCATTAAGCGGACAGGAGGGGGAAGCCGGACACGCGGGCTAGAATGCGCCGATCGTCTTCAAGGAAACGCGTGACATGTGTGGAATCGTGGGTGCAATCGCCGATCGCGACGTGGTGCCGGTGCTGATCGAAGGCCTGAAGCGGCTTGAGTACCGTGGTTACGACTCCTCGGGCATCGCGGTGATCGATCACGCCGAGCGCCCCGAAGTACGTCGTGTCCGCCGCACCGGTCGCGTGTCGGAAATGGCCACGGCGGCCGAGGCCGAAGGGTTCAATGCGGTGCTGGGTATCGGCCACACCCGCTGGGCCACCCACGGCGGCGTCACCGAGGCCAACGCGCATCCGCACATCAGCCACGGCGTGGCGCTGGTGCACAACGGCATCATCGAGAACCACGAAGAGCAGCGCGAGAAGCTGCGCGCGCTGGGCTACACCTTCGAGTCGCAGACCGACACCGAAGTCATCGCGCACCTGATCCATCATCACCTGAAGGGCGGCGATGACCTGCTGGTGGCGCTGCAGCACACGGTGAAGGAGCTGACCGGCGCCTACGCGCTGGCCGTGGTCAGCCGCGCCGAGCCGGAGCGCTTCGTCTGCGCGCGCATGGGCTGCCCGCTGCTGGTGGGCCTGGGCGAGGGCGAGAACTTCGTCGCCTCCGACGTCTCGGCGGTGATCTCGGCCACCCGCAAGGTGATCTTCCTGGAAGAGGGCGACACCGCCGAGATCCGTCGCGATGGCGTGCGCATCTTCGATGAGCATGACCGGCCGGTCGAGCGCGATGTGCACCTGTCCGACGTGTCGCTGGCATCGCTGGAGCTTGGCCCGTACCGCCACTTCATGCAGAAGGAAATCCACGAGCAGCCGCGTGCGCTGGGCGACACCATCGAGGCGGCGATCGACGCCGGTGGTTTCCCGGCCGAGCTGTTCGGCAAGAACGCCGAAGCGGTGCTGTCGGGCATCGAGGGCGTGCAGATCATTGCCTGCGGCACCAGCTACTACGCCGGCCTGACCGCGCGCTACTGGATCGAAGCCATCGCCGGCCTGCCGTGCAGCGTGGAGATTGCCAGCGAGTACCGCTACCGGGCCGCGTATGCCAACCCGAAGCACCTGATCGTCACCATCTCCCAGTCCGGCGAAACGCTGGATACGATGGAGGCGCTGAAGTACGCCAAGGCGCTTGGCCACAAGCACACGCTGTCGATCTGCAACGTGCCGGAAAGCGCGATTCCGCGCGCCAGCGAGCTGGTCTGCTACACCCGCGCGGGCGCGGAGATCGGCGTAGCTTCGACCAAGGCCTTCACCACCCAGCTGGCCGCGCTGTTCCAGTTGACCGTGGTGCTGGGCAAGCTGCATGGCCGCATCGACGCGGCGCAGGAAGCGGATTACCTGGAACAGCTGCGCTTCCTGCCGGGCAGCGTGCAGCACGCGCTGAACCTGGAACCGCAGATCGCGGCGTGGGCCGAACGCTTCGCGCGCAAGTCCAATGCGCTGTTCCTGGGCCGTGGCCTGCATTACCCGATCGCGCTGGAAGGCTCGCTCAAGCTCAAGGAGATTTCCTACATCCACGCCGAGGCCTACCCGGCGGGCGAGCTGAAGCACGGCCCGCTGGCGCTGGTGGACGAGGACATGCCGGTGGTGGTGATCGCCCCCAATGACAGCCTGCTGGAGAAGGTGAAGTCGAACATGCAGGAAGTGCGCGCCCGTGGTGGCGAGCTGTTCGTGTTCGCCGACCAGGACAGCAACTTCAATGAGTCCGAAGGCGTGCACGTGATCCGCACGCCGCGCCATGCCGGCGTGCTCAGCCCGATCGTGCACACCATTCCGGTGCAGCTGCTGGCCTACCACACCGCGCTGGCACGCGGCACCGACGTGGACAAGCCGCGCAACCTGGCCAAGAGCGTGACGGTGGAGTAACACTCCCGGATCCGTTGAATGCTGCATGCGAAAAGGGGCCCGCGTGGCCCCTTTCGTTTGCGTGGTTGGCCATGCCAAGTGGGACAGCCACGGGGTGTTCTGTCCGCCGTCGGCAGCAGGCAATCATTCTTTAATGCATGGCATCGGCTGTATTCAGCGGCGGTTTCAGCCGCGGTGCCATTCTCTGGATCGTCGGTTGGTTCCCACGACGAACTGTCCTATCGATGCCGGTAGTGACCGATGGTCGCAGTCGTAGAATCGATTTGACCGAGGTCCGGGTTGAGCGGTTGAGCCCACCTCGTTCGCGTTGCAGCACATCGCCTGCCGATCCATTCCACGCGGCGGGCGGGTGCGCCAGACGTGCGCTGAAAGGTCTGTTCCCGGGGAGGGGGCGTATCGGAAGAGCACACTTTTTTGACTTCAGTGACCTGCACCAGGAAACAAGAATGAACGTCCGCGAACTCCTGCAATCCAAGAAAGAAGCTGTCATCACCATCGACGCCGAGGACACCATCGGTGCCGCCGCCCACAAGATGAGCGCGAACAGGATCGCTGCGCTGGTGGTGATGAAGGACGATGCCCCGGTCGGCATCATTTCCGAGAAGGACATCGTGCGTACCCTGGCCGACGACGGCCCGCAGGCCGGCCGCCGGGTGATCTCCAGCCTGCCGTCCACCGGCCTGGAAGGCATTGCGCCGGACGCGACGCTGAAGCAGGCCATGTCGTTGATGACGTACTCGCGGCGCCGTCATCTGATGGTGACCGACGGCAACCAGCTGGTCGGCATCCTCAGCCTGGGCGATATCGTGAAGAACCTGCTGGGCGAGCTGGAACTGGAAAAGGCCGTGCTTCAGGACATCTACATGGCCGCCCACTGAGGGCTGCAGCGCTGGAAGCAGGGAAGCCGGGCATTGCCCGGCTTCTTCGTTCACGGCTTCGGTGATATCAGAACGTGACCTTCACCGAGTCGGCGCTGTAGTTCGCAGGACCGTGATAGACCACTTCGATGTTGTTGCCGTCCGGGTCGAGCACGAAGGCGCCGTAGTAGCCCGGGCGGTAGGGGCGTTCGCCCGGCGCGCCGTTATCGGTGCCGCCGGCGGCGATCGCGGCGGTATGGAAGGCATCGACGGTGGCGCTGTCGCGGGCCTGGAAGGCCAGATGGTGCCGGCCGGTCAGCTGGCCGGCGGCGGCCTCGCTGCTGGCGCTGGAAATGAACAGCTCATCGGCCCAGAAGTAATCATCGCCTTCGCCGGCGATCGGGATGCCGATGGTGTCGAACACCGCCTGGTAGAAGCGGCGGCTGGCCGCCAGGTCACGCACCACCAGCTGGATGTGGTCGATCAGGCGGCCGCGGTGCAGTTCCATCGTTTCCATACGAACCTCGCAAAAAAGGGGACGGAGGGGATTAAGTCGCTTCCGGCCAATAGTGCCAGAAATGACTTAATCCCCTCCGTCCCCTTTTTGTCAGTTGGCGATGATTTCGACCCAGTAGCCGTCCGGGTCCTTGATGAAGGCCAGATTCTTCATGCGGCCGTCGGTCAGGCGTTTCTGGAAGGTCACGCCGAGGTCCTCGAAGCGCTGGCAGGCGGCCTCGATGTCCGGCACCGACACGCAGATGTGGCCGAAGCCGCGCGGGTCGCTGTTGCCGTCGTGGTAGACCGCGCCCTGCTGGGTCTCGGTGCCGTGGTTGTGGGTCAGTTCCAGCACGCCCGGCAGGCCGGCCATCCACAGGCGGCGCTGGCTGTCGTCTTCCGGCACCACTGCGCCGGCCGGCACGTAGGCCAGGAAGTACAGGCTGAACTGGGCGTCCGGGAAGTCGCGCTTGTCGATCAGCTGGTAACCCAGTACGCGGGTGTAGAAGTCCAGCGAGGCGGTGATGTCCTTCACCCGCAGCATGGTGTGGTTGAACACGAAGCCGCTGGTTTCGGCCGGTGCCTGGGCGGCGACGCCGGGGACATCGCGCAGGGCGGGAATGGTCATGGGGGAGGTCCTTCAGACGGGGCCGTTGCCGGCCGGATGGCGCCATTCTACCGGCCCGCACCTGACGGCACCGCGACGTACAATGGCCGGATCGCACCGTTCCGTCCTGATAACGATTGCCCGCCATGTCGCAGCGTGAATGGGTGGCCGCCGCCATCCGCAAGATCGAAGCCGATTTCAACCGTTCCGCCGATACCCATCTGATCCCGCTGGCGCTGCCCGGGTTCGAGGGCATCGACCTGTACCTGAAGGACGAGTCGAGCCATCCCACCGGCAGCCTCAAGCACCGGCTGGCGCGCTCGCTGTTCCTGTACGCGCTGGCCAACGGTTGGTTGCGCGAGGGCCGGCCGGTGATCGAGGCCTCCAGTGGCTCGACCGCCGTGTCCGAAGCCTATTTCGCGCGCCTGCTGGGCCTGCCGTTCATTGCGGTGATCCCGGCCACCACCTCGCCGGAAAAGATCGCGGCGATCGAGTTCCACGGGGGCCGCTGCCACCTGGTCGAGCGCGCCTGCGACCTCAACTGTGATTCGGAAAAGCTGGCCCGCGAAACCGGCGGCCACTTCATGGACCAGTTCACCTATGCCGAGCGGGCGACCGACTGGCGTGCCAACAACAACATCGCCGAATCCATCTTCAAGCAGATGGCCGAAGAGCCCAGCCCGGTTCCGGAATGGATCGTGTGCAGCCCGGGTACCGGCGGCACCGCCGCCACGCTGGGCCGTTATGTCAGCTACCGCCGGCATGACACCCGCATCCTCTGCGCGGACCCGGAAGTGTCGGTGTTCTTCGACGGCTACAAGGCTGCCGTGGCCGGTGAACAGGACTGGCGTGGACTGACCTGCAGCGGTGGCTCGCGCGTGGAAGGCATCGGCCGGCCACGGGTGGAGCCGAGTTTCATCCCGACCAGTGTCGATGCGATGGTGAAGGTGCCCGATGCGCTGAGCCTGGCCGCGATGCGCCATGTCAGCCGCCAGCTCGGCCGCCGTGTCGGTGGCTCCACCGGCACCAACTTCATCGGCGTGCTGCAGGCCGCGCAATGGATGCGTGAGGCGGGCCACCAGGGCAGCATCGTCAGCATCCTGTGCGACAGTGGCGAGCGCTATGCGCAGAGCTATTACGACCCGACGTGGTATGGGCGGCAGGGGATCGATGTCGACGGCGCCGATGCGCAGCTGGCGGCGGCGGTGGCCGGGCAGGGGTTGCCCGAACTGCCGTGGTGCAGCCTGGAAGCGTTGTAACGCGGCAACGCACGCCCGGCTGTGCATCGGCTGGGTAGCGTCTACTGTTGGTCGACCGCTCCACGTTCAGGTCGCCAGAATCCCGCGCTGCGCGCGAAAGTCGACCCACAGTCGACTCCACCCGGTCGCCGGGGCGTCTCAATACCCCGCTGCGGTGAACGCATCCAGCACCGCATCGCGCAGCGCATCAGGCAACGCCTCGATGTCCATCGCGCGGTCATCCAGGTGCAGGCTGGGGTCCAGGATGCTGGCGCGTCCCTGGGCCAATGCCTGCAGCCACAGCAGCACGCAGATCACGAACTCGCGCTCGTGGCCCAGCTGCAGCTGGCTGGCGCCGCGCTCGATCACCTCGAACGGGTACCACTCCTGGGCATCGTTGAACGTGCCGCCCTGCTGCAATACCGCCTGCAGCTGCTCCAAATGGCGGGGGGTGTCGTCGCCGGCATCGCACAGCGCGGCGATCCAGGCCAGTTCTGCCGGGCTGGCGGACAGCGCCAGCGAGCGCGCCGGTGAGATGGATGCCACTGCAGCCAGACCTTCCATGTAGGGCCTCGTTCGGTAAGTACCGCTGCGGACTCCCCCGCAGCCAGAGCTTCGGTGCGCGGCCGTCAGGCCGACGTGAACGCCGGCGCATGCCCCCTTGTCAGCCGCGCCTGTCAGCGCCATATCTGGGAAGCTGCCCGCCCGCCGGGCCCGTTCCCTGGAGATCTGCCGTGACCGTTGCCAACCCCCTGCTCGACTTTTCCGGACTGCCGCGCTTTGACGCGATCCGCCCCGAGCACGTCGCGCCGGCGCTGGATGTGCTGCTGGCCGAGGCCGAAGCTGCCGTCAGCGCAGCCGAGCGGGTGCAGCCGGTGCGTTGGGACACCTTCGTCACCCCGCTGGATGACGCCACCGAGCGCCTGTGGCGTGCCTGGGGCCTGGTCGGCCACCTGCAGGGGGTGGTCAACACCCCGGAACTGCGTGAGGCCTACAACGGCAACCTGCCGCGGGTGACCCGTTTCGCCAGCGCGCTGGGCCAGAACCTGGCGCTGTATCGCCAGTACCAGGCACTGGCCGCCAGCCCGGAGGCGGCGCATTTCAATGAAGCCCAGCGCAAGGTGCTGGACAACACGCTGCGTGACTTCCGCCTGGGCGGTGCCGAGTTGGCACCTGAGGCGCAGCAGCGCTTTGCGGCGATCAAGGAGGAACTGTCGGCGCTGTCGGCGAAGTTCTCGCAGAACGTGCTCGACGCCACCGATGCATGGTCGCTGTACATCGAGGACGAAGCGCGACTGCTGGGCCTGCCGGAAGACGTGAAGGCTGCCGCGCGCGCTGCGGCAGAGAAGGACGGCAGGACCGGCTGGAAACTGACCCTGCAGATGCCGTGCTACCTGCCGGTGCAGACCTGGGCTGAAGACCGCGACCTGCGCGAGATCCTGTACCGTGCCAGCGCGCAGCGTGCATCGGAGTTCGGCGATGACGCGCTGGACAACAGTGGCAACATCGACCGTATCCTTGCCCTGCGCGCCGAACTGGCCGCGTTGCTCGGCTTCGATTCGTACGGCCATTACTCGGTGGCGACCAAGATGGCGCAGGATCCGGCCGAAGTGCTGGGTTTCCTGCGTGACCTTGCCGCGCGAGCCAAGCCGTTCGCGGCCAAGGACCGCGCCGAACTGGAGCAGTTCGCACGCGAGCAGCTGGGCATCGATGACCTGCAGGCCTGGGACCTGGCGTTCGCCGCCGACCGCCTGAAGCAGGCGCGTTACAGCTATTCCGAGCAGGAAGTGAAGCAGTATTTCACCGAACCGAAGGTACTGGGCGGCCTGTTCTCGGTGATCGAGCAGCTGTATGGCCTGCATGTGCAGGAAGACAGCGCACCGGTGTGGCACGAAGACGTGCGCTTCTTCCGCCTGGTCGATGCGCAGGGCGCGCTGGTCGGCCAGTTCTACCTGGACCTGTACGCACGCGAGGGCAAGCGCGGCGGTGCGTGGATGGACGATTGCCGCAACCGTCGCGTGCGTGGCGACGGCAGCGTGCAGACGCCACTGGTCTACCTGGTGTGCAACTTTGGCCGGGGCGCCAACGGCAGGCCGGCGACCTTCAGCCACAATGAAGTGACCACGCTGTTCCATGAGATGGGCCACGGGCTGCACCAGCTGCTGACCCGCATCGGCGAACTGGGCGTGGCCGGCATCAACGGCGTGGAATGGGACGCGGTGGAGCTGCCCAGCCAGTTCATGGAGAACTTCTGCTGGGAATGGGACCACCTGCAGGGCATGACCGCGCACGTGGACAGTGGCGAGCCGCTGCCGCGCGCGCTGTACGAGCGCATGCTGGCGGCGCGCAATTTCCATAGCGGCATGGCCACGGTGCGCCAGCTGGAGTTCGGCCTGTTCGACATGCTGCTGCACAGCCAGTTCGAACCGGCGCAGGACAGCGTGCTGGCACTGCTGGACCGAGTGCGCGCGGAAGTGGCCGTGAACCACCCGCCGGTCTGGAACCGCTTCCCGCACCAGTTCAGCCACATCTTCGCCGGTGGTTACGCCGCGGGTTACTACAGCTACAAGTGGGCCGAAGTGCTCAGCGCCGATGCCTACGCCGCGTTCGAGGAAGCGCCGCAGGCACTGGCTGAAACCGGTGCACGCTTCCGCGATGAGATCCTGTCGCGTGGTGGCAGCCGCCCGGCGGCGGAGAACTTCAAGGCCTTCCGCGGCCGCGCGCCGCAGATCGACGCGCTGCTGCGGCACTCGGGCATGGCGTAAGCGAAAAAAAGGGGACGGAGGGGATTAAGTCGTTTGTGCACAAACGACTTAATCCCCTCCGTCCCCTTTTTCTATTCGGCGTAGATCATCTTCCGGGTCATGCCGCCGTCGACGATGAAGTCCTGGCCGGTGCTGAAGCCGGACAGCGACGACAGCAGGTACACCGCCAGCGCGCCGATGTCCTCGGGGCGGCCGACCCGGCCGACCGGGTGCTGTGCCTGGTCGATGGCGGAGTACTCCGGTGCGTGTCGCCGCGAGGGGGCCTGCCAGGCCGTGGTGCCGATCCAGCCCGGACTGATGCTGTTGACCCGCACCGTTGGGCCGGCACTGATCGCCAGCGCATGGGTGAACGCCACCAGCCCGCCTTTGGCCGCAGCATAGGCCTCGCTGTGCGTTTCGGATTGCCAGGCGCGGGTCGAGGCGATGTTGATGATTGCGCCGGCGGCGCTGGCCGTCAGCGCCGGTAGTGCGTGCTTGCTGCACAGGAAGGCGCCGTGCAGCGAGGACAGGCGGCGCTGCCACTCGTCCCAGTCCATGTCCTGCAGCTGCGTGCCATGCGGTCCGGCGATGCCCGCGTTGTTGACCAGCCCGTCGATACGGCTGAAACGCCGCAGGGCCACGGCGATGAAGTCGCGCACGCTGGCTTCGTCGGTGATGTCCAGGCGCTGGAATGCGGCCTCGCCACTACGCTGCCACTCCGCCAGGCACGCCTCGCCGGCCTCCACGTCCAGGTCGCCGATCAGCACGCGTCCGCCGGCACCGAGCACGGCCTGTGCGATGCCACGGCCGATGCCGTTGGCGCCGCCGGTGACCAGCACCACCTTGCCCGACAGCGGCGCGGCCGGCCATGCGGCAATCGGCGGCACCGTGCTCACGTCAGGTCTTCGCCACGCAGGCGGCGATGCCAGCCGTCCACGCCGATGCGGTCCAGGGTCTGGATGTTGCGCTCGACGATCACGTCCGGGTCCGGATAGACATCCACTGCGCGCGCCACGCTGTCTTCGCGCAGCAGGTGCAGGGTGGGGAAGGGCGCGCGATTGGTGTAGTTGCTGGCGTCGTCCGCTGCCACGCCGTCGAACTGGTAGTCCGGGTGGAAGCTGGCCACCTGCAGGATGCCCTGCAGGTCCAGTGCCTCGATCGCGGCGTCGGCGTTGTCGAGGAAATCGTTGTAGTCGAGGAAGTCGGTCAGCACCTGCGGATGCACGATCAGCGTGGTATCGATCTGCTCGGCCGGCGTATCGCGCAACAGCACCAGTTCCTCGGCCAGCTGCTCAACCAGCGCTTCCGGCGTGGTCGCATCACTGAGCACGATGCGGACCTGGTCCTTCACATACACCGCCTTGGCGAACGGGCACAGATTCAGGCCGATGACGATGCGCTCCAGCCACAGGCGGGTGGCAGCGATCGGGTCATCGGTGGGCAGGGGGGAATCGGTCATGGCGGGCGCGTCGGCTGGCGGGGCCGCCATTGTAGGCGCGTCGTTGGCAACGCGCCGTCGTGCCTGCCGCTGGCAGCGCCGGGGCATGCCCGGCGGATGCCTCAGTCGCGGAAGTTGTTGAACTGCAGCGGCAGCTCGAACTTGCCGGCCTTGAGCACGGCGATGGCGTCCTGCAGGTCGTCGCGCTTCTTGCCCTGCACGCGCAGCTTGTCGCCGTTGATCTGGCTTTCCACCTTCAGCTTGGCATCCTTCAGCGCCGCCGCGATCTTCTTGGCGATCTTCTGCTCGATGCCCTGCTTGACGGTGATCTTCTGCCGGGCTTGGGCCAGGTTGGTCTCGATGTCGCCGAACTCCAGGCTGAGCACGTCGATGCCGCGTGCGGCCAGGCGAGCACGCAGGATGTCGTTCATCTGCTTGAGCTGGAACTCGGTCGGCGCGGTCTGGTTGATGACATCGCCGTCGCGCTCGAACTTTGCGTCCACGCCCTTGAAGTCGAAGCGGGTGGCCAGTTCGCGGTTGGCCTGGTCGATGGCGTTGGTCAGCTCGTGGGTGTCGACTTCGGACACGACGTCGAAGGAAGGCATGGGCGGTGCTCCGCAGGTTTCAGTGGCGATCATTCTATCGCGAGGGCCCGCATGCCCGTCCCCTGTAGAGCCGAGCCCACGCTCGGCGGCTTTGTGAAGAGCAGCCGAGCGTGGGCTCGGCTCTACAGAAAGCGACGACCGGGCGATAATGGGCCATGAACGTGCAACGCTCCCCTTCGCGTGCGGTGGCCTGGATGGTCGCTGCGGTCGCCTGTTTCTCGCTGATGGACGCTGGCATGAAGCAGCTGTCGGCCAGCTATCCGACCCTGGAGGTGACCTTCCTGCGCGGCGCGGCCTCGTTGCCGTTCGTGCTGGTCTGGGTGTTGGCCAGCGCCGGCCCGCGCTCGCTGGTGCCGCGTCGCTGGGGCCTGCACCTGCTGCGTGGCGCGCTGGGCATGGCGATGATCGGCTGCTTCGTGTTCGCCCTGCGCGACCTGCCGCTGTCCACCGCCTACACCATCTATTTCGTCGCCCCGCTGCTGATCGCCGCCTTGTCGGTACCGCTGCTGGGCGAGCGGGTCGGGCCACGGCGCTGGGTCGCCATCGGCATCGGCCTGGTCGGCGTGCTGGTGGTGCTGCGGCCGGGCGTGGACGGTTTCATCTCGGTGCCCGGCCTGATGGTGCTGGCTGCGGCCACCGCCTATGCCGTGGCGGCGATCACGGTCAGCCTGCTGACCCGCACCGATACCTCGCAGTCGATGGTGGTCTGGTTCCTGGTGATCATGGCCATCGGTGCCGGCCTGCTGTCCCTTCCCGGCTGGGTGCCGCTGCAGCTGGCGCATGCGCCGCTGATCGCCGGCATGGGCCTGGCCGGGGCGCTGGGCCAGATCGCCCTGACCAAGGCGTTCCAGCTGGGCGAGGCCTCGATGATCGCGCCGCTGGAGTACAGCGGGCTGGTCTGGGTGATCGGCTGGGACCTGGCCTTCTGGGGCCAGCTGCCTGATGGCTATACCTGGGTGGGCGCCGCGATCATCGTGGCTTCGGGACTGTACCTGCTGCATCGTGAGCGGGTGAACCGGCAGGAGCCGCCGAAGCCGCTGGATCATCCCTGAGCCGGTTGGGCCTGGGAATGGGGTCAGAGCCCCTGCGGGGATCCGACCCCGGGGTCGGATCCCCGCAGGGGCTCTGACCCCAGCCAACACGTCGGCGCGGGCGGCTTAGAACCAAAAGGAATAACATTCTGGCCCATGGCGCGGGCGCGCGACCGCCTGCGCTGGTAGGCTGCACGCCCCCTTCCGTCACCCAGCCGGTGAGCCACGCCCGTGATCGAGTTCCAGCGCCTGCACAAATCCTATGCCGTTGCCGGCCGCGAAGTCAGCGCGCTGCAACCGCTGGACCTGACCATCGAGGCCGGTGAGGTATTCGGCATCATCGGCCATTCCGGCGCCGGCAAGTCGACCCTGATCCGCATGATCAACCGCCTGGAAGAACCCAGCGGTGGCCGGCTGCTGATCGGTGGCGAGGATGTCACCGCACTGGACGCGGACGGCCTGCGCACGCTGCGCCGGCGCATCGGCATGATCTTCCAGCACTTCAACCTGCTGTCGTCGCGCACGGTGGCTGGCAATGTCGCCTTCCCGCTGGAGCTGGCCGGCACGCCGCAGGCGGAGATCGACGCGCGCGTGGCCGAGCTGCTGCAGACCGTGGGCCTGGAAGCGCATGCGCAGAAGTATCCGGCGCAGCTGTCCGGCGGCCAGAAGCAGCGTGTCGGCATCGCCCGTGCGCTGGCGACCCGCCCGCAGATCCTGCTGTGCGACGAGGCCACCAGCGCGCTGGATCCGCAGACCACCGCCTCGGTGCTGTCGCTGTTGTCGAAGATCAACCGCGAGCTGGGCCTGACCATCGTGCTGATCACCCACGAGATGGACGTGATCCGCCGTGTCTGCGACCGCGTGGCCGTGCTCGATGCTGGCCAGATGGTCGAGACCGGTCCGGTTACCCGGGTGTTCCTGCATCCGCAGCACCCGACCACGCGGCGGTTCGTCAGCGAATCGGAGCACGTGGACGAAGGGGCGTTGCACCGCGATTTCGACGTGGTGGGCGGGCGCATCGTGCGCCTGACCTTCCTCGGCGGCGACACCTACGAACCCCTGCTGGGCAGCGTCGCGCGCCAGACCGGGGTCGACTACAACATCCTGTCCGGCCGTATCGACCGGATCAAGGACACCCCCTATGGCCAGCTGGTGGTCGCCCTGGTGGGCGGTGACCAGTCCGCCGCGCAGGCTGCCTTCGTGGCTGCCGGCGTGCATGTCGAGGAGCTGCGTCGATGATCATCGCCACTGCCGGCGGTTTCTTCCGTCACCTGGATGCGGGCAAGTGGGCCGACATCGGCCAGGCCACCCTCGACACCCTGCTGATGCTGCTCGGTTCGCTGCCGCTGACTCTGGCCATCGGCCTGCCGCTGGGTGTGCTGCTGTACCTGTTCGGGGCGCCGCAGATGAAGCGCCGGCCGTTTGCCTATGGCGTGCTGGCTCTGGTGGTGAACCTGCTGCGCTCGGTGCCTTTCATCATCCTGATGATCGTGCTGATCCCGGTCACGCTGTTCCTGATGGGTACCTCGCTGGGCGTGCGCGGCGCGATCGTGCCGCTGGTGATCGGCGCGGCGCCGTTCTACGCGCGCCTTGTCGAGACCGCGCTGCGCGAAGTGGATCGTGGCGTGATCGAGGCGACCCAGGCGATGGGCGCCACCACCTGGCAGCTGGTCACCCGGGTGCTGCTGCCGGAAGCACGCCCGGGGCTGATCGCCGGGGCGACCGTCACCACCGTGGCCCTGATCGGCTTCACCGCGATGGGCGGTGCGATCGGTTCCGGTGGCCTCGGCGACCTGGCGTTCCGCGATGGTTACCAGCGTTCGCACACCGACGTGGCGCTGGTCACCGTGGTCCTGTTGCTGGTCCTGGTGCAGCTGCTGCAGATGCTCGGCGACCGCCTGGTCGCGCATTACAGCCGCAAGTAACAGAATGCCGGGCGGCAGCCGGCCAGCGGCCGGCTCTACCCGATTGCCGGGAAAAAAACGGTAGTGCCGGCCGCTGGCCGGCAATTCCACGTGCGGTCAACGCGCGTTCGGTACTTCGTAGCCCAGCTTCCCGACCTGTTCCGGATGCTGAGGCACGCGCTTGAGCTTGTCGGTGTTCACGCCGTACTCGTCGCGCAGGCGCTCGGCCAGCTCCTTGTACAGGGCTTTGTCCATGTCCGGCTTGCGCGCGAAGATCCAGGCCATTTCGCGGCCCGGATAACCGATCAGTGCCCATGAATAGTCCGGGGCCACTTCCAGTACCCGCGAATGGGTCGGCACCACGCGATAGAACCAGGTTCGCCAGCCATGGTTGCCGCTGTCCGGATCGACGCTGGCACGTGCGCGAATTTCCTGCAGTGGTTCGCCGAAGCCATCACGGTAGCGGTAGGTGATGGCGACCTTGTGCTCGTCGCGCAGCTCGTACTCGTTGACGCTGGCGACATGCCCGCGTTCGATGAAGTTCGGCACGCGGCCGATCACATACCAGGTGCCCATGAAGCGCTTCAGGTCGATCGGCGCCCCCGGGTCGGCCGCGTCGGTGGCGCTGGCGCGGGGCGACGGCGGCTCACTGGCGGCCATGGCAGGACCTGCCAGGGACAGAGCCAGCAGCACGGCGCAGAACGGGCGGATCGAAGTCATGCGGGAGCGGGCTCCAGTGGGCTTGCACGCGCATGGTCGACTGTGTGCACGCGATCCGTCAATGGTGTCGCATCCTGTGAGAAGGGGCTTGCCCAAGCTGTGTTGCATTGTCTACCGGAGAAGCCCCCATGAACGCTCGTTCCGTCCGTCGCCCTGCAACTGAACGCGTCATCGAACGCGCCGACCCGCTCCTGCTGCGCGGCGTGCGGCAGCTGGCCCTGGCTGGGCTGGCGCTGGTACTGGTCTGGCCGGCGGCGCGTGGCAGCAGCGCATGGCTGGGCTGGCTGCCGATGTGGCTGGTGGGCATGCCGCTCGCGGCCTGGTGGGCGCTGCTGCGCTTTCCGCTGCCGCACCCGTCATGGCGATGGCGGGCGCGGCGTACCGGTGGACAGGCGCGCCGTCGGCCGGCTTCCGCCGCACGCGGCCGGCGCGGTCCGGCGGCCACGGCCTGACCTTCGACACGGGGGAGGCCGCGACATTCCGTGCTAGCGTTCCCCGGCTTATGACTGCCTGGAGCTGCAATGTCACGACTCGCTTCCGCCTGCCTGCTGGCCGGCATGATGACCGCTGCCTCGGTGGGGACCGCCGTGGCCGCTGAAGACACCGATCGCTACGCCTGGCTGGAGGACGTCACCGGCGACAAGCCACTGTCCTGGGTCAAGGAACAGAATGCCAGGTCCGAGGCGCGCCTGGCGCAGACCCCGGCCTTCAAGCAGATGGAGACCAGCATCCGCGAGGTGCTCGACTCCGACGCCAAGATTCCCGGCGTGCAGAAGATCGGTGACTACTACTACAACTTCTGGAAGGACCAGCAGCACGAGCGCGGCCTGTGGCGCCGCACCACCCTGGCCGAGTACCGCAAGGCCTCGCCGCAGTGGGAGACCGTGCTCGACCTGGATGCACTGAACAAGGCCGAGGGCGAGAACTGGGTCTGGCACGGCGCCGACTGCCTGCGCCCGGATTACAGCCGCTGCCTGATCGCGCTGTCGCGCGGCGGCGCCGACGCCGACGTCACCCGTGAGTTCGACCTGGCCAACAAGACCTGGATCAAGGACGGCTTCTTCCGTCCGGAGTCGAAGGGCGGCCTCAACTGGGTCGATCGCGACACCGTGTTCGTCTACACCGACTTCGGTGCCGGCTCGATGACCACCTCCGGCTACCCGCGCGTGGCCAAGCTGTGGAAGCGCGGCACGCCGATGGCCTCGGCCACCGTGGTGTACGAAGGCAAGCCGGAGGACATGTACATCGCGGCGATGCACGATGACACCCCGGGCTTCGAACGCAACCTGGTCAGCCGCACCCTGGCGTTCTACAACAACGAGCTCTACCTGCGTGGCGACGACGGCACGCTGACCAAGATCGACGCGCCGAACTCGGCCGAGAAGGGGTTGCACAAGCAGTGGCTGACCCTGGAACTGCGCGATCCGTGGACCGTGGGCGGCAAGACCTACGCGTCCGGTTCGCTGCTGGCGACGAAGCTGGACGACTTCCTGGCCGGCAAGCGCGACTTCGACGTGCTGTTCACCCCGACCGCGACCACCTCGCTGGCCAGTGCCAGCTGGACCAAGAGCCACCTGGTGCTGAACGTGCTGGACGACGTCAAGAACCGCCTGTCGGTGCTGACCCCGGGCGCCGACGGCTGGCAGACCAGTCGCTTCGTCGGCGCCCCGGCCTTCGGCACGCTGGCCGTGGCTGCGGTGGACAGCAATGACAGCGACGCGGTGTGGCTGACCGCCACCGATTACCTGACGCCGACCACGCTGGCCCTGGCCGAGATCGGCCAGGCACCGGAAACGCTGAAGACCATGCCGGCCTTCTTCGATGCCAAGGGCAAGGTGATCGAGCAGCACTTCGCCACCAGCAAGGACGGCACCCGCGTGCCGTATTTCGTGGTGCACGACAGGGCGATGAAGCTCGATGGCTCCAACCCGACCCTGCTGTATGGCTACGGTGGTTTCGAGATCTCGCTGACCCCGAGCTATTCCGGTGGCATGGGCCGCGCCTGGCTGGAGAAGGGCGGCGTGTACGTGGTCGCCAACATCCGCGGCGGCGGTGAGTACGGCCCGCGCTGGCACCAGGCGGCGCTGAAGCAGAACCGTCACAAGGCCTATGAAGACATGGCCGCGGTGGCGCGGGACCTGGTCAAGCGCAAGATCACCAGCGCCAAGCACCTGGGCGTGCAGGGCGGCAGCAACGGTGGCCTGCTGACGGGCAACATGCTGACCCAGTACCCGGAGCTGTTCGGTGCGGTGGTGGTGCAGGTGCCGCTGCTGGACATGAAGCGCTACAGCCACCTGTTGGCCGGCGCCTCGTGGATGGCCGAGTACGGCAACCCGGATACCAGCGACTGGGAATTCATCAAGACCTTCTCGCCGTACCACCTGTTCAACGCGAAGAAGAACTACCCGCCGGTGCTGTTCACGACCTCCACCCGCGATGACCGCGTGCACCCGGGCCACGCCCGCAAGATGGCGGCGAAGATGATCGACGCCGGCAAGGACGTGACCTACTACGAGAACATCGAAGGGGGCCACGGCGGCGCAGCCAACAACGCACAGGCCGCGCATATGTCCGCGCTGGCCTACAGCTTCCTGTGGGAGCGGTTGGGCGGCAAGTAAGCAGAACGGAAAACGCCGCCCTAGGGCGGCGTTTTTCTTTACCGGTAGTGCCGGCCGCTGGCCGGCAACCGCATCATTCAGGCATTCCCGGGTTGCTGGCCAGCGGCCGGCACTGCCGTCAACGTGATCCCTGCCAACGCTTCAACCCGCGTGCGATCCGCGCCACCGCCTCCTGCAACCGCGGTACTTGCTGGGTATACGCCAGCCGCACATGCTGGTTGGCGCGATGGAAGCCGAAATCCAGGCCCGGGGTGAACGCCACGTGCTCGGTTTCCAGGAAGTGCGCGCAGAACGCCTGCGCGTCGTCGGTGAACGCGCTGACATCGGCGTACAGGTAGAACGCGCCCTGCGGCTCGACTTCAATGCGGAAGCCGAGCTCACGCAACGCGGGCAGCAGGAAGTCGCGGCGTTGGCGGAACGCTTCCCGGCGCTGTTCGAAGATCGCCATCGATTCCTCGCTGAAGCAGGCGAGCGCGGCGTGCTGGGCGATGCTGGAGGCGCTGATGTACAGGTTCTGCGCCAGCTTTTCCAGGTCCGGTACCGCTGCAGGCGGTGCCACCAGCCAGCCCAGCCGCCAGCCGGTCATGCCGAAGTACTTGGAAAAACTGTTCAGCACGAACGCGCTGTCGTCCACCTGCAGCACGCTGGGCGCATCCAGGCCGTAGGTCAGGCCGTGGTAGATCTCGTCCACCACCAGGTGGCCGCCCCGCGCGTGCAGGGCCTGCGACAGTGCCGCCAGTTCGTCGGCGGACAGCACGGTGCCGGTCGGATTGGCCGGTGAGGCGACCAGCGCGCCGACGCTGTCGTCATTCCAGTGCTGTTCCACCAGCGAAGGGGTCAGCTGGTAGGCGGTGTCCGGGCCGACCGGCACCAGCTGCGCGCCGCCCTCGACGAGGCGCAGGAAGTGGCGGTTGCAGGGGTAGCCGGGGTCGGCCAGCAGCCAGTGGCGGCCGGGATCGACCAGCAGGCTGCTGGCCAGCAGCAGCGCACCGGACCCACCCGGGGTGACCAGGATGCGTTCGGGATCGACATCCAGCCCATAGTGGCTGCGGTAGAAACCGCTGATCGCCTGGCGCAGCGCCGGCAGGCCGCGCGCGGCGGTGTAGCGGGTGTGGCCGGCGGCCAGTGCGGCCTGGCCGGCACGCACGACGGGTTCGGCGGTAGTGAAGTCCGGTTCGCCGATTTCCAGGTGGATCACATCGTGGCCTGCCTGTTCCAGCGCCTGCGCGCGGGCCAGCAGGGACATCACGTGGAACGGAGCGATTTCATGGCTGCGCCGGCTGTAGCCCGGCGTGTGGGGCGGGGTGCTCATGTGCCCATGGTACGCCGGCCGGCGCAACCCATGACGTTCCGCAGGGTTGCCGCATTGCCGAGATTGGGGTCAGATCCCTTTTCGGGAAAAGGGATCTGACCCCGTCGAAGACCATTGCATTGATGCGCCAGGAGCCTTATCTCATGAAGTCCACCCTCTGCCTGTTGCTCGCCAGCCTGATGACCACGACTGCTACCGCCGCCACGCCGCCCGTTCCGCCGGATGCCGCCAAGCATCCGCATGTGGTCAAGGCGCCGTTCGGCGCGACCCGCAACGATGACTATTACTGGCTGCGCGACGACAAGCGCGAGAACAAGGACATGCTGGCCTACCTGCAGGCAGAGAATGCCTACGCCGACCAGCTGCTGGCACCGCTGAAGCCCCTGGAAGACACCCTGTACAAGGAGATCGTCGGCCGCATCAAGCAGGATGATTCCAGCGTGCCGGCGCGCGAGCGCGGCTACTGGTACTACAGCCGCTTCGAGACCGGCCAGGATTACCCCATCCACGCGCGCCGCAAGGGCAGCATGGAGGCGGCCGAGGAAATCCTGCTGGACGTCAACGCAATGGCCGCCGGCAAGGGCTACTTCAGCGTCGGCTCGATGGAAGTCAGCCAGGACAACCAGCTGCTGGCCTGGGCCGACGATGACGTCGGCCGCCGCCAGTACACGATCCGCTTCAAGGACCTGGCCACCGGCACGGTGCTGCCCGATGTGATCACCGGCAGCTCCGGCGACCTGGTCTGGGCCGACGACAACCGCACCGTGCTGTATGTCGAGAACGATCCGGAAACGCTGCTGACCGTGCGCGTGAAGAAGCACGTGCTGGGCACCCCGGCCAGCGCCGACACCGTCGTCTACGAAGAGAAGGACGACAGCTTCTACATGGGCATCGGCCGCACCCGCGACGATCGCTTCATCACCATCGGCGTGCACAGCACCGTGTCCTCGGAAGAGCGCTACGCGCCGGCCAGCGACCCGACCACCTTCACCGTGCTGGCGCCGCGCCAGCGCGATGTCGAGTACGACGCCGACCACCATGACGGCCGCTGGGTGATCCGCACCAACGACGGTGCGAAGAACTTCAAGCTGGTCACCGCGCCGACCGATGCCACCTCGCGCGCGCAATGGAAGGATTGGATCGCGCACGACGATGCGGTGTTCATCGAAGGCTTCGAACTGTTCGACACGTACACCGCCATCGCCGAACGTTCCGAGGGCCTGGAGCGCATCCGCCTGCTGTTCAAGGACGGGCGCAGCGACTACGTGAAGGCCGACGAGCCGGCCTATTCGATGGGCCTGGGCGACAACACCGAGGCCGATACGCCGTGGCTGCGCTACGTCTACACCTCGATGACCACCCCGACCACCGTGTTCGAGCTGAACACCGCCACCGGCGAGCGTCGCCAGCTGAAGGTGCAGCCGGTGATCGGCTATGACGCCTCGAAGTACGAGACCGACCGCGTCTGGATCACCGCGCGCGATGGCGTGAAGGTGCCGGTGTCGCTGGTCTACCGCAAGGGCTACCAGAAGGACGGCAAGGGCGCGCTGTTCCAGTACGCCTACGGCAGCTACGGCATGTCGATGGATCCGTACTTCAACCAGACCGCGGTCAGCCTGCTTGATCGTGGCGTGGTGTATGCCATCGCCCACATCCGTGGCGGCCAGGAGATGGGGCGCGACTGGTACGAGAACGGCAAGCTGCTGCACAAGCAGAACACCTTCAACGACTTCATCGACGTCACCCGTGGCCTGGTAGCACAGGGCTGGGCGGCGAAGGATCGCGTGGCCGCGTCCGGTGGCAGCGCCGGCGGCCTGCTGATGGGCGCGGTGGCCAACCAGGCGCCGCAGGATTACCGGGTGATGGTGGCGCAGGTGCCGTTCGTCGACGTGGTCACCACCATGCTCGACCCGACCATTCCGTTGACCACCAACGAATACGACGAGTGGGGCAACCCGGAGCAGAAGCCGTATTACGACTACATGCTGTCCTACTCGCCCTATGACAACGTGAAGCAGCAGGCGTACCCGGCGCTGTACGTGGGTACCGGCCTGTGGGATTCGCAGGTGCAGTACTGGGAGCCCGCCAAATGGGTGGCCAAGCTGCGTGATGACAACACCGGCCACTACCCGATCCTGTTCCGCACCAACATGGAAGCTGGCCACGGCGGCAAGTCGGGGCGCTTCCAGCGCTACCGCGAACTGTCCGAGTCGTACGCGTTCGTGCTGCAGCAGCTGGGCATCGCCCAGCCGTAACGGCGAAGGGGCGCCGGGCGCTGCCTGGCACCCCGAACCGGTATCCTTGCGGCCATGAGCCTGCCCGAGCCATCTGCACCCCGCGATAGCGCCACGCCGCCGCGCGTGGTGCGTTTTCGCTGGGCATGGTGGCTGCTGGCGTACGTCAGCCTGGGCACCGGCATCGTCGGCATCTTCGTTCCGGGGCTGCCGACCACCGTATTCATCCTGATCTCGGCCTGGGCCGCCTCGCGCGGTTCGGAGCGCCTGCATACCTGGCTGCTGGAGCATCCGCGTTTCGGCCCGGCCATCGCCAACTGGCAGGCACACGGGGCGGTCAGCCGCTACGGCAAGTGGATGGCCACGATCACCATGGCGGTATGCGCCGGCATCATGCTGTGGTGCGTGCCGATCGCCTGGGTGAAGTGGTTCTCGATCGGCAGCATGACCGTGGTCGCAATCTGGCTGTGGACGCGGCCGCTGCCACCACCGCCCGCGGATTGAGCGCCGGCGGTAGTGCCGGCCGCTGGCCGGCCACCCGATTCCCTGCACCAACCGCTCAGCCGCCAATGGCTATACTCGGGGCATGAAGATCCCCCATCGAAACGCCATCCTGATTCCGCTGGCAGCGGCCTCGCTGCTGCTCCTCGCCGCCTGCGGCAACAAGGGCCCGCTGGTACTGCCGCAGAAGCCGGTGCCGGTGGAAGAAACCGTCGAACCCGCTGCCGAGCCCGCCACCGAGGCGACCGCGCCGCAGACCCAGGGCAGCGGCACCCCGGCCACGACCGTGGAGCCGGCCGCACCGGCCACCCAGCCGGCGCCCACGCCCGCGAAGAAGGCGGGCAGCGGGAATGAGTAAGGCCGGTTCCAAGGCCCTGCGTTTCAGCAAGATGCATGGCGCGGGCAATGATTTCGTAGTGATCGACCTGCGTGACGGCACCGCACCGCCCACGCCCGAGCTGGCCGCGCGCCTGGCCGACCGCCACACCGGCGTTGGCTGCGACCAGATCCTGACCATCGAGGCACCGCGTGCGGACGGTTCGGTGGCCTCGTACCGCATCTGGAATGCCGACGGCTCCAATTCCGAGCAGTGCGGCAACGGCGCGCGCTGCATCGCCGCCTGGCTGGTGCGCGAGGGCAGTGCGCAGGGCGATGCATTCGTCATCGACAGCCCGCTGGCCAGCCATGAAGTGAAGGTGCTGGGCGAAGGGCAGTTTGCGGTGACGATGGGCGTGCCCGCCTTCGAGCCGGCCAACGTGCCGCTGATGGGCTTTGCGCACGCGCGCGAGGAATACCTGCTGCCGCTGCAGGGCGAGAGCGTACGCTTCGCCGCGGTGTCGATGGGCAACCCGCATGCGGTGATCGAAGTGGGCCTGGTCGATGCTGCACCGGTCGAGCGCGTCGGTGCGCTGCTGCAGCAGCATGCGTCGTTCCCGCGCTCGGTGAACGTGGGCTTCGCCCAGGTGATGAGCCCGGCCCACGCCCGCCTGCGCGTGTTCGAGCGCGGTGTCGGCGAGACCCTGGCCTGCGGCAGTGGTGCCTGTGCCGCCGCGGTGACCCTGATGCAGCGCGGTCGCCTGCAGCGCGATGCCCGCATCAGCCTGCCCGGTGGCGACCTGCGCATCCAGTGGCCGGGCGATGGCCAGCCGGTGGTGATGGCGGGCCCGACCGCATTCGTCTTCGAAGGGGAGTGGATCGCATGACCGAAACCGTCGACAAGCTCGGGGCCCATGAAGTCGCTGCCTGGTTGCGGCGTCATCCCGGCTTCCTCAAGCAGTTCCCGGACCTGGCCCTGACCCTGGTGGTGCCGCGTGACGACGGCCCGACCGCGTCGCTGGCCAGCTACCAGCTGGAAGTGCTGCGCGAGAAGAACCGCGAGCTGGCACGACGGTTGGCCGATCTGGGCGCGACCGCCCAGGTCAATGAGCGCCTGGCGGTGCGCACGCACCAGCTGACCCTGGCGCTGATGAAGCAGGACAACGCGGCTGACACCCTGCGCGCGATGGCCGCCTCGCTGCAGGAAGACTTCGCCGGCGACCTTGTGCGGCTGGTGGTGCACACGCCAGTGGCCGGGCTGGAACAGGCCGACTGGCTGCAGGTGATTGCCGCGGATGATCCGCAGCTGGGCCCGTTCCGCGATTGCCTGAACGATGGCGAGCCGATCTGCGGCCGCCTGCAGCCGGAAAAGAATGCCGTGCTGTACGGCGTGCGCAGCGAGGAAGTGCAGACCACCGCGCTGCTGCCGCTACCGGGCGTGGGCCTGATCGCGGTCGGCAGCCACGACCCGAACCGCTTCTACCCGGGCATGGGGACGTTGTTCCTGCGCATGATGGGCGACGCGCTGGTCACTGGCCTGAAGCGCTTCCCGGGCTGAGCAGGTTGCGACGACGATGAGCGCGGTACAGGCCTTCCTGCAGCACCTGCAGGTGGAGCGGCGGATGTCGGCGCATACGCTCGACGCCTACCGCCGCGACCTGGACGCGCTGTCGGCCTGGGCCGAGCCGCGTGGCGTGGCGGTGGAGGCACTGGATGCCGAGGCCGTGCGCCAGTTCGTTGCCGACGAGCACCGGCGTGGCCTGTCGGCCAAGAGCCTGCAGCGCCGCCTGTCGGCCTGCCGAAGCTTCTATGCCTGGCTGCTCAAGCACGGGCGCATCGAGGTCAGCCCAGCAGCGACGCTGAAGGCACCGCGCGCACCGCGCCGGTTGCCACAGGTCCTCGACGCCGATGAGGCGGTGCAGCTGGTCGAGCTGGAGCCGGAGGGTGAGCTCGGCCGCCGTGACCGCGCGTTGCTGGAACTGTTCTATTCCTCTGGCCTGCGCCTGAGCGAAGTCTGCGCGCTGACCTGGCGCGATCTGGATTTCGACAGCGGGTTGGTGAACGTGCTGGGCAAGGGCAGCCGCCAGCGCCGGGTGCCGTTCGGCCGGCCGGCGCGCGAAGCGCTGCAGGCGTGGCGCGCGGAAAGTGGCGGCGGCCCGGCCTCGCCGGTGTTCCCCGGCCGCAACGGGCCGATCAGCCAGCGCGCGGTGCAGATCCGCATCCGCCAGCTGGCGCAGCGCCAGGGCCTGTTCAAGCACGTGCACCCGCACATGCTGCGGCACAGTTTCGCCAGCCACATCCTGGAATCGTCCGGCGACCTGCGCGGTGTGCAGGAGCTGCTGGGCCACGCCGACATCGCCACCACGCAGATCTATACCCACCTCGATTTCCAGCACCTGGCCAAGGTCTACGACGCCTCGCATCCGCGCGCGAAGCGTCGACGCAGCAACGAGGGCAGCGGAGAAAGCTGAACGTTGCCCCTGCGGCAGCCGGTCGCGGGTGGCTTGAAGGGCGCAGCGCAGTCCCCACCTCTGGTTCTGTCACCCCGGAGGCATCATGGACCCCAGTCAGAACCCCAACGTTTTCCACGCCACCACCATCGTCTGCGTCCGTCGCGGCGAGCACGTGGCCATTGCCGGCGACGGCCAGGTCACGCTGGGCCACACCGTGATGAAGGGCAACGCGCGCAAGGTGCGCCGCCTCGGCCGTGATGGCCAGGTGCTGGCCGGCTTCGCCGGTGCCGCCGCCGATGCCTTCACCTTGTTCGAGCTGTTCGAGGCCAAGCTGGAAAAGCATGGCCAGCTGCAGCGTGCTGCGGTCGAACTGGCCAAGGATTGGCGCACCGAGCGCCGCCTCGGCAAGCTGGAAGCCCTGTTGGCGGTGGCCGACAAGGAAACCTCGCTGATCATCAGCGGCACCGGCGATGTGATCGAGCCGGAGGACGGCATCATCGCCATTGGCTCGGGTGGCTCGTATGCACTGTCGGCCGCACGCGCCTTGATGGCGCACACCGAACTGGATGCGCGCACCATCGCCAGCGAAGCGATCGGCATCGCCGGCGACATCTGCATCTACACCAACCGCAACGTGGTGGTCGAGGAGCTGTGAGGGTAGCGTCGGGCGCTGGCCGGCAACCTCATGATTCCCCGCACGCGTGCCTGGTTGCCGGCCAGCGGCCGGCACTACCGACAAAGAATCCGTGAGCACATCCATGTCGAAGATCGAAGTTTCCTCCGCCACCATGACCCCGCGCGAGATCGTGCAGGAACTGGACCGGCACATCGTCGGCCAGCACGACGCCAAGCGCGCCGTGGCCATCGCCCTGCGCAACCGCTGGCGCCGCATGCAGCTGGTGCCCGAGCTGCGCAATGAAGTGATGCCGAAGAACATCCTGATGATCGGCCCGACCGGCGTCGGCAAGACCGAGATCGCGCGCCGCCTGGCCACGCTGGCCAACGCACCGTTCGTGAAGGTCGAAGCCACCCGCTTCACCGAAGTCGGCTACGTCGGCAAGGACGTCGAGCAGATCATCCGTGACCTGGCCGATACCGCGGTCAAGCTCTATCGCGAACAGGCCAAGGTGCGCGTACGCACCCAGGCCGAAGAGCGTGCCGAAGACCGCATCCTGGATGCGCTGCTGCCGCGCCGCAGCGGTGGCATCGGCTTCGATCCGGAAGTCGCCCGCAACGAGCCGTCGGCGCAGGACAACGAGACCCGCATCAAGTTCCGCAAGATGCTGCGCAACGGTGAGCTGGACGAGCGCGAGATCGAACTCGACCTGGCCGCAAACGTCAGCATGGACATCATGACCCCGCCGGGCATGGAGGAAATGGGCCAGCAGCTGAAGTCGATGTTCGCCAACCTCGGCGGCGGCGCCAAGGCGCACAAGCGCACGCTGACCATCAAGGCCGCGCGCCCGCTGCTGATCGAGGAAGAAGCGGGCAAGCTGGTCAACGAGGACGACATCCGCACCGCCGCGATCGAGGCCTGCGAGCAGCACGGCATCGTCTTCATCGACGAGATCGACAAGGTCGCCAAGCGTGGCGACAACGTGGGTGGTGGTGACGTGTCGCGCGAAGGCGTGCAGCGTGACCTGCTGCCGCTGGTGGAAGGCTCCAACGTGTCCACCAAGTACGGCACGATCAAGACCGACCACATCCTGTTCATCGCGTCGGGCGCGTTCCACCTGGCCAAGCCCAGCGACCTGATTCCGGAGCTGCAGGGCCGCTTCCCGATCCGCGTGGAGCTGGGTGCGCTGAGCAAGAACGATTTCGTGCGCATCCTGACCGAACCGAAGGCCGCGCTGACCAAGCAGTACGAAGCACTGCTGGCCACCGAAGGCGTCAAGGTCAGCTTCACTGCCGATGCCATTGATCGTCTGGCCGAGATCGCTTTCCAGGTGAACGAACGCCAGGAAAACATCGGCGCGCGTCGCCTGCATACGGTGCTGGAGCGCCTGCTGGATTCGCTCAGCTACGAGGCACCGGACCGCGACGGCGAAACCCTGGCCATCGACAGCGCCTACGTGGACAAGCACCTGGGTGAGCTGGTGCAGGACCCGGACCTGAGCCGCTACATCCTGTAATGCCCGGTGGGGTCGGATCCCTCGCCGTGGCGAGGGCGCTGACCCCGCCCACTGCAGCAGAAAAGGCCGCCGCAAGGTGGCCTTTTTCCTGTGCGGTCAGTGCGATTGCCGGGTGCGGTAGTCCCGCAGCACCTGGTCGATCACTGCACTGGTGCGGGCGGCGCTGATGCCGTTCGAGGGCGAGTGCCCGTTGCCGCGCAGTTCGTCGACGAGGGAGGCGATCAACGGCTGCTGGATCGACGACGGGTTCGGGATGTCGAAGGCCTGCACGCCCGCTTCGGTTTCCAGCTCCACCGGAACGTCCTCGAAGGTGGCAAAGCGCAGCTGCCCACGGTCGCCGGTGATCTCGATCTGATCCTGGCGGCGGAACGCGCAGAAGCTCCATTGCGCGATGCCGTGTGTCCCCGTCCCGGCGCGGAAGCACATCGAGACGCTGTCCTCGGCGGCGTAGGCGCCGGTCAACGAGCTGGCCAGGCCACGCACATCGCTCAGCGGCCCCAGCAGATGGTCGAGCAGGTCCAGGGTATGCGAGCCCAGGTCGACGAACAGCCCGCCGCCGGCGATCGCGGGGTTGGTCCGCCAGAAGTCAGGCGATGCGGCATCCACTGAATGCGGCCGGTGCAGGGTGGCGCGCACGCCGCGCACTGTGCCGATCGCGCCGTCGTCCAGCAGCTGCTTCACCTGTGCGAAGCGGGGCAGGGCACGGCGGTAGTAGGCCACGAACACGGGCACGCCGCTGCGGGCGCTGGCCGCGATGATGCGCTGGCACTCGTCGTGGTCCATGGCCATCGGCTTTTCGATGTAGACCGGCTTGCCCGCAGCAATCGCCTGCAATGCGTAGTGCATGTGCGTGGAGGGCGGTGTTGCAACGTAGACCGCGTTCACCTCCGGATCGGCGATGAGTGCATCGGCGTCCGCGTACCAGCGCGGAATCGCGTGGCGGCGTGCATAGTCTTCGGCCAATGCGGCATTGCGGCGCATGACCGCCACCACCCGTGAGCCCGGCGTGTTGGCCAGGGCCGGTCCGCTCTTCTTCTCGGTGACGCTGCCACACCCGATGAAGCCCCACACCACGTTGTCCAGGATCATCGATCTGCCCTTGCAGGGGGGGCCGCAGTGATGGGAGCAGCCTCGTTCACGCCTCGGGCAGCGGCTCGGGGACGGTGCCGGGAACGAACACACCATCCTTCACGTAGGCGGCCAGGGTCATGTCCAGCGCGAGCATGCCGTCGCGCTTGAGGTCCATCAGTTCCGGTTCGACCATCGCGCCGTGCAGCACGCCCAGCACGGTGGCGTGCAGCATGCGCGCGGCGATTTTCGGGTCGGCGCCTTCGCGCAGCTGGCCCAGATCGCGGGCGCGGCGCAGGGCACGCTCCATCCGGTCCAGCGCATCGCGGAATCCGGCCTGCTGCATTTCGGTCAGCACCCTGGTGTCCGCCGACGCATCACTGCGCAGCATGATCTCCATGGTCTTGCGCAGGCGCTCGTCCTCGGACAGCTCGATGAACGAGTGGACCATTACCGCGCGCAGGTCGTGCACCGGGGTGTCGCGCTGGTCGGTGGAGGTGCGCTCCAGTTCCTGCATGAAGGGCAGGTGCACGCGCTCGACGATGGCGGCCAGCACCTCGCTCTTGTTCTTGAAGTGCCAGTAGACCGCGCCACGGGTGTAGCCGGCGCGGGCACCGATCATCTCCAGCGTGGTACGGGCCACGCCGTGTTCATGGAAGCAGGCTTCGGCGGCGTCAAGGATGCCTTCCCGGGTTGCCTGGGTGTCCTCTTTGGTCTTGCGGGCCATGGGTGTGGGTACGAGTGCGGGTGAAACGTGGCTGAATTGTACCGGTTTACAAACAAACAAGCATGTATGTATATTTCGCACCCATCATTCCCGTCGTGTGCGTGGCAGGCCGGTCCGGCGCCCACTCCACCCGGGTGGGCGCGATCTGCGGGCTTTCACCGGAAGGGGAACGTCCATCGATATCAGCTCCCTCTGAGATTCCTTCCTCCAAGAGCCTTTCCGTCATGTTGCTGAGCCGAATCCGACCCTTTGCACTGTCGCTGGCAATCGCCGCGACCGTGGCTGCCTGCGGCGGCCAACCCCAGGCCCCCGAGCAGGGCCCGGGTGACGTCACCGTGGTCACGCTGAAGTCCGAGACCGTGGGCCTGACCCGCGAACTGCCGGGCCGTACCAATGCCTTCCTGGTCGCCGAAGTGCGCCCGCAGGTCAATGGCATCGTGGCCAAGCGCCTGTTTACCGAGGGCGGCATGGTCAAGGCCGGCGAGCCGCTGTACCAGCTCGACGATGCCAGCTACCGGGCCCAGGCCAACAACGCCCGCGCCCAGCTGGCCCGCGCCGAAGCCACCGCCAATGCCGCGCGCCTGAGTGCCAAGCGCATCACCGAGCTGGCCAAGGTCGATGCGGTCAGCCAGCAGGACCTGGAGAACGCCGTCGCCGCGCAGAAGCAGGCCGAGGCCGACGTCGGTGCCGCCAGGGCCTCGCTGGATGCGGCCAACGTCACCCTGGGCTACGCCCGCATCACCGCGCCGATCAGCGGCCGCATCGGCAAGTCCAGCGTCACCCAGGGTGCGCTGGTCAGCGCCGGCCAGGCCAACGCACTGGCCACCGTGCAGCAGCTGGACCCGATCTATGTCGACCTGACCCAGTCCTCGGCCGAGCTGCTGCAGCTGCGCCGCGAACTGGCCGCCGGCCGCCTGCAGGACAACCAGACCCTGCCGGTCAGCATCCTGATGGAAGACGGCAGCACCTTCGAGCACAAGGGCACGCTGGAGTTCTCCGAAGTCAGCGTCGATCCGACCACCGGCAGCTTCGGCCTGCGCGTGAAGGTGGACAACCCGGACGGCCTGCTGATGCCGGGCATGTACGTGCGTGCGGTGATCGGCGGCGGCGTGCGCAGCGACGCGGTGCTGGTGCCGATGCAGGGCATCGCGCGCGATCCGAAGGGCGACACCACCGCGATGGTGGTCGGCAAGGACAACAAGGTCGAAGTGCGCCCGGTCAAGGTCAGCCGCACGGTCGGCGACAAGTGGCTGGTCGAGGACGGCCTGAAGGCCGGTGACAAGGTCATCGTCGAAGGCCTGCAGAAGATCGGCCCCGGCATGCCGGTCAAGGCCACCGAGAAGGGCGACGCACCGGCCAAGCCGGCGGCAGCCGCCCAGCCTGCCGCCCCGGCCGGCGACGCGAAGTAAGCGGAGAACCCCATGGCACGCTTTTTCATCGATCGACCCATCTTTGCGTGGGTGATCGCCATCATCATCATGCTCGCCGGCGGCCTGGCGCTGTTCAAGCTGCCGGTCTCGATGTACCCCAACGTCGCACCGCCGGCGGTGGAAATCAGTGCCACCTACCCGGGTGCATCGGCCAAGGTGGTCGAGGACTCGGTGACGCAGATCATCGAGCAGAACATGAAGGGCCTTGATGGCCTGATCTACTTCTCCTCCAACAGCTCGTCCAACGGCCAGGCCACCATCACCCTGACCTTCGAGAGCGGCACCAACCCGGATATCGCCCAGGTGCAGGTGCAGAACAAGCTGCAGCTGGCCATGCCGCTGCTGCCGCAGGAAGTGCAGCGGCAGGGCATCAACGTGGCCAAGTCCAGCTCGGGCTTCCTGAACGTCATCGCGTTCGTGTCCGAGAACGGCAGCATGGACGCCAACGACATCGCCGACTACGTCGGTTCCAATGTCGTCGACCGCCTGAGCCGCGTGCCGGGCGTGGGCAACATCCAGGTGTTCGGTGGCAAGTACGCCATGCGCATCTGGCTGGACCCGAACAAGCTGCATACCTATGGCCTGTCGGTGCCGGAAGTGACCGCCGCGATCAAGGCGCAGAACGCCCAGGTGGCGATCGGCCAGCTCGGCGGTGCGCCGTCGGTGAAGGGCCAGCAGCTCAACGCCACCATCAACGCGCAGTCGCGCCTGCAGACCCCGGAACAGTTCCGAAACATCATCGTGCGCGGTGCGCAGGACGGTGCCGAGCTGCGCCTGGGTGATGTCGCCCGCGTCGAGCTGGGTGCCGAGTCCTACGACTTCGTCACCCGCTACAACGGCCAGCCGGCCAGTGGCCTGGCGGTCACCCTGGCCACCGGCGCCAACGCGCTGGATACCGCGGCCGGTGTGGATGCCGCGCTGGAAGACATGAAGGGCTTCTTCCCGGCCGGCCTGAAGGCCGAGATCCCGTACGACACCACCCCGTTCGTGCGCGTGTCGATCAAGGGCGTGGTGCAGACCCTGATCGAAGCGATCGTGCTGGTGTTCGTGGTGATGTACCTGTTCCTGCAGAACTTCCGCGCCACCCTGATCCCGACCATCGCCGTGCCGGTGGTGCTGCTGGGTACCTTCGGCGTGCTGGCGATGCTGGGCTTCTCGGTGAACATGCTGACCATGTTCGCGATGGTGCTGGCGATCGGCCTGCTGGTGGACGATGCCATCGTGGTGGTGGAGAACGTCGAGCGCATCATGTCCGAGGAAGGGCTGTCGCCGCTCGAAGCGACCCGCAAGTCGATGGGCCAGATCACCGGTGCGCTGGTGGGTATCGGCCTGGTGCTGTCGGCGGTGTTCGTGCCGATGGCCTTCATGAGCGGCTCCACCGGCGTGATCTATCGGCAGTTCTCGGCCACGATTGTCTCTGCGATGGCGTTGTCGGTGCTGGTGGCGATCGTGCTGACCCCGGCACTGTGCGCGACCATGCTCAAGCCGCTGAAGAAGGGTGAGCACCACGTCGCCCACCGTGGCCTGGCCGGTCGCTTCTTCAATGGCTTCAACCGTGGCTTCGACCGCACCAGCGAAAGCTACCAGCGCGGCGTGCGCGGCATCATCCACCGTCCGTGGCGCTTCATGGGCATCGTGGCGGCGCTGTTCGTGCTGATGGGCGTGCTGTTCGTGCGCCTGCCCAGCTCGTTCCTGCCCAATGAAGACCAGGGCGTGCTGATGGCGCTGGTGCAGGCGCCGGTCGGTGCCACCCAGGAACGCACGCTGGAATCGATCGCGGCACTGGAAAACCACTTCCTGCAGAACGAGAAGGATGCGGTGGACTCGGTGTTCTCCGTGCAGGGCTTCAGCTTCGCCGGCATGGGCCAGAACGCGGGCATGGCGTTCGTCAAGCTGAAGGACTGGAGCGAGCGTGACGCCGACAATGGCGTGATGCCGATCACCGGCCGTGCGATGGCGGCCCTGGGCCAGATCAAGGATGCCTTCATCTTCGCCTTCCCGCCGCCGGCCATTCCGGAGCTGGGGACCGCCTCGGGCTACACCTTCTTCCTGAAGGACAACAGCGGCCAGGGCCACGAGGCACTGGTGGCCGCGCGCAACCAGCTGCTCGGCCTGGCCGCAGGCAGCAAGAAGCTGGCCAACGTACGCCCGAACGGCCAGGAAGACACGCCGCAGTTCCGCATCGACATCGACGCGGCCAAGGCGACCTCGCTGGGACTGTCGATCGACCAGATCAACGGCACGCTGGCAGCCGCGTGGGGCAGCTCGTACATCGATGACTTCGTCGATCGTGGCCGCGTCAAGCGCGTGTTCGTGCAGGCCGACCAGGCGTTCCGCATGGTGCCGGAGGACTTCGATCTCTGGTCCGTGAAGAACGACAAGGGTGAGATGGTGCCGTTCAGCGCCTTCGCTACCAAGCACTGGGACTACGGTTCGCCGCGCCTGGAACGCTACAACGGTGTGTCGGCAATGGAAATCCAGGGCGAACCGGCCCCGGGTGTCGCCTCCGGTGATGCCATGGCCGAGATCGAACAGCTGGCCAAGCAGCTGCCGGCGGGTTTCGGCATCGAATGGACGGCGATGTCCTACCAGGAACGCCAGGCCGGCTCGCAGACGCCGCTGCTGTATACGCTGTCGCTGATGATCGTGTTCCTGTGCCTGGCCGCGATGTATGAAAGCTGGAGCGTGCCGACCGCGGTGCTGCTGGCGGCCCCGCTGGGTATCCTCGGCGCGGTGCTGGCCAACACCTTCAAGGGCCTGGAGCGCGACATCTACTTCCAGGTGGCGATGCTGACCACGGTGGGCCTGACCAGCAAGAACGCGATCCTGATCGTCGAGTTCGCCAAGGAAAACCTGGAAAAGGGCGCCAGCCTGATCGAGTCGATCATGCACGCCGTGCGCGACCGCCTGCGCCCGATCGTGATGACCTCGCTGGCCTTCGGCATGGGCGTGGTACCGCTGGCGATCTCCACCGGTGCCGGCTCCGGCGCCAAGCAGGCGATCGGCACCGGCGTGCTCGGCGGCATGATCGTCGGCACCGTGCTCGGCGTGTTCTTCGTGCCGCTGTTCTTCGTGGTGGTGCAGCGCGTGTTCAAGCGCAGATCCACGACGTGACCTGAAACGGTCATGCCGGCCTCAGGCTGGCGTTATCGAAACGGTAGTGCCGGCCGCTGGCCGGCACTGCCTCCTGCCATCCGGCAGTACCGATGGAAGTGATCCCCATGAAAAGTGCATCCCTGTTCCTCTCCATTGCCGCCACGCTCGCGCTGGCCGGCTGCTCCACCCTGGCGCCGAAGAACACCGCCGTCGCTCCGGCGATTCCTGCGCAGTGGCCGGCCGAGGCCGCGCAGGGCGAGGTGGCCGATGTCGCCGCCGTCGGCTGGCGCGATTTCTTCACCGATGCGCGCCTGCAGCAGGTGATCGAGCAGTCGCTGCAGAACAACCGCGACCTGCGCGTGGCCGTGCTCAATGTCGAGCGCGCGCGTGGCCAGTACCGCGTGCAGCGCGCCGATCGCGTGCCCGGCGTGGCCGTGACCGGCCAGATGGACCGCCGTGGTACCGATGCCGGTGTCACCGAGCAGTTCAGCGCGGGCGTGGGTGTGGCCGAGTTCGAGCTGGACCTGTTCGGTCGCGTGCGCAACCTCAGCGAGGCGGCGCTGCAGCAGTACTTCGCCGTGGCTGCCAACCGCCGCAACGCGCAGCTGAGCCTGGTGGCCGAGACCGCCACCGCGTGGCTGACCTATGGGGCTGATGCGCAGCGGCTGAAGATCGCCGATGCCACGCTGAAGACCTACGAGGATTCGCTGCGCCTGGCCGAGGCCCGCCACGAACGCGGCGGCAGTTCGGCGCTGGAGCTGACCCAGACCCGTACCCTGGTCGAGACCGCACGCACCGATGCCGCGCGCCTGCGCGGCCAGCTGGCCCAGGACCGCAACGCACTGGCGCTGCTGGCCGGTGGCCAGCTCGATCCGGCACTGCTGCCGGACAGCATCGAACCGCAGCTGCTGGCGCTGGCCCCGCCGCCGGCCGGCCTGCCCAGCGACGTGCTGCTGCAGCGCCCGGACATCATGGCCGCTGAACACCAGCTGCTGGCCGCCAATGCCAACATCGGTGCGGCACGCGCAGCGTTCTTCCCGAGCATCTCGCTGACCGGCAGCATCGGCAGCGGCTCCAGCGAACTGTCCAACCTGTTCGACAGCGGCACCCGTGTGTGGAGCTTCCTGCCGAAGATCACCCTGCCGATCTTCCAGGGCGGCAAGCTGCGCGCCAACCTGGCCATCGCCAACGCGGATCGTGATATCGCACTGGCGCAGTACGAGAAGTCGATCCAGGTGGGATTCCGCGAAACGGCCGATGCGCTGGCGTTGAATGTCAGCCTGGATGAGCAGGTGAGTTCACAGCAGCGCCTGGTGGAAGCGGCCGAACAGGCCAATCGCCTGTCGCAGGCACGCTACGACGCGGGGCTGGACAGCTTTGTCACCCTGCTTGACGCGCGGCGTACCGCCTACAACGCGCAGCAGACCCAGCTGCAGGCGCAGCTGGCGCAGCAGGCCAACCGCATCACCCTGTACAAGGTGCTGGGCGGCGGCTGGCACGAGCGCGGGTAAGCAGTGCTTCTGGTAGGTGCCAACCAAGGTTGGCACCTACCTGGAGATCGAGGGTAGTGCCGGCCCTTGGCCGGCATTGTCATTCGGAGGCCTGCTATACCGCTTCATCGTCGCGCCGCGCCGCATGGCAGGCGCGAACGCGCGCCAGCGCATCGCCGGCTTCGCGCGCCATCTGCTCGTACTCGGCGCGGATCTCTTCCAGGCGCGCTTCATCCAGTTCTTCCAGATCCAACAGTTCGTTGTTGGCTTCGGCCGTCGCCCGGATCAGCTCGTCCAGCTTGATCTGCATCGCGGCAGTATCCGCGTTCTGCGTGTGCTGGATCAGGAACACCATCAGGAAGGTGATGATGGTGGTGCCGGTGTTGATCACCAGCTGCCAGGTGTCGTTGAAACCGAACACCGGGCCACTGATGCCCCAGATCACCACGATCGCTACTGCAGCCAGGAAGGTCCACGGCGAGCCGGTGGCGGCCGCGGCCTTCTTGGCGATCGTATTGAACAGGTTGCGTGCTTTCATCGTCGTCGTCCCACTCAGGTGACGAGGATGATCGGCAGTGGCCCGTGCAGGGGTTGTGCAGCGGCGGTCAGGCGCGCATGCGCTGCAGTCGTGGCGCCTGCAGGCTGCGCACCGGGCTGCTCTGGTAGACGTGCTGCCAGCAACGGTCGACGAACTCACGGGCCTGGGCTTCGCTCAGCCGCGGCATGATCTGCAGGGCGTATTGGGTCTGGAACATCTCGTCACGTTCGGCCTCGCTGGCGCGCGGCTGGGTGATCAGCGAATCACAGGCGAACTTGATCCACGGCACGTACGAGCCGAACGAGTTGTGCGGCAGTGCGCCTTCGGCATGTTGGCGGCGCCAGTGGTCAAGCTCGGCGTCAACGTTGATGACCGGAGGAATGGTGGGGACTTCAGCGTGCATGACAATCCAGTTCGGTTGAGTGGAAAGGGAGTGGGGGTTCATCCGAGTGTGGCGTATATGGCGGTGCATGCCGCGTCAGCGGGATGTGGAGCCTGCGTTGGCATGGCCGATCAACTGCGCATGTTCGACCGCACCGAGGTCTTCGGCCAGAGTGGCCATCGCATTGCACAGGCGTTCGTGGTCGAGCGGGTGGCGGCGGACCAGCTCCAGTTGCATGTGCTGATAGGCAGTCCAGAACGGCGCGCCGCGCCGGTGCAGCGCATATTGCTGCTGCAAGCGTTCGCGGATCGGATCGAGGATCGGGTCTGTCGTAGGGCGTACGGCGTGCGCGCACATGGCTGGCTCCGCCGGGGAAAGGGTGCCCCGGTGAACCCACCGTAGGCGTGTCAGCCGCGTGGGGTGTTACCGCAATGTGTGCGCGTGGCCTGGCTGACTGTGCGCGCGGTCACGCCGATGCCCGCAAAGGCCGCCGGCACAAGGGCGCACCGGCGCTGAAGCGTTCATTAAATGTGTTGCAGAGACGAGCGCGCGTGGCTCATTCGCCGATGTCCTCGTTCCAGATGTCGGGATGACGGCTGATGAAATCGCCCAGCAGGTCCACGCATTCCTGGTTGTCCAGGTCGATCACGTTGACGCCGTTTTCGCGCAGCCAGTCGATGCCGCCCTGGAAGGTGCGCGATTCGCCCACCACCACGGTGCCGATGTTGAACTGGCGCACCAGCCCCGAGCAGTACCAGCACGGGGCCAGGGTGGTGACCATGATGGTGTCCTGGTAACGGCGCTGGCGGCCGGCCTTGCGGAAGGCGTCGGTTTCCCCATGCACCGACGGGTCGCCTTCCTGCACGCGGCGGTTGTGGCCGCAGCCGAGCAGGCGGCCGTCGTTGTGGTACAGCGCCGCGCCGATCGGCACGCCGCCCTCGGCCAGGCCCTGGCGGGCTTCGGCGATGGCGGTCTGCAGCAGGGCCTGGTAGTCGGGCGTGGTGATCATGCGGGGCTCCGGTAAGTCGTGGCCCGCCATCATACGGGCAGGGGGTGCCGCTGGCCCCCGGCGGTGCGATAATCGGGGCCATGAGCGAATCCCCCTACAAAGCCGGTACCACCCATTTCGGGTTCCGCGACGTCGCCGCCAAGGACAAGCAGAAGCTGGTCGGCCAGGTGTTCACCTCGGTCGCGCGCAACTACGACCTGATGAACGACCTGATGAGCCTGGGCGTGCACCGGGCGTGGAAGCGCTACTACGTGGCCACCGCGCAGGTGAAGCCGGGCGACCGCGTGCTCGACCTGGCCGGCGGCACCGGCGACATCGCCGCCCTGCTGAAGGAGCGCGTCGGCGCCGAGGGCTCGGTGGTGCTGGGCGACATCAACGCCGGCATGCTGTCGGTCGGCCGTGACCGCCTGACCAACCGCGGCCTCGTGCTCGGCCTGGACTACGTGCAGTGCAACGCCGAAGCCCTGCCGTTCCCGGACAACAGCTTCGATCTGGTCACCATTGCCTTCGGCCTGCGCAACGTGACCGACAAGGACGCTGGCCTGCGCGAGATGTACCGCGTGCTGAAGGTGGGCGGCCAGGCCCGCGTGCTGGAATTCTCCGAAGTCACCGCGGACTGGTTCAAGCCGATCTACGACTTCCACTCGTTCAAGATCCTGCCCAAGCTGGGCAAGCTGTTCGCCAACGATTCGGACAGCTACCGGTACCTGGCCGAGAGCATCCGCAAGCACCCGCCGCAGGACGAACTGAAGGCGATGATGGGGCAGGCCGGCTTCGAGCGCTGCCACTACAAGAACCTGACCGGCGGCATCGTCTCGATCCACTCCGGCTACAAGCTGTAAGCCCTGCTCTGGTGGGTGCCAACTTGGTTGGCACTCGCCCGCTGCGGTCATCCGCTCTGGTAGGTGCCGACCTTGGTCGGCACGGGCCTGCCGCGTGCGTTGATGGATCCGTGCCAACCAAGGTGGGCACCTGCCTGTAGATGCCAACCAAGGTTGGCACCTACCTGTAGATGCCAACCTTGGTTGGCATGCGCCGGAGGCGCAGGAACGGCCCCGGCCTGCATTACCCCGCACCGCGCAACGCCTGCGCGGCCGGAGGGAGGTACCATTGGGGTTTGATCCCCGTAACGGTCCCGATTCATGCGTAATCCGCTGATGCTCCTTCCGCTGGCCGTGGCCCTGGCCGCCGGCTGCTCCCAGGAGGCGGCCGCGCCCGCCGCCGCCCCGACTGCCGCAAAGGCCCCCGCCGCCCCCGTGAACGCCGAGAACCGCAGCCACGACGAAAGCTCGTACGCCGAGCCGGACAAGGTCGTCATCAAGGACATCGCGCTGGATCTGAAGCTGGACTTCGACCAGAAGCAGATCGGCGGCACCGCCACCTACACCCTGGAATGGAAGCAGAAGGACGCCAGGCAGCTGGTGCTCGACACCCGCGAGCTGACCGTGTCCAAGGTCGAGGCCGTCGGTGCCGATGGCGCGCGCAGCCCGCTGCAGTTCGCGCTGGCCCCGGTCGACAAGGTGTTCGGCAGCAAGCTGACCATCGAGACCCCGGAACAGCCGGCCAAGGTGGAAGTGACCTACCACACCGCACCGACCGCCTCGGGCCTGCAGTGGCTGGCGCCGTCGATGACCGAGGGCAAGAAGCTGCCCTTCATGTTCAGCCAGTCGCAGGCCATCCACGCCCGTTCCTGGGTGCCGCTGCAGGACACCCCGAGCGTGCGTTTCACCTACAGCGCGCACGTGGTCTCGCGCCCGGACGTGATGGTGCTGATGAGTGCCGACAACGATCCGAAGGCCGCGCGTGACGGTGACTACACCTTCAAGATGCCGCAGCCGATTCCGTCCTACCTGCTGGCCATCGCCGCCGGCGACCTGGTGTTCGAGCCGATCTCCGGCCGCTCCGGTGTCTGGGCCGAGCCGACCATGGTCAACAAGGCGGCCAAGGAATTCGAAGACACCGAGAAGATGATCGGTGCCGCCGAGAAGCTGTACGGCGAATACCGCTGGGGCCGCTACGACATGCTGGTGCTGCCGCCGTCGTTCCCGTTCGGCGGCATGGAGAATCCGCGCCTGACCTTCGCCACCCCGACCGTGATCGTCGGTGACAAGTCGCTGGTCTCGCTGGTCGCCCATGAACTGGCGCACAGCTGGTCGGGCAACCTGGTGACCAACGCCAGCTGGAAGGACATCTGGCTCAATGAAGGCTTCACCACCTACGTCCAGGGCCGCATCACCGAAGCCCTGTACGGCAAGGAGATGGCCGAGATGGAGAAGCAGATCGACCAGACCGACCTGCTGGCCGAAGTGAAGGACATGAGCCCGGCCGACCAGGCGCTGGCGCTGCCGCCGCTGAACGAGCGTGACCCCGACGAAGCCCTCAGCCAGGTCGCCTACGTCAAGGGTTCGTGGTTCCTGGAATTCCTGGAGCAGCGCTTCGGCCGCGAGACCTTCGATCCGTTCCTGCGCGGCTGGTTCGATGACCATGCCTTCCAGAGCGCGAACACCGACCAGTTCGTCGCGTACATGAAGAAGAACCTGCTGCCGAAGAATCCCTCGGCAGTGACCGAGGCCGAACTGAAGGCGTGGCTGGACGAGCCGGGCATTCCGGCGTTCGCGGCCAAGGCGCAGTCGCGCAACTTCAGCAGCGTCGATACCGCGCGCATTGCCTTCGCCAGCGCCGGCACCGTGCCGAGCAGCCAGGTCATCGCCGACTGGAGCACGCAGGAATGGGTGCGCTTCATCGACGGCCTGGGTGCGACCCAGCCGCTGGACAAGCTGGCCACGCTGGACAAGGCGTTCCACTTCACCGGCACCCCGAATGGTGAGATCGCCATGCGCTGGTACCCGCTGGCGATCCGCAGCGGCTACGAGCAGGCCAATGAAGGTGCTGCCGCGTTCATCGAGCGCGTCGGCCGTCGCAAGCTGATCCTGCCGATCTACGCCGAACTGGTGAAGACCCCGAAGGGGCTGGAGCTGGCCAAGCAGGCCTTTGAAAAGGCCAAGCCGGGCTACCACCCGATCACCACGGCCTCGGTCCAGGACATGCTGGCCAAGGCTGAAGCCAAGTAACCGGTGGTGCCGGCCGCTGGCCGGCAACCGGTCACTGCTTCACCAGCTACGGCGGGGAAACCCGCCGTTGCTGTATCCGCTTTTCGCTGCCGATAGAATCGGGATGCACTCGCATAGGACCTCCGCCATGAAACGACTGATCCTGCTCACCGCCTGCACCCTGGCCCTGGCCGCCTGCAGCAACCCCGAGGAAGAGCGCAAGGCGCAGGAAGCCGCCGCGGCCGCCGTGCAGGCGCAGAAGGAAGCCAAGGCCGAGGACGTGGCCAAGCAGTACGACATGGCCGTGGCCGCGCAGGACTGGGAACGCGCGCGCCTGCATGGCGCCTCGCTGCTGGACCAGTACAAGGACACCGCCGCCGCCGAGCGCATCGCCGCGGGCTTCGACGAGGTCAAGGCCAAGGGCGATGCCGCGCGCGACCTGCGCCGCATGCAGGCGCTGTGGCAGTACAACCAGATCCCGGTGGGCAACAAGGGCAACCAGGTTTCGGCGCAGATCTACAGCAAGGAACGGGTGGACGTGGATGGCAGCGGCGCCAAGCCGGTGCAGCTGGTGTTCCGCGATCACCCGGAGTGGAAGCGGCACGCTTACCTGGTGCTGCAGGCCGGCGATTTCCGCTGCCCGCAGTGCACGGTGAAGGTGACCGTGGACGATGGCAAGCCGGTGTCGATGGCGGCCTGGCGCCCGAAGACCGATGAAGCCATCGCCCTGTTCATCACCGACCAGAAGGCGTTGTGGAAGCTGGCGCGCAAGGGCAAGTCGATCAGCATCGAGTTCCCGGTCAAGGCTGGCGGCACGCGTACGGCCGTGTTCGAGACCGGCGGTGTCGACGCCAGTCGCATGCCGCAGTGGTGGCAGTGATGATCGCGACGGGCAGCGCAGTGCACGCGTTGTCCGCGATCCGGCACTGGGTCTTCGACATGGATGGCACGCTGACCGTCGCCGTGCATGATTTCGCCGCGATCCGCCGTGCGCTGCAGATCGCGGCCGAGGAGGACATCCTGGACCATATCGCAGCGTTGCCGGATGCGCCGGCGCAGGCCAAGCCTGAGTGGCTGCTGGATCACGAACGTGTGCTGGCCGAGGAGGCGCTGCCGGCGCCGGGTGCGGTGACGCTGCTGCGTGCGCTGGCAGCCGACGGTTGCCGGCTGGGCATCCTGACCCGCAACGATCATGCGCTGGCGAAGCTGACGCTGGACGCGATCGGGGTCGGGGAACTGTTCGATGATGCCGACATCGTCGGCCGTGATGAAGCGGTGCCCAAGCCCTCGCCGGATGGCCTGCAGCAGCACCTGCGGCGCTGGGGCATTGCAGCGAGGGAGGCGGTGATGGTCGGCGACCACGCCTACGACCTGGAGTGCGGCCGCGCCGCGGGCGCCCATACCGTGCTGGTCAACCTGCCGGAAAACCCGTGGCCCGGCCGTGCCGACTGGCATTTCGCCGATTGCCGCGCGCTGTTGGCGGCCTGGCAGGCCGCATGACCGTGTAGAGCCGAGCCCACGCTCGGCTGCCCTGCGGTCAGATCGCGCAGGCGCGCGCAAGCCGAGCATGGGCTCGGCTCTACAGAGCAGGCAACGTGTCGGTCGGAAGTTCCGGTAGTGCCGGCCGCCGGCCGGCAGTGTCGACCCAGGTCGACACCCACCGAGCGATGCGCGGGCAGTTCGGTTTACGCGCCCAGCGCGTAACCGAACTGCTGCTTGAACTGCTCGTTGAACTCATCGAAGGTGAAGCGCTGGTTCTGCGTGCCTGGGTGCTCGACCTTCAGTGCGCCCATCAGGTTGCCCATGCGGCCGATGGTCAGCCAGTCGTAGCCCTTCTGGATGCCGTAGATCAGGCCGGCGCGGAAGGCGTCGCCACAGCCGGTCGGGTCGACCACGCGGCGCTCGTGCGCCGGCGGGATGTCGTAGCTCTTTTCCGGGGTGTGGATGACCGCGCCCTTCGGGCCGCGGGTGGTGATGTAGGCCTTGACCCGGCTGACGATCTCCTTTTCGTCCCAGCCGGTGCGTTCCTGCAGCAGGTTCGACTCGTAGTCGTTGACCACCACGTAGTCGGCCTGGTCGATGAAGGCGCGCAGCTCGGGGCCGTTGAACAGCGGCATGGCCTGGCCCGGGTCGAAGATGAACGGGATGCCGTCCTCGTGGAATTCCTGCGCGTTCTGGATCATGCCTTCGCGGCCATCCGGGCCGACCAGGCCCAGGGTCACGCCCGGCACGCCGCGCACATGGTTCTCGTAGGAACGCATCATCGCGCCCGGGTGGAAGGCGGTGATCTGGTTGTTGTCGTGGTCGGTGGTGATGAACGCCTGCGGGGTGAACAGCTCATCGATCACGCGCACGCGCGACAGGTCGATGCCCAGGCCTTCGAAATACTCGCGGTACGGGCCGAAGTCCGAACCCACGGTGCCCATCGGGATCGGCTGGCCGCCCAGCAGGTGCAGGTTGTAGGCGATGTTGCCGGCGCAGCCGCCGAACTCGCGGCGCATGCGCGGCACCAGGAAGGACACGTTCAGGATGTGCACCTTGTCCGGCAGGATGTGATTCTTGAACTGGTCCGGAAACACCATGATGGTGTCGAAGGCAAGAGAACCACAGATCAGAGCGGACATCGATGTAAGCCTATGCGGTGAATTTTGGGGTGGGCCAGCCCGGTTCAGCGGGCAAGCAAACGGCGCCCTTGGGCGCCCGACGGCGCAAAGGTTACCCGCTGGTGCCGCTCAGGGCCAGAACCGGGTGATGCCCGATCAGGCCGAAAGCCTGTGAAGACGCGGGTTCAGCTAGTTTTTTCCTTGCTCGGCGGCAGGCGGGTTGCTAGGCTTGTCGGCCTCGATTTCTGCCCATTTTTTCGCCATCCCGCGGCGGGCACGACACCCCTCAGGACTCCTTCCTCAGATGTTCAAGAAACTCCGTGGCATGTTCTCCAACGACCTGTCCATCGACCTGGGCACGGCCAACACCCTCATCTACGTGCGCGGGCAGGGGATCGTGCTGAACGAGCCGTCGGTCGTGGCCGTGCGCCAGGACCGTGCCATCGGTGGCACCCGCTCGGTGGCAGCCGTGGGCGCCGAAGCCAAGCAGATGCTGGGCCGTACCCCGGGTCACATCACCACCATCCGCCCGATGAAGGACGGCGTCATCGCCGACTTCACCTACACCGAGGCGATGCTCAAGCACTTCATCAAGAAGGTGCACAAATCGCGCGTGCTGCGCCCGAGCCCGCGCGTGCTGGTCTGCGTGCCGGCCGGCTCGACCCAGGTCGAGCGCCGCGCGATCAAGGAATCGGCCGAGGAAGCCGGTGCCCGTGACGTGTTCCTGATCGAAGAACCGATGGCGGCCGCGATCGGCGCCGGCATGCCGGTCACCGAGGCCCGTGGCTCGATGGTCATCGACATCGGCGGCGGCACCACCGAAGTGGCGGTGATCTCGCTCAACGGCATCGTCTATTCGGCCTCGGTCCGCATCGGCGGCGACCGCTTCGACGAGTCGATCACCAACTACGTGCGCCGCAACCACGGCATGCTGATCGGTGAAGCCACCGCCGAGCGCATCAAGGTCGAGCTGGGCTGCGCCTACCCGCAGGCGGAAGTGATCGAGATGGAAATCTCCGGCCGCAACCTCGCCGAGGGCGTGCCGAAGATGATCAAGATCAGCTCCAACGAGGTGCTCGAGGCCCTGCACGAGCCGCTGTCGGGCATCGTCAGCGCGGTCAAGCTGGCGCTGGAGCAGACCCCGCCGGAACTGTGCGCCGACGTCGCCGAGCGCGGCATCGTGCTGACCGGTGGTGGCGCCCTGCTGCGCGATCTGGACCGCCTGATCTCCGAGGAAACCGGCCTGCACGTGCAGGTGGCCGACGATCCGCTGACCTGCGTGGCCCGCGGTGGCGGCCGTGCGCTGGAGCTGGTGGACATGCACGGCAACGAGTTCTTTGCGCCGGAATAAGCCGTCCCGGCCGTTCCTGCCCGCCGCGCCCTTCCGGGGTGCGGCCCGCCGTGATGGCGGGCCGGCACCGGCGGGGCGCCCGCGTGTTTCCCTTTCGCCTTCTGCCAGTTGAATCGTTGCCGTGCCGCCCTACGCCGGTCCTCCCGTTGCCTCCCGATCCGGTGATGCCGCCAGCCCCCTGCGGTTGCTGGCCTATCTCGCGTTGGCCATCACCCTGATCGTGCTCGATGACCAGGCCGGCTGGCTGGCGCGCCTGCGCGAGCAGGCCAACAGCCTGGTGCAGCCGGTATGGGCGCTGGCCGGCCTGCCCGGCAAGCTCGGCAACCAGGTCAAGGATTCCGCCGCCAGCCATACCCAGCTGGTGACCGAGAATCGCGAACTGCGCAACCAGCTGCTGCTGGCCAACGCGCGCCTGACCCGCCTGCAGACCGCCGCGCTGGACAATGCCCAGCTGCGCGAACTGCTGAACGTGGCCGAGCGCAGCGGCCTGGACGTGCAGCTGGCGCCGATCCTGGACATCGACCTGGACCCGGTGAAGCAGCGCCTGGTGCTCGACGCCGGCACCCGCGAAGGCGTGCACGTCGGCCAGGCGGTGATCGATGCCGGCGGCTTGATGGGGCAGGTGATCAGCGTCACCGGCGGCACCTCCACCGTGCTGCTGCTGACCGACCCCGACCACGCGGTGCCCGTTACCGTGGCCCGCAACGGCGTGCGCCTGATCGTCTACGGCCGCGGCGACACGCTGGAGCTGCGCGACATTCCGCTCAGCGCCGGCGTGGAAGTGGGCGATGAGATCGTTACCTCCGGCCTCGGCGGGCGCTTCCCGGCCGGCTTCCCGGTCGGCACCATCACCGGCCTGCGCCCGGACGACACCCACGCCTTCCTGGTCGGCGAACTGAAGCCGGCGGCCCAGCTCGACCGCGGCCGCGACGTGCTGCTGCTGCGCCCGGGCGCGGCGATCCGCATTCCGCCGGAACTGCGCCTGCAGCTGGAAGAAACCGCCCCGGGGGGGCCGGCCACCGGCGCCAGCGTGCCTGCGGGAGCCGCGCCAGCGGCAACGACGCCGGCTCCGGCCAGCTCCCCGGTAGTGCCGGCCGCTGGCCGGCAACAGCCCTCGTCGCAAACGAGGACTGTTGCCCCCGCATCCTCCCTTACCCCCGCGCCTTCGGCGCGCCCCCCTCAACAAGAGGGGGGCTCCACCCCAGCCTCCGGCGCTACGGTAGTGCCGGCCGCTGGCCGGCAACCGACCACGCCGGAGGCCCAGCGATGAGCCGCCTGCGCGACAACCCGTGGGTGCTGCCGGCCAGCCTGGTGGTGGCGCTGCTGCTGGGCCTGCTGCCGTTGCCGGCGCTGCTGCAGCCGCTGCGCCCGTACTGGCTGGCGCTGGTGCTGGCGTACTGGGTCATCGAAGCCCCCGAACGCGTCGGCCTGGGCATCGCCTTCGCCAGCGGCGTGGTTGCCGACCTGCTGTACGGCGGCGTGCTGGGCGAACAGGCGCTGCGGCTGGTGATGCTGGCCTTCATCCTGCAGCGCTTCCGCGCCCGCATCCGCTTCTTCCCGATGTCCCAGCAGATGCTGGCCATCGGCGGCCTGCTGTTCAACGACCGCATCGTCAGCGCGCTGGTCCACATCGTGGTGGATGAGCCGACCCTGCCGTGGTCGTACTGGTGGGCACCGCTGCTGGGCATGGGCCTGTGGCCGCTGGTGTTCGTGCTGCTGGACGCGGTGCGCTTCGGCAAGCGCGGGCGCTGAGCCATGATCCCGCGCCGCCAGGTCAAGAACCCGCACGCCGAAGCCGAACAGTTCCGCCGCCGCGCGGCGCTGGGCTTCCTGGGCGTGCTGGTCTGCCTGCTGGGCCTGGGCGGCTGGTACTTCAAGCTGCAGGTGCTGGACCACGACGTCTATGCCACGCGCTCGGAAGCCAACCGCATCAAGCCGCGGCCGGTGGTGCCCGGGCGCGGCATGATCTACGACCGCAATGGCCGCCTGCTGGCCGAGAACGTGCCGGCCTTCCGCCTGGACGTGACCCCGGACAAGGTCAAGGACATGGACGCCACCCTGGAAGGGCTGGCGAAGATCATCAACATCAGCCCGGAAGAGCTGGAAGCGTTCAACAAGTCGCGCAAGGCGCGCCGCAAGTTCCTGCCGGTCACGCTGAAGCTGCGCATGAGCGACGAGGAGATGGCGCGCTTCGCGGTCGACCGCTGGCGCTTCCCCGGCGTCGAGCTGGAGCCCTACCTGACCCGCCGCTACCCCTACGGCGATCTGTTCGCGCACATCATCGGCTACGTTGGCCGCGTTGATGACAAGGATCTGGAGATCCTCGGCGAAGGCAATGCCGCGCTGACCCACATCGGCAAGTCCGGCCTGGAGCGTTACTACGAGCAGCAGCTGCGCGGCAAGGTCGGCTACGAGCAGGTCGAGACCAACGTGCAGGGGCGCGCGATCCGCACCATCGGCCGCGTCGCCGCGCAGTCCGGCGCCGACCTGCGGCTGTCGATCGACGCCGACCTGCAGCGCGCCATGGTGGCCGCCTTCGGCGACCAGGAAGGCTCGGCGGTGGCGATGGACCCGCGCACCGGCGAAGTGCTGGCGATGGTCAGCCTGCCGTCCTACGACCCCAACCTGTTCGTCAACGGCATCTCGCATGCCGACTTCAAGGCGCTGAACGAAAACCCGTCGCGGCCGCAGTTCAACCGCCTGGTGCTCGGTGGCGTCGCCCCCGGTTCCACGCTGAAGCCGCTGATCGGCCTGGCCGGCCTGGATTCGGGCGTTCGACGCCCGGAAGACAAGGTGCTGTCCACCGGCATGTTCTATCTGCCGGGCACTTCCCGCGGCTGGGGTGACGCCCACCGTGGCGGCCATGGCTGGACCGACCTGCGCAAGTCCATCGCCGAATCGGTCAACACCTACTACTACAAGCTGGCGCTGGACCTGGGCATCGAGCGCTTCGACCATTACATGGAGTACTACGGCTTCGGCCAGCCGACCGGCATCGACCTCACCGGCGAGATCGGCGGCATCCTGCCGTCGCCGGCCTACAAGCGGAAGAGCCGCAAGGAAGCCTGGTACCCCGGTGATACGGTCAACATCAGCATCGGCCAGGGTGACTGGAAGGTCACCCCGCTGCAGCTGGCGCGCGGCGTCAGCGGTCTGGCCGATGGCCAGCTGCGCACCCCGCACCTGGTGATCCAGCAGCGCGAGGGTTTCGACAGCGACTGGTCGGCGATGCCGGCTGGCGAGAGCAAGCCGGTCAGCCCCAACCCCGCCAACGTGCAGGCCGTGCGCGAGGGCATGATGGCGACCATGCGGCCCGGCGGCAGCGGCTGGCGCGTGGCGGTGGGTGCGCCGTACGTGATGGCCGGCAAGACCGGTACCGCGCAGGTCATCAGCCGAAAGGGCACGGCGGCAGTGAATCCGAAGAGCCTGCCGATGCACCTGCGCCATCGCGCGCTGTTCGTCGGCTTCGCACCGGTGGAAAACCCGGTGATCGCGATCGCGGTGGCCGTGGAAGGCGGCGGCTATGGTGGTTCGGCGGCCGCGCCGATCGCACGCAAGGTGTTCGACGCCTACCTGCTGGGCAAGATGCCCGAAGGCATGCAGCCACTGGACAGCGAGCGCGGCACCACCGCCATCGGCGCCACCGCGTTCGACAACGAAGATGCCGGCGCGCGCCAGGCTGGCGACCTCGCCGCGGCGCAGCTGGGTGAACATCCGGTGCTGGTCGGCGTGCCGGCGCCGGAACCTGTACCCGCACCGCAGCCGGCGACGCCGGCCGCCGCCGTGTTGCCCGCCACGCCACGCCCGACCGTCGCGGAGCCCGTACGATGAGAGTGTTCCTGCGCTGGGCCGGCGACATGCTGCGCCGCTTCTTCAGCACGCTGGACTGGGTGCTGTGCCTGGCCCTGGGGACGCTGATGGTGATCGGCCTGGCCACCCTGAAGAGCGCCGGTGGCGACAGCCTGGTGATGGCCCAGGGCGCGCGCTTCGCCGTGGGCATGGCCGCGCTGTGGGGCATCTCGCGGGTGCCGATCCTGCGCATCCGCTCGGCTACGCCGATGATCTACGCGATCTCGATGATCCCGTTGCTGGCGGTGTTCGTGCTGGGCACCGGCAAGTACGGCCGGCAGTGGCTGGACCTGAAGTTCTTCTACCTGCAGCCGGCCGAGCTGCTGAAGGTCAGCCTGCCGATGATGGTGGCCTGGTACCTGCACAAGATGCCGCTGCCGCCGCGCTTCAACACCGTGCTCGTGGCCCTGGTCATCATCGGCGTGCCCACCGGCCTGGTGATGCTGCAGCCGGACTTCGGTACTGGTGTGCTGATCGCTGCCAGTGGCGTGTTCGTGCTGTTGTTGGCCGGCCTGCCGTGGTGGTGGGTCGGCCTGGGCGTGGGTGGCGTGGCCGCGGTCGCGCCGGTGGCCTGGTTCTGGTTGCTGCGGCCGTACCAGAAGGACCGCATCATGATGTTCCTGGACCCGGAGATGGATGCGCTGGGGGCCGGGTGGAACATCATCCAGTCGAAGATCGCGATCGGTTCCGGCGGCTTCGATGGCAAGGGCTGGGGCGAGGGCTCGCAGTCGCACCTGAACTTCATTCCCGAACAGACCACCGACTTCGCGTTCTCGGTGCTGAGCGAGGAGTTCGGCTGGATCGGCGTGGCCACCGTGCTGGCGCTGTACCTGGTGGTGATCGGGCGCTGCCTGTGGATCGCCAGCCAGTCGCGCGATTCGTATTCGCGCCTGCTGGCCGGCGCCACCGGCCTGGCGTTCTTCGTCTATGTGCTGGTGAACGGCGGGATGATTTCCGGCCTGCTGCCGGTGGTGGGCGTGCCGATGCCGCTGATCAGCTACGGCGGTACCTCGGCGGTGTCACTGCTGGCCGGCTTCGGATTGGTGATGGCGGTGCGCAGTCACAACCCGGTGCACGGCGGCTACGGCTGAGTACGGCGTCGGGGTCAGATCCCTTTTTCCACAGGGAAAAGGGATCTGACCCCACAGCCCGGCTACGGAGATCAGAAGCACCCTGACAGCTTCACGCAAGCGCCCGTTGCTAGCGTGCTGCGCGTGGAATGGAAACGACTGTTTGGCGGCTGCCGTGAGGCAGTGCGCACGATCGATCTGCCGTTGCTGCTCGCATTGCTGATCCTGATGGGCGCGGGCCTGGCGGTGCTGCACAGTGTGTCCGGGCCGGTGGCCGGGCAGGCGGCGCGCTTTGCGGGTGGACTGCTGGCGATGTGGCTGCTGTCACGTGTTTCGCTGCTGCGCCTGCGCGCGTGGACACCAGCGTTGTACGCGCTGTCGATGCTGCCGCTGATGGCGGTGTATGTGATCGGCACCGGCAAATATGGGCAGCGCTGGCTCAACCTCGGCGTGTTCTACCTGCAACCGTCGGAGCTGCTCAAGCTCAGCCTGCCGTTGATGATGGCCTGGTACCTGCACCGGCAACCGCTGCCGCCGTCGCCGCGCACGGTACTGACCGCCGCGGTGCTGATCGGCGCGCCGGCGGTGTTGATCCTGATGCAGCCCAACCTCGGCACCGCCACGCTGGTCACCGCCAGCGGCGTGTTCGCGTTGTTGCTGGCGGGCCTGCACTGGGGCTGGGTGGCGACCGGCGCGGCGGGGCTGGCAGTGGCCGCGCCGCTGGCGTGGTTCGGTCTGCTGCGTCAGTACCAGAAGGATCGTGTGTTGACCTTCCTCGACCCGGCGGCCGACCCCCTGGGCACCGGCTGGAACATCCTGCAGTCACGCATCGCGATCGGCTCCGGGGGATGGCAGGGACGCGGCTGGGGGCAGGGCACCCAGGCCACGCTGGATTTCCTCCCCGAATACACCACCGACTTCGCGTTTTCGGTGCTGGCCGAAGAGTTCGGCTGGATCGGCGTGGCGACGCTGTTCGCGCTGTACCTGTTCGTGGTCGGGCGTTGCCTGTGGATTGCCGTGCACGCGCGCGACACGCATGCACGGTTGCTGGCCGGCAGCCTGGGGCTGGCGTTCTTCGTCTACGTGCTGGTGAACGGCGGAATGATTTCCGGCCTGCTGCCGGTGGTGGGCATTCCGATGCCGCTGATCAGCTACGGCGGCACATCGGCGGTTTCGCTGTTGGCCGGCATCGGGTTGGTGATGGCGGTACGCGGGCACCGGCCCGTGCACGGGGGATAGGGTTTCCAGCCAACGGCGCAGCCCCTCGTGGGTGACGGCGCAAAGCAGTTCATGGGTGGGGCCGGGTAGATGGGCTGCGCAGGGGGCGCTGCAAGTACGTCCATGTAAGCTCGGTCGCCGCATCCATGCGGCTCACGCCCCTGCGCAGCCCATCTACCCGGCCACGGACAGGTTCCGGGCGTGTCCACCCACGGAGAAGAAAAAGAAGATCAACAGCGGATCGCAGCGCTGCGCTTGCTCGCGTAGAGCCGAGCCCATGCTCGGCTTCGCGGGCCGGCCGGAAAGCAGCCGAGCGCGGGCTCGGCTCTACAGAAAGCGACCTGCCAAGCCGCTTTTGCTTTTGATCTTTTCTTTTCTTCGCCGTGGGTGAACGCGCGCGAAAACTGTCAGAGGACGGTCGGGTTGGGTACGCGGGGGTGTCAGCCGCATGGATGCGGCTGCCAAGCCTCCATGGACGGATTCACGGCGTCCCCCGCGTACCCAACCCGACCGGCCCCACGCGCGGCTTCTGCTTTACGCGACCACCCAGACACCACCCACGAGGGGCTGCGCCGTTGGCTGGAAACTCTCTGACGTTGCGCAGTGCCTGTTGTGGAAGCGTTCTCACAACAATGCGATGCAATACACCCACCGACCAAAGTCCGTAAAAAACGCTAGCTGGTTCACACTTTTACACCGCGTTGATCTTGATCAATGGACTTGTCGTAATCGGCCTGCACAATGGCGGCCCGTTCGGCACGGCGCGCCGTCAATCGTTGCAGCGCGAGGGGGCGTCGGGCGGGAAGCAGTACTGATCCAACGGGTACAGGGAGCGCGGGGCACTGCCACTGGGGAGCGGCAGCCGCGCAGGTACCGACCGGATCCGGTCGCCGGTTGCGTCTGCGGGGATGGGGACGCAACCGGCAACCTCTATCTGAATGGGGAAGGGCGATCACGATGCCTTCACATTTCCCGCTGGTCGCAGGCAAATCGTTGTGATTCATGGTGTTAGGGGTTTTAATTCATCCATGACCTGCTAACCTGCGACGATGATTCGACGCACTCTGGCCTGCATGCTCACCCTCGGCCTGGTCGCCTGCGCGACCCAGCCGAAGTCCCCACCGTCTTCGCCCCAGGCCAGCAGTACGCCGCGCCAGCCCGCCGCCAAGGCCCATGGCCCGGCCGAGGCCGCGCCTGAAGCCACCGCCGCCACCGCGGCGCCGGTCGATCTCACCCCGGTGCCGTTCGAGGTCGCACGGGCCCGCTTCATTGCCGATACCGCCAAGCGCTATGGCCTGAAGCCGGAGCAGATCAGCAGCGTGCTCGACCAGGCGCAGGTGCGCCAGCCGATCATCGCCGCGATGTCGCGCCCGGCCGAACGGGTCAAGCCGTGGAATGAGTACCGGCCGATGTTCATCAGCAAGGCGCGCATCGATGGCGGCCGCGCGTTCCTGGCCGAACACCGCGCCGAACTGGATCGCGTGCAGCAGCGCACCGGCGTGCCGGCCGAAGTGATCGTCGCGATCATCGGTGTGGAAACCAGCTACGGCAGGAATGCTGGCAGCCATCGCGTGCTCGATGCGCTGTACACGCTGGCGTTCTATTACCCGCGCAGCGGCGACCCGGCCAAGCTGGAACGCGAAGTGCGCCGCGAGCTGTTCTTCCGCGATGAGCTGGCCAAGCTGTTCGAGTTGGGCCACGAAGAGAAACTGGATATCACCACGCTCAAGGGCAGTTATGCCGGTGCGATGGGCATGGGCCAGTTCATGCCGTCCAGCTATCTCGACTACGCCGTGGACGGAAACGGTGATGGCCGCCGCGACCTGTTCACCAGCTACGACGACGTATTCTCGTCCATCGCCAACTACTTCGTGAAGAAGGGCGGCTGGGTGCGTGGCGGGCAGGTGGCCGTGCCGGCCACGCTGGCGCCGAACCGCGAGGAGTTCAATCCGACCGAATGGATGCCGACCTGGACGATGGCCGACCTGGCGCAGCGCGGCTACCAGCCGGGCGCGCCGGTGCAGCCGGGCGCCACCGCCACGCCGATCACGCTTGAAGGCAGCACCGGCAAGCAGTACTGGCTGGGCTTCCAGAACTACTACGCGATCACCCGCTACAACCTCTCGAAGATGTACGCGATGGCCGTGTTCCAGTTGTCCCAGGCCATCGCCGGACAGGAGCTGCCCCCGGCATGAACATCAGATGGCTGGTCCCAGGCTTGATCGTCCTCGCGCTGGCTGCCTGCAGCAGCGCGCCGAAGAAGCCGGCCACGGCCGGCCATGGTGGCAAGTCCGGCGGCACGCTGGTGCAGGGGCGTGGCTCGCGCCCGGCACACTGCCCGGAAGGGTCACCGTACGCGGCGGCCAAGGAAGACCTGAGCACCCGCGGCAACTACACTGCCGGTGGCCTGTACAAGCCGGGCGTGCGTGACAGCACGCCGGATTACATTCCCAACGTGGCCTGCATTCCCGAGCCGGAAGTGACCGCCGAGGAGCGCTCGGCGATCGGCAACAAGTCGCCGTACGTGGTGCTGGGCAAGTCCTACAAGGTGCTCGACGATACCCACGACTATGTCGAGCGCGGTACCGCGTCGTACTACGGCGCCAAGTTCCATGGCCGCCTGACCTCCAACCGCGAGGTCTACGACATGTACCAGTTCACCGCCGCGCACAAGACGCTGCCGCTGCCCAGCTTCGCCCGCGTGACCAACCTCGACAATGGCGAGTCGGTGATCGTGCGCGTCAACGACCGCGGCCCGTTCCACGATGGTCGCGTGGTCGATCTCAGTTATGCCGCCGCCGTGCGCCTGGGCATCACCCAGCGCGGTACCGGCAACGTGGAAGTGCGCGCGCTGCAGCCGGGCGAGAGCAACCTGCTGGCGCAGAAGCCGTCCCGCCGCGAGCGTCGTGCCGCCGAAGCGGCAGCTGCGGTGGCCAGTGCACGCCCGGCAGCGACCGCGCGCGCCACTGCCGACAGCGATATCGATCGCCTGGTCAAGCGCCTGCCGGCCGATGGCATGCCGGCACGCGGCCAGCCGGCCACCACCCAGGGCGTGGCCAGCACCGTGCCGGAGGTGGCGGTCAGCAGCCTGCCGCCGAGTGCACCGCTGCGCAGCACCGCACCGGCGCCGGTTGCAGTCGCCAGCGCCGCGCCGCGCGCCGTCGCGCCGGCACCCGTGCGCACCGTCGCCGCCACGCCGGCGGCACCCAGCCTGTCGCAGCAGGTGGTGGGCGCGGTGATGGTGCAGGTCGCCAGCTTCTCCAGTCGCGACAACGCCAACCGTGCGATGGGCCAGCTCAACGCTGCCGGCATCGTCGGCGCGACCATCAGCGACATCGCCGCCGGTGGCCGCACCCTGTTCCGTCTGCGCGTTCCTGCCACCGACCATGCCAGTGCCGCGGAACTTGCCGGCCGCATCGCCGGTCTGGGCCTGGGTTCGCCGCAGATCGTCAAGGATTGATCCGCCCGGGCCGGTGCTGCCGGCCCAGGCTCCCCCGGCCTTACAATGGCCGTTACGTTCCACCCTCCATTCCCGGCCGTCCCCTGGAGCCTGCTGTCCAATGAATTTCCGTTCCGCCGCCACCGCCCTGGCCGCCACCCTGGTGGTGGGCCTGGCTTCCGCCCAGACGCCGCTGCCGACCCCGGCCACGCCGGCGCCTGCCGCCGCCGCTGCCGCCCCGGCCACCGTCGCGACCCCGCCGGCCCCGGCCCCGAGCGTGTCCAAGGCCTGGGTCCTGATGGACTACGCCACCGGCCAGGTGCTGGCCGGCGAGAACATCCACGAGCAGCTGGCCCCGGCCAGCATCACCAAGGTGATGACGTCGTACGTGGTTGCCGCCGAGGTCAAGAACGGCAAGGTCCGTGCAGATGACCAGGTGATGATGAGCGAGCGCGCCTGGCGCGAAGGTGGCGCCGGTACCGACGGCAGCTACAGCGGCTTCCCGGTCAACCAGACCGCACGCCTGGAAGACATGGAAAAGGGCATGGCGATCCAGTCCGGCAATGACGCCGCGATCGCCCTGGCCGAGCATGTGGCCGGCAGCGAAGAAGCCTTTGCGTCGCTGATGAACAGCTACGCCGCCAAGATCGGCATGAAGGACTCGCACTTCGTCAACGCCCACGGCCTGACCGCACAGGGCCACCACAGCACCGCCTACGACCTGGCGCTGCTGGGCCGCGCGATGGTGCGTGATTACCCGGAAACCTACGCGTACAACAAGATCAAGGAATTCCAGGTCGGCAACATCAAGCAGCCGAACCGCAACCTGCTGCTGTGGCGCGATGGCAGCGTGGATGGCATCAAGACCGGCCACACGTCCGAAGCCGGCTACTGCCTGATGAGCTCGGCCCAGCGTGGCGACCAGCGCCTGATCGCCGTAGTGCTGGGTGGTGCGTCGGAGAAGCAGCGTGCCGACGACAGCCTGGCCCTGCTGAACTGGGGCTTCCGCTTCTTCGAGACCCACCGCCTGTACGAACCGGGCAAGGCCGTGGCCGAGCACAAGGTCTGGAAGGGCACCACCGACAAGGTACAGCTGGGCGTGGCCCAGCCGATGCTGGTGAGCGTGCCGCGCGGCCGCTACAACGACCTGAAGCCGAGCATCGACGTGCCCAAGACCCTGGAAGCACCGTTCACTGCCGGCCAGCAGATCGGCACCGTGAAGGTCACGCTGGATGGCAAGGTCATCGCCGAGGCACCGCTGGTGGCCGTGGCCGCCGTCGAGCAGGCCGGCTTCTTCAAGCGCCTGTGGGACAGCTTCTGGATGTGGTGGGAATCGGAATGATCCACGCCTTTGCGTGGTGAACGAAAAGGCCGGCAAATGCCGGCCTTTTCTGTTTCGGAAGGCCGCTTCCCCCCGCACGCGGGGGGTAGAGCCGGCCGCTGGCCGGCTCCCCAGCAACTCATCCGGAACTGCCGGCAGCCGGCCAGCGGCCGGCACCACCTGCAGCGCCTGACTTGCAGCGAGCGATGCGGTAACCGGTGTGCCGACCAACGGTCGGCACCTACCCGCTTCACCCTCAGCCCCTCGCCTACAGCGAGCGGCTGATGGTGAAACTGCCGAACACCGGCGATTGGCGCTGGCCGTTGAACTCTCGCGTGCTGTGGTAACGCGCAGCGGCGAACTTCCAGCGTCCGTACATCACGGCCACGCCATAGCCGCCGTAGGCCACCACATGGCGCTTGTCCACGCTGTGACTGTTGCGGAACGTGTTGCCATCCAGCGTAATGTCGCGGATCACCCAGGCCGCGTCCGAGGTCGCGAACAGGTGCCAGGACCAGCCATTGGGACGGCCGCTGCGGGTCGGTGCCGTGTTCTCACCGGCCGGGCGCAACGGCGTGCTGCCGAAGTCGTCCGGCAGCTTCCAGCCGAAGCGCACTTCACCGCCGAGGTTGGCCTTGGTTTCCAGGTTGCCGATCGAGCCGCCGTAGTGGCTGATCGCGTCCCAACCCCAGCCGTCGGCATTGATGCTGGCATCACCCGGCCAGCGGCGCATGCGCTCATGGGTCAGCATGAACAGCGGCTCGTTGTGCAGCTGGTTGTCCCAGCCCTTGAATTTCTCGTCGCCCAGCACTTCGTGCACGGCATTCTGCACCTGCTTGCCCTGTGCCCACGGGCCAACTACGCCCAACGTCAGCTGGGTGGTCTGCAGGCGGTCGCCGCTGCGCGCATTGAAACCGAAATTTGCGATCAGTACGCCCGCGTAAGGGCGGTCGTCCTCGATCAGGTCCCTGCGGCTGAAATCGGTCGGGGTGAAGATGCCCTGGCCGATGCTGAAGATCATGTTCTGCTGTTCGAACCTGCCCGGATGCAGGCCTTCCAGGTACTGGTTCACCCAGCGCGCCATGCGTGGAAGGCACGGGTCGTCGGTGTAATCGACCAGATTGGGCGAGACCAGGGTCAACAGCGCACCGTTGGTATAGCCCTGGTCCTGGTGGCGGCCGCCGAACAGGTCGTTGTCGACGCGGAAATTGACCTGCGGCGGGTGATCGCGCATCGCGTCCGGGCCACATTGTTCGGCCGCCTGGGCGGCAAAGGGGAGGGCAGAGGCCAGCAGGCCGGCCAGCCCGAGGGCTGCGACACTATGCATGGATGGAATGCTCATGGGGAAGGGGGCGGTTTTCTGTCGTTTTCTGCAACGCTACGGTACTCGTGCCCGCGCGCCGGAACGAGCACGTTGGGATCACTTGTCTGTTCCGAAAACAACATTGTCCGGCGGACACAATTCGTTACCCGCGCACGCGCCGCAGGCCTGGCGTGAAGGCGACTGCAGGCCGCGCGCATGATGCCCCGGTCAGTGAGGGGCCGAAAGAACCAGTCAGCTGCCGTTGGGCTCTCCGCCCGCGCTTTTGGGCCAGCTGCAACGCAGCAGGCCGCCAGTGCTGTCTTTGACGTTGGTGAATACTCTTGGGTTTGTTGCCCTGCGGCCCGATAATGGGGCCATGGAAATCAAGTCCGACAACCCCGACCACGGCTTCCAGTTCCCCGGCCAGTTCGAGCTCAGCGCCATGGGCCCGGCCAACCGCGGCCTGGAGCATGAGCTTCCCCGTCTGCTGCTGGCTGCCGGCATCGATGTGGTGAACGAACGCATCAGCTGGAAGCATTCGTCCAACGGCAAGTACGTGTCCGTCCGCATCGTGTTCAAGGCCGAGAGCCGCGAGCAGTACGACCTGGCGCACCAGGCACTGCGCGACCACCCGGAAGTGAAGTGGACGCTGTAGCCGACAGCTGCCCGGCCGAAGCCGCCCCGGAAGACCGCGCACCGCGTCTTGCGGTGGTCCGCGACCTCGGCCGCCAGGCGTACGAGCCGGTGTGGCGCGCCATGCAGCGCTTCACCGACCAGCGCAGCGACGCCGACGCCGACGAACTGTGGGTAGTCGAGCACGATCCGGTGTTCACCCTGGGCCAGGCCGGCAAGGATGAGCACGTGCTGGCGCCGGGTGACATCCCCGTGCTGCACGTGGACCGTGGCGGCCAGGTGACCTATCACGGGCCCGGCCAGATCGTGGTCTACCCGCTGTTGCGCCTGCCGCGGCTGGGCATCGGTGTGCGCGACTACGTGTGCCGCATCGAGCAGGCCCTCATCGATACCCTGGCCGAGTGGAACATCGGCGCCGAACGCCGCGAGGGCGCCCCGGGCGTCTACGTCGGTGGCGCCAAGATCGCTGCGCTTGGCATCCGCGTGCGCCGCGGCTGCACCTTCCATGGCCTGGCCTTCAACGTGGCCATGGACCTGGAACCCTTCCACCGCATCAACCCCTGTGGCTATCAGGGGTTGCAGGTGACCTCGGTGGTAGACTTGGGCGGCCCCTCCGGGCTGGATGCCGTCAAGCCGGTGCTGCTGGACCACCTGGCCCGCCAGTTCGGCCTGCTGCTGCAGCACACGCCGGAACTGCCCGATCTTTCTGCGGCCGCCTGACCGCCCCCCGGAACTGCCATGACTGAAACCACCGCCCGTTCCATTCCCCTGCAGATCGTGCAGGGCGACTCTCCGTCCGCCGCGCCGTTGCAGGCCGGGGTCAAGCAGCTGGGCGGTGACAAGATCAACCGTTCGCCGGTGCAGTTCGCCGACGCGCCGGTGCTGCGCAAGCCGTCGTGGATCCGCGTGCGCATTCCCTCGGGCAACGCCGTGCAGAACCTCAAGGCCAAGCTTCGCGAGAACCGCCTGGTGACGGTGTGCGAGGAAGCCAGCTGCCCGAACATCCACGAATGCTTCGGCCATGGCACCGCCACCTTCATGATCCTCGGCGAGGTCTGCACCCGCCGCTGCTCGTTCTGCGACGTGGCCCATGGCCGCCCGAAGCCGCCGGATGCCAACGAACCGGCCAGCCTCGGCCAGACCGTGGCCGACATGGGCCTGAAGTACGTGGTGGTGACCAGCGTCGACCGCGATGACCTGCGTGACGGCGGTGCCCAGCACTTCGTCGACTGCATCACCGCCATCCGCGAAAAGTCGCCGGGTACCCGCATCGAAGTGCTGACCCCGGACTTCCGTGGCAAGGGCCGCATGGAGCGCGCGCTGGAGATCCTGGCGCAGAACCCGCCGGATGTGTTCAACCACAACATCGAGACCGTGCCGGACCTGTACCGCAACGTGCGCCCGGGTGCGGACTACCAGTGGTCGCTGAACCTGCTGAAGAACTTCAAGGCACAGCACCCGGACGTGCCGACCAAGAGCGGCATCATGCTGGGCCTGGGCGAAGACTTCGAACAGATCAAGGCCACGATGCGCGACCTGCGCGCGCACGATGTGGACATGATCACCATCGGCCAGTACCTGCAGCCGACCGCGCATCACCACCCGGTACTGAAGTACTGGACCCCCGAGGACTACAAGGCGCTGGAAGACTACGGCTACGCGCTGGGCTTCAGCCACGTGGCGTCCGGCCCGATGGTGCGCTCGTCGTACCACGCTGACGTGCAGGCCAAGGGCGCCGGCATCTCTTGAGGTGGGTGCGGACCGTTGGTCCGCATACCTCTGCCTGCCGCAGAGCCGAGCCCATGCTCGGCTGCTTGCTGCCGGCCAGCCGAGCATGGGCTCGGCTCTGCATGCATTCACAATTTGCTACACCGGCCCGGCTAGGCTGGTTTTCCACCGAGCGCGGCCGGATGACAAACCCGGCAACTTTCGGCACTGTCGTGGTGTCTGAACACCCTGCAGTCTCCCCCTTGGCAAGGCGCCTTCGAGCACGTCAATGAAATTCAAAGCCCCCGCATTCCTGATGGCCCTGGCGCTGGTCGCGCCGCTGGCGCTGGCGGCCAAGGCCGACTCGCCCGCATTGCCCGCGGCGGCCACCGCCGATCAGGTGACCACCTCCAAGCTGGTGTACGGCCTGTTGTCCGACAGCCGCTACGCCTACCGCCCGCGCGCGCTGGACGAGGCCACCTCCAAAGACGTGTTCAAGCGTTACCTGGAGACCCTGGACGGCGGCAAGCAGTACTTCACCCAGGCCGACGTGGCGCGCTTCGCGCCGTTCGAAGCCAACATCTCTTCGGCCATCCGTGGCGGCGAGCTGGAGCCGGCGTTCCAGGTGTTCGCGGTCTACAAGCAGCGCGTCGGCGAGCGCGTGGCCTATGCGCGCAAGCTGCTCAAGCAGGAGCCGGACTTCACCACCGACGAGCGCTTCGAATACGACCGCAAGAAGGTTCCGTGGGCGGCCAGCAGTGCCGAACTGGATGAGCTGTGGCGCAAGTCGGTGAAGAACGACTGGCTGCGCCTGAAGCTGGCGGGCAAGAAGCCGGACGACATCCGCAAGACGCTGGACAAGCGCTACGCGACGCTGGAGAAGTCGGTCAACGAGCTGAAGGGCGAAGACGTCTTCCAGTTCTTCATGAACGCCTACACCAGCGCGGTTGATCCGCACACTGACTACTTCACCCCGCGCACCGCCGAGAACTTCAACCAGGCGATGTCGCTGTCGCTGGAAGGCATCGGTGCGCAGCTGCAGCGGCAGGACGACATGGTGGTGATCCGCGAGATCATCGCCGGTGGTCCGGCCGCAGTGGACGGCACCCTGAAGCCGGGGGACCGCATCGTCGGCGTTGGCCAGGGCAAGTCCGGCCTGGTCGAGGATGTGATCGGCTGGCGCATCGACGACGTCGTGGCCAAGATCCGCGGTGCCAAGGATACCCAGGTCAAGCTGGAATTCATCCCGGCCGCCGAGGGCGTGGACGGCAAGCACCACACGCTGGTCCTGACCCGCCAGAAGGTGCGCCTGGCCGAACAGGCCGCCAAGGGCGAGACCATGAGCATCCCGGCCGCCAACGGCGAACCGGCGCGCAGGATCGGCGTGATCAAGCTGCCGACCTTCTACCAGGACTTCGAAGGCCGTCGCCGCAATGCCGCTGACTACGCCTCGGCCACCCGCGACGTCGCCAAGCTGCTGGCCGGCTTCAAGAACGACAAGCTGGATGGCGTGGTGCTGGACCTGCGCAACAACGGGGGGGGCTCGCTGGATGAGGCGATCGAACTGACCGGCCTGTTCATTGAACAGGGCCCGGTGGTGCAGGTGCGCGAGTCCGGTGGCCGCGTTACCGTCAACAGCGACCGCAACCAGGGCGTGGCGTGGGATGGCCCGCTGGCGGTGCTGATCAACCGCGGTTCGGCCTCGGCCTCGGAGATCTTCGCCGGTGCCATCCAGGACTACGGCCGTGGCCTGGTGATCGGTGAAACCAGCTTCGGCAAGGGCACCGTGCAGAACATCGTCGACCTCGATCGCTGGCCGAGCGGCGAGACCCAGCGCTTCGGCCAGGTCAAGCTGACCATCGCCCAGTTCTTCCGCATCAGCGGCAGCAGCACCCAGCACAAGGGTGTGGTGCCGGACCTGGCCTTCCCGGCCAGCGTCGATGCCACCGAATTCGGCGAAAGCACCTACGACAACGCCCTGCCGTGGACCCGCATCGCCGCCGTGCCGCACACCCAGTACGGCAACTTCGCGCCGCTGCTGCCGAAGCTGGAGACCCGCCACGACGCGCGCATCGCCACTGACAAGGAATTCCAGTGGTGGAACGAGGACGTGGAGCAGTTCCGCACCGAGGCCGCGAAGAAGTACATCTCGCTCAACGAGGCGACCCGTCGTGCCGAGCGCGAGCGCCAGGACGCCCAGCGCAAGGAGCGCCAGGTGCAGCGCAAGGAACTGGGCCTGGCCCTGGACCCGCTGGCCGACGACAGCAGCGACGATGGCCTGACCGGCAACGAGCGCGACATCGTCAAGGATGCCGCCCGTGAGAAGGCCGCTGAAAAGCGTCCGGACCCGCTGCTGCGCGAGTCGGCCTCGATCCTCGCTGACGCGGTCAATCTGCTGGCCAATGACCGCCCGCTGTCGGCCCAGGTGCTGCCGCAGTCCACCGGCGCGGGGCGCTGGGCGGACTGAGCCGGCCACGGCATGTGACACCTCAGGGGCCGGCATTGCCGGCCCCTCGTCGTAAAAGGGGACGGAGGGAATTAAGTCGTTTGTGGCACAAACGACTTAATTCCCTCCGTCCCCTTTTTCGTGCATGAACCGGGAGCAACGTGGGAGGGTATGTCGACCTGCCGCACACGGGGGTGGGACTACCCTTGGTGCTTCCGTTCTCGCAGGAGTACCCATGCGGGCCTCCCGTCTTTCCAGCGCCGCCGTGGCGCTCACCAGCGCCCTGATCCTCTCGGCCTGCGGTGGCCGTGCCGCCGACAGCACCGTGTTGCGCGAGTCCTTCGATTCCGGCGATACCTTCTCGCGCACGGTCGATGGGCGCCCGGGCGAAGCCTGCGAAGCGGCGCGCCGCACGCTGCTCAGCCAGGGCTATGCCATCGCCCGTTCCGACGATGCACAGGTGGAAGGCAACAAGAACTTCCAGCCGCGCGAGGATGACCATGAGCAGCTGGTGCTGCGCATCTCCTGCGCCCCGCGTGGCGGCCAGACGCTGGTGTTCGTCAGCGCAGTGCAGGATCGCTACGCGCTGAAGAAGAGCCCGACCTCGGCCAGTGTCGGTGTGGGAGCGCTGGGTTCGGTATCGCTGCCCTTCGGCAGCAACGACGACTCGCTGGTGAAGGTGGCCAGCAGCACGGTCACCGATGCCGAGTTCTATCGTCGCTTCTTCCAGCGCCTGCAGCAGTACCTGCCGGCCGCGGCGGGCAAGCCGTCGCCATCGCCGGCGGCGCCACCGGAGCCCGCACCCGCACCGGCGGTCACGGACCAGGGCTGAGCGTGCGCGGCAGGTGGCTGATTGCAGCCCTGCTGCTGGCGCCCGCGTGGGTCGTCGCAGCGCCATCCCCGGACTGTACGCAGGGTCTGCTGCAGCGGTTGGGGTGGCGCTTCGAGGATGCCGGGCTGCGTGCACCGCAGGTACACAAGGGCCCGGTGTGTACGCGTTCCTCGCTCGCCGCGGCACAGGCAGCGGGTGACCTGCGCGTACGCTGGCCGGCGGATCTGCCTGCAGGCGAACGACAGGCACTGCTGCAGCAGCTGCTGGAAGACCCTGCTACGGTCTGCGCCTATGCCTTCGAGCTGGGGGCGGCCACGCGGCGCGCGACCTCGGCATTGCAGGGCAATGCCACGTTCCGTTTCTCCGGCCCGCAACTGGGCTGGATCGGCTTTGGTCTGCGCGGCGCGCCGGCACAGGGCTGGCAGCGTACGCGCAGTTTCGGCCGTGGCTTCGTGCCCAGTGCGGGCAACAGCCATGCGCTGCAGGCGTTCTACAGCGGTGCCGTGCGCGCCGAGTGCGGTGTCGGCCGCCAGGTCGCGCAGCTGGCCACCCAGCGCGAGCTGTATGGCGATGCTGCGTTCGATACGGAGTTCGCAGCGGATGAACTGTCGATCGGCACCTTCCTCGCGCTGCACGCCACCGACAGCATCCTGCTTGGCGCGCACGCGGGCGAGTTCTTCGCCGACGGCAAGGCGGTGCGCACCTCGGCGATGGGGCGGCAGGCGTTCGTGGGTGTGCCCGGCTTCATCGAACATGTGTACGACAACGGTACGCTGGATGACCTGAGCAACCAGGCCGAGAACTTCGTGGTCGTCACTGTGGGCGAGGGCGCTGCGCAGGCCCTGGCGCAGCACGGCGGCCTGGCCTGGTACGACCAGCGCAATGCCGAACTCTGGAACCTGGCGCAGGACATCCCGCGCATCGGCCAGCGCTACTTCGAGCGCCTGCTGTTCGAGCGCGATCCGCAGTTGCGCGCACGGCTGGCGCCGCGCTACCACGACACGCTCGCGCGCATGGACCAGCTGCTGGACGATCCGTTCTACCAGCAGTTCGTGATCTATGTGCATCCACGCGGTATACGTCCCATCGGCTACCACGTCGCCCGCCTGCTCGATCGCAACCCGCGAACCCCGTTTTCAATCGACCTGGCGGTGCACAATCTGCATACCACGCTCTACCGGCGTTGGCGCGAGGCGCAGCTGCGCCACTGCGCGGCTACCGGCAGGCCAGGCAGCCTGACCCTAGACCCCAACTGAAGGTGAAACAATGGATATTGCAATGATCGGCCTCGGCCGCATGGGCGCCAACATGGCCCAGCGCCTGCATCGCGGCGGCCACCGCGTGGTCGGCTACGACCCGGGCGAAGGCGCCCGCCAGCGCGCCGCCGAGGCCGGCCTGGAGGTGGTTGATTCGCTGGCCGCCGCCGTGGCCGCGCTGCCGGTGCCGCGCGTGGTGTGGCTGATGGTACCGGCCGGCGAAACCGTCGACCAGACGCTGGGCCAGCTGACCCCGCACCTGGCCGAGGGTGACATCGTCATCGACGGCGGCAACTCCAACTACCAGGACTCGATCCGCCGCGCCAAGGCGCTGGCCGAGGATGATCTGGGCTACGTCGACTGCGGCACCAGCGGTGGCGTGTGGGGCCTGCAGGAAGGCTACAGCCTGATGGTCGGTGGCGAAGCGTCGGTGGTGGAGCAGATCGCACCGTTGCTGCGCACGCTGGCCCCGGCCGAAGATCGTGGCTGGGGGCGCGTCGGCCCGTCCGGTGCCGGCCACTTCACCAAGATGGTCCACAACGGCATCGAGTACGGAATGATGCAGGCCTATGCCGAAGGCTTCGCGCTGATGGAGCGCAAGCAGGAGATGGAACTGGACCTGGCGCAGGTGGCCGAGGTGTGGCGCCACGGCAGCGTGGTGCGTTCGTGGCTGCTGGACCTGAGCACGGAAGCCCTCAAGCGCAATCCTTCGCTGGATGGCATTGCCCCGTATGTGGAGGATTCCGGCGAAGGCCGCTGGACCGTGGCCGAAGCCATCGCGCTGGATGTGCCGGCGCCGGTGATCACGCTGTCGCTGCTGGAACGCCTGCGCTCGCGCGAATCGAATTCGTTCACCGACCGCCTGCTGTCGGCGATGCGCAATGAATTCGGTGGCCACGCCATCAAGAAGTCGTAAGCACTGCGGTGGCGTCAGAGCCCTTCGGCGTTGCCGAAGGGATCCGGCCCCAGGCAGATCGGGGTCGGATCCCTTTCCGCCGGAACGGGCTCTGACCCCATGCAGCCAATCGAGCATGGCTCGACTCTACAGAAGCCTGCTCCGATCGCTTCCACGTTGACGTGTCGACCAAGGTCGACACCTACCGTCGGGCGCGGATAACTGTCGAAGGCGGGGGGGGCCGCCATCTCACGGGTAGCCGTTTTTTGCCGTTGCTGTTGAGGTTGCCGGCCAGCGGCCGGCACTACCGTTTCTGCGGGTGCAGGGCGCAGCCCTGCCGATCACCCCAACGCGATCCGGCGCCCTTCGCGCGCGCTGTCCATGCCGGCCTGCAGCAACCGCATCAGCTGCAGCGCCTGCACCGGGCTGACCGTGGCTTCGCCCTCGCCGTGCATCGCCGCTGCGAACTGCGCATACAACCGGCGATAGTCGCCGGGCAGGTTGTCGACGGTGCTGCGTTGCACGTTGTCTTCGGTATCGCAGCGCACCAGCTCGCCATGCCGCGGATCGAGGCCCCAGCCTGGCGCACCCGGCGCCACGCCGCGGCGCAGCTGCGCCTCCTGCACGTCCAGGCCGTGCTTGATCCAGCTGGCGGCGCTGCCATGCACACTGAAGTGCGGCGTCTGCGCTGCCACCAGGGAACCGGCGTGGACGATCGCCCGATGCCGTGGGTAGTGCAGTATCGCGTGGAAGTAATCGATGCCGCCGCCACCTTCGCGCTGCACGGCCAGGTCGGCATCGATTGCCTCGGGCCAGCCGAACAGCACCAGCATCTGGTCCAGCAGGTGCGGACCGAGGTCGTACCACAGGCCACTGCCGGGCCCGTCCTGTTCGCGCCAGCGGTCGCGCACCTGCGGACGGTAACGGTCGAAGTGCGCGTGGCACTCGGCCACGTCGCCCAAGCTGCCTTCGGCCAGCAGCGACTGCAGGGTGAGGAAGTCGGCATCGAAACGCCGGTTCTGGAACACGGTGGCGATGCGCCCGGCATCGCGTGCCGCAGCCAGCACCGTTTCCGCTTCGGCCACATCCAGCGCGAACGGCTTGTCGACCAGCACATGCTTGCCTGCCGCCAGCGCCGTGATGGCCAGTGGCGCGTGCTGTTCGTTCGGCGTGGCGATCACTACGGCATCCACGGCCGGATCATCGAATACCTGCTGCGGCGTGGCACGCACGTGCACATCGCTGAACGTCCGCAGCAGGGTGTCGCGTTGTGAACTGACGATGCTGTGCAGCGCCAGCCCGGGGGTGTGCTGGATCAGCGGTGCATGGAAGACGCGGCCGGCGAGGCCGTAGCCGATCAGGGCCAGTTGCAGGTCGGGGCGCATGGCAGGGCTCCGGCAGTGGGAAGGGCAGGGTAAACGACGGGTGCTGGCCGTCCAAAACTGAACGGTTGCCATTGGAAACGTTTCGATTCACGGCGGCATGACCGCAACGCCACGCCTGCTCTACGGTGGGTTGTCCAGACTGGCAGCACATTCCGAAGGAGTACGACACGATGAGCAATACCACCCGCACGCTGATTGCTTCCGCCCTGACCCTGGGCCTGGCGCTGTCCTCCTCGGCCGCATTCGCCAAGGACCCGGCCGCGAAGAGCCCGCCGACCAGCACCCATCCGACGACCCATGCTGATCGTCACGACTCCAATGAGCCGGTGACCGATACCTGGATCACCACCAAGGTGAAGGCCGATCTGCTGGCCAGCAGCAACGTTCCGGGCACCGAGATCAAGGTGGAAACCGTGAACGGCGTGGTCAGCCTGAGCGGTGCCGTCGCTACGCAGGCGGAGAAGGACAAGGCGGTCAACACCGCCAAGGGCATCAAGGGCGTGACCCGCGTCGATGCCGCCGCGCTTAAGGTCAGCGCCGCTGCCAAGCGCTGAGCATCCACCGCGCGTTGAACAGGGTGGGCGCCCCGAAGGGGGCGCCCACTCGCGTATGGGGCCGGCTGCGGGGCCCGTTCAGCCTGCCGCGCTTTGGGCTCCAGAGTTGTGACCGCCTGCGCTATATTGCCGGTTCCGCCGCAGCCGGGCTCGTCCCGGGTCCCGCTCCGCGGCCGTGCTGACGAGGAACTATGGCGCTGGTTTTCAGTGACGACATCTGGGACCGCTGGCGGTTGCCGGCCCTGGCGCTGGCGGCTGCCGCGATCATCGTGGTGCCGTGGTTGACCCTGCGCAAACTGCAGCAGGACAGCGAAGAGGCGATGGCCTGGGTCAACCACACCCAGTCCGTTGGCGTGGCGCTGCAACAGCTGCAGGCCGATGTGCGCGACGTCGAATCCGCCGCCCTGACCCTGTCCAAGGGCGTGGATGCGCCCGGCCTGCGCGAGCGGATGGCCAAGGCCAACGAGATCCCCGGGCGCCTGGCCGAACTGGGCCGGATGACGCGCGACAATCCTGATCAGCTGATCCGCATTGGTCGGATCGAATCGATGCTCGAAGGCCGCATGGCGCTTGCCCGCGAGCTGGCCCGGTCCGAACCGAACTCCGACCAGCGTGAGCTGGTGCAGGACCTGAGCACGCGTTATCCGATCCGTGGCCTCGTGGAGGAGCTGCAGGCCAGCGAGCAGAATCTGCTGGCACTGCGCGCCCAGCAGGCCGCGCGCCAGCGCAAGCAGACCGAACTGGTGTCGTGGAGTTCGCTGGCGATCCAGCTGGCCCTGCTCGGCCTGGTGCTGTGGCTGCTGCAGCGGCAGATCGGCCGCCGCCTGCATGCGGAACGGCAATCGCTGCGCTCGGCCGCACGCGCGGCGTCGGTGCTGCAGACCGTGCGCGAACCGATCGTGCTGCTCGACCGCGACCTGCGCGTGCAGCTGCACAACCCGGCGTTCGCCGAACTGTATGACCTGCAGGACGAGCGCGCCGATGGCCTGCTGCTGGAAAACATCGGCGACGGCGCCTGGCGGGATCCGGTGGTGCGCCAGCGCCTGGCCGATGTGCTGTCGCGTGGCCGCGAACTGTGGGACTTCGAGCATGAGCAGCGTACCGCCGATGGCATGGTGCGCTACATGCTGCTCAACGCACGGCGCATGCCGCTGCCCGACACCGATGACGAAGTGGTGCTGCTGACCATCAGCGACGTCACCATGCAGCGCGCAGTGCAGCTGCGCGTGGAGGAGCTGAACCGCCAGCTGGAGGGCAAGGTCGCGCAGGTGTCCGAGGTCAACCGCGAGCTGGAAGCCTTCAGCTACTCGGTTTCGCATGACCTGCGTGCGCCGCTTCGCCACGTGGCCGGATTCTCCGACAAGCTGTCGCGCCACCTCGGCGACGCCGCCGATGACAAGAGCCGGCATTACCTGGAGGTGATCTCCAGTTCGGCCCGGCGCATGGCGGCGCTGATCGACGACCTGCTGGTCTATTCGCGGCTGGGCCGCGCGGCGATGCGCCAGCAGGCGGTGGACATGCAGTCGCTGGTGGCCGATACCCGCGCCATGCTCGATGCCAACCTGCAGGCCGAGGCCGAGAACAGCGGCCATGCGCACCACGTGGAGTGGAGCATCGCGCCGCTGCCGATCGTGGTGGGCGACGAGAACATGATCCGCCAGGTCTGGCTGAACCTGCTCGGCAACGCGGTGAAGTACTCGGGCAACCGCGAGCCGGCGAAGATCCGCGTGGACTACCAGCCGCAGCCCGATGGCGGCCATCAGTTCACGGTCAGCGACAATGGTGCAGGCTTTGACATGGCCTACGCCGGCAAGCTGTTTGGTGTATTCCAGCGCCTGCACAAGGCCAGCGACTACCCGGGTACCGGCATCGGCCTGGCCAGCGTGCGCCGCGTGCTGACCCGCCATGGCGGCCGTATCTGGGCCGAGGCCGAACCGGACGTCGGCGCCACCTTCCACTTCTACCTGCCTCCCGCGATCGACGCGGACAAACAAGGGCCTTCTGCATGACCACTCTGCGCACCATTCTTCTCGCCGAAGACAGCCCGGCGGATGCCGAAATGGCGATCGATGCCCTGGAAGAGGCGCGTCTGGCCAATCCCATCGTGCACGTCGAAGACGGCGTGGAAGTGATGGACTACCTGCTGCGCCGCGGCGCCTTCGCCAATCGCGAGGAAGGCCTGCCGGCGGTGCTGCTGCTGGACATCAAGATGCCGCGCATGGATGGCCTGGAAGTGCTTCGGCAGATCCGCGAGCATGAAGAACTCAAGCGCCTGCCGGTGGTGATCCTGTCGTCCTCGCGCGAGGAAAGCGATCTGGCCCGCAGCTGGGACATGGGCGTGAACGCCTACGTGGTCAAGCCGGTGGACGTGGACCAGTTCTTCGGCGCGGTGCAGACCCTGGGCAAGTTCTGGGCGTTGATCAACCAGGCACCGGAACTCGAGTGAGCCCATGCCCCTGACCGGTCCCGCCCTGGGGGCGCTGCGCATCCTGCTGGTGGAAGACTCACCAGAGGATGCCGAGCTGATGTCCGAACAGATGCTCGACGCGGGCCTGGACGCCCGCTTCGAGCGTGTCGAGAGCGAGGCGGAACTGCGCCAGGCACTGGCTGCGTTCCAGCCGGACATCGTGCTGTCCGACCTGAGCATGCCGGGGTTCTCCGGTGATGACGCGCTGCGCATCGTGCGCGAGACCTCGCCGGACGTGCCCTTCATCTTCGTCTCCGGCACGATGGGTGAGGAGAACGCGGTGGCGGCGCTGCAGAAGGGCGCCAATGACTACATCATCAAGCATCTGCCGGCGCGCCTGCCGTCGGCGGTGGCGCGTGCGATCCGCGATGCACGCAGCGCGGTGGAGCGTGCACGGGTGGAAACCGAGCTGATGCGCGCGCAGCGCCTGGAAAGCCTGTCGCTGCTTGCTGCCGGCCTCAGCCATGACCTGCGCAACATCCTGCAGCCATTGCTGATCATGCCGGACCTGCTGAAGGCGCGCACCGAGGATCCGCAGCTGCACCACCTGGCCGATGTCATCGCCGAGTGCGGTCGCCGTGGCCATGAGATGGCCGAATCGATGCTGTCGTTCGTGCGCGGTTCGCGCAAGCCGAGCGAGCGCATCGAGATCGATGGCCTGTTCGATGCGGTTGCACTGCTGTTGCGCAGCAACGTGCCCGATGCCGTGCGCCTGGAACTGCAGGTGCAGGACGAAGGCCTGGTGGTCGATGCCAACTACACCGAGCTGCAGCAGGTGATGTTGAACCTGGCGCTCAACGCGATCCAGGCGATGCCCAACGGCGGTCGCCTGAGCCTGACCGCCAGCCATGCCGGCCAGCGCGATGGCGTGGACTGGATGCGGATCTGCGTGGCCGATGAAGGCATCGGCATGGATGCAGACACGCTGTCGCACCTGTTCAATCCGTTCTTCACCACCAAGGCCGACGGCACCGGCCTGGGCCTGATTTCCTGCAAGCGCATCGTCGAAGGTGCCGGCGGCAGCATCCATGTCAGCAGCCAGCCGGGGCAGGGCACCTGCTTCGAACTGCACTTGCCGATGCACGAAGCCAGCGACGGCAGTGAGCCGATCGAGCAGCTGGTGGCCCTGGGCAGTGGCCAGTCGATCCTGGTGGTCGATGGCGAGGCCACGCGCCTGTCGTTGCTCGGCAATGCGCTGTCAAGCCAGGGATATCAGCTGCAGCTGGCCTCCGATGGCCCGGCGGCGCTGCGCTGGATGCAGCAGGAGGCAATGCCGGCGCTGGTGATTGCCGACGCCGGCTCGAAGTTGTTGCCGGCCAGCCAGCTGCTGGGCGAGATGGCCACGCTGGGCTATCGCGGCCCGGCGCTGGTGCTGGAAGACGCAGCGGTGGAGGTGGCGGCCGATGCATTTCCCGCTGGCGTGCAGGTGCACGTGCTGCGCAAGCCGCTGCAGATGCAGCAGGTGTTCCGCGCGGTGTCCGAAGCGCTGGGCTGATGTCGCGGTAGTGCCGGCCGCTGGCCGGCATCCCTGTGTGGTGGGATCAACGCGGTTGCCGGCCAGCGGCCGGCACTACCGTCCGTTGGTTTCCCAGGGGAAGCGCGGCAGGGCGTCCACTGCCTGTTCCAGCCGCCGCGACCAGTTCTGGTGGATGTCCGCATACAGCGTGGAATCCGCACCCAGCCGCAGCTGCTGGCCGATGCGCAGTTCGCCGTCGCGCAGCAGCGCCAGGTCGATCGGCAGGCCCACCGACAGGTTGGAACGGATGGTGGAGTCCAACGAGACGATCGCCGTGCGTGCGGCATCCTCCAGGCGCGTGGCCGGGCTGAGGATGCGGTCGAGGATCGGCTTGCCGTACTTGGATTCACCGATCTGCAGGTAGGGCGTCTCCGGCGAGGCGGCGATGGCGTTGCCGAGCGGATAGATCATGTACAGCCCGGGGCGCTCGCCGGCGATCTGCCCGCCGAAGATCAGCGTGGCCTGGGTATTGACCCCATCGTGGCCATGTTCGCTGTGGTTGGTGTGCACCTGGCTGTCCACCAGCAGCTGGCCGACGTACTCGGCGGCTTCGAACAGGTGGGGCATGTCGCGCAGGTTGGGCACGCGCCGCTCTGCGGCGTCGCGGCCCAGACGCGACACCAGCAGCTGGGTGGTGGCCAGGTTGCCAGCCGCCATCAGCACGTAGGCTGCCTGGCCGGGATACTCGAACACGTGCAGCTTGCGATGCACGCGCACATCGTCCAGCGAGGCATTGGTCCGGGTGTCGGCAGCGAAGACCAGGCCCTCGTCCACCTCGATTCCAACGCAATAGGTCATGTCGGTGCCCTATCATGTGCATCCCGGATTGTAGGCAGGCCGCCGTGACGACGGCATGTCCACGCCCCCATTGCTGCCACCTGAACCGCATGACGACCGTGCTCCTGAGCCTGGGCAGCAATGTCCAGCCCCGCCGCTACCTCCACGCCGCGGTGGCGGCCCTGCGCGAGCGCTTCGGCGCGCTGCAGGTATCGCCGGCCTACCGTACCGCCGCGGTCGGCTTCGATGGCCCGGCCTTCCTCAACAATGCGGTGGCGATCGAGACCGATCTGCCGCTGCAGGAACTGGACGACTGGCTGCACGCGCTGGAAGACGCGCACGGTCGCGACCGCAGCGGGCCGCGCTTCTCCGACCGGACCCTGGACATCGACGTGGTGTTCTATGGCGACCTGGTGCTGGAAGGCCCGGGGCACCTGCGCATCCCGCGGCCGGAGCTGAAGCACGCGTTCGTGCTGAAGCCGCTGGCCGACATCGCGCCGGGCTTCATCGACCCGGTCAGCGGCCAGGACCTGGCCACGCTGTGGCGCGCGCACCCGCAGTTTGGCGAGGCATTCGAGGTGGTGGATCTGGAGTGACGGGGTCAGATCCCTTTTCCCGCCGGGAAAAGGGATCTGACCCCGTTGTGGACCCCGGCAACCTTTCAGCTGACCGTACGCCCGCCATCCACGCGCAGGGTGTGGCCGGTGACGAAGCTGGCCTCGGCCACCAGCCAGTACACCGCCTCGGCGATCTCCTCGACGGTGCCGATCCGCGCCAAAGGCGTGCGTGCCAGCAGCGCCTCGCGGGCGAAATCATCCTTGCCCTGTTCCGGCCACAGGATCGCACCCGGCGCTACTGCATTGACCCGCACCTTCGGCGCCAGCTCCAGCGCCAGCGCGCGCGTTGCCATCTCCAGCGCGGCCTTGGCCATGGTGTAGGCGATGTGGTCACGCATCGGGTCGGTGCCGTGCAGGTCGGTGAGGTTGACGATGCAGCCCTGCTGGCGGCGCAGGTAGGGCGCTGCCGCCTGTGACAGCAGCAGCGGCGCGCGTGCATTGACCGCATACAGCGCGTCCATCGCCTCGGCGGTGACCTGGCCGAGCGGGGTGGGGAAGAAGTTGGAGGCGTTGTTGACCAGCGCGTCCAGGCGGCCGAAGTGGGTGACGGCCTGTTCGACCAGATCGGCCAGGGCGTCGGCGTCACGCAGGTCGGCCTGCAGGGCCAGCACGCTGCCCGGGCGCACGTTGTCGAAATCGAACGCAGCCTGCTGCAGCTCGGCGCTGGAGGTGTTGGCGTGCAGCACCACCGACCAGCCACAGGCGTGGAACTGGCGGGCGATGGCCGCACCGATCCGGCGCGCGCTGCCGGTGATCAGGACCACGGGGTGGGTATCGCTCATCGAGGGTCCTCCAAGGCTCGGCTATCCTGTGCACCATTGTCACCGCATTCGAAGACGCCATGCAGCCCACCTTCCCCCTGCCCGAAGCCGATGCCCTGGCCCACAGCGACCAGCTGGCCGCTGCCCTGCGCGCCGAAATCCTTGCGCAGGGCGGGGCAATGCCGTTCTCCCGCTTCATGGAGCTGTGCCTGTACACCCCCGGCTGGGGCTATTACAGCGCCGGCGCCAGCAAATTCGGCGGCAGTGGCGACTTCACCACCGCGCCCGAGCTCGGCAGCCTGTTCGCCGGCAGCGTGGCCAACGCGCTGGCGCCGGTGTTCGCCCAGCTGGGTACGCAGGCGCGGATGCTGGAACTGGGCGGTGGTACCGGCGCCTTCGCCGAAGCGGTGCTGCTGCGCCTGGCCGAGCTGGACGCGCTGCCGTCGCGCTACGCCATCCTCGAACCCAGCGCCGACCTGCGCGAGCGCCAGCAACAGCGCCTGCAGCAGAACCTGCCGGCCGAGCTGGCCGCACGCGTGGACTGGGTCGATCGCCCGTTCGAAGAGGACTGGGAGGGCGTGGTGTTTGCCAACGAAGTGATCGACGCGCTGCCGACGCCGCGCTTCCTGATCCGGGATGGCGAGGTCTACGAGGAAACCGTGGAACTGGACGCCGAAGGCAACTTCATCCGTGGTGCGCAGCCGGCCGACATCCTGCTCAACGGTGCGGTGCGCCACATCGAGCGCTACCTGGAGCGCCCCTTCGCCGAGGGCTACCGTTCCGAGGTGCTGCCGCAGCTGCCGTACTGGTTGCAGGCGGTGGCGGGCGGCCTGCAGCGCGGTGCGATGCTGTTCATCGACTACGGTTACAACCGTGGCGAGTTCTACCAGCACGACCGCGATGAGGGCACCGTACGCGCGTTCTACCGCCACCACGTGCACAACGACGTGCACCGCTGGCCGGGGCTGCAGGACATCACCGCGTCGGTGGATTTCACCGCGATGGCCGAGGCCGGCATGCACGGCGGTTTCGAGCTGGCGGGCTACTGCAGCCAGGCCAGCTTCCTGCTCGGCAACGGCCTGGACCAGGTGCTGTCGCTGGCCGAGGAGCGCACTGATGAGGTCGGCCGCATCCAGCTGCGCGACCAGGTGAAGAAGCTGACCCTGCCGACCGAGATGGGGGAGCGCTTCCAGGCGATCGGCCTGCAGCGCGGCGTCGACTTCGAGCCCGCCTTCGAGCTGGGTGACCTGAGCTGGCGCCTGTGAGCGATGCGCTGCCGCTGATCAAGCCGCTGCGGCGGCCGCGGCTGTGGACCGCACTGTGGTTCAGCGCGGTGTTGCTGGTGATCGTGGTCTGCCTGATCCCACCGCCACCGGTTCCGTTGCCGGAAAACGGCGACAAGGGTGAGCACTTCCTCGCCTATTTCATCCTGGCTGGCAGCGCGGTACAGCTGTTCCGGCGCGGACGTCCGCTGCTGTGGGTGGGCGTGGGCCTGGTGCTGATGGGGATCGGCATCGAGTTCGCGCAGGGGGCATTGACCGATGACCGCATGGCCGATCCGATGGACGCGCTGGCCAACACGATCGGCGTGCTGGCCGGCCTGGCTACGGCACTGACCCCGCTGCGCGATCTGCTGCTGCGCTGGCGCGGGTAAAGTTCCTGTAGAGCCGAGCCCATGCTCGGCTTCCTCCCAAAGGCAGCCGAGCATGGGCTCGGCTCTACAGTAGATCCACGCCATGCGTGGATCGATTGCGCCAGGACAGGCTTGGGGTCACTTCCCCAGCGTGACCTCATCCAGCACCCACATCGCCGGGCGCGTGTCGCCGGTGAAGTTGATGCACAGGTCACCGGTGCCCTGGGAGCCCTTCGGCAGCGTCGCACGCAGCGTCACGAAGCCATCGGCATCCGGCGTGGCCGGCAGCGGCACTTCGGCCAGCACCTTGCCGCTGCAGTCGCCGCGACGCACCAGCATCTCGCCATGCGCACGCTTGGCCTTCTCGAAGCGACGCTTGGGCTCGTCGTGGGCCAGCTGGAAGTAGTACGGAATACGCCCCGCGCGGACTTCCACGCTGCCGATGCCGTCCAGCTGTGCCTGTGGCCAGCGCCAGCATGGCTGGAAGATGTCCACGTTGAACACTGCGCGGTTTCCCTCGCGCGGGCCATCGTCTTCCAGGCGCAGCACCAGCCCCTTCTTGCCTACGCAGCTGAGCAGTTCGTCACTGCGGCGGCTGAGCAGCGATTGCGCACTGAAGTCCGCGACCGTCGGCTTCGCCGCCAGCATCTGGCCCTGGTAGAACGCGGCGGCCTGCACCGTGGTCGGCAGCGTACTGGTCAGCGGCTGCTGGTACAGCGGCGACTGCGCCGTCACCGGCTGGCCATCGGTGCTGTAGCGCACCTCATAGCCCAGCGGGTTGGCCAGCGACACGGTCACCGTGTTGGCGGCGCGGTTGTCGGTGTAGTCCACGCCCACTTCGAACGGGGTCTGCGCGTAGGCCAGGCCCCAGGCGCGGTAGCGTTGCAGCTGCGCGGGCAGGCGCGCGAGGAAATCGCGGAAGTCGCGATGCTCCGGCCTGCTCCAGCCGGTCTCGGCCACCGCGGCCAGGCGCGGGAACAGGTTGTGCTGCAGGCGCGCATAGGTGCGCGTGTGTTCGGTGAACATGTTGGCCTGCAGGCCGAGGATGTGCCCGCGCTTGTCAGCGGCCAGCTCGGCCGGCACGGGCTCGAAGTTGTACAGCTTGCCGAGGTTGACCTGGGCCGGGCGGCCCGGCGGTTCGTTCGGCGAGGCCGTCTGCAGGTAATCCAGATAGAGGTAGCCCACGGGCGACATGACCACGTCATGGCCAGCACTGGCCGCGGCCAGGCCACCTTCGGTGCCCTGCCAGGACATCACCGTGGCCTGCGGCGGCAGCCCGCCTTCGAGGATTTCATCCCAGCCGATCAGGCGCCGGTCGTGCTCCTCCAGGAAGGTCTCCAGGCGCTTGATGATGTGGCTCTGCATGGCCATTTCATCCTTGATGCCCAGCGCACGCATGCGCTGCTGGACCTGCCTGGAGGCTTCCCACTGGTCCTTGACCGCCTCGTCGCCGCCGACGTGCACGTACTTGGCCGGGAACAGTTCGATCACTTCCTCCAGTACGTTCTCGAGGAAGGTGACAGTACTGTCTTCCACGTTGAACAGGTTCGGGAACACGCCCCATTCGCTGAGCGGCTTCAGCGGGGTATTGATCGAACCCAGTTCCGGGTACGCGGCAATCGCCGCGGTCGCGTGCCCCGGCACATCGATTTCCGGAATCACCTGGATATGCAGCTTCGCGGCATAGGCAATCACTTCGCGGATCTGGTCCTGCGTGTAGAAGCCGCAATACGGATGCTCCTTGCCAGTGCCCGGATCGGTGCCACCGTCGCCGGCCGGCAGGCGGCAGCTGCCCACTCCGGTCAGCTTCGGATAGCGCTTGATCTCCATGCGCCAACCCTGGTCATCGGTCAGGTGCCAATGGAAGGTGTTGAGCTTGTGCGCGGCCATTGCGTCGAGCACGCGCTTGATCTCGTCCAGGCTCTGGAAATGCCGCGCCGAGTCGAGCATGAAACCGCGCCAGCTGAAGCGTGGCGCGTCCTGGATCTGCACCGCTGGCAGCACGCCGTTGCTGCCGCCGGTGGCGAGCTGGGCAAGGGTGGTTGCGCCGTAGAACAGGCCGGTTTCGTTACCGGCCTGTACCACTACGCCCTGTGCGGTGCTTTCCAGCGTGTAGCCCTCGCCGCTGTCGCGGAAGGTGGGCACGATCTGGAAGCGGATGCCACCGGTCCTGGCCGCCGCCTTGCCCTTGGCCAGCCCCAGGCGCGGGCCGCCACTGCGCGCCAGCAGGTCGGCGAACTGGCTGGCGACGCGCTGTGCGGCCTCGCCTTCGGCCTGCAGCACGGTATCGGCGCGCACGGTGATGCCGCTGCCCTGGCCAGGCTGCACATTGCTGGGGGCGGGAATCAGCATCAGGCTGCCGGCACGCAGCTGCGGGCCGGGTGCCTCAGCGGCCGGCATGGGGTCGGCGGCAAGTGCCGGCAGTGCCGGCAACAGGGCGAGCAGGCTGCCCAGCAGCACTGCGCTGCGCATCCGGGCGCGGGAAGGCTTGACCATCGGTACGACTCCTTGGAACGGTGCGATGAACGCTATACATGAAAAACGCCGGGCCCGGAATGACCCAGGCCCGGCGTGCGTGCACGACTCGGCGATGTTGCCGCCGCTGGATCAGTACTTGAAGCGGAAGTTGAGGTAGTACTGGCGACCGTTGCTGTAGAACGAGGTCGGGATGGCCGCGGTCTGGTAGTACTTGTAGGTCGGGTTGTTGAGGTTCAGGCCATCCAGGGTGATGCTCAGCCAGTCGGTGGCCTTGTAGCTCAGCGACGCCGACAGCGTGCCGAAGTCATCCTGGTAGTACGGATTGGTGCCCGACAGGCTGATCAGGAACGAGGAACGGCGGGTATAGCTGACGCGGGCGCCAAAGCGCTCGTTCTCGAAGTAGGCACCCACGTTGTAGGTGTTCTTCGAGGTGCCCAGCAGATTGTGCGAGCCGTCCGACCAGGTGTGCGAGGTGGTGCCGTTGGCGTAGGTGTAATTGGCATTGACGCCGAAGTACTCGCCGATCGGCTGTTCGTAGGCCACTTCCACGCCGGTGACCTTGCCGTCGGCATTGATCGGGGTGGAGATCTGGTAGGTCTCAAGCTGGTTGGTCAGTTCGCTGTACAGCTGGCGCGAGACCACGTCGAAGGCGATGTAGTCCTTCAGGTCCATGTGGTACGCGCCCACCGACAGCAGGCCGCGCGGCATGAAGTACCACTCCAGGTTGGCGTCCAGGTTGGTCGACAGGGTCGGCTTGAGGTTCGGATTGCCACCGCCGCCGGTGCGGTTCAGGTCCGAACCGTACGAGGAGGCACCCAGTGCCGAGTAGTCCGGCAGGGTCTGGGTCTGCGAGGCGGCGACGCGCAGCACCAGCGAGTCGTCCAGGTCGAACTTGATGTTGGCGCTGGGCAATACGCGGTTGCGCTTGTTCTGGAAGGCCAGGCGCTCCCACATGCCGAACAGGCTGCTGACATCGGCATCGGCGGCCTTGCTGACGGCGTTGTAGGTGTCGATGTCCTGCTTGATGTTGACGTAGCGCAGGCCGACGTTGCCGCTCCACCAGTCGCCGCGGAAGTTGGCCTGCACGTAGCCGGCGAAGTTCTTTTCCTTCACCTTCCACTCGGCGCCATAGTTGTGGCGACCGGTCGGGCCATCATTGCCGGCCAGCCAGGTGGAGTTGTTGGTCACCGCGTCCTTCAGCGCGCCCGGGGTGAAGTACCAGAGGTTGCGCGGGAAGGTGCCGCCGATGTCACCGGCAAAGCCGCTGGGATAGTTGGCCGTCGCACCGTTCTTCAGCGCGCTCCAGATGTCACCCGGGGTTGCACCTTCCGGCGACAGCGCTTCGCGCTTGTGGTCGGCGAAACGCAGGCCGAAGTCGATCGAGCTCAGCACGCCGCCATCGTTGAAGTACTGGTTGAAATCGAGCGTGGCCCACTTCTCCTTGTCTTCAGCGGTGACCTGCTGGTTGCCCCAGGTGCCGAAGCTGGTCACGCCGTTGGGCGAGATGTCGCCGCCGACGTTCCAGTCGATCGGCGAGCCATTGCCGTGGGTAGCCCAGCTGGCGCCGCCGCCGTTGGCCAGGGTGACCTCGGCGATGTACTGGCGCGGCGTCTCGCCGGTACCCTTGGTGCTGCCGGCCTGGAACTTGGCGGTCAGGCTGTCGCTGATCTGCCAGTCGGCATCGAAGGTGACATAGCTCGACTTGGCCTTCGACTCGCGGTAGATCATGTCGTACACCGCATAGTCGGTGCCGGGCACGCCCTTGTAGTTGGCGTTGGTCAGCACGCCGTCCTTGACCACATAGCCCGGATCCGGCGCCTGCGACTTGGCGAAGCTGTTGCCGAACATCATGAAGTTGCGGTTGTAGTTGTTCGCCTTCAGCTCGGAGCTGAAACCATTGAGGCCGAGGGTGAGGCTGTCGCTCGGCTTGAACTGCAGCGAGACCAGGCCGCCCTTGCGCTCGCGGGTCTGTTCGAAAAGGGTCGAACCCAGCAGGCCCGGAACGTTGACGCCGATCAGGTCCGGATTGGTCCTGGCGACCGGATCGTTTGCGCCGATCTTGAAGAAGCCACCCGGGATTTCCTGCGCTTCACGGCGCAGTTCGCGCTTCTGGCTGAAGCCCTGCACCATCACGCCGAAGGTGCCTTCGTCGTTCTTGTAGTTGAACAGCGCCGAATATTGCGGGTCGTTCGACTTGGCCTGGTCCGAGCGCACCAGGCCGATCGAGCCTTCCGCGGTGAACGGCTTGGAGAATTCCAGTGGCTTGCGGGTGATGATGTTGACGGTACCGGTGGTGCCGCCGTCCTGCAGCTTGGCCTGCGAGGACTTGTTCACTTCCACCGAGCTGACCAGTTCGGACGGCAGCAGCGAGTAGCTGACGCTGCGGCCGACGTTGTTGCCCTGGCTGAGCACGAACCAGTCGGCCGAACCGACGGTGTGGCCGTTGATCAGGGTCTGGGTCAGGCTCGGGCTGGTGCCGCGCAGGCTGACACGGTCGGCTTCGTCGAAACCGCCTTCATCGGCGCTGGACGAGCTGATGTTGACGCCCGGCAGGCGCTGCAGGGTGTCGGCGACGTTGTGCGCCGGCAGCTTGCCCACGTCCTCGGCGGTGACCACTTCCACGCGCGCATTGGCTTCGCGCTTGGTGTCCAGCGATTTTTCCATCGAACCACGGATGCCGGTAACGGTCACGGTGTCCAGGTCGGTGGCGGTCGGGGCAGCCTGCTGCGCGTGCGCACTGAAGGCGATGCAGCTGACGATGGCGGCCGAAAGCAGGGTCTTGCGGGTATTCATGATGTCTCTCCTCATCACTCGATTGGATGCCGGCGGCGGTGTTCGATAACGGTTGCGATGACATGCGCGGGGCGGCGGCGAAGTCCCGTGCGTTGGCGTGCCACGTACTGCGTGCTGCGATTGCGTTGAAGCCTGTTGCGGTGTCAGGCGGCCGACTGCTGCTGCAGGTACCAGCTGGCAGCGCCGACCACGCCCAGCTGGCCGTGTTCGACGACCTTCACCGGGATGCGTGCCAGTGCTTCGCCCATCGGCCCCTTCTGCAGGTAGCGTTCGACGAAGGTGCTGGCGTGCAGGTATTCGCGGATCTGCGGCAGGATGCCGCCGGCCAGGTAGACGCCACCGTGGGCACCATAGAACAGGGCCATGTCGCCGATGGTGCTGCCGAGCAGGCCGCAGAACACATCCAGCGCCTGGCGCGCGTGCGCATCGGTATCGGCCATGGCGGCGGCGGTGACCGCATCGGGGCTGGCCAGCGTCGGTGCCTGCCCCTGCAGCGCGCACACCGCGCGGTACAGGTTCATCAGGCCGGGGCCGGAGATCGCATGTTCGATCGACACGTGGGCGCGGTCGCGCTGCATGTGGCGGACGATGGCCATTTCCAGTTCGGTGCTGGCCGCCAGGGTCGGCTGGCCGGCTTCGGTCGGCAGGACCACCGGACCATGCGCAGTGGGGATCCACAGCGCGGCGCCGAGGCCGGTGCCGGGGCCGACCACCAGGGTCGGGCCACGCGTGCCGGTGTCCGGCCCGCACAGGTGCAGCACGCCGCTGGCGTCCACCTGCGCAGCGGCATAGGCCACCGCTTCGAAGTCGTTGACGATGTAGACCCGCTGCAGGCCGACATCGGCCTCCACCTGGCGCGCCGACAGTGGCCACGGCAGGTTGGCGGTGATCACCGTGCCGTCCTCGCGGGCGTAGCCGGCGCTGGCAACCACGCAGTGCGTGGGGCGTGGGCCTTCGCCGAGGAAGTCGGACAGGATCGCGCTGAGACCGGCGTGGTCGGCGTTGCGGTACTTGCGGTATTCCAGCACCTGCACCGGATGGGCGGCATCGCCGCTGGCCTGGACCCGGGCCACGCGCACATGGGTGCCACCGACGTCCGCGGCCAGGAACGAGGGCGCGACGCGGGACAGGACATGGGCCGGGGCGGGGTGGCTGGCGGTCACGCGGGCTCCTGCTGCAGGTGGGGCCGGCCCCGGGATCGGGAGCGGCGATTGGGCCGGAGTCTGTAACCGCGCTGACAACGATGTCAACGAGTTCGTGACACTTTCGTTGCTGCGCCGCAACGAATGCGCCACGTGGTAAACGTTTACATGGCGTGAATGCGGGATTCACGCGGGAACCGTTGTGCCATGGGGCTCAAGCCGCGCAGCGCATTCAGCGAGATGCAGGGCGACCGCCTTGCGCAGTGCAACATGAGGCGCAGGGGGCGTCGGACGGAAGTTGACAAACCGCAGCTGTCCATCGAAAGAATGTGACAACGTTGTTCCCAGCCACTCTCCGACGCCGCGTTCTGCGGCCGTCGCCGCAGGAGCCCTCCTGATGTCCGCCGTCCCCGCTGCAAGCGCGCGCCCGAACGTGGCCACCTCCATCGCCATCGTCGGCGTGCTGTTCTTCCTGATCGGCTTCTTCACCTGGCTCAACGGCCCGTTGATCACCTTCGTCAAGCTCGCCTTCGAACTCAGCGAGGTCGGCGCCTTCCTGGTTCTGATGGTGTTCTACCTGTCCTACTTCTTCCTGGCCCTGCCGGCGTCGTGGATCCTGCGCCGCACCGGCATGAAGAAGGGCCTGAGCCTGAGCCTGCTGGTGATGGCCGGTGGTGCCGCCCTGTTCGGCGAATTCGCCACCCAGCGCTGGTACCCCGGCGCACTGGGCGGCCTGTTCGTGATCGGCAGCGGCCTGGCCCTGCTGCAGACGGCCATCAACCCGTACATCTCGATCCTTGGGCCGATCGAAACGGCGGCGCGGCGCATCGCGTTGATGGGCATCTGCAACAAGATCGCCGGCATCCTGGCGCCGATCCTGATCGGCACGGTGGTGCTGCATGGCATTGGCGATCTGGACGTGCAGGTGCAGGCGGCCGATGCCGCGACCAAAGCCGTGCTGCTGAACCAGTTCGCCGCCAAGATCCATGCTCCGTACCTGGCCATGGCGGCGCTGCTGGTGGTGTTGGCGGTGGCGATCCTGTTCTCGCCGCTGCCGGAAATCAAATCGTCCGAAGCCAACGCTACGCCGGTGGCCGCCGGTGCGGTCGAGCGCCGCAGCATCTTCCAGTTCCCGCACCTGTGGCTGGGCGTGCTGTGCCTGTTCGTGTACGTGGGCGTGGAAGTGATGGCCGGTGATGCCATCGGCACCTACGGCCATGGCTTCAACCTGCCGCTGGACGAGACCAAGATGTTCACCGCCTTCACCCTGGGCGCGATGCTGGTCGGTTACGTGGTCGGCCTGCTGGTGATTCCGCGGGTGGTGTCGCAGTCGCGCTACCTGACCATTTCGGCGGTGCTGGGCGTGGTGTTCTGCCTGGGCGCGTGGGCAACGCACGGCTATGTGTCGGTGGCCTTCGTGGCCTTGCTGGGCTTTGCCAACGCCATGATGTGGCCGGCCATCTTCCCGCTGGCCATCCGCGGCCTGGGGCGCTTCACCGAAACCGGTTCGGCCCTGCTGGTGATGGGCATCGCCGGTGGCGCGATCATTCCGCAGCTGTTCGCTCTGCTCAAGCAGCACATCGATTTCCAGCTGGTGTTCGTGCTGCTGATGGTGCCCTGCTACCTGTACATCCTGTTCTATTCGGTGGTGGGCCACCGCGTGGGCCTGCCGCAGGACCGGAGCTGATCGGCGATGATGGACGGCAGCCAACCCCAGGAAAAACCGATGCGCAGAGCGACCATCAAGGACGTTGCCGAAAAGGCCAAGGTCTCGCTGAAGACGGTATCGCGGGTGATCAACAACGAGCCCTCGGTGATGCAGGCCACCCGCGCGCGGGTGCTGCGTGCCATCGCCGAGCTGGACTACGAGCCCGATCCGTCCGCGCGCAACCTGCGCAGCGGCACCACCTTCGTGATCGGGCTGGTCTACGACAACCCGAACCCGTACCACATCATCGGCGTGCAGAACGGCGTGCTCGCCGCCTGCCGCGAGACCGGGTTCGGCCTGCAGATCCATCCCTGCGATTCCAGTTCGCCGCTGCTGGCCGATGAACTGGCTGACTGGGTGCAGCGTTCGCGCCTGGCCGGGCTGGTGCTGACCGCACCGATGTCCGAGCGCCGCGACCTGATCCAGGCGCTGACCGCGCGTGGCATCAAGCTGGTGCGCATCATTGCGGCCACCGAAGATCCGGCCGACGGTGCCTGCGTGTTCGTCGACGACCGCGAGGCCGCCTACGAGATCACCGAACACCTGATCCAGCTGGGGCACCAGCGCATCGGCTTCCTCTGGGGCGGCAGCTCGCACCGCTCCTCGGGCGAACGCTATGCCGGTTATGAGGCCGCGCTGAAGGACTACGGCATGACCGTGGACAAGCACCTGGTGGTGCAGGGCGACTACACCTTCGACGACGGTTTCCGTGGCGCGCGCCGCCTGCTGGCGCTGCGCGAACCGCCTACCGCCATCTTCGGTTCCAACGACGAAATCGCTGCCGGCGTGCTGGCCGCCGCCAAGTCGGCCGGCATGAACGTGCCCTACGACCTGTCCATTGCCGGTTTCGAGGACAGCCCGTTCTCGCGCCAGTCGTGGCCGCCGCTGACCACCGCCAAGCAGGCCACCGAAGACATCGCCCGCCATGCCGCGCGCCTGCTGATCGCGCAGCTGCGCAGCGACGCCTACGACGATGCGCCGGCACCGCTGCACAACCAGGGCTTCGTGCCGCAGCTGGTGGTGCGCGGTTCGACCGCGCCGATGCGCCCGGCCGGCGCACGCCCCCTTCCTTCCGATCCTGCCTGAGCCTGCCATGTCGCTGTCAGACCCCACCGCTACCCTGATGTTCGCCGAGGCCGCTGAAGCGGCCGACGTGGTTGCCCGCCAGTTCTCGCGAAACCACGCCACCCTGGAAACCCTGGCCGCCAGCCTGCGTGCCGCGCCGCCGCCGTTCGTGGTTACCTGTGCACGCGGCAGCTCCGACCACGCCGCCACCTATGGCAAGTACCTGCTGGAAACCCAGCTGGGGCTGGTGGTCGCGTCGGCCTCGCCATCGGTGGGCTCGGTCTACGCCGCACCATTGCAGCTGCGCGGCGCACTGTTCATCGTCATCTCGCAGTCGGGCAAGAGCCCGGACCTGCTGCGCAACGCCGAGGCGGCCAAGGCCGCCGGCGCGCGCGTGATCGCGCTGGTCAACGTCGAGGATTCACCGCTGGCGCAGTTGGCCGACACGGTCATCCCGCTGCATGCCGGCCCCGAGAAGAGCGTTGCAGCGACCAAGAGCTACCTCGCCTCGCTGGCCGCATTGCTGCAGCTGGCCGCGTACTGGAAGCAGGACAGCAGCCTGCGTGCGGCGCTGGACCTGCTGCCGGACGCGATGCGTGAAGCCTGGCAGTGTGACTGGAGCGCGGTGACCGAGGGCCTGGTCGAGGCCACCAACCTGTTCGTGCTCGGCCGCGGCCTGGGCCTGGGTGCGGCGCAGGAAGCGGCACTGAAGTTCAAGGAAACCTGCAGCCTGCACGCCGAAGCCTACAGCTCGGCCGAGGTCAAGCACGGCCCGATGGCGCTGGTCGGCCGTGGCTTCCCGGTGCTGGCCTTCGCCCAGCCGGACGAGACCGGCGCCGGTACCCGTGCAGTGGTCGATGAATTCACCGCACGTGGTGCGCAGGTGTGGATGGCCGGTGCCGGCGGCAACCTGCCGGTGGCTGCCGCGCCGCATCCGCTGTGCGCACCGCTATTGACCGTGCAGAGCTTCTATCGCGCCATCAATGCGCTGGCGCTGCGCCGTGGCTTCAACCCGGACCTGCCGCCGCATCTGAACAAGGTTACGGAGACGGTGTGATGGTGACGGTGCTGCGCAATGCCCGCATCCTGGCCGGCGATGAGTTCCGCGACGACCTGGCGGTGGTGATCGAGGACGGTCGCATCAGCGCGCTGCTGCCCGACGCAGCACCGCAGCTGGGCCACGCGGCCGAGCAGGTGGACCTGGGGTGCGGCTGGCTGCTGCCCGGCTTCATCGATGTGCAGGTCAATGGCGGCGGCGGCGCGCTGTTCAACAACACGCCGGACGTGGCGGCACTGCGCACTATCGCGCAGGCGCACCGCCGCTTCGGTACCACCGCGATGCTGCCGACGCTGATCAGCGATGACGTGGCGGTGATGCGCGAAGCCATCGGCGCGATGCGCGAGGCCATCACGCAGGGCGTGCCGGGCGTGATCGGCATCCACCTGGAAGGCCCGTACATCGCGCCGGCGCGCAAGGGCACGCACGATGCCAGCAAGTTCCGCGTGCCGGATGAAGAAGAGATCGCACTGGCCGCGTCGCTGGACAATGGCGTGACCCTGCTGACGCTGGCGCCGGAGCGCGTGCCGCTGGAGACCATCCGTGCGCTGGTCGAGCGTGGCGTGATCGTCGCTGCTGGGCACACTGCAGGCACCTACGAAGAGATCCGCGCCGGCCTGGATGCCGGCGTGCGCGGCTTCACCCATCTGTACAACGCGATGTCGCCGTTGCAGGGCCGCGAGCCCGGCGCGGTGGGCGCTGCGCTGGAAGACCGCGACAGCTGGATCGGCATCATCGTCGATGGCGTGCATGTGCACCCGGCCAGCCTTCGCGTGGCGTTGGCGGCCAAGCCGCGCGGTCGCCTGCTGCTGGTGACCGATGCGATGCCGCCGGTTGGAGCCGACGATCCCAGCTACGTGCTGTATGGCGAAACCATCACCGCCATCGATGGCGTGGTGCGCAATGCCGCCAGTTCGTTGGCCGGCTCGGCGCTGGACATGGCCACCGCCGTGCGCAATACCGTGCAGCTGCTCGGCCAACCGCTGGCCGAAGCGGCGCGCATGGCGTCGACCTATCCGGCGCAGTTCCTCAACGTCGACGACCGCCTTGGCCACATCGCCGAGGGCTACCAGGCCGACCTGGTGCTGCTGGATGACGCCCTGCAGGTGCGTGGTACCTGGATTGCCGGACAGTACGAGGCCGCCTGATGAACAGTACGCCGCCACGCCGTCTGGGCTCGATCGATGCCCTGCGCGGCATCACCGTGGCGGCGATGCTGCTGGTCAACAATCCGGGCGACTGGAGTGCGGTGTTCGCGCCGCTGCGTCACTCGGAATGGCATGGCTGCACGCCCACCGACCTGGTGTTCCCGTTCTTCCTGTTCCTGGTGGGTGTGTCGATGGCCTTCAGCGTGGCACCGCGCGCGCTGGATGCCGCTGCACGGCCAGCATTGGCGCGCGGGGTGCTGGAGCGTGCACTGCGCATCCTGCTCGCCGGCGCGTTGCTGCACCTGTTGATCTGGTGGGCGCTGCATACCCATCACTTCCGCATCTGGGGCGTGCTGCAGCGGATTGCGGTATGCGCAGCGTTGGTGGGTGTTCTGGCGGTGTATGCGCGGCCGCGCGTGCAGGCTGGCGTGCTGGTCACGCTGCTGGTGGGCTACACCGTGCTGCTGCTGGGCATCGGTGATCTGGCGCCATGGACCAACCCGGCCAGCCGCCTGGACACCACGCTGTTCGCACCGTGGATCTACCAGTGGCACGCCGATACCGGACTGGGCCATGACCCGGAAGGATTGCTGAGCACGCTGGGTGCGCTGGCCAGTACCGTGCTCGGCCTGATTGCCGGTGGCCTGCTGCGCAACGGTCGTGCGGCGGCATTGGCTGGCCTGGGTGTGGCAACCGCCGTGCTGGGGCTGCTGCTGGCCACGGTGCTGCCGTTGAACAAGCAGCTGTGGACGCCCAGCTATGTGCTGTGGACCGGCGGCCTGGCCGCGCTGGCGCTGTGGCTGGGCCATGTGTTGATCGACCAGAAGCGATGGCCGCCGCTGGGCCGCCGTTTCGGGGTCAACGCAATTACCGCCTATCTTGGCGCATCGGTGATGTCGGTGGCGCTGATGGCGACCGGCGCGTGGGGCTGGATCTGGCAGCAACTGGCCGCCGCGATGCCGCACGCGCTCGAGCTGGCGTCGATGCTGCAGGCGCTGGCGTTCGTCGCGCTGTGGTGGGGCGTGGCGTGGTGGCTGGACCGGCGGAAGATCTATCTGAAGATCTGACGGCTCCGGGTCGGATCCCTTTCCGCAGGAAAGGGCTCTGACCCAACCCGGGAGGCCACCTCCTCCAGGCATGGGCATGACCCCGCAAAGATGAACGATTTCAGGCACGTAGAGGTGGGGTGATGCCCGATCAAGTTCGCATCTGAACTGTGATGATCGGCACGCAAATTCACCTGTCGAAACGGTTCACCATGGCGCAGACTTCGCTCGCAGTACCGCATATCCGCAGTTCCTGATCCCCTGTCCAGGAGTGCTGTATGTCCCGTGCCGTCCCGCGCGCAGTGCGTATGCGCCGCCTCACTGTTTCCGTACTGCAGGCTTTGGCTGTTCCCTCCGTCATGCTGTTGGCCGCCAGCGCCGCCTGGGCCGGCTGTGACAGCGTCGCCCCCGTCGCCGGCCAGACGGTCACCTGCGATGCCAATGCGCCGAACCCGCAGACCGTTCCCGTCACCGCCAATGGCGCGGCCGGCATCACCGTCACTGTCGCCAGCACGGCGCAGCTGCAGCAAAGCGGTGGCAGCAGCGCGATTTCGCTTGTCGGGGCCGGTGGGCACCTGTTGTCCAACCTGGGCACGATCAGTTCGGTGGGCGGCTTGGCGGTCCAGCTCGGTGGCGGCAGCCGCGTCGAGAACTCGGGCAGCATCAGCACCGGCAACAACACCGCCCTGCAGTTCGTCGGCGCGGGCGACAGCGTGCTGGTCAACCGCGGAACGATCAGCGGGCGCACCGGCGTGCAGTTCGGTGCCGGCAATGATCGCCTGGACATGCAGGCTGGCAGCATCAGCGGCAGTGTGCTGCAGGGCGATGGCAATGATGCGCTGCTGCTGGGCAACGGTACGATCGACAGCGTCGACCAGGGCAGTGGCGATGACCAGATGACCGTCACCGGCGGCACCGTCACCGGCGTGGTGGCGCAGGGCAGTGGCCGCGATGATTTCGTCATGAGTGGCGGCACGGTCGGCGCGCTGCAGCAGGGCGACAACATCGATACCTTCCGCATGAGCGGTGGCCGCATCATCGGTGCGTTCGAGGATGGTGACCAGGCGTGGATGACCGCTGGCCGCATCGGCCGGGTCAACATGAAGCTGGACAAGAACCTGTGGGACCAGTCCGGCGGCACCGTGGACGGCAACGTGGTGACCGGCTTCGATACCGACACCATCATCATCTCGGGTACCGCCTACATCGGCGGCAACATCAGCGTCAGCGGCGGCAACGACAGCGTGACCATCACCGACGGCACCGTGCGCGGGCAGGTACTGCTCAGTACCGGCAACGACACCTTCAACTGGAATGGCGGCGGCATCGTCTACGGCGCGATCGACATGGGGCCGGACAACGACGTCGCCAACCTCGGCTACCTCAACCAGGGCAACCTGGGGGCGGTGCCGCTGTTCGACGGCGGCGGTGGCATCGACCAGCTCAACATCAGCAACGTCAAGACCGCCGGCGTAGGCCGTTTCCAGAACTGGGAGACGCTGCGGCTGGCCAACAGCACCGAGCTGACCTTTGATGGCGACCTGGTGCTGGGCGACAGCAGTACCGGCACCGGAACGCTGACGGTGGATGACACCAGCACCGTCTACGCAGGCAGTGGCGGCCATGCAGTCCGTCCGTTCAACAGTGGTGCACTGGTGGAGATGGTCAATGCCGGGCGCATCGACCTGACCGGTACCGGCGCAGGCGACGTGTTCACCGTGCGTGGCAACTATCGTGGTGACGGCGGTGGCCTGTACCTGCGTACCGTGCTGGGCGCGGACAATTCCAGCAGCGACCGCCTGGTGATCGATGGCGGAACCGCCACCGGTACCACCGGCATCGGCGTGCTCAATGCCGGCGGCAGCGGCGCCGCCACGCTGGCCGATGGCATCCTGGTGGTGCAGGCCTTGAATGGTGGCCGCACTGCGCCGGGCGCGTTCTCGCTGTTCGCACCGGTTGCAGCCGGTGCCTACGAGTACTTCCTGTTCAAGGGTGGTGTCAGCGCCGGCACCAGCGAGAACTGGTACCTGCGATCGACGCTGGTGACCGGACCAACGCCGGCACCCAACGGCGGCGGCACTGCCACGCCACCGCCCCTGACGCCGCCGGTCGCACCGCCGCCGGCGATCACCCCGGCACCGCCGCCGCCGCCTGAAGGCGCTACCGATCCGAACCTGACCGCCGGCGAGGCCGCGCCGCCACCGCCGCCACCGGAACCGGCGCCGGTGGCGCCGCCCAGCGACCCGGCGGTGCCGGACGTGCCGGTGGCCGGCGGTGCGTTGCCCGGTACCGGCACCCCGCCAACGCCGGGTGCACGCCCGGCCGAAGGCGCGGTGGTGCCGCTGTACCGCGTGGAGACCGCCGCCTACGCCGTGGTGCCACCGCTGCTGCGCGAGACCTCGCTGGCCAGCCTCGGTACCTTCCACGAGCGGCAGGGCGAACAGCGCCTGCTGTACAACCAGGGCACAGTCCGCACCGCCTGGGGCCGGTTGGTGGGGCAGAGCAGCGAGATCCACTGGAAGGGTGATGCGCAGCCGGGCTTCGATGGCGATGTGATGGGCCTGCAGGCCGGTCTCGACGTGTGGGCTGCGGCGTCTGACAACCACCGCAACCAGATCGGCGTATTCGTTGGCCGCACCCGCGCGCAAGGCAAGACCACGGGTCTGGCACTGGGCTGGGAGAACGTGCAGGTAGGCCAGAACCGCCTGGATGACAAGCACGTGGGCCTGTACTGGACCTTCACCGATAGCAGTGGGGGTTACATCGACGCCGTGGCGATGCAGAGCCGCTACGACGGCCGCGTGCGTTCCTCGCGTGGGCTCGGCTTCGGCCTGAGCGGCGACGGTACCAGCGTGTCGGTGGAGGCGGGCAAGCCGCTGCTGCACTTCGGGCAGTCCGCATGGTGGCTGGAACCGCAGGTGCAGGTGATCTGGCAGCGCACTTCGCTGGATGACCGTCGCGATGAAGTATCGAGCGTGCGCTTCGACAACGACAACGCCTGGACCGGCCGCATCGGCCTGCGCTTGGCGGGCGATTACCAGTTGGCCGACAACGGCTGGCAGCCGTATTTCAAGCTCAATTACTGGCATGGCCGTTCTGGTGAAGACCGCATCCGTTTCGACGACGACGTGATCATCAATTCGCAGCGCTCACGCGCGCTGGAAGCCGGCGTGGGTGTGGTCGGGCGTTTCAACCGAACGATCAGCGCCTATGCCGTGGCCGACTACACGCGCGAACTGGGCGGCGACCGCAACGAGAAGCGCCGCGTCATCGAAGGCAACATCGGCCTGCGTGCGGACTGGTAGCGCCTGGTGTAGATGGTTGACCCGCTCTGGCAGGTGCCGACCTTGGTCGGCACGAATCGCACCCGCGCCATGACGCTGCTCTGGCAGGTGCCGACCTTGGTCGGCGCGAATCCCACCGACGCCATGACGCCGCTCTGGTAGGTGCCGACCTTGGTCGACAGGAATCCCACCGGCGCCATGACGTTGCTCAGGTAGGTGCCGACCTTGGTCGGCACGAATCCCGCCGGCGCCATGACGTAGCTCTGGTAGGTGCCGACCTTGGTCGGCACGAATCCCACCGGCGCCATGACGTTGCTCAGGTAGGTGCCGACCTTGGTCGGCACGAATCCCACCGGCGCCATGACACTGCTCTGGTAGGTGCCGACCTTGGTCGGCACGAATCCCACCGACGCCATGACGCTGCTCTGGTAGGTGCCGACCTTGGTCGGCACGAATCCCACCGGCGCCATGACGCCGCTCTGGTAGGTGCCGACCTTGGTCGGCACGAATCCCACCGGCGCCATGACACTGCTCTGGTAGGTGCCGACCTTGGTCGGCACGAATCCCACCGGCGCCATGACACTGCTCTGGTAGGTGCCGACCTTGGTCGGCACGAATCCCACCGGCGCCATGACCTCCGCGCAGCCGACCATAGGCTCGGCTCTACAGCAGCGGTGCGCACGCATCCGGTTCCACCAACGCCCCGGCATGATCGGCCAACACCACCACCGCATGCAGCAGCCCTTCCTCCACCTGCGGCGGACACTGCGCCTGCGCATCATCCATCTCGCGTGCCGACTGCGCCGCCAACAAGATGCCCCCACACGCAGACACCGCCGCCAGGCAGCGCGTCGCCTCGGCCAGCGCCCGACCGCGCGCCTCGCTGAGTTGCCGTTCGCGCCACGCCTGGCCGTCGGCCGCGTGGCTGTGAGCGATGCCGCGCAGCCGCGCGAAGAATGCGGAGGGCGGCGCCTGTTCGTTGGCTTCGGCGAGTGCGTCTTCCAACGCTTCGGCAACGGCAGTGGACAGCTGCAGGCCGGGAAGTGCAGCGCCGAGCAGGGCATGCAGGCGTGGGTAGGTGGGGTGGGGCGTATTCATGGCGGCAACCTCACGAGGCAAGGCCACCTGCGAAGCGCAAGGTGGCGGGCGGTGCGGGTTGGCGTGCCGGTCAAAATCAAAGCGAAAAAGCCGACGGATCACGAGGATCCCCACGCACCGCCCACCATGGGCAAGCCGGTGCATTGTCGCGATTGCCGTTGATGCGGCAAATCGATCGCTTCGATGTTTGATTCAGGACGCCAATCCCGGTCAGCGCAGGAAGCGCCGACGGGGCCACCTTGGCGCGTTGTGCGCCGCGATGGCATGGGCAAAGTTGCAATGTGGTGACCGCACGCAAGCCGCCTTGCTGCAACCCGCGACCGGGCCGGATACGACAGTTCGCGCGTGGCGCAAGCGATCATGCCCCGGTTATGCTGCGGTCCTGATTCAACGACAAGGAAGCGTCGCATGCAGGTTCGCAAGGGAGTGCGTCGCATCGGCGCGCTGATGCTCGTGTTGCTGGCGACCGGCGCCATGGCCGATACGCCAGGCGCGGTCGAGATGCCCTCGCCGGAGGCCCAGGCTGAGATCCTCAACCTGCTTGAACGCCAGGCGCTGTATCGCGACCGGGTGGACTGGCCCGCCATCCGCATCCGCCTGCAATCGGCGCAGGGGGATCCCGCGCAACGGCTGGCCGTTCTGCGCGAAGCCATTGCGCTCAGCACCGGCCACCATGGTGCGTGGACCACGACCCAGCGTCAGCGCGAATCCCTCGCGCGTGCGCAGCAGGCCGGTGCCGCCGCCGTGGACCGGGCCAAGGCCGCTGATGCGGTGGATGCGCGCATCGGCTGGGTGGTCATCGAGGGCTATGCCTCCTCGCCGGGCGCGACGCCGCAGGAAAAATTCCGCCAGGACATCCAGCGTGCCGCGCGATGGCAGCAGGTCATCCGCAGCAAGGACGACGGCGCGCGCTGTGGCTGGATCGTCGACCTGCGGGACAACGGTGGCGGCTCCATGTGGCCGATGCTGCTGGGCATGGCCCCGCTGTTGCGCACCTCGGTGGTGAACAACGAGGACGTCGGCGCGTTCGAAACCGCGCAAGGGCCGCAGCGCTGGACGTTGACGGCGACTGCGGTGCAGCTGGCGGGCAGGCCGCTGCTGGACTTCGGCCAGTCCGGCCATGTAGTGCGGCAGCCTGGCGCACCGGTGGCGGTGCTGTTCGGGCCCCGCACCGGCAGTTCGGGCGAGGCCTCGGTGCTGGCGTGGCGTGGCCGCCCGCAGGCGCGGAGTTTCGGCCAGCCGACCGCGGGTGTCTCCACCGGCAATGTCGTGCACACCCTTGCCGATGGAAGTCGCCTGCTGCTGACCACCAGCGTGATGCGGGACCGCAATGATCGTGGCGATGGCTTGAAGATCGAACCCGACCAGCGCGTCGAGGGTGATGCCGCCACTGTGGCCGCCGCCCAGGCCTGGCTGCTGGCCCAGCCCGCCTGCCAGGGCAACCGGACATGATCCTGATCGGCCAACAGGAACGGGTGCTGATCGTCGGCCCCACCGAAGCGCACCACTGCCTGCGCTGCCAGACGGAAACCGAGTTCGCGCCGCAGCTGCGCTACAAGATGGCGCGCATCGACCTGCTGTTCGGCTTCACCTACCAGCGCCGCTACGAGCTGGCCTGCACCCGGTGCGAGCACGGCTGGGTGCTCGATACCGAGACCATGGACCAGCAGCTGGGCGGGGTGCCGATCCCGTGGCGGCACCGCTTCGGCCTGCCGTTGATGCTGGTGGGGGTCGCCGCGCTGGCGGTGGCCGGTTGGATGTGGCGGAACCTGTATTCCTCCTAGGGAGAGGGCGGGCCGACATAGCCTCAGCAGGCCGTTCCAGCGGGCGCTAGCCTCGGGTGGGCCAAGCAATCCACGCTGGCCTAGCCCATGCGGATCGCTGTTCGGGTCTGCTCTTGGGTTTGCTCTTGTTGAGCGACCTGATGGGCCTGCGAAATCTGCTCGACCTTGGCGAGCGACTGCTCTACAGGTGTATTGACGGCCTCGCTGACCGCAATCGATGCCCGCAGGTGCGCCGGATTGTCGAGCGCTCCCTGCACGACGAACATGCGAGGGCCTGAACCATCGCTGGGAGCGTTGCCCAAGACAACATGATCGACGCGTTCCAGGCCGCTGCGCTTGGCCGTTGCAACCAGGCCGGCCGTCACACGCTCACTGGTTTCATCGAAGCTGCGCCCGTGCCTGGCATCCACGGCCGATACACCGTCGCGAATCTGCCGGTAGAGCGCATGGTCGGGGTGGCCTTCCTTTCTGGGATCCAGGCCTGCCTTGTCCAAGGTTGACTCGATGCTCTCCTGCAATGAGCTCTTGGGAGTGAAGCCTGGGTTGCTCAGAGAGGGCGAGCCCATTTCGGTTGCCTCTTGGAGCAAACGCTCCCCTGGTTTCAATGCGTTTTCTGCGCGCTGCACGGCTTCGGCTTCGCGACGGGCGTATGCTCCGGCTTCCTCGGTGCCGCGAAGGTAATTGACCCCGTCGCGCAGGAGTCCAGGGCCACCACCGACAAGTACGGTTGCTCCCAGGCGCAACTGGTGGATGTCTTTGCGATACTCCGCTATCCGGCGCAGGTCCTCGGCATCTGTGATCCGCGCCTCGGGGTCGTCCAGCACGGACTGCACTGGACCCTTGTCCGTCATACGGTCAATGAAGTGAACCATTCGATGGGAATCACCCAACTGGACCGCAATCGCAGCGGACATGACATGGCCGCTTTTCATCCCAAGCGATCCAAGCGAGGCGATGCGCTGGCCCTGCTCGGCATCGCGCAGGACTCCCAGTTCCTTGGGGAGTGCGTACATCTCAACCTTGCCGTAATGAGGACCGGCCGCACTAACCAGGTCGCCCGCCATCACATGGTTGGTGAAGGGCGCCGCACTGGCCGGCTGGCCTTCAGGCAGGCGATACGCCAGCCCGGCAGCGCCGTAGGGATTGAAGGCGTCGCCAGGGAGGTTGTAGTGGTGGGCAGTGATCTGCGCGAGTGCGCCGCCTAGGGAGTGTCCAGTGACGTACACCGGACCATATCCGTTGTCCTCAGCTTGCTTGATTGCCTGCTTGGTCAGTACGAGCGCATCATCAATCTGTGCGTTGACTCTGGCGCTGACCATCGCTGCGTCGACGCCGCCATCAAGTATGGCCTGGCGATCAAACTCGGTGCCTCGATGGGCGATGATGATCTCGTTGGTCTTGATGTTCCGGTACACAACGCCTTGATAGCCGCTGACTGCGTCACGTCGCCCTAGAACTTCGAAGTCTTCACCATCAACGCGCAGCGATTCCTTATCGCCTGGAGCTGGATGTGACGGTGGGGAGTAGGCTGCATTGGCCAGGGCTGCATTGGTTAGAGGTCTCATGGGACGATTCCTTTCGAAGGAGACGATATCTCTATGGGAAAGTACTTCTGCTTCTCGATATCAGACAATCTGTCGTAGCTATACTGGGACTGCGTTCGCACCCATCCCGGCGTCGAACTCTTTGTTTGCAGGGTCATCTGACTGTCTGCGTACGAAATCGACGTGAGTAGTTTCTTCAGTTCGAGATGGTGGACGGCAACTGATATGAAGCCTTCGCGTCCCTCGGAAATGACTGGGAATGAAGCCCGAATGATGCTGGGTTTCCATTCGCATGGCCCGCGCCCGTAATAGTCAGCGACTGCCATGCCGTCCTCGAACACGGTGCTGCTGAACTCGGTTGCACTGACACGTTGTACTGGGAACTCTACTGACTGCCGTTGGGGGGCGTACTGCACACCCTCGTAGTTGCTGATCGGTGGGAGGCAGCGCGGATCTATCTCGTAGGAGACGAAAACCTTCGGGAGAGCAAGCTCCACAGGTGCATCGTGGACCCGAATCACAATCGGTAGCGCATCCTTGGGTGCAGGATTCTCGCGATAGACCGGGTATGAGCGTTCCTTGTTGCATCCAGAAACGGCCAGTGTGATCAAGGCGATCAACACAACGTGAGTGAGGTGGGGGCAGGGTTTCAGCATGAGCGGTCCATGTCGCTGATCGAGGTACTACGGGGGGGCGCATCTTCAGGGTTACTACGGGGCACGGTTCTCTGCGCGTGAGGATGCCGGCAGGATTGCCCTGAACCTTGATCGGCTGGACAGGAGGGATGGCCGAGGAAGACGGCGCGATGTACCGCGTTACGGGGCACATGCGACAGGTTGCGCCGCTCGTGCTGCCAGCTTCCTTGCCCTCCATCCATGCATGCCTGTGGCGCGAGGCCTTGCGAGGTAGCGTTCATCGGCGTTCCATTGCTCTACGTCATCCGACTATACGACCCGCTCCAGTCGTGCTCAAAGCTGTTGGTCGTGCCAGTCTCAACGTCCTTTCAGGATTGAGTGGAGCGGCGCCGGCACACGGTCACAAGCGAATTGGACACATTGACGATTTCGTCAGACTGTCGAAGCAGGTCTTAACAATTCCCCCGTCGAGCGGTTCAGGTGGGGTAGCAGGGTTCGTAGCATCTGCGGCCGGCCGTATCCTGCCCGCCATGCTTTCCTCCCAAAGCCATCAAGACTTCCGGACGGCCTCGAATCTCTATGGCGGGGCCCAGGCCGGTGAGCGCTGGGCGCTTTGGTACATCGGCCACTGACGCCCCGCGAGTCCCTGCCGATGCGCTGCTGTGCTTCACCCCCGGCCTGCTAAAGTTGCAGCCTGCAACCACGTACCGGAACCGACCATGGACCACGACACCCCGTTCGAACCCCTCAACGATCTCGAGGTGCGCCTGCTGCAGGCCCAGGACGGCACGCTGACCGCAGCGCAGTTCCTCGACGGCCTGCTGACCTCGACGGCGTTCGTGCTGCTGGACAAGGCCATTGGTGAGGATGGCGCCTGGGACGAGAGCATCTCGCCGCTGGTGCTGACCAGCGAGAGCGGCGAGCCGATGTTCGCGGTGTTCACCGCGCCCGAGCGTGCCGGCCTGTGGCACGAGCAGCTGCCGCAGTTTGCCCATGCCATGCCGATCGCGGTGCACGCGCTGCTGGCCGGTATCGGCGACGGCGTCGGCCTGGTGCTGAACCCGGGCCTGGACGTGGGCATGGAGATGATTCCCGATGCCGTGGCCCAGCTGAAGCAGCGTGCGGCGGCGATTACCCGTGGGATGGCGCACTGAAGCCAGTGATATAGGGGTGCCGGCCAGCGGCCGGCACTACCCATGGGAGTCGGTGCGCGGCCGCCACGGCGGTTGCGGATCAGCGGGCGGCGGCGATGGCTTTCACCCGCGCCTTGGCCAGCGCTTCGCCGATGGCCGGGCCCTTCAGATGCGTGGTATCCAGATCCCGCGCCTGCACTGACAGCGCCGCTTGGTGCAGGCGCTTGAGCGTTTCGCCCTGGGGGTAGTCGGCGTCCTCGAAGCCGAGCCGGCCGCGCTTGTCGGCCTCGCAGCACAGTGCGATGCGGGCCACGCGTTCCGGCCGGCGCAGCGCATCACAGCGGCCCAGCAGTTCCAGCACGGTGGCATCGCGCAGTTCGTCGATGCGGTGCACGTTCAAGTGCTCGCGACACACCGCTTCGGCCAGCTGCTGGTGTTCGGCGGGAATCTTCAACCGCGCACACAGTGCCTTCAAGGGCTTGATGCCGCGCTGCTCGTGCATGATGTGGCGCGGCCACTCCTCCGGCGGGGTCAGGCCCTTGCCCAGGTCATGGGTAAGCGCGGCAAAGCCGACCAGGTCATCGCCCGGCGCCAGTTTCGCGGCGGTGTCGCTGACCATTTCCTGATGGATGCCGGTATCGACCTCGGGGTGGAACTCAGCACGTTGCGGCACGCCATACAGCGCTTCCAGCTCGGGCAGGATCGGGCCCAGTGCCTGCGCATCGTGCAGCGTGCGCAGGAAGGCGGAGGGCCGTTCACTGACCAGCGCCTTGCGCAGCTCCTGCCAGACGCGCTCGGGCACCAGCGCGTCCAGCTCGCCGCTGGCGGCGACCTCGCGCATCAGCGCCATGGTCTCTTCGGCGACGGTGAAGCCCAGCGGTGCGAAGCGCGCCATGAACCGGGCCGCGCGCAGCACGCGCAATGGATCTTCCACGAACGCGGGGCCGACATGGCGCAGCACGCGTTGCTCGATATCGCGCACACCGCCGTAGGGATCGACCAGCGTGCCGGTGTCTTCGTCGCAGGCAATCGCGTTGATGGTGAAGTCGCGGCGCTGCAGGTCTTCTTCCAGCGTCACTGCCGGGTCGGCATCGACCACGAAGCCGCGGTAGCCACGGCCGGATTTGCGCTCGGTGCGCGCCAGCGCGTATTCCTCAGCGGTCTTCGGGTGCAGGAACACCGGGAAATCGCGGCCGACGGCGGTGAAGCCCTGCGCTTCCATCTGCGCGGGCGTGGCGCCGACCACCACCCAGTCATGGTCGCCGGCAGGTCGCTGTAGCAGGCGGTCACGCACGGCGCCGCCGACAAGATAGATCTTCATGGCTGGAATCATCGCATGCCCGGCGCAGACGCACCGGTAGTGCCGGCCGCTGGCCGGCAACCGCAGTCACCCCGAAGCTGCCGGCCAGCGGCCTGCACTACCGATACAGCGTCCAGCCCGATCCAGGCCAGCAGGCTCATCGTTTCCCTCCCCAGCGAGTGGATGCCGGGGAATGCCGGCCAGCGACCGGCAGTACTGTGTTGCGATCAATCGCCGCCCTGGTCGGCGTTGGCGGCGCAGCTGAAGCGCTTGCGCTTGTCCACCAGGCGGCCCATCAGGCGATCGCTCAGCGGCAGCGCATCACCATTGAGGCGCCAGTCGTAGATCACGCTGAAGGCCAGCACGCGGGCCACGTACTCGCGGGTTTCCTTGTAGCTGATGGTCTCGATCCACAGGTCCGGATCAAAGCCCGGGCGCTGGCTCTGCCAGCGTGCGGTCGGGGTCGGGCCGGCGTTGTACGCGGCGATGGTCACGTAGGGCAGGCCGTCGTACTTGTTCATCAACTGGCGCAGGTAGGCGGTGCCGATGGCGATGTTGGTGTCCGGGTCGTACAGGCTGTCGGCGCCGCCGTAGCCGGTCAGGCCGATCGACTTGGCCACGCCGGCACCGGTGGCTGGCAGCACCTGCATCAGGCCCATGGCGTTGGCAGGCGAGCGCGCACGCGGGGTGAAGGTGCTCTCGGCGCGGATCTCCGCCGCCACCCAGGCCGGGTCGATTGCGTTGCGTGCCGATTCGCGGCGGATGGTGGCGTCGTGGTGCAGCGGGAAGCGCAGGTCGTACAGGCGCTGCTCCTGCGGCTGCTTGCCGAGCGCGAACACGGCGCGGTCGAACCAGCCGTTGTCCTGCGCCACGCGCACGGCGAGGCGACGCTGGGTGTCATCGAAGCGCGACAGTGCACTGTTCCATTCGGCCACGGCCCAGCCAGCGCGATCGATCTGGTACAACGCCATTGCGCGCTGGATGGCCGGGTCGCGCGCGATCACCGCCTGAGCCTGCGCGCTGTCGTTGGGCTGCCACGGGCACAGCGTGTAGCCCTGCTGCAGCTTGTCGGCGGCGAGGAAGCCGTGGAAGGTCGATGCACGCGCGGCCTCGCGGAACAGCGGCTGCGCCTGCTGGGCCTGGCCGGTCTTCTCCAGCATGCGGCCTTCGAAGTAGCGCCAGCGCGGGTCGCTGCGCTGCTTGCTGCCCATCTTGCGGATGGCGGTCAGCGCCGCGGTCCAGTCGCCGCGGGACATCGCTTCGCGCACGCGCCACTCGTGCAGGCGTTCGTCATAGGCCGACTCCGGCACCGCGTTGAGGCGGCGTGCCGAATCGGGCAGGTAGGACGCCACCGTCCACAGCGCGATCTGGTACAGCACCTGGCCCTGCTGGGCGGCACTCAGCCCCAGTGCCTGCGCGTACTGCGGCAGCTGCTGTTCGGTGGCGGCCGGGTCGGCCTTGGCCAGCTTGGCCAGGCCATCGGTGGCGATGCGCCGGCTGCGCTCGTTGCGGGGCCAGTTCAGGGCGCTGGCGTTGGGCTTGTCGACGAAGGCGGCGTAAGTGTTGGCCAGTGCCAGGTCAGTGGCAGGCAGGCCGCGGGCCGCGCTGCGCATCACGGCGGGCTGCTGCGCGTCGGCGGCAGCATCGATCCGTTCCCAGCGCAGGGCGTCGCTCAGGCCGCCTTGTGCCTGCAGCACGGTGAACACCGCATCGCAGCTGTCCGGCAGCGGCTTGCCGTTCTTGCGCCACAGCTCCTGTGCTTCGCTGATCCACTGCGGATCGACCTTGCCGGTCACCTGGCGCGCGGTCAGCTGCGCACAGCGCAGGCCGGCGTTGTCGGTGGGCGCCCAGTTGGCCAGCAGGGTCGGCCAGTCCTGGCGGCGGGCGAGCGAGGGCAGCCACACGCTGCGGAACGTGCTGGCCACGGCCTGGCCCTCATAGCGCTTGAGGAAGGCCTGTGCCTGCGCGGTATCGACGGTGTCGATGTTGCGGCGCAGGTTGGCGTACTCCAGCCAGCCATACGCCGGATGGCGGCTGAGCGCAGCGGCCTGGCCAGGATCGAACTGGCCGCGTTCGGCGGCCGCGATCGCGGCTTTCAACTGCGCGTTCTGGGCATCGAGGGACTGGGCATTGGCGCAGCCGATCAGCAGCGTGGTGGCCAAGGGCAGCAGGGACAGGGCGGTCGAAGAGCGTCGGGTCATGGCATGCAGCATAGCGGGCAGTGGCTGAATTCAGTTTCGCATTGCGTGCACGCAATGCGTGGGCAACGATAGCTGAATGACTCCGCACAGGCCCCTGCCGCAGGCGGGCGCAGGCGTCGTAACGTCGGCCTTGGGCGAACGGCCCGGCTGCAGGGAGCGGCACATGGCGTTCAGTAGCGCAGGAAGAAGCGGCCCGCTGGCGGACATCAATGTCACGCCACTGGTGGATGTGATGCTGGTGCTGTTGATCATCTTCATCGTAACCGCGCCGATCGTGGCCCGGCCGATTCCCGTGCAGTTGCCACAGGCCACCGATCGCACGATCGATCGCCCCGAACCGCCGCCGCCGATCGAGCTGCGACTGGATGCGTCGAACCAGCTGAGCTGGGATGGCCAGCCGATGGCGATCGGCGATCTGCAGGGGCGCCTGCAGGCGCAGGCCGGCGAGCATGCCGGCAACCTGCCGGAGCTGCGCATCGCCACCGATCCGGCGGCCGAGTACGAAGGCATGGCGCGGATATTGGCTGCGGCCGAAGCCACTGGCATGGAGCGCATTGCCTTCGTGCGGTGAGTTTCGTGCGGTGAGTCCGGCAACGGGCGGCCTGCCATCGGCAGGCCGCTCTTCCTGCGAGGGAACGTGGCATGCGATACGGGACACAGCACGCGGCCTCACTGATGGCCGCCCCCAATCTGGCACCGCTGGTGGATGTGTTGCTGGTGTTGCTGGCGCTGGTGATCACCGCGCTGCCGATGGCGCAGGCGACCGGCCTCCTGGCGCTCCAGCAGCGCACCTCGTGCCCACCCTGGCCGGCGTCCTCACCCCAGCCGATCCACCTGCGCATCGACGCGGCGGGGGCGATGTTCTGGAATGGCCAGCCGCTCGACGCTGTCGCGTTGCAGCGGCACCTGGTGCAGGCGCAGCAGATGCCGCAGCAGCATCGCCCCTGGGTGCACTTGGCGACCGCCGACGACACCGACTACGAAGACATGGCACGCGTGCTGCTGGCCGTGAGCCAGCATGGGCTGCGCGTCGACGCGCCCGGTCACTAGCGCCTGCACCGACAAGTCCCCTTGATGAGTTGTGGCGGATCTCGGCGCGCGCTGACGCAGCCGGCATCAAAGTGGAGGGCGGTGAACAGTACCGTCCGGTTCTAAACGGTCCTCATCTGACGTAAATGGCTGTCAATTGCGTCAATTCCGCGTGAAAGAGTGTCGATCATCACGCCGTGATTTTTACCGCTTGTTTACAAAGGAGACGCTGCCGCCATGCAGGGGGGAGCGCGGCAGTCCATGTCCCGACATTCCTTTGGAGAGAGAGCGAATGAAGCACCTGCACCACCGCCCGTTGGCGGTTGCCGTCACGCTGTGCGTGATGGCCTTGGCACCCCTGGGTGCCGCTGCACAATCCACCACCAACCTCGACGCGGTGGAAGTCACCGGTACCCGCATCAAGCGCGCTGAAGTAGAGGGCCAGGTCCCGATCCAGACCCTGACCCGTGGCGACATCGAACGCACCGGCCTGACCTCGATCGGCGAAGTGCTGCAGCAGCTCACCGGTTCCGGCTCTGCGCTCAACGCCAAGTTCAACTCGTCCGGCAACTTCGGTTTCCCGCCCGATGGCAGTGGCGTGGGTGCCGGCTCGGCGCAGGTCGATCTGCGCCACCTGGGTGCCAAGCGCGTGCTGGTGCTGGTCGACGGCATCCGCTGGGTCAATGAATCGTCGGCGTCCGGTGTGGGCTCGGCCACCGACCTCAACACCATTCCGCTGGCCATCGTCGAGCGCATCGAGGTGCTGGAGGACGGTGCTTCGTCGCTGTACGGCTCCGATGCCATCGCCGGCGTGGTCAACATCATCACCCGCCGCGATTTCGATGGTGGGCAGGTGACGCTGAACTACGGCGAGTACAGCAAGGGCGACGGCACGCAGAAGGGCGTGGACCTGGCCTGGGGCAAGAGTGGCGATCGCTTCAGCCTGTTCCTGGGCGCCAGCTGGACCAAGCAGGACCCGGTATTCGCCAAGGATCGCGAGCAGTCGCGCTTCCCCATTCCCGGTACCGGCCTGGCGTTCGGCAGCGGTGGTATTCCGCAGGGCCGTTTCATGTTCACCGACCCGAACACCGGTGCGGTGCAGAACATCGTGCCCAATACCGGCGTGAGCAATCCGCGGTACGACGGCAGTGCCGGCTGCAGCCGCACGGATGACTATCACTGCTTCACCACCGCCGACCGCTTCAACTTCGCCGAATACAACATGGTGCTGACGCCGTCGGAGCGCAAAGGCCTGTTCGGCCAGTTCCGCTTTGACATCACCGACAACGTGCAGTGGTACATCAAGGCGCTGGGCAACCGCCGCGAGTCGACCAACCAGGCCGGCCCCGAGCCGCTGTTCTTCGGCCCCGATGGCGCCACCGGCAATCCGTTGGCCGACAACATCGTGGTCTCGCGCCTGAACCCGTACAACCCGTTCGGCTTCGATCTCGTCTCCGGCGACAACATGAGCCTGATCGGTCGTCGCCCGGTGGAGGGCGGTGCGCGCGTGTTCAAGCAGAAAGTGGACACCACCTACTTCGCCACCGGCCTGGTCGGTGACTTCCATGCCGCCGACCGCAGCTGGTACTGGGACGTCAACGGCATGTACAGCAAGAACAAGGCCGAGCAGACCAACTACGGCAGCTATGACATCTACAAGGTGAACATGGCGCTGGGCGATCCCGCGGTGTGCGCGGCCACGCCTGGCTGCGTGCCGTTGAACATCTTCGGTGGCGCCGGTTCGATCACCCCGGACATGCTGAAGTGGATCCAGCCGGTGGTGCGCGACCGCAGCCAGAACGAACTGAGCCTGTTCACCGCCAACCTGTCCAGCGAGCTGTTCTCGCTGCCGGCCGGTCCGGTGTCCTTCGCCACCGGCTTCGAGTACCGCAAGTACAAGGGCGCCTACCAGCCCGATCCGCTGACGGTGATCGGCCACTACAACGGCGTGCCGTCGCAACCGACCTCCGGTTCCTACGACGTCAACGAGGCCTACCTGGAGTTGAGCGTGCCGATCTTCGCCGACTCCTCGTTCGGCAAGAAGCTGGACCTGAGCCTGGCCGGCCGCTATTCGGACTACTCCACCTTCGGCGGCGAGTTCACGCCCAAGTACGGCCTGCGCTGGCAGGTGACCGATGACTTCGTGCTGCGCACCACGTACGCCGAGGGCTTCCGCGCACCGTCCATCGGTGAGCTGTACGGCTCTGCCGCACGTGCCGACCTGCAGCTGTTCGATCCGTGCTCGGTGGGCCTGGGCGGCACGCCGCCGCGTGGCAGCGCGGCCAACTGTGCTGCACTGGGCGTCCCGGCCGGCTTCCAGCAGGCCAACTCGCAGATCTCGGTGACCACCGGCGGCAACCGCGAGCTGGACCCGGAACGCTCGCGCAGTTTCAGCGCGGGCTTCGTGTGGAGCCCGTGGTTCGGCAACAACGCCTCGTGGTCGGAGCGCTTCGATGTGGAAGTCACTTTCTACCGCCATGCCATCGATGGTGCGATCCAGGCCATCAACGCGCAGACCCAGCTGGACCTGTGCGTGGATACACTGGACCCGATCTACTGCAACGGCATCACCCGTGCCAGCACCGGTGCGGTCAGCAGCTTCAACAACCGCCTGACCAACCTGGGTTCGATCAAGACCGACGGTTGGGACGTGGATCTGTTCTGGACGCTGCCGCAGACCTCCATCGGCCAGTTCAAGCTGGGGTGGAAGAACACCTTCGTCGGCCGTTACGAGGCCACTGGCGCGGCCGGGCAGAAGCAGCCGCAGAAGCCGGGCGTGGAAGTGGCCGACAGCTCGATCCCGGAGTGGACCAGCAATGCCAGCCTCGGCTGGACGATGGATCGCTGGAGCGCCAACTGGACGGTGCGCCACATCTCCGAACTGACCGAGAACTGCGGCGATGCGGCGGCCTTCCCGGTGTGCAGCAATCAGGCTGCGGGCACCAACACGCTGTCGGCCACCACCTTCCACGACATGCAGGTGGGCTACAAGATCGACTGGATGAAGGGGTTGCAGCTGACCGCCGGCCTGAACAACGTGTTCGACAAGGATCCGCCGATCTGCCTGTCGTGCTCGTTGAACGGGTATGACGCCTCGACCTACGACATTCCGCGTGGTCGTTACTGGTACCTGCGCGCGGACCTGCGCTTCTGATGTGACGGTGGCAGCGCCGGTCAGTTCCGGCGCTGCCTTGCGGGTGTAGAGCCGAGCCCGCGCTCGGCTGATTCTCTGAGCCGAGCATGGGCTCGGCTCTACAGGTGCGGGGCGTGCGAACCCCGCGTCTGATCAGAACGCCCAGGTGAACGTCAGCGAGCCATTGCGGCCATCGCCGTAGGCACCGTAGCCGTTGATCTGCGACAGGTACTTCTTGTCCAGCAGGTTGTTGAGGTTGGCCTGCACGCTGAACTCCGGCGAGATGCGGTAACGCACGAAGGCGCTGACCAGCGCGTAGCCGCTCTGTTCGATGCGGCCGTAGGCCGGCACCGGGTAGTAGATGCGGTTCTGCCAGTTGGCGCCGCCGCCGACGGTCAGTGCCTGCAGCGACTGCGGGGTGTAGCTGGTGAACAGCTTCAATGCGGTCTGCGGCAGGTTGGTGTTGATGTCGGCGCCGTTGATGTCCTTGGCCACATAGCGCGACGCACCGAAGGTCGCATTCCAGCCCGGGGCGAGTTCGCCGTTCAGCTCGAACTCGAAGCCGCGGCTGACGGTGCCACGTGCAGCGCGATAGGCGAACTCGTTCTGGCTGCCCTGCACGGGTTCACCGGTGGCCTGGCCGACGTTGTCCTGTTCGATGCGGAACACGGCCAGCGAGGCGTTCAGGCGGTTGTCGAACCACGCGCCCTTGACGCCCACTTCGTAGCTCTTTCCATCGACCGGATCGAGGTAGCCGCCATTGCGGTCCTTCAGCGTCTGCGGCTGGAAAATCTCGGTGTAGCTGGCGTAGGTCGAGTACGTCCCGTTGATGTCGAAGACCAGGCCAGCGTACGGCGTGGTCACCTTGTGCGCGCGGTCGGCGCCTTCACCCTCGCTCTTCCAGTCGGTGTAGCGTGCGCCGATGATCAGCTTCAGCGGATCGGCCAGCGACAGGCGAGCGGCCGCGTAACCGGCCTTCTGCGTGATGGTGCCCTCGCTGGCCAGGGCCAGCGGGTTCCAGTTCGGCTCACCGATCTTGCCCGTCCAGTTCAGATAGCTGGCGAACGGATCCCAGGGCTGGCCCGGGCCACCGACCTGGTAGTCGCCGTAGTTGGCGTACTCGCGCCTGTTGTAGCTGAGGCCGGCCATCAGCTGGTGCTCGCGGCCAAACAGCTGGAACGGGCCATCCACGTAGCCGTCGACGCCAGTGACCTTGCGCTCGGTGTTGTACAGGCCTGCGGACGGCGAGATGCCCGCGCCAGTGGTCCGGTCGAAGTTCGAGGCGCCCGTGGTCCAGTCGTTGTAGGCGGGGTAGAACAGCTTGTCGTCGGCCCTGGTCTCATCGTGCGTGGCACCCACCTTGAACTTCCAGCCGTTGCTGAAGGCGTGTTGCAGGGTGGCGAAGGCCCGCTTGCTGGTGGTGTCCCAATAGGTCCACTCCGGGCTGGCGTTGAACGATCCGTCGTAGCCGGTGCGCGAGCCATCCGAATACAGCATCGGGAAGCCGCCCCAGGTCGCACCATTGGCGCGCTTCTGCTGGTAGTCGTAGCCCACGCTCAGCTGGGTGCCCGGGGTCAGGTCGGCATCAATGACGGCGTAGCCCAGCGTCTTGCGCTGGTTGTAGCGGTCCATCTGGCCGTCGGTATCCAGGTAGCTGCCGATCACGCGACCGCGCACGCTGCCGCTGGCGTTGAGCGCGCTGCCCACATCCACCGTGGTGCGGGTGCGGCCCCAGCTGCCGACGTTCACCGACACGCTGCCGGTCAGCTCGGCGCTGTCGGCATGCTTGCGGATCAGGTTCACCGAAGCGGACGGGTTGCCGGCGCCGCTGAGCAGGCCGGTGGCGCCGCGCACCACTTCCACGCGGTCGTACAGCGCCAGATCCAGGCCGGAGTCACCGTAGCTCCAGTTCTGCACCATCTGCGTCGGCAGGCCGTCGAACTGGTAGGCGTCGATGTAGAACCCACGCGCGTAGAACTCGGTGCGCTCGCTGTCGGACTGGGTGCTGGTCACGCCGGTGGTGTTGGCCAGCACGTCGATGATGTCGTCGAGCTTCTGATCTTCGATGCGCTGGTGGCTGATGATGCTGACCGACTGCGGGATCTCGCGCGGTGCCAGGTCGAAGCGGGTACCGGCCGAGGTGCGGCGCACCGAATAGCCTTCGGCGCGTTCGCCCTTGACCACGACCTTGTCCAGCGTGGTCGGGTCGGCGGCGGTGTCGGCGAAGGCGGCCGGGGCCAGGGCGCAGAGTGCAACGAGTACGGCAACGGACAGCCGCTGCGGCTGCGGGATACGGAAGGCGGAACAGGTCATGGGGGTCCTGGACGAGCACGCGCGCTCGGCCGGCATCCAGAAGGCGAGGCGCTACGGGTGGGAAACGGGCGGGCAGGCCGTCCTGGCACCACCGGAAACGAAAGAAATGGTAATACGAACTATTCCTATTTACAAATCATGAACGAGGTAGGCACTCACGCGGGCCGCGACGCAGCGCATGGGGTTCAGCGCAGCAGCGGCAGCGGATCGCGCGCGCCATCGGCGCCGTAGATGCCCCAGTGCAGGTGGGGCGGCGTGCCCTTGGCATTGCCGCTGTCGCCTACATGCCCGAGCAGGTCGCCGGCCTGGACCACCTGGCCGCGCGCCAGGCCCTCGGCCCAGTCGTCCAGATGGGCGTAGTAGTAACGTTCGCGCCCGGGCCCGATCACCCAGACCTGGCGGCCACCGAGGCCGCGCTCGCTGACGTCCGCGATGACGCCGGCAGTGACGCTGCGCACCGCGGTGCCGCGCTTGGCGAAGATGTCGATGCCGGCGTGGGAGCGGTCACGGCCACGTGGTGCGCCGAAAGTGTCGGCGATCTGGCGCGGCCGCACGCCGTCCACCGGCACCGCCAGTTGCGTGGCCGGCGGCATACGAGAGAGTGTCCACAGCAGCTTCGGCGCAGCGGCCCATGGGCTGTTCCACAGCGCCATCGCGGCAATGAGGGCGATGGCCAGCCACAGGCCGCGCAGCAACCAGCGGCGCAGGCGACGGGCGGGGGAGGGCGATGTGTTCATGGTCTCCGACTGTAGCGCCGAGCCATCTTCGGCGGCTGTTGCTGTGCGGTCAAAGCGCAGTCGAGCATGGCTCAGCGCTACAGAACCGGGGCCAGCGGCACTTCGAAACTGCGCTTCAACGTCCCCAGCGCGACCGACGTACGGAAGCGTTCGATGTTGTCATCGCCGCCGAACAACCGCTCGGTTATGGCCTCGTACTCTTCCATCGACGCCGCCGAAAGCAGCAGCAGGAAATCGCCGTCGCCAGTGATCGAGTAGCACTGCTGCACGGCCGGGTCGTCCTGTACGCGGCGCTTGAACGGCGCTACGCGTTCACGCTGCTCGCTGACCACGCGCACCTCGACGATGATGGTCAGTGGCCGCCCGACCTGGGCGGCGGCGATCACCGCCACATTGGCCGCGATCACGCCGCTGTCCTGCAGGCGCTTGATGCGGCGCTGCACGGCCGGTGTGGACAGGTGCACGGCCTCGGCGATTTCGCGCTGCGGCAGGGTGTTGTCCCGTTGCAGCAGGTCGAGGATGGCGCGGTCGAAGCTGTCGAGCACGGGGGCGGTGGCCATGGCGAGCAGAAGTTGCACGAACGGGCCGTCAATTGAGCCAAGTGCTCGGCGCTGGCGCAATAGACTTTGCCCATGCAGACCTCACGACTCGCGCCGATGTTGCCGGCGCTGGCGGTGCTCGGCTCGGTCACCTCGCTGGCCATCGGCACATCCTACGCAAAACACCTGTTCCCGCTGATCGGCGCGCAGGGCACCAGCGCGCTGCGCGTGGGCTTCTCGGCGCTGTTGTTGCTGCTGTTCTGGCGGCCGTGGCGCTGGAAGACCAGCCGCCCGGATGCGATCACCATCCTGCGCTACGGCCTCACCCTGGGCCTGATGAACCTGCTGTTCTACATGGCCCTGCGCACCATTCCCTTCGGCATCGCGGTGGCCATCGAATTCACCGGGCCGCTGACGGTGGCCATGCTGTCGTCGCGACGGCCGATCGATTTCCTCTGGGTGGGCTGTGCGGCGGTGGGGCTGCTGTTGCTGCTGCCGATCGGCGGTGGTCCGGCGCTGGATCCCGCTGGCGTGCTGTATGCGATGGGGGCTGCGGCGTGCTGGGGCCTGTACATCGTGTTCGGCAAGCGTGCCGGCCACCTGCACGCCGGGCATTCGGTGTCGCTGGGGCTGCTGGCGGCGTCGCTGGTGGTGGTGCCGGTGGGCGTGGTGCACGCCGGCGCCGCGCTGCTCGATCCGAAGATCCTGGCCGCCGGGCTGCTGGTGGCGCTGGTGTCCAGCGCGATCCCGATGTCACTGGAGATGATGGCGCTCAAGCGCCTGCCGAAGGAGACCTTCGGCATCCTGATCAGCATGGAACCGGCGGTGGCCGCGCTGTGGGCGATGCTGCTGCTGCACGAGCACCTGCATGGGCTGCAGTGGCTGGCGATCGGCTGCACGGTGCTGGCCTCGGTGGGCAGCACGATGACCGCGCGGCGCCTGAAGGCACCCGTCACCGCCTGAAAAAAAGGGGACGGAGGGGATTAAGTCGTTTATGCCCCGATTTAGGGGAGCGCCGGGCGGCGCCCGGCGCAGAGCGTGCGGACCAACGGTCCGCACCTACCGTAACGGCGGGTCAGCGCAGGGCGTCGGCCGGGACGTCGATCTGCATCGCCAGGGCGAGGTGATCGGAGAACGCGGCTGGTACGGCTTCCACGGTACGAGTCTGCAGGCCACTGCTGACCAGGATGTGGTCGATGGCGCGGTCGGGGCGCCAGCTGGGGAAGGTCGGCACGATGCAGCCCGGGGGCTGCAGCCGGGTCTTCTGGTACAGCACCTGCATTTCCGGGCGTTCGGCCAGGCAGTTGAAGTCGCCCATCAGCACCGCGTTGGGGTGGTCGGACAGCAGCTCGGCGATGAAGCCCAGCTGCGACATCCGCGAGCCCGCGCCCAATGACAGATGCGCCACCGCCACCGCCAGGCCATCGGTACCATCGCCGAACTTGGCCAGCAGCACGCCGCGCCCGCCGATGCGGCCGGGCAGGGCATGGTCCTGCACTTCCACCGGTTCCAGCTTGCTCAGCAGGCCATTGGCACTGGATGCCACGCCGCCCATGCGCCGGTTCGGCTGGTGGCTCCAGTAGTTGAAGCCGGCGCGCTGGGCCAGGTAGTGGGTCTGGTTGGTGAAGCCCGAGCGCAGGCTGCCCGGATCGGCCTCCTGCAGGCCGACGATGTCATGGTCGCGCGCCAGGGTGGCGATCGCGTCCAGGCTGCTGCGCTTGCGCCCCGCCGGCAGCGCATGTGACCAGCTGCGGGTCACATAGTCGCTGTAGCGGCGAGTACTTGAGCCGGCCTGGATGTTGGCCGTCAGCAAGCGCAGGGTCCGTGTACGGGGGGAATTCACGGCCGGGAAATGCTTCTCTTGGATCAGTGAGCCTGGGCCGCACCGCGTTCGCGGGCGATCAGGTGGTCGGCGATGCGCAGCATGTCCGGGAAGCTCTTGCCCTTCACCAGGTACTTGCCGTTGACGATGATCGACGGGGTGCCGCTGATCTGGCTGCGCTGGGCGAACTGCTTGGCCGAGTTGGTCTTGGCGTTCACCGCGAAGCTGCCCATGGTGGCGGCGAACTGCTTCGGATCCACGCCATAGGTGGCGTAGAACTTGGCGATGTCTTCCACCGAGTCACGGCCGCGCTCGCCCTTCAGGGTCTTCTGCGAGTGGATGGCGGCGTACAGCGCTTCGTGGGTCTTCTCCTGCACGCCCAGGGTCTGCGCGGCGTAGAAGGCACGGGCGTAGTCATCCCAGGTGCCGCCGAACATGGCCGGCACGTAGACGAAGTTCACGTCGCTGGGCAGGCCGGCCTTCCACGGGCCGACCAGCGGCTGGAATGCGGCGCAGGCCGGGCAGACGTAGCCGAAGATCTCGGTCACTTCGATCTTGCCGGCAGCCGGCTGGAACGGCTGGCCGTTCGGGATCACCTGGTAATCGGCGCCTTCCACCGGGGCCGGGCCGGTCAGCGCGGCGGTGGTCGGGGCCGGCGCCGCGGCGGGGGCGGCTTCGGCCGGGGCCTTTTCGCCTTCGGCGGCAGCCGGAGCAGTGCCTTCGCTGCCCGTGGCCGGCGCAGCGGCCGGTTCGGCGGTGGCCGGGGCGGCTGCCGGTGCGGCCGGGGCCGCGGTGGTGTTGGTGCTGCCGTCATCAGCCTTGCAGGCAGCCAGGATCGGCAGCAGCGCTGCGAGGGCGAGGGCGTAACGGATCTTCATGGAAACGTCTCCAGCATCTGGAAAGGTGGGGGCCGGCGCCAGGCGCCAGCCAGGGGGAAATGATGACATGCGGCGGCGACAGCGCCGTGTCGAGGGTGGGCGTTGGTTCAGCGGCCGCGGGCGGCGCGGGCCTGCGCGATCAGCGCCGAGGCGATGCGCAGCTGGTCGTCGAAGCTGTTGCCCCGCACCAGGTACTGGCCGTTGATGATGATGGCCGGGGTGCCCGGGATCTTGGTGCGCTGGGCGAACGCGCGCGCGGCCTCGACCTTCTTCTGCACGGCATCGCCGCGCAGCGCCTGGAGGTAGCGGTCCGGGGTCACGCCGTAGGCCTTGTAGAACGTGGCGAGCTCATCGGCCGAGACGTTCTGCATCGGCAGCGATCCCTGCTCGTGCAGGGCCTTGAACACGGCAGCGTGGCTGCGCTTGGCCACGCCGACTTCGTCGGCGGCGTAGTAGGCCAGTGCCCAGGCATCCCAGGCGCCACCGAAGGCGGCCGGGACCGGGGTGAAGCGCACGTCGGCCGGCAGCTTGGCCGCCCAGGCTTCCAGTTGTGGCTCGAAATGGGCGCAGTGCGGGCAGGTGTAGCCGAAGACCTCGACCACCTCGATCTTGCCGGCCAGCGGCTGGAACGGGCCCGGCTGGGCGATGCGCTCGTAGTCTTTGCCCTCGACCAGCGGGGCATTGGCGGGGGTGGCGGCGCAGGCTGCCAGCGGCAGCAGCACCAGCACGGACAACAGCAGGCGGGAAATCAACCTCATCGACACGCATCTCCGTTGAAAAAAGCAACGCCGGCGCGGTCGCCGGCGTGAAGGAAACATACCGCAGCCGTGGGCCGGCGTCGCGGCCCGGGCCGACCAGTGGTGGTCAGGGGGCGGCAGCCGGTTGCGTCGGCGTGGCCGCAGCGGCCACATCGTCGGCCTTGTTGTGCAGGCCCTGCAGGTAGCTCGACAGCGCCTGCACCTCCTGCTCGCTGAGCTTCTGCGCGACCGTGGCCATGATCTGGAAGTGCGCCTTGTCGGTCTCGTTGGTCTGGCCGGCCTGGTACTCCTGCAGGCGGCGCGCGACATAGCTGGCGTGCTGCCCACCGAGGTGCGGATAGGCCGGGCCGGGATTGCCGGCACCGCTGGGGCCGTGGCAGGCCATGCAGGCCGGCAGGCCGCGCTTGGCATCGCCGCCGCGGTACAGCTGCTGGCCGATCTCGTAGAACTTCATGCCCTTGTAGGGGCCATCGGTCACTGCCGTGTCATCGGCGATGCCGGCGTTGGCCTTCTGCGTGGCGAAGTAGGCGCCGATATCGCGCATGTCCTGCGGGGTGAGGTTCTGCACGAACGGCACCATCGCCACCGCCGCGCCGGAACTGCGCTGGCCGTTGGCGATCAGGGCCATCTGCTGGGCCACGTAGCGCTCGCTCTGGCCGGCAATGGACGGGTACATCTCCACCGTGGAGTTGCCGTCGGCACCATGGCAGGCCGCGCAGGCCGTCGCCTTGGTCTGGCCGGCCTTGGCATCGCCCCAGTGGGTCTTGCTGAAGTCCACCTCCAGCGAGGCGGTATTGATCGGCCCGTTGTCGGGCAGCGGGGTCAACGTGGTCTGCGCGAACGCAGCAGCGGCAACGACTACAGCAGTGGCAAGGGCGGATACGGCAAGAACGCGAGCGTGGCGCATGCTGAAGCTCCGTATGGACCGGGCCGGACGGTGGCCGCCGGCATCGCCCGGATTATCAACGGCGTTTCCGCGCACGGTCAACGCAGCAGTGCAGCAAAATGGCCGCAGCGGCCGCCGGCACGGGCGCGCGGCGCCGCAACATGCGATCCTAGGCACATGTCATTGCTCATCGAACGCGCCCGTTACCACCTTTCGGCCCACAACGTGCGGCAGCTGCCGCCCGACGAAGGGGCTGAAGTGGCCTTCGCCGGCCGCTCCAACGCCGGCAAGTCCAGCGCGCTCAACGCGCTGACCCGCCAGAACGCCCTGGCCCGTGTCTCCAAGACCCCCGGCCGCACCCAGCAGTTGGTGTTCTTCCAGGTCACCCCGGAAGCGCATCTGGTCGACCTGCCCGGTTACGGCTACGCCAAGGTGCCGCTGGACCTGCAGGCGCACTGGCAGGCCTTCATTGACAAGTATTTCCGCACCCGCGAGGCCCTCAAGGGCCTGGTGGTGGTGATGGACATCCGCCACCCCCTGAAGGACTACGACCGGCAGATGCTGTCCTATGCCGTGCAGCGTGGCCTGCCGGCGCACGCGTTGCTGACCAAGGCCGACAAGCTCAGCCGCAGCCAGCAGATGCAGTCCCTGCAGAAGGTGCGCAAGGAGCTGCAATCGGCTTACGGTGACAGCGTCAGCGTGCAGGTGTTCTCCGGCGAAGACCGTACCGGCGTGGACGAAGCCCGCGGCGTGATCGGCGGCTGGCTGGGGCTGGAATAAGGCTCTCCGGTCGCCCGGCTGGCAGCCGGGCGCTACCCGATCGGGTGGGTGCCGACCTTGGTCGGCACACCCTCACAACGGCGAATACTCCGCCGGCACCCACGCATAGGCCTGGCCCTCGCCACGCACATGGCCCAGGCCCGGGAACGGCAGGTGCGCACCGGCCACCCACCAACCGTTGGCGGTGGCCTGCTGCAGCAGCCCGCGACGGCTGGCGATGGCCGCCTTGCGGTCCGAATCGGCCTCGAATGCCGCTTCCGGGTGCGCGAACTGCACCGCATGGAAGTGCAGCACATCACCCCACACCAGCAGTGACTGGCCCTGGCTGTCGAACCGGTAGGAGACATGGCCGGGGGTATGGCCGTGGGTGTCCATCGCCACCGCGCCACCGGGCAGGGCATCGCCGGGGCTGAACGTGCGCAGGTGGCCGCTGGCCTGGTAGGGCGCGACCGCGTTGCGTGCCAGCGGGAAGGCGAAGCGCACGCCCTTCGGCGCCGTGGCCTCGCTGGCCGGGCTGAGCCAGTAATCGGCATCGGCCTTGGACAGCCACACCGTGGCATTCGGGTAGGCCGGCTTGCCCTGCGCGTCGAGCACGCCGCACAGATGGTCCGGGTGGGCGTGGGTCAGCAGCACCTCGTCCACCTCGGCCGGGTCCACGCCGGAGGCGCGCAGGTTGCCCAGCACCTGGCCCAGGCCGGGGCCGAAGCACTGCGCGGTGCCGGTATCGACCAGGGTCAGGTGGTTGCCCTGGCGCACCAGGAAGGCGTTGATCGCGGTCTGCAGACCCTTCTTGTCTTCCGGTACGTAGCGGCCTTCCAACAGGCGGCTGACCAGTGTCGGCGGCACGTCGACCACTTCCTGCCGGCCCAGCGCGACCACGCCGTCGAACAGGGCGGTGACCTGCAGCGCACCAACGCGCTGGTGGTAGACGCCGGGCACCTGCTGGGTGGGAGCGGGCGAGGTGGCTTCGGCCAGTGCAGCCAGCGGCAGGGACGACAGGGCCAGCAGCAGGGCGCCGCGCAGCGGCAGGGGACGCAGGATCATGGCGGTTCTCGGTGGATGACGGGCGGTTCCGTTGTGCCCAGCTTGCCGTGGCCGGCGTGTGCACGGCGCTCAAACCACTGCGCGGAATGCTCAGGGAAGGGGGGGGGGGGCTGCAGGGCTGCGCCCTGCACCCGCAGAGGCAACGGCAATGGCCGAAGCAACAGCAACAGCGGGCTATCCGTGGGATGGCGGCGCGGGTCCGGTTGCGGGAGACGCCCTAAACCCCGCTCCGCGGTCCGGCCCAGTCGCTGGCGGCTGGGCATTCGGGCGCTTGCGAAGCAGTGCTTCGCAAGCAAAGCGCCCTCACCCATGGGGGCTTGGCCGCGGCATCCATGCCGCAGACACTCCCGCAACCGGACCCACCCCGCCTTCGACAGTTTTCCGCGATCTGTCAGCTCGCGGGGTCAGATCCGTTTTCCGCAGGAAAACGGATCTGACCCCAGATCGATTTCGATATCTGACAGATGTGTCGACCAAGGTCGACACCTACCAACAGCCGCCGGAATCTGTCGAAGGCGGGGCACTGTGGGTTGGCGGGGTGTGAGCCGCATGGATGCGGCGACCAAGCCCCCATGGACGGGTTTACGGCGTCCCCGCAAACCCACAGTGCCCCGCCATCCCACGGGATGCACGCTATTGCTGTTGCTCTTGCTCTTGCTTCGGCAGGTGCAGGGCGCAGCCCTGCCGAACCCCCTCAAATATCTGTGGGAGCCAGCCCGTACTGCTCGGCGAAGCGCTTGCTGAAACTGGCCGCAGACCGGTAGCCCGCGCGCGCGGCCACGGTCTTCAACGGCAGGTCGGTGGTGTAGAGCAGCTGCATGCCATGTGCCAGCCGGGCCTCGGTGAGCAGCTGGCGCAGGCTGGTGTCCTCGGCCGCCAGGCGACGGCGCAGGGTCGCGCCGCTCAGCGCGAACTGTTCTTCCACATCGCGTGATTGCCAGTCGCGTGCTGGTTCGGCGGCGATGCGGTCGCGGATCTGTTCGCCCAGGCTCGGCGCCTGCGGCAGCAGCAGGTTGCCGTGGCCCTGTCGGCACAGGGTCAGCACCAGCGAGGCCAGGGCCAGCCGCGCGTCGCTGTAACGGCCGTCCTGCAGCGATTGCCGCCACTGGCGCAGCACCGCGCCATGGTCGATCAACGGCAGTCGCGCCATCGCCTGGCCGGGGGCGGGAAGCTCTTCGTTCCAGAGCGTACGCGCCGCCGCCAGCACTTCGGTGCAGAGCGGCACGATGGCACTGAGGTAGCGGCCGCTGCAGGGATCGGGGGTGTTGACCACGTCGATGCGGCACCGCTGGGTCAGCAGCAGGATGTCGCCGGGAACGAACGTCAGCGACTGGTGTGCGGTACGTACCTGCTTGCGGCCTTCCAGCAGGATCGCGAACTGCGGTTGCGGAACCTCCACCGAGCTGGCGCCATGCTCGCGGCGTGCGGTGATGCAGGCATAGCCCTCGGCGCGCCCGCAGCCGGCCAGGCTGGCCATCTCGGCCAGCAACGCAGTGGCCGCTGGCAGCATGCCGGTCATGACACCTGGGCACCGAACAGGCGACCGACGCCGGCCGCCGCAGCCATCGCCAGCGCGCCCCAGAACATCACCCGGACCGCGCCGCGTACAGGCGGTGCGCCCCCGGCCTGGGCCGCCACCGCGCCGGTCAGGCACAGGCCGAGCAGGGTGCTGGCCGTGGTCATCAACGCAACCTTGTCGGTCGGCGCGAGCAGGGCGGTCAGCACCGGCAGCGCCGCACCGCAGGTGAACGCACCGGCCGAGGCCAGCGCCGCCTGCAGCGGGCGCGCGCGCAGGGTGTCAGTGATGCCCAGCTCATCGCGGGCGTGGGCACCCAGTGCATCGTGGGCGGTAAGCTGTTCGGCCACCTGCCGGGCCAATGCAGGCTCCAGGCCGCGGTGGCGGTAGATCGCGGCCAGCTCCTCCAGTTCGCTGTGCGGGTCTTCGCGCAGCTCGCGCTTTTCCATTGCCAGGTCGGCCGCTTCGGTGTCGGCCTGGGTCTGCACCGACACATACTCGCCGGCGGCCATCGACATCGCGCCGGCCACGGTGCCGGCCACGCCGGTGGCAAGGATAGTGGTGGCGGAGGCGCCGCTGGCCGCCACGCCGACCACCAGGCCGGCCACCGAGACGATGCCATCGTTGGCCCCCAGCACGGCGGCACGCAACCAGCCGACGCGCTCGGAGCGGTGCAGTTCGGGGTGTCGCGAATGACGGTTCATGACGCCGAGTGTACGAGGGTCAAGAGGGCGTCGGTAGGATGCTGAAACCCGTCACCGTCGCATGACGCAACGGGGTGCCACGCTATAGTGCGCCCTTGCGATGGAAGGCCGCGAGCCCCACATCCCCCGCCACCGTCCAGCGAGCCTTCCCCTTGTCGAGCCCCAGCCACGTCGCCGATACCCCCATTACCGACCGCTCGCAGCTGGTGGAGGTGATCGCCTCCGGCGAGAAGCCCAGCGCGCAGTGGCGCATCGGCACCGAGCACGAGAAGTTCGGGTTCCGCCTGGATGACCTGCGCCCGCCGACCTTCGAGGGCGAGCGCGGCATCGAAGCGTTGCTCAACGGCCTGGTCCGCTTCGGCTGGGAGCCGGTGCAGGAAAACGGCAACACGATCGCGCTGCTGCGCGACGGTGCCTCGGTGACGCTGGAACCGGCTGGACAGCTGGAACTGTCCGGCGCGGCGCTGGAGACCATCCACCAGACCTGCGTGGAGACCGGCACCCACCTCAACGAAGTGGCACAGGTGGCCGGCGAACTGCAGCTGGGTTTCCTCGGCATGGGCTTCCAGCCGAAGTGGAAGCGCGATGAAATGCCCTGGATGCCGAAGGGGCGCTACAAGATCATGCGCTCGTACATGCCCAAGGTCGGTTCGCTGGGCCTGGACATGATGACCCGCACCTGCACGGTGCAGGTGAACCTGGACTACGCCACCGAAGCGGACATGGTGAAGAAGTTCCGCGTGTCGCTGGCGCTGCAGCCGATCGCCACCGCGCTGTTCGCCGATTCGCCGTTCACCGAAGGCAAGCCGAACGGTTACCTGAGCTACCGCTCGCACATCTGGACCGACACCGACGCCGACCGCACCGGCATGCTCGACTTCGTGTTCGAGGATGGTTTTGGTTACGAGCGCTATGTCGACTACCTGCTCGACGTGCCGATGTATTTCTCCTACCGCGATGGCATCTACCACGACGCCAGCGGGCAGAGCTTCCGCGATTTCATGCAGGCCAGGCTGCCGGTGCTGCCGGGTGTGCTGCCGACGCTGCGCGACTGGTCGGACCACATGACCACCGCGTTCCCGGAAGTGCGCCTGAAGAAGTACCTGGAAATGCGCGGTGCCGATGGTGGCCCGTGGAGCCGCCTGTGTGCGCTGCCGGCATTCTGGGTGGGCCTGTTGTATGACGACACCGCACTGGATGCCGCCTGGGACCTGGTACGCGATTTCACCTTGGCCGAGCGCCATGCACTGCGCGACGGCGTGCCGAAGCATGCGATGAACCTGCCGTTCCGCAATGGCACGGTGCGCGACCTGGCCCGCGAAGCGGTGAAGATTTCCGTCGAAGGCCTCAGGCGCCGTGCGGCGCGCAATGCCGACGGCCAGGACGAGAGCAAGTTCCTGGACGTGCTGCAGGAGATCGTCGAATCCGGCCTGACCCCGGCCGAGCGCAAGCTGGCGCTGTTCCATGGCCGCTGGCACGGCGACGTCGATCCGGTGTTCCGCGAGTTCGCGTACTGAGTGGATTGCGGTAGTGCCGGCCGCTGGCCGGCAGATGTATGGGGTTGCCGGCGAGCGGCCGGCACTACCAGAAGAAAAACCCCGGCATTGCCGGGGTTTTTCTTTTTCGCATCTGCCCTGGATCAGGCGGCGTTCTGCATCGTCGCCATGTCGATCACGAAGCGGTAGCGCACATCGTTCTTCGCCATGCGTTCCCAGGCTTCGTTGACGTTCTTGATGTCGATGATCTCGACGTCGCTGACGATGCCGTGCTCGGCACAGAAGTCCATCATTTCCTGGGTTTCGGCCATGCCGCCGATTGCCGAGCCGGTCAGGTGCTTGCGGCCGAAGATCACGCTGCCGCCGGTCAGCGGCGGGTCCAGTTCGGTCAGCACGCCGACCAGGCACATGGTGGCCTCGCGCTTGAGCAGGCCCATGTACGGGTTGGTGTCATGGCCGACCGGGATGGTGTTGAGCAGGAAGTCGAAGCTGCCGGCGTGCGCCTTCATCTGCGCGGCATCGCGCGAGACCAGTACCTCATCGGCGCCCAGGCGCTTGGCATCGGCACCCTTTTCCGGCGTGGTGGTGATCATCACGACGTGCGCGCCCAGTGCCTTGGCGAACTTCACGCCCATGTGGCCGAGGCCACCGAGACCGATCACGCCCACCTTCTGCCCCGGGCCGACCTTCCAGTGGCGCAGCGGCGACCAGGTGGTGATGCCGGCGCACAACAGCGGGGCGGCCGCCTTCAGGTCGAGGGTGTCGGACACCTTCACCACGAAGCGCTGCTCGACCACCACGTGGTCGGAATAGCCGCCGTAGGTCGGCGCGCCGGTTTCGCGTTCACGGCCGTTGTAGGTCCAGGTCGCGCCTTCGGCGCAATATTGCTCCAGATCGTGCTCACAGGCGTCGCAGTGGCGGCACGAGTCGACCATGCAGCCGACGCCGGCGTGGTCGCCAACCTTGAAGCGGGTGACGTTGCTGCCGACTTCGGTCACCCGGCCGATGATCTCGTGGCCCGGCACCATCGGGTAGATCGAGCCACCCCAGTCATCGCGGGCCTGGTGCAGGTCGGAATGGCAGATGCCGCTGTAGAGGATCTCGATGCGCACGTCGTCCGGGCCGACCGCGCGGCGTTCGAACTCGTACGGGACCAGCGGGTCGGTATGGGAATGGGCGGCGTAACCACGGGCGAGGGACATGGGGAATCCTTGGCAGGGTTTATCGAAAGGCGTTTTACAATACGCCCCGCAACCAGCAGCAAGAAGCGCGGATATCGGCATGATTCATCAAGTGAAACTGCACAATCGTGGCCACTGACAACCTCTCCCACCTGGCCGCGTTCGCCGCGGTCGCCCGCCACCGCAGCTTCCGCCGTGCCGGCGCCGAGCTGGCGCTGTCGACCTCGGCGGTGAGCTACGCGATCCGCGCGCTGGAGGAACGGTTGGGGGTGGGCCTGTTCCATCGCACCACCCGCAGCGTGGCCCTGACCGAGGCCGGGCAGCGCCTGCTGGAGCGCCTGCAGCCGGCGTTGGGGCAGGTGCACGACGCACTGGAAGAAATGAACCACTTCCGCGCAGCCCCGGCCGGCCTGCTGCGCATCAACGCCACCCGCGCGGCGGTACCGACCCAGTTGGGGCCGAGGCTGGCGCGCTTCCTGCACGCCCATCCCGACGTGCGGGTGGAGCTGACCGAAAATGACGGCCTGGTCGACATCGTCGCCGAGGGCTACGACGCCGGCGTGCGCCTGCATGAGTTCGTGCCGGAGGACATGGTGGCGGTGCCGATGGGGCCGCCACTGCGCGGGCTGATCGTCGGCTCGCCGGACTACCTGCGGCGTCGGCCGGCACCGCAGCATCCGCGCGACCTGGCCGCGCACGAATGCATCCGCTTCCGCTTCGCCAGTGGGCACCTGTACAAGTGGCAGTTCGAGCGCGATGGGCAGGCGCTGGAGATCGACGTGCCCGGGCGGTTGACCCTGTGCGAGCAGGGCACGATCGTGCGCGCCGTTCTGGATGGCATCGGCCTGGCGTACGTGCTGGAAGACACGGCAAGGCCGTACATCGAATCGGGGCAGATGGTGGCGGTGCTGGAAGACTGGAGCGAGCCGTTTGCCGGCTTCGCGCTGTACTACCCGAAGCAGCGGCAGATGCCGGGCGCGTTGCGTGCGTTCGTGGATATGTTGCGCGAGTGAGTTGCGATGGATGACGTGGTGCCGACCAACGGTCGGCACCCACCGGGGCAGGCCATTGCCAACCAACGGTCGGCACCTGCCGGGGCAGGGCGTTGCCGATCAACGAATCGACATCGGCCGGTAGATCCACGCCATGCGTGGATGGCACCACGCTACGGCCCTTGCAACACCGGCGCCAACAACGCCACGCACTCACGCAGATGCATCTCCACCGGCGCATCCTCGGCCACCACGCCGATCACGCGTTCGCGCAGCGGCTCGGCCACGGCCATCGCCAGGATCAGCCGCGCCATGCATGCGGAATCTCCCTCGCGCAGCAGTCCACGCTGCTGCTGACGTGCCAGCCAGTCGGCCAGCAGCGCACGGCCGCGTTCGATGCCGTTGTCGAGGTAGGCCTGCAGCAGCGCGTCCTTGCCGGGGAAATCGGTGGCCAGCAGGCGGAACACCTGCACCGCCTGCGCCGATAGCGCCTGCGTGCACACCGCGTGCAGGATGTCCTGCAGCAACGGCACGACCTCTTGGGCATTGCGCGCATCACGCTGCAGCTGTGGCGCGAAGCCGTCGGTCCACTCACGCACCGCCAACCCGACCAGCTCCTCGCGGTTGCTGGCATGGCGGTACACGGTCTTCTTCGCCACCCCGGCGTGCGCCGCCACCGCTTCAATGGTGGTGGCCTCGTAACCCTGTGCCAGCAGCAGCTCCAGCGTCGCCTGCAGCACCGCGTGGCGGACTTCGGCTTCCGGTCGCGCAGGGCGGCCACGGCGGCGGGTCGGTGATGTGGGCGCGGGCAGGGTGGTGCTGTTCATTGCGCCCATCTTACCGCATCCGGTTAATTGCGAAACGGAAAGCGTTTCCTTATTGTCGGGTCTCCCAACCCGTAGGAGACTCCCATGGATACCGCTGTGAACGCTCGCCCCTGGCTGGACCACCACGATCTGCTGGACCCGGCGCCGATGCATCTGGAAACCGGCATCCAGCGCCGCGAAGACGGCACGCTGCTGGTGGCTGTGCGCACCGATCTGCACGGCTGCAAGGGCCGCATGCTGGACTGGTGGTTCACCTTCTTCGAGACCACCCAGCACATCCGCTGGTGGCATCCGGTCGATCACGTCGAGCATCGCGGCTGGGACGCGGCCTGGCAGCGCGGGCGCAGCTACCACGGCGCCAGCATCCATGCGGTGGAATCGCTCGCTGACATTCCGCCGGTGGCGGCGCGCCTGAAGTTCCATGACCCGCGCACCTTGCTGGTGCCCGAACGCCTGCAGGCGGCACAGGATGCAGGCCATGTATCGGCGGTGATCGCCGCGCGCATCGGCTTCGGTGATCACGTGCGTCTGGATGTACAGGGCGATCCCTGCGATGGGCAGATGCTGCATGTGGCGCGCGATACGCCGTTTGGCTGCGTGCTGCGCAGCCGCTTCGTGCTCGGCCTGGACAGCGCCGATCCGCGTCGCGATGCCGGCGACGCGGTCGGCCTGGGCCTGCTCAGGCACTGCTATACGGAGTTCAGTTTCCTGTCGCGGCTGCTGCCTTCGCTGTACTACGGCGAGCGCGCCAACGGCGAAGCAGTGCCGTTGCCGTGGTGAACGGCGCGCCGGTCATTCAACCAGCGCATCGTAGCCTTCGCCACTGAACTGGATCAGGCAGAAGCCATGCCCGAACGGATCGGCCAGTACGGCGATGCGTCCCCAGCGACGCTCGCGCACGGACTGCTCGAGTGTCGCCCCGGCCGCAACTGCACGTGCCAGCGCGGCTTCAATGTCATCCACCACCCAGTCCAGGTGCAGCGGCGTCCAATGACGCTCGTAGTCGCGCACGTCGCCGTCTTCCGTGGCGGCGCTGCCGGCGTCGTTGTGCAGCAGGTAGAGCGGCGTTGGCCCACCGAGCAGCTCCACGGCGCCCGGGCCGAGACGGCGGCCGATGCGCAGGCCGAAGGCCCGGATGTAGAAGTCTTCGGCGGCGGCCAGGTCGGGCACGTCCATGTTGACGATGAAGCTGTGGGCAGTGGCGTTCATGGTAGCGATGGGCGGCATCCGGTGGTCGCAGTCTAGTCCTGCCGCGTGGTGCTGCCGGTTCATCTCCTGCGCGGATTCGGGCAAGCTGGGCGGTCTCGATCGACAAGGACATCCATGAGCGCGCTATCCAGCATCGAACAGGCCACCGGCCAGACCTTCCCGCCCCTGTTCAAGCAGTTGCATGCAGCGGGTCGGTTGAGCTGGGGTGCTCCCCATCCGGAATGGTCCGAGGTGGTATTCCCGGCGCTGCAGGCAGAACCGCCGGTGCTGCTGTACGCCCAGGACTATGAGCCGTTGGAACACGATGAACTGCTCGAGGCGTGGCAGGAGCTGACCGCGGAGGATCATTACAATCCCCTGCGCACTGACCTGCAGTTGCTGCCCTTTGCGCGGACCGGCGCGGGTGACAGTTACTGTTTCTGGAGCAACGCGCCCGGTTTCAGCGAACCGCCGGTGGTGATGGTGTGGCATGACGACGACCGTGCCGACGTGCTGGCCGCCAGCTACCAGGATTTCGTGTTCCGCAAGATGGTCGAAGCGGTTGCCGACTACCAGCGGCCGTACACACTGCTGTCGCACGGCGAGCTGGCCGGGAATCTGCAGCGCTGGCTGCAGACTCACCATTCCTTCCTGCGCGGCGACCAGTACGCAGCATTGCAGCGGCTGTTCGCCCGCGTTGACGATATTGAAGAAGGGAACTTCAGCGAAGACGAGGCACAGGCCATCGTCGCTGAAGTGATCGGCTTCGAGCGGTTGGACGAGTCGTTCGCCTACGTGCGCGAGGACGCCTGAGGGCTGGGGTCGGATCCGGGCGCAGCGTGGCTCTGACTCCTTGTTCGCCGAACAGGGGGCAGAGCCCTTTCCGTTGGAAGGGGATCCGACCCCGTGCGGGCCCCGTGCGGGATCAGCCTGCGGCCGGGTAATCGAGATAGCCCGCCTCGCCGCCCCCGTAATAGGTGCTGCGGTCGGGCGTGGCCAGCGCGACGTTGCGTTGCAGGCGTTCGACCAGATCCGGGTTGGCGATGAACGGCTGGCCGAACGCGGCAAGGTCGATGGTGCCGGCCTCGACCAGCTGCAGGGCGCGTTCGCGGGTCATGCCGCCGGCCAGGATCACGGTGCCACCGTAGGCCTGCTTGAACTGCTGCAGGAAGGCCTCGCCCAGCACCGACTGGCCCGCCTGCTGGTTGTCGTTGAGATGCACATAGGCCAGGCCGCGCTTGCCCAGTTCCTCGGCCAGGTACAGATAGGTGGCCTCGTTGTCGGGGTAGAACGGCATGTCGAAGGTGAGATTGTTCGGTGCCAGGCGCACGCCGATGCGCTGCGCACCGATGCGCTGGGCCATCGCATCGACGGTGTCCAGGATCAAGCGCGCGCGGTTGGGCAGCGAGCCGCCGTAGTGATCTTCGCGCTGGTTGATGACCGGGTTGAGGAACTGTTCGAACAGGTAGCCGTTGGCGGCATGCAGTTCGATGCCGTCGAATCCGGCGGCGATGGCGTTCTCTGCGCCGCGCACGAAGTCGTCGACGATGCCGGGGATCTCTGCGGTCTCCAGTGCACGTGCCGGGGTGGGATCGGCGTGGCCGCGGCTGCCATCGTCCAGGTACACGAACGAGGTGTTCTTCGGTGCGCTGGCCACCGGGCGGGTACCGGCGCTGACCGGTTGCCCACCGTCGGGCTGCAGCGAGGAATGCGACATGCGGCCGACGTGCCAGAGCTGGGCGAAGATCGTGCCCTGTGCGGCATGCACCGCCTCGGTGACGAGCTTCCACCCGGCCACCTGCTCGGCCGACCAGATACCCGGGACGTCGATGTAGCCCTGGCCCTGCGGCGAGACCGGGGTGCCTTCACTGATGATCAGGCCGGCGCTGGCGCGCTGCCGGTAGTACTGCGCGGTGAGTTCGTTGGCGACCGCACCGGGGTTGCGGGCGCGGGTCATCGGGGCCATCGCGATGCGGTTGCGCAGGGCGGTGCCTGCCAGATCGAAGGGGCGGAACAGGGCGGCGATCATGTCGGTCATCTCGGTGTGGGGGAAGGCGCCAGCGGCGCGATGCACACAGGATGGAGTTGACATGCGGACGCATAAAGCGCTTCGATCTCCCTGGGCGCGGGACTATTTGTCCCCAATGGAGCGTGATAGATGCTGCCGCTGGAATCGTTGAATGGCCTGGTGACCTTCGTTACCACGGCCCGCTCAGGCAGCTTCACCGAGGCTGCCGACGCGCTGGGCATCTCGCGCTCGGCAGTGGGCAAGGCCATCGCCCGGCTGGAAGCGCGGCTGGGCGTGCGCCTGTTCCACCGCACCACGCGGCGCATCGCGCTGACCACCGATGGCGAGGCGTACTACGCATCGTGTGCGGCGGCGCTGGAAGAAATCTCCGCCGCCGAAGCCTGCCTGGGGTCGGCCGGCCTGCCCAGCGGACGGCTGCGCATCGACATGCCGTCCTCGTTCGGGCGGCTGGTGGTGCTGCCCGTGCTGCTGCGCCTGTGCCGGCAGTACCCGGGCCTGCAACTGACGATGACCTTCACCGATCACTTCGTTGATCCGGTCGAAGAGGGCATCGACCTGCTGATCCGCTTCGGCGGGTTGCACCAGGCCGAGCACCTGGTCGCGCGCCGGCTGGGTCGCCAGCGCCTGGTCACCTGCGCATCGCCGGAGTACCTGCAGGCGCATGGCGTGCCAGCGACCGTGGAGGAACTGGCGCAGCATCGCAGCATCGTCGGCTTCCGCCATGGGCAACCGGTGGCGTGGCGGATTGGCAGTGATGACGCCGAGGGAACATTCATCCCGAACGCGGCCTACCAGCTCAACGATGGTGACGCAGTGATCGATGCGGCCATCGCAGGACTGGGCATCTGCCAGATGCCCATTTCACTGGTACGCCGACATCTGGAATCCGGCGCGCTGCACTCGGTGCTGGATGCGCACATGCAACGGCATATCGACATCCATGCGCTGTGGCCACCGACCCGGCACCTGCGGCCGAAGGTGCGCTATGTGGTGGATGAACTGGCGCGGCTGGCGGCTCAGGGCCTGTTTGACTGAGCGTAGGGCGTCAGTAGTCGACGATCCGGGCGGACGTGTCTTCGCCTTCCTGAAGTGCTTCAAATACCTCAGCCAGAAGCGCGATCAGATCGCGCCCATGTGAGGTGACGAAGTAGGTCGCCAGGCTGTCGATGTCGCCAGCGATATCGTCTCCCCACGGTGGACGCTGGGTTCGATCCTCGAACGACCAGATGACACGGGCTGGCGGAAGCTCGGCCAGCTCGCGGCGGACCCTATGCAGTTCGGCCAGCGCGTCGGCAGCATCTGATTGCTGCAGTCCGCCGGCGTACAGTTGCCTCATGAGGATAGGGAAACGGCTTCCCCATCCATCCGGTTCCAGATTGCCGGTGATCGTCGAGAAGAACGCGTACAGAAAGTCGCCGCTGCCGATCTCATCGGTGATGCGCCCGAGCTGGATACCAACGCCCATTACCTGTTCCTGATTCTGTAGTTCCCAGAGCATGCCTCATGTGTTGATGGTAGAAGCTGGGTTTCTGTAAATGATTGATCCTAATGAATTCAAGGGCGCCGCTGCGGAGGCGGGAGATGCCATTCCCGTCACCTTGAGAACATCTGTGTATACTATCCCCCAGTATAGTTCCGAGGTGGCCTCGCCATGCCGCACTCCCCCGAAGAGAAGAAGAAGGTCCTGGCCCGCGTGCGCCGCATCCGTGGCCAGTGCGATGCGCTGGACCGCGCGCTGGAAGCTGGCGCCGACTGCGGGCCGGTGCTGCAGCAGATCGCCGCCATCCGTGGCGCGGTCAACGGCCTGATGTCCGAGGTGATGGAGGCCCATCTGCGCGAGGAGTTCGGGCAACCCGCCGCCTCCGATGAACAACGCGCTGAACGCGTGCGCGACATGAGCGCGTTGATCCGTTCATACCTGAAATAAACGACGGCGCAACATGGCGCCGCCCATCCTGTCATTGCCTGTCTCTGGAGAGTCCACCATGAAGTCCCGTGCCGCCGTCGCCTTTGGTCCCGGCCAGCCGCTGCAGATCGTCGAGATCGACGTCGCCCCGCCGAAGAAGGGCGAAGTGCTGGTGAAGATCACCCACACCGGTGTCTGCCACACCGATGCGTTCACGCTGTCCGGCGATGATCCGGAAGGCCTGTTCCCGGTGGTGCTGGGCCATGAAGGCGCCGGCATCGTGGTTGAAGTGGGCGAGGGCGTGACCAGCGTCAAGCCGGGCGACCACGTGATTCCGCTGTACACCGCCGAGTGCGGCGAGTGCCTGTTCTGCAAGAGCGGCAAGACCAACCTGTGCGTGGCCGTGCGCGCGACCCAGGGCAAGGGCGTGATGCCCGATGGCACCAGCCGCTTCAGCTACAACGGTGAGCCGCTGTACCACTACATGGGTTGCTCGACCTTCAGCGAGTACACCGTGGTGGCCGAAGTGTCGCTGGCGAAGATCAATCCGGACGCCAACCCGGAACACGTCTGCCTGCTCGGCTGCGGCGTCACCACCGGCATCGGCGCGGTGCACAACACCGCCAAGGTGCAGGAAGGCGACAGCGTGGCGGTGTTCGGCCTCGGCGGCATCGGCCTAGCGGTGATCCAGGGCGCGCGCCAGGCCAAGGCCGGCCGCATCATCGCGGTGGACACCAATCCGTCCAAGTTCGAACTGGCGCGCGAATTCGGCGCCACCGACTGCATCAACCCGAAGGATTTCGATAAGCCGATCCAGCAGGTCATCGTCGAGATGACGACCTGGGGCGTGGACCACAGCTTCGAGTGCATCGGCAACGTCAACGTGATGCGCGCGGCGCTGGAATGCGCGCACCGTGGCTGGGGCCAGAGCGTGGTGATCGGCGTGGCCGGTTCGGGCCAGGAGATCTCCACCCGTCCGTTCCAGCTGGTGACCGGCCGCAAGTGGATGGGCACCGCCTTCGGTGGCGTGAAGGGCCGCAGCCAGCTGCCGGGCATGGTCGAGGATGCGATGAAGGGCGATATCGAACTGGCCCCGTTCGTCACCCACACCATGGAACTGGACAAGATCAACGACGCCTTCGACCTGATGCATGAAGGCAAGTCGATCCGTTCGGTGGTCCACTACTGAGCCGCGGCGTGGGCTGGTTCGACGCCCTGCGCAGGCCGCGTGCGGAGGATCCACGCGCGGCCCTGGTCGACCCGATCGAGCAGGCGCTGCGCGCGCTGGGGTGGGTCGAGGGCGGCATGGGTCCACCGCGCGTGGTGGACTCGCCCTTCGGCATTGATGAAATGCCGTTCGAGCACTGGCTGGCACAGGTATTCCTGCCGCGCCTGCACGAAGCCCGCGCCGACGGCCAGTGGCCACCGCGCAGCGACGTGGCGGTGGCGGCGTACCGCAACCTGGACGGCCAGCCTGGCGTCGAATCGTTGCTGCGCCTGCTGGCACAGCTGGATGAACTGATCAACCAAGGCGTCCACGCCGGGCGTGGATAAGCCGACCAAGGTCGGCATCTACCAGAAGCACGCGTGCGCTGACGCGCCGCGCAGGAGAGCACCATGGAACGCATTGAACACCGCGCCTGTTTCGGCGGCTGGCAGGACGTCTACCGCCATCATTCGACCACGCTGGGCTGCGACATGCAGTTCGCCGTGTACCTGCCGCCGCAGGCGGAAACGCAGACGCTGCCGGTGCTGTACTGGCTGAGCGGGCTGACCTGCACCGAGCAGAATTTCATCACCAAGGCGGGCGCGCAGCGCTATGCGGCCGAACACGGCGTGATCATTGTCGCGCCTGATACCAGCCCGCGCGGTGATGACGTGGCCGATGCCGAAGGCTACGACCTGGGCAAGGGCGCAGGGTTCTACCTCAACGCCACCCGTGCGCCCTGGGCGAAGCACTTCCGCATGCATGACTATGTAGTGCACGAGTTGCCGGCGCTGATCGAAGCGGAGTTCCCGGCGACCGGCGCACGCGCCATCAGCGGGCACTCGATGGGCGGCCACGGTGCGCTGGTGATCGCGCTGCGCAATCCGGGGCGCTACCGCAGCGTGTCGGCGTTCTCGCCGATCGTCGCGCCCAGCCATGTTCCGTGGGGGCAGAAGGCCTTCCACGCCTACCTTGGCGACAACCCGGCCGACTGGGCGCAATGGGACGCCTGCGCATTGATTGCCGCGGCCAGCGAGCGCCTGCCGTTGCTGGTCGACCAGGGCGAGGCGGACGAGTTCCTGCAGACCCAGCTGCAGCCGCAGCGCCTGCAGGAGGCCTGCGCCGCTGCCGGCCATCCGCTGACCCTGCGCCTGCAGCCCGGCTACGACCACAGCTACTACTTCATTGGCAGCTTCATCGGCGAGCACATCGCCCACCACGCCCGCGCCCTGCAGGGCTGAGCCCCCGGGAAAAAGGGGACGGAGGGGATTAAGTCGCATTTGCCGCTGTGCCGCAAACGACTTAATCCCCTCCGTCCCCTTTTTCAGCGATGGATCACACCCTCGTGGCGTCGCCCCGCGCTATCGTGCGCGTAGACGGCCTTGCGGATCGGGGGATGCATGCCGGTAGTGCTGGCGCTGCTGTATGTGCTGTGCCATGGCCTGGTGCTGGCCTTGTGGCCTGGTCCGGCCGGGGTAGGCTCCTTCGTTTTCCTGACCGGTGCCCCGTTGCTGGCGGCGGCCGCCTGCCTGTGGCGGGCCCGCCGCGACCGCGCGGCACTGGGGTGGCGCGCCACGGCATTGGCGCTGCTGCTGTGGGCCGGCGGCATGGCGTTCAACATGATCGACGCCCTGGGCGCCGGGCGTGCCGATTTCACCCCGCGCGCAAGCCTGTTCCTTTACGTGCTCTACGGTGTGCCCCTGGTGTTCATCCTGGCCAGGGCGCGCCGGGAACGGGTCAGCATCAGCCTGATCGATGCGGCCATGGCGGCGCTGCTGGGCGTGCTGTTCTTCGTGCACGCGCAGTCGTTCGCCGCCCGCGTTGACATCGACGACCACGCGTTGTCCAACATGCAACGCATGTTCGATATCCAGAACCTGTGCATCGCCGTGTTCGCGGTGGTGCGCTGGCTGGCCGGCGACGTTCCCGAGCGGCGTACCTTTTTCCGCGCGCTGGCGATGTATGCGGCGACCTACCTGTTGGTGGCGTATTACATCAACCACTACACCTCCGGTGATGCGTTCGGTGCCTATGCCGATCTGCTGATCGATCTGCCGTTCCTGCTGCTGGCGCTGCTCGCACTCAGCCAGGCACCGGCGCGGGTCCTGACGCCGCATCCGCGGATGGCGCGCACGGTGCAGGCGGCGGGCCCGATGATCCTGCCGCTGCTGCTGCTGGTGGTGGGCACCCTGGTGGTCGACCATGCCCGGCCCCTGGCCGTGAGCGGTTTCGTGGTGGCGACGCTGGGGTTCGGCCTGCGCAGCATCCTGCTGCAGGTGGACCTGATGGAACGGCAGGCCTCGCTGGACCAGCTGGCGCGCCAGGATGGCCTGACAGGCGTGGCCAACCGGCGCGAGTTCGACGCGCTGCTGCTGGCCGAGTGGAATCGCGCACGGCGCAGTGGCACCGAGCTGGGCCTGCTGCTGTTGGATATCGATCATTTCAAGGCCTTCAACGACCGCCACGGCCATCCCGCCGGCGACCGCTGCCTGCAGGCCGTGGCAGCGGTACTGAAGGCGAGCGCCGGTCGCGCCGGTGACAGCGTCGCACGTTATGGCGGCGAGGAATTTGCGGTGATCGTGCCCGGAAGCGCGCTGTCGGGCGTTCTGGCGCTGGCCGAGCGCCTGCGCCAGGCGGTGGAAGCGCTGCCGTTGCCGGAAGGATCGGTCAGTATCAGCATCGGCGTGGGTTACCTGCATCCGCCGGCTCTGGCCAGTGCCGATCAGTTGCTGGCAGACGCCGATGCCGGCCTGTATGCCGCCAAGCGGGCTGGCCGCAACCAGGTGATCCTGCATGCGCACGTGCTGGATGACGAGGGCAGCACGCACGGAACGATGGACTGCTGAGCAGCTCTCTGCATGCGATCACACGGGGGGCGCGACGGCTTATCGCTGCCGCAACCAGCCGGTCGGATCGAGCAGCCTCAGCCCGACCGGTGACAATGAGCGCTGCCGCAACGGCAGGTTTGCCGCCTGCACGGCCATCGCACAGCGTGCCAGTTGCCGGCGCAACGGTGCCAGCGTGTCGTCTTCGCGGGGCCGCGCATGCCGCCATTGTGCGATGCGCAGCAGGCAGACCAGCAGGTCCAGTTCACTGGCGGCAATGAAGGGAGAGCCGGCCGGCAGCAGATCGATCGGAGCGGCGGGGGTGGCCAGCAGCGACAGCAGGCCGATGAAGGCGTCGCAGCCCTCCTGGCCAAGCCCGAGTCCGCTCAGCTGGGCAAGGCCATCGGCCTGTAGATCGGGGTCGCGCAACTGCCGTATCGCGCCCAGCAGCGCCTGTTCGCCCCGGCCGAACTGTCGACCGAAGGCGCGGTAGTTGACCCGGGTGGGAAACAACGGGGAACGGGAGGCCATGGTGGCTAGGGCTGTGGGTCGCGGGTTTCCACCAGCACCGGACAGGGCGCGTGGTCGATGGTCCATTGCCCGACCGAGGGTTCGAACAGGCGTTCCAGCCGGGACAGGTGGCGATGGCCGATCACGATCAGGTCGCACTTCAGGCGCCGGGCCTGCTCGCTGATCACTTCGCCGGGATCGCCGGAGGGGATCTGCGCGATGGCATCGACGCCGCGCTCGCGCAGTTCGGCCAGGGCTTCGGCCAATACTGCCTCGGCGCGGGAGCGCTGGCGGGCGGCTTCCGGATACTCGGTGCGATCGGCTTCGCTGGCATCGGCCGCCAGCGCGAATTCGGGGTCGAGCACGCACAGCAGGTGCAGGCGGCTGTGGGGGCCGGCGATGGCGGCGGCCAGGTCCAGCACGCGTGCGTGCTGGGGGCCACCATCCAGGGCGACCAGCAGGGTAGTGAACATGGATGTCTCCTTGGCAGGACGGGGATGGTCGCCGATGTCACCGCGCGCACCCATGCCGTGCGCGGCAGTCAATGCATGCGTCGAACGCAACCCACGGTGGTTGCAAGTGCCGTAGAGTCATCTGATTTACTGGAGACTGTCATGCCCCTGCCGGACCTGAACCTGTTGCTGGCACTGGACGTGCTGATTGACGAATGCAGCGTGGCCGCCGCCGCGCGCCGCATGAACCTGAGCGCGCCGGCGATGAGCCGCACCCTGGGCCGGATCCGCACTGCGCTGGGTGACCCGGTGCTGGTGCGTGCCGGCCGCGGTCTGGCGCCCACGCCCCGCGCGCTGCAGCTGCGCGAGCAGGTCCGCGATGTGATCGAGCAGGCCCACCGCGTCTTCAACGCTGGTCGTGAAGTGGACATGCGCGTGCTCGAGCGAACCTTCAGCGTGCGCGCCAATGATGTCTTCATCGGTGGATTTGGCGGTCGCCTGCGCGAGATCTTCCGCCAGCAGGCACCGCGCGCGGTGCTGCGCTTCGTGCCCGAGGGCGATACCGACGATGATGCGATGGCGCAGGGCCGGATCGACCTGTACATCAGCACCGCCGGCAAGCATGCGCCCGATACCAAGGTGCAGAACCTGTTCAGTACCTCGTTCATGGGCGCCGCGCGCGAGGACCATCCACTGTTCGACGAGGAGATCAGTGCAGAGCGCTTTGCCGCGTGCGACCACATCGCGGTGTCGCGCCGTGGCCTGCCGCGTGGGCCGATCGATGATGACCTGGCCACGCTCGGCCTGCAGCGCCGCGTGGCGCTGATCAGCCCGACCTTCCACGGTGCGATCTTCGCGGCGGCCGAATCAGACCTGATCCTGCCGCAGATGCCGAGCGTGATGCTGGAGCGGATCGTCAGCATGCGCCTGCCGCTGCGCCTGTTCCCGCTGCCGATCCCGGTGCGTACCGCGGCCATCGTGCAGGCCTGGCATCCGCGGCTGGACAACGATGCCGCGCACCAGTGGCTTCGCCGTTCGATCAAGACCATGTGCGAGCGCGTCGAGGACGCCCACCGCTGAGACCCGCAGGCGTGCGCTGGACGCACGCCTGGGATGCCGGCGACGCCATTTTTCACAGGGTACCGGCTCCCTAGACTGCGCTCCCCGGAGTTTCACTGAGCGCATTCCAATGACCCTCAACATGCCGTGCACTGCACGGATCGGTGCCTGGCGATGAGTGCGCCGGCCGCCGCTGTCCCGGCCGCCGCAGCGCCCCGTCCTGCCGCCGCCCCCGGGCTCGATCGCCGCATTCTGGTCGGCCTGTGTGGCGTGCTGCTGGCGGTGCTGGTGTCCGGCTTCAACGAGAACATCACCAAGGTCGCGCTGGCCGACATCCGTGGCGCGATGGGTTTCAGCGTCGACGACGGCAGCTGGATCGTCGCCCTCTACAGCGCGATGTCGGTCAGCGCGATGGCCTTCGCGCCGTGGTGTGCCGCCACGTTCTCGCTGCGCCGTTTCGCGCTGGCGATGATCGGTGGCTTCATGGTGCTGGGCGTGCTGTGCCCGCTCGCCCCGAACCTGCAGGTGTTCCTGCTGCTGCGTGCATTGCAGGGCCTGTGCGGCGGTGCACTGCCGCCGTTGCTGATGAGCGTGGCGCTGCGCTTCCTGCCGCCTGGCATCAAGCTGTACGGCCTGGCCGGCTACGCGTTGACGGCGACGTTCGGCCCGAGCATGGGCACGCCGCTGGCCGCGTTCTGGGTCGAGCAGGTGGGCTGGCACTGGGCGTTCTGGCAGATCGTGCCGTACTGCCTGGCCGCCATGGCGATGGTCGGCTGGGGTCTGCCACAGGACCCGCTGCGGCTGGAACGCTTCGCCCAGTTCGATGGCGTTGGGCTGCTGCTCGGCCTGCCGGCGCTGGTGCTGCTGGTGCTGGGCCTGGTGCAGGGCCCGCGGCTGAACTGGTTCGATTCGCCGATGATCACGCTGATGATCGGTGGCGGTGCCGGCCTGATGGTGCTGTTCATGATCAACGAATGGTTCCACCCGCTGCCGTTCTTCAAGCTGCAGTTGTTGGCCAACCGCAATCTCAGCTACTCGCTGGTCACGCTGGGTGGCGTGCTGTTCGTGCTGCTGGCGGTGATCTCGATCCCGTCCGGCTTCCTGGCCAGCGTGCAGGGCTACCGGCCGCTGCAGACCGCACCGATGCTGCTGTGGGTGGCACTGCCACAGGTGATCGCGCTGCCGCTGGTGGCGGCCCTGTTGAACATCCGCGCGGTGGACTGCCGCTGGGTGCAGGCCACCGGCCTGGCGATGCTGGCACTGGCCTGCTGGCTGGGCTCGCACCTGGACGTGGCCTGGATCCGCGACAACTTCCTGTGGGTGCAGCTGCTGCAGGTGTTTGCCCAGCCGATGGCGGTGCTGCCGCTGCTGATGCTGGCCACCGGCGGCCTGGCGCCACAGGATGGCCCGTTTGCCTCGGCCTGGTTCAACACGGTCAAGGGCTTCGCTGCGGTGCTCGCCGGTGGCGTACTGGATGCCATCGCCCAAGGCCGCCGTCATTTCCATTCCACCGTGCTGGTCGACCGCCTTGGCGAGCAACCGTGGCTGGCCGATGGCCCGCAGCTGGGCGCGCGCCTGCATGCACAGGTACAGGCGCTGACTTCGGCCGACCTGTACTGGGTGGTCGCACTGGTGGCGCTGGCCTTCATTCCCCTCATTGCCTGGATGCCCACCCGCATCCATCCGCCACGCGCCGTGGCCTGAACCTTTCGCAGGAACCCCCTCATGACGATCAATCGAACCCCTCTCAACACCGGCCTGGGCCTGGGCGTGCTGGCCCTGGCCATCGGCGCGTGGCTGCTGCTGCGCGATGGCGGTCACCAGACCACCAACAATGCGTACGTGGTGGCCGACTACACCCTGGTAGCGCCGAAGATTGCCGGCTTCGTCAGTGCCGTGGAGGTAGAGGACAACCAGTCGGTGAAGGCCGGCGACGTCCTTGCCCGCATCGACGACCGCGACTACCAGGTGGCACTGCAGGCTGCGCGTGCCGACCTTGCCAATGCCCGTGCGCAGCTGGCCAATGCGCAGGCCGCACTGGCCCAGCAGGACTCGCTGATCGCGCAGGCCAGGGCCAGCGTCGATGTCAGCCGTTCCGAACTGACCCTGGCCAGTGCCGACCAGCAGCGTTACCGCGAACTGGCCCGTGATGGCGCCGGTACCGTGCAGAACGCGCAGCAGGCGCAGTCGAAGCAGGCCGTGGCCAGTGCGCATCTGCAGCAGGGCCAGGCCGCACTGTCGACCGCACGCCAGCGCACCGACATCCTCAGCGCGGGCGTGCAGGCTGCACAGGCGGCGGTGCAGCGTGCAGAAGCGGCACAGGCACGCGCCGAACTGGATCTGTCGCACACCGTGCTGCGCGCGCCGATCGATGGCATGGTCGGTCGCCGCGCAGTGCGCGTCGGTGCCTACCTGACCCCGGGTACGCCGGTGGCTGCGGTGGTCCCGCTGAAGCGCGCCTTCGTGGTCGCCAACTTCCAGGAAACACAGATGACCCGCATGCAGGCCGGCCAGCAGGTCGAACTGAAGGTGGACGTATTCCCGGGCACGCCGCTGCGCGGGCACATCGACAGCATTGCACCAGCCACCGGCGTCACCTTTGCTGCAGTCGCACCAGAGAACGCCACCGGCAACTTCACCAAGGTGGTGCAGCGCATTCCGGTGAAGATCGTGCTGGAGCCGGGCCAGCCGCTGCTGGACCAGCTGCGTGCCGGCATGTCGGTGGAAGCCAGCGTTGACCTGGGCAGCCGCGCGCGTGCGCAGAGCGTGCAGCACGGACCGGGCCACAAGCGCGGGGAGGGCGCATGAGCGCCATTACCGTGTTCCGCACCTTCGTTGCGGCCACCCTGTGCACGGCCCTGGCTGCCTGCGCGATGGGCCCGGACTTCGTACGCCCGCAGGCGGAACTGCCCGGCCACTGGCGGGGTGGGGCTGTCGCCGGCAACGCCATCGACCAGGACGCGGCCTGGTGGGCCGGCTTCGACGATCCGCTGCTGGGGCAGCTGGCCCACCAGGTGCTGGCGGCCAACCTGGATCTGCAGCTGGCCGCCAACCGCGTGCAGCAGAGCCGCACCGCGCGCGGCATCACCGCCGCCGATCGCCTGCCCAGCGTCAGCGCGAGCGCCAGTGGCGTGCGTGCACGCAACAGCGAGGTGGGCCTGAATGATCCGTCCGGCAATGGCGGCCGTGATGACTACGGGCTGTTCCAGGCCGGTATCGGCCTGGGCTGGGAACTGGACCTGTGGGGCCGCGTGCGGCGCCAGGTGGAAGCGGCCGACGCGCGCGTGCAGATGGCCGAAGAGGATGCACACGCCGTGCGCATCGCGCTGCTGGCGGAAACCGCGCGTGATTACCTGCAGCTGCGTGCGACGCGGCAGCTGCTGGCGATCACCGAGGACAACCTCAGCATCGCGCATGACATCAAACGGCTGACCGAGGCGCGCCAGAAGCAGGGCGTGGCCAGCACGCTGCAGGTGTCCAGCGCGGCCGCGCAGGTGGCTTCGCTGCAGGCGCGCATCGCGCCGCTGCGGCATCGCGAATCGCAGCTGCGCAATGCGCTGGCGTTCCTGCTGGCACAGCCGCCGCAGGCGCTGGACGCGCAGCTGCAGGATGCACGCCGTGACTGGCCGGCGTTGCCAGCGGTGGCGGTGGGTCTGCCGAGTGAACTGGCCGAGCGTCGCCCGGACATCCGTCGTGCCGAGGCGGCACTGCATGCGGCAACGGCCGGCATCGGCGTGGCCAAGGCCAGTTTCCTGCCGCGCATCACCTTGAATGGTGACGCAGGCTTCCAGGCCAAGCAGCTGGATGACCTGGATGGCTGGAACGCGCACCGTTTCAGCATCGGGCCGTCGATCAGCCTGCCGATCTTCCAGGGCGGGCGGCTGAAGGCGAACCTCGCGCTGAGCAGGCTGCAGCAGCAACAGTCGGCCCTGCAGTTCCGCCGTACCGTGTTGCAGGCCTGGCATGAGGTGGACGACGCCATGGACGGCTACAGTGCCGAGCAGCAGCGCACGGTGCAGCTGCACGTGGCGGTGGATGAGAGCGAGACGGCACTGGGGGCGGCGCGCCGGCAGTACCAGGCCGGCGTGGTCGACATGCTGGACGTGCTGACCACCCAGCGCATCGCGCTGGACAACCAGGCCGCGCTGGCCAACAGCCAGGCCGCCGCCGCGATCGCGCGGGTGGAGCTGTACCGCGCGCTCGGTGGCGGCTGGTAGCGATAGGGAAACGCCGGGCCATGCCCGGCGGTTCGTCGGTAGTTGCCAACCTTGGTTGGCAGTTTTTTTGGAGCGCCAACCAAGGGTGGCGTCTACCAGAGCATGGTCATCGGCACCGGGTCGATCACGACACGGGCACGGTAGCGCCGGGCCATGCCCGGCGGGCGGGTGCCTCAACGCACGTCGCGCAGTTCCCAGTGGCTGCCGGCCAGCAGGCGCAGGCGCTGCTTGAACACGTCACTGTCGATGCGGGTGGTGGCGACCAGGTTGATGCGCAGGTCCTTCTGCTCGCCGGTCACGGTGGCCTCCGGGTCGGTCACGCCCCACTGCGGTTCCACCGCATCCGGGTCGGGCTGCTTGGCCTTCCAGCGTTCGAACAGCGTGCCGCTGCGCAGGGCATCCTGCAGCTCTTCGGCGAAACCGGCGGCGCCCTGGGAATGGAAGGACAGGTCAGGGTCGTTGCCGCGGGCCTTGGACGGATCGGGCAGGCTGATGTGGTACTGCGCAGGCATGGAGTTCTCCTTGAAGTGCGGCAAGGCTGGCACAGTCGGGGTGGAATCGATGTGCAGATTCCTGCCGTGGCCAGCGCTCATTCGAACCGATGCGGCCCATCGGCAAATCCCACGGTGACCGCGCCCTTGCCGACGTTGACCATGCCGGTCAGGCTCATCACCGATTCGTACACGGTCACGCCATGGCCGGCGCAGACCTCTTTCATCTGTGCATAGCCGGGCAGGCTGCGCAGCTCGTCCAGTTCGCCGCCGTAGCTGACGCACACCGTCGGCGTCATCAGCCCCGCACGCACGCGCTGGCCGACCACCGCGAACAGCTTCTGCACGGCGCTGTCGAAGCCCTTGATCTTGGCCACCGGCCCGGTCTCGCCACGGTAGCCGTGCAGCACCGGCTTGATGTCCAGTGCACTGCCCAGTGCCGCGCTGAGCAGGCCGACACTGCGGTCGCCCTTGTGCCGCGCGCGTGCGCGCATGTAGTACAGGTCGCGGGTGATCATGTAGCCGTGCACGTTGCCGGCCAGTTCTTCCAGCCGTTCGCGGATCTGCTGCACGCTGGCGCCGCTGTCACGCAGGCGGACAGCCTCCACCGCGGTCACGGCCTGCGCGGCGAACAGGTTCTGGGTATCAAGTACGCGCAGCGCGAACGGCGAGTTGTAGCCCGCTGCCTGCCGCACCGGCTTGTAATCGTTGAGGATGGCGAAGCTGGCCTGCAGCGCGTTGTCGTGGATCGGGCTGCGGGTCTTGGTGATGGTCATGCAGAACACGTGGTCGTAATCGATCACCAGCTGCTGCAGGAACAGGTCGCGGATCTGGTTGACGCTGAAGGGGATGGTTTCCGCTTCAGCGCCATGTTCGGCCACATGCGCGTGCAGGAAGCTCAGGGTGGCCTGCTCATCGCGATGATCGGCCAGCACGGCTTCGCCGATCCGTACGGTGATCGGCAGCAGCACGATGTTGTGCTCGGCAATGAAGTCCTGCGGCAGGTCGCAGGCCGAGTCGACGACGATTCCGATGCGCATCCGCGGCTCCCCCTCCAGGGCGGTTGTAGGTTCGGAAATGTGAAATCTATCTCAAATTCTGGCGTGGCGCGCGAGGGAAACGCGGCACGCCCTGTTCAGCGACTGCGCTGCACGGCCACCGGAAGCTCGGCCAGGCGCTGCCATTCGGGCTGCCGCAGCAGATCCGGGTCGGCCAGCACCGCCGCCATCAGTGGGTGGGCGTCGTTGCCCCAGAACAGTTCGCCATCGATGGCCAGGGTCGGCACGCCGAACACGCCGGTTGCAATGGCGGCTTCGGTGTTCCTCCGCAGCTGCTCCTTGACCGCGGGAGTCGCGATGGCGCTGGCGACATCCTCGATCCCCAGCCGCGCGGCTGGTTCGCGCAGGGCCTCGGCGCTGTCGGCGGCATTGCCGTCGCGCCAGATCCAGTCGAACAGCACGTCCACCGCCCGTGCGCTGCCACCCGCGGCCAGGCACAGGCGCAGGGCAGACAGCGGATTGAACGGGTGGCCCGGCGGGAACCGCAGCGGTGTGCCTTCGGCCTGCGCGGTCCACAGCAGCTGGCGGTAGATGAAGCGGCGCTTGGCCGGAATCTCGGCCGGCCCGAGGTTGCCCAGGTGATGCAGCACGGCACCAAAGGCGATCGGCACCGGCTGGATCCGCGGGAATTCGGGCAGCTGCTTCAGCTTCTGCCAATGCAGGTAGGAGTACGGCGAAACGAAGTCGAAATACCAGCGCAGGGTGGCCATGGTGGTGTCCTTCAATGCGGTCAGGGCTGCGCGTTGCGCAGCAGGTAGCGATCGCGCAGCTCGGTCTGGCGCGAGCGCATCGGCATCGCCCGGCCGCCCAGCCAGACCTGTTCGGCATAGTGCGCCACGTCCAGCGGGTCGCCCTCCCACAGCACCAGGTCGGCACGCTTGCCCGGCTCGATGCTGCCGATCTGGTCGGCCACACCGAACGCCTGCGCCGGCACCCGGGTCAGGCCGGCCAGGCCGTCGGCCCAGGGCAGTCCATTGGCCACGGCATTGCCGGCCAGCTGGCGCATCTTGCGGGCGTTGTGCGAGGCGTCGCCACGCTGCACGAACGAGACCGCCACGCCGGCCCGTTGCAGGCGTGCCGCATTTTCCAGGGTTGCACCGATCTGGTCGAAGCTGGCCGGCAGGTTGGACAGCACGTCGACGAACACCGGCACCTGCGCGGCGGCCAGCTCCGGTGCCAGCTGCCAGGCTTCGCTGCCACCGGCAATGGCGATCTTCACCTTCTCGCGGGCGCCCCAGCGCAGCAGCTGGCGGATGTCCGCCGCACGGTCCACCTCCACCACGATGCGGCCCTGGCCGGCCAGGTAGCGGCCCAGCGTGCGGCGCCCGGCCGGGGTCAGCAGCGCATGCGGTGAGTCCGCGGCGACCTGGCCACGCGCCTCGTCCACCATCTGCTGCAGCAGCATCCATTGCGCCGCACGCGAATGCCCGGTCAGTTCCACTGCGGCCGACCCCAGGCGCAGGAACAGCGCGCGCGGCCCGAGGGGATCGGCGCTGCCGTCCAGCCGCATCACACCGCCCTGGCCAGCGACGAAGCCGCCACCGGTGGCGGCCCCCAAGGCGGTGAAGCCGATGCCGTCCAGGCGCGCCACCGGGATCAGCACCGAGGCCGGGTTGTAGGCCAGGGTGACATCGAACTCGGGGCGCAACGGTTGTTCGCCGATCTTCAGCGTGCTGTCGACCGTGCTCGCTTCACCGGAGACTTCTTCGATGCCGATCTCGGTGATGCCCCCGAACAGCGCGGGTGTCAGCGGGCGGCCATCGGCCTCGACGACGTTGGCCCCGGCCGGTGCGGACAGCCCGTTGCCGACTGCGCGGATGATGCCGCCCTGCACCAGTACATCGGCGTGCTGCAGGCTGCCGCGCGCGCTGGCCGTATGTACGGTGGCGTTGCGGACCAGCAGGTCCTGCGCCTGCGCAGCTGCGGAGAGGTAGACCAGCACCATGACCGTAGCGCCGAGCCAAGCCCGGCGACGCTTGTTCAACGCGCCCATCAGTGCACCTCCTGGCCGAGCTGGAAATCGGAACGCGGCGTCGCTGCCGGCGCACTGCGGTCGTACAGGCGGCGGCCGTCGATGAAGACCTGTTCGGCCAGCGCGTAGGAACCGAAGGGGTTGCCGTTCCACACCACTACGTCGGCCATCTTGCCGGCCTCCAGGGTGCCGGTCTGGCCTTCAATGCCCAGCGCTCTGGCGGCATTGGCCGTCATCCAGGTGATGGCATGTTCGGGGGTGATCTCCGGCATGTGCGCGCGGCGCGCGGCGGCGATCACCTTGGCCGCTTCCTGGTTCAGGCGCTGGATGCCTTCGGGCGAATCGGAATGGACGATGGCGCAGCTGTTCTTCGGCCGGTCGACCAGTGCGATGTTCTCCGGAATGCCATCGAAGGCTTCCATCTTGAAGCCCCACCAGTCGGCCCACAGCGCACCGCAGACGCCGTCGGCGGCCAGCCGGTCGGCCAGCTTGTAGGCCTCCACGCCGTGGTGGAAGGCCGCCACCTTGAAGCCGAATTCCTTGGCCAGGTCGAGCATGGTGGCCATCTCGTCGGCGCGGTAGCAGTGGATGTGCACGCGGATGTCGCCTTCGATCGCGCCGGCCAGCGTGTCCAGCTTGAGATCGCGCTTGCCGCCGGCATCACCGGCGCTGTCGCCCTTGTCGCTGCCGAACCAGCCCTTGCGCTTGGCCGGCTTGGGTTTGTTCTTGGCGATGTAGTCGGCAGCATCGATGAAGGCGGCGCGGTAGCCGGCAACGTTGCCCATCCGCGTGGCTGGGGCGACGCCCTTGCCTTCGCCGTAAACCCGTTTCGGGTTCTCGCCGCAGGCCATTTTCAGCCCCCACGGAGCACCCGGGAATTTCATGGCCTGGTAGGTGATGGCCGGCACGTTCTTCAGGGTCACGCCACGGCCACCGACCAGGTTGGCCGAGCCAGGCAGCACCTGCATGCTGGTCACGCCTCCGGCCAGGGCTGTAGCGAAGCCCGGGTCCTGCGGCCACACCGAGTGCTCGGCCCAGACATTGGCGGTGACCGGTGCGGTCATCTCGTTGCCGTCGCTGTGCGCGCCGACGCCCGGGCTGGGGTACACGCCCAGGTGCGAGTGCACGTCGATCAGGCCCGGGGTGACCCACTTGCCCCGCGCATCGATGCGGGTGACCCCGGCATCGGCCTGCAGCTGGCGGCCCACGGCGGCGATGCGGCCCTCGCGCAGCAGCACGTCGGCGTTGTCCAGGCGCTGGCCGGTGCCGGTGAGCACAATGGCGTTCTGGATCAGCACCGGCGCATCGGGATGCGCCCGGTAGGTGCTGGGGTAGGGATCGGCGACGAAGCGCGAGGCGCCCATCGCCGGTGCCGTGCTCAACGAAACCAGCGCCATCCCAAGAGCGGCGCGCAACACCATCGATGCCATGCAGAGATCCCCAACCCACGCGTGAATCCGCCGACGCTATCCGTCGTCGATACCACTTGCCAAGTGACCTTGGGCAGGGGCAGGGGTGGGGATTTTCCTATACAAAAATTCTGAACGAAGCATTAATTTTTTGTGACACCTGCCGCTACCAACCGGTGGGACAGCGAGCGCTGACCCGCCGTGAGGTGTGCTTTCCATTGCTCCATGACGGAGCTGCACCTGAAATATTTCAAGGAATCAAGGACGTAACTGCAGATGATTGTCTTCCCGTCGTATCGCTCCACCGCTTCCCGCCGCTCGATCCTCCCCTCACCCCTGGCCTCGGCCATTGTTGGCTCGCTGCTGATGGCCGCCGCTCTGCCGGCGCTGGCCCAGGACAGCAACGCAGACGCCTTGTCGCGTTACCAGTTCCAGCGCAGCCTGCAGGCCGCGTTTGCCGCACCGGTCCTCACCGCTTCGCCGTCGCTGGCCGTCGCCGCCGCCGATGTGGAAGTCGATCCGGAACCCATCATGGGCAAGCCGGGTGATGCCGCCAGCTGGCGCACCACCGAATTCAACAGCGACTGGGGCCTGCAGGCGATCAACGCCGATGTGGCCTACGCACGCGGCCTGACCGGCACCGGCATCCGCCTGGGCGTGTTCGACAGCGGCACCGGCCTGGACCACGACGAGTTCGCCGGCAAGGACCACCGCAGCATCCATCTGTCCGACGTGCTGGCCGATGGCAGCCTGTGCGCGCGCGAAGTGCTGAGTGGCCCGGACGCCTGCTTCGCCAGCGACGGTGACCAGGTGGCCGTGTCCTACCAGCTGCTCGACCCGGACTATGCCGATCTGCTGGAGCGCAATGGCTTCTACGAAGGCCTGAGCTACAACGTGCACGGTACCCACGTGTCGGGCACCATCGCCGCCAACCGTGATGGCCACGGCACCCACGGTGTTGCCTTCGGCGCCGACCTGAGCGTGGCCCGCCTGTTCTCCAACAGCGCCACCTACCTGTCGGTGGTGAATATCGGCGGTTCCCTGTATCTGGACGAACAGACCATCGCCGCCATCCAGGCCGACGATTCGATCTACCCGCAGCTGTATGCGCAGATGAACGAGCAGGGTGTGCGCGCCATCAACCACAGCTGGGGCCTGGCCAACGAGCCGACCACAGCGGAAGACCTGGACATGTACCAGTCGCACCCGGTGTTCGCCGCCAGTCTGGCTGCGATGGCCGAAGGTTCGCGCAGCAGCGGCCTGATCCAGGTATGGGCCGCTGGCAACACCGATTCGCCCAACACTTCGCCGGAAGAAGCGCCGATTGCCGGCATGTATGCCTCGCTGCCGCGCGCCGTCGCCGACGTCGAGCCGTACTGGCTGGCCGTGGTCAACGTCAATCAGGACCTGGAGCTGAGCAACCGCTCGATGCGCTGTGGCCTGGCGGCGAACTGGTGCCTCGCCGCGCCCGGCTCGAACATCAACTCGACCGTGTACGGTCCCGATTCGGTGATCGAAGGTGATTTCTACGATGACAATGGCAACCTGGTGGTGGACATCATCAGCCAGACCCCGTCGTCCGATTACGAGGAACTGAGCGGCACGTCCATGGCCGCCCCGCACGTCACCGGCGCGCTGGGCCTGCTGTTCGAGCGCTTCCCGTACCTGGACAGCGCGCAGGTGCGCGACGTGCTGCTGACCACCGCCACCGACCTGGGTGCTGCAGGCGTGGACGATGTCTACGGCTGGGGCCTGATGAACCTGGCTGCGGCCGTCGAAGGCTACGGCTCGCTGCGCGTGGACACCGAAGTGGTGATGAACCAGAAGGCCGGCGGCCTGAAGGTGTGGGAAGGTGATGCATGGGACGACTGGACCAATGACATCGGCGGCCCGGGCAAACTGACCAAGAGCGGCATCGGCTGGCTGCGCCTGAGCGGCGACAACAGCTTCAACGGCGCGGTGGTGCGCGAAGGCGTGCTGGAACTGGACGGCGTGAACACGCTGACCAGCGCCGTGGACGTGACCGGCGGAACCTTCCTGCTGAACGGCACCCTGCAGAACACAGCGCTGAACAGCCTGGGCGGCAGCAGCCGCATCACCGCCACCGGTGTGCTGGACGGCTCGGACCTGACCGTCACCGGCGGCGTGGTGTCCTTCAACGGCGTGCAGACCGGCGGCAGCACCTTCGTGGGTGAAAAGGGCACGCTGAAGGGCGTGGGCCAGCTGGGAAACACCACCGTGGCCGGCATCATCGCTCCGGGCAACTCCATCGGCACGCTCACCATCAACGGTGACTATGTGCAGACCGCCACTGGCGTGTACCAGGCCGAGGTGGCCCCGGGCAGCCGCAGCGACCAGCTGCACGTGACCGGCACCGCCACCCTGGGCGGCACCCTGGTGGCGCTGCCGGAACCGGGCACCTACTACCTGGGCGAGCAGTTCAACTTCATCCAGGCCGACGGCGGCGTGAACGGTCGGTTCGCCAGCACCGATTTCAGCGCCTTCTCGCCCTTCCTGCAGTTCGGCCTGGCCTACTCCGCCGCCGGCGCGCGCATTGAAGTGACCCGCGGCAACGCGCTGGCTACCGCGGCCACCACCGCCAACCAGTTGGCCGTGGCCACCGTGGTCGACGGTCTGGCGGTCAACCAGGGCCTGCCGCGTCCGCTGACCATGCTGTTCCCGGAACAGGTGGGCAGCGCACTGGACAGCCTCAGCGGCGAACTGCATGCCGCCACCAGCGCGGCCCTGCTGGAAGGCAGCCGCTACGTGCGTGATGCCGCGCTGGCCCGCCGTGCCGGTGCCGCTGCACCGGGTGCCGAAGGCGGCGACGCCACCGGTGTGTGGGTGCAGGCCCTGGCCGGCAGCACCACGCTGGATGGCAACACCAACACCGCCCGCACCGAAGCCAACAGCAACGGCCTGCTGGTCGGTGCCGACCGCGAGTTCGGCGGCTGGCAGGTGGGCGTGCTGGCCGGTACCGGCCGCACCGACGTGAAGCAGGGCGAAGGGCGCCGTGCGAGGTCGAAGGTGGACAACACCCACTTCGGCGCCTACGCCAGCCACAACTGGGGCGGTTTCGGCCTGCGTGGCGGCCTGGCATGGAGCGAACACGATGTGGACAGTACCCGTGAGCTGGCGTTCGCCGGTTACAGCGACACCCTGAGCGCCCGCTACGACGCGCGTACCCGCCAGGCCTTCATCGAAGCAGCCTACCGCTTCGGTGGCCGCGAGGCTGGCCTGGAGCCGTACGTGCAGGTGGCCCGCGTGGAAGTGGACACCAAGCACGTGAACGAGCGTGGCGGTGCTGCGGCCCTGCAGGGTTCGGTGGACGACGTGCGCACCACCCTGGCCACGGCCGGCGTGCGCTTCGACAAGGGCCTGAAGGCCTCGTTCCAGCAGGACAGCTGGTTGCACGTGCGCGGCGCGGTGGCGTACCGCCACGCCAGCGGCGACCGCAACCCGTCGGCCCGCCTGGGCTTTGCCACCGGCGGTGACAGCTTCGTGGTCAACGGTGCACCCATCGCCGACAGCGCGGTGGTGGCCGAACTGGGCCTCTCGGCCTGGCTGACCGCCAAGCAGCAGCTGGAACTGGGCTACAGCGGCCAGTTCGGCGACGAAAGCCGCGACCACGGTGCCAACCTGCGCTGGTCGGTGCGTTTCTAAGCCACCGGCTCCCGCAGGGAAACCAGGAGGGGCGGCCGTTGGGCCGCCCCTTCCCTATTGTGTGGCAGGGCAGGCGCAGCGTTGCCTACAATGGCGCCCCTGCAGAACCGGACCGGGCATGAAGAGCAAACAGGAAATCGTCGACAACTGGCTGCCGCGTTACACCGGCGTTCCGCTGGACCAGTTCGGCCAGCATATCCTGCTGACCAATTTCGGCGGCTACCTGCACACCTTCTCCGCGCTGACCGGCGCCCCGGTCATCGGCCTGGACCGGCCGATGGCCAGCGCCACCATCGATGGCATCACCATGATCAACTTCGGCATGGGCAGCCCCAATGCCGCGATCATCATGGACCTGCTGTCGGCGGTGATGCCCAAGGCGGTGCTGTTCCTGGGCAAGTGCGGTGGCCTGAAGCGCAAGAACCAGCTGGGTGACCTGGTGCTGCCGATCGCAGCGATCCGCGGTGAGGGCACTTCGGGCGACTACCTGCCGCCGGAAGTGCCGGCCTTGCCGGCGTTCGCGCTGCAGCGTGCGGTCTCGACCATGATCCGTGATCTCGGCCACGACTACTGGACCGGTACCGTCTACACCACCAACCGCCGGGTCTGGGAGCACGACGAGGCGTTCAAGGAGCGGCTGCGGGCGATGCGCTGCATGGCCATCGACATGGAAACCGCCACCGTGTTCGCCGCTGGCTTCGCCAACCACATTCCCAGCGGCGCACTGCTGTTGGTGTCGGACCAGCCGATGATCCCCGATGGGGTCAAGACCGAGGCCTCCGATGCCAAGGTCAGCTCCCAGTTCGTGGAAAACCATATCCAGATCGGTATCGAGGCGCTTAAGCTTATCCGGCGCAACGGCAAGTCGGTCCGCCACCTGCGCTTCGACGAATGATGATGATGGCCTGGCGCGGCGCGCCGGCCCTGGGGAGTAGGTGATGGACGTTGCCGCGCACGTGGTGGAATTCTGGAAAGAGGCGGGCCCTGCGAAGTGGTTCGCCCGCGATGATGCGTTCGACGCGCAGTTCCGCCAGTTGTTCCTGGATGAGCATTTCGCAGCCGCCTCGCGCGCGCGCGAACACTGGCTGGGCAGTGCCGAGGGCGCACTGGCGCTGATGCTGCTGCTGGACCAGTTCCCGCGCAACTGCTTCCGCGGTAGCGCCCATTCCTACGCCACCGATGGCCTGGCCCGGCACTACGCCATGCGCGCCATCGAGGAAGGCCTGGACCTGCAGCTGGTGCCCAAGCTGCGCGCCTTCATCTACCTGCCGTTCGAGCACTCCGAGGATCCGCTGGACCAGGACCGCTCGGTGGCGATGTTCGACGTGCTGGGCGACAAGGAATACCTGCAGTACGCCGAGCTGCACCGCGACATCATCCGCCGCTTCGGTCGCTTCCCGCACCGCAACGCCGTGCTGGGTCGCATTCCCTCACCGGAAGAACTGGACTACCTGGCCGAAGGCGGTTTCGCCGGCTAAGAAAAAGGGGACGGAGGGAATTAAGTCGTTTTTGCCACAAACGACTTAATTCCCTCCGTCCCCTTTTTAGGGGGCAGATCGCCTTTCCGCAGGAAAGGGCTCTGACCCCGGGCCTTCAATCAGTACTTCGGCACGCCGTTGTCGACGTCTTCCGACCAGGCGTTGATGCCGCCGGTGACGTTGAACACCTTGGTGAAGCCCAAGGCGCGGAACTGCTCGGCGGCCTGCGCGCTGCGGCCACCGTGGTGGCACATGAAGGCCAGCGCGGTGTCCTTGGGCAGGGCTTCCAGCGCGGCGCGGCCGTTGCCGTCGAAGGTCTTGAACGGCACGCCCACGGCGGCGATTTCACGCTCGTCGGCCGGGCGCACGTCCACCAGGGTGATGTTGCCGGCACGCACCAGGTCGTCGGCATCGCGCACGCTGATTTCCTGCACCGGCTTGGGCGCATTCGGGTTGTCGATGGCCAGGCCCTTGCCGCGGATGTCGTCCACCCAGTCGATGGTGATGCCGTTGGCGCGACGGGCGCTGGCCAGGTCGAACTGCACGCGCAGGCCGTTGGACTCGGCGGCGATGGCGCCTTCGTCGTGCGGGGCCAGCTGGAAGTTCGGCTGGAAACCGGCGTCGATGGACAGCTGCAGAGCAGCGCCCGGGGCATCGGCCAGCGCGCCCTTGAGCATTTCCACGGCCGCCGGGGTGACGGTGATGCTCGGCGGGGTACGGTCCGGCGCGGCCAGGCCCAGCACGCTGCTCAGCTCGCCGCTGGCAGCCATCTGCAGCACGATGTCGCTGCCGCCGATCAGTTCGCCGTCGATGTACAGCTGCGGAATGGTCGGCCAGTCGCCATAGGCCTTGATGCCTTCACGGATTTCCTGGTCGGCCAGCACGTTGACGTGGGCGAACTCGACGCCGAGGTCCTGCAGGGCGCCCACGGCCTTGGCCGAGAAACCGCACTGCGGCATCGACGGCTGGCCCTTCATGAACAGCACGACGCGGTTGGCGTTGAGGATGGATTCGATGCGCGAACGCAGGGCGGGATCGAGGGACATGGACGTCGGGGTTCCGGGAATTCGAATCATCAATTCTACCCCTCATGGCATCATGGGGGATGAGCAACGCAGGAACATTGCATCGCATCCCGACCCGGCCCTGGCGCTGGCTGCCCTGGCTGGTGGCGTCGCAGCTGGCCGTGATCCTGGTCTGGGCCCTGGCCGGCTGGCACTGGGGGCTGCCCGTGATGGTGGCCAGCCACGCACTGTTCCTGGTGCCGGTATTCCTGCCCAACAGCCGCTTCTACGCGCCGGTGCTGAGCCGGATGGGAGAGGCCGGAAACAGCGTCTGGTTGACCATCGATGACGGTCCCGGCCCGGAGACCCGTGCGGTGCTCGACCTGCTGGACCGCTACCAGGCCCGCGCCACCTTCTTCCTGGTGGGCGAGCGTGCGCTGGCACAGCCGGACCTGGTGCAGGAGATCCTGCGCCGCGGCCACGACCTGGGCAACCACAGCCACAGCCATCCGCAGGCGCGCTTCTGGCGGCTGGGCCCGGCAGCGATGCGTGCCGAGATCGAGGGCTGCCAGCATGCGCTGCAGGCGGTAAGCGGCCGCCCGGTGCGCTGGTACCGTTCGGTGGTGGGCATGACCAATCCGTTCGTGGCGCCGGTGCTGAAGGCGCTGGGACTGGTGCGCGTGGGCTGGAGCGCCCGTGGCTACGACGGTGTCGGCTGCACGCCGGAAGGCGTGCTGTCGCGGCTGCTGCCGGACCTGCGCCCGGGCGCCATCGTGCTGCTGCATGAGGGGGCCGCCCACGGCCACAACCTGGCGATCATCGAACGCGTGCTGCAGGCGCTGGACGAGCGGGGGCTGAAGGCGCGGCTGCCGGTTCCGTAACGCCGGGCCCTGGTGGTGTGGAGCAGCCGAGCATGGGCTCGGCGCCACAAGGGTTGGCGATCATCCTGTGGCGCAGCGCCGGCACATGCTGCACTCGGCGCTACAACGCGGGGCGTTCGGCCACCAGCAACCAGCTGTTGAACGGCGTGCGCCCGTGCAGGGGGCGCGGTGCCGTCACTTTCAATCCGGCCTCGGCCAGTGTCGCCTGCAGCACCTGCGGGTCGGGGTAGTGGCGCGGCCGCGTGCCCATCCAGCCGACCAGCCAGGCCAGCCGGTCCGCCACCCGCGTGGTGCGGTCGCGGCCATCGCCGGTGGCCAGTGGCGTGCGCAGCAGCAGGCGGCCGCCGGGAGCGACCCGCATACTGGCCTCACGCAGCAGTGCCTGCTGTGGGCCCGCGTCCAGGTACTGCAGCACATCCAGCAGCAGCACATGCCCGGCCTGCGCCGGCAGCGGCGCCTGCACGTCCAGACAGTCGAAGCGCACAGCGGGCAGGCCGGTGGCGGCACGCTGGGCACGGGCGATCTTGCCGGCATCCACGTCCACGCCCAGGTAGGGCTGGCAGCCACCGCGCTGGCGCAGCACGTGGGCGAACAGGCCCAGCCCGCAGCCCAGGTCCAGCACGGGTTGCCCGTCGCCAGGCAGGTGCTGCAGCACGCCGTCATACAGCGGGTCGCTGCCCAGCTTGCTGCGGGTGTAGTAGTAGTCGCGGCGGCTGGCCCAGGCGTGTGCGGGGCGGAATGCCTCGGCGATCGCGCGGGCCTGCGCGGCGCTCAAGGGTGTGCAGGGCAGGGGCGGGCCGTTCCGTGGCGTGCCATCCATCGGGTCAGTCCGTTCCGCCGAGCAGGTGGGCGGCGACCGGCAGCGCGCGCGCGCTCCACAGCGCGTACATCCGTGCTGAAGGGTGCAGGCCGTCGTCGGCGATCATCGCCGGGTCGCCACCGTGGTCACGGCTGATGTCTGTGATGTCGACGAAGGCCACGCCCTGCTGGGTGCAGATCACTTCAGCGGCCGCGTTGAATTCGTCGGTCTCGATCTCGATCGCGGCCAGGTCACGGCCGCTGCCGATACCGAACGGCGTCGCGCCCCAGTCGGGGAAGGACAGCACCAGCACACGCCCGGGGCGGCCACCGGCAAAGCCGATCGCCCGCTGCAGCAGGGCGTGGAACTGTACGCGGTACTCGTCCAGCGGCCGGCCGCGGTACTGGTTGTTGACGCCGATCAGCAGGCTGACGAAATCGAACGGGCCCTGCGGCGCGGCCGCATCGATGCCGGCGTCCAGCTCGTCGGTGGTCCAGCCGGTGGTGGCGATGGTCTGCGGGTCGGCCAGCGCCACATCCTGCGCACGCAGGGCGGCGGCCAGCTGGTGTGGCCAGCGGCCTTCAACGGCAACGGCTTCTCCGATGGTGTACGAATCGCCCAGCGCCAGGTAGGACAGCGCCACGGCTCAGGCCACCGAACGGCGCGGCTTCAACGGTACGACCTTGGTCGCGTCCTCGGCACGGCGGGCCAGCACGCGGTCGATGCGGGCGAACACATCGCGCATCACCGAGGCTTCCGGCAGCAGGGTCACGCGGAAATGATGGCGGTAGGGCACGTTGAAGCTGGAACCCGGTACCACCAGCACGCCTTCATTGTTCATCAGATCCAGCGCGAAGTTGTGGTCGTCGAAGCCCTTGGCGGCGGCACCGACCACGGCCGGGAACGCGTACAGCGCACCGGCCGGCGCGACCAGCGACAGGTGCTCACTGGCTTCGCAGGCTTCGATCACCGCGCGGCGGGTTTCATACAGGCGGCCGCCCGGGGTGCACAGTTCGGAGATGGTGTCCGGGCCGTTCACTGCGGCCTCGATGGCGTACTGGCCCGGCACGTTGGCGCACAGGCGCAGCGCGCCGAGCAGGTCCAGCGCAGCGCGGAAGTCGCCCAGGCGCGCGTCGTCGCCGCTGAGGTGGGCCCAGCCCACGCGCCAGCCGCAGGCACGGTGCACCTTGCTCAGGCCACTGAAGGTCAGGCACGGGTGGTCGCCGGCCAGCGGCGCGACCGGCTCGAATACCGCATCGTCGTACAGGATCTGGTCGTAGATCTCATCGACCAGCAGCAGCAGGTTGTGGCGGCGCGCGATCTCGACCACGCGCTCGAGCAGTTCACGCGGGTAGCTGGCGCCGCTGGGGTTGTTCGGGTTGATCAGCACGATGGCGCGGGTGCGCGAGGACACCAGCGTCTCGATCTCGCTCGGGTCCGGCTGGAAGCCGTTCTCGGCGGCGCAGCGGTAGTACACCGGGCGGCCATCGTTGAGGATGGTCGAGGCCGACCACAGCGGGTAGTCGGGTGAGGGCACCAGCACTTCGTCGCCCGGGTTGAGCAATGCGCGCAGCGACAGGTCGATCAGTTCGCTGACGCCGTTGCCGACGAACACACGGTCGGGGTGCGCATCCGGTGCGCCACGGCGGGCGTAGTACGCCGCGATGGCTTCGCGTGCGACCGGCAGGCCCTGCTGGTGGGTGTATGGATCGGTGCGGCCCATGTCATCGGCGATCGCGCGCTGCAGGTGCTCGGGCGCGCGGAAACCGAAGTTGCCCGGGTTGCCGATGTTGAGCTTGATCAGCTTGCGGCCCTGCGCCTCCAGCTCCCGGGCTCGCCGCGCCAGTTCTCCGCGGATTTCGTAGCGCACTTCGGAAAGGCGCTCGCGGATGGCCAGGGGCTTGGGCGAGTTGGTGGACATGGGGGCTGGGCCGTCAAAAGGCATGGGGATTCCATCCTACCGGAATTGCTGCAGTGCATGGCAAGGGTGCCGGGCTTGTCATTGCTGGGCTGGCAGGGCGCCGGCGCAGGTAGAATGGCGGCGATGACCCAGACCCCCGATTTCATCGCCCTGCAGACCATCGGTTGGCCCTGGCCGGGCCCGGCGCAGCAGGCCGACTGGCAGGCCGTGATGGCCGCGCACCCGCAGGCCCGCCCGGCGCGGGTGATCGAACAGCACCGCACCCACTACGTGGTGGCCGATGGCCCGGATGCGTCGATCAAGGCCGAATCGCTGCCGGAATGGCAGCGCCCGCGCTTCCCCAGCCACGAGCGGCCTGCAGTGGGCGACTGGGTGCTGCTGGACGGCATCCGCATTGTCGCGCTGCTGCCACGCCGCACCGCGATCAAGCGTGGCGCCGCCGGCGAGCACTACCACCAGCAGGTGATCGCGGCCAACATCGACACGGTGTTCATCGTCTGCGGCCTGGATGCCGACTTCAATCCGCGCCGCATCGAGCGCTACCTGCTGCTGGTCGGCGGTGGTGGTGCAGAACCGGTGGTGGTGCTGACCAAGGCCGACCAGACCGAGTACAGCGAGGATGCGCTGGCGGTGCTGGAAGAGCTGGAGATGCAGGGCATCGCGCTGCATGCGATCAACGGCCTGGATGCCGACAGTGTGGCGGTGCTGCAACCGTGGCTGGGCCCGGGCCGCACGGTGGTGCTGGTCGGTTCCTCCGGTGCCGGCAAATCCACGTTGACCAACACCCTGCTTGGCGAGCAGCGGATGAAGACCAACGCGGTGCGCGCCAACGATTCGCGTGGCCGCCATACCACCACCCACCGCGCGCTGATGCCGTTGCCGACGGGCGCCTGCCTGATCGACACCCCGGGCATGCGCGAGCTGAAGCCGACCGGCGAAGAGACGCTGTCCGAAGGTGGCTTCGCCGACATCGAGGCGCTGGCCGCACAGTGCCGTTTCAACGACTGCAAGCACCAGCAGGAACCAGGCTGTGCGGTGCGGGCGGCGATCGAGGCGGGCGAGATCGAAGAGAGCCGGTTGCTGAACTATTTCAAGCTGAAGGAAGAAGTGGCTGCCGCTGCCGCCAAGCTGGCGGTACGCCAGGCCGAGACCGCGCAGGAGCGCGGCGGCAAGAAAGGCAAGGGCCAGCAGTTCCGCCCGGCAGGCAAGCCGCGTAGGCGGTAACAAGGCAGCCGAGCATGGGCTTGGCTCTACAGCTGGTCCGCGGTGGAGTCATTTCATGTAGCGCCCGAGCCAATGCTCGGGCGGCGGCGCACCGCGCCGGGCACGGCAGGGCGTTATAGTCCGCGCATGGAACCGACTGCGACGCTGGACCGTGATGTGGCCCACCATGCAGCGCTCGATGCGCGCCTGGTCGAGGCCGTGGGAGGCATCCGCCTGCTGGGCCTGACCAGCTGGCCGGCCACGCTGCAGGCACCGTTCCTGGACAGCGTGGCGCGCGGCCAGCCGGTGCTGCCGAAGGTGGATTACCCACGGCTGGACTTCAGCGAAGAACGTCGCGCGCTGGCCGCGATCGCCGCCGACTGCGACGACACTCATCCGCTGGGCCACTACGTGCGGCAGTCAGCGCAGAGCTGGGACCTGGCCGCGCAGCTGCTGGAAGGACTGGGCACCGCCGCCGTTGATACCTGTTCGGTGCAGCTGTTCGGCGCCCCCGAGCAGCCGCTGCCGGGCAATGGCCCGAGCACGCGCGACGCGGCGCGCCACTTCATACAGATTGCCGCCGAACTGGACCACGAACTGCTGGCGCCGGAAGAACAGGTGCCGGTCTCGGCCATCGCCCTGCAGCTGCAGCTGCAGAATGATCTGGATGCGTTCTTCGAATCGCGCATCATCCAGGTGCAGCTGGATCCGGAGCTGGTGTCCAAGGCCGCCGCCGGCCCGACCCGCATCCGCCTGCGCACCAGCGCGCGCTTCAGCGCCTACGACCGCGCGCAGTTGTTCCACCACGAAGCGCTGGTGCATTCGCTGACCGCATTGAATGGCCGCGGCCAGCCGGTACTGCCGAGCCTGGCGTTGTCCTCGCCACGGGTAACGGCGACCCAGGAAGGGTTGGCGACCTTCGCCGAGCAGATCACCGGCAGCATCGACATCGAGCGCCTGAAACGCATCAGCCTGCGTACCGAAGCGATTGCGATGGCACGCGAAGGCGCTGATTTCATCGAAGTGTTCCGCTATTTCTGCGATGCCGGGCAGAACGCGGAAGAGAGTTTCGCCTCGGCCCAGCGCGTGTTCCGTGGCGTGCCGCCGAGTGGCGGCCTGGCCTTCACCAAGGACACGGTGTACCTGCGCGGCCTGGTATCGGTGCATACCTTCTTCCGGCACATGCTGGCCGAGGACCGCCTGCAGGTCTGCCGCTGGTTGTTCGCCGGCAAGATGAGCCTGGCCGATGCGATCGCGTTCGCGCCGCTGTTCGAGGCGGGAATACTGAAGCCACCGCGCTGGCTGCCGCATTGGGTGAGCCGGGCGAACGGCCTGGCCGGCATGCTGGCGTTCTCGCTGTTCGCCAACCGGATACGGATGGACCAGCTGGCGCCGGAATGAAATGCGTTGGCGGATCCTCCTGCGCCTGCCTGCTATCGGCTGGGAGGAGGCGGGGCACCCTGGTCAGGACACGCAAAAGCCCCTCCATGGTGCTCGATGGCGCCATCCATGGCGCCAACGGTCCTGACCAGGGTGCCCCGCCTCCTCCAGACAATTTCCTGCGGGCGCGGCAGCAGGTCCACCAGAGGGATTGCGTTTGAGAAGCTTGAAAAGCAAAGCGCCGGGCAATGCCCGGCTCTTTGCTTTTGCTCTTGCTTTCCATTGCCTCCGCGCCGGCGCTGGGAATTGTCGAGCGCGGGTAGGCAGGCCCATGCAGGACCGTTGGCGCCATGGGCCCGAGGCATGCCTCGGGCGGGTTGGGCAGGACGCCCAACCCCGGTCTTGCCGTGTGCGCAGGACAGCGCACACGAGCAAGGCGCCATCGAGCCCCCAAGGACGGGTTTACGGCGTGTCCTGCATGGGCCTGCCTACCTGCGCCATGCAGGAACAGTCAATGCGCCGCAGCGCCCGCTTCTGACCTAGAACTCCGCCGCCACCGTCATGAACAGCTGCCGCGGTGCGCTCGCATGGATCGCATAGCGCGTGCCCTTCGGATCAGTCGGTGCGAACGAACTCAGCTGGCCGGCGTAGCGCTTGTTGGTCAGGTTGGTCGCGTTCAACGACACCCGCACGTTGCGCAGGCCCAGGCCCGGGCCGAAATCGTAGCCCGCACCGGCGTCGAAGGTGGTCACGCCCGGCACCGACTGGTCGTTGGTGTAGGTGTAGTAGCGCTTGCCGGTGTACTTCGCACGCAGGCTGGCGAAGAAGCCGTCGCGGTTCCAGCTGATCTCGCTGGAGGCCATGCGCTGCGGCGTATCCACCGTGATCTTGCCGGCCACCGGAACGATCGCACCGCCCGAGGTGTAGTCATCCTCGTAGGTGGTCTTGTTCCAGGACAGCGCGTTGTACCACTGCAGGCCATCAATCGGCTTGAGGATGAAAGTCAGTTCCGCGCCATGGCTCTTCACCGAACCGACGTTGATGAAGCGCGTCACGCACTCCGGGCGCGTGCCGACTTCGATGCTCGAACACGGGTTCAGCGACAGCAGGCGGTTGTCGAACTTGACGTTGTATGCAGCGATCGAGGCCTGGTACTTCTCACCGAAAGTGCGGAAGCCGGCTTCCAGGCTCTTGGACTTCTCCGGCTCCAGCCCGGCGCTGGCCGCGAACGATTCCGGCGACACCTGCAGCGGGCCGCCGCTGCCACCGCCGACGAAGGCGGCGATGTTCTCGGCGTAGGAGGCGAACAGCTCGTTGTTGGCGTTGAGCTTGAGGCCCAGGCCTACCTGCGGCAGCACCGATTCCTTGGCGGTCAGTGTGCCCGACGCAATGCGGGTTTCAACGCCGGGCTGCGCGGTGGCGCGCATGCGGGTGTTGGGACTCTTGATGCCCACGTCCACGGTCAGGCGCTGGTCCAGGAAGCGCATGCGGTCCTGCACGTAGAACTGGCGCGTGCGGATGTCGAAGTCCTGGTTGAACAGCAAGCGGTCGGGGTTCTTCAGGTACAGGTCGTCCAGGAACGGGCCGCTGATGTAGTAGAAGTTGCGCGACACGTTATGGTCGTTCTGCTCGTACCACAGGCCGGCTTCCAGCTCGTGGATGCCCACCGTCCACGACAGCGCGGCGGTCAGGCCATCGCGGTTGATCGTGTAGTTGGTGCTGCGGATAGAGATCGGCAGCATCCTGTCGGTACCCGGGTAGGACGGCTGGCCCGGTGCCCACCAGTGGCCCTGGCCACGGTTGTCGTGGTGGTAGGCCAGCAGCTTCAGGCGGCCCTGCTCGCCCAGGCGCAGGTCGGCATCGACCGAGTACAGGTTGTCGTCGCGCAGCGCACGGCTCTGATAGTACGCATCGTCGATGCTGTTGACGCCGCCGCTGAACTTGCAGCGCGCCTTGTTGTAGGTGCCAGGCGCGCAGTACGCGGCGGCGACGGCGCGATCCCAGTCCGGCGCGTAGATGTTCCAGTCATACCCCAGTCCGCGTGCCAGCATGTCCTTGGACAGGTAGGCATAGTTGGCCTGGCTGGCGCGCGAGGTCGCCACGAACGCACCGAAACGGTGGTCGCCAACGTTCCACACTGCCTTGGCATTGAACTGGCGGGTGGTCTGGTTCTGGTACGGCGCGGCCCACATGTCCTGGTCCTGGTGCACGCCGGACACATAGGCCGAGAAGCCGTTGAGGTCGCCGGTGTCCACGCGCAGGTAGCCGCGGCGCTGGTGGTTGTCGCCGACGGTGACGCTGGCGCGGCCACCGAATTCGGTGGACGGATCCATCGAGAAATACTGGATGGTGCCGCCCAGGTTGCTGGTCGAGGCCACGCCCAGCGAACCAATGCCCTGCGACAGTTCGGCGCCGGCCAGGTTCTCGGCGATGATCGCGCGGGCGATGCTCAGGCCGTTGTAATTGCCGTAGCTGTTGTCGCCCAGCGGGATGCCGTCCAGCGTGTAGCCCAGGCGGCTCTTGTCGAAGCCGCGCAGGCTGATGGTCTGCGATTCCTCGTTGGCGCCAAAGGCATCGTTGGACTGCACCGACACGCCCGGAAGGCGATCGAGGATCTTCTGGCCACTGGTGCCCGGCGGCAGCACCTGCTTGTCCACGGCAGTGATGCGCTGCACCTGGCGGGTCTCGCCCTGACCGATCACAGAGACGGTATCCAGCGTCTGCGCGCTCAGCGCGGCATCGGTGCTGGCGCCGGTATCGGCGGTGGTGGCGGCATGGGCGCTGGCAGCGGCGGAGAGCACGATCGCTACGGCGATCGTCAGGTGTCGGGTCTGCATGGTGGTCCGTTGCATGGGGGGTGATCACCGGCACGCGTGCGCGGTGCAGGGCCACTATGCGAACGGAACATGAAACCTTCTTTACGGAAAACCAACGAATGGTGCAGGGCACCCGCGCAGGTCCCGCAGCCGGATGAAAAAAGGGGCCGGATTCCCTTCGCAAGCAAAGGTTCACCGGCCCCGCGCACTCCGTGGGGGAGGCGGTCCACGCGCAGCGTGGAGACTGGCTTACCCCATGTACAGGCCACCGTTGACCGGATAGTCGGCGCCGGTCACGTACGAGGCTTCATCCGAGGCCAGCCAGGCGCACAGGCCGGCCACTTCCTCGGGGCGACCCAGGCGGCGCACCGGCACCGAGGCCGCCAGCCGGTCCAGTACATCCGGCGGGAAGCTGCTGATCGCCTGGCTGGCGATGTAGCCCGGCGAAAGCGTGTTGACGGTGACGCCGCGCGAAGCCACTTCGGCGGCCAGCGCACGGCTGAAGCCATGCATCGCGGCCTTGGCGGTGGCGTAGTTCACCTGGCCGATCTGGCCCTTGTGGGCGCTGACCGAGCCGATGTTGATGATGCGGCCCCAGCCCCGCGTGGCCATGCCGTCGACCACCTGCTTGGTCAGGTTGAACAGCGCATTGAGGTTGGAGGCGATCACCGCGTTCCAGTCCTCCACCGTCATCTGCCGGAACAGCAGGTCGCGGCTGCCGCCGGAGTTGTTGACCAGTACATCGACCTCACCCACTTCGGCGCGGACCTTGGCGAACGCGGCGCTGGTCGAGGCCCAGTCGGTCGCGTTGCCTTCGGAGGCGATGAAGTCGAAGCCCTGTTCGCGCTGCTCGCGCAGCCAGTTGGCCTTGCGCGGCGAGTTCGGCGCGCAGCCGGCAACCACGGTGTGGCCGCTGCGGGCCAGGCTCTGGCAGATGGCAGTGCCGACACTGCCCATTCCACTGGTGACGTAAGCGATTCGAAGCGTCATTGCAGAAGGCTCCTTGGCAAAGGGTCAGGCGGCGAGGGGATACAGGCCGAACAGCAGGCTGCCGATCATCAGCAGCATCGAGATGGCGATGGCCCACTTCAGGGTGAACTTCTGGTGGTCGGCGAATTCGACCTTGGCCAGGCCCACCAGCAGGTAGGTGGACGGCACCAGCGGGCTGAGCAGGTGCACCGGCTGGCCAGCCAGCGAGGCGCGCGCCATTTCCACCGGAGTGATGCCGTAGTTGCCGGCGGCCTCGGACAGGATCGGCAGCACGCCGAAGTAGAACGCGTCGTTGGACATGAAGAAGGTGAACGGCATCGACGCCACCGCGGTGATCACCGCCAGGTACGGGCCCCACGACTCCGGAATCACCGCCAGGAAGCTGTGCGACATCGCTTCGACCATGCCGGTGTTGTTGAGGATGCCGGTGAAGATGCCTGCGGCGAAGATCAGCGACACCACCGACAGCACGTTGCCGGCGTGGTTGACCACGCGGCGGCGCTGCTCGGCCAGGTTCGGGTAGTTGATCACCAGGGCGATGGCGAAGCCGACCATGAACAGCACCGGCATCGGCAGCACGCCGATGATCAGCGCGGTCATCAGCGCCACGGTCAGGGCCAGGTTCACCCACAGCAGCTTCGGCCGCTTGATGTCCTCGGCGTCTTCCACGGTCGGCAGCGGATTGCTGTCGTCCGATACGCTGTTGTCCATCCAGCTGCCGCCCTTGGGCAGGGTCACCACGCCGAGGCGACGGCGTTCCTTCAAGCCCAGGTACCAGGCCAGCAGCAGCACGCCGGCACAGGCGATCACCATCGACGGGATGAGCGGCACGAACACATCGGCCGGGTCCACGTGCAGCGCAGTGGCCGCGCGTGCGGTCGGGCCGCCCCACGGGGTCAGGTTCATCACGCCGCCGGCGAGGATGGTCACGCAGGTCATGTTCAGCGCGTTCATGCCCAGCCGCTGGTACAGCGGCAGCATCGCCGAGACGGTGATCATGTAGGTGGTCGAACCGTCGCCATCGAGCGAGATCAGCATCGCCAGCACGGCGGTGCCAAGCACGATCTTCATCGGATCGCCCTTGACGAAGCGCAGAATCACCCGCACCAGCGGATCGAACAGGCCTGCGTCGATCATCACCCCGAAGTAGAGGATGGCGAACATCAGCATCACGCCGGTCGGCGCGATCTTCTTGATGCCCTCCAGCATCATCTCGTCGATGCCGGCACCGAAGCCACCGATCAGCGCGAACAGGATGGGGATGGTGATCAGGGCGACGAGCGGCGACAGGCGCTTGCTCATGATCAAGTACATGAACGTAATGACCATGCCAAAGCCGAGGATGCTCAGCATCATCTGCGGACTCCTTGCGAAAACAGGACGTGGGGAGTGGAAGGGGCCGGGCGCCGCGCGCCCGGAATGTCAGGCCTAGAAGTCGTACTGCAGGCGGCCGGTGACCGCGCGGGTGCGGTCCACCGTGACCCCGGCCAGGCGGTCGCGGTTGCGGCTTTCGATCACGTTGAGCATGAAGCGCAGGTTGTCGCGCAGGTACCAGTTGCCACCCAGCGTCCACGCCTCAGTGCTGCCACGGCGCAGGTCCGGCGCGCCGTCGAGGTGCTGTGCGCCCCACATCTGGTCGTAGCGCAGCGCCACTTCGAATGCACCGGCCTTGTGGCGGATGTCCTTCACCCGCGCGAAGCGCCCGGTCTTGCGGTCATAGGCGCGGCTTTCGCCGGTGACGAACCAGCTGAGCATGCCGTAGGCGGCCATCACGTCGCCGCGCTGGGCGCCGTCATCGAAGGTGGCGCCACTGAACTCGCCCTGCCACGACAGCGGGCCGCGCACCTGCGCGTATTCCAGCGACCACTTGTTGACGTCGGTATCGCGGCCGGCGGAGAAGTCGACCAGGGTCAGGCGGCTCTCGTCGGACAGGTGGCCGGCCGGGCGCGGACGGATGCGCAGGCCGGGCACGCCATTGGCGCCGGGGTTGTCGTACGCCTCGCGGGCCAGCGACAGGCCCAGGTGCAGCACGTCGCCGTCGCTGGGCGAGGGCGCCCAGGTGATGCGACCACCCGCCGCGCGACCCTTCACCTGCCAGGCGTCGATGCTCTCCAGGCTGTAGAGGCTGGCCGCCCAGGTGAAGTCGCCCGGGTTGGCCTGCCAGGACGCACCCAGGCGGTACAGCGGCGCCAGCGTGGTGCCGGCGTTGCCGCGCTCCAGGAAGCTGCCGTAGTTGGAGCTGGTACGGTCATCCAGCGAGAAATACTGCTTGAACTGGCCCACGGTCAGCTTGCCCGCCTTGCCGAAGCTGCGGGCCAGGTAGACATCCTTGGCCTCGACGCGGTCGCCGGAGAAGTCGGCTTCCAGCTTGTAGTCGACCACGAAGAACTTGCCGGACACATCGACCCATGCACGGCGGATCTCGGTGTCATCCTTGTTCGGCGTTCCGCGGTTGTCGTTGTCGAAGGTGGCGAAGTCCAGGTGCAGGCGGCCCCCCAGGGTGGCGGTGACCGGACGGTCGTCTTCGGCGGCGAAGGCCGGCACCGACAGGACAGCCAGCGCCATCATGGCGGCAGGACGCCGCCAGGCAAACGTGAATTCCACAAACCCTCCCAGGTGCGCGCCAGGCGCGCGGCAATCGTGGGCACCGGACGGTGCGCGGCCGCAGTCTGGGTCGGGCAAGCTGTCATCGTCCTGTCAACGGATTGTGCGGTGCAGCGAAAAGCAGGCCGCTGGGCTCGCCGTGCCGCGCCCGGCGAGCCCAGCGGCGGCATGCGGTAGCATTCGGTTCCCCTCCCACCCGTGTGCCCATGCGCCTGCTGCTGGTCGAAGACAATCCGGATCTGGCCGATGCGATCATCCGCCGGATGCGCCGCAGCGGGCACGCCGTGGACTGGCAGGCCGATGGCCTGGCCGCTGCCAGCGTGCTGCGCTACCAGAGCTTCGACCTGGTGGTGCTGGACATCGGCCTGCCCAAGCTCGATGGCCTGCGCGTGCTGGCCGGCATGCGCGAGCGCGGTGACAGCACGCCGGTGCTGATGCTGACCGCGCGTGACGGCATCGAAGATCGCGTGCAGGCGCTGGATGTGGGGGCCGACGACTACCTGGGCAAGCCGTTTGATTTCCGCGAGTTCGAAGCGCGCTGCCGCGTGCTGCTGCGGCGTGCGCGCGGCCAGGCCAGCGAAGTGGTGCAGATTGGCGGCTTCCAGTTCGACAACGCGGCGCACCGGGTCAGCCTCGACGGGGAGCCGATCGAACTGCCCAATCGCGAGTACCGCCTGCTGGAGATCCTGGTCGGCCGTCTTGGCCAGGTGGTCGGCAAGGACGAGATCGGCAACGGCCTGTTTGGTTTCGATGACGAAGCGGGCCCGAATGCCATCGAGTTGTACGTTGGTCGCCTGAGAAAGAAGCTGGCGGGCGCGCCGCTGCGCATCACCACGGTGCGTGGCGTCGGTTACCTGCTGGAAGCCAGCGATACCCATGCCGACGCCGATGGCTGACACGCGTGCTGCGACTGCGGCGCCGGGTTCGCTGCGGCGCACGCTGCTGCTCTACCTCGGCGTGCTGCTGGCGGTGTTCGCGGTGGCCCTGCTGTTCGCCGCACGCGATTACGGCCAGCGCGCCGCCAACCGATCCTACGATCACCTGCTGGTGTCCTCGGCGCTGTCCATCGCCGATTCGGTGGCCCTGGTCGACGGCCAGTGGCAGGTCGATCTGCCCTATGCGGCGCTGGACCTGCTGGCGATGGCGCCGGAGGACCGCGTGTTCTACCGGGTGGCCGACAGCCGCGGCACGCTGATCACCGGCTACGGTGATCTGCCGACACCGCCGCGCAGGCCCGGTACCCAGCCGCAGCTGTTCGACGCCCCCTACAGCGGCGAAACCGTGCGCTTCGTGGTGGTCGGCCGCAGTTTCGCCGCGGCCTCCGCGCAGGGCGAGGTGCAGGTGCAGGTGGGCCAGACCCGGCGCGCGCGCGAAGCCGTTGCGCAGGACATGGTCAATCGTGCATTGCTGGCGATCGGTGTGTTGTCCGGGCTGCTGCTGGCGCTGGTGGCGTTCGGCGTGCATCGTGCGTTCCGGCCGCTGGTGCGGGTGGAGCGCGAGCTGTCGCGCCGCGAGCCGTCCGACCTGAAGCCGCTCGATGCCCGCGTGCCACGCGAGATGGACCAGATGGTGGCCGCGTTGAACCGCTTCATGGAGCGCCTGTCCAGCAGCAACGAGACACTGCGCGCGTTCATGGCCGAGGCCGCACACCAGATGCGCACGCCACTGGCGGCATTGCGAGCTCAGGCGCAGTTGGCGCTGGATGATGACGATCCGGAGGACATGCGACGCAGCCTGCAGGCGATCGAGCGCAACGCCACGCATATGAGCCGGCTGCTCAACCAGCTGCTCAGCGATGCCAGCGTGATCCATCGTTCGCACCTGCAGCGCTTTGCGGCGGTGGATCTGGCCGAGACCGTGCACCAGGCGTTGCATGAAGCACTGCCGCAGGCAAGCCCGGCACCGCGCGTGCAACTGGCGATGACTGCCGAGCCGGTGCAGGTGCATGGCGACGCGCTGCTGCTGCGCGAGGCAATCAAGAACCTGGTCGACAACGCGTTGAAGTACGGCGGCGACGGCCCGTTGCAGATCGCGCTGACCGTGGAAAGCGGGCAGGCCGTGCTGACCATCGCCGACCATGGCGCAGGCATCGCGGCTGCCGATGCCGAACGCGTATTCGAGCGCTTCGCGCGTGGCGAAGGCGCGCCATCCGGCGGTGCCGGGCTGGGCCTGGCCATCGTCAAGCGGGTGGTCGACAGCCACGGCGGCCGCATCGACCTCAGCAACCGCCCGCAGGGCGGGCTGATCGCCACCATCCGCCTGCCACGGAGCAGTCCATGATCCGCCTGTTTGCCACGGCCGTTGCCCTGCTGCTGGCCCTGCCGGTGCTGGCCGCGCCCGGCGATGTGCGTCGTTTTCCCGCACAGGGGGCGGCCACCGCGCAGCTGCGCATTCACGGCACTACCGACATCGAAGTGTTCGCGGTGGTGATTGCCGATTACCAGCGGCTGCACCCGGGCACCGAGGTGGTGTACGAGGACATCATCACCCAGGACCTGTACGCGCGTTACCTGCACGACCGCGGTGGGCCGGCATCGCCGGACCTGCTGATCTCCAGCGGCATGGACCTGCAGACCAAGCTGGTCAACGATGGCCACGCGCTGCCACATCGCTCGGCGCTGACCGCTGCGCTGCCAGCCTGGGCGCAGTGGCGCAACGAGGCCTTCGGCATCAGCTACGAGCCGGTGGTGATGGTCTACAACACCCGCGCAATGCCTTCGGCAAAGGTGCCGCACACGCGCCGCCAGCTGCTGGACCGGCTGCGTGCCGAAGGTGCACCGCTGCGCGGCAGGGTCGGCACCTATGACATCGAGCGCAGCAGTGTCGGCTACCTGCTGGCAACCCAGGATGCGCAGCGCGGCAGCATCGCCGGCGCGCTGCTGGGGGCGCTCGGCGACAACGACGTAGTGCGCGAAGAGCGCACCGGCGTGCTGCTGGACAAGGTGGCCAGCGGCGAGCTGTCGCTGGTCTACAACGTGCTTGGTTCCTATGCGCAGGCACGTGTCGATGCCGGCGCGCCACTGGCCATCGTCGAGCCTGAGGACTACACGCTGGTGGTGCTGCGCACCGCGGTGATTCCGCGTACCGGCCCACACCCGGAAGAAGCGCGGCGCTTCCTCGACTACCTGCTGTCGCCCCGTGGCCAGCAGGTGCTGTCGCGCGAGGCGCGGCTGATGCCGATCGTGACCGGCAACGCACGTGGCGGCGATGCGCCCGGCCGCAGCCGGCGTCCGATCCAGCTCGGCCCGGGCCTGCTGGTGTACCTGGATGCGCTCAAGCGCCGCCAGTTCCTCGATGCCTGGCGCAGCAGCGTCGAGCCGGCGGGGCGCTGAGGCTCCGGCCTGCCCGTACAATGGCGGCATGAGCGAATACACCATCCTGATCGCCGACGACCACCCGCTGCTGCGTTCGGCGGTGGTGCAGTCCTTGCGGCAGAGCCTGCCGCTGGCGCAGGTGCGCGAGGTGGCCAGTGCCGATGCGCTGGCCGAGGCGCTCGACGCACAGCCGGACGTGGACCTGGTGCTGCTCGACCTGACCATGCCCGGCGCGCACGGTTTTTCCGCGCTGCTGCACGTGCGCGGCTCGCATCCGGACATCCCGGTGGTGATCCTTTCCTCCAACGACCATCCGCGGGTGATCCGCCGTGCCCAGCAGTTCGGCGCCGCCGGTTTCATCCCGAAGTCCGCGCCGGCCGAGACCATCGGCGAGGCCGTGCAGGCAGTACTCGATGGCGGCCTGTGGTTCCCGGCGATGGCCGCCGAGCGTTCCGAGGCCGATGCACTACTGGCCAGCCGCCTGGCCCAGCTGACCCCGCAGCAGTTCCGTGTGCTGCTCTGCCTGGCCGACGGCCTGCTCAACAAGCAGATCGCCTACACCCTGGGGCTGGCCGAGAACACGGTGAAGGTGCACGTCACCGCCATCCTGAAGAAGCTCGAGTGCCACAGCCGCACACAGGCGGCGGTGCTGGTGAAGGCGCTGGAGCCCGAGGGCGACGCCGGCATCGGGCTGTAGTTTCCAGCCAACGGCGCAGCCCCTCGTGGGTGGACACGTAGAGCAGTTCATGGGTGAGGCCGGGCAGATGGACTGCACAGGGGCCGCTGCAAGTACATCCATGTAAGCTCGGTCGCCGCATCCATGCGGCTCACGCCCCTGCGCAGCCCACCTACCCGGCCACGGACAGGTTCCGTGCGCATCCATCCACGGAAGAGAAAAGAAGATCCAAAGCAAAGGCAGCCTGACAGGCCGCTTTTTGCAGAGCCGAGCCCACGCTCGGCTGCTTTCTGGCCGGTCCGTGAAGCCGAGCATGGGCTCGGCTCTACACGAGCAAGCGCAGCGCGCGACCCGCTTTTGATCTTATTTTCTTCTCCGTGGGTGCAGGCCACCGAAATCTGTCGGAGGCCGGTCGGGTTGGGTGCGCGGGGGTGTCAGCCGCATGGGCCCGAGGCATGCCTCGGGCGGGTTGGGCAGGACGCCCAACCCGGGTCTTGCCGTGTGCGCAGGACAGCGCACACGAGCAAGCGGCTGCCAAGCCTCCAGGGACGGATTCACGGCGTCCCCCGCGTACCCAACCCGACCGGCCCACCCGCGGCTTCTGCTTTCCGCGACCACCCAGACACCACCCACGAGGGGCTGCGCCGTTGGCTGGAAACTACCCGCGATGGCGGATCAGCAACTGACTCATCAGTGCCCGCAGCGCCGGCGGCTTCACCGGCTTGGCCATCATCCCCCAGCCGCGTTCGGCGGCCATCTCACGCAATCCCGCATCGCGCTCGGCAGTAACCAGCACTACAGGCGGGCGGGCCTGCCACAATTCGGCCAATGTCTCGTACAGCACCGGCCCATGGTGATCGCCCATGCGCACATCCAGCAGCACCAGCTCCGGTACTGCGCCTGTTGCTGCCAGCTGCAGCGCCGCCTGTGGGCCATCGGCCAGCGCCACCTCGCAGCCCCAGCGCTCCAGCAGCGCGCGGCTGGCCGCGCACACGTGCGGATCGTCGTCGATCACCCACACCCGGCGACCGCGAAGCGGGTTGTCCGCCGCCGGTTCCTGCACCAGCACCGGCACGGGAGCAGTAGCGGGAATCGCGCTGGCTTCGCCGAACGGCACGCCCACCGCGAACACGCTGCCCTGGCCCAGCTGCGAGCGCAGCCGGATCGGATGCCCAAGCAGGCGGCCGATGCGATCGACGATGGCCAGGCCAAGGCCGGCGCCGCGCTGCTGGCCGTCGTGCAGGCGGCGGAACTCCTCGAAGATCTCGCCCTGCAATGCGTCGGGAATGCCGGGGCCCTGGTCGTGCACCTCGATCCACAGCATGCCTTCACGGCGACGGCAGCCGAGCAGCACGCGGCCGCGTTCGCTGTAGCGCAGCGCGTTGGACAGGAAGTTCTGCAGGATTCGGCGCAGCAGGGCTTCATCGCTGACCACCACCGCATCGGTATCGACCCAGTCGACCACCAGGCCACGCGACTGTGCGGCGATGCCGAATTCGCGCGCCAGCGTCTGCAGCAAAGGCCCGAGCCGGAACGCCTGCACTCGGGTCGGCAGGCTGCCGGATTCCAGGCGCGCGATATCCAGCAGGCTGTTGAGGATCGCATCCTGCGCGGCCAGCGCAGCATCGATGTGGTCCGCAGTCTGCTGCTGCGCCGGGTCGCCCAGCTTGCCGCGCAGCACCGAGACGAACATGCGCGCCGCGTTGAGCGGCTGCAGCAGGTCGTGCACGGCCGAGGCGACGAATCGCGTCTTGTAGCGGTTGGCCTGCTCGGCTTCGCGGCGTGCTTCTTCCAGGTCATGGGTGCGCTCGGCGATGCGGTGTTCCAGCGCATCGGCCAGCGAGCGCAGTTCGCGCGCGGCGTTCTTGTAGCTGGTGATGTCGGCATAGCTGGTGACGAAGCCGCCGTCGGGCAGCGGGTTGCCGCGGATTTCCAGCACGGTGCCATCGTCTTTTTCGCTCTCGCGCATGTGCGGGCGGCCGCTGCGCAGGTGGTTCAGGCGGCGCTCGATGGCTTCATCGACCGGGCCCGGACCAAGCAGGCCACGGCGTGCGTTGAAGCGGAACAGTTCCTCGATCGGCCGGCCGACGCGAACCAGGTCCTGCGGGAAGCGGAACAGTTCCAGATAGCGCGAATTCCACGCGACCAGGCGCAGTTCGCGGTCGATCACCACCACGCCCTGCGGCAGGTGTTCGAGGCTGCGGCTGAGGCCGCTGTCGGCATCGGTGGCGGCCTGCAGCAGGCCATCCTGCGCGGTACGCAGTTCCTGTGCATGCTGCTTGAGCAGGGTTTCCAGCTCGCGGCGGCTGCGCAGGCGATGCTTGGCCAGTCGCCGGCGCTGCTGCACGAACAGCACCAGGAAGCCCAGCGCCAGCCATGCAGCGCCACCGGTGAGTGCTGCGGCGCGGCCGGCGCCGGTGGCGGCACTGGCATCGTGCAGCAGGTGCAGGTTCCAGCCTTCGGCGGGCAGCGGCAGGCTCTGCCACAGCATCGGCTGCGGCAGCGCCGGATCCAGCAGGCGCACCATGCGGCCGCCATCGGCCAGCACGTCTTCGGTGCGTGCGCGCAGGGGCTGCAATGCGCGGTCGGCGTACTGGCGGGCGTCCAGCATCTCGCGGCGCTCATCGGCTCCCAGCGGGCGCAGCAGCCGGTAGCGCCAGCTGTCCCGGTTGGCCAGGAACACCACGTCGTGGTCGTCGCTGGCCAGCACCACGTCCGGGCTGCTCAGCCATTCCTGCTCCAGCGCGGACAACTCGACCTTGATCACCACCACGCCCAGCCGCTTGCCGTCTTCTTCGATGGCCTGCGAAAGGTAATAGCCGGGCACGCCGGTGGTCATGCCGATGCCGTAGAAGCGGCCACGGCCCTGCGCCAGCGCCTGGCGGTAGTAGGGGCGGTAGCTGTAGTTCTCGCCGACATTGGTGGTCGGCTGGTCCCAGTTGCTGGCCGCCACCGCCACACCGTCGTGGCCGACCAGGGTCAGGGTCGAGGCACGGGTGACTTCGTTGGCGCGTTGCAGCTTGAGGTTCAGCCGCTGCCGTTCGCTGGGCGAGGGCGGCACGCGCAGTGCATGCAGCAGATCCGGGTCAAGTGCCAGCACCTGCGGCAAGGTGCCGAAGCGGTCGATGCGCTGTTGCAGGCCCTGGCCATACAGCTGCAGCTGGCGTTGCACCTGGCTGCTTTCCTCGCCGAGCGCGCGCCGCCAGGCGTAATGACCGGCGGCGACCGCGCACAGCACGGTACCGCCGACCATCACCAGCAGGGTCAGCAACAGCATCCGGTGGCGGCTGAGCCAGTACATGGCGGCAGTCTACGCAGGGCCGGCGGGCGTGGCGTGCACGCCCGCCGGGGTCTGACGTGGAAGGGGTCAGAAGTGCATCTGCGCGCGCAGTTCGAAGATCTCCGGCGTGCTGTGCACGCCACGACGGCTGGCGTCGACCTTCACGTAGTTGGCCTGGAACTTGAAGTGGCTGGTCAGGTACCAGTTCGCACCCAGCGTCAGGTCGTGCTGGCGGCCGCCGAGGATGCTGCCATCGTCCAGGTCGAGACGGCTGTATCGGGCCAGCAGTTCGACCGCGCCGTAATTGTGCGCCGGCTTGATGTTGGCCACCGCGCCGGCGTTGTACGGGCGCGATTCGCCGGTCAGCACCCAGCTGGCCATCGCGTACTGGCCACTGCCGGTGTAGTCGGGCTTGCCGTCACGACGGGTGACCGTAGCGCGCAGCGCTTCGGCCTGCAGCGAGAACGGGCCCCGGATCCAGATGCCTTCCAGGCCGGTGCGGCGGATCTGGTCGGCGGTGACCAGCGCACCGGAATCGACGTAGCGGATGTCGGTCAGGCCGGCTTCCGGGCGCGCGCGCAGGCGGGCGCTGGCCTCGTGATGCACGTCGCGGCCATCGCTGTAGCCACGCGGGTTTTCCTGCGAGTAGGCCAGGCCCAGGTGGATCACATCGCCTGGTGCCTTCACCGGCGTCCACACCGCACGCACCGCCTGGGTGGTGCCGGGGTTGTCGCCCTGCAGGTCCTTGCCGCCATAGGCTCCGGCCTGCAGCAGGTACTGCGGGCGCTCCAGCACCCACTCCACGCCGGTGCGGCGGCCTTCGTAGAAGGCCTGCACCGGCAGCGAGGTTTCCAGGAAGCTGCCGGCACGCGAAGAGGTGTTCGCATCCAGGCCGACCGGGGTCTTCATGTAGCCGAAGCGGAAGCGGCCGACGTCACGGCCGAAGAAGGCCTTGCTCTCGAAGCGCACGAACACGTCCAGCCAGGTATCGGCCTGGAAGTCGTAGTAGACCATCGCATCGTAGACGCCCTTCTTTTTCAGCGTCGCGCCGAATTCCTTGCGGCGCACGGCATCGTCGTCCTCGAGGCCACTGGCCGAGGAGAAGTCGTTGTAGTCGTAGGCGATGTTGGCGGTGGCCGCCAGCTCGGTGCCATCACCGAAGGTGTACTTGGTCGGCCAGTTGTCGAAATCGGCGGCCGAGGCGAAGGCGGGAAGGGCGGCCAGCGACAGGGCCAGCAAGGTGGGATTCGGGCGCATGTTGGGTGCGGCTCTCTCAGATTGCGTGTGGACAGGACATCAACGGCCGCAAGGGCCGGAACTTTCGCAAAGACTCACCCAGCCGTTCAGCCCGGGCCACCAGCCTCCCCAGGATCGGGCGGTGCGGCGCCAGTGTAGGCACCTGTGCCACCTGAACCGGGAGGCTAGTACCAATAGGTTATCTGCGCTGGCGTGCCTGGCGCGTACAAAGGCGTCCATTGGTCGCACCTCCTGTGCGTGCTGCACAGGGCCTGCGATCAGTTTCCACGGTAACGGTTCCCGTGCAGCTCCGGGGCCGTACGTGCCTGAAAACGCCCCTTCCGGAGTCCGCCATGCACATCCCGACCGCAGCACCGGTGCCTGCAAAGCCGTTGCCGATCTATCGCCAGCTGTACTTCCAGGTGATCGTGGCGATCGTCCTGGGCGCCATCCTCGGCCATTACGAGCCGTTGATCGGCGAGAAGATGAAGCCGCTCGGTGATGCGTTCATCAACCTGGTGAAGATGATCATCGCGCCGGTGATCTTCCTCACCATCGTCACCGGCATCGCCAGCATGACCCACCTGCGTACGGTGGGCCGGGTCTTTGCCAAGGCGATGGCGTACTTCCTGTTCTTCTCCACGCTGGCGCTGATCGTCGGCATGATCGTGGCGCACGTGGTGCAGCCCGGCGCCGGCATGAACATCAACCCGGCCGAGCTGGACCAGACCGCGGTGCACAGCTACGTCGAGAAGTCGCACGACCTGACCCTGGTCGGCTTCCTGATGGACATCATCCCGAAGACGCTGCTCAGCGCCTTCGTCGACGGCAACATCCTGCAGGTGCTGTTCGTGGCCGTGCTGTTCGGCATCGCGCTGGCGATGGTGGGCGAGAAGGGCAAGCCGGTGCTGAACTTCCTGGAGGCGCTGGTCGCTCCGGTGTTCAAGCTGGTGCACATCCTGATGAAGGCCGCCCCGATCGGCGCCTTCGGTGCGATCGCCTTCACCATCGGCAAGTACGGCGTCGGCTCGCTGATCAACCTGGCCTGGCTGGTGGGCTCGTTCTACCTCACCGCCTTCCTGTTCGTGGCGGTGATCCTCGGCGTGGTCTGCCGCCTGTGCGGCTTCTCGGTGTTCAAGCTGGCGCGCTACCTGAAGGCCGAACTGCTGCTGGTGCTCGGCACCTCGTCGTCGGAGTCGGCGCTGCCGTCGCTGATGGAGAAGATGGAACGCGCCGGCTGCAGCAAGTCGGTGGTGGGCCTGGTGGTCCCGACCGGCTACTCGTTCAACCTGGACGGCACCAACATCTACATGACCCTGGCGGCGCTGTTCATCGCCCAGGCCACCAACACCGAACTGACCCTGGGCCACCAGATCGCCCTGCTGCTGGTCGCCATGCTCAGCTCCAAGGGCGCGGCCGGCGTCACCGGCGCGGGCTTCATCACCCTGGCCGCCACCCTGGCCGTCGTGCCGGAAGTGCCGGTTGCCGGCATGGCGCTGATCCTGGGCGTGGACCGCTTCATGAGCGAATGCCGCTCGCTGACCAACTTCATCGGCAATGCCGTGGCCACCGTGGTGGTCTCGCGCTGGGAAGGCGCGCTGGACCGCAACCGCCTGAAGCTGGCGCTGGATGGCCGCGAAAGCGAACTGCCGCCGCCGGTCGATGCGCTGCCCGAGGCACTGCCGGCCAAGGGCTGATCCAGGTGTGTGGTACCGCGGGGCCGGTCACGACAGTGGTACGGCCCCGCGGCGTTTCAGGGCGTCCCATGGCTGTCATGGGCAACGCCGAAGCTGACATCCCGGTACCGTCGCATACGGCACGGAATTGTGCGGTCGCAGCATGCTTGCGACAGGATAGCGACAGGTCCAGACGCTCCAACGGGGGTATCATCCCCTGTCCCTTCTGCCCATTCATGTAACCCACATCGATGTCCAACGAAGATTTCAAACAGGCCGCCCTCGATTACCACCGGATGTCCCCGCCGGGAAAGATCAAGGTTTCCGCTACCAAGCCCATGCTGACCCAGCGCGACCTGTCGCTGGCGTATTCGCCGGGCGTGGCGTACGCCTGTGAAGCGATCAAGGCCGACCCGCAGCAGGCCAGCGAGCTGACTGCCCGCGGCAACCTGGTGGCGGTGATCTCCAACGGCACCGCGGTGCTGGGCCTGGGCAACATCGGCGCGCTGGCCGGCAAGCCGGTGATGGAAGGCAAGGGCGTGCTGTTCCAGAAGTTCGCCGGCATCGATGTGTTCGACATCGAAGTCGACGAGACCGACCCGGACAAGCTGGTCGACATCATCGCCTCGCTGGAACCGACCTTCGGCGGCATCAACCTGGAAGACATCAAGGCGCCGGAATGCTTCGTGGTCGAGCGCAAGCTGCGCGAGCGCATGAAGATCCCGGTGTTCCATGACGACCAGCACGGCACGGCGATCATCGTCGGCGCGGCGGTGCTCAACGCCATGGCGATCACCGGCAAGAAGATCGAGGACGTGAAGCTGGCGACCACGGGCATGGGCGCGGCCGGCATTTCCTGCGTGAACATGCTGGTGCAGCTGGGCCTGAAGCCGGAAAACATCCTGGCCTTCGACCGCGAGGGCGTGATCCACACCGGTCGTACCGACCTGGATCCGGAAAAGCAGCGCTATGCGCGCGACACCGACAAGCGCACCCTGGCCGAGATCGTCGACGGCGCGGACATCTTCCTGGGCCTGTCGGCGCCGGGCATCCTGACCGCCGACATGGTCAAGACCATGGCGCCGGATCCGGTGATCTTCGCACTGGCCAACCCGACCCCGGAAATCATGCCGGAACTGGCGCGCGCCGCCCGTCCGGACGCGATCATCGGCACCGGCCGTTCGGACTACCCGAACCAGGTCAACAACGTGCTGTGCTTCCCGTACCTGTTCCGTGGTGCGCTGGACGTGGGCGCCACCGCGATCAACGAGGAAATGAAGATCGCCTGCGTGCGTGCCATCGCTGCACTGGCCCGCCGCGCCGCCACCGACATGGGCTCGGCCTATGGCGGTGACACCCCGAGCTTCGGCCGTGAATACCTGATCCCGCGTCCGTTCGACCGTCGCCTGCTGGTGGAGCTGTCGGCCGCCGTGGCCCAGGCCGCAATGGATTCGGGCGTGGCCTCGCGCCCGATCGACGACATGGGCGCCTACCGCGACAAGCTGGCCCAGTTCGTCTACCGCACCAGCCTGATGATGAAGCCGGTCTACGACCGCGCGCGCAGCGACAAGCAGCGCGTGGTGTACGCCGAAGGCGAAGAGGAAGTGGTGCTGCAGGCGGTGCAGAACGTGGTCGATGACGGCCTGGCGCACCCGATCCTGATCGGCCGCCCGGAAGTGATCGAGTCGCGCATCGAACGCCTCGGCCTGCGCCTGAAGATCGGCGAGAACGTTGAAGTCACCAACATCAACGATGACCCGCGCTTCAACGAATACTGGCAGTACTACCATGGCCTGACCGGCCGTCGTGGCGTGACCGTGGCCGCGGCGAAGAACCTGATGCGTTCGCGCCCGACCCTGATCGCAGCAGTGATGGTGGCGCGTGGCGAAGCCGATGCGATGCTGACCGGCATCGTCGGCCGCTTCCACAAGAAGCTGGGCTACGTGCGCAGCGTGCTGCCGCTGGAGCCGAAGGTCACCTCGACCTCGGCGATGACCGGCGTGATCAACCAGCAGGGCGTGTTCTTCTTCGTCGATACCCACGTGCAGGAAGACCCGACCGCCGAGCAGCTGTGCGAAGCGACCCTGCAGGCGGCCTACCGCATGAAGTTGTTCGGCATCGAGCCGAAGGTCGCGCTGCTGTCGCACTCCAACTTCGGCAGCCACGATTCGAAGGACGCGCTGAAGATGCGCCAGGTGCGCGAGCTGCTGCTCAAGCGCAACCCGCGCCTGAACGTGGACGGCGAAATGCAAGGCGACACCGCATGGGATGAAGCGCTGCGCCAGAAGCTGCTGCCGGGCTCGACCCTGCAGGGCCGCGCCAACCTGTTCGTGCTGCCGAACCTGGAAGCGGCCAACATCGCCTACAACCTGGTGCGCGTGTTCACCGATGGCGTGGCGATCGGCCCGATCCTGATGGGCGTGAACAAGCCGGTGCATATCCTGACCACCAGCGCCACTTCGCGCCGGATCCTGAACATGACCGCGATCGCGGCGGTCGATGCGCAGATCCGCAAGCAGCTGGAAGCGGAAAAGAAGGCATAAGCCTTCTTTCCCACTTCCGCTGCCCACGCATTCTTCCTCTACCCCCGCCTTCGGCGCGCCCCTTCAACAAGAAGGGGCTCCTGGTCGGGAGAATGATGGCGCTGGCGCGGCTGGACGTCGGCGCAGGTGAAAACACCGGGCATTGCCCGGTGTTTTCATTTGCCGCAACGGCCGCAGAACCTGCCACACGCGCTACGCCGCCCGGTCATTTCCCTGCAACGCCGTTGCGGCCCAATACGCCCACGCGGCCCGGCCGTGGGAAGGTACCGGACCGGCCTTCCCACCCTGGGCCCGACCAACTTTCATGGGCGAGGGTGTCATGCGTAATCGAGTCACGCGGCGATATTTCCAGCAGCTGTTCGCGCTGTACGCCGGTTTCGTGCAGTCGCGCTGAGGCGTAGAAAGCAGCGAGGTAGAGTCGACCGTTGGTCGACTATCGCGCGAAGCGCGGGGTTTTCGGGGGCTGTACGAAAGTCAGTCGACTAACAGTCGACTCTACCCAGTCGCCCCAATTCCCAGTTGACCAGCCAGTCAGCGCCGCTTGCCGCGGCGTGCAGGGGCCGGCGGCGGTGCATCCGACCGCGGCTTGGCGTACTGGGCCCACAGTGCGGGCAGTGCCTTGCCGGTGTGCTTCTGCCACAGCGCCGGTGCATAGCGGCCATCGCGCAGGGCCGTGTCCAGTGCCAGCACCAGGCCCGGGTGTTCGGCGTCGGCCCATTTCAGGAACGCACCGGTGACCCGGTAGCCGCTGTCGAAGTTCTGACCCTTCTCGACCTTGCCCGGCAGCGACCAGCCCGCGGCGGCATTGTCCATGCCGTAGCGGTCGCGTGCGTAGTCGGCGATGCCCTCCACCAGCCAACCCGGCACCCGTGCGTCGCCATGGCCCGGATAGCCCTGCACGATGTGCATGGCCTCATGGGTGACCAGGTCGATGTCGTTGGGGTGCTGCGCCAGCCAACCCGGATTGATGGTGATCGTTGCCGCCTGGTCCTTGTCACCGACGAAGGCGATCCCGCTGTAGGCCGGATCGATCACGATGCGCACCATCGATGGCGCGGCCGGGTGGAAGTCCGCACGTTCGCGCAGGTAGGCGAAGTAGAACGTATCGATCACCCGCTTGCGCTGCGGCGCGGCCAGGGCGCCACGGGCGTCCTGGTAGTTCAGCGTCACGCCGTCGCGGGTCAGCTGCGCATCAAAGGCCTGGGTCTGGCCGAAGCTGGAGAAGGAAAGGGCAACAAGGGCCAGAGGCAACAGACGGTAGCGCATAGGGCTCATTGTACGGCGCTGGGCGCCAACAGTTCGATCTCCGCCAGCGGCAGCCGGCCCGGCGCGGCCAGGCGCAGCCGGTACTCGCTGTAACGACCGGGTCTGGCGATGCGGAACGGACGGGTCTGGCGGGCAGACTCGAAGGCTTCGCCGCTGCGCTGGTCGAGCACGGTCCAGTGGCCGTTGCCATTGCGCGCTTCCAGCGTCCATTCGCCGCCCTGGATGCGGCCGTCACCGCTGGTCAGCGTATACATCGTCGGCGTGCCATTGCTCAGGCCGGTCAGTGCGATGGTCGCGCCGCCACCCAGGCCGACGGTGGTGGCCGCATCGTCATCGACCAGCGCCGGCAGGGCGCGGCCATCGGCCAGTGTTGCCTTCGCGCCGCTGCCGAGCAGGTCGTGCAGCAGCTGCGGGCGCTGGCCACGGGCGGTCAGCGAGCGCGGCACGTCATCCACGCCGCTGCCCCAGCGCGACGGCTGCGGGCCCATCACGAAGTCCAGCGTCGCGCCCCTGGCGATCAGCTCGTGCGGCACCCAGGTCTTCGTCCAGGGCGTGCCGTTGATCTTCAGCGACTGCACGTAGACGTTCTCTCGCGAATTGTTGGCCGCGTTCACGGTCAGCACCGCGCCGCCCTGCAGTTCCACCCGCGCGTGGCGGAAGGCCGGCGAACCGATCACATACTCCGGGGCGCCCATGCGCAGCGGGTACAGGCCCAGCGAGGCCAGCACGTACCACGCCGAGGTCTCGCCATTGTCCTCGTCGCCCGGATAGCCCTGGCCGATCTCGCTGCCGACGTACAGCCGCGACAGGATCTCGCGCACGTGCTGCTGGGTCTTCCACGGCTGCCCGGCGTACAGGTACATCCACGGGATGTGGTGCGCCGGCTGGTTGCTGTGCGCGTACATGCCCATGCGCACGTCGCGCGCCTCGGTCATCTCGTGGATGGTGCCGCCGTAGGAACCGGCCAGTGCCGGGTCTGCGGTTTCCGGCGTGGCGAAGAAGGCATCCAGTTTCGCCGCCAGCTTGTCGCGGCCACCGTACAGCGCGGCCAGGCCTTCGCCATCGTGGGCAGCGGTGAAGGCGAAGGTCCAGCCATTGGACTCGGTGTAGTCGTGGCCCCACACGCGCGGGTCGTAGTCCTTCGCGTCCACGCGCCACTGGCCATCGGCAGTGCGGCCCTGGAAGAAGCCGGCGGCCGGATCGAACATCGTCGTGTAGCTGGCGGCGCGATAGCGGAAGTAGTCGGCCTCGGTGCTGTAGCGCTCGCGTGCGGCCGGCGTGGTCGCACGCTTGGCCAGCGCGTCGGCCATGTTGGCGATGCCGAAATCATTGAGTGCGCCTTCCATCGTCCACGACATGCCTTCATGCACGTCCGCGCTGGCGTAGCCACGGAAGGTCGAACGGTCCATGCCCTTGCGGCCGACATGGCGGTCGGGCGGGACCACGGTCGCGTTCTTCAGCGCGGCGGCGTAGGCCTCGGCCGGATCGAAACCGCCGATGCCCTTCAGCCACGCATCGGCGAAGGCCACGTCCGAGCTGGTACCGACCATCAGGTCCGCATAGCCCGGCGACGACCAGCGTGCGATCCAGCCGCCGGCGCGGTACTGCTCGATGAAGCCCTGCACTAGCTGGCCGGCATCGTCGGGCGTGAACAGTGCATAGGCCGGCCAGGTGGTGCGGAAGGTGTCCCAGAAGCCGTTGTTGACGAACACCTTGCCATCGCGCACGCCGGCGTAACTGCGGGTCGCGCTGCCTTCGGTGTTGTCATCGCTGGCGCTGGCCTGGTTGGCGTAGCGCCACTCCGGTGCGGCGGCGCTGCCCACGTTCTCGTGGCCGGAATTCGGGTACAGGTACAGCCGGTACAGGCTGGAGTACAGCGTGGTCTTCTGGTCGTCGCTGGCATCGCCGATGTCGAAGCGGGCCAGGCGCGCGTCCCACGCGTCCTGTGCGCGGCCGGCCACGCTCTCCAGCGTATCGGCGGCGGCGATTTCCAGTGCGAGGTTGTGCCGCGCCTGCTCCACCGAGATCAGCGAGGTGGCGATGCGCATCGTCACCCGCCGCTCGCTGCCGGCATCGAACTTGATGTAGCCGGTCGGGCGCCCGGTGTCGAGGCGGCCGCTGCTGCGCCAGGGCTTGTCGAAGCTGGCCACCACGTACATGCGGCTGGCGCCGTTGGAGAGGCCGCTGCGCGTATCGGTGTAGCCCGACAGCGTCTGTGTGGCGGCATCCAGAGTCAGGCCACCACGTGCATCGACGTTGTCGAACAGCAGGTTGGCGTCACCGCCTTCGGGGAAGTCGAAGCGGAACAACGCGGCATGATCGGTCGGCGCGATGGCGGCAGCGATGCCGTTGTCGAAGCGCACGTCGTAGCGGTAGGGGCGCGCGCTTTCATGGCGGCGATCGAACGACAGCGCGCGCTTGCGGCGGTCGGCCTCGGGCACGCCACGGCTGGCCGAGGGCATCACCTGGAAGGTCTGGCGGTCACCCATCCACGGGCTGGGCTGGTGGCTCAGCGCAAGCGCCTGCAGCTGCGGGCGGTTCTGTGCGTCGTTCTGTTCGTTCCAGCGGTACAGCCAGTTCAGTGCGCCGGCATCGGTCACCGGGGTCCAGAAGTTGAAGCCGTGCGGCACCGCCGTGGCCGGGAAATTGTTGCCGCGCGAGAAGGTGCCGTTGGCTTGGGTGCCGCGGGTGGTCAGCACCCAGTCGGAGACGCGCTGTGGCTGCTGCCGCGGCTGTGCGTCCAGGCGCACGTCATCAATCCAGCCAGAGACCGGCGCGCCCTCGGCACTGGCCACCTCCAGCTCGATCGCCACTACGCGGCGGCCCTTCAGCGTGGGTACGTCGCCCAGCCGCACTGCCTTGCGCGCCCACTGTTGCGGGTACAGCGTCTTCGATTCGCCCTGCGCGCGTGCGCCGATCGCCACCCCATGCTGGTCGCGCGCCGCACCGGCCGACACGCGGCTGCCATCGTCCAGCAGCAGGTCCAGCGAGACATAGGTCGAAGCGACGGTGTCCTTGCCGACGATCTCCGGCAGCACCAGCCACGACAGCGTGGTATCGGCCTCGATGGGCAGGTCGGCCTTGAACAGTTCGCGCCGCGCGCTGCCGCCTTCGCTGCTGTAGCGCAGTGCATGCAGGCCGCTGTAGCCGGCGTTGCGCTTGGCCGCGTAAGGCGCCGCAGGGCCGTTGCCGATCGTGACCTGAAGTGCACCCGCGGCCTGCGTCGGGGCAGGTTCGCCGGGCTCGAACGAGGTCTGCAGCCCCTGTGCCAGCACCGGCATCGCAGTGGTCGCACAGGCCAGGGCCAGGGCGAGTGGAAGCAGGGCGCGGCGCGGATCGGACAGGGTCATGCAAGGGTCTCCCGGAAGGGCTGGCGGCGGGCAGAACCCGCATCGGCGGACACCACGGACAGCATCGCTCCGCCCGCCAGGCTGGCAGTGGAAGAGGCGATGCCGGTCCGGTGGGGGCGGGCCATGCGATCGGGTTGGATTGGGTGGGTCGGGGTGCGACCTGGCCCGATCCTGCAACAGCCGTCGCGCGCTGGCAAGTGCCATTTAGTTCGATCCAAATGCGGGAAATATCGCTGGAGTCGATTCTGGCGAGCGAACCTGCCGGAACGACCGCGAAATCCCCGGCGCCGCCGCCGCCCGGCGTGCGGCGGGGAGATGCGAGGCATCGGCGGGAGCGCGCAAAGGCCCGTTGTGGCGCAATGTCGGTGCGGCCCAGATGCTAGAATCACAGGCCTCGCAACCCGTTCACCGACATCCGCCATGAGCCATACCGCCACCGCGCCCGCCAACGCCGAGAAGCGCTACACCGTGCACCGCAGCGATCTGCCGTTGAGCTGCCCGACCCCGGAAATGGCGCTGTGGAACTCGCATCCGCGCGTGTACCTGCCGATCGAAGACGAGCCCAACGGTGAAGCGCAGTGCCCGTACTGCGGTTCCGTGTTCGTGCTGGCCGACTAAACGGCGGCCCCTTCGATGCGCCGATTGACCGTGGTGCAGTTGCTGCCGGCGCTGCACTCCGGCGGTGTCGAGCGCTCGACCCTGGAAATCGCTGCTGCCCTGGTCGCGGCCGGCCATCGTGCACTGGTGGTGTCCGCCGGTGGCCGCCTGGTGCAGCCGCTGCTGGACAGCGGTGCCGAGCACCTCACCCTGGACATCGGCCGCAAGTCGCTGCTGACCCTGCGCCATCTGCCGACCCTGCGCCGCCTGTTTGCCGAGGTCGGTGCGGACATCGTGCACGCCCGTTCGCGGCTGCCGGCCTGGCTGGGCCTGTACGCGATCCGCGCCATGCCCGCCGCACAGCGCCCGCACTGGGTGACCACCGTGCACGGGTTGAATTCGCCCAGCCGCTACAGTGCGGTGATGACCAGTGGCGAACGCGTGATCTGCGTGTCCAATACCGTGCGCGCCTTCGTGCAACGCCACTACCCGACGGTGCCGGAAGAAAAACTGCAGGTCATTCCCCGCGGTGTCGATGTCGGCCAGTTCCCACGCGTAGCACGTGCCGACCGTCGCCCGCGGCTGGCCCTGGCCGCCGATTATCCCTGGCTGGCGCAGGTTGATGGCCCGCTGCTGCTGTTGCCCGGGCGCGGTACCCGGCTGAAGGGCCACGCCCACGCGCTGCAGCTGCTGGCCGACGTGCGTGCCGCCGGCGTGCCTGCGCAGCTGTGGATGCTGGGTACCGAGGAACCCGGGCGTGAGGCCTACGTGGCCGATCTGCGCCGCCAGGCTGCGGCACTGGGCGTGGCCGAGGCCGTACAGATCAGCACGCCTACCGCACGCATCGCCCTGGCCTACGCCGCCAGCGATCTGGTGCTGCAGCTGTCGGACAAGCCGGAAGCCTTTGGCCGCACCGTGGTCGAGGCGCTGTCGGTCGGCCGCCCGGTGCTGGGCTGGGACCACGGTGGCGTCGGCGAACTGCTGCAGCAGCTGCAGCCCGGCGGCGCGGTGCCGCTCGGCGACGCGCGCGCGTTGGGTGAACGTGCGCTGGCCCTGCTGGCGCAGCCGCCATCCTTGCCGACCCGCATCCCGTTTACCCTGCAGGCCATGCGGCGCGATACCCTCCGCCTCTATGCCGATCTCGCCGGCTGACCCCGCTGCCATCGTGCGCGACGACCGCGCTGGGCGCTGGGCACCCTGGTGGGTGCTGGCGTACGTGGCGATGTGGCCGTTGCCAGGCATCGCCGAAACCGTGCTCGGCCTTGGCGCGCTCTATGCTGCCGTGCGCATGGTCATGCGCCGGCTGCAGCGCCGCCCGCACCTGTTGAGCACGGCGGCGTGGGCCCTGACCTCGATCCTGTTCCTCGGCTACTGGCTGCCACAGGCGTTCTCGGCCATCGATGCGATCGATCCGGCGGCCTCGTGGACCAAGGCTGCCGCCGGACTGCGCTACCTGCCCTTCATGTGGCTGGTGGCGATCGCGGTAGCCACGCCGGAACGGCGGCGGCTGACCTTCGGTGGCCTGGCGCTGATCACCGGCGCGTGGACGCTGGACGCGTTGGTACAGGCGCTGGCCGGCACCAGCCCATGGTTCTGGTCGCTGGATCACCTGAAGCTGGCCGTAAGTGGCCACGCGCTGTGCCCGGCCGACGAAGCCGCACTGGCCGACCGCCTCAGTGGCGCGCTCGGGCCCTGCAACCTGAAATTTGGCCAGGTGCTGGCCAGCCTGTCACCCTTCCTGCTGCTGCCGATGGCGCGGCGTTTCGGCAGTGCGGGGTGGTTGCTGGCCGCCGCCGCACTGGGAGGCGTGCTGCTGCTGGCCGGTTCGCGCGCCTCGTGGATCACCTTTGTGCTGGTGCTGGGCTACAGCGGCCTGCGCCAGTTCGGCTGGAAGCGGCTGCTGCTGCTGGCCCTTGTGGCAGCGCTGGGTACGGCCGCACTGACAGCGGGCGTGCCGCAGCTGCGCGAGCGTGTTGCGCGCACGGCACAGGCATGGAACGAAGACGGGCAGGGCGTTGACGAGGCGCTTTCGGGGCGCGCGCGCATCTGGACGGCGGCGGTGTGCATGATCGAGGAACATCCGGTCAACGGTGTCGGTGCGCGCGGCTTCCGTGATGCGTATCCGGCCTGCGTGTCAGACGAGGGCCCCGCCGTGTGGGGCAATCAACCGGCATTGCACGCCCACCAGATCGTGCTGGAAATCCTGGCCGAGACCGGCGTGCTGGGCCTGCTGCTGTGGCTGGCGGCGGTGGCGCAGGCCTGGCGGGCCTGGCGCTATGCACCGCCGGCGGCGCGTGACCGCGCCCGCCCGGCGATGCTGGCGCTGGCGGTTACCGTGTTCCCGCTCAATACGCACCTGGCGTTCTATTCTGCGTTCTGGGGCGGCCTGACCGTGCTGCTGGCGGCCCTGTTCGCCGGCAGTCTGCTGGCCCGCGAATCGGACGAATCTCCGCCGATGCAGTAGTTGCCAACCTTGGTGGGCTCCCCGGGACCGGCCTCGGTTCATCCGGCGCCAACCAAGGTTGGCGCCACGAGGACGCCGGCCCTTCCACCGCATCCGGTTATTTGTAGAAATCACTCCGGCCGCCGGGCTGGCGCTTGAAGCGGCGGTGGATCCACAGGTACTGGTCGGGGGCTTCGCGCACCATCTCTTCGATGGCCTGGTTGACCCGCGTGGTATCGGCTTCCACGTCCTCACTGGGGAAATTCTCCAGCGGTGCGCCGATCTTCAGCACGTACTTCCCGCCTTCGCGGCGGTGGAAGTACGGGATCACTGCACAACCGGTCATCCTTGCCAGCTGGTGGGTGGCGGTGATGGTCGAAGCGGTGTGGCCGAAGAACGGCACGAACACGGTGTCCTTGCCACGCATGTCCTGGTCCGGCGCGTACCAGAGGAAGCCGCCCTTCTTCAGGTGGCGCACGGTCGCGCGGATGTCCTCGTTGGCGAACATCGCCTTGGCATAGCGCAGGCGGCCGAACTTCACCGCCCACTCGTACACCGGGTTCTTGTGCTTGCGGTACATGCCGGACAGGTCGACGTAGTCGCACAGCAGGCGTCCGCACATTTCCAGGGTCATGAAGTGGCCTGAGACCAGCAGCACGCCGCGGCCTTCAGCCTCCATCTGCCGCAGGTGTTCCAGGCCTTCGATCCGTACCTGCGGGCGGATGCGGTCGATGCTGCCCCACCAGGCGCGGATGCACTCGAACACGCCCACGCCCAGCGCATCGAAACTGTCGCGCACCAGGCGCTGGCGCCAGGCTTCGTCCTTCTCGGGGAAGCACAGCTGCAGGTTGACTTCGGCGGCGCGGCGGCGGCTGCCGAGCAGGCGCCAGGTGATCCAGCCGACGCCCCGGCCCAGCGCGCGCTGCAGCATCCACGGCAGGCGGGCGATGGCGAAGGCGCCGAACATGGCGGCGAACATCGGCCAGTTGCGCGGATCGCGCAGCGATGGGCGGACGGCGGTGGAGGCATCTGACATGGGGCCATTCTACCAAGGCGGCCGCGTGTCTTTCCCCGGGGGCTCCCGTATCCTTGCCGCATGCGCAAAGACCCTGTCGAATGGATCCTGCGCGGCCTGTATTCGGTCGTGCTCTACATCCTGCTGCCGATCACCGTGTACCACCTGGTCTGGCGCGGTTTCCGGGTTCGTGAATACTTCCGGCGCTGGGATGAACGCTATGCCTCCTATCCGCAGCCGACCGGGCAGCCGCGGGTCTGGCTGCACGCGGTCTCGGTGGGCGAGGTCAATGCCGCCGCGCCGCTGGTCAATGCCCTGCGCCAGCAGCGCCCGGACATCCGCTGGGTGATCACCACCATCACCCCGACCGGCTCCGAGCGCGTACGCGCGCTGTGGGGCGACGCCCTGGACCATGTCTACCTGCCGTATGACGTGCCGGGCAGCGTCAACCGTTTCCTCGGCCATTTCCAGCCCAGCCTGGCGCTGATCCTGGAAACCGAGCTGTGGCCGAACATGCTGTTCGGCTGCCGTGACCGCGGCATTCCGGTGTACATCCTCAACGCCCGGTTGTCGGCGCGTTCGCTGCGCGGCTACCGGTTGCTGGCGGCACTGATCCGCCGCGCGCTGCGCACCGTCACCTGCGTGGCCGCGCAGTCGCAGGACGATGCCGAGCGCTTCGTGCAGCTGGGGGCGGATCCCGGCCAGGTGCAGGCGCTGGGCAACCTGAAATTCGACATCGCCACGCCGGATGTGCAGGGTTTCGTCGAACAGTTCCACGCGCGGGTACCGGCCGCTCGTCCGGTATGGATCGCCGCCAGTACCCATGATGGCGAGGAGCAGGCGGTGATCGACCTGCACCGGCGCCTGCGCCAGCGGCATCCGGAGCTGCTGCTGCTGTGGGCACCGCGACATCCCGAGCGTTTCCCGAAGGTGGAAGCGCTGGCGCGCGAACAGGGCTGGAGCGTGGCGACCCGCCGCGTGGACCAGTGGCCACACGCGGCCACCGACGTGTTCGTCATCGACACCCTTGGCGAGCTGATGCCGTTCTATGCCTGCGCCCAGGTCGCCTTCGTCGGCGGCAGCCTGCAGGCCATCGGTGGTCACAACCTGCTGGAGCCGGCCGCGATGGGAACGGCGGCGGTGACCGGCCCGCACCTGCACAACTTCGCGGAAATTTCCCGGCGCATGCGCGAGGCCGGAGCGCTGCTGATCGGCGAGGACGCGCAGGCGGTGGGCGATCTGCTGCAGCACCTGCTCGACGATGCCCAGGCCCGCGAAGACATGGCGCGGGCGGGATGCACGCTGGTCAGCAATGGCCGCGGCGCGCTGCAACGCACGCTTGCCCTGGTGGCGCCGCACCTGCCACCACCGCGCGAGTGATCGCGGCAGCGCGGAGTCAGCGGCGCTGACGAGCATTGTCGTGATCAACTTCATCAATTCTGCTTAGCGACGATTTTTCTGTCGTTGCTGGACCGACCCTGCCGCTGGCAGCGTGCCTGCCATCACATCGTTGCGCACATTCCACCGATTCTGATTCCGCAGGACGACGCAGGCTGCCAGCCTGCTGTCGACCGCGCTTGGGCGGATATCAAGGGAACTTGCGATGGACGGCGACAGGGGCGGGGACGGCACGGGTGGGGCCGGACTGGGGACGGACCATCTGGCGGTGGTGGCGTTGACACTGTTGGTGGGCGGTAGCGTGATCGCACTGGTGGGCCAGCACACGGCGGCACAGGCAGGCCCCGCCATCGTGCTGAGCCTGTTGCTGGCTGCACTGGGGGCCGGCCTGGTGCTGTGCTGCCTGCAGGATCTGGTGCTGCGGTTGCCGGCGGGCGAGGGCCTGCACGGGCTGCTGGCTGCCAGCTGGGGGCCGCGGGTGGCGGGCGTGTTGGGCATGGCCCTGCTGCTGGAGCTGGTGGCGACCACGGCGGGCGTGGCGCAGTCCATGGCCCTCCATCTGCACACGGTGCTGGCCGCCGAAGGCCTCCAGCCCTGCGACTGGCTGCCGGAACAGGTCACGGCGGCGGTGGGCCTGCTGATGCTGGGCGCGCTGGCATTGCTGCCGCCACGGCGTGTGGTGCTGGTGGCCTGCGCCCTGTTGACGGTGAAGATCGGTGCGGGGGTGTTGCTGCTGGCGCTGGCGGCACGTCATGTGCATTACGCGCACTGGATCCCCTGGCTGCCACCGGCGACCGCGCCGTATCGCTTCGGGCTGGGCGGGGTGCTGGCGGCTGCGGTGCCGCTGCTGGGGGTATTTGCCAGCGTCGGCTTGGCACTGGGCTTTCCTGCGTTGCGCCGCCAGGGCGCGACGTGGCAACCGGCAGTGCTGGCGCTGGTCTCGTTGCTGGCGATGCTGCTGCTGATCGTGCTGGCAGCACTGCAGGCAGGGCTGGTCGAGTTTTCCGCGCTTGCCAGTACCCGGCCACTGTCGGTGGCGCTGCAGATGCATCCGCAATTGGAGTGGATGCTGCCGTTGTTGCCGCTGGCGGGGGCTACGGGCCTGGCCGCCCTGCAGCTGGTGCTGCTGATGCTGGCCTTGCGGCTGGCAACATCGCTGTGGCCAGGGGCGGGTGATGCAGTGGGACGCTCCCGCGGTGTGATCGTGGCGGCGGTCGGACTGCCGGCGGTGATGCTGGTGCTGTGGCTGCCGTTGGGCACCCTGCCGGCGCTGCCGGGTCCGGCAACCCTGCTGGTGATGGCGGCGCTGTGCCTGGCGGTGCTGCGGCGGCGGAATGACATGAGGCAGGGCGCAACCGGTCGCGAACTGGTGCTGCCGATGCTGGCGCCCTTGGCGGCCGCGCTGTGCGTCTTTGCGGCGTTGGAACGCCTGCGGGCATGGCCGGGCTGAGGGTTCGCGGGGCCACGCAACGGGTAGCTGCGGGCGGATGCACCGCCTGCAAAAAAGCCACCCTTGCGGGTGGCTTCTTTGTTGCCGGCAGGGCGACGGATCAGTGCGTGGTCGTTGCCGGATTGCCCGCGTCCTGGGTCAGCAGGCGGTTGACGTCCTGCAGCTCTGCCACGTCCAGCGCACCCAGCGACTGGCTCAGCAGCAGGCGGTTCTGCAGGAAGGTGTAGCGGGCCTGGGCGTAGTCCAGCTGCGCCGAGAACAGGATGCGCTGGTTCTGGATCACGTCCAGCACGGTACGGGTACCGACTTCCAGGCCGACCTGCGAGGCGTCGTACGCGCTCTGTGCCGAGACCACGGCCAGGCGACGGGCCTCCACTTCGCTGATGCCCTGTACCAGGGTCTGGTAGGCATTGCGGGTGTTGCGGTCCAGGGCGCGCTTCTGCTGCTCGTAGCCGTCCTGGGCGATGTCACGCTGGGCCAGCGCCTGGCGTACGCCGGACTGGGTGGCACCACCGGAGAAGATCGGCACGCTCAGGGTCAGGCCGATGCTGTTGGTGCGGGCGTCCGGCGACAGCGAACCGGAACCAGTGCTGTCACCCCAGGTCGCGCTCTTGCCCCAGCTGCCGCCCAGCGACAGGGTCGGGTAATGGCCGCCACGGGCGGCCTGCACGCCAGCCTCGGCGGCGCTGACCTTCAGTTCCTGCGCCTTCAGCGCCGGATTCTGGGTGGTGGCCTGCTGCACCAGCTCATCGATGTTGCCACGGTTGGCCGGCACTTCCGGGCGGAAGTCGGCCGGCAGCCCACGCAGGTTGGTCACCGGCTGGCCGGTCAGTTCGGTCAGGGCCTGGTAGTTATCGGCCAGGGTGTTCTGCGCAACGATGGTGTTGGCACGCGCCTGGTCGTACTGGGCGCGTGCTTCGTGCACGTCGGTGATCGGCGCCAGGCCCACTTCCAGGCGCTTGTCGGCGAAGTCGAACTGCTTCTTCGCGGCCGCTTCATTGGTCTGTGCGGCATTCAGCGATTCGATCGCCACCAGCACGTTGAAGTAGGCCGCCGAGGTGCGCACGATCAGGCTGTCGTTGGCCGAATCGAGGGTGAAGTCCGCCGCCTTGCTCAGCTCGCGCTGCGAACGCAGGTTGTTGATCTGGGTCCAGTTGAACAGCGTCTGGCTGCCGTCGATCGTGTAGGTGCGGCGCTTGTTGGTGAACGAGCCGGAGTTGGCGTCGGCGTTCGGCTCACTGCGCGTGCGGTTCAGCTGGGCCTGGCCGTTGATCTGCGGCAGCAGGGCGGCGCGCGCCTGCACGGCGCCTTCCTTGTCATACAGCCGGGTCGATTCGGCGGCGGACAGCTGCGGATCGCCATTGCGCGCCATTTCGTAGACCTGCAGCAGGTCGGCGGCATGGGCGGACAACGGCAGCAGGGCAGTGGCCAGCGCAACAGCGAGGGATCGGCGGATCATTGCGGCTTCCTTGGACTCAGAGGTGGAACTGGGGGGCCGGGGCGGCACCACGCAGGTAATCGATATCGGTCTCGAACAGGGACTCGCTGCTGCCGTCGGCCTTGACCAGCAGGGCCTCCATCGCCGGCGAGCGGCCGTGGATCACGAACAGGCGACCACCAGGACGCAGCCACGAGGCGAACTGTGACGGCACCACGTCGACCGCACCAGTGACACAGATCACGTCAAAGCGGCGTTCGGTCTGCCAGGACAGGGCGTCGGCCACTTCCACGCGGACGTTGGTGCCCAGGCCGGACGCGTCCAGGCGGGCGCGCGCGGCGGCGGCCAGCTCCGGGTCGATTTCCAGGCTCAGCACGTCGCGCGCCAGCGCGCCGATGCAGGCCGACAGGAAGCCGCTGCCGGTGCCGATTTCCAGCACTTCGTCACCCGGCTGCAGGTCCAGCGCCTGCAGGGTACGGCCCTCGATGACCGGCTTCATCATCTTCTGGCCATGGCCGATCGGCAGTTCGACATCGGCGTAGGCCAGTGCCCGGTGTGCATCGGCGACAAAAGCCTCGCGCGGCAGGCGGGCCAGGACGTCGAGCACCTTGATGTCCAGCACGTCCCAGGGACGGATCTGCTGTTCCACCATCAGTTCGCGGGCGTGGGCGTAATCAATCGTCATGAGGTTCAAATCCAGCGCAGTGGGCCGGCCATTTTACCGGTGCCGGAGGCCGGCGGCGCGCCCAGAGCATCAGCTGCCGGGTGGCCGGGGTCGCAGTGCCGGAAGTCATCGCGACCTCCGGTTCGTTCAGTTTTGGTTATTCAGCCGTCCCGGCCCCTCGCGGCGCATAGGCGCGCAGGAAGAAGTCGATGCTGGCAGTCACGTGGGCAAGAGGGTCGCATTCCACCGGTGACAGTGGCATGCCGCACATCATATGCATGTGCACTTCACCCTTGACCAGGGTCAGGAACTGCTCGCCAGCCAGCGAATAGTCGGTGATTTCCAGCTCGCCGCGCTCGGCGCGTGCCCGCAGGAAGTCAGCCAGGGCCTCGCAGGTACGTTCCGGTCCTGCCTTCCAGAACAGCTCGCGCAGGCGTTCGTCGGTCTCCGGCGCCATCATCATGCGCTGGATCGAGATCGCCGCATCGGACGTGATCAGTTCGAAGAAGGCCAGACCGATGCCGATCAGCTGGTCGCGCAGCGGGCCGTCCGCGTCGGCCACGAACAGGGCATCGGGCAGCATTTCAATGCACTTCGACTGCACGGCCTCGGAGAACAGGGTCTCCTTGTCGCCGAAGTGGCTGTACACAGTCAGTTTCGAGACGCCGGCCTGAGCGGCGATGGTGTCCATGCTCACGCCGGTATAGCCCTGTTCGATGAACAGTGTCTTGGCTGCTTCAAGGATCGCCGCGCGCTTGCCGAGGTCCTTGGGGCGCCCGGGTCCGGCGGCCTTGGCAGCGGGCTTGGCCGACGGCTTGCGGGAAGTGTGAGAACTCATCACGACAATACTAGACCAAGCGGTTCGATATTTATACTATACCGGCCGGTTTATTAAATTGGGCCGGCAGTCGCGGCTCCCCCCTTAGTTGCAACCCTGCGTTTTCAGGACGTTGACCGATGAAGATCGTGCGCTGGATGGGCGGTATGGTGTGGATGGCTGCGCTGGCAGCCTGTTCGGGACAGGAACAGGCGCCCCAGGCGGCCGTTCCGGTGCTGGTGGTTCACCCTGGCGAGCAGGCCGGGCAGGCGCCGGCGGCGTTCCCGGGCACGGTGCGTGCGCGGCAGGAAAGTCCACTGTCGTTCCGCGTTGGCGGCAACCTGGTCAAGCGCCACGTCGATGCCGGGCAACGGGTGAAGAAGGGCGACGTGCTGGCCGAGCTGGACGTGGCCGACTTCGCGCTGCAGGCCCGCGCCTCGCAGGCGCAGCTTGCTGCGGCCGAAGCCGATCTGGTGCGTGCCCGTAATGACCTCAAGCGCTACCAGGTGCTGGCCGACCAGCAGCTGGTCAGCCGCTCGCAGCTGGACCAGCAGTCCGCCGCCTTCAAGGCCGCGCAGGGCCAGGCCAACGCCGCCCGCGCCAACCTCGATGTGCTGCGCAACCAGGCCGACTACGCACAGCTGCGCGCGCCGTCCGATGGCGTGATCGCCAGCCGTGAGGCCGAAGCCGGGCAGGTGGTGTCGGCCGGCCAGACCATCTTCAACCTGGCCGCCGATGGCGGGCGCGAAGTGCTGATCGACCTGCCCGAGGCCACCATCCGCGACTATGCGGTGGGCCAGCCGGTCGAGGTGGAGCTGTGGAACCGTCCTGGCCAGCGCCTGCCAGGCACGATCCGCGAGATCGCCGCTGCCGCCGATCCACAGGCACGCACCTATGCAACCCGGGTCAGCCTGCCCGCCGATGCGCTGGCCGATGTCGAACTGGGCCAGAGCGCGCGCGTCTACAGCAGCGCCGGCCGCCACGGCACCCTGCAGCTGCCGCTCGGTGCGCTGCAGCGCGGTGCCAACGGTGCCGCCAGCGTGTGGGTGGTCGATCCGGCCAACAGCACGCTGAAGGCCGCGTCGGTCACCACCGGTGCCTATGGCAGCGAATCGGTGCCGGTGCTGTCCGGCGTGAATGCGGGTGACTGGGTGGTCGCTGCCGGCGGACACCTGTTGCGTGCCGGCCAGCCGGTGATCGCCGTGGACCGCCAGAACCGCCCGGTGCTGAAGCCGGCCACGCCGGCCGCTGCCGCCAAGGCCAAGGAGTAAGCCGGTGCGCCGCTTCAATCTTTCCGAGTGGGCGTTGTCCAACCGCCCGCTGGTGCTGTTCGCGATGCTTGCCTTCGCGCTGATCGGCGCATGGTCGTACAAGCATCTGGGCCAGTCCGAGGATCCGCCATTCACCTTCAAGGCGATGGTAGTGCGCACGCTTTGGCCGGGCGCCACCGCCGAACAGGTCTCGCGGCAGGTGACCGAGCCGATCGAGAAGGCGCTGATGAACACCGGCGAGTACGAGTTCATCCGCTCCTATTCGCGCCCCGGCGAATCGCAGGTCATCTTCATGGCGCGCGACAGCCTGCGTTCCAAGCAGATCCCGGACCTGTGGTACCAGGTTCGCAAGCGCGTGGGCGACATCCGTGCGACGCTGCCGCGCGAGATTGTCGGCCCGTTCTTCAACGATGAGTTCGGCGACACCTACGGGAACATCTATGCGTTGACCGGCAAGGGCTTCGACTACGCGGTGATGCGCGACTACGCCGACCGCATCCAGCTGGAACTGCAGCGCGTACCCGATGTCGGCAAGATCGACCTGGTCGGCCTGCAGGACGAGAAGGTGTGGATCGAACTGTCCAACACCCGGCTGGCAACGCTGGGTGTGTCGATGCAGCAGGTGCAGCAGGCGCTGGCCGACCAGAATGCGATCACCGGCACCAGCTTCTTCGAGACCGCCACCGATCGCGTGCAGCTGCGCGTGACGGGCCAGTTCAACGACATCGACGCCATCCGCCAGTTCCCGATCCGTGCTGGCGACCGCACCGTGCACCTGGGCGACATCGCCGAGGTCAAGCGTGGCTTCGCCGATCCGGCGTCGCCGAAGATGCGCTTCATGGGCGAAGAGGCGATCGGCCTGGCGGTGGCGATGAAGGATGGCGGTGACATCCTCAAGCTGGGCGCCAACCTCGACGCCGAGTTCGAGCGGCTGCAGAAGACCCTGCCGGCCGGCATGCAGCTGCGCAAGGTGTCCGACCAGCCGCAGTCGGTGGAGGAGTCGGTTGGCGAGTTCGTGCAGGTGCTGACCGAAGCGGTGGTGATCGTGCTGCTGGTCAGTTTCTTCTCGCTGGGCCTGCGCACCGGCCTGGTGGTGGGCGTGACCATTCCGCTGGTGCTGGCGATGACCTTCTTCGTCATGCATTACTTCGACATCGGCCTGCACAAGATTTCGCTGGGCGCACTGGTGCTGGCGCTGGGCCTGCTGGTGGACGATGCGATCATCGCGGTGGAGATGATGGCCACCAAGATGGAGCAGGGCTTCGATCGCCTGCGCGCGGCCAGCTTCGCCTGGGAATCGACCGCGTTCCCGATGCTGACCGGCACATTGATCACGGCAGCCGGCTTCCTGCCGATCGCCACGGCGGCATCGAGCACCGGTGAATACACCCGTTCGCTGTTCCAGGTGGTGACCATTGCACTGGTGGTGTCGTGGATCGCAGCGGTGCTGTTCATCCCGTACCTGGGCGACAAGATGCTGCCGGACCTGTTCAATCCGCAGCCGCCGAAGCCCGGCAGCCTGTCCGCGCGTTGGCTGGGCAAGCGCCAGCAGTGGGCCGACCGCTATCCGGCGCTGGCCAACCTGATCGCACCGCCGCAGCATGGGCACGACCACGATCCCTACCAGCGCCCGTTCTACCGCAGCTTCCGGCGCTTCCTCGACGCCTGCCTGCGCCGCCGCTGGTGGGTGATCGCCGCGACCGTCGCCCTGTTCGTGTTCTCACTGATGATGTTCCGCTTCGTGCCGCAGCAGTTCTTCCCGGACTCGACCCGGCCGGAACTGATGGTGGACATCGAGCTGGCCGAGGGGGCGTCGCTGCGCTCGACCCAGGCCCAGGCCGAGAAGCTGGAGAAGCTGCTGTCCAGCCGCGAGGGCATCGCCAACTATGTGTCCTATGTGGGTACCGGTTCGCCGCGCTTCTACCTGCCGCTGGACCAGCAGCTGCCGGCGACCAACTTCGCCCAGTTCGTGGTGCTGGCCAAGGACATCAAATCGCGCGAAAGCACTCGTGACTGGCTGCTGCACGAGGTGATTCCGAAGTTCCCGGACGTGCAGATGCGCGTGACCCGCCTGGAGAACGGCCCGCCGGTCGGTTATCCGGTGCAGATGCGCATCTCCGGCGAGCACATCGAGAAGGTGCAGGCGATCGCGCGCCAGGTCGAGGCCAAGGTGCGTGAGAACCCGCACGTGATGAACGTCAACCTGGACTGGAGCGAGCCGAGCAAGGTGGTGCGGCTGGTGATCGACCAGGAGCGTGCCCGCGCGCTGGGCGTGAGCAGCGCCCAGGTCAGCCAGTTCCTGGCCAGTTCGCTGGCCGGCCAGTCGGTGAGCGTGTATCGCGAAGGCAACCGCCAGATCGAGATGCTGCTGCGCGGGCCGGCCGATGAGCGCAACCAGCTGGAGCTGCTGTCCAGCCTGTCGATGCCGACCGCCAACGGCGGCAGCATCACGCTGTCGCAGGTGGCGACGATGGAGTACGGCTTCGAGGACGGCATCATCTGGCACCGCAACCGGTTGCCGACCGTGACCGTGCGCGCCGACATCAGCGATGGCATGCAGGCGCTGGACGTGGTGCACCAGATCGTGCCCACGCTGGATGGCATCCGTGCCGAGCTGCCCAGCGGCTACCTGCTGGAAACCGGCGGCACCGTGGAGGACTCGGCGCGCGGGCAGAACTCGATCAAGGCCGGCATGCCGCTGTTCCTGGTGGTGGTGGCGACGCTGCTGATGCTGCAGCTGCGCAGCTTCTCGCGTGCGGCGATGGTGCTGGTGACCGCGCCGCTGGGCATCATCGGTGCGACCCTGTTCCTGCTGCTGTTCCGTGCGCCGTTCGGCTTCGTCGCGCTGCTGGGCACGATCGCGCTGGCGGGCATGATCATGCGCAACTCGGTGATCCTGATCGACCAGATCCAGCAGGACATCGATGCCGGGCATGATCGCTGGCATTCGATCATCGATGCCACGGTGCGCCGCTTCCGCCCGATCGTGCTGACCGCGCTGGCGGCCGTGCTGGCGATGATTCCGCTGTCGCGCAGCGCGTTCTATGGCTCGATGGCGATCTCGATCATGGGTGGTCTGATCGTGGGTACGGTGCTGACGCTGGTGTTCCTGCCGGCGTTGTACGCGGCGTGGTTCCGGGTGAAGCCGGACGAATCCGGGGCGTAATGCCCCGGGTTCTGCGGCTGCACCCATCCACGCATGGCGTGGATGGATCTGCTCGCGGAATCTGCCTTCTGTAGAGCCGAGCCATGCTCGGCTGCGCTATGCGCGATGATGGGATGAGTCGAGCATGGCTCGACTCTACAGAAGCACCCACGCATGACGTGCATCTACAGCAGCGGATCGTTGCCCTGGTAGGTGCCAACCTTGGTTGACACTGCAGCATGCATCCACGCATGGCGTGGACTGATCTGCTCGCGGGATCTGCTTTCTGTAGAGCCGAGCCATGCTCGGCTGCTCTTCGCTCTTCGCGCTATGATGGGATGAGTCGAGCATGGCTCGACTCTACAGAAGCACCCACGCATGGCGTGGATCTACTGCAGCTGCAGGCCGATCCGCAGCACTGGCAGCAGCCACTCGACGAACACCTGCACGCGCAGTGCACGGTGTTGCCGATGCGGTTGCAGCAGGGTCACCGGCAGCGGCTGCGCCGCGTACTGCGGCATCACCTCCACCAATGCGCCTGACTGCAGCTCGGCCTGCACGTCGTAGCGCGGAATCTGCAACAGCCCCAATCCCGCCACGCAGCACGCGATCGAGGCCTCGGCGCTGTTCACGCGTACCCAGCCGGGCATCGGCAGCGTGCGCAGCTGGCCGCCATCCTGCCATTCCCACGGTTCCACCCGTGCCGTGGTCGGCGATGCGTAGTTCACCGCGCGGTGCTGCTGCAGGTCGGCAGGGTGCTGCGGCATGCCGTGCTCGCGCAGGTAGGCCGGCGCGGCCACGTTGACGAAGTCGAGTTGGCCCAGCGTGCGCGCCACCAGGCTGGAATCGCCCAGCTGGCCGACCCGCAGCACCGCATCGCAGCCGTCTTCGATCAGGTTCACCGCGCGGTCGGTCATGCCCAGGTCCAGTTCCACCTGCGGGTAGCGCGCGAAGAAATCCGGCAACGCCGGGGCGATGATGCGACGGCCGATGCGGCTGGGTACGTCGATCTTCAGCAAACCGGCCGGTTGCGCGTCGTCCTGCCGGAACAGCGACTCGGCGTCTTCAACCTCCGCGATCAGGCGCAGGCAGCGGGCATGGAACACGTCGCCGTCATGGGTGGTGGATACCCGTCGGGTCGAGCGCTGCAGCAGGCGGGTGCCAAGCCGCTGTTCCAGCTCGGCAATCGCCGCCGAGACGGTCGAACGGGGCAGGCCGAGCTGGTCGGCGGCGCGGGTGAAGCTCGCGCACTCCACGACCCGGGTGAAGATGCGGAAGCGATCGATCCGGTCCATTGTTCGCTGGCTCTGGAAAGTTAAGTCAATGTGGCGGGCTTTATCCGCTTTTTCTGCACGATATCGTCGTCAGGGCAGGGTTGCCACCCCGGGCAGCCCCCTCCTGAGACCGAAGCCATGACCGAGCATTCCCTCAAGGGCAAGACCGTGCTGATCGCCGGTGGCGCCAAGAACCTGGGCGGCCTGATCGCCCGCGACTTCGCCGCACAGGGCGCCAAAGCCATCGTCATCCACTACAACAGTGCCGCGACCCAGGCCGATGCAGAAGCAACCGTTGCCGCCGTGCAGGCGGCCGGCAGCAAGGCGGTGGCCCTGCAGGGCGACCTGACCTCGGCGGCAGCGATGGAGCGCTTGTTCGCCGATGCCGTGGCCGCAGCCGGCCGTCCCGACATCGCCATCAATACGGTCGGCAAGGTATTGAAGAAGCCGCTGCTGGACATCAGCGAAGCGGAGTACGACGAGATGAGCGCGGTCAACGCCAAGGCGGCGTTCTTCTTCCTCAAGGAAGCAGGCCGCCACGTCAATGACGGTGGCCGCATCTGCACCCTGGTCACCTCGCTGCTGGGTGCGTTCACGCCGTTCTATTCCAGCTATGCCGGCACCAAGGCGCCGGTCGAGCATTTCACCCGCGCGGCGTCAAAGGAGTTCGGTGAGCGCGGCATCTCGGTGACTGCGATCGGGCCGGGCCCGATGGACACGCCGTTCTTCTACCCGGCCGAGAGTGCCGATGCACAGGCGTACCACAAGACCGCGGCCGCGCTCTCGGCGTTCACCCGTACCGGCCTGACCGACATCGCCGACATTGTGCCGTGGATCCGCTTCCTGGTCACCGATGGCTGGTGGATGACCGGGCAGACCATCCTGGTCAATGGTGGGTACACCACCAAATAATGCAGCCGTGCATGGCGTGGATCTGCTGCGCGACATTCGAACGATCCACGCATGGCGTGGATCTACAGTAGAGCCACCCCATGGGTGGCTGCGCACAATGACCAAAGGCAGAGGCGCCACGCATGGAGTGGCGCCATCGGATCAGTTGAGTTTGGCCAGCACCGCATCCGTGGCGGCGGCGGTACTCACGGCCTGGCCCTTGGCGGCCAGGTCGGCAGTGAACACCCCATCATCCAGCACCGCGTGCACCGCCGCTTCCACTGCTGCGGCTTCGGCTTCCAGCCCCAGCGAATGGCGCAGCAGCATCGCCGCGCTGAAGATCGTCGCGTAGGGATTGGCGATGCCCTTGCCGGCGATGTCCGGGGCCGAACCGTGGATCGGTTCGTAGATGCCGACCGCACCCGGTTCACCCAGCGAGGCCGAGGGCAGCAGGCCGAGTGAGCCGGCCAGCATCGAGGCTTCGTCGGTGAGGATGTCGCCGAACATGTTCTCGGTGACGATCACGTCGTACTCGCGCGGCTTGGCCAGCAGGTGCATGGCCATCGAATCGACCAGTTGGTGCTCCAGCGCCACCTCCGGGAACTCCTCGCGGCCGATGCGCGCGGCCACGTCGCGCCACAGGCGCGAGGTTTCCAACACGTTGGCCTTGTCCACCGAGGTGACCTTGCCACGCCGCTGCCGGGCCAGGCGGAAGGCACTGCGCAGCACGCGCTCGATCTCGGCCACGGTGTAGCGGCACAGGTCGCTGGCACTGTCGGCATCGCGGGTCTTGTCGCCGAAGTAGATGCCGCCGGTCAGTTCGCGCACCACCACGAAGTCCACACCCTGCAGCAGCTCGGCCTTGATCGGCGAGGCGTGCAGCGCGGCCTCATGGGTGCGCACCGGGCGCAGGTTGGCGTACAGGCCGAGCGCCCTGCGGATCGCCAGCAGGCCCTGTTCCGGACGCACCTTGGCGTTCGGGTCGGACCACTTCGGGCCACCGACTGCGCCCAGCAGCACCGCGCTGGCGGCCTGGCAGGCGGCCAGGGTCGACGCCGGCAGCGGTTCGCCGTGGCGGTCGATGGCGATGCCACCGATGTCGTGCTCGCTGAAGGTGAAGGTGTGGTTGAAGCGTTCGGCGACGGCCTTCAGGACGGCGACTGCCGCGGCGGCCACTTCCGGGCCGATGCCATCACCGGGCAGGACAACAATTTCAGCGTGCATGCTCACTCTCGTAACGTTCGATTTCAGGGACACGGCCCAACAGATACCCCAACTGGTCGACACCTTCCAGCAGGCAGGTCTGCGAGAAGCCGTCCAGCGGGAAGGAATAGACGCGGCCGTCCGGCGTGCGCAGTTCGCGCGCGGCCACGTCGATGGTCAGCTCATCATCCGGGCGCTGCATCAGCGCCTGCACGTCGGCCTCGTCCAGCACGATCGGCAGCAGGCCGTTCTTCAGCGAGTTGCCACGGAAGATGTCGGCGATCTCGCTGCTGACGATGGCGCGCAGGCCCAGGTCGGTCAGCGCCCAAGGTGCATGTTCGCGCGACGAGCCGCAGCCGAAGTTGCGACCCGCCAGCAGGATGCTGCGGCCGGCGTTGTGCGGCTGGTTGAAGGCGAAGTCGGCCACCGGTGAACCGTCGGCCTGCCAGCGCCAGTCATTGAAGGCGTTGCGGCCCAGGCCGGCGCGTTCGGTGGTGGACAGGAACCGCGCCGGGATGATCTGGTCGGTGTCGATGTTGGTCTGGCGCAGCACCACGCTGGCCGAGGTCAAGGTACGGAAACCGGCCATCACGCCACCTCCTGTGCGAACAGCTCGCGGGTGTCGGCGACATGCCCGTTCACCGCGGCCCACGCCGCGCTCATCGGTGAGGCCAGCAGGGTGCGCGAACCGGGACCCTGGCGGCCTTCGAAATTACGGTTGCTGGTGCTCACGGCCAGCTGCCCGGGCGCGACCAGATCACCATTCATGGCGATGCACATCGAGCAGCCCGGCTCGCGCCATTCGGCACCGGCCGCGCGCACGATCTCATGGATGCCTTCGGCCTCGGCCTCTCGCTTGACGATCTCCGAGCCCGGCACCACCAGCATGCGCACCCGGTCGGCGACGCGACGACCGCGCAGCACCTGCGCCACCTCACGCATGTCACTCAGGCGGCCGTTGGTGCAGGAACCGACGAACACCACGTCCACCGGTGTTCCGGCCAGCGCCTTGCCGGCCTGGAAATGCATGTAGTCCAGGCCCTTCTGTGCGGCGGCATCGTTGGCGGCCGGGATCGGCGCATCCACCGCGATGGCGGTACCCGGGTGGGTGCCCCAGGTCAGGGTCGGGCGGATATCGGCGGCGTCGATGTGCACTTCGCTGTCGAAGCGCGCGCCGTCATCACTGCGCAGCTGCTGCCAGCGCGCCACCGCAGCCTCGAAATCGGCGCCCTTTGGGCCGCGCGGGGTGTTGGCGACGAAGTCGAAGGTGACCTGGTCCGGCGCCACCATACCGGCACGCGCACCCGCTTCGATCGACATGTTGCACAGGGTCATGCGCTGTTCCATGTCCATCGCTTCGATGGTGCTGCCGCGGAACTCGATCACGTGGCCGGTGCCGCCATTGACGCCGATCACGCCGATGATGTGCAGGACCACGTCCTTGGCGCCGACACCCGGCGCCAGCGGCCCATCGACGGTGATCGCCAGCGTCTTCGCCTTGCGCTGCAGCAGGCATTGCGTGGCCAGCACGTGGCCGACCTCGCTGGTGCCGATGCCGAACGCCAGCGAACCGAAGGCACCGTGGGTGGAGGTGTGGCTGTCGCCGCAGACGATGGTCATGCCCGGCTGGGTGAAGCCCTGCTCGGGCGCGATCACGTGGACGATGCCGCGGTTGTCCGAGGCCATGTCGAACAGCTCGATGCCGTGCTCGGCGCAGTTGCGCGCCAGCGTGGCGACCTGTGCCTCGGAGGCGGCGCTGGCATAGGGCAGCGTGCCGTCCGCGGCGGCCGGCAGGGTCGGCGTGGAGTGGTCCATCGTCGCCTTGGTGCGGTCCGGCCGGCGCGGCGACAAGCCGCGTTCGCGCAGTTCGGTGAAGGCCTGCGGCGAGGTCACCTCGTGGATCAGGTGCAGGTCGATGTACAGCACGGCGGGCGCGCTGTCGGATTCGGGAACCACCACGTGGGCGTCCCACAGTTTGTCGTACAGGGTGCGGGGTGCGGAAGTCATGCGTATGCCTGGCAGAAGTACGAAATAGCGAACATCAGTAAGGAAAGCGGAACGGTCAAGTCAGCGACGGCGGGCGAGCACACGCAGGCGCACGTAGTCGGCCAGCGGCTGGCCAGATGCGTCACGCGGCAGCTCGGCCAGCAGTGCGGTGGCCGCCTCGCGCACGGTGGCGCGGGCCTCGGCCGGCAGGTCGTCCAGCAGCGGTGCGGCGAATACCCGCAGCCAGCCGGCCACGCCGGTCGGCAGTGCGGTCGGGCGCGGCGTGCACTCGATCAGTTGCACCTGGAAGCCATGCTGGCGCAGGCGATCGGCGTAGGCATCGGCCGTCGGGAAGTACCACCGGAAGGTGCTGGCGCCATGCCCGTGGGCCACGCGCGCGGCCTGCACGGCCGCGATGATCGTGGCCACGTTGCCGTGGCCGCCGAACTCGGCGACGAAGCGGCCACCGGGGCGCAGGGCGCGGCGCACGCCTTCCAGTACGCGGTCCGGAGTCGTCATCCAATGCAGTGCCGCATTGCTGAACACCGCATCGAACTCGCTGTCGAACGACAGTGCGTGGCCGTCCATCAGCTGGGCGTCGACGCCGCGCGCACGGGCGGCGATCACCAGTTCCGGCGAGGCATCCACGCCGTGGATGCGCGCACCGCTCAGGGCCAGTTCGGTGCTGAGTACGCCATCGCCACAGCCCAGGTCGAGGATGCGCTCACCGGCGCGCGGGTCGAGCAGGCGCGATACCGCACCGCCGAGCAGCGGCACGAAGCCGGCATCGATCGCATAGTCCTGGGCGTTCCACTGCTGGCCAGCGGCGCTGGCCGGGGTGGGGGTGTCGAAGGCGCTCATGGTGGGATCCTCAGGCGGTGGCGGAAGCGGGAACGTCGGTGCTGCTGTGGACGGCGGCCTGACGCTGGCGCAGCAGGCGGTTGGCCACATCCAGCCAGGCCAGCGCGGAGGCTTCGATGATGTCCTTGCTGGTGCCGGTGCCGTCGTACTCCACGCCGTCATGGCGCACACTCAGGTTGGCTTCACCGCGCGCATCGGCGCCGATGCCGACGCTGTGCACGTGATAGCTGTCCAGCATCAGCTGCACGCCGGTGGCGGCCGACAGCGCGCCGAACAGCGCATCGACCGGGCCGTCGCCCTGCGCGGTCTCGGCCACACGGTTGCCATCCGGGTCGGACAGTTCGACCAGCGCGTTGGCGCGGCTGCCGACGTCGCTGATGGTCATCGAGGCCAGGCGGTAGCCCTGCGCGTTGGAGCCGCCCTGCATCAACGTCTGCAGGTCGGCATCGGTGACCACGCGCTGCTGTTCGCACAGGCCCTTGAACTGCTCGAACACCAGCTTCAGTTCGTCTTCGTCCAGCCAGAAGCCCAACGCACGCAGGCGCGCTTCGACGGCGGCGCGGCCACTGTGGCGGCCCAGCACCATCTGCGAATCTTCCCAGCCCACGTCTTCCGGACGCATGATTTCGTAGGTGCCGCGGTGGCGCAGCATGCCGTGCTGGTGGATGCCCGATTCATGGGCGAACGCGTTGGCACCGACGATGGCCTTGTTGCGCTGTACCGGCATGCCGACCAGACGCTGCAGCAGCTGCGAAGTGCCGACGATGCGTGGGGTGTTGATCGAACTGTCCTGTTCGTAGAAGGCCTGGCGGACCTTCAGCACCATCGCGATCTCTTCCAGCGAACAGTTGCCGGCGCGCTCGCCGATGCCGTTGATGGTGCACTCGACCTGGCGTGCACCGCCTTCGATGGCGGCCAGCGAGTTGGCCACCGCCAAGCCCAGGTCGTTGTGGCAGTGCGCGCTGAAGATCACGTTGGCCGCGTTCGGCACGTCGGCGACCCCGGCGATGACCTGCTGGAACATCGCGCGGATTTCTTCCGGCGTGGTGAAGCCGACGGTGTCGGGCAGGTTGATGGTGGTGGCGCCGGCGGCAATGGCCACGCGCGAAACCTCGATCAGGTAGTCCAGCTCGGTGCGGGTGGCATCCTCGGCCGAGAACTCGACGTCGTCGATGTAGGAACGGGCCAACGAGACGTGCTTGCGTACCGACTCCAGCACCTGCTCGCGGGTCATCCGCAGCTTGTGCTCGCGGTGCAGCGGGCTGGTCGACAGGAACACGTGCAGGCGCGGGTTGGCTGCCGCTTCCAGTGCACGTGCGGAGGTCTCGATATCGGCCTGCAGGCAGCGCGACAGCACCGCCAGGCTCAGGCTCTGGCGGCGCAGCTCGCGGCCGATCATCGCCATCGCCTCGCGGTCGGATTGCGAGCTGGCCGGGAAGCCGGTCTCGATGATGTCCACGCCCAGTTCGTCCAGCGCACGCGCCATCACCAGCTTCTGCGGCGGGCTCATGCTGCAGCCGGGGGACTGCTCGCCGTCACGCAGGGTGGTGTCGAAGATGCGGATGCGCGGGGTGGTAATTCGTTCGATGGTGGTCACAGGGAAATCTCCTCGACAGCGGGTGCGACGGCTTGCAGGGGGGAAGGGGAAGAGGCGGGGGAGGCGAGGGCGCTGGCCTTGGTCGGCGAGCGCGGGGTTTCGCTGCGCCGTCGCCGCGGTTTGCGTGGCGGGCGCGGACGGATGTCGGTGAGCAGGCCGGCCAGGACACCGGCATCGATGTTGCCGCCGGACACCACCGCACACTTGCGGCGGCCGGCGACGCGGCGGCCGGCCGCCAGCGCCAACGCGCCCGCGCCCTCGGCGATGATGTGTTCCTCCAGCGCAAGCCGGACCAGCGTTTCGCGCAGTTCGGCCTCGCGCACGATCACCACATCGTCCAGCAGCGAGGTGCACAGGCGGCGGGTCAGGAAGCCGGGAATCTTCACCCGCACGCCGTCGGCCAGAGAGGCAACCGGGGCGATCTCGCGCACGTCGCCGCGGATCGCACGTGCCATCGAATCGACGCCTTCCACCTGCGCGCCAATCACGCGCACGCCCTGCGATTTCAGCGCCAGTGCAACGCCGGAGGCCAGTCCACCGCCGCCGATCGGCACGATCACCACGTCCGGCGCGTGTGCGGCCAGCTCGATGCCGACCGTGCCCTGGCCCGCGATCACATCGGCGTCGTCGAACGCGGACAGGAAGCGGTAGCCGTGTCGCTGTGCCAGTTCGACCGCGAAGGCGTAGGCCTCGTCGTAGCTGGTGCCGTGCTGGCGAACGGTCGCGCCCCAGTGGGCGACGCCGGCGATCTTGGTGGCCGGTGCGCCATGCGGCATCACGGTGATGGCCGGCACGTCCAGGCGGTAGGCCGCCCACGCCACGCCCTGGGCATGGTTGCCGGCCGAGGCGCAGATCACCGGCCGGGTATCGCCGCGCTCGCGGCCGGCCAGCAGCGCGTTCAACGCGCCGCGTACCTTGTAGGACCCGGTGCGCTGCAGGTTCTCCAGCTTCAGCCAGGTGCCGAAGCGCTCGGCATGGTGCAGCGGGGTAGGCGGCAGGAAGCGGCGCAGCCGGGCCTGCGCCGCCAGTACGTCGGCGACGCTTACGTCGCCGACATCGCTTTCCTGGCTGGCATCAGCGGCCGGCATGGGCCACCAGCGCGGTGCGGGCGACCGCCGCATGCGGGCACGGGCGGCGAAGAAGACGCCTCCGTACCGGCACCGTGGTCACTACGGTACGGGTGTTCATACGGATGCTCCTTCCACGGCAGTGACCTGCACGGACACGCAGTCGTAGATCTTCTCGATCTGCCGGCACAGCGTTTCCGCCGGGCGCTGGCCATCCACCACCAGCTGCAGGTGCCAGCGGCCATCGTCGTCGGCCACCGGCGCACCGCTGATCGCGCGCGGTGCGAAGCCGCGGCGTTCGGCCATGCCGATCACGCGCAGCAGCGCGCCTTCGGCCGGGTGCAGCACCAGGTCAAGCCGGTATTGCATTGGGGGTCTCCTGGCGGGCATGGGCGGGGTTGCTTTCCAGCATCGTGCTGTTGGCGGTGTTCGGCGGCACCAGTGGCCACACGTTGGCACGTGCATCGATGGCCACGTGCAGCAGGGCCGGGCCCGGTTCGGCCAGCAGCGCGGCCAGGCCGCCTTCCACGTCGTCGCGGTTGTCGATGCGGGTGGCGGCGATGCCGAACACCTGTGCCAGCGCCACGAAGTCCGGGTTGTCGGACAGGTCGATCTCGCTGTAACGCTCGGCGAAGAACAGTTCCTGCCACTGCCGCACCATGCCCAGCGAACTGTTGTCCAGCAGCACGATCTTCACCGGCAGGCGGCAACGCGCGATGGTCGCCAGCTCCTGCACGTTCATCATGAAGCTGCCGTCGCCGGACACCAGCACCACGGTGCGCTCCGGGCATGCGAACTGCGCACCCATCGCCGCCGGCAGGCCGAAGCCCATGGTGCCCAGCGCGCCACTGGTCAGGTGGTTGCGCGGGTGGTTGAAGCGGCAGTGCTGCGCCACCCACATCTGGTGCTGGCCGACATCGCAGGCGATCACCGCATCGGCCGGGGCCAGCTCGCTCAGGCGCTTCAGCAGCGCCGGGGCATAGATGTGCTGGCCCGGTGCGTCGTAGCGTGCCGAGAAGCGGTCGCGGTGCTGCGCGCAACGCCTGCGCCACGCGTCCTGGTGGGCCTTGGGGGAGGGGAAGGCCGCACGCAGGGCACGGATGGCATGGCCGACGTTGCCAGGCACGGCGACATCGGCGCTGCGCAGCTTGGAGATCTCGTAGGCGTCGGCATCGATATGGACGACGCGGGCGAACGGTGCGAACTCGGCCAGCTTGCCGGTGGCGCGGTCGTCGAAGCGTGCACCCAGCACCAGCAGCAGGTCGCTTTCCTGCACCGCCATGTTGGCCGCGCGGGTACCGTGCATGCCCAGCATGCCCAGTGACTGCGGATGGCTGGCCGGCAGCGCGCCCAGGCCACGCAGGGTCATCACGGTGGGGATGGCGCTGGCTTCGACGAAGTCGCGCAGGTCCTGCACCGCATCGCCCAGCGCGATGCCGCCACCGGCGTAGACCACCGGCTTCTCGGCGGCCGCCAGTGCGGCGATGGCTTCGGCGATGGCCGCTTCGGCCGGCGCAGGTGGCGGCTCGACGCTGCTCGGCACGTGCGCCGGCAGGTGGCTGGCATCGGCCAGCTGCACGTCCTTGGGCAGGTCGATCAGCACCGGGCCGGGCCGGCCCTCGCGGGCGACGCGGAAGGCATCGGCGACCACGCGCGGCAGGTCGTCGACGCTGCGCACCAGCCAGCTGTGCTTGACGATCGGCATGGTCAGGCCGAACACATCCAGTTCCTGGAAAGCGTCAGTACCCAGCAGCGGCGTGGCGACCTGGCCGGTGATGCAGACCATCGGCACCGAATCCAGCATCGCATCGGCAATGCCGGTGACCAGGTTGGAGGCGCCCGGGCCGGAGGTGGCCACGCAGACGCCGACCTGGCCGCTGGCGCGGGCGAATCCATTCGCCGCCAGTGCGGCACCCTGCTCGTGGCGGACCAGGATGTGCTTCAGCGACGAATCCACCAGCGCGTCGTAGAACGGCATGATGGTGCCGCCGGGATAGCCGAACAGCGTGCGGATGCCTTCGGCTTCCAGCGCCTGGGTCAGCCAGCGCGCGCCGTTGGGCGGCGCGCTGCGGTGTGTGGAAGAGTTCATGGGGGAACCTTGCAAAGCGGGTGGGGGAGGGCCGCGCGGTTACGCGGCCTGTCCTTGCAACCAGACCATCTTGGCGCGCAGTTCCTTGCCCACCTTCTCGATCGGGTGCTCCAGGTCGGCCTGCTTGAACCGGTTGTAGTTCGGCAGGCCCGCTTCGTACTCGGCCACCCAGTTCTTGGTGAAGGTGCCGTCCTGGATGTCCTTCAGCACTTCCTTCATGCGCGCCTTGGTGCCGGCGTCGATCACCCGCGGGCCGCTGACGTAGTCGCCGTACTGCGCGGTCTCGGAGATGAATTCCAGCATGCGCGAGATACCGCCTTCATAGAACAGGTCGACGATCAGCTTCAGTTCGTGCAGCACTTCGTAGTAGGCGATCTCCGGCTGGTAGCCCGCTTCGACCAGGGTCTCGAAACCGGCCTGCACCAGTGCCGAGGCACCGCCGCACAGCACCGCCTGCTCGCCGAACAGGTCGGTCTCGGTCTCTTCCTTGAAGGTGGTCTGGATCAGGTTGGCGCGTGCACCGCCGAGGCCGGCCGCATAGGCCAGTGCGTACTCGGCCGCCTTGCCGCTCTTGTCCTGGTAGACCGCCCAGATGCAGGGCACGCCACGGCCGATCTCGTACTCGCGGCGCACCAGCGCGCCCGGGCCCTTGGGCGCAACCAGCACCACGTCCAGGTCGTCGCGCGGCCTGATCATGTCGAAGTGCACGTTCAGGCCGTGCGCGAACAGCAGCACCGCACCCTGCTTCATGTTCGGCGCCAGCACGTCGTCGTAGAGCTTCTTCTGCACCATGTCCGGGGTCAGCACGGCGACCAGGTCCGCATCCTTCACCGCGTCGGCCGGTGCTTTCACGGTGAAGCCGTCGGCCTGTGCCTTGACTTCGGTCGGGCCGCCCGGACGCAGGCCTACCACCACGTCGAAGCCGGATTCGCGCAGGTTCAGTGCGTGGGCGCGGCCCTGGCTGCCGTAGCCGATGACGGCGATCTTGGTCTGGGGCAGGTCGTTGGTGCTCATGGGGGAGGTTCCTTGCGGTGGGAAGAAAAAAAGAACGGCCGGTCGTCGAGGTGACGTACCGGCCGGTCAGGGGAAAGCGGTGGAGGAGGCACCATGCGCCGCGCAGGCACAGCCACCACGAGGCGTGGCGGCGGTGTGGGTCCGGGTTTTGCGTTGGGCGTTGTGCATGGTGGTTGCGTCTGAAACCAGGTTCTGAAATGAAAAAACCCGCACCGGGGCGGGTGCGGGTTTTTGAAGAGTTCCGGTGTATTCGTTGCTTACACGCTGGCTCGTCCCGCACCTGTTGGTTGGGTAATAAGTACGAGCACAAGAATCGAACGCAGCGAGGCGGCGCCGATGTCGGCGGCTTCGTTGTGGGTTCGCGGTGGCGTGTTGTGATGCAACATGTGATCGAGAGAAACACAGCCGTTTTGGCGATGTCAACCCTCGCGACGGAATTCTTGTTGGTTTCCGTTGCATCCGGCGCAATCGCCTGTGGCACAAGGATGGTTGCCGCTGAAAGTGTTTCGGTGAACCGGAATTCACTCCTTTCAGGGCGGTTTTTGCGCGGAATCCGGCGGATCCTCGCCTTGCTGGGTGCGGACCTTGCACACCCGCCCCAGGATCAACGTCCATGACCTCTGCCCGATACCCCAGGATGGCCGCAGCGGCGAAGATCGGGGGACCACCCTTCCATCGGAACCCGACCGTGTCCCGACGCCTTGCCCGTTCCCTGCTGGCCGCCGCTGTACTGGCCGCTGTGCCCGCACTGTCTTCGGCCGCCGACCGCATCACCGGCCACACCTTTGCCACCCGTTCGGAGGTGATCGCCCCGCATGCGATGGCCGCTACCTCGCAGCCGCTGGCCACCCAGATTGCACTGGACGTGATGAAAGGGGGAGGCTCGGCGGTGGACGCGGCGATCGCCGCCAACGCCGCGCTTGGCCTGATGGAGCCGACCGGCAACGGCATCGGTGGCGACCTGTTCGCCATCGTCTGGGACCCGAAGACGCAGAAGCTCTACGGCTACAACGGTTCGGGGCGCTCGCCGAAGTCGCTGACCCTGGCCGAGTTCCAGCGACGTGGCCTGAAGGACATCCCGGCTACCGGCCCGCTGCCGGTCTCCGTGCCCGGCGCGGTCGACGGCTGGTTCGCGCTGCACGACCGCTTCGGCCGCAAGCCGATGGCCGACAACCTGGCGCCGGCCATCCGCTACGCGCGCGAGGGCCATCCCGTCGCCGAGGTGATCGCCTACTACTGGGACCGCTCGGTGCCCAAGCTGTCGCAGTACCCGGGCTTCAAGGAGCAGTTCACGATCAACGGCCACGCCCCGCGCAAGGGCGAGATGTGGAAGAACCCGAACCTGGCCAGCACCCTGCAGCAGATTGCCGACGGCGGACGCGATGCCTTCTACAAGGGCGCCATTGCCCACACCATCGGCGACTACTTCAAGGCCAATGGTGGCTACCTGAGCTACCAGGACATGGCCGACCACCATGGTGAGTGGGTCGAACCGGTCAGCAGCAACTACCGTGGCTACGACGTGTGGGAGCTGCCGCCGAACAGCCAGGGCATCGCCGCCCTGCAGATCCTCAACGTGCTGGAAGGCTACGATTTCTCGAAGATCCCGTTCGGTTCACCCGAGCACGTGCACCTGTTCGTCGAAGCGAAGAAGCTGGCCTTCGCCGACCGTGCGCGCTTCTATGCCGACATGGCCTTCCAGCCGGCGCCGGTGCAGAAGCTGATCTCCAAGGAATACGCCGCGCAGCGCCGCGCACTGATCTCGATGGACAAGGCGCTGAAGGAAGTGCAGCCGGGCACGCCGAAGCAGCTGGAAGAAGGCGACACGATCTACATGACCGTGGCCGACGCCGACGGCATGATGGTGTCGTTGATCCAGTCCAACTACCGCGGCATGGGCAGCGGCATGGCGCCGCCGGGACTGGGCTTCATCCTGCAGGATCGTGGCGAGATGTTCGTGCTGCAGAAGAACCATCCCAACGGCTATGCACCGGGCAAGCGGCCGTTCCAGACGATCATCCCGGCGTTCATCACCAAGGGCGGCAAGCCGTACGCCAGCTTCGGCGTGATGGGCGGCGCGATGCAGCCGCAGGGCCACGCGCAGATTGTGATGAACCTGGTGGATTTCGGCATGAACCTGCAGGAAGCCGGTGACGCACCGCGCATCCAGCACGAGGGCTCGACCGAACCGACCGGACAGGCCACGGCGATGACCGACGGTGGTGAAGTGAATCTGGAAACCGGCTTCCCGTACGAGACGGTGCGTGCGCTGATGCGCAAGGGGCATCGCATCGTGTTCGCCGATGGGCCTTATGGCGGGTACCAGGCGATCATGCGCGACCCCGAGAGCGGGGTTTATTACGGAGCTTCGGAGAGTCGCAAGGACGGGCAGGCGGCGGGGTATTGAGGTTTCCCTGCCACCGGGCGCAGCCCCCTCTGCGGTGATGGTTCAGCGATGCTTGGCTTGGCCGGGCGGATGGATTGTCTGGGGGACGCCGTGAATACGTCCCTGTAGGCTCGGTCGCCGCATCCATGCGGCTCACGCCCCCAGCCAACCCACCCGCCCGGCCACGGACAGTTTCCGTGTCCGTCACCGCAGGAAAAGAAAAAGAAGAGCAAGAGCAAAGGCAACGGCAACAGCCGCGGGCTTTGGGTTGGGGTCGGATCCGTTTTCCGCAGGAAAACGGATCCGACCCCTTCTTGTTTTCCGATACACATCTTCCACGCAAAGCGTGGAAAACCAACCGTCACCGGAAATCTGTCGGGCGTGGGGCGGTGTGGGTGGGCAGGACCGTTGGCGCCATGGATGGCGCCATCGAGGCCCCATGGATGGGTTCACGGCGCGTCCTGCCCACCCACACCGCCCCACCCAACCAGCAGCAACCCGGAGCCGCCTTTGAATTTGACCTTGGCCCTTGCCTGGAAAAGCGGTGCAGCCGCAGGCTGCAAAACACACTCAATCTTGATCGTGCGCGCGCGCCGCCTCGGCCTGGGTCTCCTCCTGCGCCGCCATCTCGCGCGCGATCCACGCATCGATCATGTGCCGCTGGCGCTGCGCCTGCCGCCGCTCACGCGTGTACTCCTGGTCGAGCACGCGGTACAGCGACACCATCACCAGCACCATCAGCAGCGCGAATGGCAACGCCGCAATCGTGATCATGCCCTGCAGTGCATCCAGGCCACCGGCCAGCAGCAAGGCCGCTGCGATCAACGCCACCGCAATGCCCCAGGCCAGCTTGCGCTTCAACGGAGGATCGCCTGCTTCGTCAGTGGACATGCTGGCCAGCACCAGTACCGCCGAGTCGGCCGAGGTCACGAAGAAGATCATCAGCAGTACCAGTGCGATGCACGACAGCAGCAGCGGCAGCGGCATGCTGTCGAACAGCGTGAACAGCACGGTCTCGTAGCCATTGCCCAGCGCCTGCACCAGGTCGGCATGGCCGAAGATCTGTGCCCACAGCGCGGTGCCGCCGAATACGGCGAACCAGAAGAAGCCCAGCAGCGTCGGCGCGAGCACGACGCCGATCACGAACTCGCGCACGCTGCGGCCGCGCGAGATGCGTGCGATGAACGACCCCACGAACGGTGCCCACGAGATCCACCAGGCCCAGTAGAAGATTGTCCAGTCCGCCACCCAGGTGCTGCCGGAGAACGGTGACATGCGCAGGCTCATCGTCACCAGCTGGTTGAGGTAGGAGCCCAGCGTGGTGGTGAAGGTATCGAAGATGAAGCCGGTCGGCCCCAGCACCAGCAGGATGGCGGCCAGCAGGGCAGCCAACGCCAGGTTGAAATTGGACAGCCACTTCACACCTCGCTCCACGCCACTGGCGGTGGACGCCATATACAGCACGAAGGCGACGGCAATGATGGTCATCTGCACGGCGACGGTAGCCTGCACGCCGAACACGCGCTCGATGCCGGCGGCGATCTGGATGGTGCCGAAGCCCAGCGTAGTCGCGACACCGATCGCGGTGGCGACCACTGCAGCGATGTTGACCGCCCTACCGATCCAGCCGCGATGGTGGCGGCCGATGATCGGCTGCAGCATGTCGCTGACCAGGCCGCGGCCGTTGCGGTTGAACTGGAACCAGGCCATTGCCAGCCCGATCAGCGCATAGATGGCCCACGGATGCAGGCCCCAGTGGAAGAATGCATAGCGCATCGAGGCGCGTGCCGCATCCAGGCTCTGCGGAGCAAGCCCTTCCGGTGGCTTGCTGAAGTGCGAAATGGGCTCGGCGGCGCCCCAGAACACCAGGCCGATGCCCATGCCGGCGGCGAACAGCATCGACATCCAGCTGGCTCGCGAGAACTCGGGCTCGGCGTCTTCGCCACCGATGCGCAGGTTGCCGAAGCGACCGAAAGCCAGGTACATCAGGAACACCAGGGCCAGGAATACCACCAGCAGGTACAGCCAGCCGACGCTGCGGATGACTTCTGCCAGCATCGACTGCACCACGGCATTGAAGGGGCCTGGTGCAATACCGGCAAGCAGCACCAGCAGCAGAACCAGTGCGATGGAAACGCGAAACACCATGAAGGAGCTTCTCCGATCAAGGGATTGAGGGGAGCGAGCAGAGCTTGCAGCGAAGGACCGGCGGCATGCAGCGCGAACCGGGCAGGGGCCGCGTCGGCGGCGAAGGACGCATCGGTCGCTGGAGGGCGACGGACGTGCACGTTACTGAACGCGACGTCATGGTTCTGTTAACGAACAACGATCCGGATCAGATCCGCTTTCCACAGGAAAGCGGATCTGACCGCGGGGGCAACTCCCGGAGCGGGCGGTCTATGCTCTAATGCACGCCAAGAAGCGGGGGTACCGCGGCCATGTGGCCACGGTTGAGACAGTCCCTTGGAACCTGATCCGGCTCATACCGGCGTAGGGAAGCTTTGCAGTGCAGCCGTGCCCGGACACCGCCCAAGGACCGTCCGTGCGCGGTCGCAGTGCGCCGCCGCTTCGTCCCTGACCTTCCTGGACGATGCCCGATGAACGCACAGCTCTCCGCCCTGCAGCAACAGGCCCAGCAACTCTCCGAATCCGTGACCCGGCCCATTCCCGGCTCGCGCAAGATCCACGTACCCGGTTCGCGTCCGGATCTGCAGGTGCCGATGCGCGAGATCGCGTTGACCCGCACGCCGACGCTGTTCGGCGGCGAGGAGAATGCACCGGTCACGGTCTACGATACGTCGGGCCCGTACACCGATCCGGACGCGCGTATCGATCTGTCCGCGGGCCTGCCGGCGCTGCGTCGTGGCTGGGTGGAGGAGCGCGGCGATACCGAACAGCTCGACGGCCTGAGTTCGTCGTTCGGCCGCGACCGCGAGCACGATCCGAAGCTCGATGCTGTGCGCTTCCCCACACGCAGCCTGCCGCGACGTGCACGTGCAGGCGCGAACGTCACCCAGATGCACTATGCGCGCCGCGGCATCATCACGCCGGAAATGGAATTCGTCGCCATCCGCGAAAACCAGCGGCTGGACGCGATCCGCGATGCCGGCCTGCTGCAGCAGCACCCGGGCGAGGCGTTCGGCGCCTCGATCCAGAAGATCATCACGCCGGAGTTCGTGCGCGATGAAATCGCGCGCGGCCGCGCGGTGCTGCCCAACAACATCAACCATCCGGAAAGCGAGCCGATGATCATCGGCCGCAACTTCCTGACCAAGATCAACGCCAACATCGGCAACAGCGCGGTGTCCTCGGGCATTGCCGAAGAGGTGGAGAAACTGGTGTGGGCGATCCGCTGGGGTGGTGACACCGTGATGGACCTGTCCACCGGCAAGCACATCCACGAAACCCGCGAGTGGATCATCCGCAACTCGCCGGTGGCGATCGGTACCGTGCCGATCTACCAGGCGCTGGAGAAGGTCGACGGCCGCGCCGAAGCGCTCACCTGGGAGATCTTCCGCGACACGCTGATCGAGCAGGCCGAGCAGGGCGTGGACTACTTCACCATCCACGCCGGCGTGCTGCTGCGCTACGTGCCGCTCACCGCCAAGCGCGTGACCGGGATCGTCAGCCGTGGTGGTTCGATCATGGCCAAGTGGTGCCTGGCGCACCACAGGGAGAATTTCCTCTACACGCACTTCGAAGACATCTGCGAGATCATGAAGGCCTATGACGTGACCTTCTCGCTGGGTGACGGCCTGCGCCCGGGCTGCATCGCCGATGCCAACGACGCGGCGCAGTTCGGTGAGCTGGAGACGCTGGGTGAGCTCACCAAGATCGCCTGGAAGCATGATGTGCAGACCATGATCGAAGGCCCCGGCCACGTGCCGATGCAGCTGATCAAGGAGAACATGGACAAGCAGCTGCGCGAATGCGGCGAAGCGCCGTTCTACACGCTGGGGCCGCTGACCACCGACATCGCGCCGGGCTACGACCACATCACCAGCGCGATCGGTGCGGCGATGATCGGTTGGTTCGGCACGGCGATGCTCTGCTACGTGACGCCGAAGGAACACCTCGGCCTGCCCAATCGCCAGGACGTGCGTGACGGCATCATGGCCTACCGCATCGCCGCGCATGCGGCCGACCTGGCCAAGGGCCATCCGGGCGCGCAGGTACGCGACAACGCACTGAGCAAGGCGCGCTTCGAGTTCCGCTGGGAAGACCAGTTCCACCTTGGCCTGGATCCGGAGAAGGCCAGGGAGTTCCATGACGAAACGCTGCCGAAGGATGCGCACAAGCTGTCGCACTTCTGCTCGATGTGCGGCCCGCACTTCTGTTCGATGAAGATCACCCAGGATGTGCGTGACTACGCCGAGGCCGGCATGAAGGAGAAGTCGGAGGAGTTCCGCGCCGCGGGTGCCGAGGTCTACCACCAGGGGTGATGCGCAGACGGTGGTGCCGGCCCGCGGCCGGCACTACCGCTCATCACGCCGCTCCCGGCTATCCTCCGCCCATCATCCCGGGGAAAGGACACCATGCCTGTTGCCATGACCACCCGTTGGCTGGCCATTGCCCGCCGGCATCCTTCGGCCTGGTTGCTGGGCGCGCAGCTGCTGGCGGTGCTGCTGTATCCCGCGCTGGATGACACCGCCGCCGGCCGCGCGGCACTTGGCATGTTCGGCATGGCGGTACTCGGCCTGGCGCTGTGGGTGGTCCAGCGCAGCCCGCTGGGCACCTGGCTGGCGCTGTTGCTGGCCATTCCCTCGGTGGTGTTCTCGTTGGCAGGTGCATTGCTCGAGCGCACCGCATTGCTGACCACCGCGCAGGTGCTGGAGAGCCTGCTGTACTTCTACACGGCTGGCGCCCTGATTGCCTACATGCTCCAGGACCACAAGGTCACCCGCGACGAACTGTTCGCCGCTGGCGCAACCTTCACCCTGCTGGCGTGGGCGTTCGCCTTCGCGTTCGCGGTGTGCCAGCAGTGGTATCCGGGCAGTTTCCAGGGCACCGGCGGGCAGGCGCAGCGCAGTTGGATGGAGCTGCTTTATCTCAGCTTCAGCTTGCTGTCTGGAGTCGGCTTGAGTGATGTCGTGCCGCTTCATCCACAGGCACGAGCACTGGTCATGCTGGAGCAGTTTTCCGGCGTGATGTACGTGGCTTTGGTGGTCTCGCGGCTGGTCGGATTGACCATGCTGCGGCGCATGTGAAAATGAACGCCAGATAAAAATTTCGCGCCCAAGAGGGCGCGAATGATGTCGCGAATTATGTGAATGCGTCGGCGAGAGAGAGCCTGATGTCGACCACGCGATAGGCGAGGTAACTTGCATAGGCTAGTATTCGCGCGCTCGATTGTTTTTGCGGTATGCGCCGATGCTTTGTGCGGAGTCTGGCTTTTCGCTGTTCCCAGGACGGGACCGTAACGAAGGCAAACACTGCCCGGGACCTGTCTCTACTGTGTAGCAGAAAATGAACAGCAGCGAAATACAGCCACCCGTGTCCGATCGGATACGGATAGGAGAGTGCATCGTCACTCTGTCCTCGCGCGAAGTCGAGGTCGTCGGTGCGCGTCGTCCGCGCCGGCTGACGCCGAAGGCGCTGGGCGTGCTGCGCGTGCTGCTGCGGCAGCCGGGCCGTGTGGTCACCCGCGACGAGTTGTTCGCCGAGGTGTGGCCGGACACGCTGCCGACCAACGATGTGCTGACCCAGGCCGTTACCCAGCTGCGCAAGGCGTTCAGCAACGACGACGACAGCGGCCAGGCCTACATCGAGACCATTGCCAAGACCGGCTATCGGCTTCTGGTACCGGTACAGGCGCTGGACGATGCGGAGCCGTCGGCTGCGGGCTTGCCTGACGACGAAGGTGTGGACGTGCAGCCCGCACTCGCCGCCGCTGCGGTGCTGCCCGCGCGCGCGCAGGAATCGCGCCGCCGCTGGCGCCATGTCCGCCGCCGCGTGCTGCTGGCGCTGGGCGTGTTGATGCTGGCCACGCTGCTGGTGATGACCACGCTGCTGCTGCGCCGCGCACCGGCCAACAGTTCGCCGGTGGAGGCCGCCGTGGAGAACGGCACGCGGGTGATCGGCAGCCCCCAGCGTCCCTATCGGTTGATCACCGCAACCAGCGGCTTTGAAACCTATCCCACGCTGTCACCGGATGGTTCGCTGGTGGCCTATGAAGGCGCCAACGAAGATGGCAATGGCGGTGGTGCGATCAAGGTACAGACCTCCGGCAACGCGCCGGCGCGCCAGTTGCTGGCGCCGCCGGCCGGTGCCGTCGATCGATTCCCGAACTGGTCGCCGGATGGTCGCGAAATTGCCTTCGCACGGTTCTCTGCCGACGGTGGCTGCCAGGTGCTGATCGCCAGCGCTACCGGTGGCGCACTGCGCCAGGCCACGCGCTGCGATGGCACCGAGCTGCTCAGCTTCGACTGGACGCCCGATGGTCGCGGCCTGGTGTTCGGCAGCATGGTCGGGCGCTACGCGCACCGTGGCATCCGCGTGCTGGACCTGGCCAGTGGTCAGTGGCGCGCGCTGGCGTACAGCGTCGACCAGGACGACTTCGACTACGCACCGCGTTACTCGCCCGATGGGCAATGGCTGGTGTTCGTGCGCAATCCGCAGCTGGGCGATCTGTGGCGGGTGCCGGCCGCGGGCGGTAAGCCCGAGCAGTTGACCAACGAGGCGGCAGAGCTGCGCGGATGGGCCTGGCTGGACGATGGCCGCACCATCGTGTTCGGTCGCCGCGTCGACAGCGAGGCGCGGCTCTATTATCTGGACGTCGAGCGGCACACGCTGCGCGATGCCGGCCTGGATGATGCGCAGTGGCCCGCCGTGTCGCGACGTGGCGGGATGCTGGCCTTCGTCCACCGGCGCGCGCAGTTCGGCGTGTTCAAGGTGCCGGTGCAGGGCAGCGGCGCGCCCGAACGCCTGTTTGCATCCAGTGGCCGCGATGGGCAGCCGATGGCAGCGCCGGATGGCCGCCAGCTGGTCTTCACCTCGGATCGCTCCGGCAGCTTCGCCCTGTGGTGGGCGGACATGCAGCGGCCGGATTCGCTGCGCCCCATTGAAGGGCTGCGGCCGGAAGCGCGGCAGGCACCGGACTGGTCGGCCGACAGCCGCCAGTTGCTCGTGGTCGGCCGCGACGCGCATGGGCGCACGGTGGTCTACGAAATCGCGCCACGCGATGAACGCCTGCAACCTTTGCCGGTCCCGGCCGAACAGCCGCTGCAGGCCCTGTATGGCGCGTCGCCGGAGCAGTTGTTTGTGGTCGAGCGCGATGCCGACCAGCGCACCCGGTTGAGTCTGTTCGACCGCAGCACCCAGCCCTGGCGCCGGTTGGCCAGCATCGAAGGGGTGTCGCAGGCGCGCTTCGACCGCAGCAGTGGCCGCGTGTTGTTCACCCGCCTGGCCGCCGGTGGCCTGTGGTCGGCTGATGCCGCGTTGTCGTCGGGCAGCGTGCAGCAGATCAGCGATGACCGGCCCAGCCGCTGGCGATACCGGGCCTGGACCGTGGCCGGCAACACTGGCGTCGGTTACCTCGGTACTTCGAGCACGTGTGGCACCACCTTCGTGCGCATCCTGCCCGGCCGCGCGGAGCCGGAACGCTGCCTGGATGCGGAACGGCTCAGCGCCGGCAACGGACTCAGCGCCAGCGCTGACGGGCGTGACCTGTTCGTGGCGATGGCGGTCAGCGATGGTGCCGACATCGGTGTGATGCGGTTGCCCGAACGCCCCCCCGCGCTGTTTCCGGCGTTCTCCAAGTTATTGTTTTTCAGTGGAAATGGGCCTTCGTAATTTCTTCGTCTGGATCTCGTCGCGAATTCGTGGCGATCTCGTCGGACTTTCCTGACGCGGTGCCGCCTGATTAGGCAAAACGGAGTCCTGTACTAGGCAAATCCGTGGTGCCCCCATGCGTCAACTCTCGCTGGCCGATCGCGGCCAAACCGTCTCCCTGGACCGGTCGCTCGACGATGTCACGCCGACCTGCCTGGGCGTGGCCCGGCTGGGCAGCCTGCAGACCGCCGGCTCCAGCTTCACTGTCTGGATGCAGGTGCGTGGCAGTTCGTGGGTGGAGGCCAAGGAAGGACGATTCCGCCTGCGCCAGGGCGAGTGGATCGCCTTCGAGAAGGAATCGCGGCCGTTGGTGCAGGCCGGTCGCAACGGGTTGTGCGTTGGCCTGAACCTGAACGTTGAAGCGCTTCGCGTGCTGACCGAGATGGCCGACTGTGGCCTGTATGCCGGTCGTGGCCGCATGAACCGCAGTGACGCCCGCGTTGCGCTGCGCTTGTGGCGCGATGCGCTGGCCAGCGGCCAGCCGGCCCAGGCCTTGCGTCCGCTGCTGCTGCACCTTGCTGGCCTGCAGCGTGGCCTGGCCGACAACGTGCAGCGCTGCCCAGGCCGCTCGCGCAGCCGCAAGCGCCAGGTGTTCGGCCGCATGCAGCGTGCGCGCCTCTATCTGGAAGGCAACAGCCACCGGGTGGTGCGCATCGGCGAACTGGCCGAACTGACCAACTTCTCCAGCTGGTACCTCTCCAAGACCTTCCAGAGCCTGTACGAGGAAAGCCCGCAGTCGCTTTCGGCACGACTGCGCCTCGAACGCGCCGCTGATCTGCTGCGCGACACCGACATGATGGTGGGCGAGGTCGCTGCCGCCAGCGGTTTCGACAACTGCTGCAGCTTCGCGCGTGCGTTCCGCGCCCGCTACGGCCAGTCCGCGTCGCGCTTCAGGGAGAACGGCGGCTTGCTCCCGCCACAATCCGCAAAGTCTCCGGTTGGTTCGCGCAAATACAGCGCTGCAACGCAATCGTAACGTGCTGGGGTGTTTTAACACGCTGCTAACACGTACCTTGGAGAGATAGATGAACGTTCGTAATCCCGCAGTGCGGTTCGGCTTGCTGCCGGCCGGCATTGCGCTGGCGCTGGCGCCGGCCTTTGCTTCGGCTCAGGAAGCAAAGGGCACCACCGACCTGGACCGCATTTCGGTCACCGGCTCGCGCATCCGCGGCGCCTCGGTGGAGACCCAGCAGCCGATCCTGACGATGACCCGCGAATCCCTGGAAAAGCAGGGCTTCTCGAGCGTCGCCGACGTGCTGAACAACCTGACCTCGGCCGGTTCCCCGGCCATTTCGCGTTCGGAGTCGCTGGCTTCGGGCGAGAACGTGGGCGGCTACTACGTCGACATCCGCAACCTGGGCGCCGAGCGCACCCTGGTGCTGATGAACGGCAAGCGCCTGGGCGCTTCGACCTCGGGTCTGCAGGACCTGAGCCAGATCCCGATGTCGGCCGTTGAGCGCATCGAGATCCTGAAGGACGGCGCCTCGTCGATCTACGGTTCCGACGCCATTGCCGGCGTGGTCAACGTGATCACCCGCAAGAACTTCGACGGCGGCGAAGCCAATGTCTACGTCGGCCAGTACGGCAAGGGCGACGGCGACAGCGAAACCTATTCGATGACCCTCGGTGCCCGCGGTGAGCGCGGCAGCCTGACCCTGTCGGCCGAGTACTCGAAGCAGGATCCGGTGTGGGCCAAGGACCGCTGGTACAGCCGTGACGGCTCGCTGGGTCCGAACTCCACCTCGGCTGATTGGAGCCCGATCAGCCAGAACGGCAGCTGGTGCAACCCGAAGCTGTACGACTGCAGCAAGTCGAGCGCGGTGTGGCAGACCCTGAACCCGGGTGGCAATCCGAAGAACCCGAACGACTACCACGCGATCACCGAAGACGAGTTCGCCAACTCGAACGAGCAGATGACCCTGCTGACCGGTGTGAAGCGCAAGTCGGTCTACATCAACGGCACCTACGACTTCACCGATTCGATCAGCCTGAACACCGACGTGCTCTACAACGAGCGCCAGACGTTCCAGCAGATCGCCGGCTATCCGTACCAGTCCGCTTCCAAGTCGATCAACACCCCGCTGTCGGCAGACAGCGCCTTCAACCCGGTTGGCCAGGACGTCAGCTTCCGCCGCCGCCTGTGGGAAGTGCCGCGTACCACTGACAGCCAGCTGAAGACCCTGCGCTTCGCTCCGACCCTGACCGGCTTCTTCGAGCTGGGTGGCAAGACCTTCGACTGGGATGTCGGCGCGCTGTGGAACCGCAACGAGTCGATCAAGAGCAACCGCGGTGACATGAGCCTGATCGGCGCGCGTCAGGCGCTGGGCCCGTCGTTCATCGATGCCGGTGGCGTTGCCCGCTGCGGCACCGCCGCCAACCCGATCCTGGGCGATTGCCGTCCGTGGAACCCGCTGCTGCCGTACGGCGTTGAGGGTCAGGGCTCGCTGGCGAACCAGGAGCTGCAGGACTTCCTGTTCCCGACCTTCACCACCCGTGGCGTCACCAAGACCACCAGCTTCACCGCCAACCTGTCGGGCGCCATCGTGACCCTGCCGGCCGGCGACCTGGGCTTCGCCCTGGGTGTCGAGCACCGCAAGGAAGAAGGCAGCTACGTGCCGGACGCCTTCGCACAGTCGGGCCAGTCCACCGGCCTGGGCCAGAAGCCGACCCGCGGCCAGTACGATCTGAACGAGGTCTACCTCGAACTGAACGTGCCGCTGCTGGCCGACATGGCCTTCGCCAAGGAACTGACCCTGAACGTTGCCAGCCGTTATTCGGACTACAGCAACTTCGGTGGCACCACCAACAGCAAGTTCGGCCTGACCTGGCGTCCGCTGGATGAACTGCTGGTCCGCGGCACCTACGCCGAGGGCTTCCGCGCTCCGACCATCAGCGACCTGTACGGTGGCCTGAGCTCGAGCTTCGAGTCCTACATCGATCCGTGCGGCGTGAAGGCTCCGGGCAGCGTTGCAGGCAATGCCGCGTGCTCCGGCGCAGGCGTGCCGGCCAACTACGTGCAGCTGGGCCAGGCAGGCAAGGAATGTTCGACCCTGCCGTGCCAGTCGGGTGACCAGTTCATCTCGGGTGCCAATCCGAACCTGAAGCCGGAAACCTCCAAGAGCACCACCTTCGGCCTGGTGTGGAGCCCGCGTTGGGTGCAGGGCCTGGACGTGTCGCTGGATTGGTACAAGTACGAAATCAGCGACATGATCATCGCTGACAGCGTCGACCGCATCCTGCGTGACTGCTACGTGCTGGGTAACGCTTCGCGCTGCTCGAGCGTGACCCGTGCGGCTGACGGCCACGTCAGTGCGATCACCTACGGCACCGCCAACCTCGGCAAGATGGAAACCCAGGGCTACGATCTGGGCATCAAGTACCGCCTGCCGGAACTGGCCATTGGTCAGTTCAGCATCGACTGGCAGACCAGCTACACCGCCAAGTACGACGAGCAGCGCCAGAACAGCGCGGGCGACAACATCATGGTCGGCCGCGTCAGCGAGCCGGGCCTGTTCCGCGTGCGTTCGAACCTGGGCGTCAACTGGCAGTACGGCGATTTCGGTGTGAACTACACCGCGCGCTACTACTCGGGCATGAAGGAAAGCTGCATCTCGCTGGCTGACGGCTGGTGCGATGCTCCGAACCACATGGCCAACGGTGAGACCGATCCGCTGCGTCACACCGGTTCCAACACCTTCCACGACCTGCAGGTCAGCTGGAAGGCGCCGTGGGATGCGACCATCGCCCTGGGCGCGAACAATGTGTTCGACCACAAGGGTGCCCTGCAGTACTCGGCTCCGAACTCGGCGTTCGCCTACTACGGCGGCTTCGACGTGGGTCGCTTCCTGTACATGAAGTACACCCAGCGCTTCTGATCCATCGAAGTGCGGTAGCAACAGAAGGAGGGCGGACCGCAAGGTCCGCCCTTTTTCTTGTAGGGGAATTCCGGAAATTGTTGGAAGGTGAGCGCAGTCACGGTCCCGTCGTGTCGTAATCAACACAGTCAGGAGGTCCACTACCGGACGCTTGCATGTGGAGAGGGATATGAAGAACACGTTGCTGCGGCAGGCATCCGCCGCTGCATTGATCTACGCAACGCTGGTGGGCGCAGTGTTCGCGCAGGGCCTCGGGGTCTGCGGCGGTGGGCTCTACTGTGAGGAGTTCCGCCAGCAGTGCCTGGCCAGTGGCAAGTCACCGGTCATCTGCGAGTCGCAGTACCGTCGCTGCGTGCAGGACGCCTGCGGTACCCGCTGACATGGAAAGGGCGCACCTTGTGGGTGCGCCCTCTGTCATCCGGACATCATGCAACGCGCTCAGGCGTCGCTGGGCACCAGTCCCATCAGCGCATTGGCGTGTTCGCGCCATTGCGGCAGTTTGTTCAGCACGCCTGCGCGCTGCAGGTAGTCCTCGTCCACCGGATCGCCATTGACCAGCGCCAGGGCCACGTGCACCGCACCGGTCACCCAGAAGCTGCGGGTGTTGGCGCGCTGCGGCTGCAGGTGGAAGGCCACCGCTTCGATGATCGGCATCGGCAAGCCCCACAGGCCCAGCAGGTAGGCGCCGGCCTCGGCATGGCCAGGGCGGGTGTCGCCGGCCAGCGAGGGCTCGCTGCGCTCGTTGCGCACACCCGGCAGCAGCAGGCCGATGTCGGCCAGCAGCGCGGCAGTCGCTCCCAGTTCGGCACTGGATTCGGGCAGCAGGCGTGCGGCGAGCCGCGAGGCCAGCAGTGCGCGCTGTTGCAGCGAGTTGCGCTCGGCGGCCGACAGCGTCGGTGCGGAGAACACTTCGCTGGCCAGCACCAGGTCACGCAGCGTGGCCAGGCCCAGCCGGGTCACGGCGGTGCGCAGGTCGGCAATGGTGCGGCCCTGGCTGAAGAAGGCCGAGTTCGACAGTTGCAGCACCTTGGCGGCGATCGCCGGATCGGCGGCGACCAGCTTGGCGACATCGGCACTGTCGGCGTCGTCGTCATGTTCCAGGGCCTGGGTCAGGCTCAGGTACAGGTGCGGCGGCGAGGGCAGTTTCTCGATACGGCCGATGGCATCGCGCAGGCGCGGGCTGTCCAGCACTTCGCGCAGTTCTTCCAGGCTGGTCAGTGCCTCCAGCAGCACTTCCGGCGCCAGCGGCAGCGGCAGGAAGCGGTGGGCGACACCAATGAGGCGCGCCGGCGGCGGCCGGTTGCCATGCTGCGCATCGACCAGCGCGATGCGGATGGTCTCCGGGCGCAAGGTCCGGATCTGCCCCAGCAGCGTGGTGGCATTGAGATCCGGCAATTGCGGGCAGACGATCACCGCGTCCACGCCCTGCGTGGCCACCGCGGTCATCGCGGCCTGGCCATCGGTGGCGGTCAACGGCTGCCAGTCTTCCCCAAGATCGGCAATGAATTCGGTCAGCTCGGCCGGCAGGCTGGCTGCATCCCCAACAAGCAGAATACGCACGACACATTCCCCTGGCTGTCTCGACGATGGATGTCGATGACGTGTGAAGTGACGCAATTTACCTAATACGGCAGCAAGAGTGATGTGCCGTCGTCATGAAACGTGACCCGCATCGCTCCGGCAGGGTACCGCCGGAGCGATCCGGTTCAGGCTCAGGCCTTGCTGTCGAGATGGCGCTGGTGCGCCTCGATCAGGATCTGCTTGGCCTCAGCGGCGCCGCCCCAACCGTCCAGCTTGACCCACTTGCCCTTCTCCAGGTCCTTGTAGTGCTCGAAGAAGTGGCCGATGCGCTCCAGCCAGTGGCTCGAGACCTGGGCGATGTCTTCGACGTGGGCGTAGCCGCTGAAGATCTTCGAGACCGGCACGGCCAGGATCTTCTCGTCGCTGCCCGCCTCATCGCTCATCTTCAGCACGCCGACCGGACGGCAGCGCACGACCGAGCCCGGCACCAGCGGCAGCGGCAGCACCACCAGCACGTCGGCCGGATCGCCGTCGCCACACAGCGTGCTCGGCACGTAGCCGTAGTTGCACGGGTAGCGCATCGGGGTGGAGAGGATGCGGTCGACGAAGATCGCGCCGGTTTCCTTGTCCACTTCGTACTTCACCGGCTCCGAGTCCTTCGGGATCTCGATGATGACGTTGATTTCTTCCGGCGGGTTCTTGCCGGGCGAGACGAGTTCCAGACCCATGGTGTGCTCCAGGTGGGGGGGGATATAGACGGATAGCTCACCATTTTATGCCTTTGCCGGGCGCTGTGCAGCGGGCGGGTGGCCGACCTGCCGACGCGGCAAGGCCTGACGGGGGGCGCCGCCCTTGGCCGATGGGCCAGGAGGGCAGGCCGGCGCAGGCTGGACGCTCATTCCCGAGGAGTTCCGCCGATGTCCTGGTATGCCCGATGCATGGGGGGCGTGCTGTTGCTGGCGTCCCTGCCTGTCTCCGCCCGCGGTCTGCACGTGGACCTGATCGATTACCCCCGGCCCGAGGCCAACTGGGAGCGCGCCTACGGGCTGCAGGCCGCCCTGGCAAGGGAGTTCGACCGGCTCTGTGCCGATACCTGGTGCGAAGGTGAGTACAGCAACTACCGGGTGATGGAGGTCCGCTGCGCGGTGCTGGCCCATCGCGGAACGGTGCAGCGCTGCGCCTGGGTGGTGGTGGCCAGCGAGCTGGCCGTGCAGGCCGATACCGGGGAGGTGCAGGTCGACAATGGCCGCTGGGTCTGTCCGTTGGAGTTGGGGCCAGGGGTACCTGTTGACGCCTTCCATGCTTCACTGGAAGCACCAGATGGCCTGACGGCGAACCTGCCTGGACTTGACCATGGCCTGTTCGATGCGCTGCCGGACTGCCTCCGGAAGACCGGGAGGGCGGGGTGATGCGCGTCTTCCCGGCACGATGGCTGGTCTGCGCGCTGCTGATGGCAGCCAACGCCCAGGCGACCCCTCAATTTGTCGATGCCCGTGACTACCCGAATCCGGCAACCGGGCGCGAGCGCTTCCTGGCGGCCGAACGTCTGTTGGTGCGCGGCTTTGACGATATCTGTGGGGATACCTTCTGCGAAGGGCAGTATTACAACCTGCGGGCGATGCGCTTGCGTTGCTCAGTGCAGCGGGCCACCGGTGTTGTGACCCGTTGTGTCTGGACGTTCGCCGGGAGCTACACCTGGGTCCAGAAGACCGGGCAGATCGATGTTGACCAGGGACGCTATGCCTGCATGCTGCCACTGGCGGCGGGAACCCGCTTGGACGAGCTGCTGGCAGCGTGGGAGCGCGCCGGGCATGAAGCCCTGCATGCCACCCTGCCCGGAACCAGCACCCACGTTTACGAGGGGCTGACTGATTGCCTGTGACCATTTCGACAATGCAAACGTGACTGATTCGCATTTGCGGAGTAGCATGCGCGGCGCCTCCCGTCTGTCGTCCCGGCTCCGCGCATGTCCTCCAATGCTGCCTCCCTCACCGAACTGCTGATCCGCGAGCGGCCAGCGCTGCTGCGCCGGGTGCAACGTATTCTGGGGGGCGACAACGGCGCCGAGGACGTGATCCAGGCGGTGTGGTTCAAGGCCCGTGGGGTCGATGACAGCCAAGCCATCGACAACCCACGCGCCTATCTGTATCGATTGGCCGCCAACCTCGCCACCGACCACGGCCGCGAGTCGACCCGGCGCAACCGCCTGCTGGCCGATCACTACCTGTGGGGGCCGGACGAGGTGATCTCGACCGAAGAGCAGGCCATGGCGCAGGACGAGCTGCAGCGGGTACTCGACGCGGCCGGCCATCTGCCGGATCCGACCCGCACCATCTTCCGGCTCAACCGCCTTCAGGGCCTGACCCAGGCCGAGATCGCACGCCGCCTTGGGGTATCGGTGACCACGGTGGAGAATCACGTACGCACCGCGCTGCAGCGCCTGGCCTGGGCCCGCAGCGGCCGATGATCGCGCCGCCTTGGGGCTGGCCTTCGCGCAAACGTCTTGATCATTGGACCGTGGATGCGGCCCAGTTTCTCCGCCCCGCGCTTGAATGCGCCTGTCCGCCAGCCGATGAGCCCGCCGAACATGCTGCCTGCCGCCAATGACGCTGCCCTGGCCGAGCAGGCCCGGGACTGGATCGCGTGGCTGGCCTCGGGCGATATCAGCGACGCGCGCATGCAGGCGTTCGAACACTGGCTGCAACAGCCGGGGCACCGCAGGGCCTTCGAACACGAGCGCGCGCTGTGGCGCAGCGTCGGGCCGCGAGCGCAGCCGGCCCGCGTGGCTGGTCGACGCCCGCGTCGACGGCGTTGGGCCATGGCTGCGGCGGCAATGCTGGCGATGCTGGTGGCATGGCCGGAGGCGTGGCTGCGCCTGCAGTCCGATCACCGCAGCACGCACCAGGTGCAGAACGTACTGCTGCCTGATGGCAGCCGTGCGGTGCTGGACGCCGACAGTGCGATTGCCGTGCACTTTGATGCGAACGCCCGCCAGGTCGAGCTGTTGCGCGGGCGTGCCTGGTTCGAGGTCAGTCCGGATGCGCAGCGACGTTTCAGCGTGCGCGCCGGCAATGGCGTGGTCGAGGACATCTCGACCGCCTTCACCGTGGCGCGGGGCCACGACCAGGTGGAAACCCAGGTCGGGCAGGGCAGGGTACGGATGGCCAGCCCGGTTGACGGTGGCTGGACCTACCTGCAGCAGGGCCAGCGCGCGGCCTACGGTGAACACAGTGGTGTGAGGCGATTGGGGGACGTTGCGGCCGACAGCGTCGGCGCCTGGCGTCAGGGCGAGCTGCTGTTGGAACAGGCCCGCGTCGCTGACGCGGTGCAATGGGTGGGGCGCTATCGCGCTGGCCCGACCTTCGTGCGTGGTGATCTATCGCAGCTGCCGGCGGTAAGCGCGGCGTTGCGCATCGACCGCCCGGAACAGGCGCTGGATGCGCTGGCCGCGACGGCTGGATTGCAGGTGACCCGGCTGCCGCTCGGCGTCGCCATCGTCCATCGGTAGATCCACGCCATTGCCCCGGTGCCGACCAACGGTCGGCACCCACCACTGCAACCAGCCACGCAACCGTCGGCACCCACCACTGCAACCGGGCGCGCAACCGTCGGCACCTGCTTCGACTGCAAATCCCCTTGGGGTTGCCACGCTTTCATCCGTCTTACTCCGCGAACGTACCCGCCGCCGCCACGTACGTCGCCGTGTCCGCCCGTGTTGCGGATGACGCCGCGTTCGCGGCACCGATTACCTGACAGGTTCCCCCATGTTCGACTTCCATCGCCCGGGCCGCGTGCTGCGCCGGTCCCGCCTGTGCATCGCGTTGCTCGCCGCCGGCCTGGCCAGTGCCGCGCCGTCCGTACTGGCGCAGAGCGCCAGCAGCGACCACGCGGCCGTGCTGCGCTTCGATATTCCGGCGCAACCGCTGGATGACGCGCTGCGCAGCTACATGCGCCAGTCCGGTGTGCAGGTGGTCTATCCCGCATCGCTGGCACGTGGCGTAACTTCTCGCGCGGTCGGCGGCAGCCTGTCGGCCAACGAGGCGCTGCAGCAGCTGCTGCAGGGCAGTGGCCTGGCAGTGCGCCGGGTCAGCGCCGATGCGGTCACCCTGGAAGCGGCAACGCCGTTGCAGGCCGACAGTGGTGTGATCGTCACCGACACGCTGAGTGTGGCCGGCGACCGCGTCGGGAGCGGCGCGACCAGTGATGAAGCACGCCTGCTCGACAGCTATCGCAGCGTGGGTTCGACCACCACGCTCAATCGCACGCATCTGGAGCGTTTCCGCGGCACCTCCAACGGCGACATCGTCAAGGGTGTGGCCGGTGTCACCGCCGGTGATCCGCGCGTGGGCAACGGCTTCGACGTCAACATCCGCGGTATCCAGGGCCAGGGCCGCGTGCCGGTGATCATCGACGGTGGCCAGTCCAGCATGGATACCTACCGTGGCTACGCCGGCCAGTCGCAGCGCACCTACCTCGACCCGGACCTGATCTCCAGCCTGACCATCACCAAGGGGCCGAGCCTGCAGGCCAACGCGTCCGGTGGCATCGGCGGCGTGGTCGAGATGGAGACGTTGAAGATCGGTGACGTGCTGCGCGAGGGCCGCGACGTCGGCGTGCGCGTGCGCGGCGGCCTGGCCAATGGCAGTGCCAACAGCCTGCCGTCCTACAGTGCGGCACCGCGCACCGATCGCAGCGCCACCGGCAGCCAGTTCTTCAACGTGGCCGCCGCAGGGCACTGGGACCGCTTCGATCTGGTCGCCGCTTACGCCTACCGTGACAACGGCAACTACTTCTCCGGCCGCCACGGCTACGACGACTTCCCGCAGGATCGGCGCACGCTGGCGCCGCTGAATCCGCCGCGCACCGAGGTTTTCAATACCTCTTCGCGCTCGAAGTCGGCGCTGCTCAAGGGTACCTGGCGTATCGACGACACGCAGACGCTGGAAGCCGGCTATCGCCGCTATGAAGGCACTGCCGGCGAGATCATGGCCTCGCAGATCATCCGCGTGGATCGTGACCGCATTCCACAGTGGGATCCGGGCCACGTCGACATGGACAGCTACAGCCTGCGCTACCGCTTCAATCCGGACAGCGAGCTGATCGACCTGCGCGTCAACGCCGCGTACACCGACACCGACAGCGTGATGTACAACAGCCTGACCGGCATCACCCCATGGTACTTCGACCGCCGCACCGAGTGGTACGACGCGCCCAGCTTCAGTGGCGACCCCGGCTACAAGGATGCCTACCGCAATCCGCTGCGACAGAAGCGCTTCGGCCTGGATGTCAGCAATACCTCGAAGTTCGACACCCGGGCCGGCGCGTTCACGCTGGACTACGGCCTGTCCTACAGCGACGAAGACATCGCGCCGGGCAGTTCGGGGCCGGTCATGCACGACGATCTGGTCAACAACCGTTTCCTGCGCAACGCCGAGCGCAAGGAATACAGCGCGGTGGCCTCGCTGAAGTGGCAGCCCGATGAGCACTGGGAGCTGCTGGCCGGTGGCCGCTGGAACCGCGTGGATGTGCATGACCGCAACCGCCTGGCCACGCCTGATGCCTATGAGGTGCAGGGCCAGTACCGCTACACCGAGCTGCTCAATGGCAACCCGGCGCTGCCGTCGTGGCGGGCCAAGCGCATCGCGCTGCTGAACTGGTATCCAGATGCCAACGGCAACTTCACCCAGGAATCGCTGCTGGCTTCGCCGTACAAGAAGGGCACGGTGGCGGACATCGCGGGCTGGAATTTCTACGACGCCGGCAAGGCGCAGGACCTGGAGGTGCCGGTCAGCTGGACCTGGTCGCAGCCGATCCGCCGTCGCGACACCGCGTTCTCGCCGACCGCCAGCGTGGCCTACCGCTTCAGCGAAGACACCCTGGTCTACGTGAAGTACGCCGAAGGCACCAAGCTGCCGAGCCTGTTCGAGACCACGCTGGGCCTGTTCACCGCCGCCAAGCCGGTGGGCGAGTTGAAGCCGGAGCGCGCGCGCAGCTGGGAAATCGGTGCCAGCACCCTCCGCTACGACCTGTTCACCGCCGGCGACCGCCTGGCGCTGAAGCTGGCGTACTTCGATACCCGCATCGACGACCTGATCACCCGTGACTACCGCACGCTGTCGGCCGGCCTGATCCGCAACGTCGACCAGTTCAAGGTTTCGGGCATGGAGTTCCAGTCCAGCTATGACAGCGGCAAGGTATTTGCCGATCTGTCCGCGCACTACTACTTCAAGGCCAAGACCTGCGCGCCGGACATCGCCGCCGAGCGCCGTGCCTATGGGGCGCAGCGCAGGAACGGCGAGCTGGCCAACACGCCCGACTGCGTGGACGGCGGCTTCGAAGGCTCCTACACCAACACGCAGAACCCGCCGCGCTACATGGTCAACCTGACCCTGGGCTCGCGCCTGTTCGACGAGCGCCTGGCCTTCGGCACCCGCGTGGTCCACAACGCCGGCCCGATCAGCAAGCTGGACAAGGACTGGAACGTCGGCCTGTCGGCGATCCAGCAGTTGTACCGGCCGACCACGCTGGTCGACCTGTTCGCCAGCTGGAGCTTCAACGACCAGCTCTCGGTGGAAGCCGGCGTGGACAACCTGACCGATCGTTACTACCTGGACCCGCTGGCCCTGGGCGTGATGCCGGCACCGGGCCGTACGGCCCGGCTGGCGTTGACCTGGAAGTACTGATCGGTCGCGGATGAGCGCTGGGGTCGGATCCCTTTCCTCCGGAAAGGATGAGCGGCGGGGTCGGATCCCTTTCCTCCGGAAAGGGCTCTGACCCCACCAGCGGGGGATACCCCGCTTACAGCCCCGTCGCCGCCTTCACCGCGTCCTCGTGCAGCGACTCGTTCAGCTCATCCACCACGGTGGTCCATGCCGCATCGGCCTGCAGCGACTCGGACAGGAACTGGCGCTGCGCATCGTTCCAGTACGGTGCCTCGACCACTTCCACATCGGTGGCCAGCTGGTGCTCGCGGATGAAGCGGGCGATGCCCTCGGCGCTGGCGTCCAGGCCCAGCTGCAGGAACAGGTTGGTCATGCGCGGTTCGGTGGTGATCATCGTCGGTTCCTGCGGTAGAAGGGATGCGCCATTATCGGCGCACATAGCCTTGGGGAAAGCCCCGTGGCGAACGTCTACAGCAGGACGACCCCCTTGGCATCCCCCATGAACGGACACACCGCCCCTGAAGACAGCCGCAGCCTGCGGCTCAAGGCCGCCACCCGCGACAGCCATGGCGCCCTGGACAAGCGCATCATGGCCGGTGACATCTTCGCTGACCGCAGCAACTTCGCCCGGTTCCTGCGCGTGCAGTATCGCTTCCATCGCAGCATCGATGCGCTGTATGCCAACCCTGCGCTGGACGCACTGCTGCCGGACCTGGGCGAGCGCCGCCGCCTGGCCCAGGTGGCGCGCGACCTGCAGGATCTGGAGCAGACGCTGCCCGGGGCCGACATCGCGGCGTTGCCGTCCGATCTGGAACTGCCCGCCGCGTTGGGGTGGCTGTATGTGGCCGAAGGGTCCAACCTGGGCGGCACCGTGCTGTACAAGATGGCCGCCAGGCTCGGCCTGGATCGTGATTTCGGCGCCCGCCACCTGGCCGCGCATCCGGATGGCGCGGCGCGCCACTGGCGCGAGTTCACCGCTGCGCTGGACGCGGTACCGCTGAGTGCCAGGCAGGAGCAGCAGGTGATCGATGCGGCCGACGCCGCGTTCCGCAGCGTGCACGGCCACGTCGAAGTGGAATTCGCCTGATGCCTGGTGCCCGCCTGCGGATGCAGCGCTGATGCGTTGGCTCTGGTTCGCGCTGGGATGGTTGATGGTCGGCCTCGGGGTGATCGGCGCGTTGCTGCCGGTGATGCCGACCACCATCTTCCTGATCCTCGCCGTGGGCTGCTTCGCACGCAGCTCGCCGAAGTTCGAGCAGCGCCTGCTGGCGCATCCGCGCTACGGCCCGTCACTGCGGCTGTGGCGTGAGCAGGGTGCGGTGTCGCGCAAGGGCAAGGCATTCGCCAGTGCCGGCATGGCCGTCGGTTTTGCGCTGTTCTGCTGGGGAGCGCACCCGTCGTGGCGCCTGCTGCTGGGCGTGGGCCTGTTCTTCGCGGTCAGCGCCGGCTACGTGCTCAGCCGACCCGCGCCGCGGCTGCAGCCCCATCCGGTCGTGGAAGTGGACGACGCCAATGATCCGCGTGCGACCCGCCGTGGCGCAGCGACCCCTGATGCTGATGGAAACCGAGACGATGCTGCCTGCTGACCTGGCCCCTGTGGCCGCCCCCGCATTGACCCCGTGGGGCATGTACCTGGCCGCCGACGTGGTGGTGAAGGCCGTGATGATCGCGCTGGCACTGGCGTCGCTGGCCACCTGGACCGTGCTGCTGGCCAAGGGCTGGGAGCTGGCGCGGCAGGCCCGGCAGCTGCGTGCGGCACGCGCGCTGTTGCTGCAGTCCGCACAGCTGCCGACGCAGAGCGAAGAAGCGACCCTGCAACAGGGCGCCGCACTGACGATGCTGGACGCTGCACGCACCGAACTGCGCCTGTCGCAGGAGCTGGACAGCCACGACGGCATCAAGGAGCGCGTCGCCTCGCGCCTGGAACGCATCGAGCTGGAAACCGCGCGCGTGCAGCGGCGCGGTATCGGCGCGCTCGCCAGCATCGGCGCGGTGGCGCCGTTTGTCGGCCTGTTCGGTACGGTGTGGGGGATCATGAACAGTTTCATCGGCATCGCCCACAGCAACACCACCAGCCTGGCGGTGGTTGCGCCCGGCATCGCCGAGGCCCTGTTGGCGACAGCGCTCGGCCTGGTCGCGGCGATTCCCGCGGTGCTGGTCTACAACCATTTCAGCCGCGTGCTGGCCGGCCTGCGGGGGCTGCTCGGCGATCTGTCGGCCGCCGTGCAGCAGCTGGTGTCGCGCGATCTTGATCGTGCCGTCCCGCGTGCCGCTGCGGCGCCGCTGCGCGCGGTGCACTGAGGCGCGACGATGGCGATCAGGACCGCGTCCGACCGCGACGATGCCCCCGAAGAAGCGCACGAGATCAATGTCACGCCCTTCATCGACGTGATGCTGGTGCTGTTGATCATCTTCATGGTGGCCGCACCGCTGGCGACCGTGTCGGTGCCGGTGCAGCTGCCGGCCAGCAGCGCCAGTGCCACGCCGCCCGCACAGGCGCCGGTGTATGTGACTGTGCAGGCCGATCTGTCGCTTCGCGTTGGCGAACAGGCCGTAGCGCGCGACGGGCTGGCGGCTGCATTGCAGGCGGCCACCCACAGTGACACCGCGCAGCGTATCTTCCTGCGCGCCGATACCCACGTGCCCTACGGCGAACTGATGGCCACGCTGGATGCATTGCGTGCGGCCGGTTACCTGAAGGTGGCACTGGTCGGCCTGGAGCAGCGCACGCAATGAGCGGACTGCGGCGCTGGGCGACCAGCCTGGCGATCGTACTGCTGGTGCACGCGCTGTTGATCGGCGCGGCCTGCTGGTGGGCGACGCGAGCACCGGTGCTGGCTGCGACGGCGCCGCCCGTCGCGCTGATGCTGGAACTGGCACCGATGGTGCAGGCACCGCCGGTGCCGCCGCGCGAGGTCGCCACCGGCCCGCTGCAGCAGCAACAGCAGCGGCAGGCGCCGAAGCCGGCCCTGCGCGAGCAGCCGAAGGCGCCGGCGCAGCCGCAGGGTGACCTGCCACCGCCGCGTACGCCGGAGCCGACGCCCTCGCCGGACACCGCTGACACCGACGTTGCACAGACCAGCGCACCGCCGCAGGTGGCGGCCGACGCGGCCGCACGCTACACCGCACCGCAGACCACGGCCGGCGAACGCAGTCGCGCCGAGGCAACCTGGGAAGGGCGCCTGCTCGGGCATCTGCAGAAGCATCGGCGCTATCCGCGCCAGGCCGAGCGGCTGCGCCAGCAGGGCGTGGTCTACGTGCGCTTTGCCGTGGCCCGCGATGGCGCGGTCTCGGGGTTGAAACTGGGCCGCAGCAGTGGCTTCGCGCTGCTCGACCAGGAGACGCTGGACACCGTGCAGCGGGCCAGCCCGCTGCCGGCGCCGCCGGCCGAAATGGCCGGCGACCCGGTGGAAGTGATGGTGCCGGTGTCGTTCTTCCTGCGTGGGCGGTGATTGACGGTGGGGTCGGATCCCTTTCCGCAGGAAAGGGCTCTGACCCCATCGAGGCCGTCATCCACGCATGGCGCGGATCTACAGCAGCGGCACCAGCAGCAGCGCCACGATGTTGATGATCTTGATCAGCGGATTGATCGCCGGGCCGGCGGTGTCCTTGTACGGGTCACCGACGGTATCGCCGGTCACCGCGGCCTTGTGCGCCTCGCTGCCCTTGCCGCCGAAGTGGCCGTCCTCGATGTACTTCTTGGCGTTGTCCCAGGCACCGCCGCCGGTGGTCATCGAAATGGCCACGAACAGGCCGGTCACGATGGTGCCGATCAGCAGGCCGCCCAGCGCGCGTGGCCCCAGCAGCAAGCCGACCACCACCGGCACCGCCACCGGCAGCAATGACGGCACGATCATTTCGCGGATCGCCGAGCGGGTCAGCATGTCCACCGCCTTGTCGTACTGGGGCTTGCCGGTGCCCTGCATGATGCCGGGGATCTCGCGGAACTGGCGGCGCACTTCCTCCACCACCGCACCGGCGGCGCGGCCGACCGCTTCCATCGCCATCGCACCGAACAGGTAGGGAATCAGGCCGCCGATCAGCAGGCCGATGATCACCGTGTGGTCGCTGAGATCGAAGCGGAACTCCTGGCCGGGATTGGCCGCCTGCAGGTTGTGGGTGTAGTCGGCGAACAGCACCAGTGCGGCCAGCGCCGCCGATCCGATCGCGTAGCCCTTGGTCACTGCCTTGGTGGTGTTGCCCACTGCATCCAGCGGATCGGTGATGTCGCGGATCTCCGAGGGCAGCTCGGCCATTTCGGCGATGCCACCGGCGTTGTCGGTGATCGGGCCGTAGGCATCGAGGGCGACGATCATGCCGGCCATCGACAGCATCGCAGTAGCGGCGATGGCGATGCCGTACAGGCCGCCCAGCGCGAAGGCTCCCCAGATCGCCGCACACACCGCCACCACCGGCAGCGCGGTGGACTTCATCGAAATGCCTAGGCCGGCGATGATGTTGGTGCCATGGCCGGTGGTCGAGGCCTGCGCCACGTGCTGCACCGGCTTGTACTGGGTGCCGGTGTAGTACTCGGTGATCCACACAATCAGCCCGGTCAGCACCAACCCGATCAACGCGCAGCCATACAGCGCCATCGGCCCATGCACGTTGTCGGACATCAGCCCGGTGGTGATCGGATAGAACGCAATCGCCGCCAGCACGCCGGAGACGATCACGCCCTTGTACAGCGCACCCATGATCGAGCCGCCCGGCTTCACCTTGACGAACAGCGCACCGATGATCGAGGCGATGATCGATACGCCGCCCAGCACCAGCGGGTAGAGCACCGCGTTGGCGCCGGCCTCGGCCAGCATCAGGCTGCCCAGCAGCATGGTGGCGATCACGGTCACCGCGTAGGTCTCGAACAGGTCGGCGGCCATGCCGGCGCAGTCACCGACGTTGTCACCGACGTTGTCGGCGATCACCGCCGGGTTGCGCGGATCATCTTCGGGAATACCGGCTTCGACCTTGCCGACCAGGTCGGCGCCGACGTCGGCTCCTTTGGTGAAGATGCCGCCGCCCAACCGCGCGAAGATCGAGATCAGCGACGAACCGAACGCCAGCCCGACCAGCGCGTGCAGCGCCTGCTCCATCGGCAGGCCCATGCGCAGCAGCAGTGCGTAGTAGCCTGCCACGCCCAGCAGGCCCAGCCCGACCACCAGCATGCCGGTGATCGCGCCGCCGCGGAAGGCGACGTCCATCGCCGCGCTGATGCCCTGGCGCGCCGCCTCCGCGGTGCGCACGTTGGCGCGCACCGACACGTTCATGCCGATGTAGCCGGCGGCGCCGGACAGCACCGCACCGACCGCGAAACCAATCGCGGTGTACCAGCTGAGGAACACCCCGACCAGCACGAACAGCACCACGCCGGCGATGCCGATGGTCAGGTACTGACGGTTGAGGTAGGCACGCGCACCTTCCTGGATCGCGGTGGCGATCGCAACCATGCGCTCATTGCCGGTGGGTTGGCGCAGGATCCAGCGCGCCGAGACGATTCCGAACAGGATCGCGAGAATGGCGCAGCCCAGCGCCAGTGACAGCCCGTGACGTTCCAGCATTAGACCCCTCCGCAGAATGGATGTAGGCATCCAGTGGCGATGAACGGCACCACGAGGGGGACGACGGGCTGCAGCCTGGAACCAACCCGTACCGACCTTGGTGGTCGTCCGACGTATGGCGGTGTTCAGCATTCCCTGGTGCCTGCAGTATGCGTGCCGCTCTTTGTAGAGTCGAGCCATGCTCGACTGGCCCGTGGGAGCCGCGCCGCATGACCCGTGGGCGCCCTGCCAATGAACGCGTCGACATGCGCGCGGACCCGCCGCCAGGCAAGGGCATGATTTGCGAGCCACCGGCCTTTGCACCCCGTTAAGCCAGCCTCTGCAAGCCTGCGCGGAGTCCCGATGGAGATCCCCCATGCGCCTGTCCCTGTTGATGCTCGCCGCCCTGGCCCCGGCCGTGCCGGCACTCGCTGCGGAAACCCCGGAGCTGCAGCGTGCCGTGGGCGCACCCCAGGCGGTGGGCGCGGTGCATACGCTGCGCCAGATTCCCGAGGCCTGCGCACGCCTGGAAGGTGCGTTCACCGGCGATGCCGCCGCCCCGTACCGCTTCTCCGCCGTGCGTACCAGCGAGCAGTGCCAGCCACGTGCGCGCTTCGTCGACTACACCAAGGCACAGCCGAGTGCCGACAAGGGCTGGAAGCTCAACGATGTGATCCGCGTGCCCAACGCGGCATGCCCGGCGCAGCAGGCGGTGGTGCGGGTGTGGCGCCTGCCGTCGAGCAACAAGGTCGAGCTGGATGGGCAGGGCCAGTCGCGCATCTATCTGGAAGAGGCCAAGAAGCAGGCGGCAGCCGGCCAGATTCCGCAGGTGACGATGTTCGCCGCGCAGCTGCAGATGGAAGGCAAGGCCTGCAATTGAGATGATGCGTGCGCTGCGCCCACGCAGTCGTCCACGGGTGGTAGTGCCGGCCGCTGGCCGGCATCCGGCTGATCTCACTCCGCCAGCGTCGCCCCGCGCGCCACCAGCAGCTCGCGCAACGCCCTGCGATGGCAATGCGCTTCGTCCTCGCAGTAGCAGCCCACGCTGAGGTCGCTGTGCTGCGACATCGCGGCCAGCAGGTCCAGCGCGTGCGCGGCATCGGGCGCTTTCATCTCGGCCTTGTAGTGGCGGAAGAACGCAGTCCAGTCGGCGGCGGTCTTCGCCTCATGGGCCTGTTTCACCAGCTCCGCGCTGGGTGACAGAGTCGGGAACCAGACGTCGTACCAGTCCCGTTTCGCGAATTCGCTGCGGGGCACGCCGCGCGGTGGTCGCCGCACGGTGCCGATGCGCAGGCCCTCACCGGGTTGGCGCGGGCTGCCGAGACGAACAACACGCAGTGCCATGATGACCTCCATGAAAAGGGGACGGAGGGGATTAAGTCGTATCCGACCCACTGCTGATGCTGTTGGAGATGACAGAGGGGCGTATGCGACTTAATCCCCTCCGTCCCCTTTTTCAGGTCAGCCCTCGAAGGCCGGCAGCTTCTGCTTCACCGCCACGTTCTTCAGTGTCACGTACTTCGGCAGGCCGTCGGTGCCATAGGGAAGCGGCGCTTCGCCCTTGATCAGCGGCGACAGGTAGGCGCGCGCCTTGGCGGTGATGCCGAAGCCATCGCGGCGGATGAAGCCGGCTGGCATCTTCTTCTCGTGGTTGGCGATCTTCGACAGCGGGGCCGCTTCGATCTTCCAGCGATAGGGCGCATCGCTGCTGCGCACGATCACCGGCATCACGCCGTTCTGGCCCTTCAGTGCCAGCTGCACGGCGGCCTTGCCGACCGCCTGTGCCTGCTCCCAGTCGGTCCTGCTGGCCAGGTGGCGGGCCGAGCGCTGCAGGTAGTCGGGCAGCGCCCAGTGCACCTTCAGGCCCAGCTGGTCCTTGACCCGTGCAGCAAGCTGCGCCGCCACGCCGCCCAGCTGCGAGTGACCGAACGAGTCCTTGCCGCCGCCTGCGTCGGCGACGAAGCGGCCATCTGCGGTCGCGATACCTTCCGACGCCACCACCACGCAGTAGCCGACGCGCTCGACCACGGCCTTCACCTTGGCCAGGAATGCAGCCTCGTCGTAGGCGCGCTCGGGCAGCAGGATGATGTGCGGTGCGTCGTCATCACCGTTGCAAGCCAGACCGGCGGCCGCGGCCAGCCAGCCGGCGTGGCGGCCCATCGCCTCGTAGATGAAGACGCGGGTGGAGGTCTCGGCCATCGCCGCAACGTCCAGCGCCGCCTCGCGCACCGAGACGGCGGTGTACTTGGCCGCCGAGCCGAAGCCGGGGCAGGTGTCGGTCACCGCCAGATCGTTGTCGATGGTCTTGGGCACGCCAATGCAGGTCAGGTCGTAGCCGGAGGCCTTGGCCAGCTGCGAGACCTTCAGCGCGGTATCGGCGGAGTCGTTGCCGCCGTTGTAGAGGAACCAGCGCACGTCGTGCGCGCGCAGCACCTCCAGCAGGCGGTCGTAGCGGGCGCGGTCGGCGTCCAGCGATTTCAGCTTGACCCGGCACGAGCCGAAGGCACCGCCCGGGGTATGGGCCAGCGCGCGGATGGCCGCGGCACTCTCCTTGCTGGTGTCGATCAGCTCCTCGCGCAGGGCGCCGAGGATGCCGTTGCGGGCGGCCAGGACCTTGATGCCCTTGGCCCGCGCCTGCTCGATCACCGCCGCCGCCGTGGCGTTGATGACGGCGGTGACACCGCCGGACTGGGCATAAAGGAGAGTACCGTTGCGCATGCTTCTACCTGCTCGGGGGAGGGGACATTGCAGGGACATTACCCGGATGCGGTAAAGTGGCGCTATTGCGGTGCAGCGATACCGGACCGTCCGGGACGCGAACCTTCTTTGTTTTCAACACGTTGGAGTCAGGTCAATGCGATTGGTTCTGTTGGGACCGCCCGGTTCGGGCAAGGGGACACAGGCGACGCGCCTGAAGGAAAAGCTGGGCATCGCCCACATTTCGACCGGTGACATGCTGCGCGCGGAAATCGCCGCCGGCACCGAGCTGGGCAAGCAGGCCAAGACGGTGATGGATGCCGGCAACCTGGTGTCGGACGACATCCTGCTGGGCATGCTGGAGTCGCGCCTGACCCAGGCTGATGTCGCCAAGGGCTTCATCCTCGATGGCTACCCGCGCAACGTGGCCCAGGCCAATGCGATGGACGGCCTGCTGGCCAAGATCGGCCAGCCGCTGGACGCCGTGGTGCAGCTGGACGTGGCCACCGAGCTGCTGGTGGATCGCATCGCCGGTCGTGCCAAGGAGCAGGGCCGCGCCGATGACAATCCGGAAGCGGTGCGCCAGCGCCTGCAGGTCTACAACGAGCAGACCGCCCCGGTGGTCGATTTCTACGCCGGCCGTGGCACCCTGGCCCGCGTCGATGGCGTCGGTGAGCTGGACGAGATCGAAGCCCGCATCCTGGCGGCGATCAAGGCCTGATCCGGCCGGGCCGGCGCGAATTGCCGGCTCCCCGGGCGCAAAAAAACACAGGCCTGGTCCGCGAGGATCAGGCCTGTGTCGTTTGACAGGCGCCAGCGAAGGGCTTGCTCAGGGCCCCGCAGCATGAGCTCCCTTGGGGATGGCCTCTTGGGGAGTAGGACCGGTTCGGGTACTGCGGCTGGCAGTTCGAATTGTGTCCGGGTTCACAGAACATCGCTATCGGGAATTCCCTGACAGCTGATTGGAGTTTTCTCACATCCCGTGTAGGGGTTGTCTTACCCGATAGCGGACATTGGCCCTATACAGCCGTCATCGGTCACAATCCTCGGTCATGAGCAGCGTACATATCCTTGCAATTGCCGGCACCTTCATGGGCGGCGTGGCCGCCCTGGCGCGGGAACTCGGGCATTCCGTCAGCGGCAGCGACCAGGCCATCTACCCGCCGATGTCGACCCAGCTCGAACAGCTGGGCATCACCCTGGACCAGGGCTACCGTGCCGACAGCGTGCCGGCCGGCACCGACGAGGTGGTGATCGGCAACGCGCTGTCGCGCGGCAATGCCGCCGTGGAAGCCGTGCTCGATGCCGGCCAGCGCTATATATCCGGCGCGCAGTGGCTGTCCGAGCAGGTGCTGCCGGGCCGCGACACGCTGGCCGTGGCCGGTACCCATGGCAAGACCACCACCACCACCATCCTCACCTGGCTGCTGGAAAGTGCAGGGCGCTCGCCCGGCTTCCTGATCGGCGGCGTCGCCGAGGATTTCGGAGTCTCCGCGCGCCTGGGCCAGGGCCGCGAGTTCGTGGTCGAAGCCGATGAGTACGACACGGCCTTCTTCGACAAGCGCAGCAAGTTCGTGCACTACCGGCCGCTGGTGGCCATCCTCAACAATCTTGAATACGACCACGCCGACATCTTCCCGGACGTGGCGGCGATCCAGCGCCAGTTCCACCACCTGGTGCGTACCGTGCCCGCACGTGGGCGGCTGATCGTCAACGGCGAGGATCAGCACCTGGCCGAAGTGCTGGCGATGGGCTGCTGGACCCCGGTCGAGCGGTTTGGTTTCGATCCGTCGCTGGAGTGGCATGCCGAGCTGCTGGCCGCCGATGGCAGCGCGTTCCGCGTGCACCATCGTGGGCAGGCGCTGGGCGACGTGCAGTGGTCGCTGCTGGGCCGCCACAACGTGCTCAACGGGCTGGCCGCGCTGGCCGCTGCGCATGCAGTGGGCGTGGCGCCGGCCACGGTGATCCCGGCGCTGGCGCGCTTCCGCAGCGTCAAGCGCCGCATGGAAGTGATCGGCAGCCATGGCGGCATCACCGTCTACGACGATTTCGCCCATCACCCCACCGCGATCGCCACCACGCTGGAGGGCCTGCGTGCCAGGGTCGGCGATGCGCGCATCGTGGTTGCGATGGAACCGCGCAGCAACTCGATGCGGTTGGGCGCACATGCGCAGGCACTGGCACCGTCGCTGGCGCTGGCTGATGAAGTGGTGTTCCTGCATCGCCCGGAACTGGCCTGGGATGCCGCTGCGGTGATCGCTGCGGTACGTGGTGACGCCCACGCGGTGCCGGATACCGACGCATTGCTGGCGCAGCTGCAGTCCAGCGTGCGCAGTGGCGACCACGTGGTGTTCATGTCCAACGGTGGCTTCGACGGCGCCCCGCGCCGCTTCCTCGCCGCGTTGCAGGCCCGATGAGCGTCGACAGCCCGCTGCCGCTGTTTCCGCTGCACACCACGCTGGTGCCGGGTGCGGCGGTGGGCCTGCGTGTTTTCGAGCGCCGCTATCTGGACCTGGTCCGCGACAGCGGCCGCAGTGGTGAGGGGTTCGGTGTCTGCCTGATCCTCGATGGCGAGGAAGTCGGCGCACCGGCGACGCCAGCGGCCTACGGCGTGCAGGTGCGCATCGAAGACTTCGATGTCGGCGCCGATGGCGTGCTGCAGCTGCGCCTGCGCGGCACCCGCCGTTTCCATGTGGAGCGTACCCGCGTGCGCGACAACGGCCTGGTGGTGGCCGACGTGCGCTGGTGCGAGGAAGACCCGGACGACGAACTGCGACCACAGCACGCGCTGCTGGCCACGGTGCTGGGGCACATCATCGAACAGGCCGGCGAGGCCTATGCGCCGTCCAACCCGGCGTTGCTGGACCAGGCCAGCTGGGTCGGCTGGCGGCTGGCCGAGCTGTTGCCGCTGAGCGAGCAGCAGCGCCTGCAGCTGCTGCAGATGGACGACCCGCACCAGCGATTGCAGCAGTTGCTGGGCTGGATGCCGTAGCAGCCTGCCTTGGGTGGGTGTGCACCTTGGTGCACACGCTGGGGCATGCGTGGAATGCCATCCACGCACGGCGTGGATCTACTGATCTACTGTAGAGCCGAGCCTATGCTCGGCTTGATGGTTCCCGCGAAGAGCGGCCGAGCATGGGCTCGGCTCTTCAGTGGGTGATCGCGCACCGGTGCCGGTCAGGGCGCCGTGGTCTTCAACCGCAGCACCGGCAACCCGGTTTCGCTGTGCACATCCTCGCGCTGCGGCAGGTCCTGCACGGCGTCCTTCACTGCGTTGAGCGCCGGGTCGACGCCACGCAGCGGGTGCCACATGCCGATCCACTCGAAATGACGCTCGTAGCGCAGGGTCTGCGCACTGCCCAGCCATAGCGGCGTATTGCCCGGTTGCAACTGCGCAGGGGCTGGCCACAGGCGCAGTACATAGCGCTCATCGCGGTGTGTACCCGGGCGCACCATCAACAGCGCTTCCACGCGCGTGTCCAGCGTGGCTGGCAGCACCGGCAGTTCGTCGGCACCCGTGTTCTTGTCCAGCATCAGCAGCGCCTCCTGCCAGCCGGCCTGTTCCTGCCGCTTCCAGCCGCGTGCTTCCAGCTGCGCCTGCAGCGGGGCCAGCGGGCCCGCCACCTGCACGTCCAGCGGCCAGCGCTGGTCGTCGTCGAACTCGTTGCGGCGCGCCGGCAGTGTCGCCCAGTCGTGCTGCCACCAGGCCTGCATGTCCATCGCCTGCGCCGCCGGCAGGGTCGGCTCGAAGCGTTCCAGCTTCACCGGAATGTGGCGCGGCGCGTACCACATCGCCGCCACGGCGAAGACACCGTAGAACAGCCACGCCACCGGCTTCACCCAGAACGAGCGGTTGAAGCGGCGGCGGTAGGCGATGCCCAGCACCAGCAGCCAGAACGTACCGAACAGCATGCCGCCGATCACATCGCTCAGCCAGTGCGCGCCCAGGTACAGGCGCGAGAAGCCGATCAGGCTGACCACGATGCCCGACACCAGGTACGGCCAGACACGGGTGCGGCCAGGCATCTCGCGGGCGATCAGCACCGCGAAGAAGCCGAAGGTGATGGTGGCCATGGTCACCGACACCGACGGGAAGCCAAAGCCACTGCTGGCATCGACCGGTCGCACCACATCCACCGTTGCGCCGAGCAGCATGGTCAACGCCAGGCCGAAGGCAAGCGCGGCCAGCCAGTGCGCGGCTGCCATCCAGCGGCGGCGCCAGATCAGGTAGCCCATCGCTGCAGCGGTGGCCGGCAACAACACCTGCCAGGCGCCCAGCGATGCCAGCGCGGCCATCGGGTAATCGGCCAGCGGATTGCGCAGCGCCAGCATGGCCTGGTGCACCAGCAGGTCGATCGCCAGCGGCTCGCCATGGGCGACCACCACGGTCAGCAGCGCGAACCAGCCCCAGCCCAGCACCAGCAGCATCAGCGCCAGCATCGCCAGCGGCACCGACTCGCGGCGCTTCGGGTCCAGCACACCGACGGTGTAGCGGCCCAGCGTCGGGTGTCGGTTGGACCAGTCCAGCAGCCGCGCCAGCCAGTTGTCCATGCGCGCGGCCGACCAGCGGTAGCCGTACAGCACGATGGCCCAGACCAGGCCGAGGATCACTGCCAGCAGGCCGACCACCACCACCAGGCGCCCTGCGACGGCGGCCACCGCGTCGTAGGCCTCGCCGAGCACCCAGCCCGGTGCCAGGAACAGCACCGCCCACGAAATGCTGGCGATGCCACTGGCCTGCATGTAGCGGCTGGCCGGCATTTTCATCATGCCGGCGATGGCCGGCACGAACGGCCGGATCGCGCCCACGTAGCGTGCTACCAGGATGCTCTTGAAGGCATTGCGGCGGAACAGGTTTTCGCCGCGGTCGAGCAGCTGCGGGTAACGGCTGAAGGGCCACACGCCACGCAGGCGGTCACCCCAGCGGCGCCCGATCCAGTAACTGATGCCATCACCGGCGAATGCGCCCAGTGCGGCTGCCGCCACCGCATACGGCCCGGAGATCTGGCCCAGCCCGATGAACACGCCCACCGCGAACAGCAGCGGCAGGGCCGGCACGATGGCGCCGAGAATGATCACCGCATCGCAGAAGGCGATGAGGAAGATAACGGCACCCGCCAGCACGGGGTGAGCGGCAATCCACGCGAGGGTGGCGTCGATCCATGAAGAGTCCATTGCCCGATTATAGGGGCGTGAAGGTGACTGGTTCCCGGCCGCTTGGTGACCGTTTGCAACGGGCGCCATCGCCTAGAATGGGCACATGCCGCATTCGTCAGACACGCCCTCGCACGCCCTGAAGGCCGACAGCTTCGGTCGCATCCTCCTTGTGGAAGGGCCGGCCGGCTCCTTTGTACGCCGTGATCTGGGCGCCACACCACTGTGGTTGCGGCTGCCGGCCTGGTGGCTGGCCCGCCGTGAAGCACGCGCACTGCGCCACATCCACGGCATGGCCGATGTGCCGCAGCTGCTGGCGTGGGATGGACGTCATCTCGACCGCAGCTTCATGGCCGGCGACGCCATGTACCAGCGTCCGCCTCGCGGTGACCTGGCCTGGTTCCGCGCCGCGCGTCGCCTGCTGCAGCAGCTGCATCGCAATGGCGTGGCCCACAACGATCTGGCCAAGGAAGCCAACTGGCTGGTCACCGACGATGGCCGCCCGGCGCTGATCGACTTCCAGCTGGCGGTGATCGGCAACCCGCGCTCGCGCTGGATGCGCCTGCTGGCCCGTGAGGACCTGCGCCACCTGCTCAAGCACAAGCGCATGTACTGCCGCGAGTCGCTCACCCCGGTGGAAAAGCGGGTGCTCAAGCGCACCTCCTGGGTGCGCGAGCTGTGGTTCGCCACCGGCAAGCCGGTCTACCGCTTCGTCACCCGCCGCATCCTGCATTGGGAAGACAACGAGGGGCAGGGGCCGAAGCCGTGAGCCGTACGCAGGTGGTGACCGGCCCGCCGAGTGCAGGCAGCATCCTGCGCCCACAGCTGGCTGGCGCCGACTTCGTGCACGCCTGCCAGGCGACGACCCGTCGTGATGGGCGCTCGGCCTTGCAGGCCTATCGCGACATGGCGGCGACCATTCCCGGCTGGTTCGATGGGCTGATGGCACTGCGCAATCGCGGCATGCGCCTGCTCGGCATGAAGCACCTGGGCTCGTTGCGTGCGGTACAGGACATCGCGCAGCCGCGTCCGGGGCAACGGCTGGGCATCTTCACCCTGCAGTCGCTGGATGACGATGCCATCGTGCTGGAAGACGACGACCGCCACCTGCGTGTGCAGCTGGCCCTGCAGTGGCAGGGCGATGTGCTGGAAGTGGCGACGGTGGTCCATACGCACAACGCGTTCGGGCGCGTGTACATGCTGCCGGTTGCACCCGTGCATCGGCTGATCGTGCCGCATCTGCTGAGGAAGCAGGTGCAGGCGTACCGGTAGATCCACGCCATGCGTGGGTGCATTAAGCAATTCAATGGTCGCGTGCAAGTGCCAGATGATTGCCGTTGACGACCCCTTCCATCTGTTCGCAGCGCTCGCCTAGAATCAGGAACGAGAGAGTCGCATGGAAGCAACGTCGCGCCGTCCTGGCGCGGCTACGCATGCGGACGCGAGGGGGAAATTGTGAAGCGAGTTGCTGCTTGGCAGTGCCGTGTTGCTACGGCACTGACGCTGTGCGTGGTCGCAGGTTCGGTCTCGGCAGTCGAGCCCTACCAAGAATACCGCAAGCTCATTGAGTCCGCCCAGAACCTGACGGCGCTGAAGGATGATCTTTTCGGCGAGAGCGTCAGCCTCTACAACGGCAAGACTGAGTTTGCCGTCACCGACGTCAGCCTGCCAGGCAACAACGCCCTGCCGGTGCAGATGCGGCGCCGGTTCAGTGTCGAGATGGACCTGGTCGGGAGTGGCAGCTTCAACGCCAGTCTCGATGGTGTGGGCGGCTGGGAGGTCGACACGCCGTACATCACCGGCATGTTCCCCGGCGCGAGCGCCTGGCTGAACAATCGTTGCAGTGGCGACATGGTGCCTCAGTGGCCCATTTCCTTCCGGCTCAACGAAGTCTGGCAGGGCAACATGATCCATGTCCCGGGTGGTGGTGATCGCACCATGTTGGGGGCCTGGAACAACACGCCGATGCCGACAGACGGCGTTGCACGCAAGTGGAGCACCTCGCATCGCGATGCCATCGACTGTATTCCAATGAAGTCGGGTCTGGCTGGCGAGGGCTATCGGGTCAGGACCACCTCGGGCGAGTCGTACTTCTTCGATACCGCGTTCACGCGCTTTGGCGGCACGCTGGAGCGCTCGGGCGGCGAAGGAGACAGGACCAAGATCGCTCGCACGCGCATCTACCTCATGGCCAGCCGTGTAGAGGACCGGTCGGGCAACTGGGTACAGTACGAGTACAACGGCAACGGTCACCCGACCCGGATCTGGTCCAGCGATGGCCGCGAGATCACGCTGGCCTACAGCGGCACGCTTCTGGTATCGGTGACTGCCGCGGGCCGTACCTGGAACTATGGCTACGGTCAGGTCGAAGGCCAGAACCGCCTCACCGCAGTTACCCAGCCCGATGGAAGCACTTGGTCCTACGCCTACTCCAGCGCGCTGCGCGCCTGGGAGAAGGTGAACTGGGACGGCAACAGCAACGAGACCTGTCAGGAGCAGCCGCCGGAGCGTGACGGTACGCTGGTCATGACCATCAAGCATCCGTCCGGTGCGATGGGTGAGTTCCAGTTTTCGAATGGTCGCCAGTACCGCAGTGGCGTCCATGCCAGCGAGTGCATCCGCCGGATCGCACAGTCGGCGTACTACTACGAAATCGTCACCCCGTTTTTCTACGACGTAGTCTCGCTGAGAGCCAAGAAGATCTGGGGACCGGGCCTGCCGAAGGTGCTGCAGTGGAGCTATGACTATGGCAGCGGCTACGAGCCGCTCTGGGGCGGCGTGGGCGGTGCAGCCATCTACCCCTGCACGACCTGCAAGAAGGAAAAGCAGGTCACGATCTCAAATCCCGACGGAACCCGCACGGCCTACCGCTATGGCTCGCAGTACGCGCTGAATGAAGGGCGGCTGCTGGGTAGCAGCGTCATTGACGCGGCCGGGAATGTGGTCAAGAGCAGCACCTCGGTCTACATGACCGAAGACGAAGTGAAATCACAGCCATTCGCCCCGCTTCACGGGATGATCTACAGTGGCGACGAGCCGAGCACAGCTCAGGTGCGGCCGGTCGTGGCCGAGGCCATCCAGCAGGATGGCGTGACCTACCAGACCAGCATATTGTTGTTCGATGATCTGGCTCGCCCGTTGCGTGTCAATAGCGCCAGTCCTTTGGGCAGCCGCACCGATGCCACTCAGTATGCGGACGACCGAAGCAGATGGATTCTGGGCGCGATCGCGAAGGTCACCAACGAGAATACCGGCGTGGTGGTCGAGCAGACGACGTTCGATGGCCTGATGCGGCCCACGGAAGTGCGTTCGTATGGGTTGTTGAAGCAGGTACTGGGCTACAACCCTGACGGAACCGTGGCCATGGTGGATGACGGTCGTGGCAATCGCACTACGCTTTCCGGCTGGAAGCGCGGCACGCCACAGCAGATCCAGTTTGCCGACGGCGCTGTGCAGTCGGCGGTGGTGGACGACAATGGCTGGGTCAGCAGCGTTACCGATGAGAACGGTGCAACCACCCAGTACGGCTATGACGCAATGGGACGCATGGCCACCATCGACTGGCCGGCGGGCGACAGTGTGGCTTGGGCACGTACGACACAGAGTTTCACCGCCATCAACGGCGACGAGTACGGTATCGGAGCGGGTCATTGGCGGCAGACCGTCGCAACCGGAAACGCGCGGCGCAACGTCTATTTCGATGCCTTCTGGCGTCCGCTGCTGACTGAGGAATATGACGAGTCCTCGCGTGGCGTGACCCAGCGCTACCAGAGGTTTGCCTACGACGAAGCGGGTCGGCAGGTGTTCGCCTCGCACCCTGGCGAGTCTGCTGTGCTGAGTACAGGTACATGGACCGGCTACGACGCGCTGGGGCGACAGACCTCGGTGTCCGTCGACAGCGAGGCCGGTCTGCTGACATCGCTGACCAGTTATCTGGCGGGTGGCGGCTTGAAAGTGGTCGACCCCAAGGGCAATACGACGCTGACCACTTTCCAGGCGTTCGGTGCGCCGTCGACGGAATCCCCGGTGTCGATCATTCACCCGGCGGGCGCGTTCACCGATATCGATCGCGACATCTTCGGCAAGCCGCGCTCGATCGTGCGCCGCAACCAGGACGGCAGCGCCCGGATTGCCCGCAATTATGTGTATGACGGTCATCAGCAGCTCTGCAAGAGTGTGGAGCCGGAGACCGGCGCAACGCTGATGGGTTACGACGCAGCGGGCAATCTTGCCTGGAGCGCAGCTGGCCTGGACCTTTCCAGCACCACGGCATGCGACGCTGATGCTGGACCGGTTGCGGCCCGCAGGATCGTTCGTGGCTACGATGCGCGCAATCGGCTGTCGACACTTGCGTTCCCGGATGGGAATGGCAACCAGGGCTGGACGTATACAAGGGACGGCAAGCCGGCCACGGTGACCACGGCAAACGATGCGGGGACGACGCAGGCGATCAACACCTATACCTACAACAAGCGTGGGTTGTTGACGGCCGAAACCTCCAGTGACAGTACCCTCGGCATCCAGTCGCTGGGATATGCCTACAACGCCAATGGCGCACTTTCAGGCCTGACCTATCCGAGTGGGCGCTTCGTTGACTATGCGCCCAACGCGCTGGGCCAGCCGACCAAGGCGGGAGGCTACGCCTCAGGGGTGACTTACTACGCCAATGGGGGCATGAAGCAATTCACCTATGGCAATGGCATCGTGCACACGATGGCGCAGAACCAGCGCCAGTTGCCTACCCGGGTGGTCGACAGTGCCGGAGCGCTGGACACGACCTACGAGTACGACGCCAATGGCAACGTCGCGCGTATCGTCGACAATCTGGACGGGCAGCGCACGCGCACCATGGCCTACGACGGACTGGATCGTCTGATTCAGGCCACCTCGCCTTCGTTTGGCGGAGATGGCGTGTACCGCTACACCTACGATGCTGTGGACAACCTGCGTTCGGCCGCGCTGACCGGTGTCAAGGATCACGTCTATTGGTACGACACCCATAACCGGCTTACCAACGTACAGAACAGTGGAGGCGCCACCACTCTGGGCTTGAGCTACGACGCACAGGGCAACCTCTCCAGCCGCAACGGCGTCGGCTACAGCTTCGACTTCGGCAATCGCCTGCGCAGTGTGGCCAGCGCGGAGCGATACCGATACGACGCACATGGCCGGCGCATCCTGTCGGCGGGCGCCAATGACGGTGCCACCATTCGATCGCTGTACGGCAACGACGGTGTGCTGCGCCGGCAGGAAAATGCCCGGGAGGGCCGCAATACCGAGTACATCCACCTCAATGGCAGCCTGGTGGCGCAGGCCATCCAGGTCGTCGCGCCGGTTACGCCGGTCCTGACCGCGCCCGCGTTCAGCAACAACGGTGCCTATGCACTGCAGTGGACGGCGGTGTCTTACGCCAGCCGTTATGAACTGCGAGAGCAGGCAGCTGGCGGAGCTTGGGCCACGATCTACAACGGCGCCGAACGTAGCTGGAACACGTCCGCGAAGGCGGAAGGAACGTTTGGCTATGCTGTCCGCGCTTGCCAACAGGACAGCTGCAGTGGCTGGTCGGCGACGGCCAGTGTCGTGGTGCAGCGTCCTCCTGCGGCAAAGGCTGCTGTAAGCGCGCCCGCAACGGCATTCAATGGCAGCTACAGCATTACTTGGACGGAAGCGGCGGGCGCGGCAACCTATCGCCTGCAGGAGCAGGTGGGAGCGGGCGCCTGGCAGACGGTGCAGGAGAGCGCGGCGCGCAGTCTCGCGGTCTCCGGCAAGCCGGCCGGGACGTATGGGTACCGGGTCTTTGGCTGTAACCCAGCGGGCTGTGGTCCTGAATCAGATGTTGCCCGGACCCAGGTGATCTATCCGCCTGCAGCGGCACCTTCGATCAACGTGCCGGGGCAGAGTCTCGATGGCAACTATACGATTGCGTGGAGCAGCGTCGACGGCGCATTGCGCTATGCACTGGAGGAGAGCTTCAACAATGGTGCATGGGCACAGGTTGCCTCACTGGCCAGCACCAGTCAGGCATTCGGTGGCAAGGGGACCGGCAACTATGCCTACCGCGTCCGGGCCGGCAACGATGCGGGGTGGGGCGGGTACTCGGCGACGAGTGTTGTTTCAGTGATCCGGCCACCGGCACCGCCCAGCCTGAGTGCGCCCGCAGGAACCTCGTCGGGCAGTGTCACGTTGAATTGGACGGGCGTTGCCATGGCGGCCAGCTACCTGCTGGATGAGAGTGTCAATGGCGGAACCTGGACGGCGGTCCAGAACGATGGTTCGACCCAGTCGCAGCGCAATGGTCTGGTGTTCGGCAACTACGCCTATCGCGTAAGGGCATGCAACATCTCTGGCTGCAGTGACTTCTCCAACACGGTGGTCGTCGCTTCCAATCCGCCCCCGGGTACGCCGCAGTTCATTCATTCCATCAAGTCGCAATGGAAGGAGGGGCGCGCCACCAAGATCTCCTGCGAGGTGAAGTGGACCAGCATGCCGGGTGCAACCAACTACGAGATGATGGCCTACGGCGGAAGGCTCGAGTATTCCGGTCCGGAGAGCTCAATCGAAGCCCAGGGCGCGGTCTACTGCGCGGAAGTACAGATTGTGCGCGCCTGCAATGCCAGCGGTTGTTCAGCCTGGTCCAACCCGTATCCGCAGAGCGTCGTGGATTACGGCGACCTGACCAACCCTTGGTGACCTGAAAATGAAGATCAAGAAGATTCTGGTTGGTGTCGCTGTCCTGTCGGGAATGTTGCTGGGGACGGTGAGTGCCTCGGCGCAGGAGATCGTCCAGTATGTGCATACCGACGCACTGGGGTCCCCGGTCGCCGTCTCTGATGCCAACGGCGCGATCATCGAGCGCACGGTGTATGAGCCCTATGGTGCGGTTGTAGGTGGCGCGAAGGGCGATCGGCCTGGGTTCACCGGGCATGTGTCGGACTCGGCGACGGGTCTGACGTACATGCAGCAGCGGTACTATGATCCTGAGATGGGTCGATTCCAGTCTGTAGATCCGATAACTGCATATGGCAGCCCGCTTTCGGCATTCAATCGATACTGGTATGCCAGTAGTGGCCCGTATAAATTCATTGATCCCGACGGACGTCGCGCGTGCGGAAAGGACACAACGTGTGCTCTGGAGCAGGGAGCCAGTGGTGGAGCGGTAATGGTCAATGGGGAGCGGAGTGAGCGATCAGAACAGCAAGCTCAGGTTGTGGGAAAAGCAGCGACCGCGGCTGCCAATAGCGCAATAGGCTCAATACGGGGGAAGGAGTTCAAGACGGCTGGGGCTGACGGGAGAGCGTGGCACGAGCGCGTTCGTAGAATCGCAGATAGATTCGACGCCGAAATAGCGTCCAGAATGTTCTATGGCAAGGATGGCATTGTTATCGGTAGCGCTACCAGTGACGGCCTGCGGAACTCGGTTGATCCTGATTTTTCGTCTGGGCCAAGTCCCTATTCAATAACTGCTGGGTATGTTCACTCGCATCCGGGTACGAATCTGTTCAGTAGAAATGACCTGAACTATGTCATTGGTCAGTATAGGAAGGCTAATGGATGGGTCCATAATGGAAAGTTCGATCAAAGCGTCATTGTTTCATTGTCAAATGGTAGGGTGGTGGAGTGGAAGGCAAGTAGCTATCTGGAGTCCGGTGGAAAATCGTACCTGAATGAGGCCTATTACAGTGATCATTGAACGGGGGGTCGCCTTCCTTCTCTTGCTTGTTTCATGTGGTGCTATGGCTGAGGTGCGTGAGAACCATGCCAAATGCTACGCGGTTTCAGAAGTTGACGGCGATGGCAAGCCTATTCGTGTCTGCACGCTGCTATTTCAGGACCTTCGGAATCGTCGCGATTCCGTGTACGTCGAAGTTTCGGGGTACGTTGCTTACATAGGTGGATTGCCCTATTTGTTCCCCTCCAGGGATGCGTACATTTATACCGGTGGGAAGGGGGGGGTGGCTCTTGCAATTCCTTTGCCGGAGAAGAAGCGTTTCAAGCGGCTGGTGCGCGCTGATTCTACGGTGACAGTTGCGGGATTGTATTCCCCGGGGGCAGGGTCCGGAAATGGAGGGCTGGGGCAGCTTGAAGTGATTGGTCGACACTACTGGCTGCAGGAACTGCCCGGGGATAAGCCTCAGTTGCCGATTGACTGATCAGTAGATTTGTATGTCTCGTTCTTTAATAAAAGGCATTGGAGTGATGGAGGGATGCTATGAACAGCTGCGTCGGAATTGCCAGTCGTTGGTCTGCAACCTGAGAGAAACTCGAAGCACAGGTTGATAAGCTATCCACGTCGCAGACATTTGGTGATGCTAGGGCCGGGGTAGACGCGAGCGAACCCGGCTCAAGGTATCCTTGTCCAACTCGAGCAGGTACTTCAGTGGAAGGTGCTGCTGGCTGAGATTTAGTCGTGCTACATGCCCTACCACCGGCCCTGGCGGGTGGGTGGCCGCCGCACTCAGTGGAAACGACGCCGTACATCCACTTGCTGCATCAGTGCTACACCTTCAAAGGTCCGGGCATGGAGCAAGCCCTGTACGAGATCGCTTCGGCGCGACTGATTACAGGGCTCAGCGAGCTTGATGTCTGTAGACAAGTATGGCTCAGCCATATTTTTCTCCAAGGTTGCGGGCCAGCGGGAGCCGTAGATTGAAGAGTGGCATTATCGTATCTAGGCCACATTTGAGCGCTCACAGCAGATCATTGTGGGTGATGGTGTCGTACCCGCACAGGTGCTGGGTGGACGATTTGCGGAGTTCAAGACGGAGCGATTGCGGACGCTCACAGACATGCGCGGTTTTTGCGCAGAGTACGACGACTGCATCATCGTCTACTCCGGTGGAATCTTGCCGACTGCCCAAGTCGGCCAGGTTTGCGATCCCCCGGCAGATCGCGAATAGTGTCCGTACGGCCGGGCATAGCCCGGCTCGACCGGGCCATCACTCCGGCCGGATCTCATGGCAGGCCCATTCCGCCAAGCCGCGGCAGGCCAGGAACATGCCTTCAACAACGCCCTCGTCGAGGTGTTGCTCCGGCTGCGCCGCCACGCGGCAGCGCTCGGCGGCGTGCAGCATTTCCAACACGGTCTGCAGCCCAACCAGCGCGCGCTCGGTGCGCGCCAGACTGATGCCACGGCCAGGAGAGAGGTCGTGCTCCGACCATGGATGGCCGTCGGCGGCCTCGCCAGCGCGGAGGTATTTGAGGATACCGAAGAAGGTACTGAGGTCTGGACGTTGAGTGCCGTCATTGGTGGCGGTGGCAACGTACGAGGAGAACGCGTCGGATTCATTCATGGCGATGGCTTCCGTGGCAATGCTGGGCAGCGCCACCGCGCAGAGCGAGGTGGCGGACGGTGCGGGTTCCAAACCGGGATGAAGTAGCGCCATTGACCGGCGGGCCCGAAAGCCCCCACGCACCGCCCGCCATAGAGGCCAACGGATTGCCCGCCGGCACCACGTATTGGTGATACCGGCGGGCAAGCGTAAACAACTAGCGCGAACTTCATCTCGGGTTTGGACGCCCGGCCACCCGTTATCGGTGGCGCGCCATGGTGGTTACGTCTTCGCCTCGAATTCCAATTGAACATTGCAAAGAGAACGCGTGATTCGAGAGCGTGGCGCTATTGTTGCATGCGACCCCCAGGCCTCACGCGACGCGGGAAGACGCACTTGCGCAAAAGTACTGACGACGGCGCATCAAAATGTCGCAATTGGCGGTGGCACACGCGAATAGCGCTACTGGCCACTCTGCAGTGATCTTTGCAGCGTAATGTAAGGCACAGCGTTTTCGGCGATCGCTCGGCCGTGTAGTCGGGCCAATGCCGACATGCGTGTTCCGCAGTCGGCCTCGTCGGGCATGGCCTAGCTAGGCCGCTGTTGTCGTATTCTGTTGATGCCTTGAGGGGTAGATGGCGTCGCTGAGTTTGGAAGCTGGCAACAGAACGAAATGAGCAACCCAATGCGTACCGTTTCCAGCGTTGAAAGAGCGCTGATTGAAGCTGTGGCAGTCTGTCTGCCTGCGGCCTCTGCTTCGCAGCTTCAAGCCGACCTGGCTTCCGCAAGCGCTGTGGAAACCAGTCTGGGTGGAGCTCGGGTGGGATTCGTCATTTCTGGATATGAGCGTCCGCCGTATCAAGGGCAGCACGCATATCCCGTCGAGCTGCAGATGCAGGACGCAGATGGTGCTGAACTCACGCCGATTCTTCATGCGGACGCAAGTGGCCGTCTGCTGGAGCTGGAGATCATCCGCTGGGACGGTGCCGAGCTGATATCTCCGCAGATCGAGAGCTTGGTCTGCTATGCATGAGGTGGCGAAGAAGGATTCTGGTGACGACAAGGGCAATGTGCGGAATGCCAGCCTCGAAGAGCCAGTGGATGTCGCGGAAGCGCTTGCGATGTATCAGCGCTTGATGCTTGAACGAAGCGATGCGGCGTTCGTCGCCGACTTCATGGTGTTCTGTTGGCAGGCCGTTGATCCCGGGCGCGTCGCCGCATTGGACTTGCCTGGGGACGTTGTGGACGCGTGCGCTGATCAGCTATCCCTGCTGATGCGGATGGAGGATCAGCAGGATCAGCAGCGCGCGGCGCCAGCGTTCTGGAAGCGCTACATCGAGTGGGCGGACTACGCCATCGATTTCCCGCTTGATGAACGCAAGCGGTTCATCTGTGAGGCAGCTGGCTACCTGGAGCCAGCATTTTCTGTGTTCGTGGCCACTGGCGGCGCTGAGATGAGGTCTGAGGCGATGGAGCTCCTGGCTGAGTACTCCGGGTCTGGCACAGCGAGGGCTGCCTATGTCAGATCGGTGATCGAGAGTCGGCTCAGCTCTGAAGGGTCATATGGTCATCAATCCGTCGGTGGCTGATGGCTGTCAAAGGGGTCTGCCCATCACAACGGAAAGTGGTCGACGTGCAACGGTTTGAATAGAGCACTTGGTATATCCCTGCTGCTGGCAGCGGGTGGGACGGGTCTGGTTCCCGCCTTTGCCAGAGACAAGCATCCAGGCATCTGCCAAGGAATGAGTGGGTCGCCCAATGATGTGCAGTCCTGCCGGACACCGCTGCAGGCGCTTCTTGCGAACTCGGGCGGCTATGATGGCGGGCACGTTGCTGCGTTCGGCTACCTGCTCCATGAGGGTGGGAGCAGTGATGCCCTCGGCCCCTCCGCCGATACGCTACGCAGAATCGACTTCATAGGGGATGTACCGCGGTCGATCTGAGTGGCGCGGAGTACGAGGACTCCGTGCGTGGCATCGAGCCAGGCCTGTACTTTGTCATGGTCCAGGGGATGTATTGCGCGGGGGGGCAGTGAACGGTGCCTGCGTGGGCGAACTGAGGGCGCCTTTCATATCGCGCATATCAAAGGTCGATGAGGTTGATTGACCAGAGTGCTGTTGAGGTAATGCATGTGGGACTGCACACACGCCATCCTCTATTACGAGAGCCAAGGGCAGGACTCGTTCCTGGTGCATGAGAACGTGTACCTGATCAGTGCCGATAACGGCGAGCGCGCTCTTGAGAATGCAAACGCGCTTGCTCGCGGGTATGAGGATCCGAGCGGCCGCCTGATGGGTGAAGACGGTAGACCGTCCCTCTATCGATGCGCCGGAATCCGCAAGCTGATATCAGTAGAGACTGATGAGGACACTGCCGAAGGACGCCTGCACTCCGGTGTGGAGGTCACGTACTCCGTCATGGCGGTGGATACGTTGGATCAGGTGAGACGTCTTGCCCGTGGTGATGGCGTGGAAGTGCTGTACCAGGAATGGAAATGTAGAGCCGAGCATGGCTCGGCTCTACAGAGGCGGGTGACCTTACGGCGTCGCCGGCACCACCTGCTGGCCAATGAAGTTGCGCTTGGCATCGAAGTCGTAGGCGATCTGCAGCTGGCCCACATCCGGGCAGGCGTGGCAGTCGCGCAGCGGCGTGCGGTACAGCAGGCGGACGCCGCCGTTCTCCAGCGGCGTGGCCCCGGCCGACTGCGCCGGTGCGAACGGCGTGGCCTGCGGGTGGTCCTTCAGCAGGGCCTGCACGGCGGGGTCGGCACGCAGGGTGTCGTCCAGCTGCACGGCATCCACATCGATGCGCTTGCCGGTGGCGTCGACCAGGCGGGTGCCCTCGTTGGTGTTGGCGCGGAACGGATACTCGACCGTCGCAATGCCCAGGCCTTCGTTCTCGTGCCAGGCCGTCACGTAGGCCAGCTCGCCCCCGGTGGACAGCTGTTCGGCGGCGGTGATCGCATCGGCGCTGGCGCCGCCGGCGCGCATCGCATCGCGCAGGCAATCACGCGTGGCGGCGTTCTCGCCCTGGCGGCAGGCGTTGAGGTCGCCATCCCACACCACGGCCTCGCTCCAGCGCAGCTTGCCGTCGGCGGCGGCCTTCTCCGCGCTGGGCGTGTCACCGGCAGGTGGCTCCTTGCCCGGTTCCGGCGAACGGCCCTGGCAGGCGGTCAGCAGGGCAAGCCCCAGGGCAGGCAGCAACAGGCGGGAACGGCGCATGGCGTGGACCTCGTGCGTTGTCTGGAGGCCCAAGTATCGTCAAGGCCGGGTGAACTCCACGTCGGCGCGGCATACTAGCGGCTCATTGCATACGCTGGAGTGTGGGACGTGGGCAGTCTGCAGGGCAAAACGCTTTTCATCACCGGTGCCTCGCGTGGCATCGGCCTGGCCATCGCACTGCGCGCTGCGCGCGACGGCGCCAACGTGGCCATTGCGGCCAAGTCGTCGGTGCCGAATCCGAAGCTGCCGGGCACCATCCATACCGCGGCCGAAGCGGTGACGGCGGCAGGCGGGCAGGGCCTGGCCCTGAAGTGCGACATCCGCGAGGAAGAGCAGGTGCATGCGGCGGTTGCGGCCACGGTCGACACCTTCGGTGGCATCGACATCCTGGTCAACAATGCCAGCGCGATCTGGCTGCGTGGCACGCTGGATACGCCGATGAAGCGCTTCGACCTGATGCAGCAGGTCAATTCGCGCGGCAGCTTCCTGTGCGCGCAGGCCTGCCTGCCGTACCTGCTGCAGGCGCCGAACCCGCACATCCTCACTCTCGCGCCGCCGCCGAGCCTGGAACCGAAGTGGTGGGGCGCGCATACCGGCTACACGCTGGCGAAGATGGGCATGAGCTTCGTCACGCTCGGCCTGGCCGCGGAATTCGGCCCGCAGGGTGTGGCGGTGAACGCGCTGTGGCCGCGCACGGTGATCGCCACCGATGCGATCAACATGATTCCGGGCGTCGATGCGGCCGGCTGCCGCACGCCGCAGATCATGGCCGATGCTGCGCACGCGGTGCTGGTGCGCGAGGCGGCGGGTTTCCACGGCCAGTTCCTGATCGACGATGACGTGCTGGCACAGGCGGGTATCACCGATCTGTCCGGCTATGCGGTGGATCCATCGCGTCCGTTGTTGCCGGATCTGTTCCTGGAGTGATCGCGCGTCGCCGGCAGAGGCCGAGGGCTGCGACCTTCGGCCTGCTGCGCTAGAATGCGCGGCTGTAATCGTTTTCAACAAGGACGTGAACCCATGTCACGCACTCTTTCCGTCGCGGCGCTGGCCGCTTCGCTGTCGATTGTCCTGGCTGCCTGCGGCGGCAAGGCACCCGCAACCACTGGCGACGCCGGCCCTTCCAGCACGCCCGACGCCAGCGCGGCGCCGTCCGACGCACAGCAGCAGTTGACCGCCAAGCTCAACGCCTACATCGGCTGCTTCAACACGCTTGATTCGAAGACCCACGGCAGCATCGAGTCCTATACGCGCTGGATCAAGGACGTCGAGGCCGGCCCGAGCGGGCGCGAGACCCAGGTGTACGGTCCGTTCGAGATCAGCGATTACGACATGAAGCAGTGCGATGGCCCCGTGACCGAGGCGATGGCTGCCAAGCCGGCGCTGGCTGAGCTCGATGCCGCTGCTGGCCATTACCAGCAGGCGCTGAAGGCACTGGTGCCGCTCAGCAAGGACGCGCACGACTATTACGATCGCCAGGACTACGAAGACGACCAGTTCGCCAAGGGAAAGCAGCTGCACGCGCCCTTGATGGCCGCCTTCAAGGAGTTCGTGACTGCCAGCGAAACGTTCAACGCCGAGCTGGAGCGCCAGAACGACGCCGCCCAGCGCGAGCAGCTCAAGGTATTGGAACAGGCCGAGGGACGCACGCGCGAGTACTACCGTCTGGCAATGATGCTGGAAGCCAAGGCCATCATGGATCTGATGAGTGAGGATGACTTCGATCAGGCCAAGGCGCGCGAGCGCCTGGATGCGTTCAACCGCATTTCCGACGAAGCGCATGCGAAGGTGGCTGATCAGGAGCCGGGCAAGCTGGACTGGAACAGCTTCGAGCGTGAAGCCGAGAACTTCCGTCGCGAAGGCAAGGAGCGGCTGCAGCGCGTCAGCGAGAAAAAGCCTTACAGCGATTTCGAACGACGCATGCTGGATTCGCCCTCGATGGCGCCGCGTGGCTCCGCCAACAAGCTGATGCAGGAATACAACGCGCTGGTTTTCCAGAGCAACCGCCAGTAGCGAAGCTCAACGTTATTTTTGTCGCGATCGAGCAGGATGATTGCGACATGACGCGCCCCGCAGCCCCGAATGCCAGCACCTTCCCGAGGTGCTGGAGCGCGCGCCCGCGCCATGCATGAAGATGCCTGCAGTTTTCACTGGTGCAAGGAACTGATTTGAACGCATCCACACGCCTGATTCCCGTTCTCCTGCTTGGCGCGCTGGCCGGCTGCAACAACCCGGCGGGGCTGGCGGTCGCCGACCCCGGGCTGGGGAAGGTGAACGCCTACATCGAGTGTTACAACGGCGTCGAACAGCCCATCCGCGAGGGTTTCCAGACCTATACGGGCTGGATGAAGGATCCCGAGGCCGGCCCGACCGGCAAGGAAGCGCAGCCGCGTTCACCCGGCAAGCTGTTGTCGCACCGGGTCGACCATTGCGGCCAGCCGCTGACCGATGCGCTGGCAAAGACCCCTGCCACGCCGCTGGATGCACCAGCGCGACAGTACCAGCGGGCATTCCAGGCACTGAACACCCTGATCGAGCGTGCCGATGGGTACTTCACCCGCGAGGACTATCGTCGCGATGGTGGCGAAGGGATGCGCAGCCAGCATACCCCGCTGATGCAGGCCTATGCTGATTTCTTCAAGGCCAGCGAAGCGATGGATGCTGCGCTGGAAAAGAACGAGAACGATCGCCGCGCCGCCCAGCTGAAGCAGATCGAGGAAAGCGAAGGCCGCTCGCTGGCCTATTACCACCTGCGCCTTGTCGGCGATGGCAAGCAGCTGGCGATGGCGTTCCAGAGCGACGCACCGGACGTTGCGGCGTTGCGCGGCCAGCTGGCCGACTATCAGGCGCTGGTGACGGAAATCCAGAACAGTGGTGTCGGCAAGGACGACCCGATGTGGGGTCATGTGCAGCGTTCGGCCGACAAGCTGGTGCGTACCGCCGGTCGCGGTGTCGAGCGTCTGGAGCAGGGCAAGCCGATCACCGCCGATGCGTTGGCCGCCGAGCGCAAGGCGTCGGGCAGCTGGCTCACCACCGATCCTGAGGGCGCGCAGTCGACGATCCTGGATGCCTACAACGACCTGGTGACCACCAGCAACCGCATGCGTTGAGGAGGATCCACGCATGGCGTGGAGCTACCGAGGGTAGTGCCGGGTCACGCCCGGCACGCACCCTGCGGGTTTGGTAGTGCCGGCCGCTGGCCGGCATGTGCCTCAATGGCTGAATGCATCCGGTAGTTCACCCCCGCACTTGCGGCAATGCCGTGCATCCGGCTCGTGGCCTTCCAGCCCGCAGTGCGGGCAGCCACGCGCATCGCGGCGCGCGGCCAGCTCGGCTTCACGCATGGTGCTGGCCAGCTCCGCGGTGTAGATGCCGGTGGGCACGGCGATGATGCTGTAGCCGATCAGGATCAGCACCGACGTGACGAAGCGGCCAAGCACGGTTTGCGGCACGATGTCGCCGAAGCCGACCGTGGCCATGGTCACCACCGCCCAGTACATGCTGGCCGGGATGTTGGTGAAGCCGTGTTCGGGGCCCTCGATCACGTACATCAGCGCGCCGGCGATGATGGTGATGGTGATCACCGTGAACAGGAACACCAGCACCTTGCGCCTGCTGCGCCACAGCGACGTCATCAGCACGCCGCTTTCCTCGATGTAGCGGGTCAGCTTGAGGATGCGGAACACGCGCAGGATGCGCAGCGCGCGTACCACCAGCAGGCTCTGCGCGCCAGGAATGAACATCGACAGGTAGGCGGGCAGGATCGACAGCAGGTCGATGATGCCCCAGATGCTCACCGCGTAACGCAGCGGGCGCTTGACCACGGCCAGCCGCAGCAGGTACTCGGCGGTGAAGATGATCGTGAAGGCCCATTCCAGGATGTACAGGCCGGTGGACCATTCGGCATGCAGGTGCTGCACGCTGTCGATCATCACCACCAGGATGCTGGCGACGATCGCCACCACCAGGATCAGGTCGAAATTGCGCGAGGGCCGCGAGTCGTGGCGGTAGATGATGTCGAACCACCGGCGGCGCCAGCCGGTCTCGGTGGCGGGGTTCAGCTGGGGGGCAGAAAACGGTCGCATGGGCGCATTGTGCCGCAGGGGTTCCGGCGCGAGAATGGGGATTCCTGAACCCTGCCGACTGCCATGACCGCCGCTACCGATCCGCTGATCTCCCTTTCGCACTATTACCTGCCGGTCTACAAGCCCCGCCAGGTGGTACTGGAGCGAGGCCAGGGCGCCCGCGTGTGGGACAGCCAGGGCCGTGAGTTCATCGACCTGGCTGCCGGCATCGCCGTGTGCGGGCTGGGCCACAACGATCCGGACCTGGTGGCCGCACTGGTCGAGCAGGCCGGCAAGCTCTGGCACACCAGCAACGTGTTCTACAGTGCGCCGCCGCTGCACCTGGCCGAGGAGCTGGTGAAGGCCAGCCGCTTCGCCGAGCGCGTGTTCCTGTGCAACTCCGGCGCCGAAGCCAACGAAGTGGCGATCAAGATGGTCCGCAAGTGGGCCTCCAGCCAGGGCCGCCCGGCCGACAAGCGGGTGATCATCACCTTCCGTGGCAGTTTCCACGGCCGCACCCTGGGCGCGGTGACCGCCACTGCCCAGCCGAAGTACCAGGAAGGCTACGAGCCGCTGCCCGGCGGCTTCCGCTACATCGATTTCAACGATGAAGTACAGCTGGAAACCGCGATGGCCGCCGGCGACGTGGCGGCGGTGATGCTGGAGCCGATCCAGGGCGAGGGCGGCGTGATGCCGGCCAAGTCCGGTTTCCTCAAGCGCGTGCGCGAACTGTGCGACCAGCACAACGCACTGCTGGTGCTGGACGAGATCCAGGCCGGCATGGGCCGCACCGGCACGCTGTTCGCGCACTGGCAGGACGACGTGGTGCCGGACATGGTTACCCTGGCCAAGGCACTCGGTGGCGGCTTCCCGATCGGCGCGATGCTGGCCGGCCCGAAGGTGGCCGAGACCATGCAGTTCGGCGCGCACGGCACCACCTTTGGTGGCAACCCGCTGGCTGCTGCGGTGGCCCGCGTGGCGCTGCGCAAGCTGGCCTCGGCGGAGATCGCCGCCAACGTCAGTCGCCAGTCCAAGGCGCTGCGCGATGGCTTCGCCCGCATCAACGACGAGTTCGGTGTGTTCAGCGACGTGCGTGGTCGTGGCCTGATGCTGGGCGCGGTGCTGAGCAAGGACTTCGCCGGCCAGGCCGGTGCGATCCTCGACCACGCCGCCGAGCAGGGCCTGCTGACCCTGCAGGCCGGCCCGGACGTGCTGCGCTTCGTGCCGTCGCTGAACATCACCGACGAAGAAGTGGCCGAAGGCCTGAAGCGCCTGCGCGCGGCGATTGCCGCGTTCATCGCCGCGCGCTGAGGCCATCATGCCGGGGTCGGACCCCTCTCCTGCGGAGAGGGCTCTGACCCCGTTGCTGAGGAATGCCCGTAGAGCCGAGCCCATGCTCGGTTCATCGCGATGCCAGGCCACAGCAGCCGAGCATGGGCTCGGCTCTACAGTGGTTCACGCAATCCGGTAGCGCTTCAACACCTTGCCCAATCCCCGGCCATCACGCACGGTTTCCGCGTGCAGGCCGGCAGCGCGCGCGCCACGCACATTGGCGAACAGGTCATCGACGAACAGCGTGCGCGAAGGTGCCACGCCCAGCGCTTCCAGCGTGCGCAGAAACACCGCCGGCGCAGGTTTGCGCAGGCCGAAATCCGCACTGCAGAACACGCGCGCCTGCAGGGCAGGAAACAGTTCCGGCAGCAGGGTGGGCAATGCCTGCTGCATCAGCGCGCCGTTGTTGGTCAGCACCGCGATTGGCAGTTGCAGGGCCTGCAATCGTTGCAACACGGCCGCCTGAGGATGGCTGGCGGCCCGTCGCGCCGCGGTCCATGCAGCCACATCGACAGTCGTGCCCAGAAGCTCTCCCAGCTGCGCCAGATAGGCCGGGCCATCCAGCGTGCCATTGTCATGCGCTGCTTCCAGCCCGCTGTCGTACAGCGCGGCCTGTACGGCGTGCGTCGGAACCTGCAGTGTCCGGGCCAGATGCAGCACGCGTTGCCCGCGCTGGTACTGCACCAGCACGCCATCCACATCCAGCAGCAACAGGTCGATCCGCATCGGCTGAGCATGCCATTGCGATGAGTGCGCGGGAAACCCTGGAGCTGGCATGCGACAGACGGTCGCAGACGGCGCCGCAGGGGGCTGCCTAGAATGGCGCTTGAATCCGCAGGAGATGCAATGATGAAGGCTTGGAGGGTGGCAGTGGGACTGGGTGCGCTGATGCTGGCGCCGTCGGCGATGGCGCGGGTGTGTGCGGTGAGCATCGACAGCACCGACCAGATGAGCTTCAGCAGCCGCGAGATCAAGGTTGCCGCTGATTGCACCGCCGTGGACCTGACCCTGCGCCATACCGGCAAGCTGGCGGTCACCGCGATGGGCCACAACTGGGTGCTGACCCGCAGCGCTGATTACCAGCCGGTGGCGATGGCGGGCATGCGCATGACCCTGGCTGACAGCTACCTGCCGAAGACCGACAAGCGCGTGCTGGCGCACACCAAGGTGATCGGCGGCGGCGAGACCACGCGCGTGCGTTTCTCTACCCAGGGCCTGCAGAAAGGTGGCGACTACACCTTCTTCTGTTCGTTCCCCGGCCACTTCGCGATGATGAAGGGCAAGTTCCTCTTCGGTTAGAAAAAAAGGGGACGGAGGGGATTAAGTCGTTTGTGCACAAACGACTTAATCCCCTCCGTCCCCTTTTTGCGATCAGCCCTTGGTGGCCTTGAACGCCACGCGTGCAGCGGCGAGGGTGGCCTCGATCACCGCATCGTCGTGCGCGCTGGACAGGAAACCGGCTTCGTACGCCGACGGCGCCAGGAACACGCCCTGGTCCAGCATCGCATGGAAGAAGCGGTTGAACGCCGGGATGTCACAGGCAGTGGCCTGCGCATAGGTCTCCACCTTCTCGCTGGTGAAGAACAGCCCGAACATCGCGCCCACGCGGGTGGTGGTCACGGCCACGCCGGCTTCGGCGGCGGCCGCTTCCAGGCCGGCACACAGGCGCGCGGTGCGCTCGGCCAGGTCGGCGTGGAAGCCCGGCTGCTGGATCAGTTCCAGCATCGCCAGACCGGCGGCCATCGCCACCGGGTTGCCGCTCAGCGTACCTGCCTGGTAGATCGGGCCGGCCGGGGCGATCTGCTGCATCAGCTCGCGGCGGCCGCCGTAGGCCCCGACCGGCATGCCGCCGCCAATGATCTTGCCGAAGGTGGTCAGGTCCGGGGTGATGCCGTAGTGCGCCTGTGCGCCGCCGAGGGCGACGCGGAAGCCGGTCATCACCTCGTCGAAGATCAGCAGCGCGCCATGCTTCGTGCACAGTTCGCGCAGGTGCTGCAGGTAGCCCTCGCGCGGCGGGATGCAGTTGGCGTTGCCGACCACCGGCTCGATGATCAGGCCGGCAATGTCGTCACCCTGCTGCGCGAACAGCGCAGTGGCCGCTTCGAAATCGTTGTAGGGCAGGGTCAGGGTCAGTTCGCTCAGCCCGGCCGGGACGCCCGGCGAGGTCGGCACGCCCAGGGTCAGCATGCCGCTGCCGGCCTTGACCAGGAACGAGTCGCCATGGCCGTGATAGCAGCCTTCGAACTTCACGATGCGGTTGCGGCCGGTCGCACCACGCGCCAGGCGGATCGCCGACAGCGTGGCCTCGGTGCCGGAGTTGACCATGCGCACCATCTCGCACGACGGCACCAGGCGGGTGATGGTCTCGGCCATGGTCACTTCGGCTGCGCACGGCGCGCCGAAGGACAGGCCGTTGTCGATCGCCTTCTTCACCGCTTGGCGCACGGCCGGGTGGTTGTGGCCGACGATCATCGGGCCCCAGGAACCGACGTAGTCGATGTAGCGGTTGCCGTCGACGTCGTACAGGTAGGCGCCGTCGGCGCGCTCGACGAAGAACGGTTCGCCACCGACCGATTTGAACGCGCGTACCGGCGAATTGACGCCGCCCGGCAGCAGTTGCTGGGCGCGGGAGAACAGGGCGTGGGACTGGTCGTGGTTCATGGGGCTTTCCTGGGCGTTACGCGAACTGGGCGAGGTAGGCGCGCTGGGTCGCGACCGGGTCTTCGGCGGCGAACACGCTGCTGACCACGGCGACCAGATCGGCGCCGGCGTCGATGATGGGACCGACATTGTCCGGCGTCAGGCCGCCGATCGCCACCCGCGGCACGCCCAGTGCGGCGCTTTGCCGCAGCAGGTCGGTATGCGCGCGGCTGCTGGTGACCTTGGTCGTGGTCGGGAAGAACGCGCCGAAGGCCACGTAGCTGGCGCCGGCGGCCACGGCCTTCTCTGCATTGGCAAGCTGGTCGTAGCAGGAGGCGCCGATGATGGCCTCGGCACCGAGCAGGGCGCGTGCGCTGGGGATGTCACCGTCGGTGCCGCCCAGGTGCACCCCCGCCGCGCCAACGGCTTTGGCCAGCGCCGGGTCGTCGTTGACGATCAGCGGCACGCCGTGTTCCGCGCACAGCGCCTGCAGGGCGGTGGCCTGCTCCCGCCGCAGCGCGTCACTGGCGGTCTTGTTGCGGTACTGCAGCCAGGTGGCGCCAGCGGCCAGCAGCGGCGCGGTACGGGCCAGCAGGCATGCGGTATCGGGCTCGTCCGGGGTGATCAGGTAGACGCCGCGGGGCGCCGGGGAAGCAGAAGTCATCGATGGCTACCGGTGAGTGGACCGCGATGGGACAATGGCGGCCCGTGAATCCAGCCCTGATTATCCGATGAGCGATGCCACCCCCACCACCTTGCGCACCTGGATGTGCGTGGTCTGCGGCTTCCTGTACAACGAAGCGGAGGGCCTGCCGGAGGAGGGCATCGCGCCGGGGACGCGCTGGGAGGACATTCCGGAGACCTGGACCTGCCCGGACTGCGGGGTCACCAAGGCCGATTTCGAGATGGTCGAGGTCGATTGATGAGGGTAGGTGTGGACTGTTGGTCCACACCCCGGCACCCTCAATGCAGCCGCGGCATCGGTCCGCCGAGGTCGATCAGCTTCTCGCGCAGCCACTGCGCATCACTGGCTTCCGGGTTGCGCTTCAGGTACTGCCCCAGATCGTGGCGGGCACCGGCCAGGTACTCCAGTTGCAGGTAGGCCAGGCCGCGGTCACGCAGCGCATCGTCCTGCTCCGGGGCGAGCTTCAGCAGGCGGTCGGCACTGCGCGCGGCGCGGTCCCATTCGCCGGCCTCGGCATACACGCCGTGCAGGTTGCGCAGCATGCGCATCAGGATCGCGCGCGCCGGCGCCGGGTCCAGAATCTGCGCCAGCACCTGGTCGTCGGGCATCTGCCCGCCCAGGTGTGACTTGGCGCGTTCGCGCAGTTCGTCCACGTCCAGCGGGCGACCACCATTGAACGGGTCCATCACCAGCACGCCGTCGTCCACCGGCAGGCGCACCAGGAAGTGGCCGGGGAAGGACACGCCGTCGAGCGGAATGCCCAGCCGCCGCGCGACTTCCATCTGCACCAGCGCCAGCGAGATCGGGTTGCCCAGCCGGCGCTCGAATACCTGGTTGAGGTAGCTGTTGCGCGGGTCGTAATACTCGTCGTGGTCGCCGCTGTAGCCCAGCTCGTCGAACAGGTGGCGGTTGATCGCCGCCATCTTCAATGGACTGTTGTCGATGCTCTCCACTTCCGAGCGGAGGTGGTCGACATGGCTCTGGATCAGCGCATCGTAGGTCGACGGCTGCAGATCGGGGTATTCATCGCGCGCGATCAGCAGCGCGGTCGGCAACAGTGGCAGCGCCTCGTCTTCGAGGTCGGCCAGTGCATCCCAGTCGGGGAGTGTGATCCGGTCCTGCATGGCCACAGACTGGCGTCATTCGCAGGCCGTTTCAAGCGGTGCCGCGTGAAAAATGCAGGGGTCAGATCCCTTTCGCGTGCGAAGGGGATCTGACCCCTGCAGGGTTGCCGGCCAGCGGCCGGCACTACTGCGGGTGCCGGGCGCAGCCCGGCCGTACCTTACTTTTCGATGCCCGGGCCGAATTTCAGCTCCGTGCCGTCCTTCAACTGCAGCTTCTCGGCCTGGCCGGCGTTGAGTTCCAGCACGTAGCGCGCCGGGCCACCGCTGGGGTAGGGCGGGCACATGTCGCCGGCCGAGCACGGCGGTACGTCGCGCTGCTGGCTGACCAGCCTGCGCTGGCTGTCGAAGTACAGGATGTCCAGCGCGATCCTGGTGTTCTTCATCCAGTACGCCTGCATTTCTTCGCGGTCGTGGATGAACAGCATGCCGTGGTCGGCCGCCATCTGGTCGCGGAACATCAGCCCGCGCGCGCGGGTTTCGTCATTGGTGGCCAGCTCCACCTGGTAGCGGGCGCCATCCAGCTCGACCCAATGGCGGGCCGCGTCGGTGGCACAGCCGGCCAGGGCCAGCAGCGGAAGCATCAGCAGCGAACGCAACAGCGACATCGTCAGGATCCTTCGGAAGGGTCAGAGCACGACCGGCGGCTCGCCGCCGACGATCACCACGTCGGCGCGACGGCGCGCGAACAGGCCCACGCAGACCACGCCCGGCAGTTGGTTGAGCTCGCGCTCCAGCTTTTCCGGATCGGTGATCTGCAGGTTGTGGATGTCCAGGATCTGGTTGCCATTGTCGGTGACCACGCCTTCGCGCCAGGTCGGCTGGCCGCCGGTCATGTCGCGGATCTGCCGGGCGACCAGGCTGCGCGCCATCGGGATCACTTCCACCGGCAGCGGGAACCTGCCCAGCACCGGCACCTGCTTGCTCGGGTCGACGATGCAGATGAAGCGCTCGCTGGCCTCGGCGATGATCTTCTCGCGGGTCAGTGCGGCGCCGCCGCCCTTGATCAGGCACTTGTTCGGATCGCACTCATCGGCGCCGTCCACGTACAGCGACAGGTTGCCGCTGTGGTTCAGCTCGATCACTTCGATGCCGTGCTGCTTCAGGCGCGCGGTGCTCTGCTCGGAGCTGGACACGGCGCCCTTGATGCGGTGCTGGATGCGGGCCAGGGCATCGATGAAATAGGCCACGGTGGAACCGGTGCCGACACCGACGATCATGCCGTCTTCGACGTATTCGATGGCTTTCTCGGCGGCCAGGCGCTTGGCTTCGGACATGGGAGAACTCTCAGGCAGGGAATCAGGATTTCTTTTCCAGCGACAGCAGCAGCTTCCACTGCGCGGCGGTCACCGGGAACACCGACAGGCGGTTGCCCTTGGCAACCAGCGGGAAGCCTTCGCCCAGTTCCTCGGCGTGCAGCTTGATCTCGTCCAGCGCGATCACCTGCTTCAGCTTGCGGTCGAAGGCCACGTCCACCAGCATCCAGCGCGGGTTCTCGCGCGTGCTCTTGGGGTCGTAGTAGTCGGATTTTGGATCGAACTGGGTGTCGTCCGGATAGGCGGTGCTGGCCACCGTGGCCAGGCCGACGATGCCCGGCACCTTGGTATTGGAGTGGTAGAACAGGATGCCGTCGCCCACCTGCATGCCATCGCGCATGAAGTTGCGCGCCTGGTAGTTGCGCACCCCGTTCCAGGGTTCGACCTTGACCTTGGCCAGGTCATCAATGGAGAAGGCGTCCGGTTCGGACTTCATCAGCCAGTAGCGCTTGCGGGCGGTCATGCGTTCACGGGGGCAGCGGAGGGGAACAGGGTGCCGTCTTCGGTGCAGATCGCATCCACCGGCACGTCCCACGACGCCACCGGCAAGGACTCGACCTGCTGCACCGCGAACGCAGCACCGACCAGCCAGGGCGGCGCCGGCCGGTCTTGGCGGAAGGCGAAGCTGCGATCATACCAGCCGCCCCCCATGCCCAGCCGCCGGCACTGTGCGTCGAAGCCCACCAGCGGGGCCACCACCAGCGCCATCTGCGCCGGTTCCAGCGTATCGTCCAGCGCTACGTCCGGTTCGGGAATGCCGTAGCGGTTGCTGGTCAGCGCCTGCCCCGGCCGCCACGGCGCGAAGCGCAGCACTTCGCCGGCCAGCACCGGCAGGCAGTAGGTGAGGCCTTCGGGCAGTTGCAGCTGCCAGCGGTGCAGGGCGATTTCGCCATCCAGCGCCCAGTAGCCGGCCACGGCGCCTTCGCGTGGGGCGAACGGCAGGGCGAGCAGGGCATCGGCAAGGGATTCGGCGGCAGCAATGCGCTCACCGGCGGAAAGGTCGCGGCGGCGTTGCCGCAGGTCGTGGCGCAGGGCCTGGCGCGGGTCGGTCATGGCAGCGTGCGGCAAGAATCAGCCGCCATTGTGCCGGAAAGAACAAGGGCGACGCCCGAAGACGCCGCCCTTGCTGGAATATTGCATTCTCCGCAATGTCGATGCATGCGAAACGACCTTGAACCCGGGGGCTCAAGTGGGAACGCTGGAGAACCATCGGGCTTCCCGCTACAAGGCGGACCTGCACTCCCGGCGCTGTCGCGCTCCCGGTGTCGTTCTTAAGGGACAAGGCGAATGTTTGCACATGCCGTCGAGTACCGCAGAGAACGCGTGGCCATTATAGCCAGCGTGCAGGATCTGGATAGGCCGTTCGTCGGCAACAGTCCGTGCCAATTCAGATATGCGAAAAGGGGACGGAGGGGATTAAGACGTTTCCGGCACGGATGGGGCGAATGCGCCTTAATCCCCTCCGTCCCCTTTTTCTAGGGGGTGCCGTCGATCGCGCGGTCGAGGCGCCTGTTCAGGTCGGCCAGCGTCTGCTGCAGGGCCACGGCCTGGCGGGCGTTCTCGTCGCGCAGCAGCTGCAGTTCGTGGGCCAGGTTCAGTGCGGCCAGCACGGCGACGCGGTCGACGGCGGCCATGCGGTTGCTGCCGCGGATTTCGCGCATGCGCGCATCGAGCAGGCGCGCGGCGGCCATCAGGCTGTCGCGTTCATCGCCGCCGACACCCACCGTGTATTCACGATCGAGGATGCGGACACTGACCGGTTCGGCGCTCATGTGTGCTGCTCCAGGGATTTGAGCCGGCTGATCATTGCTTCCACCCGCGAGCGTGCCTGCTCGTTCTTGGCCAGCAGCGTGGAACGCTCGGCCACCAGCTGTTCCTGCTGGTGGCGCAGGCTGCGGTTCTCCTCGGCCAGGCGCTGGTTGCGTTCGAGCAACGCTTCCACGCGGGCGGCGAAGTCCTGCAGCTGGGCAAGGGGATCGGCGGGTTCCATGCGGGCACGATAGGCAAGCCGGGCAAGGGCGGTCAAGCGTTGTCGCAGCAAGGCCTGGCGGCCGCAGAGAGGACGCCGCCGGGTTGCTACACTACGGGGTCTCACGGGCGCGCGCGTGCGCGCCCCGGGTTTCCTTTCCGAACGAGCCGCACGATGACCGAACTTCCCTCCGTCGACGACGTTACCCGCGCCAGCCAGGAACTGGGCCTGGGCGCTACCGCTGCCGAGCTGCACGGTGCGCTGTGTGGCTGGCTGGCCGCCGGTGGCGCCCCCGGCAACGACTGGCCGGCACGGGTGCTGGCCGACGACAACCTGCCGCCGGTGGCTGCCGACAGCGTGCTGGGGCAGCTGCTGCAGGCGACCATCAAGCAGCTGGAAGACCGCGACTTCGCCTTCGAACTGCTGCTGACAGACGGCGACGACGTGTCCGCGCAGGCCGATGCCATGTTCAGCTGGACCCGCTCGTTCCTGGGTGGTTTCGGCCTGGGCAGCGGCGGCCGCCGCCCGACCTTGTCCGAAGAGGGTGAAGAAGCGCTGACCGACATGGCCAGCCTGGCACGCGCCTCCAGCGAGGATTTCGAAGCGGGTGGCGATGATGACGACGAAGCCCTGTCGGAGATCGAGGAGTTCATCCGCGTGGCGGTACTGCTGCTGCACGGTGACGTGGTGCTGGCCTCGCGCCATCGGCAGCGCCTGAACTGATGGACATCAAGCAGCGCACCGGCATCGCGGCCGGCGAATACAAGCGTCGGCGCCGCCAGCTGATGGACATGGCCGGCGAGGACGCAATCCTGGTGCTGCCGGCCGCGGCCGAGAAGGTGCGCAGCCTCGATACCCATTACCCGTTCCGCCAGGACTCGGACTTCCAGTACCTGAGCGGTTTCCCGGAGCCGGAGGCGGTATTGGTGCTGATCCCGGGCCGGCGCCACGGCGAGGCCATCCTGTTCTGCCGCGAACGTGATGCCGAGCGCGAAGCCTGGGACGGCAGCCGTGCCGGCCAGGAAGGCGCGGTGGCGCAGTACGGCATGGACGATGCGTACCCGATCGATGATCTGGACGACATCCTGCCGGGCCTGTTGGAAGGCCGTTCGCGCGTCTACTACCACTTCGGTCGCGACGCCGATTTCGACCTGAAGCTGATCGGCTGGGTCAACCGCGTGCGTTCGCAGGTGCGCCACGGCGCGCAGCCGCCGCATGAATTCCTTGAACTGGGCCATCTGCTGCACGAGCAGCGCCTGTTCAAGTCCGGTGCGGAAGTTGCATTGATGCACCACGCCGCGCAGATCAGCGTGCGTGCGCATCTGGCGGCGATGAAGGCTGCCAGGGCCGGCATCCACGAATACGAGCTGCAGGCCGAGCTGGAACGCGTGTTCCGCGCCAGCGATGCAGTGCCGGCGTATTGCAGCATCGTCGGTGCGGGCCGCAACGGTTGCATCCTGCATTACCGGGACAACAACGCGCGTTCGCGCGACGGCGAGCTGGTGCTGATCGACGCCGGTGCCGAGTACCGTGGCTACGCCAGCGACATCACCCGCACGTTTCCGGTGAATGGCCGCTTCAGCGCCGAGCAGCGTGCACTGCACGACCTGGTCGGCGATGCGCAGGCCGCCGCGCTGGCCCAGGCCAGGCCGGGCGTGCCGTACGAGGCCGGTCACCTGGCCGCGGTGCAGACCCTGACCGAGGGCCTGCTGCGGCTGGGCCTGCTGAAGGGGACGCTGGAAAAGAACCTGTCCGAAGGCCTGTACCAGCGTTTCTACCGGCACAAGACCGGGCACTGGATCGGGCTGGACGTGCACGATGTGGGCGATTACCGCCTGGCGGGCGATTCGCGGCTGCTGGAGCCGGGCATGGCATTCACCATCGAGCCGGGGCTGTACATCGGCGTGGACGATACGACGGTGGAACCGCGCTGGCGCGGCATCGGCATCCGTACCGAGGATGATGTGCTGATCACCGACGACGGTCATCGCGTGCTGACCGAAGGCCTGGCGCGCAGCGCCGACGAGATTGAAGCGGTGATGGCGGGGTAAGGGGTGTTCTGCAGGGCTTGCAGCCCTGCACCCGCAGAGGCAACAGCAAGAGCAACAGCAACAGCAACAGCAACAGCAACAGCGCGCATTCCGTGGGATGGCGGGGCACTGTGGGTGTGCGGGGACGCCGTGAACCCATCCATGGGGGCTTGGTCGCGGCATCCATGCCGCTCACACCCCGCAAACCCACAGTACCCCGCCTTCGACAGGTTCACGCGGCTGTTGGCAACCGCGGTTATTGGCACGCGCGGCGGTTGGTAGGTGTCGACCTTGGTCGACACGGAGCGAGCGCAGCGAGCGACCCGCTTCTGCTTTTCTTTCTTCTTTTTCCGTGGTTGGACGCAGCAGGAAACTGTCAAAGGACGGGCGGGGTGGGTTTGCAGGACCGTTGGCGCCATGGATGGCGCCATCGAGCCCCCATGGATGGGTTTACGGCGTGTCCTGCAAACCCACCCCGCCCGGCCAAGCGCGGCCTCTGATATCAGCGCCCAACCACGAGGGGCTCAGCCGTTGGCCGCCGCAAACGCCGGCCGCGTCAGGTTGTCCGCCTCGCCCTCGGTGCACAGCACTTCGTCTTCAATGCGGATGCCACCATACGGACGGAAGAAATCCACGCGGTCCCAGTTGATCGCATCACCATGGCCGGCATCCTTCACTTCGTTCAACAGCATGTCGATGAAGTACAGGCCCGGTTCAATGGTCACCACCATGCCCGGTTCCAGTACGCGGGTCAGGCGCAGGTACGGGTGGCCCGCCGGGCGCTCGATGCGGCCGCCCTCGTCGCTGGCCGCGAAACCGGCCACGTCGTGGACCTGCAGGCCGATCAGGTGGCCGATGCCATGCGGGAAGAACGCGGCGCTGACGCCGGTCTCCAGCGCGGTCTGCGGCGAGACCTTGATCACGCCGAAGTCCTTCAGCACGCCCATCAGCGAAAGATGTGCGTCCACGTGCAGCTGCCTGTAGTCGAAGCCCGGGCGCACCGCTGCGCACATCTGCTGCTGGGCGGCGTCGACGGCAGCAATCATCGCAGCGAATTCGTCGTGGCCCTGCGCGGCGTAGGTACGGGTGATGTCGCTGGCGTAGCCGTGCGCGCTGGCGCCTGCATCGATCAGGAAGCTGCGCAGCGGCTGCGGCGCCTTGCGGCCCAGCTCGGTGTAATGCAGCACGGCGGCATGTTCATTGAGCGCCACGATGTTGCCGTAGGGCAGCTCGTTGGCATCCTGGCCCACTACCTGGCAGTACGCCATGTGGATGCTGAATTCGTCGGCGCCGTTGCGGAACGCGGCTTCGGCGGCGCGGTGGCCGCGCACGCCCAGCACCTGCGCCTGGCGCATCAGCGCGATCTCATACGGCGTCTTGCTGCCGCGGTACCATTCCAGGTAGTTCACCACCGGTGCCGGGTTGTTCGGCACGTAGCTGCCCAGCGCGCTCTGCGGCTCGCCGAGGATCGCGCAGCGCGACGGGTCGGCCGGCAGCAGGGCCAGCGCCTCTTCGGGCTTGCGGATGATGTGGATGTCGAAGTGCTCCACCCACCAGCCACTCGGTGCGTCCGGTACCACGTGCCAGTAATCGAAGGGCTGGTGGAAAATCACCGCCGGGCGCTTGCCCGGGGTGAACACGATCCAGCTGTTGGGCACCCGGGTCAGCGGCAGCCAGGCCTTGAACTGCGGATTGACCGCGTACGGGTAGTCGCGATCGTCGAACACCTGGTAGTGCAGGGTGCCGCTGGGCACGACCAGATGGTCGAAGCCGCCGCGGGCCAACGCCTGTTCGGCACGTCGGCACAGCACGGCCAGGTGGTCGGGGTACAGGGCGCCGGGGTCTTGCTGGATCATTGCGGTGGCTCGACACGGAAAACGGCCCTAGATTCTGCCGCATACCGGGAAAAACCGCTGTGCTGGAACCGGCACTCAGGCCGTCGAAACCGGTGCCTCGTCGCTGTCTTCGCCTATCCACTGGCGCAGCAGCTGCCGATGTTCGCGTGACAGGGTGAGGAAGCGGAAGCCGGTCCAGCTCTGGCCGGGCACATGCGCCGGCTCGCTCCACAGCAGGTGCACGCCCACGTCAATGGCCTCGTGGCGGCCGTCACCGATCGGCAACGGGAAGCGGAACTGGTACAGCGCGTCCTCGCGCAGCGGGGTGCTGGCCAGCATCAACATGCCAGTCTCGGAGACATTGCCGAGCCGGCCCACCACGCATTCGCGCATCTGGTCGGTGACCGGTACCAGGTCCGAGACCTGGCGACGCGGCGCGCGGCGGGTGTCCTGCGGCGGTTGCACGTTCAAACGGACGCCTCCCTGTAACGGCCGCCGGCCAGCGCACGCAGCGCACCGAGGCTGGCCTGCCATGCGCGATCGACCAGCCGCCCTTTGTCTTCGGTGACCAGCTGCGCGCGTCCGGCGCTGAGCTGCCGGGCCAGCGTATCAAGGTCGGTATCGGCGATCTTCTGCCCGCGCGGATTGACGAACAGGGCGTGGCCGGTCAGCAGGCTGTACCAGGACAGGCGCTGGCGGCGCAGGGTGCCGTCACCGTTGTCGATGTCGAACCAGCTGCCAAAGGGCAGGGTCACGAGCTGCTGGTAGGCCGCCTCTTCGGCGCTGCTGCGCGGCGTGCGCGGGGCGTCGGCGCTGCCGCTGGCAGCATGTTCGCCCAGTCGTGCACGTGCCTTCAGGCGCGCACTGAGCTCGGTGCGCGAGGTGCTTTCATCCTCGCCTCCTGGCGTGGCCAGGCGGCGCGCAACGGCGGCGGCTTCCTCGGCGTGATAGCCGACCTGCACGAGCGCCGATTCCACCTCGTTGGCCAGCACTGCATCGGTGCCACCGTTGGCATCGACGGCCTGCGCGGTCACCGCGGCGATGCGCTCGGTCTGTAGCAGGCGTTCCTGCCACTGCGGCGAATCTTCGCCATGGCGCAGGCGGGTGAGGGTGAGTGCATCGGCCCAGGCCTGGCGCAGCAGGGTCTGCACGAAGCGCGGCGGCGCCTGTGTGTCGCAGCACTGGTCGATCTGCGCATTGGCCTGGCGACGCGCCAGTTCCAGCCGTTCCTTGCCACGCGCGGCCTCGACGTGGCGGCGCTCGGCCAGTTCGGCGCGATGGGCCGCCGCGCGCTGATGCTGCTGTACGTCTTCGTTGGCGGCGGCGAAGGCCTCGGGCGAGCGTGCATCCTGGCCGAGCAGACCCTGCACGCTCTGCGCCATGCGCTGCAGCAGCTGGGGGTCCACGTCATCGTCGCCCAGCCAGTTGGCGCCGACTTCGGCAATCTGGTTGAGCAGTTCGCGTGCAGGGTGTTCATCGCGCACGAAGAAGCCGGGGTCGGCCATCGCCGCACGCGCCAGTGGTACCTGCAGGCGCGCCAGCAGGGCGGCCGGCACCGGGTCGGGGCGCTGCTGTTGCTGCACCTGCTGCATCAGCAGGCGCAGCAGGTCGAGGTTGTCGCGGTCGTGGCTGCCCAGCTGGGCCTGCGCGCCGTGCTCGCTGCGCAGCTGGGCGACCACCGCAGCCTGCAGGTCGGCGACGCCGGTGGCCGCGCTGGACTGGGCCTGCAGCCGCGCGAGGACCGCATCGACGGCCGCACTGGGCACGGCAGCGGTGTCCGCAGGAGGGGCAGTGGCATGGCGGGCCTGCTGCAGCAATTCATGCAGCGCACTGCCGGTGGACGTGGTCACGCCAGCGGTGGCTGCGCCCGGCGTACCCGCGTCGTTGAATGCGTCCTGCACCAGGTTCGACCAGGAACCGGCCGGAGCGGAGCCGTTCCAGCCGGTCAACGGCGCGGCGGAACGCTTGGCAGGCTGGGTCGTGCGGCCGCCGCCCACCGACTGGGTGATGATCCGCCGGGTGCTCGACGAGCGTGCCAGGTACGGGGTGTAGACCAGGCCCGGCAGCACGCCATGCTGGGCCAGCAGCGCATTGGCGCGGTCCAGCACATCGCCCAGGCGTTCCAGCACCTGCCGCTCGAAGCTGCGGTACAGCGCAAGCTGCACCTCCACGCCAAGGGCGTCCTGTTCGGCGATCCGGCGCACCATCGCGCACAGGGCCTGCGGTGCCAGTGGCAGGGTGTCGGCCTCGAACGCCGGCGCCGCCGCGAGCACGCCCAGGCGCTGTCCCAGCAGGTTCAACGTATTGGTTGAACGCAGGGTCTCGCGCCGGATCATTTCGGTCAGCAGCAGGTCGCGATCCACCTCGTGCTCATCGACCAGCGACAGGCCGAGCGTGCCCGGTAGCAGCGGCGGCGAAGCAGGGGCCACAGCGGCGGTGGACGGCTCGCGCAGGCCCGCCAGCGCTTCGGCCACGGCATCGAGCATGCGGTCGGCGAAATGGCCGGCGAAGGCGTGCAGCTGGCCACGCTGGGCCATCAGGTCCGCCTGCTGCATCGGATTGCGTGCACGGTCGGCGTCGTGCAGCAGCGTCTGCTCCAGCGCTTCGACGGTCAGGATCAGGGGCGCGGCCAGCGTTTGCCGGCACAGGCCGATCAACGCACCCAGCAGTTCACGCACCCGCGATGGCAGGTCGCTGGCGGCCAGGCGTGCTTTGTCGGCAGAGGTGATGGAAAAGACAGCTGACATCGGCGAGCGGTACCCGGATTCCCGCGGATCGATCCTGTGAATCTACCGTGTCGGCCGCAGTCGGCGCTACTTTAGGCTGAACGTGTCTCACGTTCATCGGGCAGGGCCGACGGATGAACGGTAGTGCCTGCCGCTGGCCGGCAGCGCTGTCTTTACCAGAGTGCCGGCCAGCGGCCGTCACTGCCCGGTATGGCGGAAGGCTTATTCCTCCAGGAACAGGCTCACCACATCGTTGGTGAACCGGCGGCCCAGCTCGGTCGGTTGCACATGACCCTCCGCCACCTCCAGCCAGCCGCGCTGGACGGCCTCGGCCAACGGAGCGTCCAGCACGCCGCGCGGCAGCCCGGTGCGCGACTCGAAATCGCGAAGGCCGAACCCTTCGTGCAGGCGCAGCAGGTTGAGCATGTACTCGAACGGCAGGCGCTCGGCTGCGATCACATCGTCACCCCCGAAAGAGGCCGGCGTGCCAGCGCTGTCCAGGTAGGCCTGCGGATGCTTCAGCTTCCAGCGGCGCAGCACGTGTTCTTCGGCGCCCGAGCTGATCTTGCCGTGCGCACCGGCACCGATGCCCAGGTAATCGCCGAAACGCCAGTAGTTCAGGTTGTGCGCGCTTTGCCGGCCGGGGCGCGCATAGGCGCTGACCTCGTACTGGCCGAAACCAGCCTGTGCCAGCAATGCCTGGCAGTGTTCCTGCATGTCCCAGGCGTTGTCTTCATCGGGAATGCCCTGCGGCGGCCGCGCGAAGAACACCGTGTTCGGTTCCAGGGTCAGCTGGTAGTGCGAGATGTGCGCCGGTTGCAGTGCAAATGCACGCTCCAGGTCGGCCTCGGCGCCGGCCAGGGTCTGTTCCGGCAGCGCATACATCAGGTCGATGTTGAAATTGTCGTAGCCCGCGTCCTGCGCCATCTTCACCGCGCGCTCGGCTTCGCCACTGTCGTGGATGCGGCCCAGGCGCTTGAGCATGGCGTCGTCGAAACTCTGGATGCCGAAGCTCAGGCGGTTCACGCCGGCCGCGCGGTAGCGGTCGAAACGGCCATGCTCGGCGGTGCCCGGGTTGGTTTCCAGGGTGATTTCGGCGTTGGGGGCAAAGCGCAGGCGCGCGCTGGCCTGCTGCAGGAAGCGGTCGATCGCTTCCGGCGGGAACAGGCTGGGCGTGCCGCCGCCGAAGAACACGCTGTGCACCACCCGGCCCCAGACCAGCGGCAGGTCCTGGTCCAGGTCGCGCAGCAGTGCATCGATGTAGGCCTCGAACGGCAACTCGCCCTTGGCCTGGTGCGAATTGAAATCGCAGTACGGGCATTTGCGCACGCACCACGGCAGGTGCACGTACAGCGACAGCGGTGGCGGCACCAGCCGCGGTGCGCTGTCGTGGTCAGCGGAGCAGGCTTCGCCGGGCAGGTGGTTGCAGTGGTCGTGGGCGTGCGGCATGGGCTTCATCGGTAGTGCCGGCCGTTGGCCGGCTTCCCTGGTTCGATCAGGTCGGGCGTCAGTACAGCGTCGCCAGCTGTTGCTTGAGCTGCTGCAGGGCAACGGCACGGTGGCTGATGGCGTTCTTCAACGCCGGCTCCATTTCCGCGGCGGTCAGGCCGTGGGTGGTGTCCAGGAACACCGGGTTGTAGCCGAAACCATTCGTGCCACGCAGCTCACGGATGATCTGCCCTTCCCAGCGGCCTTCGCAGATCAGCGGCTGCGGGTCGGTGGCGTGGCGCAGCAGCACGATCACCGCATAGAAGCGGGCACTGCGCTGGCCATCGGGAATACCGGCCATCGCGTCCAGCAGCTTGGCGTTGTTGGCAGCGGCGTTGGTCGGGTGGCCGGCATAGCGCGCGCTGTACAGGCCCGGTGCACCACCCAGGGCATCGACGATCAGGCCGGAATCATCGGCCAGCGCCGGCAGGCCGGTCGCTTCGCAGGCGGCGCGTGCCTTCAGCAGCGCGTTCTCGACGAAGGTCAGGCCGGTCTCTTCCACGTCGCCCAGGCCCAGCTCGGCGGCCGAGGTGATCTGCAGCGGCAGGTCGGCGAGGATCTCCTGCATCTCCACCAGCTTGCCGGCATTGTGGCTGGCCAATACCAGTTTCTTCATTGACGGGGCTCCAACAGGTCCCAGGTGTTGCCATACAGGTCGCGGAATACCGCGACCGTTGCATAGGGTTCTTCGCGCGGTGCTTCCAGGAACTCGACGCCGGCGGCCAGCATCGCCGCGTGGTCGCGGTGGAAGTCGTCGGTGTTGAGGAAGAAGGCGACGCGGCCACCGGTCTGGTTGCCGATGCGGCTGCGCTGCGCCTCGTCGCTGGCACGGGCCAGCAGCAGGGCGGCGGCGCTGCCGTCGGTGGGGCCGACCACCACCCAGCGCTTGTGGCCCTGGTCGATGTCCTCCAACAGTGCGAAGCCGAGCTTGCCGGTGTACCAGGCAATGGCTTCGTCATAGTCGGCAACCACCAGGGTGGTCAGGGCAAGACGACGGTTCATGCCGACAGCGCCGCCTGCTGCGCGGCCAGCAGCTCGGCCACGCCCTTTTCGGCCAGGCCCAGCAGCGCGTCCAGTTCATCGCGACGGAAGGCGTGGCCTTCGGCGGTGCCCTGCAGCTCGATGAAGCCGCCACCGTCGTTCATCACCACGTTCATGTCGGTGTCGCAGTCGCTGTCTTCGGCGTAGTCCAGGTCCAGCACCGGGGTGCCGCGGTACACGCCCACCGATACTGCTGCAACTGCGCCCAGGACCGGGTTGCGCTTGATGTCGCCACGCTTCATCAGCACGTTCACCGCATCGACCAGGGCCACATAGGCGCCGGTGACGGCGGCGGTGCGGGTGCCACCGTCGGCCTGCAGCACGTCGCAGTCGAGGGTGATGGTGCGTTCGCCCAGCGCATTGCGGTCCACGCAGGCACGCAGGCTGCGGCCGATCAGGCGCTGGATCTCCAGCGTGCGACCGCCCTGCTTGCCACGGGCCGCTTCGCGGTCGCTGCGGGTATGGGTGGCGCGCGGCAGCATGCCGTACTCGGCGGTGACCCAGCCTTCGCCCTTGCCGCGCAGGAAGCCCGGCACGCGGTTCTCGACGCTGGCGGTGCACAGCACGCGGGTTTCACCGAAGCACACCAGCACCGAACCTTCGGCGTGGCGGGTGAAGCCGCGTTGGATGACGACCGGGCGGAGCTGGTCGGGCTGGCGGCCGCTGGGGCGGGAGTCGGACATGGTGCGGGTTCCGTAATGGCGAGGGAGTACGCCGCCATGCCCGCGGCCTTCACGGGGCGGGCAAGGGGGCTCTGGTGAGGGCGCTAGGGTACCATTCCCCCTTTGCACGCACCGGACACATTCCATGATTCGAAGCATGACCGCCTATGCCGGCGGCGAGCGGGTCACCCCGTGGGGCACGCTGGGCTGCGAGCTGCGCTCGGTCAACCACCGCTTCCTGGAGGTCGGCACCCGCCTGCCCGAGGAACTGCGGGCGCTCGAACCGCAGCTGCGCGAGCGTATCGCCGCGCGCCTGAGCCGCGGCAAGCTGGATCTGGTGATGCGCCTGCGCGCGCCGGAGGCGGCTGCCAACCTGCAGGTGGACGAGGCCCTGCTGGGCCAGCTGGGCCGCCTGGCCCACCGCCTGACCTCCGATTTCCCGAACCTGCAGGTCAGCTTCACCGATCTGCTGCAGCTGCCGGGCGTGACCCGCGGCGAGGCCACGGATGCCGCCGCCCTGCAGGTCGAGGCGCTGGCCCTGCTGGACCAGGTGCTGGACGGCTTCGTCGAAGCGCGTGAGCGCGAAGGCGGCAAGCTGGCTGCGGCCATCAGCGAACGCGTGGACGGCATCGAACGCATCGCCACCGAAGTGCGCACCTTGATTCCGGCCATTCGCGACGGCCAGCGCGCCAAGCTGGCCGCCCGTCTGGCTGACCTGCCGCACCCGGTCGACCCGGGCCGTGCGGAGCAGGAGCTGGTCCTGTGGCTGCAGAAGCTGGACGTGGATGAAGAGCTGGACCGGCTCGGCAGCCATATCGTCGAGATCCGCCGCGTGCTCAAGCAGCGCGAGCCGGTCGGCCGCCGCCTGGACTTCCTGCTGCAGGAGTTCAACCGCGAAGCCAATACGCTGGGCTCGAAGTCGGTGGACAGCCGCACGTCCAATGCCGCGGTGGAGCTGAAGGTGCTGATCGACCAGATCCGCGAGCAGGTGCAGAACATCGAATGATGTTGCATCCAGCGATACAGCAGGGGCGCCTTCGGGCGCCCTTGTCGTTCCAGCGCATCAGCGCACGCTGACGCCCGGCGCTCCTTCACCCAATCGCCCGACCACGGCGGCTTGGCCGAACCCTGCGTCGTGGAAGCAGGCCAGCACCGCATTCACTGCCTCCGGGGTGCAGGACACCAACAGCCCGCCACTCGTCTGCGGATCGGTCAGCAGTGGCTGCCAGTGGCCGGCCAAGCGCTCGGCGAAGCGCACTTCGGCGCCGTACGAGGCCCAGTTGCGGGCGGAGGCGCCGGTCACGCAGCCGCGCTGCAGCAGCTCCAGCGCCTGCGGCAGCAGCGGCACCTGTGCACTGTCCACTTCGGCAGCGACGCCGCTGGCGCGGCACACTTCCAGCAGGTGGCCGAGCAGGCCGAAGCCGGTGACGTCGGTCATCGCGTGCACGCCGTCCAGCGCAGCCAGCGGCACGCCCACGCTGTTCAGGCGGGTGGTCGACGCGATCATCTGCCGGTAGCCCTCTGCATCCAGCACTTCTTTCTTCAGCGCCGACGAGTACACGCCCACGCCCAACGGCTTGCCCAGCACCAGCACATCGCCGGCGCGGGCATCGGCATTGCGCTTGAGCCGTTGCGGGTCGAGCACGCCGATCGCGGCCAGGCCGTAGATCGGTTCCACCGAGTCAATGCTGTGACCGCCGGCCACCACGATGCCGGCATCGGCGCAGGCGCGTTCGCCACCTTGCAGGATGCCGCGGATGGTGTCCTGCGGCAGGGTGTTGATCGGCATGCCGACGATGGCCAGCGCGAACAGCGGCCGCGCGCCCATCGCGTACAGGTCCGACAGCGCGTTGGTGGCGGCAACGCGGCCGAAGTCGAACGGGTCGTCGACAATGGGCATGAAGAAATCGGTGGTGGCCACGATTGCCTGCCGGTCATCGAGGCGGTACACCGCGGCGTCGTCGCTGGTCTCGCGGCCAACCAGCAATTCGGCCGGTGCGGGAAGTGCTGGAACGCCGCGCAGCAGTTCGCTCAGCACGCCCGGCGCGATCTTGCAGCCGCAGCCGCCGCCATGCGCGAGAGAGGTCAGTCGTCGCGTGGCATCGGCCGTGGATGGAGCGGGTGACTGCGCGTGCGTGGCCATGCCGACATCTCCTGCGGAAACACGAATGGCGGAAGGCAGCAGGAGTCGAACCTACCAGGGAACGATCGACGCCCCCTACTGGGTTTGAAGCCCAGCCGCATGCCCGGATGCGCATGCCTTCCGAAAGTACGGCGGTACCGGTGGGCTCAGTCGCGGGCTGCGTTCCACTGCAGGTCGCCGCGCGGCCGATGCTGGTCACCGACGCGTCGAGTGTAGCCAACGCGATTGAAGAACTCCAAGATCTGGATGCTGCGTTTGCGGCCCAGGCCGATGGCATCGCGGAAGGCCGCCGCATCCACCGCGCCGCTGGCCTGTGACAGCTGCGCGACCATCGCGGCGAGTTCCGCAATGCGCGCGGGTGCATAGAACAGGTCCGGCACCACCTGGAACAGTTCGCCACGTGCGGCGGCGCGGCGCAGGACGGCGCGGACATCGTCTTCGGTCAGTCCGAAGTCGGCGGCCAGAGTACGCACCCACGGCGGATCGAAGCCACCGGCGTGCAGTTGCGGCAGCACGCGTTCCAGCAGCAGGCGCTCGCGTTCCGGTGGCGCATGGTCATGGCCGGGCAGGCGCCACCAGGCGCCCACGCGTTGCACGCTGCCGTCGTCCAGCAGGTCCTGCAGCAGCGCATTCCAGAGCCCCGTCGCAAGCGCGGGCAGGGTGCTGCGTTGCAGGCGCCCGCTGTCGACACCGGGTTCGTCCGGGCGTCGCTCATGCCAGCTACGCAGCGATGTGATCACCTGCTCGTGCAGCACCTGCCAGTGCGAGGCAAGGATGACCACCGTGTCCTCGCGGGTGATGATGCGCTGTGCGTCTGCAGGAAGATCGATCCGGTCGGCCGCGCGCCGGCAGTAGCGTTGCAGCGCGGCCATGGCAATGCCGAAGGGCGCCTGCTGCAACAGCGGGCCGATTCCCGCACCTGTGGCCAGCTGCTCCAGTGCGCCCAGCCAGGCGAGCCGTGCCGGGCTGCGCCGGCGCCGCTGTGGCGGGTCCGGGTCGAGCACGACGCCACCGCCCAGCGTGTGGGTCGCGGCGGAATCGCGGGCGATGAAGCGTTCACCACACATCGCACAGACCGGTGCATCGAACACCAGCTGCACCAACTGCCCATCACCTTGGTCACGGTCCTCCAGCAGCACCACATGGGCCTGCCGGTGCATCGTGCCCCAGTGGATGTGCAGGGGTGCCCAGTCACGCAGTGGTGCTGCCCGTGCGGACAGGCGCAGGCGCACATCGACGCGGGTGGTGGCCAGCAGCGCGCGCGGGTCGGCAATCCAGTCGCCACGATGAATCTCGTCGCGGGCGATGGCGGCCAGGTTCAACGCGCAGCGCTGTCCGGCCATGGCGTGGTCACTGGCCTGGTTCTGCGCGTGGATGCTGCGTATGCGCACATCGGTGGCGGCGGGCATCAGTTGCAGGTGCTCGCCCACCGTGACGCCGCCGCCATGTACCGCGCCGGTCACCAATGTGCCGTGGCCGGCCAGCGAGAACACGCGGTCCACCGGCATGCGGAACAGCTCGCTGCGCAGCGCGGCCTGGCGCGCGTTGGCCTCGCCGGCGGCCCATGCGTGCAGGTGGGCGCGCAAGGCGTTGATGCCTGCGTCATCGGGGGACGTGCTGTTGCAGGCGAACACGGGGGAACCCTGCAGCGGCGTTCCGGCCAGCAAAGCGGCAATCTCGATCTCGACCCGGGCGATGCGCGCGGCGTCCACGCGGTCGATCTTGGTCAGCGCCACCGCGCCGCGATCCACGCCCAGCAGCTGCAGGATCGCCAGATGCTCGCGGGTCTGCGGCATCACGCCGTCGTCGGCGGCGACGACCAGCAGGGCGACATCGATACCGGTGGCGCCGGCCACCATCGTGTGGACGAAGCGCTCATGACCCGGCACATCGACGAAACCCAGCATCGCGGCGGGGCCTGTGCCGTTCGCGCTTTCCACCGGGACATAGGCATAGCCCAGTTCAATGGAGATGCCGCGCGTGCGTTCTTCCTGCAGGCGATCGGTTTCGATGCCGGTCAGTGCCCGCACCAGGCGCGTCTTGCCATGGTCGATATGCCCGGCGGTGCCGACGATCATGGTTGCAGCGTGCTCCATTGGGCGAGGAAGTCCGCTTCGTCGGCCGGTTCCAGGCAACGCAGGTCCAGCCACAATGCGTCCTCGCCGATGCGGCCCAGCACCGGTCGCGGCAGCTGGCGCAGGCGCTTGGCCAGGCGGTCCAGGCCGCCACGTTGCGCAGTGGTGATGCGCAGGCCGGCACTGCCGAGCTGCGCCTGTGGCTGCGCACCACTGCCGATCTGGCTGTGCATCCGTGCCTGTTCAAGCATGTAGCCGGTCGGCAGCGCCGAGCGCAGCGGCGGCAGCAGGCGCTGGGCCTGCGCATCCATGTCCTGCTGCGTGCGCGAGAGCGTACGCAGTGTCGGCAGCCGTTGCGCCAGCAGCTCCGGCTCGCGGTACAGCGCCAGTACCGCCTCCAGCGCGGCCAGGCCCATCTTGTCCATGCGCAGCGCACGCTTGAGCGGGTTGCGGTTGATCCGCGCGATCAGGTCGGCGCGGCCGGCGATGATGCCGGCCTGCGGCCCACCCAGCAGCTTGTCGCCACTGAACGAGACCAGGTCGGCACCGGCCGCCAGTGTTTCCTGCACGGTCGGCTCGTGTGGCAGGCCGAAGGCCGCCAGGTCGCACAGGCTGCCGCTGCCCAGGTCCACCACCAACGGCAGGCCATGGTCGTGCGCGATCGCTGCCATCGCCGCGGTGTCGACCTTGGCGGTGAAGCCGGTGATCGCGTAGTTGCTGGCGTGCACCTCCATCAGCAGTACGGTGCGCGGGCCGATGGCATGGGCGAAGTCGGCCGGGTGGGTGCGGTTGGTGGTGCCCACTTCCAGCAGCCGCGCGCCGGCACTGCGCATCACATCGGGAATGCGGAAGGCACCGCCGATTTCCACCAGTTCGCCGCGCGACACCACCACCTCGCGGCGGTTGGCCAGGCTGTTGAGCAGCAGCAGGACCGCCGCCGCATTGTTGTTGACCACGGTGGCGGCTTCGGCGCCGGTCAGCTCGCAGACCAGCGCCTGCACCCGTGCATCGCGGTCGCCGCGGCGGCCGCGGGTGATGTCGAATTCCAGGTCAACCGGTGCGGCCATCGCGCGGGTGACGGCCTGCACCGCGGACTCGGGCAGCAGGGCGCGACCCAGGTTGGTATGCAGCACGGTGCCGGTCAGGTTGAACATCGGCTGCAGGTTCAGCCGTGCATCGGCGATGAGTGCGGCATCAAGCGCCGCGACCAGTGCCGGGCCTTCAATGGCCTGATGCAACTGCTCGGCCGAGAGCTGCGTGGCACTGATGCGCTCACGCAGCGCCTGCAGATGTACGCGCAGCAACTGGGTGATGCGGCTGCGGCCGTGGCCCTCGATCAGTGTTGCCAAGGCAGGCAGGCGCAGCAACCGGTCCAGCGAGGGCAGCGCGGAAGCCGATGCCGGGGTGGGGGGCGTGGCTGTCATCGCCTCACTCGCCGTCGGATTGCCACAGCAGCGGATTCTGGCTGGCGCGTGCATAGCCTTCCTCGCCCAGCAGCAGGTCCAGCGCCAGCGTGCCAAGGTCATCAGCCACCGGTTCCAGCGACGGATCTTTTTCCAGATACAGGATCTTGCGGTAGCTGTGGCAGTGGTCGCAGGTTTCTGCACGTACCGCGCTCTCGCGCACCGCCTGGCCGGTATCGCCGTCGGCATCAGCCAGGGCGCGATAGGCGATGTCCTTGCCAGCGGCGCCACACTGGCTGCACTGCACGCGCACGTAGTGCCACTGGCAGGCGCACAACGAGCACGACAGGTAGCGGTAGGCGGCATAGGGCGGGCGGGCCTGCACCATGCTGGTCACCGGCAGGGTGCCGCACAGCGGGCACAGCCCTGGCGCATCGGCCAGCGGCTTCAGGTCGCTGGGGCGGAAGCTGGCCGCCAGTACTGCCCAATACACCTGCAACGCATTCATCACCAGCAGCGCAGCGACCGCGTCGACCGGGGGCGCGTCAGCGCGTTCCAGCACGGCGTGGGCCTGCGCATCCAGCCAGGTGTCGTCGGCGGCGGCGACGCGCAGCAATTCCTGCCGTGTTTCCGCCGGTAGCCCCGCTTCGTCGGCGCAGTGCCGGCACAGCGTGCGCAGCCAGTCGCGCCAGCGCCCGTCCAGATGAAGTGTGTTGGCGGGCCGCAACGGCATGCCGGCACTGGCGGCCGCGCTGGACTGCTGCGCGCGCGCGTGGTCCTGCAGCGCCTCGCGTTGCTGGGGTGTCAATTCCTCCAGCAGCGCCTGCTGTGCATCGGCCAATGCCGCCAGCAGCTGCAGGTAACCGCCGATGGCGCTGTGCGCGGCCAGGCTGCGCAGGCGCGCCGCGCGTGTGGCGAACAGCGACCCGGTATCAGGCAGGATGATGCGCGGCACGTCGCGCGAGGCGAGCGTCTCGATCTCACCGGGTTCAAGGATGCGTTGCGCCATGCAGGGCCAGCCAGAAGAACCAGCCTCCATCCTCGCCGTTGTCAGCGCTGGCGTCCAGCGCACTGTAGGCCATTTGAAATGGTCGGGGTCAGATCCGTTTTCCACAGGAAAAACGGATCTGACCCCATCGGTTGTTGCCGTGTTCATCGTGTCGACCAAGGTCGACACCTACCAAAAGCACCGGGGAACTGTCGAAGGCGCCTCTGCAGGTGCAGGGCCGCAGGCCCTGCCGTTACCCCTCTTCCCGACGTCCGCGCAGGATGTCCCGGAACCACTGCCGGTGGTGCTTGTACGCCCACCCATAGGTCACCTTGCCCTGGGTCATCGCCCGCACCGAGCCCTTGATCCAGAGCGCCGCATAGATGTGCACCACGATCGCGCACACCAGCACCCAACCGAACAACGCATGGGCCAGCACCGAGAAGCGGATCAGCCCGATCGGGAAGAGATGGCTGAAGTATTGCCGCCAGATCACGAAGCCGGTCAGCAGCAGTGCCGACAGGCAACCAATGATCGCCCAGAACAGGAGCTTCTGGCCGGCATTGAAGCGGCCCACCGGCGGCAGCCTCTCATCCTCGTTGCGCAGCACATCGCGCATGCCGCGCATCCATGCGCGATCGTCGGCCGTCGGCAGATTGTCGCGCCACATGCGGAACGCCAGAAACGCAAAGCCGACCACCATGACCAGCCCGATGAATGGATGCAGGATGCGCGTCCACGGGCCGCCACCGAACAGCTGGGTCAGCGGAAACAGCGCGGGATGGAACAGTGCCAGCCCGGACAGCGCCGTCAGCACGAAGCAGATCGCCACGATCCAGTGATTGATGCGGGTCGGCGCGCGGTAGCGGATGATCTGCCGCGGGTGCGGGGCGTACTTCATGGCCGCTGCTCCTCTTCGATCTTCTTCGCCTCGTGTTCGGCTTCCTCTTCTTCCTCGTCATTGACCGTGTTGCGGCCGATGCCGATGTAATGCAGGAAGCCGGCGAAGGCGGTGGCGGCGATCGCCAGCACGCCCAGCGGCTTGGCCACGCCCTTCCAGACTTCCACCATCGGGCTGATCCGCGGGTCCTTGGGCAGGTCGGCGTACAGCTCAGGCTTGTCCACATGCTGCAGCACGTACATCACGTGGGTGCCACCCACGCCCTGCGGGTCGTACAGGCCGGCGTTCCCGTAGCCGCGCGATTTCAGGTCTTCCACGCGGCCGGCCGCGTGCTCGGTCATCGCCTGCTTGCTGCCGAAGGTGATCGCCCCGGTCGGGCAGGTCTTCACGCAGGCCGGTTCCTGGCCCACCGCCACCCGGTCCGAGCAAAGCGTGCACTTGTAGGCCTTGTGGTCCTTCTTGGAAATGCGCGGCACGTCGAACGGGCAACCGGTCACGCAGTAGCCGCAGCCGATGCAGTTCTCTTCCTGGAAGTCGACGATGCCGTTGGCGTACTGGATGATCGCGCCCGGCGACGGGCAGGCCTTCAGGCAGCCCGGGTCGCTGCAGTGCATGCAGCCCTCCTTGCGGATCAGCCACTCCAGCTTGCCCTTCTCGTCCTCGTACTCGCGGAACTTCATCACCGTCCACGACTGGTCGCTCAGGTCGGGCGGGTTGTCATAGCTGCCAACGCAGCTGCCGACCTCGTCGCGCAGGTCGTTCCATTCCATGCAGGCGACCTGGCAGGCCTTGCAGCCGATGCATTTGCTCACATCGATCAGCTTGGCGACCTGGCCGGTGTGCGCACCGCGCGCTTCCGGCGAGGGCGTGGTGGTGGCCGAGCGGCGGATGATGTCCAGCGATTGCAGTGACATGGCGTGTCTCCTACACCTTCTCGACCTTGACCAGGATGCACTTCGATTCGGGCGTCTGCGAGTTGCCGTCACCGATGGCGTTGGTCAGCGTATTGGCGATGTATCCGGGCTTGGCCGCACCGAGGAAGCCCCAGTGGATCGGCACGCCCACCTGGTGCACGGTCCGGCCATCGATCTGCAGGGCCTTGATGCGCTTGGTCACCATCGCCACCGCTTCGATGTGGCCACGCTTGGAACTGACCCGCACGCGGCTGCCGTTGCTGATGCCCAGCTCGTCGGCCAAGGCCGCGCCGATCTCGACGAACTGCTCGGGCTGGATGATGGCGTTCAACTTGCCGTGCTTGGTCCAGAAGTGGAAGTGCTCGGTCAGGCGGTAGGTGGTGGCCACATGCGGGAACTCGTCCGGCGAACCGATCTGTGCGCGATCGCTGGCGAATACGCGGGCGGCCGGGTTGTTCAGCGTCAGTGCCTGGCCGGGGCTGAGCGGATTGCTGCGCAGTGGCGTGTCGAATGGCTCGTAGTGCTCCGGGAACGGCCCTTCGGCCATGCCGGCCTTGGCGAAGAAGCGGGCGATGCCTTCCGGGTTCATGATGAACGGGCCCATCCCGCCGGCGGGATCTTCGTCGGCCTTGAAGTCCGGTACGTCCACGCTGCCCCAGTTCTTGCCGTTCCAGGCCAGCAGCGTGCGGCGCGGGTCGAACGGCTGGCCGGCCACGTCGCACGACGCGCGGTTGTACATCACGCGGCGATTGGCCGGCCACGCCCAGGCCCAGCCCAGCGTGTTGCCGATGCCGGTGGGGTCGCTGTTGTCACGCCGCGCCATCATGTTGCCGGTCGGGCCCCAGGCACCGATGTAGATCCAGCAGCCCGACGCGGTGCTGCCATCGTCGCGCAGGTCGCCGAATGCGGCCAGCTGCTCGCCGGCCTTGCGCACCAGCCTGGTCGGATCCTTCGGATCGAACACGTCGGCCAGCGCCTTGCCGTTGTATTCCATCGCCAGCTCTTCCGGCGTCGGCAGCTCCGGGTTGGAATACTTCCAGGCCAGGTCGCGCACCGGCTCCCACCACGCACCGCCGTCCTTCTCGTACATCGCCTTGATGCGATGGAACAGCTCGGACATGATCTCGATGTCGCTGCGCGCTTCACCCGGCGGATTGGCGCCCTTCCAGTGCCACTGCAGCCAGCGCGAGGAGTTCACCACCGCGCCGTTCTCCTCGGCGAAGGACGTGGTAGGCAGGCGGAATACTTCGGTCTGGATCGTGCTCGGGTCGACGTCGTTCAACGCGCCGTGGTTCTGCCAGAAGGCGATGGTCTCGGTTTCCAGCGGGTCCATGCTGACCATGAACTTCAGCTTGGAGAACGCGCTGATCAGCTTGCCCTTGTTAGGCGCCGAGGCCAGCGGGTTGAAACCCTGGCAGATGTAGCCGTGGATCTTGCCCTCGTTCATCAGCTCGTACGCCTGCAGCATGTCGTACGGCTTGTCGAGCTTGGGCAGGTAATCGAAGCACCAGTTGTTGTCGGCGGTGGCGGCATCGCCCCACCACGATTTCATCAGGCTGACGTGGAACTTCGGATAGTTCTGCCAGAACGACATCTGGTTGGCGCGCAGCGGCTTCTGCGTGCGCTTGGCGATGTAGGCGTCGTAGTCCTGCTCGTCCTGCCTCGGCAGCGTCAGGTAGCCGGGCAGCAGGTCGGACATCAGGCCGATGTCGGTCAGGCCCTGGATATTGGAATGCCCGCGCAGCGCGTTCATGCCGCCACCGGCCACGCCGATGTTGCCCAGCAGCAGCTGCACCATGGTGCCGGCACGCACGTTCTGTGCGCCGATCGAGTGCTGCGTCCATCCCAGCGCGTACAGGATGGTCATCGCCTTGTCCTTGCCGGCGGTGGACGCGATCATGTCCCAGATCTGGCGGATGCTGTCGGCCGGCGTGCCGCAGATGCGCTCGACCATCTCCACGGTGTAGCGCGCGTAGTGTTGTTTCAGCAGGTTGTAGACGCAGCGCGGGTCCTTCAGCGTCGGGTCGCTGCGTACGTAGCCGTCGTCACCGTAGGCGTAGTCCCAGCTGGAACGGTCGTAGCTGCGCTTCTCTTCGTTGTAACCCGAATACAGGCCGTCCTTGAAGGCGAATTCGTCCTTCACCAGGAACGGCATGTCGGTGTAGTTCAGCACGTACTCGTGCTGGATGCGGTCCTCGGTCAGCAGGTAGTTGATCAGGCCGCCCAGGAACACGATATCGGTACCGGTGCGGATCGGTGCGTACACGTCGGCCACCGCGGCCGAGCGGTTGAAGCGCGGATCGACCACGATCAGCCGGGCCTTGTTGTGGGCCTTGGCCTCGGTCACCCATTTGAATCCGCACGGGTGTGCCTCGGCGGCATTGCCACCCATGATCAGGATCAGGTCGGCATTCTTGATGTCGACCCAGTGGTTCGTCATCGCACCACGGCCTAGCGTCGGGGCAAGACCTGCCACCGTCGGGCCGTGTCAGACACGTGCCTGGTTGTCGAATGCCAGCATGCCAAGGGAGCGGACGACCTTGTGGGTCAGCACCGCGGTTTCATTGCTGGTGGCCGAGGCCGCCAGCATGCCGGTGGTCAGCCAGCGGTTGACCGTCTGCCCGGCTTCGTTCTTCTGCACGAAGTTGGCATCGCGGTCTTCCTTCATCAGCCGCGCGATGCGGTCCAGCGCATCGTCCCAGCTCAGCCGCTTCCACTCGTTGGAGCCCGGTGCCCGGTACTCGGGGTAGAGCAGGCGCGACTTGCTGTGGATGATGTCGGCCAGGCCGGCGCCCTTCGGGCACAGCGTGCCGCGGTTGACCGGATGGTCCGGGTCACCCTCGATATGGAAGATGCTCGGCTCGGCGTTCTTGGCGCCGTCGCCGAGGCTGTACATCAGGATGCCGCAGGCCACCGAACAGTAGGTACAGGTGTTGCGGGTCTCGGTCGCGCGGGTCAGCTTGTACTGCCTGACCTCTGCGAGCGCGACGCCGGGCGCGAAGCCCATCAATGCCAGGCTGGAGCCGACCAGGGTTGTCCCGGTCACTTTCAGGAACTGGCGGCGGCTCATCGATGGCATGCCGTTCTCCTGGGATGGCGGGGAGGCACGGGCCTCCGGGCTGTCGTTGGGTACGGCCCGGTTATAGCACAGGCCCCCGCACGCCCATGTGGCACAAGGCCCGGCGCCGGCGGGGCGGGCGCGCAACGGGGCCGCTCTGGTAAAGTTGCGTGCCCGCCCCCCGGGGAAGCGTCTGCCGGGCCTGGTTCCAGGATGTTCCGCGCAGCCCCCGCCGTCCTGGCGCGATCCTCCGCGCCGGATCTGGAACACCGAGGAAAAATTTTGCGAAATCAACCAGTTGGGTTCCGCGCATGAGCGCCCCGTCGAAGCCGTCGGACGCCGTTGCGCGCGGCACGCTGTACATCGTTGCCGCCCCCTCCGGCGCCGGCAAGAGCAGCATCGTCAATGCCACCCTGGCGCGTGACCCGCAGATCGCGCTGTCGATCTCCTTCACCTCGCGCGCGATGCGCCCGGGGGAAGTGAACGGCCAGCACTACCATTTCGTCTCTGCGGAAAGGTTCGAAGAAATGATCGCCGCCGGCGACTTCTTCGAGCATGCGTGGGTGCACGGCGACTGGAAGGGCACGGCCCGGCAGTCGGTGGAGCCGCAGCTGGCCGCCGGCCAGGACGTGCTGCTGGAAATCGACTGGCAGGGCGCGCAGCAGGTGCGCCAGCTGGTGCCGGGCACGGTCACCGTGTTCATCCTGCCGCCGTCCAGGCAGGCCCTGCAGGATCGCATGCGCAAGCGCGGCCAGGACAGCGAGGCGGTCATCGCCCAGCGCCTGGGCGCGGCGCGCGATGAAATGCTGCACTTCAACGAGTTCGACTACGTCATCGTCAACGAGGTGTTCGACACCGCCGTGGACGAGTTGTGCGCCATCTTCACCGCCAGCCGCCTGCGCCGGGAGGCCCAGAAGGTCCGCCACGCCGGCCTGATCCAGGCCCTGCTGACTCCCGATCCGGGCGCAACTGACTGATTCCAAAAGAATCGGGTAGGGGTTGGCTTGATTTTGTCCAGCCCCTGCCAGTACACTCCGTCCCCTTTCCCTCATTCGACTGAGCGGCCGACCGGTCGCCGGGAGCCCGTATGGCCCGCATCACCGTAGAAGATTGCCTGGAAGTCGTTAACAACCGTTTCGAACTGGTCATGATGGCATCCAAGCGTGCCCGCCAGCTCGCCAACGGCGTGCAGGCCACGCTGGACAACAGCGAGACCGAGGACAAGCCGACCGTGCTGGCGCTGCGCGAAATCGCCGCCCGCAAGATCGACAACGCGCTGATCGACGAAGTCGAGAAGGCCGAGCGTGAGCGCGCCGAGCGCGAAGCGCTGGAGTGGGCTGCCGCCGAAGTGGTCGCTGACGAAGACATGTCCAAGAACGACGATTGATCGCATCGATCAACGTAATCGTTGGATACACCGAACAGCCCGCCCCGTGCGGGCTGTTTCGCATTCAGGATTTGCCGTAAACGTCGCGCTGGAATAGGCTGCGGGCATGAACCCAGGCCCCACTGCCAAGGTCGCCGCAGCCCCCACTGCCGCCGTACCCGACTACGTCCTCCAGCTTGAACGCGCCGCCCATTACCTGCCGCCGGAACAGCTGCCGCTGTTGCGCCGTGCCTGGGAAGTCGGAGCCTCCGCGCACGCTGGGCAGACGCGCAAGTCGGGTGAGCCCTATATCACCCACCCGGTGGCGGTGGCCCAGGTGCTGGCCGAGCTCGGCCTGGACGTGGAAGCGCTGATCGCCGCGATCCTGCACGACACCATCGAAGACACGCCGCTGACCCGCGAGGCGCTGGCCGCCGAGTTCGGCGAAGCCGTGGCCGAACTGGTCGACGGCGTCACCAAGCTGGACAAGCTGAAGTTCCGCGACCGCCAGGAGGCGGCCGCCGAGAGCTTCCGCAAGATGCTGCTGGCGATGTCGCGCGACCTGCGCGTGATCATGATCAAGCTGGCCGACCGCCTGCACAACATGCGTACGCTGGGTGCGCAGAGCCGCGAAGCGCGCGGCCGCATCGCCCGCGAGACGCTGGAGATCTACGCGCCCATCGCCCAGCGCCTGGGCATGAGCCTGGTCAAGAGCGAGCTGCAGAACCTCGGTTTCAAGGCGCTGTACCCGTGGCGCCACGCCATCATCGAGAAACACATCCGCAGCCAGCCGGTGGTGCGTCGCGAGGCGATGGCGCAGGTGGAAGTGCAGCTGTCGCAGCGCCTGGCCAAGGAGGGGATCGAGCATCGGCTGATCAGCCGCATCAAGACCCCGTGGAGCATCTACAACAAGATGCGCGACGAGAACAAATCCTTCGACCAGGTGATGGATGTGTTCGGCTTCCGCCTGGTCGTGCGCAGCGTGCCCAGCTGCTACCACGCGCTGGGTTCGGTGCATGCCACCTTCAAGCCGCTGGATGGCCGTTTCCGCGACTTCATCGCCATTCCCAAGGCCAACGGTTACCAGTCGCTGCACACGGTGCTGTTCGGGCCGTATGGCTCGCCGATCGAAGTGCAGATCCGTACCGAGGAAATGGACCTGATCGCCGAACGCGGCGTGGCCGCGCACTGGACCTACAAGTTCGGCGGCGATTCGCCCAACAGCGCACAGAGCCGTGCCCACGCGTGGATCGTCGAGCTGATCGACTCGCAGCGTGCCGCCGGTTCCTCGCTGGAGTTCCTGGACAACGTCAAGGTCGACCTGTTCCCGGACGAGGTCTACCTGTTCACCCCGAAGGGCAAGATCCTGGCCCTGCCGCGCAATTCCACCGCGCTCGATTTCGCCTACGCCGTGCATACCGACGTCGGCAACATGGCGGTGGCCTCGCGCGTGGACAAGAAACTGGTGCCACTGCGCACCAAGCTGGTGTCGGGCCAGTCGGTGGAGATCATCACCGCACGCTCGGCCACGCCGAAACCGCAGTGGCTGGAATTCGTGGTTACCAGCAAGGCGCGCACCGCCATCCGCCACCAGCTCAAGCAGCTGGAGCACGAGGATGCCGTGCAGCTGGGCCACCGCATGCTCGACCGTGCGCTGGAAGCGATGGATTCGTCGCTGGAGCGGCTGCCGAAGGGGCGCCTGGATGCGTTCCTGGCCGAACACCGCTTCCCGCGCCTGGAAGCCCTGCTGGCCGAGGTCGCACTGGGCAACTGGATGCCGACCCAGGCCGCGCAGGCGCTGATGGCCTACGCCGAACTGCGTGGTGGCCCGCATTCGCGCCACCACTCGCAGGAAAAGATCCTGATCAACGGCAGCGAGCGTGGCGTGGTCACCTTCGCCGGCTGCTGCCAGCCGATTCCCGGCGACGAGATCATGGGCTACCACACCGCCGGCAAGGGCATCGTGGTGCACCGCATGGACTGCCCGAACCTGGCCGAGCTGCGCAAGTCGCCCGAGCGCTGGGTGCCGATCGGCTGGGACACCACCGTCTCCGGCGACTACGACACCTCGCTGGTGGTGGAAGTGGAGAACGGCACCGGCGTGCTGGCACAGCTGGCCGCTGCCATCGCGCAGAGCCACTCCAACATCGAGCGCGTGGACTACCTGGATCGCGATTTCAACGCCGCCGTGCTGGCGTTCAACATCCAGGTGCGCGACCGCAACCACCTGGCCGAAGTGATGCGCCGCCTGCGCCGCCTGTCGGTCGTGCAGTCGGTACGCCGGCAGTAGGTCCACGCCATGCGTGGATGACGTTCCGCGCACACGACATACGGGGTCGGATCCGTTTCCCGCCGGGAAACGGATCCGACCCCCAGCCGATGCCGCGCCCACCCGGTACAATCACCGCTCTGTTTTCCCCCAAAGCACCGGAGCGACCCATGTCCCGCCAGATCATCAACACCGAAAAGGCCCCCGCCGCCATCGGCCCGTACTCGCAGGCCGTGCGCGCCGGCAACACCGTGTACTTCTCCGGCCAGATCCCGCTTGACCCGGCCACCGGCGACATCGTCGGCGCTGGCGACGTCGAAGCGCAGGCCCGTCGCGCCTTCGACAACCTCAAGGCCGTGGCCGAAGCCGCCGGCGGCTCGCTGGACAAGGTCGTGCGTCTGGGCCTGTACCTGACCGACCTGGGCGAGTTCGCCAAGGTCAACGCGGTCATGCAGGACTACTTCCAGGCCCCGTACCCGGCCCGTTCCACCATCGAAGTCTCCGGCCTGCCGAAGGGCGCCAGCTTCGAGGTCGACGCGGTGATGGTCATCGACTGACCACCACGTGGCACGCAAGGCGGCGGTCACCCCGGTCCTGTCACCGTCCGGCGAAGCATCCTTGGCGATGCTCGCCGGCGTCGGTCCGGCCGTGGCCGCCAAACTGCAGGCGCGTGGCCTGGCCACCCTGCAGGATCTCTGGCTTCACCTGCCCCTGCGCTATGAAGACCGGACCCGGCTGACCCGCATCGAAGACCTGCGCAACGGCGTGCCGGCGCAGGTGGAAGGGCGGGTGGTCGCGGTCGAGCGCGGCATGCGCTATCGACCGATGCTGAAGGTCGCGGTGGAGGACGAAGGGCAGGGCACCCTGGTGCTGCGCTTCTTCCATTTCCGCCAGCAGCAGGTCGGCCAGTTCGCGGTCGGCAACCGGCTGCGCTGCTTCGGCACGCCCAAGCCCGGCCACCTCGGCCTGGAAATCGTCCATCCCAGCTACCAGGTGCTGGGCCGCAACGATGATCCCGAACTCGGCGACCGCCTCGACCCGGTGTATCCCACCGTCGAAGGCGTGGGCCCGATGACGATGCGCAAGCTGATCGGCCAGGCCCTGGATCGCCTGCCCGAGGAGAGCACGCTGGAACTGCTGCCCAGCGGTTGGCTCGATGGCCTGGGCCTGCCGTCGCTGCGCAGCGCGCTGCTGACCGTGCACCGGCCACCGCCGGATGCCGACCTCGCCGCGCTGGCCGCCGGCACCCACCCGGCGCAGCGCCGCCTGGCGATGGAAGAACTGCTGGCCCACCACCTCAGCCTGCGTCGCCAGCGCATTGCCTTGCAGGCACACCATGCGCCGCCGCTGGCTGGTCCTGGCAAGCTGGCCAAGGCGCTGCTGAAGCAGCTGCCGTTCGCGCTCACCGGCGCGCAGGCGCGCGTGTTCAAGCAGATCCGTGAAGACCTCGCGCGCCCCAGCCCGATGCTGCGGCTGGTGCAGGGCGACGTCGGTTCCGGCAAGACCGTGGTGGCCGCACTGGCGGCGATGCTGGCGGTGGAGCAGGGCAAGCAGGTCGCATTGGCAGCGCCCACCGAACTGCTGGCCGAACAGCATCTCAACAACCTGCGCGGCTGGCTGGAGCCGCTCGGTGTGCGTATCGCCTGGCTGGCCGGCAAGGTCACCGGCAAGGCGCGCGCCAAGGTGATGGAGCAGGTCGCCAGTGGCGAAGCGCAGGTGGTGGTCGGTACCCACGCGCTGATGCAGGAGGCGGTGGTGTTCCAGGATCTGGCCTTGGCCATCGTCGACGAACAGCACCGCTTCGGCGTGCACCAGCGCTTGGCGCTGCGCGACAAGGGCGCGGGCGGCAACAGCGTGCCGCACCAGCTGGTGATGACCGCCACGCCGATTCCGCGCACGCTGGCGATGTCCGAGTACGCGGACCTGGATGTGTCGGCCATCGATGAACTGCCACCGGGACGCACGCCGGTGCAGACCGTCGCCCTCAATAATGACCGTCGCCCGGAACTGATCGAGCGCATCGCGCTGGCCTGCGAGGAAGGGCGGCAGGTGTACTGGGTGTGCACGCTCATCGAGGAAAGCGAAGAACTGGATGCCACCCCGGCGCAGGCCACCTACGAATCGCTGCAGGCACTGCTGCCCGGCGTTCGCGTGGGGCTGGTGCACGGACGCCTGAAAGCCGCCGAAAAGCTGGCGACGATGGTGGCGTTCAAGACCGGCGAGATCGACCTGCTGGTCGCGACCACGGTCATCGAAGTGGGCGTGGACGTACCCAATGCTTCGTTGATGGTGATCGAGAACGCCGAACGCCTCGGCCTGGCCCAGCTGCACCAGCTGCGCGGCCGCGTGGGGCGTGGTTCGGCGGTATCGCGCTGCGTGCTGCTGTACCAGGCTCCGCTTTCGCAGATGGCGCGTGAGCGCCTGCAGACCATGCGCGAAACCAACGATGGTTTCGTCATCGCCGAGAAGGATCTGGAACTGCGCGGCCCCGGCGAACTGCTGGGCACCCGCCAGACCGGCCTGGCCGGTTTCCGCATTGCAGACCTGGCCCGCGATGCCGGCCTGCTGCCCGGCGTGCATGACCTGGCCGAGCGGCTGCTGGCCCAGCAGCCCGCGTTGGCCGATCGCGTGGTGCAGCGCTGGATTGGCACCGCCGTGCGCTACGCCTCGGCGTAAGTGGCGGGGTCAGGCCCCTTTGCACAGCAAAGGCCTCTGACCCCATCCCCGGGACGCTCATCCCCGCATGGCGTGGATCTACTGTAGAGCCGAGCCCATGCTCGGCTGCCGTTCGCGCTGCGCGCGTGAGTCGAGCATGGCTCGACTCTACAGAGAGCTCTTCCCTGCCATCCGCGGGAAACCCGTTTTCGGCGTTGCTGTTGAAGTTGTCGGCCAGCGGCCGGCACTACCGCGGGTGCAGGTCGCAGCCCTGCCGCCCCCCATACTTGCAACGGTCATCATCCCGGTCCACACTTCGTTGCCGATCTGAAGACGGCAACGATGACCCACAAGATCCCCCTGTTGATCGACACCGACCCCGGTGTGGACGACGCCCTGGCCCTGCTGATGGCCTTTGCCGATGAACGGCATGACGTGGTCGCCCTGACCATCGCCGCCGGCAATGTCGGCCTGCAGTACACCGTCCGCAACGCCCTCAAGCTCTGCGACATCGTCGGCCGCACCGACGTGCCGGTGTTTGCCGGCAGCCCGGATCCGCTGCTGCATCCTTCCGTAGACGCTGCCCACGTGCATGGCCGTGATGGCTATGGCGACGTGGACCTGCCGCCGCCGAGCCGCCAGGCCGAAGCCGAGCATGCTGCGCTGGCCATCCTGCGCCTGTCGCACGCGCATGCCGGCGAACTGATGCTGGTGATGCTTGGCCCGCTGACCAACCTCGCGCTGGCACTGAAGCTGGACCCGACCCTGCCCCAGCGCATCAAGCGCATCGTGGTGATGGGCGGCGCGGTCACCTGCCACGGCAACATCACCCCGGCGGCCGAATTCAACATCGCCTTCGATCCGGAAGCGGCGCATGTGGTGTTCACCTCGTTCAAGCATCTGCTGGTGTCGGACTGGGAGGCCACCGTCGCCCACGGCCTGCCGCTGGAAGAAGCCGAGAAATGGCTGCAGGCCGATTCCGATCGCGCCCGCTTCTACGAGCTGATTTCGCGCAAGACCCGGGGCCTGTCCGAAGACAGCAAGGGCGGCCGCTGGTACACCGCCGACGCGGTTGCCATGGCCTGGGCACTGAACCCGGAAGGGCAGCTGCGGGTCGAGTCGCGTCCGCTGAACGTGGAGCTGAATGGCACGTTCAGCCGCGGCGCCACCATCGTCGACTGGAACCGCCAGACCGGCCAGCCGGACAACTGCGATCTGCTGATGGCCTACGACCAGCAGCGTTTCGAGGCCCTGGTACGCCAGGCCCTGGGCGCGGACTGAAGCCGATTGACCGGCACCGGTTGCCCCGGGCGGCAACCGGTGCTTATAATGCCGCTCTTGACCACCAGCCCATTTACGGTGTGAGCCCATGAAGGCCGATATCCATCCGAACTACCGCGACGTCGTCTTCCATGACGTCACCTCCGATTTCAAGATCCTGACCCGCTCGACCATGGCGACGAAGGAAACCATCAAGTGGGAAGACGGCAACGACTACCCGCTGGTGAAGGTTGAAATTTCCTCGGCTTCGCACCCGTTCTACACGGGCAAGCACAAGGTCATCGACACCTCGGGCCGTATCGACAAGTTCCAGAAGCGCTACGCGCGCTGATCTGTCGATCCAGCTTCGAACCGACGGCCGCGCTCTGCGCGGCCGTTTGTTTTTCCCCAACGCCTACCCAACGGGCGTTTGGATGGACAGAACACTGCGTTCGTGTGACAACGCTTTTGCCGATCCGGGCCGCTTGCTGGCCGGGTTCTGGCCGCCTGCCGTCTACGACTTCTGTCTAGCGCCGGGCAAATGCTGCTGTGCGATAATGGCATGATCCCCGGCACAGGCCGAGGACGTCATTCACGTGCCTGACCAATGCGCTTGGGCAGGCGCCTTCCCATGAAGGAGCGCACACAGTGTCCGATCTTGATCAGGTCACGCTCAACGCCGGCGATAAGTCCGTCGTTCTGCCCGTCATCAAACCCACCCTCGGCAACGACTGCGTCGACATCGCGAAGCTGACCAAGGAAACGGGGTTTTTCACCTACGATTCCGGCTTCACCGCGACGGCCAGCTGCAAGTCCGCCATCACTTACATCGACGGCGACAAGGGCGTGCTGCTGTATCGCGGCTACCCGATCGAGCAGCTGTCGGAAAAGTCGAGCTACGTCGAAGTGGCCTACCTGCTGATCAACGGCGAGCGCCCGAGCGCCGAGCAGCTGAAGGCCTTCACCGATGAGCTGACTGCCGAAGCCAATGTCGACGACTCGATCAACACCCTGATCGGCAGCTTCGCCAAGGACGCCCACCCGATGGCCATCCTGGCTGCTGCGATCGCGCAGTTGTCGGCCATCTACCACGACGCGCTGGACCTGTCCGACGCCGAACAGCGCCGCCAGGCCGCCGTGCGCCTGATCGCCAAGGTGCCGACCCTGTCGGCGCTGATCTACCGCCATGGCAAGGGCCTGCCGGCCAACAAGCCGGACACGTCGTTGGACTACGTCAGCCGCTTCCTGAAGCAGACCTTCGAGTCGGCTGACGGCCAGTACGATCTGAACCCGGATGTGGTCAAGGCGCTGGACCTGCTGTTCATCCTGCACGCCGACCACGAGCAGAACGCCTCGACCTCGACCGTGCGCCTGGTCGGTTCGACCGGTGCCAACCCGTACGCGTCGGTCGCCGCTGGCGTCACCGCGCTGTGGGGTCCGGCCCACGGCGGTGCCAACGAAGCCGTGCTGAAGATGCTGGAAGAGATCGGCAGCGCCGACAACGTCGAGTCCGCCGTGGTCAAGGCCAAGGACAAGACCTCCGGCTTCCGCCTGATGGGCTTCGGCCACCGCGTCTACAAGAACTTCGACCCGCGCGCCAAGGTCATCGGCGAGATGACCAGCAAGGTGCTCAAGCAGCTGGGCGTGCAGGATCCGCTGCTGGACGTGGCCGTGAAGCTGGAACAGGCCGCGCTGCAGGACGAGTACTTCGTCGCGCGCAAGCTGTACCCGAACGTCGATTTCTACAGCGGCATCATCTACAAGGCGCTGCAGATCCCGACCGAAATGTTCACCGTCATGTTCGCCCTGGGCCGTACCTCCGGCTGGGTCTCGCATTGGCTGGAACAGCAGGTCGATCCGGAAATGAAGATCGGCCGTCCGCGCCAGGTCTACACCGGCAGCGATGTGCGCGACTACCAGGGCTGATCGCCCCGCGTAGGTTGTGCCGAGAACGCCCCGCATGCGCGGGGCGTTTTTTTTTTTCTGCCGCCCTGGTGGGTGCCAACTTGGGTTGGCACGCTTTCGACATTCGCGGAAAACCATCCACGCATGGCGTGGATCCACTTGTTCCCAACCTTGGTTGGCACGCTCCCCCATCCACGCGTGGCATGGATTTACCGCGTCCCCGCCTTTGGTAGGTGCCAACCTTGGTTGGCACGCTCCCCCATCCACGCGTGGCATGGAGTTACCGCGTTCCCGCCTTGGTAGGTGCCAACCTTGGTTGGCACGCTCTTCAACGCGCCAAGACCGCGTGATCCGGGGGTCTCATCAGCTTCACAAGCGCTCGCGCAGCCTCAGGACGCCAGCTGCATTCGCAGCACCTGAAATGGAGCGTCCATCCCGATGAGTACCCGATTCGACCCACCCGAGCGCGGCCCGCTCGGCGCTGACGTCGCCGCTGTCGTCACTGCCCCCATCGTTCCGCCCGCCAGCGAAAGCGCGGTGTCGTGGGGAGCCATCTTCGCTGGCGCCGCCGCCGCCGCTGCGCTCTCTCTCATCCTGCTGATCCTCGGCGTGGGCCTGGGGTTGTCGTCGGTGTCGCCCTGGTCGTTCGAAGGCGTCAGCAAGGAAACCTTCGGCTGGTCCAGCATCGCCTGGCTCACCTTCACCGCGCTGGCCGCTTCCGGCCTGGGTGGCTATCTGGCGGGTCGCCTGCGCACCAAGTGGACGCAGATCCACGGCGACGAAACCTACTTCCGCGACACCGCGCACGGCTTCGTGTCGTGGGCGGTGGCCACGCTGCTGACCGCGGGCCTGCTGACGTCGGCCATCGGTGGCGTGCTGGGTGCGGGCGCAAAGGTGGCCGGCGCCACTGCCGGTGCCGCTGCGTCCACCGTCGGCGTGGCTGCAGCCGGTGCCAGCGGCGCTGTGGCGGCTGCACCGGAAGGCGACCTCGACTATTGGGTGGATGCGCTGTTCCGCAGCACGACCCACGCAGGGCCGGCCGATCCCGCAGCGCCGCCGCCGGGCACACCGATGGACCCGGATGCCGCGCCACCGCCGGCAGCGGGCGCCGGTCCGCGCGACGCGCGCATGGCCCCGCCGCCGCGACCGGCGCCGGGCAACGGTCCGATCGGCGATCGCCGCGAAGTGCGTGCCGAAGTGAACCGCATCATCGTCAACAGCCTGCAGGGGGAAGGCTTGGATCCGGCCGATACCCAGTACCTGTCACAGCTGATCGCGCGCGATACCGGGATGAGCCCGGCTGAAGCGCAGGCCCGCGTGACCGATGTGCAGACGCGCATGCGTGCAGCGCTGGAGAAGGCCAGGAATACCGCCAAGCAGGCTGCCGACGATGCGCGGAAGGCGACCGCCTACGCCGCATTGTGGCTCTTCATCACCCTGCTGATCGGCGCGTTCTTCGCCAGCCTCAGCGCCACCTGGGGCGGCCGCCGCCGCGACCTGTAATCCACCCTTCCATGCAAGGAGACCTGCCATGAAGATGATTCTGCTCTGGTTGCTGGGCGTGCCGATTCCGCTGCTGATCCTGTACGCGATCTTCTTCTGATCGCGCACCACCGCGCCGTGTCATCAGGCCGCCGAAAGGCGGCCTGATGCCATCCCGCAGGCGTGGATGCCCCACTATAGAGTCGAGCAATGCTCGACTCTACAAAGGCAAAGCAATGAGGTTTGTTGCATTGAGCCGATGAGGAAAATTGCATAACCCTCAAACATTGAACACCTTCAAAAATTCTCCTTAACGTTCAACGATTTAGGAATGCTTGAATGGCCTGCATGGCAATGGATTTCTAACATTCTCTCCGTCGCCCGCACCCATCCCCGCGGGCGGCGCTTCCCTCCCTTTTCTCCTTGGGGAGGGGAGCTTTCAAATTCCCCCTTGTCCGAGAGAGACAACCATGCACGCCATTATCAAGAAGGCCGCGCTCGCTGCAGCGCTGGCTACTGCTTCGCTGTCCGCGCACGCGCTGGAAACCAAGATCACCGTCTACGCCGACGTCGACCCGACCCTGGCGCTGCTGCGCGACGATGGCACCCCGCTGCCGGACACCGTGCAGCTGACCCACGATCCGCTGCGTGGCCTGCTGCCGTCGACGCAGCAGGTGCGCATCCATTCCAATGACGAAACCGCGGACATCGAGGTGCGCCTCGGCCACGATCCGGTGCTGCTCAATGGCGCCACGCGCGTGCCGCTGGCCGTCAGCCTGAACACCGACGCGCTGACCACTGCGGTCACCGAGTTCAAGGCGGCTGACCTGTTCAACGGCGCCAGCTCGACGCCGGGTGCCTCCATCTCGATGCCCCTGACCATCGCCCAGGCGGGTGCCGGTGGCCCGCTTACGGTCAACGGCCGCTACGAAGGCATGGTCTACATCGTCATGAACCAGAAGCCCTGATCCACGGCTTCCCGCGCCGGCCCGCACTCCGGGCCGGCCGCTACTCCAGCGGTACCCCCCATGACCCCACATGCCCCCGCCGTTACACGGTTGGCGGTCGCGCTCGCCCTGGCACTGGCTGCTCCCTCGGTAGCGGCCCACGGCGTCCCCGCCGGCTTCGAGGATCTGGTCGAAGGCCAGACCGAACAACTCGACATCCAGCTGTTCGGCCGCTCGGCCGGGCTGTCGCCAGTACGCGTGACCCTGGAGCACGTGCAGCTGGAAGACCCCGCGCGCGTGCTGCAGGCGCTGGCCCTGCCTGCCGAAGCACAGGCTGCGTTGCTACCGGCGCTGTCGCAACCGTTGCCGCGCAACAGCCACCTGGCCTGCCGCTTTGGTGGCGCCACGGCGGGGTGCGGCTATCTGGACCCGCCCGAAGAGCCCACCGCGGCGCGCGCGCTGTACGACGAAGGCGAGGGCGCCGTGCGCCTGTTCGTGGCGCGGCAGTGGATTCCCGGTGAACCGGCGGCTGAGCGTTACCACACGGTCACGGCCAATGCCGAGAACGCCTTCCTGCACCAGCAGACACTCAACGTCAGCGGCGGCCGCGACTACCAGGCGCTGTCCGCGCGCGGCGTGGGCACGCTGGGCCTGTTTGATCGCGGCCACCTGTCCGCCGACTGGTACTACACCCAGCAGCGCTACCGCAGCCGTGGCAGCAACGACGACTTCCAGTTCGACAACGTCTATTACCGCCATGACCTGGGCCAAGCGCATTACCTGCAGGCCGGGCGCATGGACCGCCGCAACCTGTCCAGCCCGCAGGGCGGCACCTTCAGTTTCAGCATGCTGCCGCTGGACCGTTTCCAGGGCGCACGCGTGGGCACCACCCAGGCCTATGTGGACACCGACGCGGCCGTGCAGGCCACGCCGCTGACCGTGCTGCTGGCGCGCGATGCACGCGTCGACGTGTTCGACGGCGAGCGGCTGCTGCAGACCTTCTACCTGCAGGCCGGCATCAACCAGATCGACACCCGCAATTTCCCGTTCGGCAACTACCTGGTGCGCATGCGCATCTACGAAGATGGTGTACTGGTGCGCACCGAGGAGGCACCGTTCGACAAGGGCGGCAACTGGACCAACAGCCAGTGGCAGTGGTTCGTGCAGGGCGGCCGCCGCAATGAGCGCCGTAGCGACCGCTTTGATGGTGAAAGTGTGGCGATGGCCGGTGTGCGCGTGCCGCTGGGCCGCGATGCCGCCATGACTGCCGGCGCTGCCAACCTCGGCGGCCACAGCTACGGCGAGCTGCGCCTGGACCTGCGCCGCGTGCTGGCCACCCAGGAAATGCGCGCCTCGCTCAGCGGCATGCGGGGAAGCGATGGCAGCAATGGTCAGCAGCACCAGCTGTCATACCGGCGCAAGGCGTCGTGGAATCTTTACCAGCAGCGCATGCGCGGCAAGGCCTGCCAGTTCGAGGCCGATGCACGCGACCAGCTGGGCTGCACCAACTCACTCAGCGGCTCGGTATCGCTGCCGCTGGCCGGTGGCAATGTCTACGTGGGCTATACCCGTCGCCAGACCTGGCGCACCGGCTGGCATCGGCCCGGGTTCGAGCAGGACCCGTTGTTCGGGCTGGATCCCTTGCTGCCGCCCGGTCCGCTGGAACCGCGCCGCGAGCCCGTGCTCAGCCGGACCTGGCAGGCCAGCTTCAGCCGCAGCCACCGCTGGCAGGACTTCAGCGTGTCCACGCGCGTGGGGCTATGGCAGCAGCGCAGCACCGACAGCGTGCGCGGCAGCAACGAGCGTGACCGTGGCATCTACTTCAACCTCAGCCTGACCCGCCTGCAGCGCAGCCATGACAGCAGTGGCCAGCGCCGCTATGCGGTGGACGTGCGCCAGCCGCAGCATCAGCGCCCGGCCATCGACTACAGCGTGGGCCAGAGCCTGCGCCAGGACCGGGACACGCACTATCGGGAGCTGAACGCCGAACTGCGCGCCAACAACAACGATCGCTACAGCGCGTCACTGAGTGGCCAGCTGCAGAACGGCATCGGCAACACCACCGCCAGCATCGCGCACTATCAGCAGCGCGGGCGTGGCGAGACCGGCTACAGCGGCAGCCACAGCTCCGGCTTCGCACTGGGCCGTCGTGGTTTCTACTGGAGCGGTGCCAACGGCGCCGAGGCCGGCCTGGCCGTGCAGGTGGACGGTTTCGACGATGCCGACCTGCATGGCGTGGCCGCGGAATTGCAGGTGGGTGGGCTGCGCCGACAGCGTCTGCAGATCGGCGAGCGCCGGCTGCTGCCGCTGCAGGCCTATCAGTCGCAGCGCGCCGAAGTGCAGGATGCCAGCACGCTGGACAGCATCGCCGCGATCCGCGTGACCGGCGTGGGCGGTGCACGGCCGATGTTCCTCACGCCCGGCAAGCTGATGCGCATGCCAGTGCCGATCGAAGTGACCTACACCTTCATCGGCAACGCCAAGGACCTTGCGGGGGCGCCCCTGGGCGGCGCCCGCATCCTCAATGCGCCGGTGCCCGGCACCAGCGCCAACGGCAGCTTCGTTGCCGATTTCCCGCGCCGCGAAACAACGCTGTACCTGCTGCAGGACGACCGTCTGCTGCATTGCCCGTTGCAGGTGCGCGAGCGCCGCCAGGTGGTGCTGCTGGTCGGCGCCGTGCACTGCGAGCCGCTGGCCGTGGCCCAGCTGCCCCCCGAGATCCGCCAGCAGGCCCGCGTGACCCGCCTGCTGCAGGAACGCGCGTTGATCGCCGCCACGCCCCAGACCGCTGCTGCAGGAGGTGCGCCATGAGCCGGCGTTGGATGTGTGTGTTGATGCTGGTGTGTGCGCTGGTTCTGGTGATGCCACGGGCGTGGGCGCAGTGGCCGCCGGAGACGCATCCGACTGACCAGAGCCGGGACATCGTGATGAGCTGGGATCGCTCGGCGGTGCCGGGTGATGTGGAGCTGTGGGCGCCGCGGACGGTGCTGGGGTTCAGTCACGATCTGGCGTTCAAGTATGGGCAGATCCATGTGGTTTGTGGATCTGCTTCTGATAGTGAATTTGGGAAGTGCCCGACGGAAAGTGAGCCGAGCATGTCAGGGGGGACAACAGAGATTGCGTTGCGTCTCGTTGAGCTGAGGACTGGCCTGCAAACGGAGATTCGTGCGGTGGGAAGCTTGCAGCGGGCTATGTCGGGCTATCGCTGCGCTAGCGATCTCTGGGACAGTGACAAGCGCATTCTGAACGGATCATTCTGGTTCACCTGTGGCATAGGTAGCGGGGCAGATCAGCCGCTCGGAACCGGCGTCGAGATGATCTTGCCTCAACGCGAAATTTCGCGGCTCGTCGCAGGCCACTGGAAGGCCACGATGCGCCTGAACATCAAGGCCGATCCAACCGCACCACCAGTCGCCACAGCCACCTTCAACTTCGACTTCACCGTCACCGACTACGACGCGATCTCGATCTACTTCCCCGGCTTCGACGGCATCGCACCGCTGGTCAACATGGACCTGCGCTACGACCCCATCCGCAAGATGGTCGGCGGCTACAAGGAAGTGGACATGTGCCTGTACGACGGCGTGGGCTCGCAGAGCGAGTTCCTCGGCGTCACCGTGCGCGACAGCGGGCCACGGCCCCCGCCTGGGCGGGACTACGCGGTCTGGCACGGAGATGGCGGCAGTGACGACACTCAACGCCTCGACTACCAGGTCGGCCTGAAATACGGCGGAAACCTGCTGGCCATGAAACACGGCGAGGAACAGCTGCTGCGCGGCATCGACAGCGCGCAGCTGCGCCTGGTGATGCTGCCGGGCATCAATCAACCCGTGTACTGCGTGCCCACGCCGCTGGTGCTGGAAACGCCGCCTACCCCCATCGCCAGCAAGCGGCCCGGTCTTTACGACGGCGAGCTGACGGTAGAGCTGCGCGTGCCGACCGCCAAACCCTGATTCCCACGGAGCCTCATCATGAAGAAGCTGTTGTTCTGTCTGCTGCCGTTGAGCGCGCTGCTGGCGCCGCCGGTACATGCCAACCTCTCCATCCATCCAATGCGCGCGGCCGTCGATGGCAAGCGCGGTACGCAGATCCGCGTCTACTCGCACTCCACCCAGCCGCAGTACGTGCAGGCGCGCCTGCTGCGCATCTCGAATCCTGCGCAGGTTGGCGAGGAAGAGGTGGAAATGGAGGCGGCCGATGCCGCGGTCGCCATCACCCCCGGGAAGTTCGCACTGAGTGGCGGAGGCAATCGCCTGATCCGGGTGATTCCGCTACGCAGCGTGGAGAAGGAAGTGGCCTACCGCGTCTACTTCGAGGGTGTCAGGGGACCAGACGGGACTCTGCTTGAGGGTGACGAGCAGGCGGCACAGGCCAACGTCGGCGTCAGCCTGGTCTGGGGTGCGCTGGTGAACGTGCTGCCCACCAACGGCAGCGTGGATCTGCAACTGCAGGGCGACACCCTGCGCAACGTGGGGACCTTGCGGGTCGGCATCACAGGGCTGGCCGAGTGCACCGGCAGTGGTGCCTGCACGACCCACGACTTTGCCAAAAGCCTGTACCCGGACGCGGAGCTGAAGCTGCCGTTCCAGCCTCAACCGGGCAATACCGTGCAGCTGCATTACCGCCTGTCCAAGGACGGCTACCGCGAGCACGTAACCACCCTGGCGCCAAGCGCCTGATCGTTCCTGGCCCCGCGCTGTTCGCGGGGCCTCATTTTCGATGTCCTGTTAAGGGAGAGAGTATGAATCGCATCTATCGTCGTATCTGGAGTACCGCCAAGCAGTGCTGGGTGGTTGGCAGTGAGTTGAGTGCGTTGCGTGGGAAACCGCACGGTGGCGGAGCACGCTTGTCGGGAAACTGCGCTGTACTGGCTGCTTGTTTCTTCTTCCTGCCGCTGGCGCAGGCGATGGAGCCTGCGCACTGCGAGTCCGAGCAGACCGAGTGCGCCCCGGATGCTTCTGCGACGAACACGGTGCGCATGAATTCGTTGCTCAAGGCAACAGATGACCTTTCCCGTGCCGGTCTCCTGGCCGTAGGTGAGACGATCTGGGGTGACGGCATCAAGCGCAACGGCGATCACAACACTGCCTTTGGCTACCGCGCCGAGGTGACCGGCGGCTACAACACTGCGGTGGGCTCGAACGCACGCGCGCATGGTCTGGGCTCAACCGCGCTGGGCAACAACTCCTGGGGCAGCGGCGTCAACAGCGTAGCGGTGGGAAGTGGCGCGCAGGTCACCACCAATGGCGGCGTGGGTGCCATTGCCATTGGCGCAGACGCTCGTGCTGGAACGAGTGGCGTTTCCGGTGCTGTATCAATCGGCCATCAGGCGGTCGCTCGATACGATGGGGTGGCACTGGGGTACCGTGCCAATGCCTTGGCCTATAACTCGGTTGCCCTGGGAAACGGTTCCACAGCCTATGAGGACAATATCGTATCGGTCGGGAGTTCGAGCAACAAACGGAGAATCGTCAACGTTGCCCGCGGCAGTACGTCCTATGGGAGCACCGATGCTGTAACGGGCGGGCAACTGTACGAAACAAACCAGACTGTCAGCGCCATTGGAAGCGTGGCAGGCACCGCCAGTTCGAATGCCAGTGCTGCGCTGCGCGACGCCAACGCGGCCCAGTCGACCGCAGACACCGCCCTGCTCAGAGCCAACATCGTGACCGGTCTGCTCAATCAGACGTCTCCTTCCAGTAACGTCCGCATCGGCGGGAGCAATAGCGGAACAATGCTCGATGTCCGCAACAGCGCCAGCGCAAATCGCAGGATCACGGGCGTGGCAGATGCCACGCTAAGCACGACAAGCACGGATGCTGTGTCAGGCAAGCAGTTGAATGCCACCAATATCGGTGTCATCGGAGCGCGCTCCATCGCCGACTCCGCGAAGATCGATGCTGGCAACGCACTGGCGAAGGCCAACTCGCTTTGGGGCATTCTGCGCGAGACATCCACCTCGGGAGATGTCCTCCTCGGCGCATCCAACGGTGGCACCATGCTGGACATCCGAAACAGCTCCAGCGCCAATCGCACGATCACGGGCGTGGCGGATGCCAGATTGAACACGACCAGCACGGATGCGGTGTCCGGCAAGCAGTTGAATGCCACCAACACCAAGCTGGCAGATGCACAGCGCGCCGCAGACGCGGCAACCGCGCGCCTGAATGCATCCGCCCCGGCCATCGGGCTGGCGGCAGAAGCGGAGGGGAGCGGAAGCGCTGCGAGTGCAGCGATGGGGCGCTCGGCGAAGGCCTACAACACCAACAGCATCGCAGTTGGCGCAGATGCTCGCGCCGGTGTGGATGCCGATGGTGACAAGAGCGCTGCCACGGGTGCAGTTGCTCTCGGCGCTGCAACGCGCAGTGGCAACGGCGCGGTGGCGGCAGGTCTGCGTGCTTCGGCAGTGGGCGACCGCGCCGTGGCCGTGGGCAATGATGCAACGGCCGCGGCAACCCATGCCGCCGCGCTGGGTTACAAGGCAGATGCGAGCGGCAATCAGGCCGTCGCCGTTGGCCGGGAGGCCGCCGCATCGGGTTTGTATTCGACGGCGCTTGGCAATCTTGCAAAGGCGGGTGCCGAAAGTGCCATAGCGTTGGGCGACCGCGCCCTGGCATCACATACGGGAAGTGTCGCTCTGGGCAACGGCTCGCAGACCACCGGCATCAATCAGGTCTCGGTCGGCAGCTCCAGTATCAAGCGCAAGATCGTCAACCTGGCGGATGGCGCTGTCAGCAGCAGTACCGAGGCCATTACGGGCAAGCAGTTGAATGAAACCAACGGCCGCGTAGCGACTGCGCAGAATGCCGCGAATGGCGCGGAGGCCACTGCCAATGCCGCACAGGTTGATGCCACCAAGGCCTTGGCTGAATCCACCGTTCTGGGTGGGCTGGTCGGGCAGGTTTCGCCCACGGAGGCTGTCCGCCTGGGTGAGAAGAATAGCGGCACCGTGCTGGATGTGCGCAATAGCGCGAATGCGAACCGTAAGCTGACCGGCGTGGCCGATGGCGTGGTCAGCGCCAGCAGCTACGAAGCCGTCAACGGCAGGCAGCTCAATGCCACCAATGAGAAGGTGGTGGCTGTGGAAGGCGTGGCCACCTCTGCAGCTGCGGACGCGACCCTGGCAAAAGCGGATGCGGCCAAGGCGCTGGCCGAAACAGCGGTTCTGGGCGGGTTGGTGGCGCAGGTCTCCGCCTCTGGCGATGTTCGTTTGGGAGAGAAAAACAGCGGTACGACCCTGAATGTGCGTAACAGCGCCAATGCCAACCGGAAGATCAGTGGTCTGGCGGATGGATTGCTGAGCGCAAGCAGTGCTGAGGCGGTGTCCGGGAAACAACTGTATTCAACGAATTCGCGCGTCTCAGATCTTGAGGATGTCGCGCAATTTGTGAGTATCGGCTCAGCTCCCTTCAGTGAGCGCGCACAAGCCGGTGTCGCAGGTGTCGCGGTCGGAAATTCTTCCAAGACGGGACTGGATGGAGGAACCGCGGTAGGCACGTTTGCGGAGGCGATGGGGAAGAACTCCACCGCAATTGGTCGAGCGGCAGCTGTTTCTGAAGGTTCCGAGAATGGATTCGCTATGGGGGCAGGTGCACAGGTTGGCGGAGACGCTGGCAGTGCGTATGCAGGTGTGGCGATTGGTGCTAGCGCAAGCGTTGAAGGTGGTGCTCACGGCTCGCTGGCACTTGGAAATGGCTCACTAGCGGATGAAGAAGGAGTTGCGTCATTCGGAGGTGTCGGCATCCAGCGCCGTCTCGTGAATATTGCCCGAGGCACCGCCGACCACAACGCCACCACCGTTTCCCAGCTCAAGGGCTCCCTCGCCACCCTCGGCGGCGGCGCAGGCATGGATGCCAACGGCAACATCATTGCCCCTACTTATGCAGTGCAGAGTGGAACTCAGGGCACCGTTGAGGAGGCGCTGATGGCACTCGATGGCGCTGTCGTCACCGCAGGCCGTCGCGCGGAAAAGGTGGAAGGCCAGCTCAGCTCGATCTTCCAGGATTCACCTTCGGCCCGTGCCGACGGGATGAAGCAGATCGCGCTGAATGGCGTGAATGGCATGTTGCTGACCAACCTGGCTGACGGCCGAGTGGCGCCGGGAAGCCGCGATGCCGTAACCGGCAGTCAGTTGTACGCCGCAGAGCAGAAGATCTCGCAGAATCGGAACGATCTGGAGGCGATGCGTAAGGAGCGGGAGATAGGTGAGCAGGCCATGCGTGGATTGGATGCGAGCGGCCCGATCGATTTCGGCGGCGCGCGTTTGACTGGTGTGGCTGAGGCGAAGCTGTCCGCTGACAGTTCGGATGTCGTGCGTGGCAGCCAGCTCTATGAGACCAATAGCCGTGTTTCGGCCATGGAAGGCATCGGCCAGTACGTCAGTGTGGGTACCGCTCCAGGCTATGGCCCTGCTCAGGCTGGACCGGTTGGTCTTGCAATTGGGAACTTCGCTAAGACCGGCAACGATGGAGGAACTGCAGTGGGAACCCATGCGAAGGCACTGGGCAGAAATTCCATAGCCCTTGGTCGCGCTTCGGTCGTGCATGAGGATTCCGATAGTGGATTTGCACTAGGTACTGGAGCGGAGGTGGGCATTACCGGAGGTGGCGCACGAGGAGGCATTGCTATCGGCGCTGGAGCAAAAGTGGGTAAAGGAGCGGATGGTTCGCTGGCAATAGGCGAAGGCTCTCAGGCGAATGAGGCCGGAGTGGCTTCATTTGGAAGTGCAACTACTTATCGCCGTCTCGTAAACATCGCCAACGGCACCGCCAACCACAACGCCGCCACCGTCGGCCAGCTGCGCGGCGCACTCTCCGCCCTCGGCAGCGAAGTCGATGCCAATGGCAACATCGTGGGCCCCAGCTTCAACGTGCAGGGCCAGTCCCAATCCACCCTCAACGGCGCATTGGAAGCGCTCGACGGCGCCGTGGTCAGCACCACCTCGCGCGTGAACCAGGTCGAATCCCAGCTCCGCTCCGTGTTCCAGGAAACTCCCTCGGTACGCGCAGACGGTACCGCCCAGCTCACCCTGGCCGGTGCCAACGGCATGGTCATCTCCAACGTGGCCAACGGCCTGATCGCGGCCGGCAGCCGCGATGCGGTCAACGGTGGCCAGCTGCATTCGATGCAGCAGCAGATCAACGGCCGCATGGATGGGCTGGAGCAGCGCATCGACGATCAGCCGCAGGCCCGCGCCATGGCGGCAGCATCCACGCCTTCGCCGTCCACCGAAGACATCGCGCCGGCACCGGAAACCAGCGGCTCGCCGCAGATCGCCTCGACCGGTGAAGGTGACAAGCCCACGCCGCAGCCGAAGCAGGACGACACGCCCAAGCCGCAGGTCGATACCGCCGAGCTGGAAAAGATGCTGGCCCGGGCCAACGAGTACACCGATGGTGCGATCAGCAACTTCGAGCGCCGCCTGGACAAGATGGACAAGCGCTTCAACCGCATGGCGGCAATGAGCAGCGCACAGAGTGCGATGGCGATGAACACCGCTGGCCTGGCCACCTACAACCGCCTGGGTGCGGGCGTGGGCTACAGCCAAGGTGAGTCTGCGATGGCGGTGGGCTACCAGCGTGTGCTGAACGAGAAGGGTTCGGCCACCTTCAGCCTCAATGGTGCGTTCACCAACAGTGGCGAGCGCAGCATGGGCGTCGGCGTGGGCATCGGCTGGTAAGCCGTGCAGCCCCGGCGTGGTGCGCGTAATGAACCCCGCCGCGCCGGGGTCCTTGCCGAGGAGATGGCAATGTATCGATGGGTAAGCCGATTCATCAGCTACCGCACGTTCTATCTGTGGCGGGCGCGTTTTTACTACTACACCCGCAATCTGGATCGCTGGGTGCAGTTCACCTTGTTGTGCCTGGTGGGCATGGTGCTGGTGCTCTGGTACCACTGGCGGGTGGCGAGCGTGCCGCCACCGCGCGTGCATCCGGAGGCCGCCGCGCTGCGCGTGGAGAACATCACCCAGGAGGCGATCCATCGCATCGTGCTGGTGCGGCATGGTGGCCCGACACCGGGCGAGCCGTTCACCACGCCGGAAGACGTCCGCGCGGGAACGCTGCGCACCCTGCGGGTGCGACAACTGCTGGACAGTGAGAGGGTGTGGCAGCTGAAAGCCCACATGCTGGCCGACATGGCGGCGTACATCGAAGCCACGGGCAGCTGCTTCCCCTTCCCATGCTGGCAGGTGAGCCACCGGCTGGAGCTCATGCGTGCGGCGGAGGCGGAGAACGCGGCCATCAACCGGGGGCTGGAGCCGGTGCTGGAGGTGCCGTTGGACAGGATGCCCAACCTCAACGGCGGTGAGCGCGCGCGGATACAGACGGCGTGGTCGGACCCGTTCGGCGATGTCTACAACCAGACTTGGTTGCTGGGCGATCTGCAGAACATGCACGCGCGGATGATGATGGCGTACCCGCAGCGGGTGGGAGCACCGTGGCTGATGCGCCTGCTTGGCGATGAGCCGGAGGAGCAGCACCATGATGTCTGGTAGGTCAGCGCGCCTTCTGTAGAGCCGAGCCATGCTCGGCTGCTCTTGGGCCAGGTGTCCGGATGCCTGATGCACAGTGCGGACCAACGGTCCGCACCCACCAGAAGAAGGAAGCAGGCAGCGCGCCTTCTGTAGAGCCGAGCCATGCTCGGCTGCTCTTGGGCCAGGTGTCCGCATGCCTGATGCATCGTGCGGACCAACGGTCCGCACCTACCAGAAGAAGGAAGCAGGCAGCGCGCCTTCTGTAGAGCCGAGCCATGCTCTGCTGCTCTTGGACCAGGTGTCCGGATGCCTGATGCATCGTGCGGACCGACGGTCCGCACCCGCCAAGGCCGGAACCATCCAAGGTCGGCGCAACCGTCACCCCCCGATATACGCGGTGATCTCCGCCTCGGCCAGCAGCTGCCGCAACTGTGCGACAGACGCGCGTCGCATCGGCTTCTCATCCACCGGCGACAAGGGCGCCTGGCGCAGGGCGTCATACGGCAGCACGGCCAGGTCGAAGGTCAGCTCTTCGGCGCTGAACACCCACACCGGCACGTCCAGGCTCCGTTCGCGGTCCATCCGCAGTCGGCGCGTCCGCGACTCGGCGGGAATGCCGTGCTCGTCCAGGAAGCGGTGCACGGCTTCCGGGTCGTCACTGTGCAGGTGCAGCTGTACGGGGCTGTTGGCATCGGCGGTGCCCTCCAGCACCGGGCCGGCCAGGCGCGGTGCGAAGCCGTGCAGGAACTCCAGCGCACGCAACGCGGCTTCGCGGCGGCGCTGCAGTTCGTTGCCGTGCTGGGGGCCGGAGAACAGCCGCTGGTACTCGCGCAGGGCGTCTTCGATCTCGGTGTTGCGGGGCAGGGAGGCATCGTCGTGGATGCCGAGCCGGCTGGCGGCCTTCAACTTGGCCTGGTGGTAGTCGCGGATGCCGCCTTCGGCCATCAGGCGGGCGGCTTCGTGGGCGAGGCGATGGCGCCGCTCGCGGGTCTGGCTGGCAGCATGCTGACGGGCGCGATGCATGCGATGACTCCTGTTGCGACCTGGCTACAGACTAGCGCAAGGATGTGACATCCGCGTGGGTATTTCATGGAGGCGAGCAAGCGGGTGTCGTTGATCCTGTAGAGCCGAGCCCATGCTCGGCTGCTCTACCGCAGGCGCCCGGAGCCGAGCATGGGCTCGGCTCTACAGCCGCATGGGTGCCAACTCACCGTTGGCACCCACCAGAACCTTCCTCAGAAGATATCGAACGCGGCGGCGTCGGCCTGCGGCGTATTGAGGTTCAGGTCGTAGTCGGTCAGGCGGTCCATGTCTTCCACCTTCACCCACTCGGTCGCGCCGTTGAGGGTGGCCTGGACCATGCCGCTGGGCGGGTCGTTCTGCGCGATCGGGGTGTCCTTCAGCGCGGTGCGCATGTAGTCGATCCAGATCGGCAGGGCGGCCTTGCCACCGTATTCGCGGTAGCCCAGCGAGCGGAAGTCGTCGCGGCCCACCCACACGGTGGTCACGTACGGGCCACCGAAGCCGGAGAACCAGGCGTCGCGGTGGTCGTTGGTGGAGCCGGTCTTGCCGCCCACGTCCTCGCGGCCGAGCACCTTGGCCTGGACGCCGGTACCGCGCTGGACCACGTCGCGCATCATCGATACCAGCTGGTAGGCGGTGCGGGCGTCGATCGCGCGCGGGGCGGTGCGGGCATCCGGGTTGGCCGGTGCCGCCGGGGTTTCGACCTTGGCTTCGGCCTTGGCTGCGGCGGCCGGGTCCACCTTCGGGGCCGGAGCGCCGAAGTTGAAGCCGTCCACCACCTGGTTGACCGGCTGGTCACTGCTGCCGGCGCAGTCGCGGCAGGCCAGCGCCGGGTTTTCCTTGAACACCAGGTTGCCGTCGCGGTCATTGACCTGGTCGATCAGCCAGGTGTCCACGCGCGAGCCGCCGTTGGCGAACACGGCGTAGCCACGCGCCACCGACAGCGGGGTCAGCGAGGCGGTGCCCAGCGACATCGACAGGTTCGGCGGCAGCTCCGATTCGGCAAAGCCAAACTCGCTGATGTACTTGCGTGCGTAGTCCACGCCCATGCCATCGAGCAGGCGCACCGACACCAGGTTGCGTGACTGCACCAGCGCTTCGCGCAGACGCATCGGGCCGCGGAAGCCGCCGCCGTCGTTCTGCGGGGCCCAGGTCTTGCCGCGGCGATCGCGGAACACGACCGGGGCGTCGAGCACGATCGAGGCCGGGTTGTAGCCCTTGTCGAAGGCAGCTGCGTAGACGAACGGCTTGAAGCTCGAACCCGGCTGGCGGCGGGCCTGGGTGGCGCGGTTGAACTTGTTGCCGGAGAAGCTGAAGCCACCCACCAGCGCCTTCAGCGCGCCGCTGTGGGCATCCAGCGAGACCAGCGCGGACTGGCCGCGCGGGATCTGGTCCAGCAGCCACTCGCCCTCCTTGGCCCCGGCGCGCACGCGCACGATGTCACCGCGCTGCACCAGCTTGCCCGGGGTCTTGTTGGTCCACTTGGCGGCGCCGGCCGGCAGCACGATCTCGCTGCGGTTGGCCAGAACCACGGTGGCGCTGCCGTCGGCGCCGGTGCTGGCGACGATCGCCGGCAGCAGGCCGGCCTGGCCGTACATGCCGCGCAGGTGCTCGGCCAGGGCGGCGGCGTCTTCGCCGGCACCCACCTGCACCTGTTTCTCCACGCCGTGCCAGCCGTGGCGGTGGTCGTACAGCAGCAGGCCGTCGCGCACCGACTGGTTCGCGGCGGTCTGCAGGGTGGAGTCGATGGTGGTGGTGACGTGATAGCCCTTGTTGACCACGTCGCCGCCGAAGCGGGCGATCATCTCCTGGCGTACCAGCTCGGCCACGTACGGAGCATCGACCTGCACCGGCGGCTCATGCGCGGTGGCGTGCATCGGCACGGCCTTGGCCGCGTCGGCCTCGGCCTGGCTGACGAATTTCAGGTCGGCCATGCGCTGCAGCACGTAGTTGTCGCGGCGCTGGCGGGCACGCTCCGGGTTGGAGATCGGGTTGCCCGACGAGGGGAACTTGGGGATGCCGGCCAGCGAGGCCATCTCATCCAGGTCCAGCTCGTTCAGTTTCTTGCCGTAATAGAACTCGGCGGCAGCGGCCACGCCGTAGGCGCGGTTGCCGAAGAAACTCTTGTTCAGGTACAGCTCGAAGATCTCGTCCTTGCTCAGCTCGGACTCGATCTTGCGCGCCAGCAGGATCTCGGCCAGCTTGCGGGTGTAGCTGTACTCGGAGCTGAGGAAGAACTGGCGGGCCACCTGCTGGGTGATGGTGGAGCCACCCGGCACGCGCTTGTCGCTGGTGGTGGCCAGCAGCCAGACCGCCCGGCCGATGCCCATGTAGTCCACGCCGCCGTGCTCGTAGAAGCGGGCGTCCTCGGTCGCCAGGAAGGCCTGCTTCAGCTTCTCCGGCACGTCCTTCATGGTGATCGGGGTCCGCCGGGTCTCGCCGAACACCGCCATCAGCTTGCCATCGGCAGCATAGACGTACATCGGCTCCTGCATTTCCACGTCGCGCAGGGTCTGCACGTCGGGAAGCTTGGAGGAAACGGCGTAGTACAGACCGCCCACGGCGGCCGCGCCGATCAGCGCCAGGACCAGGACAATCAAGAAGATCCAGCGCAGCCAGCGGCGGAGTCGAGTCATCGGGTTCAGATTCCGATTGCGAATTTCGTGGTCGCAGAGTATAGATTACGCAAGGTGCCGGCTGGGGTCGGCACCGGGGAGCGCAAGGGGAACAGTCAGGGGCTGCATGGTGAATCCGTGAAGGAATTCACAGCAGGGCCGTTGCCATTTGCTAAGAATACGTTATTAATGCTTGGGCGCAGGTCTTGCGTCCAAGTGCCCGTCGGCAGGGGAGAAACCGTGGGGCTCATCCCAAAAAGTCAGTCGCCGCTCGTAGGCGTCGACATCAGTTCGACTGCGGTAAAGCTTTTGCAGCTGTCCCGCAGCGGCAATCGTTTCCGCGTGGAACATTACGCTGTGGAACCTCTGCCGCCCAATGCGGTGGTGGAGAAGAACATCGTTGAAGTGGAGGCCGTGGGTGAGGCCATCCGTCGGGCGATGAACCGTTCAGGCAGCAAGGCCAAATTGGCCGCTGCCGCCGTCGCGGGGTCGGCAGTGATCACCAAGGTGATCCCGATGCCGGCCGATCTCGACGAAAACGACATGGAAGCCCAGATCGAGCTGGAAGCGGTCAACTACATTCCGTATCCGATCGAGGAAGTGAACCTGGACTTCGAGGTGATCGGGTCGATCCCGAACAACCCGGAGATGGTCCAGGTGCTGCTGGCCGCGTCGCGTTCGGAGAATGTCGAGCTGCGCCAGTCCGCGCTGGAACTCGGTGGCCTGCAGGCCAAGGTGATGGACGTGGAGGCCTTCGCGGTCGAGAACGCCTACGCCCTGGTCGCCAGCGAGCTGCCGGTATCCATCGACGGCGTGGTCGCGCTGGTCGACATCGGCGCCACAATGACCACCCTCAATGTCCTGCGCGGCGGCCGCAGCCTCTACAGCCGCGAGCAGGTGTTCGGTGGCAAGCAGCTGACCGATGAGATCATGCGCCGCTACGGGCTGAGCTACGAGGAAGCCGGGCTGGCCAAGCGCCAGGGCGGCCTGCCGGAAAGCTACGAGATGGAAGTGCTGGAGCCGTTCAAGGAAGCCACGGTCCAGCAGATCAGCCGCCTGCTGCAGTTTTTCTACGCAGGCAGCGAATTCAACCGCGTCGATCACATCGTGCTGGCCGGCGGCTGCGCCGTGCTCGGTGGCCTGCCGGAGATGGTCGAGGAACAGCTGGGCGTGCCGACCGTGGTCGCCAACCCGCTGGCGCAGATGACCCTGGGGCCGAAGGTGAACGCGCATGCGTTGGCCCAGGATGCCCCCGCGCTGATGATCGCGACCGGTCTGGCGCTGAGGAGCTTTGACTGATGGCACGCATCAATCTATTGCCCTGGCGCGCCGAGCGGCGCAAGCAACGCCAGCGCGAGTTCTACGCAATGCTGGGCATGGCCGCCGTCGGTGGCCTGCTGCTGTCGCTGATGATCTGGTTCTACTACGACCGTCAGGTGAGCGGCCAGATGGACCGCAATGCCTATCTGGAAGCCGAGATCGAGAAGGTCAAGGAACAGAACAAGGAGATCGACCGCCTCGACGCGCAGAAGGAACGCCTGCTGGCGCGCAAGAAGGTGATCGAGGAGCTGCAGGCCAAGCGCTCGCAGATGGTCCACCTGTTCGACGCGCTGGTGCGCACCATCCCCGACGGCGTGGTGCTGACCGCGCTGAAGCAGGAAGGGGATGTACTGACGCTGGAAGGCCGCACCCAGTCCAACGCCCGCGTTTCGGCCTACATGCGCAACCTGGAGACCTCCGGCTGGATGACCAACCCGGAGCTGTCGATCATCGAAGCGCGTGACCCGGAGAAGGACAAGGACGGCAAGGCCGGCCCGCTGGCCGACATCAAGGCGCTGCCCTACGTGTTCGTGGTCAAGGTGAAACTGCCGGCACAGAGCGAAGAGGTGTCGGCGACGCCGGGCCTGAACGCCGATGGCTCGGTGGCGACGGCTGCGCCGGCACCGGTGGCTCCGTTGGCCGCAGGTCCGGATGCCGCAACGCCTGCGGCGCCGGCGGCGGGCCAGCCGGCAGCAGCTCCCGCCGCACCGGCCACTGCACCGGCCACGCCGGCCAAGCCGAACCAACCGGCCGCTCCGGCCGCCGCGCCGGCCCCGGCACCTGCCCCGAAGCCTGAGGGCAGCCGCCTGGCGCAGCCGCCGCAGGCCTTCAATGCGCTGCTGCAGGGGGACCGCGCATGAGCCAGAAGATCGACATCAAGAACCTGGATTTCAACGACATCGGCAACTGGCCGCAGAAGGCCAAGATCGTCTTCTGCTCGTTGCTGGCGCTGGTCATCATGTTCGTGGCGTGGATGCTGCTGATCAGCGGCAAGCGCGAAGAACTGGCCGGCCTGGAATCGAAGGAAGTCGAGCTGCGCACCGAGTTCACCAAGCAGCAGGAACGCGCGGTGAACCTGGGGCCGCTGAAGCAGCAGCTGGCGCAGATGGAGCAGGTGCTGCAGCAGATGCTGCGGCAGCTGCCGAGCAAGACCGAAATGCCCGACCTGATCATCGACATCTCGCAGACCGCGCTGTCCAGCGGCCTGACCAACGAGCTGTTCGAGCCGGAGCAGGAGCAGATCAAGGAGTTCTACGCCGAGAAGCCGATCAAGCTGCGCATGGTGGGCAGTTACCACCAGTTCGGCGCGTTCGTCAGTGGCGTGGCCTCGCTGCCGCGGGTGGTGATCCTGACCATGCATGACATCAACCTCAAGCCCAAGGAAAAGACCGGCGGCAACGTCCGCAGCGGTGCACTGGAACTGTCCGGTACGGTCAAGACCTACCGCTACCTGGACGAGACCGAGGTGCAGGCGCAGCAGGCGTCCGACGCTGGCAAGGAGGGCAAGAAGTGATGCGCGCGCAGACCGTACGTGGTGCGATGGTGCTGGCTGTGCTGCTGCTGGCTGGTTGCGGCCGTGGCGTGACCAGCACGCCCGGCGACGCACCGAACCTTGAGAAGTGGGTGGAAGGCGAGCGCGCGCGACCGGCGCAACCGCTGGAGCCGCTGCCGGTGATGCAGCAGTTCGAGACCTTTGAATACTCCGCGCAGGGCATGCGCGATCCGTTCACCGATGCCTGGACCAATCCGCAGCAGGGGAACGGCGGATTGCGACCGGACCCGAACCGGCGCAAGGAGCCGTTGGAAGGCTTCCCGCTGGATGCGCTGGACATGGTCGGCACCATCGGTACCGGCGCAGGTACCGTGGCGCTGGTGATGGGGCCGGACAAGGTCACCTACCGGGTTCGCCCGGGCGGTTACCTGGGGCAGAGCGACGGGCGGGTCACGGCGGTCTTCGAAGACCGCGTGGAGCTGATCGAACTGGTGCCGGATGGCGCGGGTGGCTGGCTGGAACGGCCGGCAACGCTCTCGCTTGAAGATCAATGATCGTTTACTGGGGATAGCACGATGACCTTTCACCAAGCCAAGGGGCTGCGTCCCATCCGGCGCTCTACCTTGAACCGTGTCAGCGCGCTGGGAGTCGCGCTGATGCTGGCCTGCGCTCCGGCGCTGGCTGCCGCACCGGCGGAAAAGACGGTGGGCGCCACCGTGGCACCGGCCGCCGCGCCGGCGGGCCTGTCGGTGGCCAAGATCGATTTCAAGCGTGGCGATGACGGCGCCGGGCGCCTGATCGTGCAGTTCGACGGGCAGGGCGCGATCCCTGACCTGCGCACGCAGGGCAACAGCGTGGTGGTCGACGTCGGCAATGCCCGGCTGCCGGCCAACCTGCAGAAGCCGATGAACGTCACCGACTTCGCCACGCCGGTACAGCGCATCGACGCCAAGCCGTCGGGCGCCGGCACCCAACTGGTGCTGAGCACCGGTGGCGCGGTGGAGTCGCTGGCCTACCAGAGCGGCAACGAATACGTGGTCGAGATCAGCCCGCGCCAGGCCCAAGCCGCCGTGGGTGCGGTCACCGCCGGCAGCGTCACCCAGGCGGCCAAGGCCGTCGGCCAGCGCGGCTTCACCGGCAAGCCGGTGACCTTCAACTTCCAGGACGTGCCGGTGCGCACCGTGCTGCAGTTGATCGCCGAGGAGTCCAACCTGAACGTGGTGGCGTCCGACTCGGTGCAGGGCAACGTGACCCTGCGCCTGGTCAATGTGCCGTGGGACCAGGCGCTGGACATCGTCCTGCGCGCCAAGGGCCTGGACAAGCGTCGCGACGGCAGCGTGATCTGGGTGGCGCCGCAGGCCGAACTGGCCAAGTTCGAGCAGGAAAAGGAAGACGCGCGCATCGCCATCGAGAACCGCGAAGACCTGCAGACCGACTACATCCAGATCAACTACCACAGCGCCACGCAGATCTTCAAAGCGCTGACCGAGGCCAAGGGCATCGGCGGCAGCGGTGGTGGTGGCAGTGGTGGTGGTTCGGGCAGCTCCTCGCAGGAAGACAGTGGCTTCCTGTCCTCGCGCGGCCGCATCGTGGCCGACGAACGCACCAACACGCTGATGATCAGCGACATCCCGAAGAAGATCGCGCGCATGCGCGAGCTGATCAACGTGATCGACCGCCCGGTCGACCAGGTGCTGATCGAAAGCCGCATCGTCATCGCCACCGATACCTTCGCCCGCGAACTGGGTGCGAAGTTCGGTGTCAGCGGCAGCCGTGACAACGTGTACTTCAGTGGCAGCCTGGATGCCAATGCCGAGACCCGCAAGTCGCAGGTCGCAACCGACCTGGCCAATGCCAAGGCCGAGCGTGACTGGGAAGCCGGTGGCCGGGTCGGCCCGCCGCCGGTGAAGTCCGGCTCGGCGATCACCCGCGGCCTGAACTGGAACCTGCCGGTGGCCGCCGCCAGCAACCCGGGTTCGCTGGCGCTGTCGATCCTCAATGCCGGTTACCTGCTGGACGTGGAGCTGTCTGCCATGCAGCAGGAATCGCGAGGCGAGGTGATCTCCAACCCGCGCGTGGTCACCACCAACCAGCGCGAAGCGATGATCAAGCAGGGCAAGGAAATCGGCTACGTCACCATCAGCGGTGGTACCGCTGGCGGCGTGGCGACCCCGAACGTCCAGTTCAAGGAAGTGGTGCTGGAGCTGAAGGTCACCCCGACCATCACCAACGACAACCGCGTGTTCCTCAACATGCAGGTGAAGAAGGACGAAGTCGACCAGCTGATCCAGCTGGAGGGCTACGGCACCGTGCCGTCGATCAACCGTCGCGAAGTCAACACCGCGGTGCTGGTCGAGGATGGGCAGACCGTGGTGATCGGTGGCGTCTACGAGTTCACCGATCGCAACAGCATCAGCAAGGTGCCGTTCCTGGGCGACGTGCCGTTCCTGGGCAACCTGTTCAAGAAGCGCGGTCGCAACAAGGACAAGGCCGAACTGCTGGTGTTCGTCACCCCGAAGGTGCTGCGCGTGGCCAAGCAGAACTGAGCCCGCGCCTCCCGCGAAACGAAGAAGGGCCGCCCCGTGCGGCCCTTTTTCGTTTGGGCTGGCGGCATGCACGAAGCAGATCCATACCCGGTGTGGACGGCTGTTCAGCGGTTCTTGATGCCAATCGCAGGGCACCCTGCGATGATGTCGGGAACCCGTGCCGTCCTGCGCCGGTCAAAGGCCCCCATGAACCTGCCACCGCCGATGCCCGAAACCGTCTCGCCGCCGCCCGCGCCGGCCACCTCCCGCCTGCATGCGGCGTTCACCCAGCTGCGCGACGCGCTGTCGGCCGAGATCGTCGGCCAGGCGGCACTGGTCGAACGCCTGCTGATTGCATTGTTGGCCGACGGCCATCTGCTGGTGGAGGGCGCGCCGGGCCTGGCCAAGACCACGGCGATCCGTGCACTGGCCTCGCGCCTGGAAGCAGACTTTGCCCGCGTGCAGTTCACCCCCGACCTGCTGCCGGCCGACCTCACCGGCACCGAGATCTGGCGCCCGCAGGAGGGCCGCTTCGAGTTCGTGCCCGGCCCGATCTTCCACCCGATCCTGCTGGCCGACGAGATCAACCGGGCACCGGCCAAAGTGCAGTCGGCGCTGCTGGAGGCCATGGGCGAGCGCCAGGTCACGGTTGGCCGCCATACCTATGCGCTGCCGCCGCTGTTCCTGGTGATGGCCACGCAGAACCCGATCGAGCAGGAGGGCACCTTCCCGCTGCCGGAAGCGCAGCTGGACCGTTTCCTGATGCATGTGCGCATCGGTTACCCGGACCAGGCCGCCGAATCGGAAATCCTGCGGCTGGCCCGTGAGCGTGCCCGTGGTGCATTGGGCGAGGCTGCGCCGGCGCCGGACAAGATGCCGATGCAGGACGTGTTCGACGCCCGCCGCGAAGTGCTGGACCTGCACATGGCACCGGCACTGGAGCGCTACCTGATCGAACTGGTGCTGGCCTCGCGCGATCCCGCGCGCTACGACGCCGGCCTCGGCCGCCGCATCGCCTGGGGGGCAAGCCCGCGCGGTTCCATCGCACTGGAGCGCTGTGCCCGTGCGCGGGCGTGGCTGGCCGGCCGTGACTTCGTCACGCCCGACGACGTGCGTGCAGTCGCCGCCGACGTGCTGCGCCATCGCGTGCTGCCCAGCTATGAAGCCACCGCCGAGGGCTGGGACGGCGAGCGCCTGGTGCAGGAGCTGCTGGCCCGGGTGCCGGCACCCTGAGCCTGCGCATGACCGATCCATCCCTGGAACAGGCACCGTCCGCGCTCGAAGGTGACGGGCTGCGCCCGCAGCTGGCCGAACTGGTCGCGCTACGGCGGCTGGCACAGCGTCCGCCGCCGCCGCGCCGTGGCCGCACCGGCAACGCGGGCCAGGCACCGTCCCAACTGCGCGGCCGCGGCATGGAATACGCCGAGTCGCGCGAATATGTAGCTGGCGACGACGCGCGCCACATCGATTGGCGCGTGACTGCGCGCACCGGCCGCGCCCATACCAAATTGTTCCAGGCCGAGCGCGAGCGGGTCAGCCTGATCGTGGCCGATACGTCGCCGGCGCTGTACTTCGGCACGCGCGTGCGCTTCAAATCGGTACAGGCCGCCCGTGCCGGTGCGGTTGCCGCGTGGTCGGCGCAGCGCCGCGGCGACCGCGTGGGTGCGCTGCGCGGCAGCGATCGCGAAGCGCCGATTGCCCCCGCGGGTGGGCCACGCGGCGTGCTGCGCGTGCTCGACGCGCTGACCCGCTGGTATGCACAGCCGCCGGCCGACGATCTGGGCTTGGCGCGCGCGCTGGATCATGCCGGTCGCGTGCTGCGCCCGGGGGCACGCATGCTGGTGCTGGCCGATCCGCAGCAGGCCATCCGCATTCCGCCCGCGCGCTGGAGCGCGCTGGCCCAGCATCACGATCTCAGCCTGGTGCTGCTGGTTGATCCACTGGAACTGCATCCCCCCTCGGCGGCGCTGCAGTTCCAGACCGCACAGCAGCGCATCGGCCTCGACCTGCGCCGCAGTGAAGTGCAGGCGCATTGGCAGGCACACTTCGTCGAACCGCTGCAGGAACTGCGGCGCCAGCTCGGCGCACGCCGTGTCGATGTGCAGGTGCTGTCCACGGATGCGCCCAGCGACGCGTGGCTGGCGCCGTCACCGACCGAGGTGCCGGCGTGAGCGCCGCGCTGCCGCTGCGCGATGTGCAGTTGCCACCGGCACCTTCATGGTGGCCGCCTGCCCCCGGTTACCTGATGGTCGGCGCGGCGGTTGTGCTGGTGCTGTTGGTGATCGCCGTGCTGATGTGGCGGCGTCGCCGTCGCCGCCAGCGTTGGTTGCAGCTGTTCGATAGCGAGCTGGCAGCCACCACCGACGCTGCGGCCGAACTGGCGGCCATTGCCGGATTGCTGCGCCGTGCCGCACGCCGTGCAAAGCCGGGCAGTGAATCGCTGCGCGATGATGCCTGGTGGCAGCGTGTAGACCCGCAGGGCACGTTGCCCGATGCGCGCCGCAGCCTGCTGGCCGAAGGCGCGTATCGCCCACGCGTCGACAGCAACGACGTGGCGGCCGTGCGCAGCTGGGCCCGCGAGCGCTATCTGGCGATGCTGCTGGAGCGCCGCCGATGAACCTCTGGACGACCTATTGGCCATGGCCGGACCTGCAGCTGGCATGGCCACTGGCATTGCTCGCGCTACCGTTGCCGTTGCTGATGCGCTGGTGGAAGCGCCGTGCAGAACCGGGCGCCGCGCTGCGTGTGCCCTACGCCGCCGCCGAGCTCGAAGCGCTGTCCGGTGGGGGCCGCGTCGACGTGTCGTGGCTGCGCACGCTGCTGCTATGGCTGGGCTGGTGCGCGCTGTGCATCGCGCTGGCACGGCCGCAGCAGCTGGGCGAAGCCATCACGCCGCCGCAGCAGGGCCGGCAGATGATGCTGGCGATGGACGTGTCCGGCAGCATGGGCGAGGGTGACATGGTGCTGGGAGCCCAGGCGGTTGATCGCCTCACCGCGGCCAAGGCCGTGCTGGCCGACTTCCTGGATCGTCGTGCCGGCGACCGCGTCGGCCTGCTGATTTTCGGTGATCGCGCCTACACGCTTACGCCGCTTACCGCAGACCTGGCCAGCGTGCGCGATCAGCTGCGCGACAGCGTGGTCGGCCTGGCCGGGCGCGAGACCGCCATCGGTGATGCCATCGGCCTGGCGGTGAAGCGCCTGCGCAGCCAGCCGGAGGGACAGCGCGTGCTGATCCTGTTGACCGATGGTGTCAGCAACGCCGGTGTGCTGGAGCCGCTGCGCGCCGCGGAAGTCGCGCGCGCCGAAGGCGTGCGCATCCACACGGTTGCATTCGGCGGCGATGGCAGCATGCGCCTGTTTGGTATCCCGATTTCCACCGACCAGGATCCGGTCGATGAGGCCACCCTGAAGAAGATCGCCAGCATGACCGGTGGCCAGTTCTTCCGCGCGCGTGACACCGCGCAGCTGGCCGGGATCTACGCCGAGCTCGATCGCCTGGAGCCGGTCGCCGCGAAGGGGCCGAGCCTGCGTCCGCGCGAAGAACGCTATGCCTGGCCGTTGGGGCTGGCGTTGCTGCTGGGCGTGCTGGCCTGGCTGTGGCCGGAGCGTCGCCGATGATCGCGTTTGCTTCGAATCTCCCCGATTGGAGCGCATTGCACTTCCTGCGACCGGAGTGGTTGTGGGCGCTGCTGGCGTTGCCCCTGATCCTCGCGCTCGCGGTGTACCGGCAGCGACGCAGTGATGCGTGGCGGCAGGCGGTGGACGCACACCTGTTGCCACATCTGCTGGCCGCGGGCGCGAAGCGGCGAGTGCGCCTGCCATGGGCGCTGCTGCTGGGCTGGACACTGGCATCGCTGGCCATGGCCGGGCCGAGCTGGCGCCAGCAGGCACAACCGATGTTCCAGGCCAGCGCACCGCTGCTGGTGGTGCTGGACCTGTCCAGCCGGATCACGGCAACCGATCTTCCGCCGTCGCGCCTGCTGCAGGCGCGGGCGAAAGTGGGCGAGCTGCTGCGCGCGCGCCAGGGCGGGCAGGTGGGGCTGGTGGTGTATGCCGATGATGCCTACACCGTGGCGCCGCTGACCGACGACGGCAGCAATGTTGCGTTGTATCTGGATGCGCTGTCGCCGGACGTGATGCCGCGTGATGGCCAGCGTGCCGACCGCGGCATCGACTGGGCGACACGCTTGATGCGGCAGATCGGCGCGTTGCAGGGGCAGATCCTGCTGGTCAGCGATCAGGCGGACAGCGAAGCTGCACTGGCGGCGGCGCAGGCACGCAGCCTGGGCCTGCAGGTGTCGGTGCTGGGCCTGGGCACGCCTGCCGGTGCGGCGTACCGCGATGGCAATGGGCAGATCCGCCAGGCCGCGCTGGATGAGGGCAGCCTGCGTGCAGTCGCCACTGCCGGTGGCGGCCGCTATGCGCGCATCTCTGCCGATGACGGCGATCTGCGTGCGCTCGGTGTACTCGACGCGCGCGACGGCACGGCGGCGCAGCGGCCGGGCGAAGGCAAGCAGTGGCGTGACGAAGGCTTCTGGTTGCTGCCGCCGGTGATGCTGCTGGCATTGCTGGCCTTCCGCCGTCGCGCGGTGCTGGCCGCGGTGCTCGCGGTGGGTCTGCTGCCATGGATGAATGACGCGCAGGCGCAGGCCCCTGCGACGCCTGTCTCGCAGCCGGCGCAGGGCACGCTGTGGAAGCGCAGCGACCAGCTGCAGCATCAACGCCTGGCCGAGGGGGTTCAGGCCTACCGCAAGGGCGACTTCGCCACTGCACGCAGACAGTTCGAAGGCATCGACAGCGATGCCGGTTGGTACAACCTGGCCAACACGCTTGCACGCGAAGGCAACTACGACGAAGCGATCGCCGCCTACGACCGCGCACTGGCGCTGCATCCGGGCATGGCCGATGCAGTGGCCAACCGCGCCGTGGTCGATGCCGCACGCAAGCGCAGGCCATCCGGGGGCGGCCAAGGCCAGGATCAACAGAAGCCACCGCAGAACGGGCAGCAGAAACAACCGCAGGGCCCGCAGGGCCAACAGAACCCACAGGGACAGCCGAAGCAGGGCCAGCAGCAACCCGGCCAGGGCCAGCCGCCGTCGGGCCAGCAGGGCCAGCCCAAGGCGGGTGACAACAACGCGCAGTCGGAGCCTCAGCCTGGCGAACGTGGCCGCGATGGCCAGCAGGCACCACCGCAGGTGGAAGATGCCAAGGCGCAGGCGCAGGCCGATGAACAGCAGCGCCAGCGCATGCAGCAGGCGATGCAGCAGGCACGCGAGGGTGAGGCCGGCAAGGGGGGCAAGCCAGTGCCGGGTGGTGAGGGCCGCACGCCGCGCCAGCGCGAGGAGCAACAGGCGGTGGAGGCATGGATGCGGCGTGTGCCGGATGATCCGGGCGCATTGCTGCGGGCCAAGTTCCAGCTGGAAAACGAACGCAGGAAGAGGGAAGGGCGATGACGCGGTCGATCAACATGCACGGGCACTGGCCTCGACAGGTACTGGCGGCGCTGCTGTTGTGGCTGCCGCTGCTGGCCTGGGCGCAGCCGCGCGCGTGGCTGGACCGCGACCGCATCGCGATGGGCGACACGGTCACGCTCAATGTCGAGAGCGACCAGGGCGCCCCTGACTTCACGCCATTGCGCACCGACTTCGACCTGAGCGGGCAGACCAGCAGCCGCCAGGTGGAATGGAGCAATGGCAGCATGCAGCAGCGCAACCTGTATGGCGTGGCGCTGACACCACGACGTAGTGGTGCGCTGGTGGTACCGGGCCTGCAGGTGGGCAGTGTGCGCACCGCACCGCTGACGCTGCAGGTCGATGCGGCCGCCGTGGCGGGGCCCGACAGCAATGCGATGGCCTTCATCGAAACCGTTGTCGATGACGATACGCCGTATGTGCAGCAGAGCGTGGGCGTGGTGGTGCGGCTGTACTTCGCCTCGCAGCTGGCCTCCGGCGAGCTGGTGCTGGATACCCCGGCGGGCGCGTCGTTGCAGCGTGTGGGCGACGACCGCACCGATGTACGCCAGGTCAACGGGCGCCGCTACAACGTGGTCGAACGGCGTTTCCTGCTGATCCCCGAGCGCAGTGGCGCGTTGCGCCTGGCCGGTGCCCGTTTCAGTGGGCGCAGTGCGGGTGGCTTCTTCGACGACTTCTTCGGCGGTGGCGATGGCCGCATGAATGCCACCGGCGCAGACCGCACGCTGCAGGTGCAGGCACAGCCGGCGCAGGCCCCGCAGCCGTGGCTGCCACTGCAGAGCCTGCAGCTGCGCTACACCAGTGCGCCGACCAGTGCCCGCACCGGTGAGGCCGCCAACGTGGTGGTCGAAGCGGTTGCCGAAGGCGCGACGCGCGCGCAGTTCACCGACCTGCCGGTGCCGGATGTCGGCACCAATGCGCAGGTGTTCGCCGAACCGGCACAGTACGAAGAGACCTTCAACGGCAGCACGCCGCGCCTGAAGATCACCCGCCGCTATTCGATCGTGCCGCGCCAGCCGGGTTCGCTGGTGGTGCCGGGGCCGCGCCTGCCCTGGTGGGATGTGCGTAACGGCAAGGCGCAGGAGGCGAAGCTGCCGGACCTGACGCTGGCCGTCGCGGCCGGCACCGGCACTGCCTCACCGGCGCCATTGCCGCCGATCGACACCGATGCCGCGCTGCCGGGCGCCGATGGCCAGGACAGCCGCATCGCCGCGACCGATCCGCGTGCCAGCGGCCTGTCCGAGCGTCCGTGGCCGTGGATGGCGGCGGCCATCGGCCTGGCGTTGCTGTGGCTGCTGACTCTCCTGTGGGGCTGGCAGCGAGGTCGGCGCCCGCGCGCAGTGGCGCCTGTAGCGGGCAAGCCCTCTGTGCCGACTGCGGCGGGCGGGCGTGCCGGCCTGGCAGAACTGCGCCGCGCGCTGGATGGCGAGGGCTTCGACCAGGTGGAAGCACAGCTGTGTGCGATGGCTGGTGTGGAACGCATCGAGCAGGTCATCGCGCGGCTTGGGGATGCAGCCCAGCGTCAAGTGCTACAGGACCTGCAGCAGGCGCGGTGGGGCGGGCAGGGGGATCTGGCGCCGCTGCGCACGCGCCTGCGCGAGGTCTTCCGTGACGGACCGCACTGGTCGGCGGCTGCGGGCACCGCCGACACTGACCTGGCGCCGCTGTATCCGCCGCGGCGAACCTGAACCGGCGCCGCTTGCGCGCTTTGTTAGAGTGCATTCATTTTTCGAGGAAACCCGCGTATGACAGCAGCTGCTGCCGACAAGAAGAAGTTGCCCCTGCATTGGAAGATGGGCATCGGCTTTGCGATCGGCCTGGTCCTGGGACTGATCGTGCACGCCCTGGGCGGCAGCGTCGATGGTCTGCAGGCTGGTGCCAAGTGGGTAATGGACTACGTCACCACCCCGGCGTCGGGCCTGTTCCTCAACCTGATCTTCATGCTGATCGTGCCGCTGATCTTCTCGGCGCTGATCATGGGCGTGTCGGAGATGGGCGACATCCGCGCCCTCGGCCGCATCGGCTGGAAGACCCTGGCCTACACCGTGCTGCTGTCCGGCATCGCGGTGGGCATCGGCCTGGTGCTGGTCAACCTGCTCAAGCCGGGCGCGGGCGTCGATCCGCAGACTGCGGCACTGATGCTCTCGGAGAACGCCGAGCGCAGCAAGGAAATCGTCGCTGGCATCCACGGCACGCCGAAGGGCATGGACATGCTGCTGTCGATCGTGCCGAGCAACGTGCTGCAGGCCGCGTCGGACAACGGCGCGATCCTGTCGCTGATGTTCTTCGCGCTGATGTTCGGCATCGGCATGGTGCTGACCGACAATGAAAAGGTTGCCCCGCTGCGCCGCGCCATCGAAGGCGTGTTCGAAATCTCGATGACCCTGATCAACCTGGTCATCCGCCTGGCCCCTTATGCGGTGGCCTGCTTCATGTTCAACCTGGCCGCGCTGTTCGGCTTCGAGCTGATCATCCGCCTGGGTGCCTATGTGGGCGTGGTGGTGCTGGCGCTGGGCCTGCACATGATCGTGACCTACGGTACCGCGGTGTGGCTGTCCGGCCGCTCGCCGCTGTCGTTCTTCCGCGATACCCAGGAAGCAACGGTGATGGCGTTCTCCACCGCCTCCAGCAATGCCACCCTGCCGACCGCGCTGCGCGTGGCCGACCAGATGGGCCTGCCGCAGCGCGTGTCGCGCTTCGTGCTGACCGTGGGTGCCACCGCCAACCAGAACGGCACCGCGCTGTTCGAGGGCGTGACGGTGATCTTCCTGGCCCAGTTCTTCGGCGTTGACCTGAGCATCGGCCAGCAGATCATGGTGATGGCGGTCTGCATCCTCGGTGGCATCGGTACCGCCGGCGTGCCGTCGGGATCGCTGCCGGTGGTGGCGATGATCTGCGCGATGGTCGGTGTGAATCCGCTGGGCATCGGCCTGATCCTGGGCGTGAATCACTTCCTGGACATGTGCCGTACCGCGCTGAACGTGACCGGCGACCTGGCCCTGACCACGCTGGTGGCCAAGGGCGAGTCGCACGATGGCCCGGCCCTGGGTCCGCAGCAGGACTGAGTCCAACGCCACTGCTGGCGACCTGATCGGGGTCGGATTCCTTTCCGCAGGGAAAGGGCTCCGACCCCTTTCACATGCGGAATCCGGCGGAGATCATGACGTGCCGGCCAGCGGCCGGCACGACCGGGCAAGGTGAACTGACCCCCCGCCCGGCGACTATGGGACAATAGGCCGCCCGCACGTCCGCGGCCGCCTCCCGATTCCGACAGAACCATGACGCAGCCTACCCGTCGCCAGTTGGCCAACGCCATCCGCTTCCTTGCCGCCGATGCGGTTGAAACCGCAAAGTCCGGCCACCCCGGCATGCCCATGGGCATGGCCGACATCGCCGAAGTCCTCTGGAACGACTACCTCCGCCATAACCCGAGCAACCCGCACTGGTTCAACCGCGACCGTTTCGTGCTGTCCAACGGCCACGGTTCGATGCTGCAGTACGCGCTGCTGCACCTGAGCGGCTACGACCTGCCGATCGAGCAGCTGAAGCTGTTCCGCCAGCTGGGCAGCCACACCGCCGGTCACCCGGAACGCCACGAGACCCCGGGCGTGGAGACCACCACCGGCCCGCTGGGCCAGGGTTTCGCCAATGCCGTGGGCTTCGCCCTGGCCGAGAAGCTGCTGGCACAGCGCTTCAACCGTCCGGAGCTGGAAGTGGTCGACCACCGCACCTGGGTGTTCATGGGCGATGGCTGCCTGATGGAAGGCGTGTCGCATGAAGCCGCTTCGCTGGCCGGCACCTGGGGCCTGCACAAGCTGGTCTGCTTCTGGGACAACAACCACATCTCCATCGACGGCAACGTCGAGGGCTGGTTCACCGACAACACCCCGGAGCGTTTCGAGGCCTATGGCTGGAACGTGGTCCGCGACGTCGATGGCCATGACCCGGACAGCATCAAGGCCGGCATCGAGGCCGCGCTGTCGCAGAGCGACAAGCCGACCCTGATCTGCTGCCGCACCACCATCGGGTTTGGTTCGCCGAACAAGGCGGGCAAGGAATCCAGCCACGGCGCACCGCTGGGCAAGGACGAGCTGGAAGCCACCCGCAAGCAGCTGGGCTGGGAATACGGTCCGTTCGAGATCCCGCAGGCGATCTACGACGGCTGGCGCGCCAATGGCGCCGGCACCCTGCGTCAGGCCGAGTGGGAACAGCTGTTCGACAAGTACGCCAGCCAGTACCCGGCTGAAGCAGCCGAACTGACCCGCCGCTCGCATGGCGAACTGCCGGCCGACTTCGTTGCCAAGGCCGATGCGTACATCGCCCAGGTGGCCGCGGAAGGCCCGACGATCGCCTCGCGCAAGGCGTCGCAGCTGGCCATCGAAGCCTATGCCCCGCTGCTGCCGGAAATCGTCGGCGGTTCGGCCGACCTGGCGCACTCCAACCTGACCCTGTGGAAGGGCAGCAAATCGGTTGCCAGCGACGACGCCAACGCCAACTACGTGTATTACGGCGTGCGCGAGTTCGGCATGACCGCCATTGCCAACGGCCTGGCCCTGCACGGTGGCTTCATTCCGTTCGACGCCACCTTCCTGGTGTTCAGCGACTACGCCCGCAACGGCGTGCGCATGAGCGCGCTGATCCCGGCGCACGCCATCCACGTCTACACCCACGACTCGATCGGCCTGGGCGAAGACGGCCCGACCCACCAGCCGGTGGAGCACCTGGCCTCGCTGCGCTACATCCCGAACAACGACGTGTGGCGTCCGTGCGATGCGGTCGAGTCGGCGGTGAGCTGGAAGGCCGCGATCACCCGCCAGGACGGCCCGAGCTGCCTGGTGTTCAGCCGCCAGAACCTGCCGCACCAGCCGCGCAGCGCCGAGCAGATCGCGCAGATCGAGCGCGGCGGTTACGTGCTGGCCGATGCCGCCGGTACCCCGGATGTGATCCTGATCGCCACCGGTTCGGAAGTCTCGCTGGCCACCGAAGCCAAGGCCCAGCTGGATGCGGCTGGTCTCAAGACCCGCGTGGTCTCGATGCCGTCCACCGACGTGTTCCTGCGCCAGGATGCGGCCTACCGTGAATCGGTGCTGCCGAACGCCGTGCGCAAGCGCGTGGCCGTGGAAGCCGGCGTCACCGGTTTCTGGCGCCAGTTCGTCGGCCTGGACGGTGCCGTGATCGGTATCGACACCTTCGGTGCCTCCGCCCCGGCCGACCAGCTGTACAAGCACTTCGGCATCACCACCGCGCACGTGGTGGAAGCCGCCAAGGCGCTGTAAGCAGCATCGCGACGTAATGAGGAAAGGCCGGCGCAAGCCGGCCTTTTCTTTGCCGCAGGAAAAAGGGGACGGAGGGGATTAAGTCGTTTGTGCACAAACGACTTAATCCCCTCCGTCCCTATTTCTTTGTCCGGCATGTTCCACCCGGCGGTCCCGGCGTCGCGTTGGCCTCTTCATCTGACCTGCGTTCTCTGCGAAAAAAGGACCTGCCGAGGAACCCTCAGAAGTAGGCATGGATAAGAAGCGCGGCGCAGAAGACCACGGTGGATTTGCGGGGTGTAAGGTCATGCCTTACACTTGCGCTGCATGATCGTCAGCTTCAGGCACAAGGGCCTGAAGGCGCTCTATGAGCGGGGCGACATTTCCGGAGTCCGTGCCGATCATGTGGCTCGGTTGCGGCGTTTGCTTCTGCAGCTGGATCAGGCCCGGCTGCCTGGGGACATGGGGCTTCCCGGAAATCGCCTGCACCCCCTGCGCGGAAGCTATAGCGGCTACTGGGCTGTAAGTGTCTCGGCGAGTTGGCGATTGGTGTTCCGCTTTCGTGGGCTTGACGTTGAACTGGTCGATTACCTTGACTACCACTAAGAGGCTGCTCGATGCCGTTGCATGATCCGCCGCATCCCGGAGAATCGCTGCGCGAAGACATCCTGCCGGCGATCAGCATGTCGATCAGTGCGTTGGCGCAGCATCTTGGCTATTCGCGCGGACAGCTGTCGACCATCATCAACGGGCACGCCGGTATCTCCGCGGAACTCGCGTACCGTCTTGAACTTGCAGGTCTGGGCAATGCCCGCATGTGGCTGGCGATGCAGGCGGCATATGATCTGTGGCAGGTCGAGCATCGGGCGCATCCACCGATTGCCCGCCTGTATCTTGAGGAAGCAGTGAGGGTTGGTCAGTAGATCCGCGCCATGCATGGATGAGAAAAGGGGACGGAGGGGATTAAGTCGTTTGTGCACAAACGACTTAATCCCCTCCGTCCCCTTTTCTCAGGCGGTGCGCGCCAGTGCCAGCCGCAGCAGGCGCGCGTCCAGGCGTTCGGCGAAATCCTTCGGTGCCTGCAGGCCCATGCGCTGCAGGTACACCGCATCGCCGTCGCCGGCCGGTTGCCGTAGTGCTGCCCAGACGGCACGCAGCTTGTCGCCGCGGGTCTGCGTATTGGCCTTCAGCCACGCCAGCGCTTTCACCAGCACCTGCTCGATCTCGTTGAAGTCACTGCCCAGCGGATAGTCCGGCAGGCTGCCATCGGCGCGGAACGGGGCCAGCGCCGCTGTCAGCGCCTGCGGCGTATTGCGCTGCTGCCGCTGCGGATCCGGTTGCGCGACCGCCAGCAGTTTGCGCGAGGCGTGCGCCTGCTGCAGCAGGCCGCCCTGGAACGGGGCCTCGGTGATTGCGGTCATCGCATGCACGCAGTCCTCGTCGGTCAGTCCGCGCAGGTCGGCAATGCCGTATTCGTTGAGGTAGATGTCGCGCAGGTGGCGCGGAATGGTGGTGTGCCCGTAGTTCCAGCGCACGTTGGATTCGCGTCGGCCCTTGTCATCGCGCGCGGCGCGGAACATCAGCACGCTGCGGGCTTCCGGCAGGGCATGTGCCATCGCCACGAAGTTGTACTGGCCGCCCACACCGGATACCACGCGTCCATCGTCCAGCGCGTCCGACACCGCCGCGCCCAGCGCGGTGGCCATCATGCAGGAGTTGAAGAAGCGCGCATGGCGGCGCTGCAGGCGTTCCAGCGTTTCGTTGCCGCCGTACAGCTGGTTGATCTCGCTGATGCGGCGCATGCCGATCGCACGGCACTCGTCCTCTGGCAGCGTGCGCAGCCACTCGTAGAATTCCGGCGAGCCCAGGTAGAACGCGCCGTGCAGGTACTCACCTTCGGCCGCCAGGGTGGCGTGGTCGATCGACAGCGTGCTGCCGTTTTCGATGCGCTGCATCAGCGCAAGGTCATCGTGTACCTTGCGCTTGATCACCCCGGTCTGCACCAGCCTGCGGAAGCCCTCGTTGAGCATCTCGCTGCAGCCGTACAGGCCCACTTCGAACGGGTCCACACCGCCGATCTCCTGCACCAGCGGGTGGCTGGCCAGCTGCGGATCCAGCGCGTGCAGCACGCGGCGGTAGCGCGCGTTGTCGGTGTGGCGCAGCACCAGCGCATGGCTGAGCGCGTCGGCCAGCGTACCGATGCCGATCTGCAGCGTGCCGCCATCGCGCACCAGCGTGCTGGCGTACAGGCCGATGGCGTAGTCGACATCGCCGACCGGCTGCCGCGGCAGCCCGAACAGCGCCGGGTACGGCGGCGGTGGGGTGATCACCAGATCGAAGAACGAGACATCGACCGTGGCCGAGCCGCCCAGATAGGGCAACTGGGGATCGATCTCGGCAATCAGCAGCGGACGCGGCAGGCCACGTGCGGTCATCGCGTCCAGCGTGTCCTGGGTGATGTCGTTGTTGCACGACAGGGAAAGCCGGCGGTCGTTCGGGCGCATCGCCACTTTCTGCACGATCACCTGTGGCGCGCGCTGCGCCACCGCATCGGCGGCGTGGGTGTAGTTCAGGCTGGTATAGCTGGACTGCGCCTGGCGCGACCCGAGCAGGGCGCCGGACTGCATGTAGAACTCTTCCACCTGCACATGTGCAGGCAACGCGTCGCGCGCGATCGCATCGGCATAGGCCAGGCGCGGGAAGTCGTCGCCGAAATGGCGCTGCGCGAACGGTGCCAGGAAGCGGGCTTCCAGGCCGTTGCCCCGCGCCTTCGGCGGATTCAGCGACAGCGCGGTATACAGCTGCAGCGGCCGCGACGGATCGTGCTCGACGCGCGCGTAGAGGGCATTGAGCAGCCGATGCGGCTTGCCCAGTGCCAGCGGTGCCCCGATCCGCAGCGGCCCGTCCACGCGCGCAAACAACCAGTCGACGGCGGCGTCCAGGTCGGTGAGGTGTTCGGTCATGCGCGGCGGTCCTGCGTCGGGGGAGTGCGGGCATTACAGCATGTCGGGCTTGAACCGCCGTCGACGCGAGACTTCCGCGCCGGCCACCATGAACTGCCCATCGCCGCGGTAATGCACCGTGCGCGGCAGTTTCGGCCGGGGCGCAACATGGGCGTGCACGATTTCCCAGATGAACAGATTGCTCGCTGCCACCTGGCTGTCGTCGTACAGGCGGCATTCGAAGCACGAATGGCATTGGCCGACGAGTGGCGCGCCGACCTCACGCGCGGGCAGTGCGTCGAGCCCGAAACGGGCGAACTTGTCGACCTCGCGGCCGCTGCAGTTGCCGATGTCCACCACGGTATCGAGCAGCTCCACCCCGGGCACGTTGATCACGCACTCGCCGCTGCCGCGCGCCAACGCGTGGCTGTGGTTTGCGTCCCACAGGTAGGTGGCGACCAGTGAAGGCGAGAAGCCCATGACCATGTGCCACCCCATCGTCATCAGGTTGCGCTGGCCGCCCCATGCCGTGCTGACCAGCACGATCGGGCCGGGTTCGAGGAAGCGGCGGGCCTGCTCGACCGGGAAATCCTTCTTCGGCAGTGCTTTCATCCGGGGCCAGGGGCGGGAGGAACCGATGCTGGCGCAGCCGGGATGAACCCGGAGTCGAGGGGCTTGACAGGCAGTTCGATTACGCGCGTAATCAATCTGTCGATTACGGATGTAAACCATGACCCCGATCAGCGAAGCCGAAGCCGTCGTGATGGAGGTGCTGTGGCAGCAGGCACCGCGTAGTGCCGATGACGTGGTGGCCGCGCTGGCCCATCGCGACTGGGCCGAGCCGACCATCAAGACCCTGCTCAACCGCCTGCTGACCAAGGGCGCGATCACTGCCGAGCGCGATGGACGGCGTTACCTGTACCGGCCGCTGCTGCAGCGACAGACGTGGGTGGAGGCGCAGAGCCAGGACTTCATCGGCCGTGTCTTCGAAGGGCGCGTGGCGCCGCTGGTCGCGCACTTCAGCGAACGCGGCCAGCTGAGCGCGCAGGACATCGCCGAACTGAAGAAGCTGATCCAGGAGCTGGACCATGACTGAGCTGCTCGACGGACTGTGGCGGGCCAGCTTGTGGCTGGCCGTGGGTGTGGCCCTGCTGGCGGTGCTGCGACCGCTGCTGGTGCGGTTGGGGGGCGCTGGGCTGGCCTACCGCAGCTGGTGGCTGCTGCCGCTGCTGCTGGTGGCCCTGACGCTGCCATTGCCACAGGTTGCGGTGTTGCAGCAGGTACCCACGCTGCCGCTGAAAGTGATGCCCGGTGCCCTCGATGCCCTGAGCGGGCCCTCGCTGCCATGGGCCGGGCTGTTGTTCGCGCTGTGGGCATTGGGCGCGGGCATCCGCCTGTTGCGCGACCTGCGCGCACAACATCGTTTCGAACGGAGCATGGGCCCACTGACGCCGCGCACCGATGGCAGCTGGCAGGCCAGCGGCGATCCCGGCTTGCCCGCGCTGGTTGGCCTGTGGCGCCCACGCATCGTGGTTGGTCCCGACTTCGACCTGCAGTTCACCGCACAGGAACAGAGCTTGATCCTGCAGCACGAGCGCAGCCATCACCGTCATGGCGATCACTGGGCCAACGGTGCGCTGCTGCTGGTGCGCGCGGTGTTCTGGTTCCACCCGCTTCTGCCGTGGGCTGCGGGCCGCTTCCTGCGCGACCAGGAACTGGCCTGCGATGCCCGCACCATGGCCCCGCAGCCGGCGCTGCGCGGCCTCTACGCCAGCACGCTGCTGAAGGCGCAGCTGGTCCACCCGGTTGCGCCCGCGGTCTGCCATTGGCGCAGCCAACCCGTGTTGAAGGAGCGTATCGCCATGTTGAAGCAGTCCAAGCGGAAGGCATTGCCGTGGGTGTCCGGGCAGGTGCTGGTGGTCGGGTTGTGTGTGGGCATGGGCGCGGTGGCATGGGCCAGCCAGGGCGGCGCGGCCGGGAGCCCGAGGATCGGTGTCGAGCCGTACGCAACGGCGGAAGAAGGTGCGGCCAAGGCTGGGCTGGACCGTCCGATCCAGATCGACAGGATGCCACCGCCGTCCTATCCAAAATCCGCGTTCGAGCAGCGCCAGGTAGGCGTGGTGAACCTGCGCGTGGAGGTGGATGCGCAGGGGCGTCCCAGCGATGTCCGCGTGCTCAGTGCCACCAATCCGGGCGTGTTCGATGCGGTGTCGATCGCTGCGGCACGCAGCTGGACCTATCGGCCGGCGATGAAGAACGGTAAGCCGGTTGCAGCGGCGGTGAAGATTCCGATCACGTTCGCCATGGACAACACCGAGGACACCCAATGAAGTCCGCTGCGCTGATCATGGCGGCAGCGCTGCTGGTGGGGTGTGCGAGCCAGGACCGCCTGATCACGGTGGATACCCGCAGCGAAAATGTCGGCCACCAGCGCCTGCAGCCGCAGGCGGGCAGCGGCGGTGGACAGCTGCAGGTGTATTCGCTGGGTGCGACCGAAGGCTACCGGATGCCCCAGCTGTACGCGGCACCAGACCCGGAGGTTGGCGATCGTGACCCGCGCGCGGAACTGGCGCCGACCACGATCTGCCTGCAGGTGGTGGTTGATGCCAATGGCGCCGTGGAGCGAAGCCTGCCATTGACCGATCGTCCGGAGTGCGCGGCAGGTGCTGCGGGCGAGAATGCGCCCCTGCTGCAGGCTGCCCAGGAAGCCGTAGCGATGTGGAAGTACTCGTCCGCAGCGGTCTGCCACTTCGCGGCGGGCAAGGTGCCTGCCGACCGCGGTGACTGCCGGGGCGCCGAGCGCGTCGAGCCGGTAGCGGTCACCCTGCAGTACGCCTTCACGTTCGAGATCGTGAAGGGCCAGCACGTGGTGCGGATGCAGGGAAAATGAACACTGGCGGTCCGTGATGGACACCGATGGCGCCGGGCTCTGCCGGGCGTACGTCAGGCCCCGCCCTGGATATTGGCCTTTACCGCAGGCTGCATCAGCTTCGGTTCTTCCAACGTCGCATCGCGGGCCTGGCGCACGCTGACGAACTCCGCCTCGGCCACGCCGTCGTGCACGTGGATGTTGTGCGCGCGCTGTTCACCGATGGTGGTTTCGTTGGCGAAGTCGCGGCCGCCCGGGCCGTAGTCGTGGCAGACGAACACGCGGGTGGCATCCGGCAGGGCCAGCAGGCGCTGGATCGAGCGGTACAGCTGTGCGGCATCACCGCCAGGGAAGTCGCAACGGGCAGTGCCGCCGTCGGGCATGAACAGCGAGTCGCCAGTGAACAGCGCATCGTCGATCAGGTAGGCGATGCTGTCGCTGGTGTGGCCGGGCACGGCGATCACCTGGCAGCGCAGTTCGCCCAAAGTGAAGGTCTCGCCATCACTGAACAGGTGGTCGAAGATTTCATCGGCGCCCGGAAGCTGCAGGCCATAGCGTGGCGCAAACGTCGCCTGCACCGCGCGGATGCCTTCACCGATGGCCAGCGTGGCCTGCGGAAAGTGCTGCTTGAGTCGGCGCCCGGCCGACACATGGTCGGCGTGGGCATGCGTCTCCAGCAGCCAGCGCAGCTGCAGGCCCTGTTGTTCGATGGCCTGCAATGCCGCGCGCAGCGGTGATTCGCTGCTGGCGTCGGTGTCCGGGTCATAGTCCAGGACCGGATCGATCAGCGCCGCCTCGCCGCTGGCCGGGTCGCTGACCAGGTAGCTGAAGGTGTTGCTGTCACGGTGGAAGAACGACTGCACCTGGACCGGCATTGGAGCTCTCCTCAGCGCGTGCCGAGCACGCGGTTCAGCAACTGCGCCAGGTTTTCACCGGCCAGCCGCAGCTGCGCTTCGGCCAGCGGCCGGTAGCGCTCGGTGTACTCGTCACCGATTTTACGCGAGGCCGGATAAACGCCAGCTTGCATGGAGATGCGGCAGCTGGCCTCGGCCCAGACCTGCGGGTCGCGCTGCGGGTTGGACTGGCGCGCCAGCTTCGGTGCGCGCTGGCTCTGCAGCACCGGCAGGTAGCCGGCATCGTCCAGCTTGCGGGTGTTGAGCATGCCGCTGTCCCACAGCGAGTGCAGGTTGGTACCGCGGTTGCCGAACTGCAGCTGGAAATCATTGCCGCCCTTGTCGTGGGCGTAGCCGGCGTGCATCGGCTGGTGGATGTCGCCGACCAGGTGCACGACGAACTTCAGCGCCTGCAGGCGCTCGCCGTCAGTCAGGCTGCGGTCGCCCAGAATGGCGCTCTGCGCCTTGAGGGCTTCGACGATGCAGTTGCCGTTCCTGCAGTGCTTCGGTGCTTCGTAGTGGCAGTCGTCTTCGGCAATGTTGACGTAGTGCCAGCCGGCCGAGCGACGGCCCAGGCCCGGGTCCTTGGCGCGCAGCTGGTCGGCCCAGGGCGCGATGCTGGCCAGGGTGGCGTCCGGTTCGGTGGCCAGCAGGCGGTCCACTTCGGCGCGGGCGGCGGGGGTGAGGCGGGCGTCGGCGACTTCGGCGACAAGGCGGTGGCCTTGCGCGCCCCAGGCATGGGCAGGGGCGGAGACGGACAGCAGGGCCGGCGCCAGGGCGGCGGCGAGGAACAGGGAGTGCAGGGCTTTCATGCGCCCATTCTAGCGGGGTAGGTGGATTGAAGAGCGGCGCGTTCCTGTTCCGAAGTGGAAGCGTAGAGGGAGGGGCGGCGGGACACGCCGTAAATCCGTCCTTGGAGGCTCGATGGCGCCATTCATGCCGCCAACGGTCCCGCCGCCCCTCCCTCTGCGCTCCCCTCCAAACATGGCCGCGGAGGCGGATGCAAACGTCAAATGCAACATCAAAAACAAATGCAGGATCAAAATCGGCCTCCTGCAATTACAGGCAATCACTGCGCCTCGGATGCACGGGTTCTGCTCTTGCCTTTGCTTGAGCTGGTACGCACGCGGTGATGGGAAGGGGCAAGGCGGGGTGCGGAGCCGGGACCGTTGGCGCCATGGATGGCGCCATCGAGCCCCCAGGGATGGGTTTACGGCGTGTCCCGGCTCCGCTCCCTGCCTTGCCCCAGCTCCGGAACCGCTTCAGTCCCAGGCACAAAAAAGCCCCGGCAATTACCGGGGCAACATGCTGCGAGGGTTCTGCGTGTAGCGGGGGAGCGGGGGCGAAGCCCCCGCGCCCAATACACCGCTTTAGAACTTGAAGACGTACGAAGCGCCGTAGACCAGCGGATCGATGTTGACCGTGCCGATCTTCTCGCCGTTCAACTTCACCTTGCTGTCGATGTCGATCCAGCGCATGTCCACGCGCAGGGCGCCCTTCTCGCCGATCGCAAAGTCCACGCCGGCGTGTGCGGCCAGGCCCCACGAATCCTGCAGCTTCAGCTTGCTGCCGGCCAGCGCACCCGTAGTGTCTTCGCTGAAGAAGGTGGTGTAGTTCAGGCCGGCGCCGACGAACGGCGACACCTTGCCCTTGCTATTGAAGTGGTACTGCAGGGTGACCACCGGCGGCAGCTGCTTGGTGCTGCCGACGCGGCCCAGGCCGTTGATGTTGATGTCGTGCTTGAACGGCAGCGCGGCCAGCACTTCGATGCCCAGGTTGTCGGCGATGAAGTACTCGCCGGTGATGGTCGGCTTGACGTCATTGTCGACGTCGACCTTCAGGGTGCCGCCGGCCAGCCAGCCGTTGTTCGACTTCGGCGCCACCTGGTGCACGCCGGCCGAGACGGTCCAGTCGCCCTTGGACTGGGCCATGGCCGGGGCGGCGGCGAGCGACAGGGCGGCGGCCAGGCTGGCCACGATCAGGGGGGAGGTCTTGCGCATGGGGGTGTTCTCGTTGCTGGGTGGATGGCGACAGTCTCGGCCTCACGCCGCGCTAACGCTTTGATCCGGATCAAATCCTGTCCGTGGGCCGGCCGGCGGTCCCGGCTGGCCCACGGTGGCCAGCGGCGGTTTGCTAGACTTGTGGGCCCTATCCATCCCGCCGCACCTGTCGCGGCCGCAGGAGCTTGAGAAATGGCAATCAAGGTTGGTATCAACGGTTTCGGTCGCATCGGGCGTAACGTCCTGCGCTCGGCGGTGCTGAACTTCGGCGACGACATCGAAATCGTGGCCATCAACGATCTGCTGGAGCCGGACTACCTGGCGTACATGCTCAAGTACGACTCCGTGCACGGCCGCTTCAAGGCCGACGTGGCGGTGCAGGGCAATGACCTGCTGGTCAACGGCAAGAAGATCCGCCTGACCCAGGAACGCGACCCGGCCAACCTGAAGTGGGATGAAGTCGGCGCTGATGTGGTGCTGGAAGCCACCGGCCTGTTCCTGACCAAGGAAACCGCGCAGAAGCACATCGATGCCGGCGCCAAGAAGGTCATCATGTCGGCCCCGTCGAAGGACGACACGCCGATGTTCGTGTACGGCGTGAACGACAAGACCTACGCCGGCCAGGCCATCATCTCCAACGCTTCGTGCACCACCAACTGCCTGGCCCCGCTGGCCAAGGTTATCAATGACAAGTGGGGCATCAAGCGCGGCCTGATGACCACCGTGCATGCGGCCACCGCCACCCAGAAGACCGTCGATGGCCCGTCCAACAAGGACTGGCGCGGCGGCCGTGGCATCCTGGAAAACATCATTCCCTCGTCCACCGGTGCGGCCAAGGCCGTCGGCGTGGTCATTCCGGAACTGAACAAGAAGCTGACCGGCATGAGCTTCCGCGTGCCGACCTCGGACGTGTCGGTGGTCGATCTGACCGTCGAGCTGGAAAAGGAAGCCACCTACGCCGAGATCTGCGCCGAAGTGAAGGCACAGAGCGAAGGCCCGCTGAAGGGCATCCTGGGCTACACCGAAGACAAGGTGGTGGCCACCGATTTCCGCGGCGAAACCTGCACCTCGGTGTTCGACGCCGATGCCGGCATCGCCCTGGACGGCACCTTCGTCAAGCTGGTGACCTGGTACGACAACGAGTGGGGCTACTCGAACAAGTGCCTGGAAATGGCCAAGGTCATCGCCGCCAAGTAAGGCCGGCGTAGATCGCAGACGAACCCCGGCCTGGCCGGGGTTCGTCGTTTAAGGGGCCCACCCTGTCGTAGCATGGGGCGGTCGACCGCTGCCGCTGTGGCGCGGGAACGCAATGGAAGCACGCAATGGAAGCACTGATCGCACTGGTCGTATTGGTCCTGTTGGCCATCCCCCTGCTGCTGGTGGTGGCGCTGGTGATGATCTCCGGCCTGCGCCGCCGCGTCGCGGCGCTGGAAAGCGCGATGGCCGCCGCGCCTGCCACCGCCAGGCCGGCCGCCAGCGCGCCCACGCCCGAACGGGCTGCGGCCACGCCCACGGCCAGTGCCGATCCACCGTTCCTGCGGCCGGTCGCCGCTGCTGCGCCGCACCCCCCGCAGCCACCGGTGCGCGAAGCAGCGCCGACCGAGGCGCCTGTTCCCCGACCTGCTGCGCCACCGCCGGTGCCACCGGTGCCGGTGCAGCCGCCGCTGCCTTCCGAGCCGGCACTGCCCAACGTCATCGAGCGCGGCATCAGTGCGGTCAAGCGCTGGTTCACCGAAGGCAACGTGCCGGTCAAGATCGGCATGCTGGTGCTGCTGGCCGGTGTCGCGGCGCTGCTGAAGTACGTCAGCGACCAGGGCTGGCTGGTGTTGCCGATCGAGCTGCGCTTGGCCGGCATCACCGTGGGCGCGCTGGGCCTGCTGGCCTTCGGCTGGCACCAGCGCGAGCGCCGGCGCCTGTTTGCGCTGGCCTTGCAGGGCGGTGCCATCGGCGTGCTGCTGCTGACCATCTTCGCGGCCTTCAAGCGCTTCGACCTGATTCCGCCGGGCTTCGCCTTCGCCAGCTCCATTGCCCTGGTGGCCGGGCTGTGCGTGCTGGCGGTGGTGCAGAACTCGCGCACGCTGGCCGTGCTGGGGATCCTGGCCGGCTTCATGGCACCGCTGTGGCTGTCCACCGGCAGCGGCAATCACGTGGGGCTGTTCAGCTATTACGCGGTGCTCAACGCGGGCATTTTCGCCATCGCCTGGTTCCGCCCTTGGCGCGCGCTGAACCTGCTGGGCTTCGCCTTCACTTTCGGCATCGGCACCTTCTGGGGCGTGCTGCAGTACGTACCGGACAAGTTCAGCAGCACTGAGCCGTTCCTGCTGTTGTTCTTCGTGTTCTACCTGCTGATCCCGCTGCTGTACGCGCGCCGCCAGCCGGCCGGCCGGCGCGATCTGATCGATGGCAGCCTGGTGTTCGGCGCGCCGCTGGTCGCATTCTCGTTGCAGGCAGGCATGCTGCACGAACAACCGATGACGCTGGCACTATGCGCGCTGGGCCTGGCCGCGATCTACGCGGTACTGGCACGGGCGCTGATCGCACGTGCGTCGTACACCATGCTGGCGCAGTCGCATGCCGTGCTTGCGGTGGGCTTCGCCACGCTGGCGGTGCCGCTGGCCTTGTCGGCGCGTGCCACCGGTGCCGTGTTTGCGCTGGAAGGTGCAGGCCTGGCCTGGTTGGGGCTGCGCCAGAAGCGCTGGCTGCCGCAGGTATCCGGCGCGTTGCTGCAGATCGGCGCCGCATTCGCCTTCGTTGCCGGTGGCGACCACTGGCACGAAGACCTGCGCTTCCTGATCAACCCGACCGCCATCGGCGCGCTGTTGCTGGCCCTGGCCGGCTTCGCGTCGGCGTGGAGCTACCAGCGCAGGTCACGTCATGAGGTCGCACTGGTGTACTACCTGTGGGGCCTGCTGTGGTGGCTGGGCGGCCTGATCCATGAGATCACGCGCTTCTTCCCGTACCGCACCGAAGTGGACGCGTTGCTGGTGCTGGCCGCGGTCACTGCCTGGCTGGTGGCCGAAGTGCAGCGTCGCCAGCCGGCGCGTGCACTGGGCGTGACCGCACTGGCCATGCTCGCGCTGGGCTTCCCGCTGGCCCTGGTGCAGAGCGATGCACACCACCAGCCGTTCGCAGGTTATGGCGCGCTGGCCTGGGCGGTGTTCGCGGTGCTGGGCGTGCGGACCCTGCTGTGCCTGCGCCAGGGCGGCGATACCGTGGCCCGCATCGCGCAGTTCCTGTGGTGGCTGCTGTGGCCGTCGCTGCTTTCGCTGCTGGCCCTGTGGGGCGGTGGCGAAGCCGATCTGGCGCAGGGCTGGACGACCCTGCTGGTGACCTTGCCATGGCTGCTGATGGCGGCACTGTCGCTGTGGCGCTGGAATGCGCTGCGCTGGCCATTGGGACAGGCCTTCGACAGCGTGCGCGTCCCGCTGCAGTGCGTGCTGTTCGGCCTGCTGTCGATCGGCTGGCTGTTGGGCCAGCTGCTGCCGGGCGACGCTGCACCGCTGTTGTGGCTGCCGGTGCTGAATCCGGCCGAGATCGGCCAATGGTTGAGCCTGCTGCTGCTGGCGCGCTGGCTGTACGGCGATCAGCAACCGCAGGCACCGCAGGCATTGCTGAACATCCGCATGCCGCTGCTGGCACTGGCGGCCTTCGTCGCACTGACCAGCCTGGTGCTGCATGGCGTGCACCAGTGGGGTGGGCTGGCATGGAACGCGTCGATGATGCGCTTCAGCCTGGCCCAGACCAGCCTGACCGTGTTGTGGAGCGTGCTGGGCGTGATTGCCTGGGTGTGGGGTTCGCGTCGTGGCCAGCGTGTGCTGTGGATGGTCGGTGCCGTGCTGATGGGCGTGGTACTGGCCAAGCTGGTCATTGTCGATCGCCAGCACCTGGGCAACCTGCTGGGCATCGCATCGTTCATCGCCTACGGCCTGCTGTGCACGGTCGTGGGTTATCTGGCACCGGCTCCGCCGAGCGTGGCGCCGACCGTGGAGGAAAAGCAATGAGGAAGTGGAGCAGGGCGCTGCTGCCGGCGATGTTCGGCATGCTGGCCGCCGTCGTGGTGCAGGCGGCTGATTACCGCACGCAGTATGCCGAGCAATGGCCGCTCACATTGTCCAGCGCGCAGTCCGGTGCCTACCGCATCGTGCTGGAGCCGGCGATCTACCGCCGTGCCGTGAGCCCCGACCTCAGCGACCTGCAGGTGTTCAATGCAGCCAGCCAGCTGCTGCCGTCGGCACTGCTGGCGCCGGACCAGCCGCTGGCGCAACCGCCGGTGCAGCGTGAACTGCCGTGGTTCGTGCTGCCGCCGCTGGCCGATGCCCAGCGCAACGATCTGCAGCTGCTGACCGAGCGTGATACCGATGGGCGCGTGCGCCGGGTCGAAGCACGGGTGAGTGGCGGGGCGACGGCGAACGGGCAGGGCGGCTGGCTGATCGACGCCAGCATGCTCGACCAGCAGCCGCTGGCGGCGCTGGTGCTGGACTGGGCCGACAGCGGCCAGCCGCTGCAGGCGCAGGTTCAGCTGGATGCCAGTGATGACCTGCAGCACTGGCGATCGATGGGTCGCGACGTGCCGCTGGTGGATCTGCAGCGCGCCGGCAAGCGCCTGCTGCAGCGCCGCCTGCAGGTGGACGGCACTGCACGCTACCTGCGCATCCTGGCGCAGGGCGACTCGCGGCTGCCGACCCTGCGCGGCGTGTTGGCGGAACTGCCGCCAGCGCCGGCCACGCTGCCGTGGGAATGGCTGTCGCTGGAGCCGACGTCGAAGGGCAAGGGCGAATACACCTTCGAGATGGATGGCCGGTTCCCGGTGGCGCGCGCCGATGTGGCCAGCACCGACAACAGCCTGGTGCAATGGACGCTGTTCAGTCGTGATGACGAGAGTGCCGAGTGGCAGCGCCGCAGCGCGCCGTGGATCGCCTACCAGGTGCAACAGGGCACGCAGGGCCAGCGCCAGCAGTCGGCGGCGCAGCCGCTGGGCGGCGTGCACCGCGACCGCTACTGGAAGCTGGTGGCGAATCCGGCGGAATCTGCCACTGCGCCGACGCTGCGCCTGGGCTACCAACCGGAAGTGCTGGTGTTCCTGAGCCAGGGTGCGGCGCCCTACGCACTGGCGGTGGGCAGCGCGACCGCGCGCCGCACGGACGCGCCGATCGGGGTGTTGATCGAGGAACTTCGGCAGCGCAACGATCCGTCGTGGCAGCCGACGCTGGCGCGACTGGAAGGCAGCCCGGAACCGCTGGCGGGTGACGCGGCGCTGAAACCGCAGCATGACTGGAAGTCGTGGCTGTTGTGGGCGCTGCTGGGTCTGGGCGTGCTGGTGGTGGGTGGCTTGGCGCTCAGCCTGCTTCGGCAGAAGCCGACGCCTTCGGCTTAGGTTCCGGCGAACGGCGCAGCCCCTCGTGGGTGGCTGCAAAGCGCGATCCCGGGGATGGGCCGAGCGGGTGGGCTGGGCAGGGGACGCCGTGAATCCGTCCCTGGAGGCTTAGCCGCGCCATCCATGGCGCGGATACCCCTGCCCAGCCCACCCGCCCGGCCTCTGACAGTTTCCGTGTGCGTCCACCCACGGAAAGAAAAAAAGAAGAGCAAAAGCTGCTTGGCTGGGCGCTCTTTGTAGAGCCGAGCCCACGCTCGGCTGCTCTCCACGAGATCCCCAGCCGAGCATCAGCTCGGCTCAACCTTCCATCTCCCTCCGACACCAGAAACCGCCTTTGCTTTCGCCGTCCGCTCCGCCTCATGAACCTGTCGAGGCCAGGGTGGTCTGGGCTCGCGGGGGCGTAAGCGCCATGGATGGCGCGCCCGAGCCTCCAGGGATGGATTCACGGCGTCCCCCGCGAGCCCACACCGCCCCGGCCCACCCACAGCATCACAAGGCGCCAGCGCTTTGGCTCTGGCTGTTGCAGTTGCAGTTGCAGTTGCGCCGCTGCCTGCCGCAGGCATCGGCCCTCCCACCAGCCGCACCCGATACAATGGCCGCCTGCCGTAGCCCGGCATCCCGTCCCTGAGCCAAAGAGTTGCCCATGTCCATCGTCCGCATGACCGACCTCGACCTCTCCGGCAAGCGCGTGCTGATCCGCCAGGATCTGAACGTGCCGATCGAGAATGGCCGCATCACTTCCGAACAGCGCATCACCGCTTCGCTGCCGACGCTCAAGCGCGCGCTGGAGCAGGGCGCGGCAGTGATGGTCACCTCGCACCTGGGGCGCCCGAAGGAAGGCGTGTGGAGCGAGGCCGACTCGCTGGCGCCGGTCGCCCAGCGCCTGTCCGAGCTGCTCGGCCGCGAGGTTCCGCTGGTGCGTGACTGGGTCGACGGCGTCGACGTGCAGCCGGGCCAGCTGGTGCTTCTGGAAAACTGCCGCATGAACGTCGGCGAGGGCAAGGACGACGAGGCCCTGTCGAAGAAGTACGCCGCCCTGTGCGACGTGTTCGTGATGGATGCCTTTGGTACCGCACACCGCGCGCAGGCCTCGACCCATGGCGTCATCCGCTTCGCCCCGGTCGCGGCCGGTGGCCCGCTGCTGATGGCCGAGCTGGACGCGCTGGCGCAGGCGCTGGACGCACCGGCCAAGCCGCTGCTGGCCATCGTTGCCGGCAGCAAGGTCAGCACCAAGCTGGAACTGCTGGCCAACCTGGTCGGCAAGGTCGACCAGCTGATCGTTGGTGGTGGCATCGCCAACACCTTCATCGCTGCCGCCGGCTACAAGGTCGGCAAGTCGCTGTATGAGCCGGACCTGCTGGACACCGCGAAGAAGATCGTGGCCGATGCCAAGGCGCGTGGCGCCGACATCCCGCTGCCGGTCGACGTGGTCACCGCCAAGCAGTTCATGCCGGACGCTGTTGCCGAAGTGAAGGCGGTCGACGCCGTCGCCGAGGACGACCTGATCCTGGATATTGGCCCGCAGACCGCTGCGCAGTACGCGCAGCTGATCGGAAAGGCCGGCACCGTGGTCTGGAACGGCCCGGTCGGCGTGTTCGAGTTCGAAGCCTTCAGCAAGGGCACCGAAGCGCTGGCCCGCGCCATCGCCAGCTCGCCGGCATTCTCCATCGCGGGCGGTGGCGACACCCTGGCGGCGGTCGACAAGTTCGATATCGCCGGGCAGGTCAGCTATATCTCCACTGGCGGTGGTGCGTTCCTGGAGTTCCTGGAAGGCAAGACCCTGCCGGCCGTCGCCGCGCTCGACGCGCGCGGCGCATGAGTGCCGACCGTAGCAAGGATGTCCTGTTCTTCGACCTCGACGGCACGCTGATCGATTCGCAGGTGGGCATCACCGCCTGCATCGCCTATGCGCTGCAGAAGATGAACCATCCGGTGCCGCCGCAGGAGACGCTGCTGGGCTGGATCGGTCCGTCGCTGCGCACCACCTTCGCGCCGCTGTTCGTCGAACCGGCACGGGTGGAACAGGCGGTGGGCTACTACCGTGAGCGCTTCGACGTCGAAGGCTGGCGCGAACACACGGTGTACCCGCAGATGGAAGACACGCTGCGCACGCTGCATGGCCGTGGCCACCGCCTGGCGGTGGTCACCGCCAAGAACGAGCCGCATGCGCGCCGCATCCTTGCGCACCTGCCGTTTGGCGGGCTGTTCGAGGAGATCATCGGTTCGACCCTGGATGGCTCGCGCAGCCACAAGCCGGAGCTGGTCGGGGAAGCTCTGCGCCGGCTGCAGGTGCAGCCCGCACAGTGCTGGATGATCGGCGACCGCCGCATGGACATCGAAGGCGCGCGTCACCACGGCCTGCGCAGCGTGGGTGTGCTGTGGGGCTTTGGCGGTGAGGCGGAACTCACCGCGGCCGGCGCTGGCCAGCTGGCACGCGAACCGGCGCAGCTGGAAACGCTGCTGGCCTAGCTTCCTGTAGCGCCGAGCCGATGCCCGGCTGCTCCGGCGAGTGGCCAGCCGGGCATGGGCTCGGCTCTACGGAATGCCCTGCGCCAGCGTATGTCCGGACAATGTCCGTTGCATGACCTGCGGAGTCAGGCAGCACAAGGCTGTAACCGTATACATGCGGCGTGAAGGATGTGCTAATTTCCGTTCTTTAACGGGAGAGGCCCATCCACCATGTTCGAGCGTCAGCGTCGCACCAAGATCCTTGCCACCCTCGGTCCGGCCACTGATCCGCCGGGCGTGCTGGAGGATCTTTTCCGCGCCGGCGTCAATGTGGTGCGCCTGAACTTCAGCCATGGCGATCCGTCCGGCCAGGCCAAGCGTGCTGCCGAAGTGCGCGCCGCGTCGGCCCGCGTGGGCGTGGAAGTGGGCATCCTGGCCGACCTGCCGGGCCCGAAGATCCGCATCGAGCGCTTCGCCGAAGGTAAGGTGCAGCTGAAGGCGGGTGACCGCTTCGACCTGATCGCCAGCGAGAACGCCGGCCCGGGCAACGCCAGCCAGGTGGGCGTGAGCTACCTCGGCCTGCCGCAGGACGTGGGCCCGGGTGATGTGCTGCTGCTCGACGACGGCCTGATGCAGCTGCAGGTGGTGGAAGTGCAGGGCGAGCGCATCGTCAACACCGTGCTCAACGATGGTGTGTTGTCCGACCGCAAGGGCCTGAACAAGCAGGGCGGCGGCCTGTCGCTGGGTGCCCTGACCGAGCGCGACAAGGAACTGATCGGCATCGTTGCCAAGATCGGCGTGGACTTCATCGCCGTGTCGTTCTGCCGCAACGCGCAGGACATGAACGACGCGCGCGACATCGCCCGCTCGCACGGCTGTGATGCCGCCCTGGTGTCGAAGATCGAGCGCACCGAGGCGATCGAGAACCTGGAAGAAATCGTCGAGGCCAGCGACGTGGTGATGGTTGCCCGTGGCGACCTTGGCGTGGAAATCGGCGATGCCGAGCTGCCGGGCCTGCAGAAGAAGATCATCAAGGCCTCGCTGGCGCAGAACAAGGTGGTGATCACCGCCACGCAGATGCTGCAGTCGATGGTGGAAAGCCCGATCCCGACCCGCGCCGAAGTGCTGGACGTGGCCAACTCGGTCATCGACGGTACCGACGCGGTGATGCTGTCGGCGGAAACCGCCGCCGGTGCCTACCCGGTCAAGGCGGTGGAAGCGATGGCACGCATCTGCCTGGGTGCCGAGCGCCAGTTCCAGACCGAGACCGATTTCAACGCCTCGCCGCGCAACCTGGAACGTGCCGACCAGGCAATTGCCATGGCCACCATGTTCCTGTCGCAGCATGTGGGCGTGCGCGCGATCGTGGCCATGACCGAATCCGGCGGCACCGCGCGTTACCTGTCGCGTTTCCGCGCCAAGGCGCCGGTGTTCGCGGTCACCCGCCACGACGGCGCGCGTCGCCAGATGGCGCTGATGCGCGATGTGTTCCCGATCAACTTCGACAGCCGCGGCCTGACCCCGCGCGAAGCGGCGCGCGGCAGCATCCGCCTGCTGGTCGAATCGGAACTGCTGCAGGCCGGTGACCGCGTTGTGTTCACCAGCGGCGAGCACATGGAAACCCATGGTGCCACCAACACCCTGCGCCTGCTGGAAGTGGGCGAGGATGGCCGCGCCATCGGCCTGGGCGATCTGTAAGCCCTGACGGTCGGGTCGGCGCTGCCGATCTGGGGTCAGAGCCCTGAAGGGATCTGACCCCGTACTGACCAGGGGTCAGATCCCTGAAGGGGCTCTGACCCCATGCCGCAGGACATCCTTTGTCCTGCGTAGACGTGGAAGCGTTTCCATCCTGTCCTCCACGGCGAGGCAACGGGCAGCAGGGCTATACTTACGTTTTTCCCGCACCCGCCACAGGAAATACATGAGCATCGAACAGCTGGCTGAAACCGCCCAGGCCATGGTCGCCCCGGGCAAGGGCATCATCGCGATCGACGAATCCACCGCTACCATCGCCAAGCGTTTCGCCGGCGTCGGTATCGAGAACACCGAGGAGAACCGTCGCGCCTACCGCGAGCTGCTGCTGACCACGCCGAAGCTCAACGAGCACATTTCCGGCGCCATCCTGTACGACGAGACCATCCGCCAGTCGACCAAGGACGGCGTGCCGTTCGCCAAGTACATGGCCGACCACGGCATGATTCCGGGCATCAAGGTGGACAAGGGTGCGCACCCGCTGGCCGGCTGCCCGGGCGAGCTGGTGACCGAAGGCCTCGACGGCCTGCGCGAGCGCCTGCAGGAGTATTACAAGCTGGGCGCGCGCTTCGCCAAGTGGCGTGCGGTCATCAACATCGGCGAGAGCATCCCGTCGGGCACCTGCATCGAGTCCAACGCCCATGCGCTGGCCCGCTATGCAGCGCTGTGCCAGGAATGCGGCCTGGTGCCGATGGTCGAGCCGGAAGTGATCATGGACGGCGACCACGACATCGAAACCTGCTACGAAGTCACCGAAGCCACCCTGCGCTCGCTGTTCGACGCGCTGTACCAGCAGAACGTGCTGCTGGAAGGCACCATCCTGAAGGCCTCGATGGTCATCTCCGGCAAGGACTGTGAAGAGCAGGCCGATGTCGAGGAAGTGGCCGAGTCGACCGTGATGTGCCTGAAGAGCACCGTGCCGGCGATCCTGCCGGGCGTGGTGTTCCTGTCCGGTGGCCAGAGCGACGAGCAGTCCACCGAGCACCTGAACGCGATGAACCAGCTGGGCAACCTGCCGTGGCCGCTGAGCTTCTCCTACGGCCGCGCCATGCAGCAGGCCGCGCTGAAGCTGTGGGCCAAGGACATGAAGGGCAACTACGCTGCTGCCCAGAAGACGGTGTACGAGCGCGCCAAGGACAACGGCCTGGCCGCGCTGGGCAAGTGGAACGGTTGATCCGTCCCATCGCCGGATGAACAAGGCAGCGCCGGCATCACGCCGGCGTTTGCTTTTGCGGGTATCTTTTCCGCCCCCGCGTGCCTGGCCGGTATGCGGGAACCACATGGAAGGCCAAGGAGAAACAACATGCGTTTGGCAGCAATCACACTGGCCGTTGCCACGGTCCTGGTCGCCAGCGGTTGCAACCGCATCGGCGGCGGCGCGGACGCGGGCAAGGCCGCGTCACTCGATTTCGACAAGCCGGTATCCGGCGAGATCACCTCGCGCAGCGGCATCAACTACAACGACGGCAGCCACCACCAGCTCTACCAGATCAAGCTGGAAGACAAGCAGCTGGTCGGGCTGAAGCTGACCGGTTCGCTGAGCGGCTCGATCGCCGTGTTCAACAACGGCAGCCTGGTGGCCAGCAGCAACACCGGCTACGAGCGCGAAGGCGACGTCTCGGTGGCCTTCCGTGCCAACGGTGGCGGCACCTACCAGGTGGCGGTCAACGCCAACGGCTCGACCGACTACGGTCCTTACCGCCTGCGCGCCGAGAAGCTGGTGCCGTACGACGGCAAGCCGCTGCCGGGCAGCGGCGAGATCGTCGACATGCTGGCCGGTGGTTCCCAGGACTACACCCTGCAGGTGGACAAGGCCGGCCTGTACGAGATCCGCCTGGTGTCGGATGTCTTCGATCCGGTGCTGAAGCTGTCGGGCCAGGGCGTGGATGCAGAGAATGACGATGGCGGCGACAGCACCAACTCGCGCCTGACCCTGTCACTGAAGCCGGGCAAGTACACCCTGACCGCGCGCGGCCTCGGCGACGGCGTCAGCGGCATGTTCACCCTGTCGGCCAACCGCATCGAGCTGCCCGGCAATCTGGTCGAGCGCGATGGCACGGCACTGCCGAAGTCGGGCAGCGTGTACACGATGCTCGACAACGATGGCCGTCGCCGCTTCCTGCTGTCGCTGGACCGCCCGGCCGATGTGCGCCTGGATGCGATATCCAGCCAGGTTGATACCGTGCTGCGCGTGGTCGGCGGCGATGTCGAGCTGACCGACGACGATGGTGGCAACGGCACCAATTCGCGCTTGGAAGAGACCCTGCCGGCCGGTCATTACACGGTCGACGTGTCCAGCCTGAACAATGGCGCGGGCATGGTGGAAGTGCGCGTGCAGGTGGATGGCGCCAGCGCCGATGGGGCTGCGGCCTCGGCGGCACGTGCCGCAGCCGACGCAGCCGCCGTGGCCGATGACGCCGCCGCGGTGGAAGCTGCCAGCCGTTGAGCGTGCCCCACGCCATGCGTGGCTGAGCACGACGGTGCAACGGAAAAGGCCGGGCACTGCCCGGCCTTTTTCTTTACGTCGCGCACCGGGATTCAGTGCGCGGCGGCAAAACCCGCATCGCCCAGGGGCGGCAGCATCGACCCGCGCGGTTCGCTGTCCGCGCTTTGCCCGGCGGCGCTCAACGCCTGCTGGTAGGCCTTGGCCGTAGCGGTATTGAACGCCACCAGCACGATGCGCATCGGTTGCGCATGGCTGCGCTGCCACGCCAGTGTTTCGGTCACTGCGATCTGCGCCGCCTGGTACAGCGGATAGCCATAGACGCCGCAGCTGATCGCCGGGAACGCGATCGACTGCACGCCCAGCGACTCGGCCAGCTGCAGCGACTTCCAGTAGCAGTTGGCAAGCAGCGCCGGTTCGTCGCGCTGGCCGTCATGCCAGACCGGGCCCACCGTGTGCAGTACATGGCGCGCCGGCAGCGCATGGGCGCTGGTGGCGCGCACTTCGCCCGTCGGGCAACGCACGCCCGGGCGCAGCTCCGGCAACTGCGCGCACTCGGCCAGCAATGCGGGGCCGGCCGCGCGATGGATCGCGCCGTCGACACCGCCGCCACCGAGCAGTGTTTCGTTGGCCGCGTTGACGATCGCATCCACCGCCAGGGTCGTGATGTCACCCTGCCAAACCTCGATCTTCATGCGTCCGTCTCCTGCCTGTGAGGTGATCCGCGCAGCATCTGCGCCGGCTGTTCCCACGGTAGGGGACAGGGCATCGATACTGCGTCATGACCGTCTCACGCGCTGCGATCCGACGGCCTTCACGCACGATGGCGGGCGACGCCTTCACGCAGGCTGAAGCAGAACGGGGTCAGATCCTTTCCCGCATGGGAAAGGCTCTGACCCCTGTCGCTGATCCACGCGGGTGGGGTCAGAGCCCTTTCCCTGCGGCAAAGGGATCCGACCCCGGGCGGTTTACGGCAGGCCGGCCAGCCAGTCGTCGTCGGAGCCTTCGTTGACATCGGCGAACAGCGGTGTGGAGAAATAGCGTTCACCAGTGTCCGGCAGCATCGCCAGGATCACCGAGCCGGGTTCGGCGCGGGCAGCCACGTCCAGCGCGCTGGCCACGGTGGCACCGGCAGAGATGCCGACGAAGATGCCTTCCTCGGCGGCCAGGCGGCGCGCGGTGGCGATCGCGCGGTCATCTTCGACCGAGACCAGTTCGTCCACCACATCGCGGTTGAGCACGTCCGGCACGAAGTCCGGGGTCCAACCCTGGATCTTGTGCGGCTTCCAGTCATCGCCCTTGAGCAGGGCGGCGCCGGCCGGCTCGGTGGCGATGATGCGGGTCTGCGGGCGCGCGACCTTCAGCACTTCGCCCACACCAGTGAGCGTGCCGCCGGTGCCCCAGCCGCTGACGAAATAGTCCAGCCGCTTGCCGGCGAAGTCGCGCAGGATTTCCGCGGCGGTGGTGTTGCGGTGATAGGCCGGGTTGGCCGGGTTGGCGAACTGGCTGGCCAGGAACCAACCGTGCTGTTCGGCCAGTTCGGCTGCCTTGCGCACCATGCCGCTGCCGCGTTCGGCAGCCGGGGTCAGGATCACCTTGGCACCATAGGCACGCATCAGCTTGCGGCGCTCGACCGAGAAGGTCTCGACCATGGTCGCCACGAACTTGTAGCCGCGCGCTGCGGCGACCATCGCCAGTGCCACGCCGGTATTGCCCGAGGTGGCCTCCACGATGGTGTCGCCCGGCTTGAGCAGGCCACGCGCTTCGGCGTCGAGGATGATCGCCAAAGCCAGGCGGTCCTTGACCGAGCCGCCCGGATTGAACGACTCGACCTTGGCGTAAACGCTGACCTGCGGCGGTGCCAGACGCTGCAGCTTGACGATGGGGGTGTTGCCGACGGTGTCGAGGATGGAGTCGTACAGGGCCATGGAAGCGCTCCGGAAACGGGGCCGCGCCGGGTTTCGGCGGGCGAAGGGGGAGGGCTGGCTGTTCAGGCCAGCGGCTGCCGGCTGACCGTAGCGCCGGCATATGACGCCCGGAAATGACCAGATACCTTTCTTAAACAACCTTTGGTTATAAGCTGGTGACGGCAATTGACCCTAGAGTGGACCTCCGCCCCACGCCGCCTGCCTGCCCATGACGCTGACCCAGCTGCGCTACCTGGTTGCCATCGCCGACGCCGAGCTGAACATCACGCTGGCCGCCTCGCGCGTGCATGCCACCCAGCCGGGCTTGTCCAAGCAGCTCAAGCAGCTGGAGGACGAGCTGGGTTTCCTGTTGTTCGTGCGCAAGGGCCGCAGCCTGGAGTCGGTCACCCCGGCCGGGACCGAGGTGATCGCCCGCGCCCGCGCCGTGCTGGCCGAGGCCAACAACATCCGCACCTACGCGGCCAACCAGCGGCGCGAGAGCCAGGGCCAGCTGATCCTGACCACCACCCACACCCAGGCGCGCTTCGTGCTGCCGCCGGCGGTGGCGGCGATCAAGCAGGCTTACCCGCAGGTCAGCGTGCACCTGCAGCAGGCCGGTGAAGCCGACGCGCTGGATCGCTTGAACCAGGGTGACGCGGATATCGCCATCATCAGCACCGCTGGGGGGGAGCCCACCGATGGCATCGCGGTGCCACTGTTCCGCTGGCGACGCCTGGTGGTGGTGCCCAAGGGCCACCCGCTGGACCGCGCCGGGCGTGCACCGGACCTGGCCGCGCTGGCCCGGCAACCATTGATCAGCTACGAATCCTCGACCCGCCCGAATTCGTCGCTGCAGCGTGCGTTTGCCGCCAACGGGCTGGTGCCGGATCTGGCGCTGACCGCGCTGGATGCCGATCTGATCAAGACCTATGTGCGTACCGGCCTGGGCGTGGGCCTGCTGGCCGAAATGGCGGTCAGTTCCAACGACGAAGACCTGAGGTCGTGGCCGGCGCCGGACCCGATCAGCGAGTGCATCGCCTGGGCGGTGCTGCCGCGCGACCGCGTGCTGCGTGATTACGCGCTGGAGCTGGTGCATGTGCTGGCACCGCAGATCGATCCCCGCGACCTGCGGCGGGTGCTGGATGGCAACCAGGCGGCCGCGTGGCCGGTGCCACCGACCTGGGAATCACTGACCCAGACCATCACGGTGTGAGGGGGGTCGAGCAGGGCTTGCAGCCCTGCACCTGCCGCGGCATTCAAGCAACAGCAACAGCAGAAGCGGCATTCCGTGGGTTGGCGGGGCGGTGTCGGAGTGCGGGGACGCTGCAAGTACGTCCCTGTAAGCTTGGCAGCCGCATCCATGCGGCTGACACCCCGCACTCCGACACCGCCCCACCTCTGACAGATCTTCGCGGCTGTTGGTAGGTGTCGACCTTGGTCGACACGGTAGATCCACGCCATGCGTGGATGAAAGCTGTCAGATGTCGAAATGCATCTGGGGTCAGATCCGTTTTCCTTCGGAAAACGGATCTGACCCCAAAGCCGTTCCAACAGACCGCAGGAAACTGTCGAAGGCGGGGTGGGTCCGGTTGCGGGAGTGTCCGCGGCATGGATGCCGCGGCCAAGCCCCCATGGATGGGTTTACGGCGTCTCCCGCAACCGGACCCGCCCCGCCTACCCACAGGAACCCGCTTTTGCTGTTGCTTCGGCTCTTGCCGTGGACGTGGCCTCTGCAGGTGCAGGGCGCAGCCCTGCCGATAAACCCCTCCTGCGACGGTTCGTCGCACGGGCAACCCTGGACCCGGCTCTACACTAGCGGGATGACCCGGCTGTCCCGCCCGCAGCGCCTTCTGCTCCAGCTTGCCGTTCTGGCGACGCTGCTGATGGTGCTTGCGCCGCTGGTCAGCCGCGCGCTGCAGGCGCCATCGGTGGGCCACGCTGCGATGGCCGGCATGGACCACGCGCACATGCATCACGATGGCGCCGGATTGGGTCAGAGCCCTCTGCATGGGCAGAGGGATCCGGCCCCACCGGCCGATCCCCACGCCATGCACGGCGAAGCCTGCGAATACTGCGTGCTGGCGATGCGCCTGCTGCCGTGGCTGGCCGTGCTGGTGCTGCTGTTGCCGCTGTTGTGGCGGCCGCGGCTGGTGTTCCCCTGGTCGCGGCAGGTGCTGCCCGCGCTGTGCTGGCCGGCGCATGCCGCGCGTGGGCCGCCGCCTTTCTCCATCGTTCGCTGATGTCCCTGTCGAATCTGCCGCACGACGCCTGACCGGGCGCCGTGCGCGCGTGCGTACCTTGGAGCTGTTCCGATGAAAATGACTTCCCGCCCCGCGGGCGCCTGTGCGCGCCTGCCGGTTGCCCTTGGCCTGGCCGTAACTGCAACGCTCGCCCATGCCGCGCCCGCCGAAGAGGCGCGTACCCTCGACACCCTGGTGGTCACTGCTGCCGCACCGTCCTCGCCACTGCACTGGGTGACCGACCCACGCCTGCCGCGGCAGCCGGTACCCGCCAGTGATGGCGCCGATTACCTGAAGACCGTTCCCGGTTTCTCCGCCATCCGCAACGGCGGCACCAACGGTGACCCGGTGCTGCGCGGCATGTTCGGTTCGCGCCTGAACATCCTCAGCAATGACGGCAACCTGATCGGTGCCTGCCCGTCGCGCATGGACAATCCGCTGTCCTACATCGCGCCGGAAAGCTTCGACCGGCTGACCATCATCAAGGGCCCGCAGAGCGTGCGCTGGGGCGCAGGTGCCTCGGCTGGCACCGTACGCTTCGAGCGCGATACACCGCGCTTCGAAGAGCCGGGCCTGCGTGCCGATGCCAGTGCGCTGGTCGGTTCGCGCAACCGCAACGACCAGGTGCTTGACCTGACCCTGGGCAACCCGACCGGCTATGTGCGCGCCAGTGGCAACCGTTCCGAAGCCGATGACTACAAGGACGGCCACGGCGATGTGGTGCCATCGAAGTGGCGCAAGTGGAACGGTGACGTGGCGATCGGCTGGACGCCGGATGCCGACACGCTGCTGGAAATTTCTGCCGGTGCCGGAGATGCGATCGCACGCTATGCGGGACGCGGCATGGACGGGGCAGCGTTCGAACGCACCAGCTATGCCGCGCGCTTCGAGAAGCGTAACCTGCCGGGTGCGTGGGACACGGTGCAGGCCAACGTGTACTACAACGAGGCCGATCACGTGATGGACAACTACACGCTGCGTGCGCCGAACCCGAACAGCATGATGCCGATGCCGATGGCCTCGAACGTGGATCGCCGTACCCAGGGCGGCCGGGTCAGTTCCGAGTGGCGCTGGCAGGACGTGCAGCTGGTGGCGGGCGTGGATGGCGAGGACAGCCGCCATCGTGGCCGCATGGGCATGGGCCGCGACACCTACCGCCAGGCCGCCTGGGAGACCGATGCCAACTTCCGCCGCTACGGCGTGTTCACCGAGTTGACCCTCGGCGCCGGCACCGACCAGCGTTGGATCAGCGGCCTGCGCATCGATCGCGCCAGCGTGCGCGACGAGCGGCAGTTGCTCCGCGGAATGATGGGCAACATGCCCAATCCGACTGCGGGCCAGCGTCGCAAGGAATGGCTCGGCAGTGGCTTCCTGCGCTACGAGCAGGACCTGGCCGACGGCCTGACCTGGTACGCCGGCCTCGGCCACAGTGAACGCATGCCCGACTACTGGGAGCTGTTCTCGCCCGACCACGGCCCGGCCGATGCGGTGAACGCGTTTGCCGGCATCCAGCCCGAGCGCACCACCCAGCTCGACGCTGGCCTGCAGTACAAGGGACCGCGCGTGCAGGCCTGGGTCTCGGCGTACGCCGGGCAGATCCAGGACTACATCCTGTTCACCTACCACCGCAGCGGCGCGATGGGGATGAGCCAGGCCAGCAACGTCGATGCGCGCATCGCCGGTGCCGAGGCGGGGCTGGAAGTGAGCGTGGCCGAACAGTGGAAGCTGGGTGGCACGCTGGCCTATGCCTGGGGCGAGAACCGCGACCAGCAGCGTCCGTTGCCGCAGATGCCGCCGCTGGAAGCGCGCCTGAGTGCGAACTGGGAAGGCCAGCGCTGGAGCGCCGGTGCGCTGCTGCGCGCGGTGACCCACCAGCACCGTGTCGCAGATGGCCAGGGCAACGTGGTCGCACAGGATCTCGGGCCGAGCGCGGGCTTTGCCACCTTCGCGCTCAACGCGGCGTACCGTTTCGGTTCGCAGCTGCAGCTCAGCGCAGGCGTCGACAACCTGTTCGACCGCGCCTACAGCGAGCACCTGAACCTGGCCGGCAGCGCCGACTTCGGCTTCCCGGCCGACCCGGTGCGCATCAACGAGCCGGGGCGCGCCGTGTGGATGAAGCTGAACTACCGGTATTGATCCGCCGGATGTAAAAAAACGGGGCCGGATCCCCGCCAGGATCCGTCCCCGCCCGACGCCCTCCGTCGGGCAGCTTCGACTCTACGATGACTGACCCGGTGGTGCACGACGGGATACACCCCGATACACGCCGACACTGCCCATGGCAGCCTTGCACGGAATGGGTTCAAGGCGCTATCGCAGCCCTGGTTCCACGCCGGTAAACGCTTGGCACATACCGCTTTCAGGGGCACTTGCCTACACTCGGCGGCCGTGGATCAATTTGGACCGTTCATGTTGGCTCGTATCGCTTCGACCCTGGCCCTTGGCCTCAGCCTGGCCGTGCTGGCCGGGTGCGCAGGCAAACAGGAGGCCGCCGCGCGTCGGCAGGGAGAAGCGGTGCCGGTCACTGCGCAGGTCGTGCAGTCCCGTCAGTGGAGCGACACCCTGCAGGCGCTTGGCACGGCCAAGGCGCGCGAATCGATCAGCGTGACCGCCAAGGTCAGCGAGATCGTCGAGAAAGTGCATTTCGAAAGCGGCCAGCACATTGCTGCCGGTGCGCCGATCGTGACCCTGCGTGGGCAGGCCCAGGAGGCCGCACTGGTGCAGGCGCAGGCGACCTTCCATGAAGCCGATCAGCTGTACAAGCGCCAGCGCGAGCTGGCCGCCCAGCGGCTGGTGTCCAGCGCCACGCTGGATACGCAGAAGTCGATCCGCGATGCCGCCGAAGCGCGCGTGATGCAGATGCAGGCAGACATCGGTGATCGCCGTGTGCGCGCGCCGTTCGCCGGCGTGCTCGGCATCCGCCAGGTCAGCCCTGGCTCGCTGGTGACCCCGACCACGGTCATCGCCACGCTCGACGATATCGAGCACATGCACATCGATTTCCAGGTGCCTGAAGTGGAACTGGCTGCGCTGGGCGTCGGTGACAAGGTCAGCGCCACCAGCGTGGCCTGGCCGGGCCGCACCTTCGAGGGCGTGGTCAGCACCATCGATGCGCGCATCGACCCGGCCACCCGTGCCGTGACCGTGCGCGCCGACTTTGCCAACGGCGACCATGCGCTGCGTCCTGGCATGCTGCTGGACGTGCGCCTGTTCCGCCCCGAGCGCCCGGCGCTGGTGATTCCGGAAATCGCCGTGGTGCAGGTCGGTCGCGATACCTTCGTGTACCGCATCAAGGCTGACGACAGCGTCGAGCGTGTGGACGTGGTGACCGGCGCGCGCCGTGCCGGCGTGGTCGAGATCAGGCAGGGTCTGGAAGCGGGCCAGCGCATCGTGGTCGATGGCACCGGCAAGCTGCGTCCGGGCCTGAAGGTTGCCGCCAAGGACGCAGCGCCCGCCAGTGGTGCAAAGCCCGCTGAAGACGCTGCGCCGGCCGCGGCCGAGGGCCACGGCGGATGAAGCTGTCCGACATCTCCATCCAGCGGCCGGTGTTCGCCGTGGTGATGAGCCTGTTGCTGCTGGTGCTGGGCGTGATGTCCTTCACCCGCCTGACCCTGCGCGAACTGCCGGCCATCGACCCGCCGATCGTCTCGGTCTCGGTGGACTACACCGGCGCCTCGGCGGCGGTCATTGAAAGCCGCATCACCCAGGTGCTGGAAGATGCGCTGGCCGGCATCGAAGGCATCGATACGATCAACGCGCGCAGCACCAACGGCCGCTCGCAGGTCAGCATCGAGTTCACCTCCAACCGCGATATCGAAGCGGCGGCCAACGACGTGCGCGATGCGGTCAGCCGCGTGGCCGACCGCATGCCGGAAGAGGCGCGGCCACCGGAGATCGCCAAGGTCGAAAGCGATGCCGACCCCATCATCTGGTTCAACATGGTCTCCTCGACCATGGACACGCTGGAGCTGAGCGACTACGCCGACCGTTACGTGGTCGATCGCTTTTCCAGCCTCGATGGCGTGGCCCAGGTCCGCATCGGCGGCCGCCAGCGCTATGCGATGCGGATCTGGCTGGACCGGGACCAGCTGGCCGCACGCGGGCTGACCACCGGCGACGTGGAAACCGCGCTGCGCAACGAGAACGTGGAGCTGCCGGCCGGCCGCATCGAGTCGACCGACCGTGATTTCACCCTGCGCGTGGAGCGCAACTACATCAAGCCCGAAGACTTCGCGACCATCCCGCTGGGCAAGGGCCGCGACGGTTACGTGGTGCGCATGGGCGACGTGGCGAAGATCGAGCTGGCCTCGGCCGAACGCCGCGCGTACTACCGCAGCAATGGCGAGCCCGGCATCGGGCTGGGCATCGTCAAGACCTCCACCGCCAACTCGCTGGACGTGGCGCGTACCGCGCGCGCTGAAGCCGAGCGGGTGGCGCTGACCCTGCCCAAGGGCACGCAGATCTTCGTCGCCTTCGACAACACCACCTTCATCGAAGCGGCGGTGGACCGCGTCTACGCCACGCTGGTGGAGGCGATGATCCTGGTGCTGGTGGTGATCTGGCTGTTCCTCGGCAGTTTCCGCGCCGCGTTGATCCCGGCGGTGACGGTACCGGTCTGCCTGGTCGCGGCGTTCATCGCACTGTATGCGTTCGATTTCTCGATCAACCTGCTGACCCTGCTGGCGCTGGTGCTGTGCATCGGCCTGGTGGTGGACGATGCGATCGTGGTGGTGGAGAACGTGCAGCGCCGCATCGACCTGGGCGAACCCCCGCTGGTGGCCTCCAAGCGCGGCACCGCGCAGGTCGCCTTCGCGGTGATCGCCACCACCGCCGTGCTGGTGGCAGTGTTCCTGCCGGTCGGCTTCCTGGAAGGCAACACCGGGCGCCTGTTCCGCGAGCTGGCAGTGGCGCTGGCCGCCGCCGTGGCGTTGTCCGCGTTCGTGGCGCTCACACTGACGCCGATGATGGCCTCCAAGCTGCTCAAGCCGCACACCGGGCAGGCGCCACGTGGCCTGCACGGCTTCATCAACCGCAACCTGGAACGCCTCGCGGGTGCCTATGGGCGGGTGCTCGATCACCATGTCGACCGCACCTGGATCTACCTGCTGGTGATGGTGGCCGCGCTGGTCGCCAGCTGGGGCCTGCTCAAGCTGCTGCCCTCGGAACTGGCGCCGGCCGAAGACCGCGGTTCGTTCCAGATCATGATCGACGGCCCGGAAGGTGCCGGCTACGACTACACCGTGCAGCAGGTGCAGCAGGTGGAGGCGCTGCTGGCCCCGCATGTCGGCCCGGACAAGCCGATCGTGCGTGCCAACCCGCGCGTGCCCGGTGGCTTCGGTGCCAGCGAGGAAATGCACACCGGCCGCGTCAGCATCTTCCTGCAGCCGTGGCGCCAGCGCAGCGAGGCCACGCCGGACGTGGCCAACGAACTGCAGAAGGAACTGGACACCATCCGTGGCGTGCGTGTGCGTACCCAGGTCGGTGGCGGCCTGGTGCGCAGCGGCGGGCAGCCGTTCCAGATCGTGCTGGGTGGGCCGGAATACGCGGAGATCGCGCAGTGGCGCGACCGCATCCTGCTGCGCATGGCCGACAACCCCGGCCTGGTCGGCCCCGACTCGGACTACAAGGAAACCCGGCCGCAGATGCGGGTCAACATCGACCGCCAGCGTGCGGCCGATCTCGGCGTGCCGGTCACCGCGATCGGTTCGGCGCTGGAAACCATGATGGGCTCGCGCCGCGTCACCACCTTCGTCGACAACGGCGAGGAGTACGACGTGCTGGTGCAGGCCGGACGTGACGGTCGCGCCAGCCCGGCCGACCTGGCCGCGATCCGCGTGCGCGCCACCTCTGGCGAACTGGTGCCGCTGTCCAACCTGGTCACGTTGAGCGAAGTGGCCGAGGCCGGCACCCTGAACCGCTTCAACCGCCTGCGCTCGATCACCATCAGTGCCGGCCTGGCGCCGGGCTATCCGCTGGGCGAGGCCATTGCCTGGGCGCAGAACGTGGCCCAGGAAGAGCTGCCGCAGTACGCGCAGGTGAACTGGAAGGGTGAATCGCGCGAGTACCAGAGCGCCGGTGGCGCCGTGCTGCTCACTTTCGCCATGGCCCTGCTGGTGGTCTACCTGGTGCTGGCCGCGCAGTTCGAGAGCTTCATCCACCCGCTCACCATCATGCTGACCGTGCCGCTGGGCGTGCTCGGCGCGCTGGTCGGGTTGTGGGTGAGTGGCGGTACGGTGAACCTGTTCAGCCAGATCGGCATCGTGATGCTGGTTGGCCTGGCCGCGAAGAACGGCATCCTCATCGTCGAATTCGCCAACCAGCTGCGCGACGATGGGCGCAGCGTGCGCGAGGCGATCATTGAATCGGCGATGGTGCGCCTGCGCCCGATCCTGATGACCTCGATCGCCACCGTGGTCGGCGCCATTCCGCTGGTGGTGGCCGGTGGTCCCGGTTCGGCCAGCCGTGGCACGATCGGCATCGTGATCATCTTCGGCGTGACCCTCTCGACCTTCCTGTCGCTGTTCGTGGTGCCGGCGTTCTACGCGCGGCTTGCCCCGTACACCCGTTCGCCGGAAGCGGTGAAGCGCGAGCTGGAGAAGCAGGAAGCGGAATCGCCGTCGGTGGGCGGCCATGCCTGACCGGCACGCCGACGGGGTCGGGTCCCTTGCTGACGGGGTCGGACCCCTTTCCCAAAGGGAAAGGGCTCTGACCCCACTTCGAGGCGACGGCTTCCAGCTGCGCCCCTGGCGCCCGGATGATCTGGAATCGCTGCTGCGCCACGCCAACGATCCCGAGGTGTCGCGCGGCCTGCGCGACCGTTTCCCGTACCCGTACACGCGCACCGATGGCGAGGCCTTTCTCGCCGGCCGCGTCCTGGCCCCCGGAACCCTGAATCTGGCCATCGAGATCGACGGCCAGGCCTGCGGCAGCGTCGCTGCCCAGCAGGGCATGGCCGAGCGTGGGCACACCGCCGAACTGGGCTACTGGCTGGGCCAGGCCTATTGGGGGCACGGCGTGATGACCCGTGTGGTCGGGCTGTTCGCACCGTGGGTGATGGACGAGCTGCGCCTGTTCAGGCTGCAGGCCACGGTCGTCGACTTCAACCTCGGCTCGGCGCGGGTGCTGGAGAAGAACGGCTTCCAGGAGGAGGGCGTGGAGCGCTGCGCGGTCTACAAGCGCGGCGTGCTGCACGACCTTCGCCGTTTCGCCCGGGTACGCACCCAGCTGCCGTGAACACGCGGGCTGGCCGCTGTAGAGCCGAGCCCATGCTCGGCTGCCCTCGGGGGGCCAAGCCGAGCATGGGCTCGGCTCTACAAAACAGCGCTACCGCAGCGGCCTGCGATCAGGGAGAATCGACCGGTCCCTTCCAGCCGACGGGACGTCCTTACAACCCGCCGACTGGAGAGAGCGCGCGTGGAAGCAACCGTACACTTCATCAACAGCATCATCTGGAGCAAGGCACTGATCTTCGTGTGCCTGGGCGCCGGCCTGTTCTTCAGCCTGCGCACGCGCTTCATGCAGATCCGCGGCTTCTTCGAGATGTGCCGCCTCACCGTCAAGGGTGAGAAATCCGACGCCGGCGTGTCCTCGTTCCAGGCCCTGGCCATGTCGATGGCCGGCCGCATGGGCATCGGCAACATCGCCGGCGTGGCTACGGCCATCGCCTTCGGCGGCCCCGGTGCGATCTTCTGGATGTGGGTGATGGGCTTCCTCGGCGCGTCCACGTCTTATGTGGAATGCACCCTGGCGCAGATCTACAAGACCAAGGACGCCGAAGGCCGCTACCGCGGTGGCCCGGCGTACTACATCGAAAAGGCCATGGGCCTGAAGTGGTACGCGCTGGCCTTCGCCATCGCCACGATCATCGCCGCCGGCTTCCTGATGCCGGGCGTACAGGCCAACGCCATTGCCGACAGCATCATCAACGCCTGCCGTGGCACCGCGCTGTGCGGTCCGCTCGATGGCCAGGCCTTCGGCATGGAATCGGTGCAGGCGCTGAAGCTGGGCATCGGCATCGTGGTGGCGCTGCTGCTGGGCGTGGTGATCTTCGGTGGCGTCAAGCGCATCGCCAACTTCGCCGAAGTGGTGGTGCCGTTCATGGCCGCCGGTTTCATCCTGATGGCCATCGTCATCATGATCATCAACTACGACCGCGTGCCGGAGATGTTCAACATCATCTTCAGCAGCGCCTTCGGTACCCACGCCGCGTTCGGCGCGATGATGGGCCTGGCGGTGGAGTGGGGCATCAAGCGTGGCATCTATGCCAACGAAGCCGGCCAGGGCTCGGGCCCGCATGCAGCGGCCGCCTCGGAAGTCTCGCATCCGGCCAAGCAGGGCTACGTGCAGGCCTTCGCGATCTACTTCGACACCATGATGGTGTGCACCGCCACCGCGTTCCTGATCCTGGCCAGTGGTACCTACAACGTGTACTCGCCGGTGGAGGGCGCCGCGCCGATCTTCCAGGGCCTGGCCGGTATTCCCGAAGGTGCGGGCTACGCCCAGGCCGGCGTGGAAGCGGTGCTGCCGGGCTGGGGTTCGGCGTTCGTGTCGGTGGCCATCTTCTTCTTCGCCTTCACCACCATCATGGCGTACTACTACATGGCCGAGACCAACCTCAGCTATGTGAACCACAACAGGAAGCGCCCGCTGACCGTGCTGGTGCTGCGCCTGGGCATCATCGGCATGGTGGTGTTCGGCGCGTTCCATAATGCGACCCTGGCCTGGGCGCTGGGTGACATCGGCGTCGGCCTGATGGCCTGGCTGAACATCATTGCCATCCTCATCATCCAGAAGCCGGCGATGCTGGCCCTGCGTGACTACGAACGACAGAAGAAGCTGGGCCTGGATCCGGTGTTCGACCCTGATGCCCTGGGCATCAAGAACGCCGATTTCTGGCGCCAGCGCAAGCAGGAGAGTGTGTAAGTGAACAACCCCTGGAACAACCGCCGCCCGTCCGCCCGTCCGCCGCGCGCAACGCCGTTGCCGCGCCCGGAGGTGCCGGCCACGGGCGGTGGTGGGCGCGGTGGCAGCGACGAGCTGCGCCTGTACGGCCTGAATGCCGTGCTGGCCGCGTTCGAAGCGCGGCCACAGGCGCTGCGCAAGCTGTACCTGCTGGAGGCGCGCATTCCGCGCCTGCAGCCGCTGCTGAAGTGGTGCGTGGCCAACCGCGTGGGGTATCGCGTGGTTGAAGACGGCGATCTGAACAAGCTTGCCGGCACCACCCACCACGAAGGCGTGGTGGCCGATGTGCTGCGCGCACCGGCGCTGCCGCTGGCGCAGTGGCTGGAGCAGGTCGGCGACGGCCCGGCGCTGGCGCTGTGGCTTGATGGCGTGGGCAACCCGCACAACCTCGGTGCGATCCTGCGCTCGGCCGCACACTTCGGCGCCAAGGCGCTGCTGCTGCCGGCCGGCAGCACGCTGGCGCTGTCCGGTGCCGCCGCGCGCGTGGCCGAGGGCGGTGCAGAAGCGGTGCCGCTGGTGCAGCTGCCGGAGACCGCCCAGGCGATGACGCAGCTGCGTGCGGCCGGCTTCGGCCTGGCGGCGACCCTGGTGGAGGGCGGTGACGACGTGTTCCGCACCTCGCTGCCGGCCCGCCTGGTGTATGTGATGGGCGCCGAAGGCGAGGGCATGGACCGCAGCCTGGCGGGAGCGTGCGACCAGCAGGTCTCGATTCCCGGCAGCGGCGCGGTGGAGAGCCTGAACGTGGCCTCGGCCACGGCGGTACTGCTGGCGCAGTGGGCGAGCCGCCGCGGCTGATCCGGTATCCCGGGTCGGATCCCTCGCCGCAGGCGAGGGCTCTGACCCCTTCCAGGGTCCGTAATTGCGTCAAGCGCGCATGATGTTTTGAAAGTTTCCTTATTGGTCAGCCGCTTCCGGCAACGCAGGGTGGAACTCCATCCCACGTTGTCCAGAAGAGGCTGCCATGCATCACCCACGCTGTATCCTCATCGCATTGCTGGTCCTGACCAGCGTCCTTGCCAACGGCCGTGCCGCAGCCAGCGAACGCAGCCTGGACGGCGTCAACTTCACCGGGCCGCTGATCACCCCCAACCCGGCTGGCCTGCCGCAGGGCAACTGGTACATCGAACCCTATCTGGTGCGGCTCGACAGCCGCGATCATTACGACGATGGCGGCCATCGCCGCCGCAGTGGGCAACGCAGCGGCGCATGGGCAACGGTGGTACCGATCATCTACGGCTTCAGCGACCGGGTGATGGGGCAGGTCAATCTCAGTGCATCGCGTGCCGAACAGGGCGGCGCGCGCAGCAGTGGTTTCCGTGCCGGTGACACCACCGCGCGCCTGCAGTACCTGTTGCAGGCGCCCAATGCCGATGGCACGCGTCCGGCCGTCTCGGTTGCGCTGGTGCAGCGCTTCAGCACCGGCAGCCATGACCGCATCACCGGCAATCCGCTCGATGCGCAGGGCGACGGTGTGCAGCGCACCACTGCCGCATTGGGCGTGCAGCAGGTGGTCTGGCTGGGTAACGACCGCCCGCTGCGCTGGCGTGCCCAGCTCAGCGCCGGGCCTGCGCCGTCGCGGACGGCGATCTCCGGGGCCAGCGTCTACGGCACCGACGACAGCTTCCAGGGGCACATCTCCCGGGGGTCGGTGCTGGGCCTGTCGGTCGGCGCCGAGTACAGCTTCAATCCGCGCTGGGTGGGCGTGATGGAAGTGGCCGCCAGCCGCGAGACCGGCCAGCGCCTGAGGGGTTTCGCGCGCAACCCCAGCGGTGGTTTCGAACGCATCGACGAGCATCGCCCGGCCAGCCGCAGCGTCACCCTGGCGCCGGCCGTGGAGTACCACTTCAGCCCGTCACTGGGCCTGATCGCCGGCGTCGAGTTCAGCGTGGCCGGCCGCAACACCGGCCGCATCATCAGCCCCCAGGTCGCCCTGGGCATGTTCTTCTGAGGGGCCGCCGATGAACATCGAATCCATCGTCAACGCGATCCTTGGCGTCGTCTGGAGCCCCTACCTGGTGGTGCTGTGCCTGCTCACCGGCCTGTACTTCAGCGTCCGCACGCGCTTCATCCAGCTGCGTGCATTGCCGGACATGCTGCGCCTGATGTTCCGCCATGAGCGCTCCGATGCCGGCGTGTCGCCGTTCCAGGCGTTGTCCCTTTCGCTGTCCAGCCGCGTGGGCGTGGGCAACATCGCCGGCGTCGCCATGGCCATCGCCTTCGGCGGGCCCGGCGCGATCTTCTGGATGTGGATCGTCGCCTTCCTCGGCGCATCCAGTGCCTTCATCGAATCCACGCTCGCACAGATCTACAAGGAGCGCGACGGCAAGGGGCAGTACCGGGGCGGCCCGGCGTACTACATCGAAAAAGGCCTCGGCCAACGTTGGTATGCAGTGCTGTTCGCATTGGTGACGGTGCTGGCGGGCGCGATGCTGGCCGGCACGCAGTCCAATGCGATCACCAGTGCGGTGAACGAAGCCTGGGACGTGCCGGTGATGACCACCACGGCGGTTCTGCTGGTGGTGCTGGGTGCCATCCTCATCGGCGGTGTGCGGCGCATTGCGCGCGTGGCCGAATGGGTGGTGCCGCTGATGGCCGTGGCCTACCTGCTGGTCGCGGCGCTGGTGATGGTGCTCAACGCGGACAGGGTGCCGGAGGTGATCATGCTGGTGCTGCGCAGTGCATTCGGCGTGGATGCGGCGTTCGGCGCGATGATCGGCACCGCCATCCAGTGGGGCGTGCGCCGTGGCGTGCTGTCCAACGAGGCCGGCATGGGCAGTGGTGCGCATCCGGCCGCCGCCGCGGAAGTCTCGCATCCGGTCAAGCAGGGCCTGGTGCAGTCGTTCTCGGTCTACATCGACACAATGGTGGTGTGCAGTGCGACCGCCTTCCTGATCCTGTCCACCGGCCTGTACAACGTCTACGACCCGGCGGTGAACGGTATTCCGGATGAGGCGCGCCTGCTGCTGGGCAATCTGCCGGGTGTCGAAGCCGGGCCACGCTTCGTGCAGCACGCGGTGGAATCGACGCTGCCGGGCTTCGGCCGTTCGTTCGTGGCGCTGGCGATCCTGCCGTTTGCGTTCACCACCATCCTCGCGCTGTACTACATGGCCGAGACCAACGTCAGCTATCTGTGCCGCGATCGGCCGGCGGCGTGGCTGATGGGCGTCTTCCAGTTGCTGTTCCTGGCAGCGACCGGCTACTCGGCGGTGAACAGTGCCACAGTGGCCTGGTCGCTGGGCGACATCGGCGTCGGCCTGATGAGCTGGCTGAACATCATCGCCATCCTGCTGTTGCAAAGGCCTGCCCTGGCCGCACTGCGCGACTACGAGCAGCATCGCCAGGCCGGCAAGGATCCGCCGTTCAACCCGAAACTGCTGGGCGTGCGCAACGCCAGCGTGTGGGAAGGCTGACAGGATCGGGGTCAGATCCCTCGCCAGGGCGAGGGCTCTGACCCACGCCATTGCCCGGTGGGTGCGAACCTCGGTTCGCACCGCTCTTCCCGCTGCACTCGCCGGGCATGGCCCGGCGCCAGCGCATCACTCGTTCGGCGGCGTGGTCGCCTTGGCCTCGCTGCCGAAGCTGCCGTCGGCTTCCGCCGCTAGGTAGGCGAACACGGTATACGCGGCCACGTTCTGCGCCAGTGCCTTCGGGTCGATCTTGTCCAGCGTGTCGTCGGCGGTGTGGTGCAGGTGGAAGTAGTCCGAGCCGTCCTGCGCCAGCCACGCCCACGCACCGCCCTTGGCGGCCAGCGGGCCGACGTCCGGGCCCGGGCCACCCTTGTCGGCCTGGTACTCGATGCCCAGCGGCTTCATTACTTCGGCAATCTGCTTCGTCGCTTCACGTGAGCCTTCCGGATTCGGTGAACCAGTATTGAAGGCATAGATGCGGCCTGCGCCGAAGTCGCTCTCGGCGGCCAGCTGGTGCAGGGCCACGTCCTTGGCGTGTGCCTCGGCATAGGCCTTGCCGCCGTAGAGGCCCTGTTCCTCGTTGGCGAAGGCGATCACGCGGATGGTGCGCTTCGGTGCCTGCTTGAGCTGGCCGATCAGGTGGCCGGCGGCCATCGTGATGCCCACGCCCGCGCCGTCATCCACGGCGCCGGTGCCCAGGTCCCACGAATCCAGGTGACCACCGATCACCACCACTTCCTTCGGCAGGCTGCGGCCGGTGATCTCGCCGATCACGTTGTACGAGGTGGCGGTGCCGTCCCAGCCGCAATCCAGTGCCACCTTCACCGTGGTGCTGCCACGCGCCAGCAGGCGGGCCAGCTGGTCGGCATCAGGCACCGACAGCGCGGCCGACGGCACCGGGGTCAGGCCGTCATCGAAACGGGTGATGCCGGTGTGCGGCACGCGGTGCGAGTCGGTACCGGCCGAGCGCATCAGGAAGCCGACCGCGCCCTTGCGGATGGCTTCGGATGGGCCCTTGCTGCGGATCGCACCGCCGCGGCCGTAATCGCGGCCATCGCGGAAGGGCAGCATCTGGTAATCGACGAAGGCGATCTTGCCCTTCAGCGAACCTGCCGGTGCGGCCTGCAGCGCGGCCAGATCGGCGAAGCGCACCACCTCGGCTTCCACGGTGCCACCCGGGCTGCCGCCAAGTGCGGTGATCTGCAGCGGCTGCGGGTTCCTGCCGGTCACGGCGGCGTGTTCGCTGCGACGCTCCCATTTCGGGAACGTCACCGGCTCCTTCCAGACCTTGTCGAAGCCCAGGGCCTTGAACTTGGCTTCGGCCCAGGCAACGGCGCGGGCATCGGCTTCGCTGCCGGCGATGCGCGGACCAATCTCGGTGGTGAGCGACTCGACCACCTTCCAGCCGGTGTCATCGGCCAGCGCCTGGTCGCGCAGCTGCGCGGCGGTCGCCAGCGAGGCGGGGGGCAGGGTGGTGGTGCGCGGTGCCGCGAAGGCCGGGGCGGCCAACAGGGCGAGGGAGGATGCGATGGCAAGGACGCGGCGACGCATGGACAACTCCGGGAAGGGACCTAAGCCTTGGAGCTTAACAGTCGTTCAGCCCGGCGCATGGGCGGGAGGTCATGGCTGGCGCGGATGCTGTTTTCCGCCAGATGCAGCAAAGCGAAAGCCCCGCCGGAGCGGGGCTTTCGCCTGCTTCTGTAGAGCCGAGCCCATGCTCGGCTGCCTTTCGCAGATCAGCCGAGCGTGGGCTCGGCTCTACAGGTGGGAGGGGCGCCCATAGGCGCCCGGTACCCTTACTTCTTCAGGCTGTCGCGGATCTCGCGCAGCAGCACCACTTCTTCGGCCGGCGCCGCCGGTGCCGCTTCCTTCTTGCGCGACAGGCGGTTGATCGCCTTGACCACGATGAAGATCGCGAAAGCCACGATCACGAACTGGATGACGGTGTTGATGAAGTCGCCGTAGCCAACCACCACCGCCGGGATCTCGTTGCCATCCGGTCCGAGCCGGGCTGGCGACAGCGTCCAGGCCAGGCTGGAGAAGTCCACGCGGCCGATCAGGTAGCCCAGCGGCGGCATGATGATCTTCTCGACCAGTGCGGTCACGATCTTGCCGAAGGCCGCGCCGATCACCACGCCGACGGCGAGGTCGATGACGTTGCCGCGCATCGCGAATTCCTTGAACTCGGTGAGCATTCCCATTGTTGTTTTTCTCCGGTGGGGAAGTGGACAGCGCGCAGGGTAGCGCAGGTGATGTCAGCCGGCGATCACGCCGTGGCGCTCGGCCACGTTTTCCAGGCGCGCGCTGAAGCGGTCGCCGGGCTTGAGCGCGGCCACGCCGGACGGCGTGCCCATGAACACCAGGTCGCCGGCACGCAGCTGCCACAGCTTGGACAGCTCATGCAGGATCTCCGGCACGTTCCAGATCATCTGGTCGAGCAGAGCCTGCTGACGCACCTCGCCGTTGACCTCCAGCGACAGGTTCAGCGCGGCCAGGTCGCCGACTTCCTCGGCGTGGACGATTTCGCTGATCGGCGCGGAGGCATCGAAGCCCTTGGCCGCGTCCCACGGGTGGCCCTTGTCCTTGGCGGCGGCCTGCAGGTCGCGGCGGGTCAGGTCCAGGCCGACGGCATAGCCGTAGACCAGTGCGTCGGCGTCGGCCACGGCCAGCTCGCCGGCGGGCGCATCGCGGCCGATCGCCACCACCAGCTCCACTTCGTGGTGCAGGTTGGCGGTCGCTGGGGGGTAGGGGATTGCATCGTCGTGGCCGACCACGATCGCATCGGCCGGCTTGCTGAAGAACATCGGGCGGCCACGGTCATCGGCCGCCGGCACTGCCGCACCCATTTCGCGGGCGTGGTCGGCAAAGTTGCGGCCGACGCAGTAGATGCGGTGCACGGGGAAACTGCCACCACCGGCTACCGGCACACGCGGCAGGGCTACGGCAGGGATCACATCGGAGACATGGGACATGCGGGCATCCAGGAAGAGCGTGCCCGCAGTCTAGAACGCATGGCGCCCGCCGTCAGCGGGCGCGCAGGAGGTGGATCAGCGCGAGGCCGGCAACACCGGCTTGCGTACCACGCGGTACTCGCCTTCGACCACGGTCGGGTCGACCGGGCGGGCAACACCCGGCTTGCGCGAGGCCAGCAGCTTCCACGCCAGGCCGACCAGGATCATCGCCGCACCGACGAACACACCGATGAACACCATCGCGGCCAGGATCGCTAGGCCAAGCAGGCCCACGGCAACGCGCACCAGCGGGTGGCGCGGCTTGCGCGGCGCGAACAGGGTGCGGAACTGGTTGAAGGCGGATGCGCGATTGAACATGGCGGCTCGATAGGCTGGGATCAGCGAAACCAGAGTATCGGGACGCGCCACTGTCATTGAGTGAAAAACTCGTTAAATATAGCCTGTGCTTATTACGGATCAATGACTTGTGTTCATGTCGGAGCCAGTCACCTGAGTGGGCATGCGACAATGCGGGTTTACCGTACGAGCCTTCGCCATGACTGCCGCTGCTGCCCTGATCGCCCTGGATGCCATTGCCGATGGCGCGTTTGCCGAGGTCGAAGCGGTGGTCGATGGAGATGCCGAATCGCTGGTGCTGTACCGCGACGGCGCGCAGGTGCGCGCATTCCTGAACATCTGCCCGCATGCCGGCCGCCGCCTCGACTGGGCGCCGGGGCAGTTCCTGAAGAGCCGCGAGGGCCACCTGGTGTGCGCCGCGCATGGCGCGTCGTTCGCGCTGGACAGTGGCGACTGCATCGCCGGCCCGTGCAAGGGCGACCGCCTGCGCGCGGTGCCGGTGGACGTGCGCGACGGGCAGGTCTACCTGGCTTGAGGCCGGCTAGAGGGCGGATCCGTTTTCCGGAGGAAAACGGCTCTGACCCCATCACGCCAGGAGCAGTCGAGCATGGCTCGACGCTACAAAAGCCGTGTCGACCAAGGTCGACACCTACCAAAGCGATGCACGACGCCGTTCTGACAGATCGCGGCAACCTGCCATGCCACCGAATGCCAGCCTTTGACGTTGACGTTGATTCGGCGGGTGCAGGGCGCAGCCCTGCCAACAAACCCCAACCCTCAGAACATCAGGTTGATCATCAACACCACCACGCAGGTGTAGATCAGCGACAACGGGCCGCCGACCCGCCACATCTCGCGCGGGGTGTAGTTGGCCGGGCCGGTGATCATCGAGATCACCGGGTTGGAGGCCGTCATCAGGTTGTTGGACGCCGACAGCGCCACGATCAGCGCGAACGCGGTCGGGTTGCCACCCGCCGCCAGTGCCAGGTTCACCGCAATGGGGACCATCACGATGGTCGCGCCCACATGGCTGATCACCAGCGAGAACGCCGTGGTCAGCAGCGCCAGCGCCACCTCCAGCACCCACACCGGAATGCCGGTCGGCAGCTTGTCGATGGTATGGCCGGCCACCCACGCGGCCGCACCGCTGGAGTCCATCGCCCAGCCGAGCGGAATCAGCCCGGCCATCATGAACACCGTCTTCCAGTTGATCGAGGCATAGGCCTCGTCCATGCGCAGCACGCCGGTCAGCAGCATGCCGGCCACGCCGGTCATCAGCGTCAGCGCCACCGGCAGCTTGCTGGTCAGCGCGATCAGGATGGTCAACGCGAAGATCGCCATCGCGATCTTGAACTTGTGCGGGCGCTGCTCGCCGGTCGGGTAGTCGGTCACCACCACGAAGTCGCGGCTCTTGGCAGCCTGCGCCAGGTCGGTCCAGATGCTGTGGAACACCAGCATGTCACCGGCGCGCAGCTGCACGTCACGCACGTCCTCGCGGATCACCTGCTTGTCGCGGTTGATCGCCAGCAGGCTGATGCCGCGCTCCTTGCGCAGGCGCAGGTCGGCCGCACTCTTGCCGATCACGTTCGAGGTCGGCGGCACCACCGCCTCGGAAATGCCGGCGCGGCTGGGGTTGAACAGGTCGCCCAGGTGCTTCAGGCGCGAGGACATGCGCAGGAACTGGTTCTGCGCGAAGTCGCTGATCTGCTGGCGCGGGCCCATCGCACCGAGCACGCTGCCGACCCAGATGCGCATCTCCGCCGGCGGCGCCAGGCGGGTGTCATTGCCGGTCTTCAGGGCCAGCAGCAGTGGCGCATCGTGCAGGGTCTCGGCCTCGCCCAGGGTCATGCCGACCAGCGGGCTTTCGGCGCTGACCACCAGCTCGAACACATCGCCTTCGATGCCGTAGGTCTTGGCAAAGTAGCTCTCGGTTCGCGCCGGGGTGACCCCGTCGTTGACCAGGTTTTCTTCCTCGATCAGCTTGCGGTCGCCGTAGTAGCGGAAGTACAGCAGCGAGGCGACCAGCAGTGCCACGCCGATCGGCAGCGGCGCGAACATGCGCAGCGGCTCGATGGTGGCCAGGCCGGAGGGCAGGTTGTTGTTGGCCGAGGCCAGCAGATCGTTCAGCAGGATCAGCGGCGAATTGCCGACCATGGTCAGCGCGCCGCCCATCACGATCGCCGCCGAGATCGGCAGCAGCAGGCGCTGCATCGTCAGCCCGGTGCGCGCTGCCAGTCGCGAGGCGACCGGCAGGTACAACGCCATCACCGACGGGTTCTGCATGAAGGATGAGTTCAGGCCGGCGATGGCCGTGGTCATCATCAGCAGCCGCTGCTCGACACCGTGGCCGCGCCGCAGCAGCCAGGCGGCCAGCCGGTTCAGCGCCCCGGTGCGGTCCAGACCCGCACCGAGGATGGTGGTGGCGATGATGCTCATCACCGCGTTACCGGAGAAACCGCCGAAGATTTCCTCCGGCGCGATCAGTCCGGTGACACCGAGCACCACCAGCACCACCAGCGCGACCACGTCGGCGCGGATGCGCTCGAACAGGAACATCGCCATCGTGAAGCCGACCAGCCCGAGCACGAGCTTCATGTCGTTGGTCAGCGTCAGCGCGGTATCCATGTGGGGCGCGGCGTCCTCAGGCGATCGTCAGGTGCGGTCGTACAGCAGGTCCCAGACGCCATGGCCGAGCTTCTGGCCGCGGGTCTCGAAGTGGGTCTGCGGGCGCCAGTCCGGGCGCGGCACGCTGCCACGCGGGCCGGCACGGTTGACCAGGCCGGCGGTGGCATCGAGCACATCCCACATCTGCTCGGCGTAGTCCTCCCAGTCGGTGGCACAGTGCAGGCGGCCGCCCGGGCGCAGCTTGCGCACCAGCAGTTCGGCGAACGCCGGCTGCAGCAGGCGGCGCTTGTTGTGGCGCTTCTTGTGCCACGGGTCCGGGAAGTAGATGCGCACTTCATCGAGCGCGCCGTCGGCGATCTCGTTCTGCAGCACTTCCACCGCATCGTGGTGGTACAGGCGCACGTGGTCGGCATTGTCCTCGGCCAGCGCGTTCAGCAGACGGCCCACGCCCGGGGCGTGCACCTCGATGCCGATGTAGTCGCGCGACGGGTCGTGCTGGGCGGCGAAGCGCAGCGCGGCACCGTTGCCGAAGCCGATTTCCAGCACCTTGTGTGCCGGGCGGCCGAAGGTGGCGTCCAGGTCACGCGGTTGGCCGGTGTAGTCGAGGCCGAAGCGCGGCCAGCGTTCGTCGAACGCGCGCTGCTGGGCAGGGGTGAAGCGGCCCTGGCGCAACACGAAGCTGCGCACCTCGCGGCGGCCCTCGCTCACGGTGAAGGGCTTGGGCGGGGCCTTGGAACCGGCGCTGTCAAAAGGATTGGTCATCAGCCGATCAGCCCATCCACCGGCGAGGAGGCGCTGGCGTAGCGCTTGCGCGGGATGCGCCCGGCAAGGAAGGCCTCGCGGCCGGCCTCGACCGCCTTGCGCATCGCACTGGCCATCAGCACCGGGCTGCGCGCACCGGCAATGGCGGTGTTCATCAGCACGCCGTCGCAGCCCAGCTCCATCGCGATCGCCGCATCCGAAGCGGTACCGACGCCGGCGTCGACGATGATCGGCACCTTGGCGTCTTCGATGATCTGCAGCAGGTTGTACTTGTTCTGGATGCCCAGGCCCGAGCCGATCGGCGCGGCCAGCGGCATCACCGCAGCGCAGCCGATCTCTTCCAGGCGCTTGGCCAGGATCGGGTCGTCGGAGGTATAGACCATCACCTCGAAACCGTCCTTGACCAGCTGCTCGGCGGCCTTCAGGGTCTGCATCACGTCCGGGTAAAGGGTCTTCTGGTCGCCCAGCACTTCCAGCTTGGTCAGGTTGTGGCCGTCCAGCAGCTCACGGGCCAGCCGGCAGGTACGCACGGCGTCCTCGGCGGTGTAGCAGCCGGCGGTGTTGGGCAGGATGGTGAAGCGCTCCGGCGGCAGCACGTCCAGCAGGTTCGGCTCGCCCGGGTTCTGCCCGATGTTGGTGCGGCGGATGGCCACGGTGACGATCTGGGCGCCAGCGGCCTCGGTGGCCAGGCGGGTTTCTTCCAGGTCCTTGAACTTGCCGGTGCCGGTCAGCAGCCGCGAGCCATAGGTCTTGCCGGCGATCACCAGCGAATCGGGGGAGACATGAACGTTCATGGCGCGATTATCGCTTATCCGCCTGAAGATGGGGTCACGCAGAGGGCGGGGTCGAGCGTGGGGTCAGATCCCTTTGCCATCGGCAAAGGGATCTGACCCCTGAACACCCGCGCAGGCCTCAGCCCCCGCCCAGCGCGTGCACGATCTCCACCACGTCGCCTTCGGCCAGGACGTGCTCGCCATGGCGGCTGCGGCTGACGATCTCGCCGTTGACCTCCACCGCCACCCGGCGCTGCAGCAGCTGCTCGGCCTGCAGCAGGTCGTGGAGGGTCGCCGAAGCCGGCAAGGTACGGGGTTCGCCGTTGAGCTGGATGTTCATCGCCGCATTGTCGCCGATGGCCTGCGCGGATCGGAACCCTTGCAAATTTCGTTGATCGCCAGCCCCGGCACAGCGTGGTCCAGCGCCCTCAGGCGACAATCCATGCGGCGGCGCAGCGTGAGCAAAACGCGGCGCAGTGGAACCATTCACCGTGCGCCGGCGTACGTCCGCCGGGTCCTCAACGATATCCCCACAGGAGTTTTTTACATGCTGCTCAGCAAACGCCCGATCCGCTCCCTGATGGCGGCCGCGATCGCGCTGGCCGCGCTTCCGGCCATGGCAGGCGAATCCCCCTATTCCAAGGCCGTGTTCTTCGGTGACAGCCTGACCGACGCTGGCTATTTCCGCCCGCTGCTGCCGGCCGATGTGCGTCCGGTGACCGGCCAGTTCACCACCAACCCGGGTTGGGTGTGGGCGCAGCAGGTCGCCAACTACTACGGCCTCAACGGCACGCCCAACGGCAATGGCCAGAACGGTGACAACTACGCCGTCGGCGGCGCCCGTGTATCGGCCGACGAAGCGGGTGGCCTCGGAGCCATTCCGTCGCTGAAGTCGCAGGCGACCCGTTACCTTGCTGCGAATGGTGGCAAGGCTGACGCCAATGCCCTGTACACCGTATGGGGCGGTGCCAATGATCTGTTCGCGGCCACGCGCGCAGCGGCCGGTGGTGCCTCGCAGGCCCAGGTGCAGGGCATCATCGGCGCCGCGGTCACCGACCAGATCGCGCTGGTGGGCGCCCTGAAGCAGGCCGGTGCCCAGTACGTGCTCGTGCCGAATCTGCCGGACGTGGGCATCACTCCGCAGTTCCGTGGCCCCAACGCCGCCGCCGCCACTGCACTGTCGGCCGGTTATAACAAGGCCCTGTACGGTGGTCTGAAGCAGGCGGGCATCGAGTTCATTCCGCTCGACACCTTCAGCATCCTGCGTGAAGTGACCGCCAACCCGGGCATGTACGGCTTCACCAACGTCACCAGCACCGCCTGCAAGATCGATCCGGCCAACTCGACGCAGAGCATCCTGACCTGCAACCCGACCAGCTACGTCAGCCCGGATGCGGCCAACACCTACCTGTTTGCCGATGGCGTGCACCCGACCACTGCCGGTCATCAGCTGCTGGGCCAGTACGCGGTCTCGGTGCTGGAAGGCCCGCGCCTGCAGCAGGTGCTGAGCCACTCGGCACAGACCATCGGCCGCTCGCGTGCCGACCAGGTCAGCATGCACCTCGGTGGTCGGCCGGCTGACGGCCTGTCCTGGTGGGGGGGCGTGCGTGGCGACCTGCAGCGCTACGACCACGCCGACCTGTACGACGGCCTGGCCCCGGCCGGCCTGTTCGGTATCGACTGGGCCCGCGACGGCATGGTGTTCGGCGGTTTCGCCGGCTTCGGCCGCCTCAGCGCCGACTTCGGCAACAGCCGTGGCGACTTCACCCAGAAGGACACCACCGCAGGTCTGTTCGCCGGCTGGTATGGCGACCGCATCTGGGTGAACGGCCAGGTCAGCTACACCTGGCTGTCCTATGACGTTAACCGCAAGGTCCAGCTGGGCCCGGCCACCCGTGAGCACGGTGGTTCGCCGGACGGCAGCAACCTGACCGCGGCCCTGAACGCCGGTTACGAGTTCGGCACCGAAGGCGGCTTCCGCCACGGCCCGATCGCCTCGGTGATCTGGCAGAAGGTGAAGATCGACGGTTACACCGAAAGCGCTGCGGCTGGCACCCTGGCCACCGCACTGGGCTACGACCGCCAGAACGTCGATTCGACCGTCGGCCGCCTCGGCTGGCAGGCCCGTTTCGATGGCGGCGCCGTCAAGCCGTACGCGCAGGTGACCTACGATCACGAGTTCGAGGACACCAAGCAGGCCAGCGCCTGGTTGCAGACCCTGCCGGAACTGGGCAGCTACCGCGTGCCGGGCCTGAAGTTCGACAAGAACTACGCCACCGTCGTGCTGGGTGCCCGTACCGAACTGTTCGGCCTGCAGAGCAACTTCGGCCTGAGCGCGTCGACCGGCCAGAAGCGCGCGCAGGACGCTACCCTGTTCGCCAACTTCAGCGGCACGTTCTAAGCAGCACCCGCCGGGGTCGGGGCCCTTTCCGCCAAGGAAAGGGCTCTGACCTTTTGCGCCGGGGGTCGGATCCGTTTCCGCCAGGAAACGGCTCTGACCCCATTGCGGCATGCTGCCATTGCGCAACACTGGCCCAACCGCATAGACTTTCACCGCGCACTGCGGGCGTAGCTCAATGGTAGAGCTGTAGCTTCCCAAGCTACTGACGTGGGTTCGATTCCCATCGCCCGCTCCAATCGCGCCACGCGCGTAGACAGAAGGCCGCTCATCAGCGGCCTTCTTCATTTCTGATTAGTTTCATATCCACGCCCATACGCGCCCGGTTAGCGTTGCCGCATTTCCTACACGGAAGCAGCGCATGGAAACGAAGGACGACGTCGTCGGCAGCCTTCATGAGATCTACAGGAACTCCGGTGCCGGCACCTCCCGCCAGCTGGCCGCAGTGCGCGCACTGGGTCGCGCCGGTGGGCCGAAGGCCGCGCAGCTTCTGTGGCAGATCTATGAGGGGACCTCGGCCGGATCGGTCACGCAGATGGCCTGCATCGCAGCGCTGGGTGAATCCGCGCGCGGGTTCTGAAGCGGAACCAGCCCGCATGGTGATGCGGGCCTGTGGTGTATCCGGCGACGGTTACTCTTTCGCCGGAATCGTCGCCGCAGGAGCCGGCCACTACCGGCGCAGGCGGCACGGGCCAGGCATCATCCACCCGCCACACGCCCGCGCTATGCTTCGCGCCTGCCGACCGATCCCACCGCGATGAAGCTCGCCATCCTGTCCCGCAACAGCTCCCTGTATTCCACCCGTCGGCTGGTCGAGGCGGCGCGCGCGCGCGGCCACACCGTGCGCATCCTGGACCCGTTGCGCTGCTACATGCGCATCGCCGCCGATGGCTTTTCCATGCACTACAAGGGCCGGCCAATGACCGGGGTGGACATGGTCATTCCGCGCATCGGTGCCTCGATCACCCGCTACGGCACCGCGGTGCTGCGCCAGTTCGAGCTGATGGGCGCGCGCACGCCCAATCCGTCCGACGCCATCCTGCGTTCGCGCGACAAGCTGCGCGCGCACCAGCTGCTGGCGGCCAAGGGCATCGACATGCCGGTCACCGTGTTCGGCGACAACCCCGACGACACCGTCGACCTGCTGTCCATGCTGGGCCCGCCGCCGCACGTGGTGAAGCTCAATGAAGGCACCCAGGGGCGCGGCGTGATCCTGACCGAGAAGGCCAGTGCCTCGCGCGGCATCGTCGAAGCGCTGCGCGGCCTGTACGCCAACTTCCTGATGCAGGAATTCATCGGCGAGGCCAAGGGGGCCGACCTGCGCTGCTTCGTGGTGGGCGACCAGGTGGTGGCGTCGATGCAGCGGCAGGCACCGGAGGGCGACTTCCGCTCCAACCTGCACGCCGGGGGTACCGCCGTGGCGGCCAAGGCCAGCCGTGCCGAGCAGCAGGTGGCGGTGCGTTCGGCGAAGGCGCTGGGCCTGTCGGTCTGCGGCGTGGACCTGATCCGTTCCGCGCGCGGCCCGCTGGTGCTGGAGGTCAACTCCACGCCCGGGCTGGAAGGCATCGAAGCGGCCTGCGGGGTCGACGTGGCGACACGCATCATCGAGCACGTAGAGAAGATCAAAAAACCCTGATTATCCATGGGGTTATGATTCTCACCGGCAAATGATCCGGGCCTTTAACGAGGCTTTAATCGGATCGGGCGTAGGCTTCAGCGAACCGCAGCTCTGCCTCTCAGCAGGATCGGTATCGGGATACGACTTCAGGCCCAGGCGGGTGCACCGTCTGGGCCTTTTTTATGCCTGTCGGCCCCATGCCCAAGGTCTCTTGTGGAGGCCGCGTGACGGTCGTAGAGTTGGCCCTTCGTTCCGGGATGGATCGGGAGGTTGGCGATGTACCGCATCATGATGATCGCGTTGCTGCTGGGCCTGTCTGGCGCTGTTGCCGCCAAGCCGGAGAAAGTGGCTGTACAGATGGACCGGCAGGGGTCGGTCGCCGAGCAGATGCGCCAGGTGGAGACCGCCCTGGCCGCCCCCGACTATGCCGAACTGTCCGCCGAGGATCGCGGCCAGGTGCAGCAGTCGCTGTCGCGTATCCGCCAGCACATGGGCGAACGCCAGACCGTGCAGGAGCTGCCGCCGCAGTTGCAGGCCGAGGTCTTCAACGAGCAGGAACGCATCAACACCGTGTTGGCGCGTGGCCATGAAGACAGCCGGCAGATCTGCAGGTACGAACGCACCACCGGCAGCAACATGCCCAAGAGCCGCTGCCTGACCGTGGCCGAACGGCGCCGGATCGAAGAGAAAGGCAAGGCGCTGATCAACGACCAGCGCAGCTACAACACGCTCAGCCCACCGCCCGCCGGGCGTTGACCGCACCGCCCTTCGGCCCATCGAGCGTGCTGTGACGGCGCATCGGTGGCACCGCAGGATCGATGTTCCATTCATGGAAGAACCTGGAGGTAACGATGCAGCGCATGACCCCCTTCGCCCTGATGCTGGGCCTGGCCCTGGCCACCACCGCCCACGCCAAGCCCGAGAAAGGGCAGGTGAAGTTCGACGCCAACGCACCGGTGGCCGAACAGATCCGCAACGTTGAGACGGCGATCAACAGCGAGGACTACAGCGAGATCGGGCTGGAAGACAAAAGCCGCGTGCAGCAGGCGCTGGGCCGCATCAAGATCAAGATGGGCGACCACGAACGCGTGGAGCAGGTCAGCCCGCAGGACCGCACCGAGATCTTCAACGACCAGGAAGTGATCAACACGATCATGACCCGCGCCCACGCCGACAGCCGCATGGTCTGCCGTCGTGAACGCACCACCGGCAGCAACATGCCGCAGAGTGTCTGCCTGACCGTGGCCCAGCGCCGCAAGGCGCAGGAAGACAGCCGCAAGGCGCTCAACGACAACCAGCGCTTCAACAACTACAAGCCCTGATCGCTGCCGGACCGATCGCATGCCGCCATCGGTCACCCTGCCGTGCGTCCCTTGTGGGCGCATCGGCGGAATCGTAAAGTCGAGACCCTATTCATGGACGAACATGGAGCTCGTCATGTACCGCAACACGACACTTGCCCTGATGCTGTCGCTCGGCCTGGTAGCCACCGTGCAGGCCAAGGCGCAGAAGGACACCGTGCAGATGGATGCCTTCACCCCGGTGTCCGAGCAGATCCGCCGCGTTGAAACGGCCATGGGCAGCGAGGACTACAGCGAGATCGGGCTGGAGGACAAGAGTCGCGTGCAGCAGGCACTGAACCGGATCCGGATCAAGATGAATGGCCGGGAGAAGGTGGATGAGCTGGCCCCGCAGGAGCGCAACGACCTGTTCAACGAGCAGGAGATCGTCAACACCATCATGACCCGCGCCCAGGCCGACAGCCGCATGATCTGCCGCCGCGAGCGCCTTACCGGCAGCAACATGCCGACCAGCGTCTGTCTGACCGTGGCCCAGCGTCGCAAGGCCCAGGAAGACAGCCGCCGGGCGCTGACCGACCAGCAGCGCATCAGCCGCTGACCGCTCGCCGAGGGGGCTTTTGTCGGTGTCGGCCCTTCGGTACGAAATGTTAAGAATGGAACCTGTATCGTTCAGCAGGTAGACGTCGCGTCCACCCACGCAGGGGCATCCTGAGCGGGTGGGCCTGGCCCCCCCGACGACCCTTCAAGAACCAGAGGTCCCAGTGCGCATTCTCGTAATCGAAGACAACAGCGACATCGCCGCCAACCTTGGCGACTACCTTGAGGATCGTGGCCACACCGTGGACTTCGCCGCCGACGGCGTGACCGGCCTGCACCTGGCCGTGGTCCACGAGTTCGACGCCATCGTTCTGGACCTGAACCTGCCGGGCATGGATGGCATCGAAGTGTGCCGCAAGCTGCGCAACGAAGCGCGCAAGCAGACCCCGGTGCTGATGCTGACCGCCCGCGACTCGCTGGACAACAAGCTGGCCGGTTTCGATTCCGGCGCCGATGACTACCTGATCAAGCCGTTCGCGCTGCAGGAAGTGGAAGTGCGCTTGAACGCGCTGTCGCGCCGCGGCAAGGGCGTGCAGACCCGCGTGCTGGAAACCGGCGACCTGGAATACAACCTGGACACGCTGGAAGTGCGCCGCCAGGGCAAGCTGCTGCAGCTCAACCCGACCGCGCTGAAGATCCTGCAGGCCCTGATGGAGGCCGCGCCGGCCGTGGTCACCCGCCAGGAGCTGGAAACCCGCGTCTGGGGCGAGGAGCTGCCCGACTCGGATTCGCTGCGTGTCCACATCCACGGCCTGCGTGCGGTGGTCGACAAACCGTTTGAAGTGCCGCTGATCCAGACCCGCCATGGCATCGGATACCGCATCGCCACCCCGGAAGCCTGATTCCGTGGCAACCAAGGGGGAGCGCCGGCGTTCGCCGTATCGCCGGCGCCTGCGCAGCCGCATCATCGTCTCGTTCGTGTTGTTGGGCTTCTGCCTGACGACACTGTTCGCGTTTGCCACCAACTGGGCCCGCATGCGCGTGGAAAACCAGCTGGTGGAAGACGTGATGAACCGCAACATCAACGAGTACGTGCGGCGGTTCTACGAGAGCCCGGATCGCAACCCCGACCTGCCCGTGCAGCAGATGCGTGCGCGCCTCGTCAAGCCCGACAAGTTCGATGCGCTGCGTGAGGAAGAACCTGATTGGGCAGCGTTGCCCGACGGCAACCACAATATCTCGGGCACCGACGAACGTGGGCAGCCTTACGCCTACAAGCTGGCCGTGCGCAAGACGCCGGACGCCTGGGCGTTCCTGGCCTATGACATGACCGACAGCGTGCGCGGTGGGCAGCAGCTCAACCGCGCGCTGGTGCTGTCGGTGCTGGTGTTCAGCCTGTTGTCGCTGGTGCTGGGCTGGTGGTCGGCATCGAAGGTGATGAAGCCGGTCTCGGACCTGGCCGCGCGGCTGCGTGCCTATCGCGGCGGCACCAGTGATCCCGAGCCGCTGGCGCCGCGTTTCCCCGATGACGAAGTGGGGCAGCTGGCGCAGGCGCTGGATGATTATTCGTCGCGACTGACCGAAGTGGTGCAGCGCGACCGCGAGTTCAATGCCGACGTCAGCCACGAACTGCGCACGCCGCTGGCGGTGATCCGTGGCGCCACCGAACTGCTGCTGACCCGGCCCGGCCTGGATGAGAAGGTGCTGCAGCGGCTACAGCGCATCCAACGCGCCGAACAGCAGTGCAGCGACCTGATCGGCGCGCTGCTGCTGCTGTCGCGCAACGAGCGCGGGCAGGGCACCAGCAACGTCGCGCGCGTGGCCGAACAGCTGCTGGACGCCCACCGCGCCCAGCTGGGTGGCAAGCCGCTGGAGCTGGCGCTGGAAGGCGAGCGCAACCTGGTGATCGATGCGCCGGAGGCGGCCTTGTCGGTGGCGCTGGGCAACCTGATCGGCAATGCGGTGAAGTACTCGCAGGATGGCGAGGTGCGCGTCTTTGTCGGCAGCAATTCAGTGTCGGTGACTGACAGCGGCCCGGGCCTGAGCGAAGAAGACGCCGCCAAGCTGTTCCAGCGCGGCTATCGCGGCACCCATGCCGGCCATTCGCAGGGCGGTGGCATCGGCCTGTCGATCGTCAGCCGCCTGTGCGATCTGTACGGCTGGCAGGTCAGCGTGCGCCCCGGTGGCGAGCGCGGCGTGATCGCCACGCTGACGTTCTCGCCGAAGCCGTTGTAAGGGCCCCTGCCTGGGTGGGTGCTCCACTTGTAGAGCCGAGCCTGCGCTCGGCTGCCGTGGCTTCCCGAAGCCGAGCATAGGCTCGGCTCCACAGCGGGTTCGTGTCGCGCCCTCTGTCGCTTGTGCCACCGAATTCCCCTCGCAGGAAGGATGGGCCAGAAGCCCAACACGACATCACCGTGACCGTTGCCACGTAGCGCGCGTGTCCGCATGCACGCATTCGTACACCCAACAGCGGCTTGAGAATTTCCTTACAGATCACAGCGCTGCGTGATGGCCAGATGGGGCGGCCGGGGCAGGTGCCCTGGCCGGGATTGGCGTCCTGAAAAAAACCAACATTCAGCTCTCTTCGACGGCCCCTCGGCCAGTCGTTGAAAATGCACCGCGTGCCTTGCTTCGGCGGGCGGTGCGTGGGGATTCATCAGAATCCGCTGGAGTATTTTTGCTGAATGTCGGATCTCCGGTACGCCAACCCGCACCGTCCGCCACCTCGCATCCGCAGGTGGCTCGTCGTCTGCGAGGAGATTCACCATGTCCGCACGCCCCGTGTTCCCTCAACTGCACGCCCTGATCGGCGAAGCCGCTGACCTGCTGCCGGCCGACGTCGCCGCGCGCATCGAAACCCTGCTCGATGATCCGAAAGATCTGCTGCCTGCGTTGCTTGCCCGCATGGACGGCCGCGATGCCGCCGACGGCCGGCGACTGGAAGCGCAGGGCCTCAGCCCTGCCCAGGCGGCCACCATGGCCGGTCTCAGCCGCACCCTGGCCGGCTTGAATGCACTCATGCAGGTGCTGCACGCCGCCGAAGCCGCCCGCGAACAGGGCGGTGCCCACCAGCAGCTGAGCCCGGATGTCGTCGACGGATTGCTGCTCGGCGCCCGCGAACTGGCCCGCTACGCCCGCCTGCAGCTGGAATAGGTCCACGCCACGCGTGAATGCAGAACGCTTTGTAGAGCCGAGCCCATGCTCGGCTTGATGATCGCCGCCGAGCATGGGCTCGGCTCTACAGCAGTTCCACGCTGGCGCCGGGTAGATCGCCGCCATGTGTGGATTGGCTTCGGTAGTGCCGGCCGCTGGCCGGCAACCAAGCCTCAACCCCCAGCCAGCCCCAGATACCGCTCATGCAGCGCTTCCACCTGCGCCTGCAGCTCTTCCGGGTGACCATCGTTGACCACTACATCATCGGCCAGTGCCAACCGCTGCGCGCGGCTGGCCTGGGCGGCGATCATCTTGTCGGCCAGCGCGGCGTCGATGCCGTCGCGCTGCATCAGCCGGGCGTGCTGCACGGCTTCGGGCGCATCCACCAGCAATACCCGGTCCAACCACGGGTAGGCCTGCCGCCCACCGACCTCAGTCAGCAACGGAATGGCGGCAATCGCATAGGGGCTGGCGGCCTGCTCGCACTGCTGTTGCATCAGCAGACGGATGGCCGGGTGGGTGATCGCTTCCAGCGCCGCCCGTTCGGTCGGGTCGGCGAACACGTGGGCCCGCAGGCGTACCCGATCCAGGCTACCGTCCGCCTGCAGCATGCCGGCGCCGAAGCGCTCGGCGATACGGTCCAGGGCCGGGCTGCCGGCGGCAACCACCGCGCGGGCGGCCAGATCGGCGTCGGCCACCACGATGCCCAGCGCCTCGAAGCGCCGGGTCACCTCGCTCTTGCCGGCGGCAATGCCGCCGGTCAGGCCAACCACATAGCGGCTCATGGGGATTCCCCTCAGCGCAGTCCGCTCAACACCAGGTACTGCTCCACCACGGGCGCGCCCCACATGAAGTACAGCCAGCCCGCGATGGCCAGGTAGGGGCCGAACGGGATCGGCGTGGCGCGGTCACGGCCCCGGGTGTACAGCCAGATCGAGCCGATGATGGCGCCCAGCACCGACGACAGCAGGATGATCGGCAGGATGCCCTTCAGCCCGCACCAGGCGCCGAGGGCGGCCAGCAGCTTGAAATCGCCGTGGCCCATGCCTTCCTTGCCGGTCAGCTGCTTGAACAGCCACCAGACCATCCACAGCGACAGATAGCCCACTGCCGCGCCGACCAAGGCAGGCTTGGCCGGCATGTACAGGTTGTCGATGTTGCCTATCAGGCCCAGCCACATCAGTGGCAGGGTCAATTGGTCGGGCAGCAGCTGGGTGCGCAGGTCGATGCCGGACAAGGCGATCAGGAAGCAGGTCAGCACAATGGCGCCGAAGCCCTGCCAGCCGAAGCCGAACTGCCAGACGCAGGCCAGCACCAGCACCGAGGTCAGGGCCTCGACCAGCGGGTACTGCAGCGAGATCGGCGCCTTGCAGTGGCGGCACTTGCCGCCCTGGATGATCCAGCTGAACAGCGGGATGTTCTCGTACCAGCTCAGCTTGTGCTTGCAGTGCGGGCAGTGCGAGGGCTCGACCACGATCCCCGGTGGCGGGGGCTCGTAGAAGTCCGGTTCTTCCAGAACCTCGCGCGCATCGCGCTTCCACTGCCACTCCAGCCGCTTCGGCAGGCGCAGGATGACGACGTTGAGGAAACTGCCCAGCAGCAGCCCCAGGGCGGCCGCGGCGGGGTAGCCGAGGCCGGGATGCTGGTCGAGAAATGCCATGTAGTGATTATCCGACGACGGAAGCGAGCTTGAAGATCGGCAGGTACATGCCGATGACCATGCCGCCGACGATGGTACCAATGATCACCATGATGATCGGTTCCAGCAGGCTGCTCAGGGCGTCAACGGCATTGTTGACCTCCTGCTCATAGTACTCGGCCACCTTGAACAGCATGGCGTCCAGGGCGCCCGCCTCTTCACCGATGCCGGTCATCTGGATGACCATGTGCGGGAACAGGGCGGTCTGTTTCATGGCCATGTTGACCGGGTAGCCGACCGACACGTCGTCGCGCATCCGCAATACGGCATGCTCGTAAACCGTATTGCCGGTGGCGCCGGCCACGATGCCCAGGGCCTCCACCAAAGGCACGCCGGCCTTGAAGGTGACGGCGGTGGTACGGGCAAAGCGGGCGATCGAGCTGTTGTGCATGATCTGCCCGATGACGGGCAGCTTCAGGACCAGCCGATCTATGCTGTGCTGCATCTTCGGCGACCGTTTATAGGCGGCAATGAAGCCGACGATCGAACCGATGATGACCAACAGGATCAGCCACCACCACGAGACCATGAACCTCGACATGTTCACGATCATCTGGGTAAAGGCGGGCAGGTCCGCGCCGAATCCCTTGAACACGTCCTCGAACTGCGGCACGACCCAGACCAGCAGGATGCCACTGACCAGCAGAGCAACCGCCAGCACCATGGCGGGATAGAACATCGCCTTCTTGATCTTGCCCTTCAGGGCTTCGATGTTCTCTTTGTAGTTGGCGACAGTGTCCAGCACCGTCTCGAGGACGCCAGCGCCTTCACCAGCCCGTACAAGGTTGCGGTAGAGCTCGTCGAACTGCACCGGATATTTGCTGATGGCCTCATAGAGTGACGAGCCGCCTTCAATATCGGTACGCAGGCCATCCACCATCTTCTTCATGCGTGGGTTCTTGTGCCCGTTCGCAATGATGTCCAGCGATCCCACAATGGGTACGCCCGACTTCATCATGGTGGCCATCTGCCGGCTGAAGAAGGCGATTTCCTTCGGCGTGATCTTGCTGCCTGCAGCGCCGAACAGCGGCTTAGGCTTCGGCTTTACTGTGCCTGGGGTGATGCCTTGACGACGTAGCTCTGCTCTCAGCAGATTCGCGTTCTTCGCGGTCTGCTCACCCTTCATCTTCACGCCCCGCTTGTCGGTCCCCTCCCAGACAAACGGCTGCAGTTCCGTGGTGCTGCGCGCCACGGGCTCCTTCTTGATCGCACTGCGACTGACAGACATATCGGCTCCCCAAGACCCGCCATCCCCAGGCGGGCGTCTAGCCGTTGATGGTAGCGGGTTCATGCCCGTCTGGGCAGTTGCCAAGGGGCCCATGATGCGAATTCGTGCCGGGTGCCGACCAAAGGTGACGCACTGCGTCACATTGCCGCGTCCATCGCAGATTCGCATGCGGGGGGTTCCCATCCGTGAAATAGCTGCCATCATGGGCGCGGGGAAATCCAGGGGGAGGCGTGCCGGGGTTGGCACGCAACCTGCGTTGATCCACCCGCAGGGGGCAGGACCCGCTCAGCTGGCCGCCGGCCAGACCGATCCTGTGCTCTGAAATCAACCACCACTATCTTGGGGATGTACCAAATGAAGAACCAGAAGGGCTTCACCCTTATCGAACTGATGATCGTCGTCGCGATCATCGCCATCCTGGCCGCCATCGCCCTGCCGATGTACCAGGACTACGTGGCCAAGTCGCAGGCTACTGCTGGTCTGGCGGAAATCACCCCGGGCAAGACCCAGGCAGAAGTGCTGCTGAATGAAGGCAAGGCCTTCGACAAGTCCGCGGCGCAGATTGGCCTGAAGAACTCGGATCGCTGCGCGATTTCGGTTGACGGCGATGCGACCGCTGGCACCGCATCGATCACCTGCAAGCTGTCGGGTAATTCCAAGGTTGCCAAGGGCTCGCTGGCTCTGACTCGTGCAGCAGATGGTACCTGGGCTTGCACCGCGACCGATCTGGACGCTAAGTACATTCCGGGCGGCTGCAAGTAATAGCTAGCAGCGGTTATGGCAAAAGGCCCCGTATATCGGGGCCTTTTGTTTAATGGGTAATGAAATGCATAGGGGCAGACATCTCGTGAACAAGTCTCTCATTGGGGAGGGGGGCATGAAGCGAAGCAATGGCTTTACGTTGATTGAGCTGATGATTGTCATCGCAATCATCGCAATCCTCGCTGCGGTCTCCATTCCGATCTATATGAACTATGTGTCGCGGGCGCAATTGGCCGCCGCGCTTTCCGACATACGCCCAGGTAAAACCACGTTTGAAGCGGTGGCACAAGACAGCAGGAACGCTGCTGACGTTACTGCTGCATACATTGGATTGAAGGCGACGGAACGTTGCTCCAAAGTAAAGGCCGAGCTTACTGATGCCGGGGTAGGGAGCATCGTTTGCACAGTGAGTGGAGGCGGAGCAGTACAAGGCAAAGACCTCATCCTCCGCCGCGCAGCCGACGGCATCTGGACCTGCGATGGCAGCGCCTTCGAAGCGCGCTATCGCCCAACCGGCTGTTGATCACACTTCGGCCTGCCAATGGGATGTTGGCGGGCCGTTGACGGGGCTATCATCCCCGGGGGAGTCAGGATCGTGCCTGCCGGGCTGGGAGTGCCGGGCGAGGCAGTCATGCTGAAGGATTGGCATCGTCGTCGGCCATCGGGTCGCGTCAGGTTCTGCTGCCCTGTGCGGTGCCTCTGGAAGGCGCGCCGCACTGCCTGACCCATGATGAGCCAAGGATCCATATGAACGCCGTAACCACCGCCAATCTCGTCGGCATCACCGGCCTGGCCCGTCGCCTGGTCCAGGATGGTGCGCTGGACGAGGCTTCCGCCCGCGACGCCATGGCCAAGGCCGCTGCGGCCCGGCAGCCGCTGCCGACCTGGTTCGCGCAGAACAAGGTGGTCGGGGCGGCCCAGTTGGCGGCGGCCAATGCGGTCGAGTTCGGCATGCCGCTGTTCGACGTGTCCACGTTCGACGCCAGCCAGAACGCGATGAGCCTGGTCAGCGAGGAGCTGCTGCGCAAGCACAACGTGCTGCCGCTGTTCAAGCGCGGCGGCAAGCTGTTCGTGGGTACCAGCAATCCGACCCATTCGCTGGACGAGATCAAGTTCCACACCAATCTGGTGGTGGAGCCGATCCTGGTGGATGAAGACCAGATCCGCCGCACGCTCGAGCAGTGGCATGCCAGCCATGACACGCTGGGCGACGCGCTGGGCGGTGACGACGATGGCATGGGCAACCTGGATGTTGCGGCCGGAGACGAGGATCTCGGCGCCGGTGGCGACTCCGGCATCGATGCCAAGGGTGATGACACCCCGGTGGTGAAGTTCGTCAACAAGGTACTGGTGGACGCGATCCGCAAGGGCGCCTCGGACATCCACTTCGAGCCCTATGAAGACGACTATCGCGTGCGCCTGCGCATCGATGGCCTGCTGAAGATGGTGGCGCGCGCGCCGGTGAAGCTGAACCAGCGCATCGCCGCGCGCCTGAAGGTGATGGCGCAGCTGGACATCGCCGAGAAGCGCGTGCCGCAGGACGGACGCATCAAGCTCAACCTCTCCAAGACCAAGCAGATCGACTTCCGCGTTAGCACGCTGCCGACCCTGTTCGGCGAGAAGGTGGTGCTGCGTATCCTGGACGGCAGCGCGGCCAAGCTGGGCATCGACAAGCTGGGTTACGAGCCGGACCAGCAGAAGCTGTTCCTGGACGCCATCCACAAGCCCTACGGCATGGTGCTGGTGACCGGCCCGACCGGTTCGGGCAAGACGGTGTCGCTGTATACCGCGCTGGGCATCCTCAACGACGAGACGCGCAACATCTCCACCGCCGAAGACCCGGTGGAAATCCGCCTGCCCGGCGTCAACCAGGTGCAGCAGAACAACAAGCGCGGCATGACCTTCGCCGCGGCACTGCGCTCGTTCCTGCGACAGGATCCGGACATCATCATGGTCGGCGAAATCCGCGACCTGGAGACGGCCGAGATCGCGATCAAGGCGGCGCAGACCGGCCACATGGTGCTGTCCACGCTGCACACCAACGATGCACCGCAGACCATCGCGCGCCTGATGAACATGGGCATCGCGCCGTACAACATCACCAGCTCGGTGACGCTGGTGATCGCCCAGCGCCTGGCGCGCCGGTTGTGCAACAACTGCAAGCGCCCGGCCAACCTGCCCGAACATGCGTTGCTGGCCGAGGGCTTTACCCAGGCGCAGCTGGATGCGGGTATCGAGCTGTACGAGGCGGTCGGCTGTGACGAGTGCACCGAGGGGTACAAGGGCCGCACCGGTATCTACCAGGTGATGCCGATGACCGACGAGATCGCCACGATCGTGCTGGCCGGTGGCAATGCGTTGCAGATTGCCGAGGCCGCACAGCAGATCGGGGTGAACGATCTGCGCCAGTCGGCGTTGAAGAAGGCGGCGGCGGGTGTCACCAGCCTGGCCGAGATCAACCGCGTTACCAAGGATTGAGGTAGAGCCGAGCCTATGCTCGGCTGATGGTTCGAAGAGCAGCCGAGCGTGGGCTCGGCTCTACAGTAGATCTGCGTCGTGCGTGGATGGGGTGGCCCGCGTCGGGCCCCCCTTACTCCATCCCCAGCTTTTTCAGCTTGTAGCGCAGCGCGCGGAAGGTGATGCCCAGCTGCGCGGCGGTGCGGGTCTTGTTCCAGCGGTTCTCTTCCAGCGCGCGCTGGATGGCGCTGCGCTCGAGCTGTTCGATGTACGAGGGCAGGGCGGCGCTGCCGGGCTGCAGGTCCACCACGGCTTCGGCGTGCGCTGTGCTGCCGGGCGTGCGCGGGGCATGCTGCGGCAGGCGCAGGTCGTCGGCGCCGATGCGGTCTTCTTCGGCCAGGGCCAGCGCGCGTTCCAGGATGTTCTCCAGTTCGCGCACGTTGCCGGGGAAGGCGTACTGGGCCAGTGCGTCCAGCGCCGACGGCGCCAGCAACGGCGTCGGGCGGCCATGGCTGCGGGCCAGTCGTGCCAGTACCGATGCGGCCAGTTCCGGCAGGTCCTGGCGACGCTCGCGCAGCGGCGGCACCCTCAGTTCGATCACGTTGATGCGGTAGTAGAGGTCGTGGCGGAAGCGCCCGTCCTCGACCAACTCGGCCAGGTCCTTGTGGGTGGCCGAGAGGATGCGCACGTCCACCGGCTCCTCGGTGGCAGCGCCGACCGCGCGAACTGACTTCTCCTGGATCGCGCGCAGCAGCTTCACCTGCATCTGCAGTGGCAGCTCGGCCACTTCGTCGAGGAACAGGGTGCCCCCATGCGCGGCCTGGAACAGCCCGGGCTTGTCGGCGTGGGCGCCGCTGAAGCTGCCCTTGCGGTGGCCGAAGAATTCGCTTTCCATCAGCTCGCCGGGAATGGCGCCGCAGTTGACCGGCACGAACGGGCCGGCCGCGCGGGCGCCCTGGGCGTGGATGGTGCGTGCGACCAGCTCCTTGCCCACGCCGGATTCGCCGAGGATGTAGACCGGCGCCTGGCTGCGCGCGACCTTGCCGATGGTGGTACGCAGCACGTCCATGGCCGGCGAATCGCCGAGCAGGCGTGCGCCCTGTTCGGCGGCGGGGCCGGGTGCAGGGCGCTCGGTGTTGTTCAGTTCCAGCGCGTGCTTGACCAGGCCGCGCAGCACGGCGATATCCACCGGCTTGCTGACGAAGTCGAAGGCGCCGGCCTTCAGCGCTTCCACGGCCAGGTCCATGCTGCCGAAGGCGGTGATCATCGCCACTGGCGTGCGCGGGTAGTGCTGCGCGATCTCGCTGACCAGCTCGATGCCATTGCCGTCCGGCAGGCGCATGTCGGTGATGCACAGGTCGTACGGATTGCTGGCCAGCAGTTCGCGCGCTTCTGCAAGGTTGGCTGCCGTACTGATGCGCAGCCCCATGCGGCCGAGCGTCAGTACCAGCAGTTCGCGGATGTCGCGTTCGTCGTCGACGACGAGGGCGCTGCGGGTTTCGTTCATGGGCGTGAAAGATAAACGAGGGGGCTGGAAGCGACAAATGTTTGACGCACGGAATCGAGATCAGGTGGGCAACAGCGTATGCGGGCCGGGCAGCACCAGGCGGAAGCAGGAGCCTCCAGCGGGAACCGGGATGTAGTCCAGCCGCGCCTGGTTGGCCCGGCACAGCTCGCGGGCGATATACAGGCCCAGCCCGGTGCCATGCTCGGACGTGGTGAAGAACGGCCGGAACAACTGTGCGGCCACACTCTCGGGAATACCGGGGCCACGGTCCATCACGTCGATGACCGCACTGCGCTCGTGCTGCGCCACGCGCAGGCGCACCCGCGCCGGCTGCTGGCCGATGCGGCCATATTTGAGCGCGTTGTGCACCAGTACGGTCAGCACCTGGTAGAGGTGCTTGGTGTCGACCTGGGCCAGCACCGAGGTGTCGTTGATGATCGGCTCGATGCTGTCGGTCTCCAGCGTCTGGCCCTGCTTGTACTCCAGCACGAAGCGGCGCACGAAGGCGGCCAGGTCGACGTTCTCCGGCGTGGCGCGCTCGCGCCGGGCCAGGCCCAGCACGCTTTCGACGATGCCGTTGGTGCGCTGGCACTGCTGGCGGATGATCTGCAGCAGGCGGCGGTCGCTTTCGTTGAAGCCGGTGCCTTCTTCCAGCAGCTGCACCGCGTAGTTGATCGCGGCCAGTGGGTTGCGGATCTCGTGGGCGAGGCTGGCCGAGAAGCGGCCCATCGCCGACAGGGTGAGCGATTCGGCGCGGCGCGAGACCACGCTGGAGTCGTCCAGGAACACCAGGGCCAGGTCGCTGCCGGCCAGCAGGCGGGCAAAGCGCGGCTGCACTTCGGGCTGGTCGGGGTTGAGCTGCAGCGGTAGTTCGTCCTGCGCCCAGCCATTGCGCCAGCGCTGCAGGCGACGGGCGAGTTCCGGGGCGGCGCTGGCCAGGTCCAGGCGGCCGCTTTCGCCGCTGCCATCACTGTCACCGAGCAGCATCGAGGCGGCCTCGTTGGCCAGGGTGACGCGGTTGTCGGCGTCGACCACCAGCACGCCGGTACGCATGCGGCGGATGATCAGCTCGTTGATCTGGAACAGGTTGGCCACTTCATCGCCGCGCTGGTTGGCCAGCTGCTGGTTGCGGCGCGCGCGGCTGCCGACCTGGTAACTGATGAAGGCCAGTGCCAGGTAGCTGGTGGCGAACATGGCCAGTTCGGCCAGGGTACGGGTGGGGTCGCCGCCTTCCAGCAGCTTCCAGGTGTACTCCACGCCGGTGGCGAGGCTGGCGGCCAGGGCCAGGCCCAGCCCCAGGCTGAGCGGCAGCAGGGTGGCGGCGGCGGCGATGTTGAACAGCAGCGACATCGAGATGCCGGCGCTGGCACCGGGCAGGGCATGCGACAACAGGGTGGCGGCGACGATATCCACCAGCACGCCGCTGACCACGATCGGGCGCAGCCAGCGTTCGTTGCGGCCGATCACCAGGGCCAGCAGGGACAGCACCAGGTAGATGGCGGCGACGGTGTCGGCCAGCCGCGGGTGGTGGGCTTCGCCGACCATGGCCGACAGCGGGCTGTAGAGCAGGGCGGCGATGACCGAGGCGATCAGCACCCGGTACAGCGCGAAGAAATACAGCTCACGCCGCGGAATCGATTCGATGCGGTCGATCAATGAAGCACTGGGTGACACGCCGGAACTCCCCTTCTGGCTGCCTGGGTCTGGACGCTGCGGCGGGCCTGCCTGGCGTCCCCTGAGGCCGGGCGGGCACGTCGCTTCGATGTGGCCTGCGGTGGAAGCAGCAGGGCAAGCCCGACTCTACACACCTTGGTCGGCCAGTATAGGGCCCCAGGCAGGGCGCCGCCGGAGCCGCCCGGATCGCGCATTTGGCCCGGGATGGATACCGGTGGCCAGTGGGCCGCCGGGCGCAACTGCCTGAATGACCGCGGAAATCTGGCCGGGTCTGGCGTTTTGTACAGACTTCTTTGCGCCCCGGCGCCGGCTCGGCCACAATAGTGGGCCCGCCGCGGTCCATGCCGGCGCCCCGCCGGGGCCCTGAGGAATTGCGTGCGGTCGTTCCTATTCCCACGGTGACGCATGAATTTCCACGAATACCAGTCAAAACAACTGCTTGCCGAGTACGGCATCCCGGTCCCGGCCGGCAAGGTCGCTGCGACCCCGGACGAAGCGGTTGCCGCTGCCAACTCCCTGGGCCAGGGCCCCTGGATGGTCAAGGCGCAGATCCACGCTGGCGGCCGCGGCAAGGCTGGCGGCGTCAAGTTCTGCAAGACCACCGACGACGTGAAGGCCGCTGCGGCCAAGATGCTCGGCACCAAGATGGCCACCTACCAGACCGCAGGCGTTGAACTGCCGGTCAACCTGGTGCTGGTGACCACCGCCGGCGAGATCGTCAAGGAACTGTACCTGTCGGTGCTGGTCGACCGTGGCACCAAGACCATCACCTACATCGCCTCTTCGGAAGGCGGCGTGGAAATCGAGCAGGTCGCTGCTGAAACCCCGGAGCTGATCCACTCGCTGAACGTCGACTTCGTCGAAGGCGTGCAGGGTTACCACGGCCGTGATTTCGGCTTCAAGCTGGGCCTGACCGCCAAGCAGGCCGGCCAGTTCGCCAGCATCATGGTGAACCTGTACCGCCTGTTCAACGAAAAGGACCTGGCCCTGGTTGAAATCAACCCGCTGGCCATCCTGGACGACGGCAACCTGTACGCGCTGGACGGCAAGTTCGACAGCGACGACAACGCCGCGTTCCGCCAGAAGGCCCTGGTCGCCATGCGCGACAAGACTCAGGAAGATCCGACCGAAGTGATCGCTTCGGAGCTGGACATCAACTACGTCACCATGGACGGCAACATCGGCTGCATGGTGAACGGCGCCGGCCTGGCCATGGCCACCATGGACGTCATCAAGCTCAACGGCGGCGAGCCGGCGAACTTCCTGGACGTGGGCGGCGGTGCCAACAAGCAGCGCGTCATCGAGGCGTTCAAGCTGATCCTGTCCTCGGACAAGGTTGAAGGCATCTTCGTCAACATCTTCGGCGGCATCGTCCGCTGCGACATGATTGCCGAAGGCATCATCGCCGCCGTGAAGGAAGTGGGCGTCAAGGTTCCGGTCGTGGTGCGCCTGGAAGGCACCAACGTGGAAGAAGGCAAGCAGCTGCTGCGCGACAGCGGCATGGCCATCATCCCGGCTGACAACATCAACGATGGCGCCAAGAAGATCGTTGAAGCTGTCAAGAACGCTGCCTGATTCGACACCAAGGAATTCCCATGTCTGTTTTGATTAACAAGAACACCAAGGTGATCGTGCAGGGCTTCACCGGCCAGCAGGGCACCTTCCACGCCACTCAGATGATCGAGTACGGCACCCAGGTTGTTGGCGGCGTGACCCCGGGCAAGGGTGGCACCACCCACATCGACCTGCCGGTCTTCAACACCGTTGCCGACGCCGTGCAGAGCACCGGCGCCAACGCTTCGGTCATCTACGTGCCGCCGCCGTACGCGGCCGACGCGATCCTGGAAGCCGCTGCTGCCGGCATCAAGGTCATCGTCTGCATCACCGAAGGCATCCCGGTGCTGGACATGCTGCGCGTCAAGAACGTGCTGACCCGTTCGCATCCGGACACCGTGCTGATCGGGCCGAACTGCCCGGGCGTCATCACCCCGGGTGAGTGCAAGATCGGCATCATGCCGGGCCACATCCACCAGCCGGGCAAGATCGGTATCGTGTCGCGTTCGGGCACCCTGACCTATGAAGCGGTCAAGCAGACCACCGAAGTCGGCCTGGGCCAGTCCACCTGCATCGGCATCGGTGGTGACCCGATCAACGGCCTGAACTTCGTCGACTGCCTGAAGCTGTTCAACGAAGACCCGCAGACTGAAGGCATCATCATGGTTGGCGAAATCGGCGGCGACGCCGAGGAAGCCGGCGCCGAGTACATCAAGAACCACGTGAAGAAGCCGGTCGTCGGTTTCATCGCCGGTGCGTCGGCTCCGGCCGGCAAGCGCATGGGCCACGCCGGTGCGATCGCCTCGGGCGGCAAGGGCACTGCCGAAGGCAAGTTCGCCGCCATGGAAGCTGCCGGTGTTGTCACCGTCCGCTCGCCGGGCGACCTGGGCGCTGCCATCGCCAAGCTGGTGAAATAAGATCGACTGCCTCCGGCAGACGATGCTGTAGAGCCGGCCGCTGGCCGGCTGCTTGAACACAGAAAGGCCGCCTCCGGGCGGCCTTTCTGCGTCTGGCGTGGGGCCAGATCCCTTTTGCTGCGCAAAACGGATCTGACCCCGGCGTTACAATGGCGGCATTGCAACCACAGGCTGGAATCCCATGGCTTCGATCCGCATCGCGATGGCGCAGTTCGACTTCCCGGTCGGCGATGTCGCCGGCAACACCGAGCGCATCATCGAGATGATCGGCCAGGCGCGCGACGAGTACGGCGCCGAGCTGGTGATGTTCCCCGAGCTGGCGGTGAGCGGCTACCCGCCGGAAGACCTGCTGCTGCGCCCGGGCTTCCTGTACGAGTGCGAGCAGGCGATGGCCCGCATCGCTGCCGCCTGCCGCGGCATCACCGCCGTGGTCGGCTGGCCGCAGGCGGCTGGCGCGGTGGTCTACAACGCCGCCAGCGTGCTGCGTGATGGCCTGGTCGAGCAGACCTACCGCAAGCGTGAGCTGCCCAACTACGCCGTGTTCGACGAGCGCCGCTACTTCGATGTCGATCCGGATGGCGGCAGCTGCGTGTTCGAGGTCAACGGTATTCCGGTTGGCCTGCTGATCTGCGAGGACCTGTGGTTTGCCGAGCCGCTGGCCGACACCATGCGCGCCGGTGCGCAGCTGGTGGTGGTGCCGAATGCTTCGCCGTACGAGCGTGGCAAGCATGCCCAGCGCGACGCCGTGCTGGCTGCACGTACCCGCGAGAGCGGGGCGGCGATCGCTTACCTCAACGTGGTTGGCGGCCAGGACGCGCTGGTGTTCGATGGCGCCTCGGTGGTGGCCGACGGTGATGGCACGGTGCACCCGGCCGCTGCTGCCTTCGTCGACCAGTGGCTGGTGGTGGAGTACGACGGCGCCAGCCGCCGCTTCATGCCGCACGTGTGGATGGACGACGGCGACGAGAGCATGGACGCGCTGGCCTGGCGCGCGGTGACCCGTGGCATCCAGGACTACTGCCGCAAGAACGGCTTCAAGAAAGTGTGGCTGGGCCTGTCCGGCGGCATCGACTCGGCGATCGTGCTGGCCATGGCGGTGGACGCGATGGGCGCGGAGAACGTAACCGCCGTGCGCCTGCCGTCGCGCTACACCGCGGGCCTGTCCAACGACCTGGCGGCCGAGCAGTGCCAGGCGCTGGGCGTGAAGCTGGAGGCGGTGTCGATCGAGCCGGCGTTCAAGGGCCTGATGGAAGCGTTGGCGCCGATGTTCGAGGGCACCGCGCCGGACGTGACCGAAGAGAACCTGCAGTCGCGCAGCCGTGGCGTGATCCTGATGGCGCTGGCCAACAAGTTCGGTGGCCTGCTGCTGACCACCGGCAACAAGAGCGAGTATGCGGTCGGCTACGCCACCATCTACGGCGACATGTGCGGTGGCTATGCGCCGCTGAAGGACCTGTACAAGACCGAAGTGTTCGGCCTGTCCAAGTGGCGCAATACCGTGGGCGGCGCGCCGGTGATCCCGCCGGCGGTGATCAGCCGCCCGCCGTCGGCCGAGCTGCGCGAGAACCAGCTGGACCAGGATTCATTGCCGGCTTATGACGTGCTGGACGGCATCCTGTACCGCTACATCGACCAGGAACAGTCGCGCACGGAGATCGTGGCCGCCGGTTACGATGCGGCCGTGGTTGACCGCGTGCTGCGGCTGGTGCGCATCAGCGAGTGGAAGCGGCACCAGGCCGCGCCGGGGCCGAAGGTCTCGCGCCGCGCCTTTGGCCGCGAGCGTCGTTACCCGATCAGCAACGGCTACAAGGGCTGAGGCAGCGGTTGGCAGGTAGTGCCGGCCGCTGGCCGGCAACGCCCTATAGCGCGTATCCACGCATGGCGTGGATCTACTGCATTCGGTAGTGCCGGCCGCTGGCCGGCAACTTCCTGGATCGCGTATCCGGCATGGCGTGGATCTACCGGGCTTCGTCGAGCCGTTGTTCGAGGCCTGCGATCTCCGCAGCGTCGTTGAAGTGGTCGCCCTCCAGTCGTGCACGCACGAACGCCAGGGCATCCGCCGCCGCCGCATCCAGCGTGCCGCGATGATCGACCGGGTAGCGCCGGAACGCGACCGGCTCACCTCGCAAGGCCAGGCTTGCGGCGTACAGCAGGGTGGTCAGATAGGGCACGTCGCGGTCCTCGCTGCCATGGGCCAGCATCAGCGGCTGGCTGAAGCCGCGGCGCGGTACACCCAGATAGTCGTACAGCACCGCCCAGATGCCCGGCACGCTGGTCAGTGGTGCAGTAAACATGCTGCCGGTATCGGCGCCGTCCAGCGTGGCGGTCAGTTCGCTCAGGCACTGCTCGCGGGCCACTGCCACACGGGCACGGCCTGCGTCGCTGAGGACGCGGTCGATCTGAGGCGCGGCCTGCAGCAGGCCGTCGAGCAGATACGCGTGATATGCGTTGGGTGCGCCAGGATTGGCGGTGCGGTTGCCGGGATTCATCACCAGCGCGGTCAGTTCGACTGCGGTGGGCGTTCCGGCGGTGAAACTGCCGCGGTACTGCAGGGATGGGCCGCCATGGGAGGCGGCCAGATGGCCTGCTGTCAATGCGGCCGCGCCCCCCTGCGAATATCCGACCGAGACCCAGCGCGGCGACAATGTTGCCGTCCCCAGGTACTGGCGGCTGGCCTTGACCATGTCGATGGCGTTGCGCGCCGCGGTACGCACGTGCAGGTAGGCATGATTGCCTGGGCTGCCCAGGCCCTGGTAGTCGGCGGCGGCGACGGCATAGCCCTGGGCCAGGAACACGTCCAGGAAGCGTCCGTCGCGTTCGGCATGGGTGGGGCCGGAGACCGAGGGCGCACAGCGATCCGCAATGCCCTGAGTGCCATGTGCCCAGGACACCACCGGCCACCCGCCCGCAGGCGCCGCGCCGGCGGGCAGGTACAGCAGGCCGGTGCCTTCGGCCAGCTGGCCGCGGTGGTCCGGGGTGCGGTAGTGCAGCTTGTAGGCCTGCGCGGCCCTGGACGGCACCCATGACGCGCGATAGGGGGCAGCAGACAGCAGATCGCCCGGCGCGGCCGGTGCAGCGGCCAGGGGGCGCGGGGATAGCGCCAGCAGGGCGGTGGCGATGAGGCAGGACAGGGGACGGAAACTGCAGCGCAGTGGGGCCATGGGACGCTCCGTGATGGCCGGTGTGGCCGTTGCGCCGCAGTGTGGAGCGCCTCACCCAGGCGGGCTGCGACCGGCGTCGCATCCGCGCTGGATTCGTAGCATTCCTAGGTGCCGGCCCCGGCGCGGGGAGGCGGATGAGGAAAGCAGTCGAGCGTGGCTCGACTCCACAAAGAAGAAGGGCCCCTTTCGGGGCCCTCTCTTATTTCTTTTCCAGTCGCGCGTTGCGCTGGCCGGTGCTGGCGGACTTCTCGCCGGCGAACGGGTTCAGCTTGCGGATCATCCACGGGTACTTCGGCCACTTGCCTTCCAGCCACGGGTGATCCGGCTGGTTCAGCTGCAGGACGCGACGGGCGTCGTCGGCCAGGGTCTTGTTGCCCAGGTGGGTGTAGGAATCGGCCAGCACGGCCACGGCGTCGTACTGGAAGGCGCTCTGCGGGTAGGTTTCCAGCAGGTAGTTGGCGCGGCCCACGGCCGAGACCCAGGCGCCGCGGCGCATGTAGTACAGGGCGTTGTCCAGCTCGTGCTGGGCGAACACGTCACGCAGCTCCAGCATGCGCTGGCGCGCATCGGCGGCGTAGCGGCTGTTCGGGTAACGATCAACCACGATGTTGAAGTCCGAGTACGCCTGGTGCGGCGTGGACAGGTCGCGGCGGCTGGCATCCAGCGACCATACGCGGCGCAGGAAAACCGTACTGCGGTTGGAATTGGCCAGGCCGCGCAGGTAGTACAGGTACGCAATGTTGCGGTGGGTCGGGTAGGTGCGGATGAAGCGGTCGATGCTGGAGACGGCGTCATCGTGCTTGCCGGCCTTGTACTGGGCGTAGGCGGTTTCGATCATCGCCTGCTCGGTGTACGGGCCGTACGGATACTGGGCCACCAGGCGGCGGAAGCTGGCTTCGGCGCCGCTCCAGTTGCCGCCCTGCATCAGCTTGTGGCTTTTCTCGTACAGCTGTTCGACCGGCACGCCTTCGTCGGGGCGATCACCCTTCTTGGCGCCGCGGTGGCAGCCGGTTGCGGCGATGACCAGCACCAGCAGCAGGGCGGTGAGGCGGACGGGCGCGGAGAGCATGGCGGAGCGTCGGATCATGGGGTCGAGGCGGGACGCGGCTGGAATACGAAGGGTCGATGATAGCCTAGTGTCCTGTCCAGCGACTGAAACCGGCCGCCGGGACCCCAAAATTTCAAAGAATGCCCCCTGCCATGTCTGAACAACCCTCTGAATCGGCCCGCCAGGCCATCGTCCCCGACACCGCCGCCGGCCGTCGTTTCGATGCCGTCGTGGCCGAACTGTTCCCCGAATATTCGCGTTCGCGCCTGACCGAGTGGATCAAGTCCGGTGACGTCCTGCTGGACGGCGCCCAGGTGCGCCCGCGCGATCCGCTGCGCGGCGGCGAGGTGGTGACCCTCCACGTGGTGCTGGAAACCCAGACCGACGCCCAGCCGGAGGACATCCCGCTGGACGTGCTGTTCGAGGACGAGCATGTGCTGGTGATCAACAAGCCGGTCGGCCTGGTGGTCCACCCCGGCGCCGGCAACCACAGCGGCACCCTGGTCAACGCGCTGCTGTTCCGCGACCCGTCGGTGGCGGTGCTGCCGCGCGCGGGCATCGTGCACCGCCTGGACAAGGACACCAGCGGCGTGATGGTGGTGGCCAAGACCCTGGAAGCGCAGACTGCATTGGTCGAGCAACTGGCGGCCCGTGACGTGCACCGCCAGTACCTGGCCATCGTGATGGGCGCGCTGGTGGCAGGCGGTACCGCCGATGCCCCGATCGACCGCCACCCGCGCGACCGGCTGAAGATGGCGGTGCGCGAAGACGGCAAGGAAGCGGTGACCCACTACCGCCTGCGCGAGCGCTTCCGTGCGCACACCGCGCTGGAGTGCCGCCTGGAAACCGGCCGTACCCACCAGATCCGCGTGCACATGGCACACGTGCGCCATCCGATCATCGGCGACCCGCTGTACGGCGGTGCGCTGAAGCTGCCCAAGGGTGCCAGCGACGCGCTGGTGGCCGCGCTGCGCGGCTTCAAGCGCCAAGCCTTGCACGCCGAGACCCTGGAGTTCATGCATCCGATCACCGGTGAGCCGGTGCGCAATACCGCGCCGGTGCCGGAGGACATGCTGCACCTGATGAAGGTGCTGCGCGAAGACAGCGAAGCCTTCGCCGCCCGCGAGCGGGATCGCTGGTGATGGCCGCCGCGCTGCCGTTGCTGCAGGCGGACTGGCCGGCGCCGGCAGGCGTCCATGCGCTGACCACGCGCCGGCATGGCGCGGGCATTTCGCCGGCGCCGTTCGCGCAGTTCAACCTCGGCAACCGGCACGCGGCCGATGGTGATACCCCGGCCAACGTGGAGCACAACCGCCAGCTGCTGCAGGAGGGGCTGGCACTGCCCTCGGCACCGCACTGGCTGCGCCAGGTGCACAGCAGCACCGTGCTGCGCTTCACCGCGCCACCGGTGGCTGGCGCCAGCGAACCGGTGGCCGACGCCGCGGTGACTTCGGTGCCGGGCGTGGTGCTGGCGATCCTGACCGCCGACTGCCTGCCGGTGGTGTTTGCCGCGGCCGATGGCAGCGAGGTGGGTGCGGCCCATGCCGGCTGGCGTGGGCTGGCTGACGGCATGCTGGAGGCCACGGTGGCCGCCCTGCAGACGCCGCCGGCGCAGCTGCGGGCTTGGCTGGGCCCGGCTGCCGGGCCGGTCGACTACGAGATCGGCGAAGAGGTCTACCACGCCTTCGTCGGCCATGATCCGGCCGCCGGGGCGGCGTTCGTGGCCACCCGCGCAGGCCACTGGAAAGTGGACCTGTTCGCGCTGGCGCGGCAGCGGTTGCAGGCGGCGGGGATGGACCCGGCGCAGGTGTATGGCGGCACGGTGTCGACCATGGCCGATCCTGACCTGTATTCGCACCGGCGCGACCGTCGTACCGGGCGCATGGCGACCCTGGCCTGGATCGCGCCCTGACCACGCCGCTGTTCGCGCGCGTGCTGGGGCCGGCCTTCGCCACCCTGGCAGCGCCGGTGCAGGCGCTGCATGCCGCGCCGTTGCCCTGCCGCTACGTGGGGCAGGCGCGCATCGTGCGAGGGCGGCACTGGCTGGTGCCGCTGTTGGCCGCGTTGGCGCGGCTGCCGAAGGACGGCGACGCGCTGCCCACCGAAGTGGCGTTCAGTGCACGCGGGCAGGGTGAGCAGTGGGCGCGACGGTTCGGCCGCTGGCCGATGGTGTCGCGGCTGTGGGCGCACGAAGGGATTCTGCGCGAGCAGCTGGGCGCGGTGCGCTTGGAGTTCGCGTTGCAGGCCCGCGAGGGTGGTATCGACTGGTCGGTGCGGCGGGTCTGGGCGTTCGGGCTGCTGCCGCTGCCGACGCGTTGGTTCGGCGGTGTGCGCTGCCGTGAAGCCTGGCGCGGCGAGCGTTACACTTTCCTGGTCGATGTGACGCTGCCCTGGGCCGGAGCCCTGATCCGCTATGAAGGCTGGCTCGAACCACAGTGACGGCGCCGCCGGGACTGGCAGCGCGGTGATCGTGTTCGACGGCGTGTGCGCCCTGTGCAACCGCTGGGTGCGCTTCCTGCTGCGTTTCGACCGCAAGGGGCGCTACCGTTTTGCGGCGATGCAGGGGCAGCAGGGCAGCGCGATGTTGCGCGCGCACGGGCTGGACCCGCAGGACCCGATGTCGTTCCTGCTGCTGGACGCGCAGGGCGCCTGGACCGATACCGATGCCATCCTGCGTGTACTGGCCGGGCTGGACGGCGTCTGGCGCCTGACCGGCGTGCTGCGGATGGTGCCGCGCGGCTGGCGTGATGCCGCGTATCGCGCGCTGGCGCGCAACCGCTACCGCTGGTTCGGGCGGCATGATGCCTGTCATCTGCCCGCACCGGAGCAGGCAGCGCGATTCCTGGATTGAAGAAAAAGGGGACGGAGGGGATTAAGTCGTTTGTGCACAAACGACTTAATCCCCTCCGTCCCCTTTTTCCTCAGCCTTCCAGTGCGTCCAGGTAGCTGCGCCGCCAGTGGTTGATGTCGTAGGTGCGCAGGTGCTCCATCATGGCGTGCCAGCGCTCCTTGCGCTTGCGCAGCGACATCGTCGCCGCGGTGGCGATGGCGTCGGCAACGCCATCCAGGTCGTGCGGGTTCACCAGCAGTGCCTGCTTGAGTTCGTCGGCGGCGCCGGCCAGCAGCGACAGCACCAGCACGCCCGGGTCCTCCGGGTCCTGCGAGGCCACGTATTCCTTGGCCACCAGGTTCATGCCATCACGCAGCGGCGTGACCAGCCCCACCGCCGCTGCACGGTAGAAACCGGTGAGGGTGGCATGGGTGAAGTTCTGGTTGACGTAGCGCAGGGGTGTCCAGTCCGGCTCGGCGTGGCCACCGTTGATGTGGCCGGCGATCTGCTCCAGCTGGCTGCGCAGCTGCCGGTACTCGGTGACATCACCGCGCGAGACGGGGGCGATCTGCAGGTAGGTCAGCGACCCGCGCTGGTCGGGATGGCGCTCAAGGTACCGTTCGAAGCCGAGGAAGCGCTCGGGCAGGCCCTTGGAATAATCCAGGCGATCAACGCCGATCGCCAGTTGGCGATCACGCAGGCTGGCGCGCAGGTTCTTTACGGCGGCCTTGGTGGCGGCGGTACCGGCCTGGCGCGCGATCAGCTCGGTGTCGATGCCGATCGGGAACGCCGCCGCGCGGAAACGACGCCCGCCCGGTGCCTCCAGCTCGCCGTTGGCGAGTACCCGACCCCCGCCGAACAGGCGCAGGTAGGTCTGGAAGCGATCGGCATCGCGCTGGGTCTGGAAGCCCACCAGGTCATACGCGTAGAGCGCGGAGAACAACCGCAGGTGGTCGGGCATCGCCTGCAGCAGGTCGGCCGAGGGCATCGGGATGTGCAGGAAGAAGCCGATGCGGCAGCCGATGCCACGCTCGCGCAGCAATGCGCCAAGCGGGATCAGGTGATAGTCGTGGATCCAGACGATGTCATCCTCGCGCAGCAAGGGCGCGAGCTTGTCGGCGAACAGTGCGTTGACCTTGTGGTAGGTCTCGCGGGTGGCACGGTCGTAGTCGACCAGATCCAGGCGGAAGTGCAGCAGCGGCCACAGCGTGCGGTTGGCAAAGCCGTTGTAGTAGCCGTCCACCTCGCGCTTGCTCAGGTCCATGGTGACGTAGTCGATGTCACCGTCTTTCTGCCGGTGCAGCGTGCCGCTGCCGTCCTTTACCGTCTTGCCGCTCCAGCCGAACCACAGGCCGCCGCGTTCCTTCAGGGCGGCCAGCAGGCCGACAGCCAGGCCGCCGGCGCGGTTCTCGCCGGGTACGGCCACACGATTTGAAACCACCACCAGACGACTCACGATGCCTCCTGCCAGGACCGCGACAGGCGCATCGCGGCAGTGATCAGGCCGACGTGCGAATAGGTCTGCGGGAAATTGCCCCAGGCCTCGCCGCTGTCGAAGGCCAGATCCTCCGACAGCAGGCCCAGGTGGTTGCGCTGCTTCAGCAGCAGCTCGAACATCTCGCGCGCCTCGTCCATGCGCCCGATCGCCGCCAGCGCATCGATGTACCAGAACGTGCAGATGGTGAAGCTGGTCTCCGGCTCGCCGAAGTCATCCGGCGCGACATAGCGGTACAGCGAATTGCCATGCTTGAGGTCGCGGCCGATCGCATCGACGGTGGCGATGAAGCGGGCGTCCATCGCATCGATGAAGCCGATGTCGGCCAGCAGCAGGAGCGAGGCGTCCAGGCGATGGCCGCCGAAGGTATCGGTGAAGTGGCCCAGTTCCTCATTCCAGGACTCGGCCATGATGCGCGCATGGATGGTGTCGGCGCGCTCGCGCCAGTAGTGTGCACGGTCATCGCGCTTCAGGCGCACGGCGATCTTGCACAGGCGGTCGCAGGCGGCCCAGCACATCGCGCTGGTGTAGGTGTGTACCTCGGTGCGGCCACGGAACTCCCACAGGCCCGCATCGGGCACGTCATGCAGGGCGAAGGCCTGTTCGCCCAGCGGTTCGAGGCGGGCGAAGGTGTGCGCGTCGCCGGGATCCTGCAGGCGGCGGTCGAAGAACAGCTGCGTGGAGGCCAGCACCACGCTGCCGTAGACATCGTGCTGGCGCTGCACCCAGGCCAGGTTGCCGCGGCGTACCGGGCCCATGCCGCGATAACCGGACAGGCTGGGCACTTCGTCTTCGTCCAGCTTGGCTTCAAAGCCGATGCCATACAGCGGCTGCAGCGTGCCGTCGGTGGTGGCCAGGTTGAAGATGTAGCCGAGGAACTGTTCCATCGTGCGCGTTGCGCCGAGACGGTTCAGCGCCCGCACCACGAAAGCTGCGTCACGCAGCCAGCAGTAGCGGTAGTCCCAGTTGCGCACGCTGCCGGGTGCTTCTGGAATGGAAGTGGTCATCGCCGCGATGATCGCGCCGCTGTCCTCGTACTGGCACAGCTTCAACGTGATCGCACTGCGGATGACCGCGTCCTGCCACTCCAGTGGAATGGACAGGTAGCGCACCCATTCGCGCCAGTAGTCGCGGGTGCGCTGGAAGGCTTCCTGCACGTAGCCGCTGATCGACCGGTTGAGCGACTCATCCACGCCCAGGATCAGGTGGATGGGATGGTTGAGCACGAACGGCAGGCCATCGCGCACGAAGCGCACCGGCACATCGGTGGTCAGCCGCAGCACGTGCTCCGGCAGGATCCAGCGCACATGGTTGCTGCCCCAGGTCGACTCTGGCACGCGTGCGCCCCAGTCGGCCAGCGGGCGCGCACGCACGGTGATGCGCGGGCTGCCAGCCAGCGGACGCACCTGGCGGATCAGGCTGACCGGCCGGTAGAAGCGGTCGTTCTGCCGCCAGCGGGGGGCGAAATCCAGGATTTCCAGTTCGCCGCCGTGCGCGTCGCGGAGCACCGTGCGCAGGATCGCCGTGTTGGTGAGGTATTCCTGCTCGCTGCTGGCGAAGTCTTCCAGCTCGATGGCGAAGTCGCCACCGGTCTGCTGGTTGGGGCCGAGCAGCGCACAGAAGGTAGGGTCGCCGTCGAAGGTGGGCAGGCAGCTCCAGACAACGCGGGCACGTTTGTCGACCAGGGCGCCGAAGCTGCCGTTGCCGACCACGCCCAGATCAAGATCGGGTTGGGTCATCACGCGGTACATCTCGGTTGCGGCCGTGGGGGGTGGCCGGGTCAATAGGCATTCTCACGCAGCCAGGCGTGCACGCTGCGTATGTCGGGCAGCGCGAACACCGCCGCGCTGGGTTCACGTTCACCCACCAGCACGCTCCAGCCATGCTGGCTGTTGGCGGCATCGAAGCCGAATTCATCGGTGAGGTCGTCACCGAGAAACACCGGCAGGCGGCCGCGGAAGGGCAGGTACTGCATCATCCGGCGCACGGCACGGCCCTTGTCGGTGCCGACGGGCACGAACTCGACCACATGGTCGCCGGGTTGCAGGCGGTAGCTGGCGCGGCCCCGCACGTGGCGATCGGCGAAGGCGCGCACATCACTTGCCGCGTGCGGCGCACCGCGCCAATGCAGGGCCAGGCCGACGCCCTTGTCTTCCACCAGCACGCCGGGATGGCCGTGGGCAAAGCGCATCGCCTGCTGGTGCAGCGCGTGCAGCCACTCGGCGGTGTCGTCGTCGTGCTCGTCGCGCAGCACACGACCGTCCTCGCCGCGCAGTTCGTGCCCATGCAGGCCGGCGGCAGGCAGCTGGAGGGGAGCGAACAGCTGGTCCAGCTGTTCAAGCGGTCGGCCACTGACCAGTGCCACGGCGCCTTCCAGGCGGTCACTGATGCGGCCGATGGCTTCGCGCACATCCGGCAGGAGCTGCACGGCATCCGGTCGTGCAGCGAATTCGATGAGGGTGCCATCGACATCGAGGAACAACGCACAGGCGTCGTCCAGCAATGGCGGTGGCGGACGCAGGGGGAGCGGTTCAGCCATGACGACCAGCCTGCCAGCCTGAGCGTGTACGTGGGGTCGAGGGCAGGCTGCGGATCAGCTTCGGTGGGTGCCGACCGTTGGTCGGCACGGCAGGTCAGCCTGCATCCAGCCCAAACAGCGCGGACCAACGGTCCGCACCCACCCAATGCGATCAGAACGTATAGCGGACGCGGCCGTAGTAGTACGCGCCGTTGCTGCCGATCGGCGACAGCACGTCGTACGGCAGGTTGCCGAAGTAGTGGATATCGCTGTTGGATCGATCCGGGTAGTTGTCGGTCAGGTTCTGGCCGCCGATGGCCACGCTCCATTGCGGGGTAATGCGGTACTCGACTTCGGCATCCAGCTGCCATTCGGCCTGGTAGGTCTGGCGCGGGATGTAGCCATCACCGAAGTTGAACACCCGGGTGGCGCTGCCGTAACGGTTCACGCGGGTGCTCAGCGACCAGTGGTCGTTGCTCCAGGCGGCCGAGAAGCTGCCACGCGTGCGCGGGGTGGCATCGGTCAGGGTGTTGGTCTCCTCGATGCCGAACAGTACGTAGTCCGGGTTCAGCGCGCGCAGCTGCGCCGGCGTGGCCAGCACATTCTTCAGCGTGGTCTTGGTGTAGGCGTAGGTGCCGGTCAGCAGCAGCTGGCCATCGCCCAGCGACTGCCGCCAGTTGCTTACCAGCTCGGCGCCACGGGTGCGGGTATCGGCGGCATTGACGAAGAAGCTGGCGCTCTGCAGGCCACTGACGCCGTAGCTGGCGGCCACGTAATCGGTCAGCGCATCGCCGGTGATGCTCTCCGACAGCGCGATGCGGTCGTCGATATCGATCTGGAAGAAGTCCAGCGACAGGTCGAAATGCTCGCCGATGCGGCTGGTGAAGCCCAGCGAGGTGTTGATCGACTTCTCCGGCTTCAGGTTCTGCGCACCCAGGCCACGCGCGATCGGATTGTTGACCGACAGCAGCCGGCCCTGCACCAGCTGGCCGCCGGCGTTGTAGCCGGTGGAGGTGGATTCGTAGCCGATCTGCGCCAGCGACGGAGCGCGGAAATTGTTGGAGATGGCACCGCGCAGTGCGAACGCCGGGGTGAATTCGTAGCGCAGGCCGAGCTTGCCGGTCAGTTCGCCGCCAAAGTCGTCGTTGTGCTCGTAGCGCGCGGCCAGGTCGGTGGAGAACTTCTCGCCGAACTGGCTGGACAGGCTGGCATAGGCGCTGGCCACGTCGCGCGACAGGGTGGCGGCGTCCTGTGGGGTCAGGCCGCCACCGGCCTGCGAGCCGGTCGGGCGGTCGGTGTACGGGCCCGCCGCATAGCTGGCCGGGTCGCCGGGGCGGGTCTGGTAGCGCTCATGGCGCGCTTCCACGCCCAGGCCCAGCGTGTGGCTGATGCTGTCGCTCTGGGTGAACACGCGGCTCAGATCGAGGTTGCCCACGGTCTGCGCGTACTCGTAGTCGGCGGTCTTGAAGCGGGTCGGGCTGGTCGGGCCCAGCGATGCGTTGAGCGAATCACGCAGGCGGTAGGTGAAGTCGTTCTGGCCGTAATCCAGGCTGCTGTCGTAGCTCCATTCGCCCCACTGGCCGCGCACGCCGGCCACGGCCTGTACGTCGCGGTTCTCGCCTTCGGAGATCGGTCGGTAGCCGTTCGGATAGACCTGCTTCCAGTTGGCATCGCCATCGGGATAGCGGAAGTAGTTGGCGCCTTCGGTATCGCGCTGGTTGAAGGTGCCGAACGCGTAGAACGTCGAGGTCTGGCCCACCGGAATCTCGGTGTTCAGCCACAGGTTGATGTCCTTGCTCTTGCCATCGCCCAGCACATAGTTGCGCTTGCCCTGCAGCGCCAGGTTGTCCGGCGTCTGGTCCCACGGCGGAATCTGGTCGAAGCCGGCGCGGTTGGTGCCGTTGCGGTGCTTGTATTCCAGGCCGACGCGCAGGAAGCCGCCGTCCTCGCCCAGCGAAGTACCGACCTTGGCGCTGACGTTGCCGGTCTGGCCGTCGGTGAGGGTGCGGCCGATCGGCTTGAGGTCGGTGTGGTTGGCACCGTAGCTGGCCTCGATCTCGCCACCGTCGCCGCCGTTGTCGAGGATCACGTTGATCACGCCGGCCACGGCGTCCGATCCGTAAAGCGCACCGGCACCATCGCGCAGCACTTCGATGCGCTTGATCGCGCTGACCGGGATCGCATTGAAATCGACCGGGGTGGTGCCCTTGCCGATCTTGCTGTCGGTGTTGACCAGCGCGGTGTGGTGGCGGCGCTTGCCGTTGACCAGCACCAGCACCTGGTCGGGGGACAGGCCACGCAACTGTGCGGCGCGCACGTGGTCGGCGCCACCGGAGTTGGATTGGCGCGGGAAGTTGAACGACGGCAGCAGCGCCTGCAGCGCGCTGCCCAGTTCACCGTTTACCACGCCGGCCTTGCGGATGTCCTCGGCGGTGAGCACATCCACCGGCGAGGTGGATTCGAGCACGGTGCGGTCGGCGGCGCGGGTGCCGGTGACGATCACGGTGTCCAGGTTGGTGGCGTCCTGGGCCAGGACCGGGACGGCAGCGGAGGAAAGCACGAGGGCGATGGCGAGGCCGAGCGGCGACGCGGGCAGGCGGGCGGACATGGGGGCTCCAGCAACAACGACGACGGGGAAGGGGGAGATAGTTTCACTTACATCCATCCGGATGAAGCGATATATTATCTTCGCGTGATGACCGGTGCCGATGCAAGTCCCTGCCGGTCCGGCATGAGCTGATGCCCGGTTGGCATCAGCACGCCGGGCCAGTGGCGCTGTACGCTGCCGGCTCGCCCTGTTCCCCTTCCCCGGAGCTGTACCGATGAAACACTTTGGCCTCGTCTTCGCCGTGCTGCTGGCCACCAGTGGCTGCGCCAGCCTCTCTTCGCAGGCGCCCAGCGCCTATGCCACGGCCACCACCGCCGAACTGAAGGGCGATGCCGCGCGTCCGTCCGCCGGCCACGGCTGGGTGCGCAGCGAGCTGTACTTCGGCGTAGGCGAAGAGCAGGGCGCCGGCAACCGCCCGCAGGCCGACACCATCAGCGAGGCGCAGTGGCGCACCTTCCTGGACAAGGAAGTGACCCCGCGCTTTCCGGATGGCCTGACCGTGTTCGATGCCTACGGCCAGTGGCTGTTCCGCGGTGATGCCTCGCCCAACCGTCTGCGCACCAAGGTGCTGGTGGTGCTGCACGAAGACACCCCGCAGCGCCGTGCCGATATCGAAGCCATCCGCCTGGCGTGGAAGCAGCAGACCAAACATCAATCGGTGCTGTGGTCGCGGCAGCCGGTCGAGGTATCGTTCTGAGTTGAAGGTGCCGCCGCGGTGCTGCAGGGAGCAATGATGAACTACAGGGAATGCCTGCTGGGCCTGGCATTGGCAGGCGTACTGGCACCGACGGCGCAGGCGGGTGGGGACGACGGCGAAACGCTGCGCTTCCAAGTGGCCGCGCACGTGCAGGCGCACGCCGATCCCCAGCAGGACGGCAGCATCGCGGTGCAGCTGTCACCGTCAGGCAAGCGCCAGACGCTTGAGGGCGCGGCCGATGCCGATGGCAATTCGCGATGGTCGCTCGAAGATGTCGATTTCGATGGCTACCCGGAACTGGTCGCGCGCGCCTCGGTGGGCATGGTCAACGAAGCGGTGACGGTGTACCGCTTCGATCCGGCCAGTGCCGGGTTCCGCGCGCTGCAGGCCGACACCCAGGGCAAGGACAGTTGCGGTGACCTGATGGGGCTGGCGGTCGACCGTCCGAGCCGCACGCTGACCAGCAGCTGCCGCAGCGGCCCGATGTGGTACACCGACCAGTACCGGTTTGCAGGCGCGAAGCTCTATCTGTACCGCGCCGAGAGCGTGCTGATGCTGGGCGATACGTTGAACGCCGCGCTGCAGTGGGAACAGACCGGCGAGCAGGGCCCGCTTGCCGTCTGGCGCACCTATGATGCCGCCGGCCGGGTGCTGGAAAGTGCCATCGCCGATGGCCTGGGTGCACCGCCGGATGGACCGTTGCGTGGCCAGCAGGCCACCGTGGTACCCGCGCGGCTGTTCCTGTGCGATCGACCCGGCGCATCCAGCACCAGGCGTTACCTGGTGCAGGGAGACCGCGTGGAGATGCTGGATGAGCGGGACGGCTGGGTGAAGTTGCGCTACCGCAACCCCAGGCAGGGTGAGGTGGTGGGCTGGATCAACGTCAACGATTGATTGAACTGAACTGACAGGCCCCTGGATAGCCGGGCCACTGCTGCCTGGTGTGTTTCTTGCTTGCAGGACTGGTCCCCTCGACGCTGGAAGCAATTTCGGATTTCTTGCATGGAGCTGCCGGGTGCTCCGGCACATGATCGTGGTGGTGGCCGAAAAGCCAGTTTCTGCACGGGCATTCCAATGACAATGGGGATCGGCTTCGAGCCGCGACTGCTTGAGAGAGACGGCCCGCACATGGTTGCGGCGCTGATGTCGCTGATTCTTCTCCAGCTTGGGCTCCTTCTGCCGGGGAGGGCCTGGTCGATGCCAGTCGTGGAACAAGCGCAGCTTATGTTCGAAGTAGCGCCAGCAACACCGGTAACTGTCGTCCATCAACCTGACGGGGGCATCCAGGTCCAACTCCCCTCAGGCGCGACACAGCAGCTGCCGCCAGCTCCTTCGGGGTCGCTGGAATCTGAAACGAAGCTGATGGCGTTGGATGTGGACTTTGATGGTCAGCTTGATCTGGTAGTGCAGATACCCGTTGGAATGGTCAATTTTTCAACACTTGTCTACAAGTTCGATCGGTTTCTTGGCAGGTTCATAACACTGCCAGTCCTGCGGAAAGCAAGGCGAAGTTGTGGGGAGTTCGGCCGGATCGAATTGGATTCTGAGAATCAGGTGCTCCGCAGTAGCTGCCGAAGTGCCGTCTGGCGTGTTGATGTCTACCGCCCATTCAACGGCGTTCTGTACCTTTATCGTTCTGAGCGCATGCTTACGTTGCCCAGGTTGGACGGAGAAGTGCTGAACCTGGAGGCGACGCGGTTTGATGGCCCATTGGCCGTTTGGACCAGCTACTCGGCGACCGCGGAGATCGAAGAGCGAGCCATCAATGACGGGTTGGCAGTGCCCGAAAACGATAGCCCGCTGGTTGCGGTGACAGCCACCGTGGTGCCCGCGCGCCTGTTCCTGTTCGATCGACCCGGCGCATCCAGCACCAGGCGTTACTTGGTGCAGGGAGACCGCGTGGAGATGCTGGATGAACAGGATGGCTGGGTGAAGCTGCGCTACCGCAACCCGAAGCAGGGCGCGGTGGAGGGCTGGATCAACGTCAACGATTGACTCGATCTCCGCCAGTAGTTTGCCTATCGAGGTGATGTGCGCCTTGCCCACGGAGGCATCACTTCTTCGGGTCTAGCCTCGGATGCTCTCCCCTCGAGGATGTATCCGATGAGCAAGCGCGTTGCCGAGAACGTTGTCGATACCCTGCAGCAGGCGGGCGTCCGCCGCTGTTACGGCATCGTTGGCGATACCTTGAATCACGTCACCGATGCCCTGCACCGCAGTGAAATCGACTGGGTACATGTACGCCACGAAGAAGTGGCCGCCTTCGCTGCCGGCGCCGATTCGCTGGTGAGCGGCGAGTTGACCGCCTGTGCGGGTTCTTGTGGTCCCGGTGGCCTGCACTTCATCAACGGCGTCTTCGAGAGCAATCGCAACCGTGCACCGATGGTACTGATCGCCAGCCAGGTGGTGACCAGTGAGCTGGGCATGGAATTTCCGCAGGAAGTGGACTTCAAGGCGGTGTATGCCAGTTGTTCGGTGTTCTGCGAGCAGGTGCACAGCCCGGAGCAGGCGCGGCGCGTCGTGGCCCTGGCCTGCCAGGCCGCGATCAGCCGCCGTGGCGTGGCGGTGGTGATCCTGCCGGCCGACATCAGCCAGGCCGAGGTGAAGCACGATGTGCCGTTCTCGGTGCACTACACCCAGCCGGTGCTGCGCCCGTCCGATGCCGAGCTGCAGCGCATCACCGAACTGCTGGGGCAGGGCAAGCGCATCGGCATCTATGCCGGTGCCGGTTGCCAGGGCGCGCACGCGCAGCTGCTGGAGCTGGCCCGGCGCCTGCAGGCGCCCATCGCGCATACCTCGCGCGCCAAGGATTTCGTCGAGCCGGACAACCCGTACAACATGGGCATGACCGGCATCTTCGGCATCGAATCCGGCTTCCACACGCTGATGGAGTGCGACACGCTGCTGCTGCTCGGCGCCGATTTCGCCTGGGGCCAGTTCTACCCGGACAAGGCCACGATCATCCAGGTCGACCGCGATGGCAGTCACCTCGGCCGCCGCCACCCGGTGAGCCTTGGCGTGGTCGGTGACATCGCACCGACGCTGGACGCGCTGCTGCCGATGCTGCCGCCGCGCGAGGACAGCAGTTTCCTGGACGAGTGCATCGGGCGTCGCGACAAGGCGCTGAAGAAGCGCGAACAGGAAGAACAGCCGGGCGAGGGTGAATTGATCCACCCGCAGCACCTGACGGCATTGCTGTCGAGGCATGCCAGCGACGATGCGCTGTTCACCGCCGACGGCGGTTCGCCGATGGTGTGGGTGCTGCGCCATATCCGCGTCAACGGCCGCCGCCGCACGCTGACCAGCCTGCTGCACGGCACGATGGCCAACGCGATGCCGCAGGCGCTGGGCCTGCAGAAGGCCTTCCCCGGCCGGCAGGTGATCTCGCTGTCCGGTGATGGTGGCCTGGCGATGCTGCTGGGCGATCTGTTGACGGCCGTGCAGGAGAACCTGCCGATCAAGGTGGTGGTGTTCAACAATGGTTCGCTGAACTTCGTCGAGCTGGAGCAGAAGGTGGAGGGCCTGCTGGACAACTACACCGACCTGAAGAACCCGGACTTCGGCCGCCTGGCCGAGGTCATCGGCTTCCACGGCCGCACGGTGACCCGCAGCGAGGATCTGGAAGAGGCGGTGCTGGATTTGCTGTCCCAGCGCGGCCCGGCGCTGCTGGACGTGCATACCAGCCGCGCGGAGCTGGTGATGCCGCCGCAGATCGAGGCCAAGCAGGTGGCCGGTACGGCGTTGTATGCCGCCAAGGCGGTGTTGAATGGCCGCTTCGACGACGTGAAGCATCTGCTGGTGGACAACTTCCTGAAGAAGTAGGGCGCGATGCAGGGCTGCGCCCTGCACCCGCGGTAGTGCCGGCCGCTGGCCGGCCACTCAGAAGCAACGGCGGCCATCCGTGTGGTAGGTGTCGACCTTGGTCGACACGGTAGATCCACGCCATGCGTGGATGAACGAACGAATGATCGAAATAATCTTCTGTAGAGCCGAGCCATGCTCGGCTCAGAGCCTTCGCGTACAGCGGGCGAGCATGGGCTCGGCACTGCAGCGAGAGCCTGCCTTGGCTTTGGATCTTTTGATCTTCTTCCGTGGCTGCCGCGCGCAGGAAACTGTCAGGGGTCGGTCGGGTGGGCTGCGCAGGACCGTTGGCGCCATGGATGGCGCCATCGAGCCCCCATGGGTGAGGGCGCTTTGCTTGCGAAGCACTGCTTCGCAAGGCCCGAACGCACAGCCGCCAGCGGCTGGGCCGGTCTGGGGATTTACGGCGTGTCCTGCGCAGCCCCCCCGACCGGCCGAACTCGCAATGCCGGTCGACTAACAGTCGACTCTACCCGCGACCAGCCACGAGGGGCCCCGCCGTTGGCTGGAACCCATCATTCCACGACGGAATTGGCGCGCCGGCCCCGCTGGGCCTACCATCGGCGCTCCCCACCCCCACCGCCCCTTCCATGTCCGCTCCCGCTTCCGCCGTACCGCGTCGCTGGTTCGTCGCCGGCGACTTCAACGGCTTCTTCGGCCTGGTCGTCGACAACCTCTCCATCCTCGGCTTCATCGCCATGGCCCTGGTCGGGATCTTCCAGTTCCCCGCCGACGTGGTGTTCGGCCGAATGTTCCCCGGCACCGCCTTTGGCGTGCTGGTCGGCAACCTGCTGTACACCCTGATGGCGCGCCGGCTGGCGGCACGTACCGGCCGCGACGATGTCACCGCCATGCCGCTCGGCCTGGATGCCCCCACCAGCATCGGCATGGCCCTGCTGGTGCTCGGCCCGGCCTTCCTCGCCTTCAAGCAGCAGGGCATGGACCCGCACGCTGCGGGCATCGCCACCTGGCAGCTGGGCATGGCCGCGCTGGTCATCATGGGCGTGCTCAAGTTCGTGCTGTCGTTCTTCGGTGAAGCGGTCACCCGCGCACTGCCGCGAGCTGCGCTGCTGGGTTCCATCGCCGGCATCGCGCTGGTGCTGATGGGCCTGCTGCCGCTGCTGGAAACGCTGCGCTCGCCGCTGGTCGGCTTCACCACGCTGGGCCTGCTGCTGTATGTGCTGATCGCCAAGGGCAAGCTGCCGGTGCGTGGCCCGGGCGTGCTGCTGGCCTTCGTGTTCGGCACCGTGCTGTATTACGGCCTTGGACTGGCCGGGCTGGGTGCGCCCGGCTTCCATGTGCCGGAATGGGTGCCGCCGCAGGTGGTGCTGCCGCTGCCGACGCTGGGCTTCCTTGAGGGCCTGCCCACGGCGATGACCTACCTGCCGCTGCTGCTGCCGTTCGGCCTGCTGATGGTGGTCGGCGGCATCAACGTCTCTGAAAGCGCACGCGCGGCTGGCGATGACTACCGCACCCGCGACATCCTGCTGGTGGAAGCGGTGGCCACGCTGGTGGCGGGTGTCTGTGGCGGTGTCGCGCAGACCACGCCGTACATCGGCCAGCCGGCCTACAAGCACATGGGCGCACGCAGCGGCTACACGCTGCTGACCGGCCTGTTCGTCGGCATCGGCGGCATGCTCGGCATCATCTCCGGGCTGGTGCAGTGGCTGCCGCTGGCGGTGCTGGCACCGATCATCGTGTACGTGGCCATCGACATCACCACCCAGGCGTTCCAGGCCACGCCGCGCCACCATACCGGCGCGATGGTGTTCGGTTTCCTGCCGTCGGTGGCCTACCTGCTGGCGATCAAGGCGCCCGGCTGGATCGCACCGGACCAGCTGCCGCAGCTGCTGACCAAGCTCGACGGCCATGGCCTGCCCGAGCTGGCGGTGATTTTCACCCTCGGCAACGGCTTCATCATCACCTCGATGCTGTGGATCTCGGCCGTGGCGGCGATGGTCGATGGCCGCCTGCGCCGTGCCTGTGGCGTCCTGCTGGTGGCCGCCGGGCTGACCCTGTTCGGCCTGATCCACTCGGTGGACCCGCGCGGTGGCATCTACCTGCCGTGGGATCTGGACGGGCTGGCACGCATCATCAGCTTGCAGTTCGCCGGCGCCTACGTGGCATTGGCGCTGCTGCTGGGCCTGCTGTCGCTGCAGAAGCAGCCGGTGAAACCGCTGGATGATCGCACCGATCATTGACTGGTGACGCCGGGCATGGCCCGGCGTTACCGCTCCTTCCACTTCTGGTGCTCTGTAGAGCCGAGCCCGCGCTCGGCTGCTCTGAGCCGAGCATGGCTCGGCTCTACAGGGGCGTGTTGCAGGCGGTGAATGATCACAGCGCGCTCTGCCGGCCAGCGGCCGGCACTACCGTTCGGCGTCCAGTTCCAGGTAATGGCGGAAGATGCCGTTGGTGTTGAACGGCAACCGCCGCTCAGACGCCAGATAGGCGGCGATGTTGGGTCGTTTCGCCACTCGTTCCTGCAGCGCGCGCAGCCGGGGCAGGGTGGGGCCGAGCGCCTGCATGCGGCGCGGAAACATGTAGTCCAGCCCGCTCAGCAGCTGGAACAGTGACAGATCCACATAGGAGTGCTCGCGCAGTGCATGGCGGCCACCGTTGGCGGCCATCACCTGCTCGAAATAGCCGAGGAACTTGGGCAGGCGCTCGCTGCGCAGTGACGCGGCTCGTGCCCTGGCCTCGGTCTTCTGCTGTTCGTAGTACTTCGATGCGGCGATCGGATGGTGGGTGTCGTGCACCTCGGCTACCAGGTCGGCGATGGTCAACTGCAGTTGCAGCGCCTGCATCCGCCGCGATGCGGCCTGCGGCACCAGGTCCAGCGTCGGGCCGAGGAAATCCAGGATTGCCGCGACCTGCGCGATGACCTGGCGGCCGGCCTTCAGGAACGGCGGCGCAAAGGGCTGTGCCCCTTCGTTGCGACCCTCCAGAAACGGCTGCATCACCGCATCGCCGTGCACCCGCGCCATGTCGATGTAGTCGGCGCCGGCATCTTCCAGCGCCAGGCGCACGAACTCGCCACGGCCCTGGATGCCGGTCCAGTAGTACAGCGCGTACTGCATGGCAGAGTCTCCACGGGACAGGACTCCTAGCCTCGCGCGGGTGGCGCAAAGCAGACGTGAGCGTGGACGACGCGTGCCTGAACCCGAACGGCAGCGGAACAGGCGGGGAACCGGCTGCAATCGATGGGGTCACACCTTCTCCATTGCGTGTGAAACGAGGTGCTGCATCATGCAGAGTGGAAAGGCGGTCTGGCCCTGGGTGTTGGGTGTGGTGGTGATCGGTGGCGCGGGCGGCTGGTTGTTCCGCGATCAGCTGAAGAGCCTGGCCGACGGTGTCCCGGTGCCGGTGCAATCAAACCCTGCCAGTACCAGTGCACCGGCACAATCGCAGGCGGCCGCAGAGCCCGCGCCAGCACCACCATCGATCAGGCATCCGCTGGATACCGAGGCCGCCGCCGACCCGGCGCTGCCGAAACTGGCTGACAGCGACGCCGCGGCCTGGGGCGCACTGAGCCAGCTGTTCCAAGGCGAGGGGCCGCTGACCCTGCTGCTGCGTGATCACCTGATCCAGCGCCTGGTCACCCAGGTCGACAACCTGGACAAGCCCAGCGTGCCGCCGACCGCGCTGGCCGCGCGGCCGCTGCCGGGCAACCTGCAGGTCGATACGGGCGAAGGCGGCGAACGCATCGCCGCCAGCAATGCGGCACGCTATGCGCCTTACGTACAGGCGTTCACTGCGCTGGACCCGACGGCAACGGCTACCGCTTACAAGCGCTTCTATCCGCTGATCCAGCAGGCCTATGCCGACCTTGGCCGGCCCGAGGGTTATTTCAACGACCGCCTGGTCATGGTGATCGACCACCTGCTGGACACCCCGGAACTGGCCCAGTCGCCGCTGGTGCAGCGCGATGAACGCGGCCGCTATCGCTTCGTCGATCCCACCCTGCAGTCACGCTCGATCGGGCAGAAGGCCCTGCTACGCATGGATCCTGCACAGGCGCGGGCGATCAAGCAGCAGCTGCGGGCGATCCGCAGCACGATCACCCGCTGAGCCCGTCCACCGTGCGGAACTGATCGGGATCAACGCGCCGACCACACGCGCTCCGGCATGCTGGCCGCAGGCTGACTGGCCCCGGGGTGCAGTCGCAGCCACCCTTGAAACCGGGTGGGGCAACCGCATCTTTCCAGCATTGCCGGCCCAGGCCGGCCCTGAAGACCGATGAGGATTCGCAATGCGGATGGACAAGCTCACCTCGCGTTTCCAGCAGGCGCTGGCAGACGCACAGTCGTTGGCCGTGGGCCGCGACAACAGCATCATCGAACCGGTTCACCTGTTCAGCGCGCTGCTGGACCAGCAGGGTGGCAGCACGCGCCCGCTGCTGGCCCAGGCCGGGGTGAACGTGCCGGTGCTGCGCGAGCGCCTGACCGAGGCGCTGGACGCACTGCCCAAGGTATCCGGCCAGGCCGGCAACGTCTCGATGGGCAACGATCTGGGGCGCCTGCTGAACCAGACCGACAAGCTGGCGCAGCAGCACGGGGACGCCTTCATTGCCAGCGAGTGGTTCGTGCTGGCGGCGCTGGACGATGGCGGCACGCTGGGCATGGCGCTGCGCGCCGCTGGTGCCGACAAGACGCGCCTGCAGGCGGCGATCGACAAGCTGCGTGGCGGCGAGAACGTGCAGTCGGAGAATGCCGAGGAGCAGCGGCAGGCGCTGGAGAAGTACACCATCGACCTGACCGCGCGGGCCGAGAGCGGCAAGCTCGACCCGGTGATCGGCCGTGACGAGGAAATCCGCCGCACCATCCAGGTGCTGCAGCGCCGGACCAAGAACAACCCGGTGCTGATCGGCGAACCCGGCGTGGGCAAGACCGCGATCGTGGAAGGGCTGGCCCAGCGCATCATCAACGACGAAGTACCCGAGGGCCTGCGCGGCAAGCGCGTGCTGTCGCTGGACATGGGCGCGCTGATCGCCGGGGCCAAGTTCCGCGGCGAATTCGAGGAGCGCCTGAAGGGTGTACTCAACGACCTGGCCAAGAACGAAGGCCAGATCATCCTGTTCATCGATGAACTGCACACCATGGTCGGCGCGGGCAAGGCCGACGGCGCGATGGATGCCGGCAACATGCTGAAGCCGGCGCTGGCGCGCGGCGAGCTGCACTGCATCGGTGCGACCACGCTGGACGAATACCGCAAGTACATCGAGAAGGACGCTGCGCTGGAGCGCCGCTTCCAGAAAGTGTTCGTCGGTGAGCCGTCGGTGGAGGACACCATCGCGATCCTGCGCGGGCTGAAGGAAAAGTACGCCGTGCACCACGGGGTGGAGATCACCGACCCGGCCATCGTGGCCGCCGCCACGCTGTCCAACCGCTACATCACCGATCGCCAGCTGCCGGACAAGGCCATCGACCTGATGGACGAGGCGGCCTCGCGCCTGCGCATGGAGATCGACTCCAAGCCGGAGGAGCTGGATCGCCTGGAACGCCGGGTGATCCAGCTGAAGATCCAGCGCGAGATGCTGAAGAAGGAAAAGGACGAAGCCTCGCGGCAGCGCCTGGCCGACCTGGAGAACGACATCGACGGGCTGGAGCGCGAGTTCTCCGACCTCAATGAAATCTGGAAGTCGGAGAAGGCTGCGCTGCAGGGCGCCACCAAGATCAAGGAGCAGGTCGAGCAGGCCAAGCTGGAACTGGAAGCCGCGCAGCGCCGCCAGGATTTCGCCAAGATGAGCGAGATCCAGTACGGCCTGTTGCCGCAGCTGGAAAAGCAGCTGGCCGCGGCCCAGGAAGCCGAGCACAAGGACTTCAAGCTGGTGCAGGACCGGGTCACCGACGAGGAGATCGCCGAGGTCGTGTCGCGCTGGACCGGCATTCCGGTCAACAAGATGCTCGAAGGCGAGCGCGACAAGCTGCTGCGCATGGAAGAAGTGCTGCACAACCGTGTGGTCGGCCAGGAGGAAGCGATCAAGGTCGTCTCCGATGCCGTGCGCCGTTCGCGTGCAGGTCTGTCCGATCCGAACCGTCCGGCCGGCTCGTTCCTGTTCCTAGGCCCGACCGGCGTCGGCAAGACCGAGCTGTGCAAGTCGCTGGCCGAATTCCTGTTCGACAGCGCCGACGCGATGATCCGCATCGACATGAGCGAATTCATGGAGAAGCACAGCGTCGCCCGCCTGATCGGCGCCCCCCCGGGTTACGTGGGCTACGAGGAAGGCGGCTACCTGACCGAGGCGGTGCGCCGTCGCCCGTATTCGCTGATCCTGCTGGACGAAGTGGAGAAGGCGCATCCGGATGTGTTCAACATCCTGCTGCAGGTGCTGGACGATGGCCGCCTGACCGATGGCCAGGGCCGCACCGTGGACTTCCGAAATACCGTCATCGTGATGACCTCGAACCTGGGCTCGCACCAGATCCAGGACATGAGCGCCGACGACAGCCCGGAGGCCTACACGCAGATGAAGGCAGCGGTGATGGGCGTGGTGCAGGCGCACTTCCGTCCGGAGTTCATCAACCGCCTGGACGACATCGTGGTGTTCCACCCGCTGGACAAGCAGCAGATCAAGCAGATCGCGCGCATCCAGATGCGCGGGCTTGAGAAGCGGCTGGCCGAGCGCGGGTTGAAGCTGGCGGTCTCCGATGCGGCGTTCGACCTGCTCGGCAACGTCGGCTTCGATCCGGTGTACGGCGCGCGCCCGTTGAAGCGTGCGATCCAGTCGCAGCTGGAAAACCCGCTGGCGCAGCAGATCCTGTCCGGCGCCTTCGTCAACGGCGATACCATCGAAGTCGGCAACGACGGTGGTCGCCTGGTGTTCGCCAAGGCTTGAACCGGTGGCGCCCCGGCCATGGCTGGGGCGCCATCCGAGCCTTGGCAGCGCACGATGGTCCTGTTTCACTTTCGCAAGGATGAGGAGAACCGCATGGACGTTGCCCGCAGGGCTTCACTCTGCATGACGCTGGCGTTGGCTGCTGTTTGTGGACACGCCGCGGCCGCCGAACAGGTCCAGCTGCCGCCGATGAAGGGCTACCAGCAGGCCCACCAGAGCACCGACGCGCAAGGCAACCGCATCACCGAGTACGTGCCACAGGGCCAGACCGTGCACGACTGGACCGACATGGTCACCGTCAACGATGCGCCGAACAGTGGCCATGTGAGTCCGCGTGAGTTCCTCGGCATCATCGAGGCGGGGTGGCGCATCGCCTGTCCGGCGGCGCAGAGCCACTGGATCCGCGAAGGTGAAGAAGGGGGACGGCCCTTCGCGCTGCTGATGCTCAGCTGCCCGCGGAATCCGGGGACAGGCAAGCCGGAGTTCACCTGGATCAAGGGCGTGCAGGGCAGGCAGGGCTTCCACACCGTGCAGAAGTCGTTCCGCTCCGAGCCGGAGAAGGAGGACGTCGTGCAGTGGATCGGCTGGCTGCGCGAGGTCGGGTTGTGCGGCAACGGCGACGCACCGGCCTGCCGCTGACCGCAGAGGGAAAGGGCGCCCAGCGGCGCCCTTCATGCATCAGAAGCGGTGGGTGTAACCGCTCATCAGCCCGAACTGGTTTGCCTTCTGCACGATCGGGCTGTTGGCCGCATCGCCGAGCAGGCGCGTGCCTTCGGCCGAGATGTACCAGTTGCCGTTGCGGCCCACGCGGTGGCTCCACTTCAGGCCGACACCGGCACTGACCAGGCCGGCCTTAGGCCTGTGCTCGGCGAAGCCCGTGCGTTTGGCCTGTTCCGGGCTGACGCCGTACCAGGTCTGCATGTAGCCGCGGTTGCCGTAGTCGGTGGAAACACTGCCGCTGACCACGCCACCGGCCAGGTCGAACAGCGGCATGCTCAGGTTCAGATGGATCTGCTGGGTGGCCAGGCCGTTCTCGGCCTTGTCCTCGTCCTTGCGGGTGAACTGCCAGGAGCCGCTCAGCACGGCTTCGCCCAGCGTATAACCAGCCGAGACGCCGACCAGGGGACGGGTATCGATATCACCCATGCCGCGCAGGAAGTCCGAACCGCCCAGCAGCGAGTCCTTGTCCTTGCGGATGCCGCTGGCGCCGACATAGGCACGCACGCGCGTGTGCTCGCCGAGGGAGGTGCCCCAGCCGATGCCACTGGTGCCCAGAAACCATCCCCCTGGCGAGGTGACATCAAAGGACAGCGACGGCGTCGCACGATACTCCTCGCTGCCGCTGTAACGCGGTGCCACGCCGCCACCGGCGGCGAGCTCGAAGGTCCAGTGGTCATCCTTGGCGTGGGCGATCGGGGCGGCGAACAGCGGCAACACGGCCAGGCAGAGCAGGGCGGGGGAACGGCGAAGCTGGGACATGGAAACTCTCGGCAATGGGAGGAAAGCAGCGCGCGCATCCGGCGAGTGCTGCAGGGTTGCCAGCGTGGCGATATGCCGGCGACCGATCCGTCCGCAGTTGTGCGGGAGTTGTAATCAACTGTAATCGCGCCCTTGGGCGTTCAGCTGGCAGCCAGCGGCCAGTGCATTTCCAGGCGCGCGCCGCCCAGCGTGGCGCGACTGATGCGCAGCTCGCCGCCGTGGCGGGCTGCAATGCGGCCGACAATGGCCAGGCCCAGGCCGAAGCCGCCGGTATCGCGGCTGCGGCTGTCGTCCAGGCGGGTGAACGGGCGCATCACCTTCTCCCGATCGGCTTCGGCGATGCCCGGGCCGTCATCGTCCACGCGCAGGCAGGCGCGGCCGCTGATACCGACCAGCGAGACCTCCACCTGCGAACGCGCGTGGCGCAGCGCATTGCCGACCAGGTTGCTCAGCGCCAGCTGCAACAGGCGTGGCTCGGCATCCACTCGCGGCAACGCGCTGGGCTGCACGCGCAGGACAATGCCGGCACGTTCGGCATCGCGGCGGGCATCGGCCAGGCAGGCCTGGAGCCAGTCGTTGGCTTCGATGCGCTGCATCGGTTCGCCCTCGCTGGGATGCTCCAGCCGTTCGTAGGCCAGCAGTTCGCTGACCAGCCGGTTGAGCTCGGCCAGGTCGCCGTGCAGGCCCTGCGCCAGCCGTGCGCGGCGTTCGCGGTCATCGCTGTCCTGCATCAGGTCCAGGCCGAAGGCCACGCGCGCGATGGGCGTGCGCAGTTCGTGCGAAATGGCATGGGTCAGGTCGCGCTGGCGCTGCACCAGTTCGGCCACGCGTGCCGCCATGCGGTTGGAGTGTTCGACGATGACCCGGATCTGCGAGCGGGGCGAAACCTGCGCACGTGCCTGCAGGTCGCCGGAACCGATGCGGTCGGCGTGCCGGCGCAGTGCTTCCAGGTCGCGCCAGAGCAGGCGCACCCAGGCATACAGGCTGGCGCCCACCAGCAGCAGGATGCTGAGGTAGGCGGCGATGGTCATGTACGTCGTCATCTGCACCGCGCCGGGCAGGCGCAGGTGCAGCCAGCGGCCGCCGATGCCGTCGATGGGCAGCAGCACCTGCTGGTACTGATCGCGCACGACGAAGCCATCGGCCTTCACGGCCTCCTGTTCCTGCGCGTCGAGCGCGGGAGGTTTGTCGAGCAGGGTCAGGGCGATGCCGTAGTGTGGCTGCCACTGTTGCAGGCGCTCACGCTGCTGGACGGCGTCCAGGCCGGCCAGGCCACTGCGCAGGGCGTACACCTGCCCGCGCACCTGCTGCACGAACACGCGATCCTGCACGGGCGTGTAGATGCCATCCAGGATGTGGTTGAGAAAGAACACCGACACCAGGAAGCAGGCGCCGGTGATGAACCACAGCCACAGGAACAGCCGCTTCATTCCGACCAGGCCGCAGGATTGAACTGGTAGCCGCGCCCCCACACGGTCTTGATCCGCCGCGGTTCGCGCGCATCGTCGCCGAGCTTGCGGCGCAGCTTGCCGATGCAGACGTCGACGCTGCGGTCCAGACCGTCGAAGCCGATGCCGCGCACCGCCTGCAGGATCTGGTCGCGCGACAGGATCTGCCCCGGCTGGCTGGCCAGCAGCCACAGGATCTCGAATTCCGTGGTGCCCAGCTCGACCGGCTGGCCGTGCAGGTGCACCTCGCGCTGCATGCGATCGATCAGCAGCTCACCATGCATCAGCCGGCTGGGCGTGCCGGTATTGCTGCTGCCGTGGCGGCGGCGCAGCAGGGCGCGCAGGCGGGCCAGCAGCAGGCGTGGCTCGATCGGCTTGTGCACATAGTCATCGGCACCCGATTCCAGGCCCAGCACCTGCTCGATGTCGTCCTCACAGGCGGTCAACATCAGGATCGGCACATCGGAGAAGCTGCGGATCTGCCGGCACACATCGATGCCCCCCAGGCCGGGCAGCATCAGGTCCAGCACCACCAGTTCCGGTGCATGCTGGCGGCAGGCGGCGCTGGCGAGGTCGCCGCGTGCCACGTGCTGCACGGCGAAGCCATGTTCGTGGAGATAGTCGCTGACCAGTTCGGCCAGGCGACGGTCGTCCTCCACCAGCAGGACCGACGTGGGCGAACTGCTGGCAGGGGGAGTCCAGGGGGATGGCTGCATGCGTGGGGCCTCCGTTCCCAGGCAGGAGCGCCCGGCGGCGCAGCCTAGCAACGCCCCATGACGACTGCCTGAATCGCGGCCAACCTGATAACCGCGGGTACGGACGTCATCGCCAGCGGCTTTCAGCAGGCGGCCCTGGCTGGCCTATGGTGGCGGTTTCCCGGATGGAGCCTGGTGCAATGAGCGACCCGCAGTGGCAACTGGAAACCCTGGCCGTGCACGGCGGTTACCGTCCCGACCCGACCACCCGCGCGGTGGCGGTGCCGATCTACCAGACCGTGGCGTATGCCTTCGATGACACCCAGCACGGCGCCGACCTGTTCGACCTGAAGGTTCCGGGCAACATCTACACGCGCATCATGAACCCCACCACCGACGTGCTGGAGCAGCGCCTGGCCGCGCTGGAAGGCGGCATCGGCGCGCTGGCGCTGGCCTCGGGGCAGGCCGCGATCACCTATGCCATCCAGACCATCGCCGAGGCCGGCGACAACATCGTCGCCTCCAGTGCGCTCTACGGTGGCAGCCTCAACCTGCTGGCGCACACGCTGCCGCAGTACGGCATCCAGGCGCGCTTCGCCGACCCGGCCGACCCGGCCGCGTTCGCCGCGCTGATCGACGAACGCACCAAGGCGGTGTTCGTCGAATCCATCGGCAACCCGCGCGGCAATGTCACCGACATCGCCGCCATCGCCGAGGTCGCGCATGCCGCCGGGGTGCCGCTGATCGTCGACAACACCGTGGCCACGCCGTTCCTGCTGCGCCCGTTCGAGCACGGCGCCGACATCGTGGTGCATTCGCTGACCAAATACCTCGGGGGACACGGCAACAGCCTGGGCGGCGCGATCATCGATTCCGGCCACTTCGACTGGACCGCACAGCCCCAACGCTTCGCACGGCTCAACCAGCCCGACCCCAGTTACCACGGCGTGGTCTATACCGAAGCCCTGGGGCCAGCGGCCTACATCGGCCGCGCGCGGGTGGTGCCGCTGCGCAATACGGGCGCTGCGTTGTCGCCGTTCAACGCGTTCCTGATCCTGCAGGGCATCGAGACCCTGGCCCTGCGCATGGAACGCATCAATGCCAATGCGCTGGCCGTTGCGCAGTTCCTGAAGGCGCATGCCAGGGTAGCCTGGGTGCGCTACGCCGGACTGGCCGACGACCCCGAGCATGCCGCCGCGCAGCGCTATCTGGGTGGACACGGCTCGGGCGTACTGACCTTCGGTCTGCCCGGTGGGCGCGAGGCCGGCGCCCGCTTCCTCGATGCGCTGAAGCTGTTCACCCGCCTGGTCAACCTGGGGGATGCGAAGTCACTGGCCACCCATCCGGCTTCGACCACGCATCGCCAGCTGGATGCAGCGGAGCTGGCCAAGGCCGGTGTCAGCGAGGACACCGTGCGGCTGTCGATCGGCATCGAGCACATTGGCGACCTGCGCGCGGACCTGGAACAGGCCCTGGCCGGCGCCTGATAGCTGCGCGCTTGGTCGTCATCGCCACAGGCGATCACCGCCGGCACCGCGATGGGTTACGGTGGAACTGCCTCTCCAAGGCGTGGCAACGTGGCGATCCAGATCCCCGGTCGATGCGGGTCGACCGGGGATTTTTTGTTTCCGGGGTCAGATCCGTTTTCCTGTGGAAAACGGATCTGACCCCGCGCGCCGCCGTGTCGACCAAGGTCGACATCCACCAACAGCAGCGGGGAACTGTCGAAGGCGGGGTGGGTCCGGTTGCGGGAGTGTCCGCGGCATGGATGCCGCGGCCAAGCCCCCATGGAAGGGTTTACGGCGTCTCCCGCAATCGGACCCACCCCGCCATCCCACGCTATGCCCGCTTTTGCCGTTGCCGTTGTTTCGGCAGGTGCAGGGCTGCAAGCCCTGCCGCACGCACACCCCTCACACCACCGGAATGCTGTGCTGCCCCAGGTTCCGGTACGGCGGCGTGGACATGATCATCTCCGCCAGCGAATACGCCAGCTCGCGCTCGGCCATCACCGTGCCATCGGCGCCGTGCTCCAGCAGATGCTTCACCTCGGCATCGCTGTGCGCGCGCGCCAGCAGGGTCAGGTCCGGATTGATCGCCCGCAGCTTGGCCAGCGCCTCACCGGCTTCCAGCGGCTGCGGAATCGCCAGCACCGCGATCTTGGCGCGCTCCGGATGGGCCTCGGCCAGCACCCGGTCGGCGGCGGCACTGCCGCGGATCGCCGCCAGGCCCTTGGCATGTGCCTGCTCGACGTGTTCCTTGTTGTCATCGATCACCAGCACCGGCACGCCACGGTCGCGCAGCACCTGCGCCAGTTCGCTGCCGACGCGGCCGTAACCGATCACGATGGCGTGGTCATGCAGGTCGCGCGACGGGCCGATCGCTTCGGGCGGCTCGGGTACCTGCGGAGACTGCTCCTGCTTGGCCTGCCAACGGTCCAGCAGGCCGAACACCAGCGGGTTGAGCATGATCGACACCAGCGCGCCGGCCAGCACCAGCGACTGGCCTTCCTTCGGCAGGATCTGCAGCGCCACGCCGAGGCCGGCGATGATGAAGGCGAACTCGCCGATCTGCGCCAGGCTGGCCGAGATGGTCAGCGCGGTGCTGGTCGGGTGGCCGAACGCACGCACGATGAAGAATGCCGCCGCCGACTTGCCGAACATGATGATGGCGACGGTGGCCAGCACCTGCCACGGATGCTGGACGAGGATGTTGGGGTCGAACAGCATGCCGACCGACACAAAGAACAGCACCGCGAACGCATCGCGCAGCGGCAACGAATCATGCGCGGCCTTGTGGCTCAGCTCCGATTCGTTGAGCAGCATGCCGGCGAAGAACGCGCCCAGCGCGAACGAGACGCCGAACAGCATCGCCGAGCCGAACGCCACGCCCAGCGCGATCGCCAGCACCGACAGGGTGAACAGCTCACGCGAACCGGTACCGGCGATGCGCTCGAGGATCCACGGGATGACCCGCCGACCGACCACCAGCATCACCGCCACGAACAGGCCCAGCTGCACGAAGGTCCAGCCGATGTCGGCCAGCACGCTGCCGAGCGAGTGCGATTCCTTGGCCGCGTCAGGACCGAACACACCGGCCATCACCGGCATCATCACCAGCGCCAGCACACAGGCCAGGTCTTCCACGATCAGCCAGCCGACCGCGATCTTGCCGCGCATCGTTTCCAGCAGGCGGCGTTCCTCCATCGCCCGCAGCAGCACCACGGTACTGGCGGTGGCCAGCGAGAAACCGAAGATGACGCCATGGATGGCCGGCCAGCCCATCAGCGAGGCCACGCCCCAGCCGAGCAGGGTGGCCACCGCGATCTGGCCGATGGCGCCGGGAATGGCGATCGCCTTGACCGCCATCAGGTCCTTCAGCGAGAAGTGCAGGCCGACGCCGAACATCAGCAGCATGACGCCCAGTTCGGCCAGCTGGTTGGCCAGCGCCTGGTCGGCGACGAAGCCGGGAGTGAACGGGCCTACGCAGATGCCAGCAACCAGGTAACCGACCAGGGGAGACAAGCGGAGCTTGTTGGCCAGCGCGCCGAAGATGAAGGCGAGCCCCAGGCCAACGGCAACGATGTTGATCAGGTCGGTGTCATGGTGCATCGGCACTCGCAGGCAATCGGGGGATGCCCCGATTTTCACCGATGCGGTCACATACGGCAAACCTGGCCAGCGTATCGGATCGTTGCGTGGGCGGCTTGTACGGGCCAGATATCAAGCCTTGTTGAGAGATGGCAGGCCCTGACGGGCCGAATGGTGCCTACCTATGGGGGGGCTCCAGGCGTAGCCGTCGATGATCACACCATCTGCCGGCGCTGGGTCTCTTCCAGGGCAGGCTCGGCCTGCTGCGGCGAGGCGGCCAGCTGCTTGTCCAACTGATGAATCTGCCGCAGCGACTCCGCAACGGGTGGCTGAAGGGCCGTTTCAATGTTGATGTGGGCACGCAGATGGCCCGGGTCATCCAAGGCTCCTTGAATGACGAAGATGTTCTCCGGCCTTGGGGGCTGACCAGCCGGCAAGCCCAATACCACATGGTCGATCCGTTCCAGACCTTGTGCCCGGGCAAGTTGGGTGAGGCTGGCCGCCATGCGTTGGCTGGCTTCATCAGATGCGCGACCCAACGATGCGTCCAGCGCGTGGACGCCGGCGAAGGCCTGCTGGTGAAGCGATGCCGAGGCATCGCTCAGCGATGGGATGCTGGTTTCCGGCCGTTCGGCTGCCGGTTGCGGCTGCGAAGGACTGGTGGGCCGCACGCGCTCTGCCTTGCGAATGGACTCGATCAGCTCCCGCGGTGTATCGGTGAACAGCAGTTCGCCTGCATCCAGGGACTGCCCGGTAACCTTGTTCACGGTACTGGTCGCCCACGATGCGCAGGTATTGCCATATGACCAGGTGACATTTTCGCCCAAGGCCTGGTCAAGTCGCTTGACCTGCTCGGGAGTCAATTCGTAATAGCGTGAGGCCGAAGGTGTGGCCCGGGCTTCCATGCCTTCGCGGATGTCCGAACCTGGGCCATTGTCCTCAACGAGTGGATGGTTGTCTGGCCACAGGCCATGGAACGCCGTATGGCCGTTTCGCGTCACCGAGATCCAGGCGTGGCCGTCCACGAACTGATTGAACGACCCCTGTGTATTGGGGTCTACGTGACTATGGATGCCGAGGACGACCTTGTCGCTCATGGGATGCCCTTACGGAAAAATCTGTGTTTCGCCATCGGCGTACAGCATCACCACGCGCGGCGCCATCAAGGGAATTTCCTGACGGGCCGGGCCAGCAGGTCCGGGCTTCACGTCGCGCCGCAGCATGGTTGTGCATTGGCCGGATATGGGGCAGCGATCAACAACGACTTTCATGGTGTCCCCTTCCACGACATAGCTCATCCCTGCCGCGTAATACATGCTTTCCATCGGTTCATTGAACTGGACCTGGAGCTTCGACGCGGAGAGCTGGGTGACGACGACCGGCTCAAGGCTCGATTTGGAATAGCTGGGTTTCACGTGATCTCCTGAACACCCTGACAGGGGGGCCGCCAGCGCAACCCACGCGAGCGCAGCGTACACATGGCGGCGAGTGATGCAGGCTCTCGTCACGGAGCGGCTCCTTCGTTGGTCCGCTGATTATGCACGGGACGACCTATGAGGCGCGTGCAACAGAGCACAGCCTGGAAACCGGGTGCAGGAGCTGGCAACGGTATACGGTCAGGGCCGCGCCTGCCCCGAGGCCGCGGGCGGGTGTGTGGAGCAGCGCCGGGCAGGGCCCGGCGCACCCATTACCCCTTACCAGGTGTACTTGATCCGCCCGTACACATACGCGCCGTTGAAGCCGAACGGCGAGTAGTTGCTGTACGGCAGCATGCCGAAGGTGGAGTTCTGCAGGTCTTCGGTGCGGTCCGGGTACTTGTCCAGCAGGTTGTCGGCACCCACGGTCAGGGTCCAGTTGTTGCTGGGCTTGTAGCTGGCCGAGGCATCCACCACCCAGGCGTCGCCGTAGGTCTGGTCACGCAGCGCGGTGGCCGAGTTGCGCACGGTGAATTTGCCGTAGCGGGTGGCGGCCAGGCCCAGCTCCCAGTGGTCCGAACGCCAGGTGCCGCTCAGGATCGCCTTGTCGCGCGGGTAGCTGTCCTCGATGCGACCGATCTCATCACGGCCGATCAGCGACTGGGTCAGGCCCAGCGTGCCGAACACCGGCGGGGTGCCGCCAACGCGGCGCACTTCGGTGTCGTTGTAGCTGTATGCCGCGGTCAGCTCCAGGCTGCTGGCGCTGAACGGCACCGTGTAGCTGGAGACGAAGTCGACACCGCGGGTGCGCGTATCCAGGCCGTTGGTGAAGTAGGAGAACGCGGTCACCTGCGGCAGGCCCAGGGTGCCCAGCAGCGCGCTGGTCGCGGCATTGGTGGTGATGCTCGACGACAGCGCGATGCGGTCATCGATGTCGATCTGGTAGGCATCGACGGTGATGTACAGGCGGTCGACCGGCTGCAGCACCAGGCCCAGGCTGTAGGAGGTGGAGGTCTCGGCCTTCAGCGGCGAGGCGCCCAGCGCCTGCGCGGCCTGGCTGGTGGTCGGGAAGGTGCCGCGCTCGACGAATACGCCATTGAGGAACTGGCTGGTCACCGCCTGGTAGCCCTGCTGCGCCAGCGAGGGCGCGCGGAAACCACTGGAGGCGGTGGCCCGCAGCGCCACCTTGTCGGTGAACGCGTAGCGCGCCGACAGCTTGCCCGAGAAGCGGTCGCCGAAGTCCGAATAGTCTTCGTAGCGGCCGGTGATGCCGGCCGAGAACTTGTCGGTCAGGTCCGCTTCCAGGCCGGCATAGACCGCGTAGTTGTGGCGGTCGGCATGCACTTCATTGGTCGGGGTGAAGCCGCCGAAGCCCTGCGCGCCACTGCCCGTGTACGAGTTCAGTTCGCCCGGGTTCTGGTCCCACTTCTCCTTGCGGTACTCACCGCCGAAGGACAGCGTGACCGGGTAGGCCAGGCCCCAGTCCAGCGACTTGGTCAGGTCGGCATTGAAGATGTCCTGCTGGTACTTCAGCGTGCCGTCGTAGAACGAGCGCGGGCTGGTCGCACCCAGGCTGTAGTTGATGCTGTTGCGGGTGTGGAAGTCCAGGGTGTTCTCGCCGTGATTCAGGCTCAGGTCCCAGGTCCAGCCGTTGTCGGTGTTGCCCTTGACCCCGGCCACCAGCGAGCGGTCCTTGGAATACTGGTTGATCTCCGGCACGTAGCCGTCCGGGTAGGTCTGCGCCAGCAGCGCGCTCTGCCCGCTGTGGTTGCGCGAACGGTAGAACGCGAACGAGGTGATGTCGCGGTTGCTGAGCAGCGCGCTGGCGTAGCCGGTCACGTGGTCGCTGAAGTCGAAGCTGGCGTTGGCCGAGGCCGCGGTGGCATCCACGCGCGGGTCGCCGACGATGAAGGTCTTCTGGCCGATGCTGGGGAAGTTGCCGGTGTTCGGCGTGGTGCCGCGGTACGGGCCGGCGCGGTTGCTCTCGTCCTGCTGGCTGATCTGGCCGGCCACGTGCACGCGGCCGCGGCCGTTGCCGAACTCGACGCCGGTGTCGCCGGACAGCTGGTACTTGTTGCCGTCGCCGGCCGAGTACTGGCCGTAGTCCACTGCCAGGCTGCCGCCACTGCCGCTGCCCTTGAGCACGATGTTGATGACGCCGGCGATGGCGTCCGAGCCGTACTGCGCCGAGGCACCGTCGCGCAGCACTTCCACGCGCTCGATCGCGGCGATCGGGATCGCGTTGATGTCCACCGCCGACGAGCCACGGCCGATGCTGCCGTTGACGTTGATCAGCGCCGAGGTGTGGCGGCGCTTGCCGTTGACCAGCACCAGCACCTGGTCCGGCGACAGGCCGCGCAGCTGCGCCGGGCGCACGCCGCTGGTGCCGTCGGTCAGCGCCGGGCGCGGGAAGTTCAGCGAGGGCAGGGCGCGCGACAGTGCGGTGGCCAGTTCACTGGTACCGGTGGACTGCAGCACTTCGGGGGTGATGATGTCGATCGGCGACTGCGATTCGGCGACCGTGCGGTCGGCCACGCGGGTGCCGGTGACGATCACCGTGTCCAGGGTGTTGGCGGCGGTGCCGGCCTGCTGTGCAGCGGCGACGAACGGAGAGCCACCGAGTGCGACAGCGACGGCGGCGGCGATCAGGCGGGTCTTGCGGGTCATCGGGATGGGCTCCGGTTGGCGGGGGCGGCACCGGAATCGACATCACGAGCGTGAGGCGGACGGCGGTTGTTGCGGTGCGCAATACAGCAATTAACGGGATATTCAGTGCCTGTCAAATGCCAGGCGTCAGAAAAAACGTTGCAGCAGCAACCATTTAGCCCGGATCAGCGCTGGCAGGAAGGGACCCCGGGACGCGCGCGGCGGGGACGTGGGAGAGAGGAACGTCGGCCACTGCGCATCCCGGGACGCGTCAAGTATTCGTTAACGCTAGAATTGCGTCGCAGGAACAGTGCTCACCAGCACATTCCATCCGGTTATATGGACCCCTCCCCCGATGATCTCCCTTCGTAATTTCGCCTTGCGCCGCGGCGAGCGGCTGCTGTTGTCCAATGTCGACCTGACCCTGCACGCCGGTTACCGGGTAGGTGTGGTCGGCCGCAACGGTGCTGGCAAGTCCAGCCTGTTCGCGGCGGTGAAGGGCGAGCTGGAGGCCGACAAGGGTGACGTCGACCTGCCCGGCAAGGTGCGCATCGCCAGCGTGGCCCAGGAAACCCCGTCGCTGCCGGATCCGGCGCTGAGCTTCGTGCTGGGCGGCGATACCGAGGTGGCCGCGGTGCTGGCCGAAGAGGCCGAGGCGACCGCGCGCGAAGACTGGGAGGCGGTGGCCAACGCGCACACCAAGATGGCCGAGATGGGGGCCTACGACGCCGAAGCGCGTGCCGGCAAGCTGCTGCACGGCCTCGGCTTCCCTGCCGAGACGCACCACCGTGCGGTGTCCTCGTTCTCCGGTGGCTGGCGCGTGCGCCTGAATCTGGCCCGCGCGCTGATGATGCCCAGCGACCTGCTGCTGCTCGACGAACCGACCAACCACCTGGATCTGGACGCGGTGTACTGGCTGGAACAGTGGCTGCTGAAGTACCCCGGCACCCTGCTGCTGATCTCGCATGACCGCGAGTTCCTCGACAACGTGGCCACCCACACCCTGCACCTGCATGGCGGCGGCGCCAAGCTCTACCCGGGCGGCTACACCGATTTCGAGCGCCAGCGCGCCGAACAGCTGCGCCAGCAGCAGATCGCGCACGAGAAGGAACAGGCCGAGCGCGCCCACCTGCAGAGCTTCATCGACCGCTTCAAGGCGCAGGCCAGCAAGGCTGCGCAGGCGCAGAGCCGCATGAAGCGCCTGGCCAAGCTGGCCGGCACCGAAGCGGTGCGCGCCGAGCGCGAGTTCCGCATCGAGTTCGCGCCGCCGGCCAAGCTGCCGTTCTCGCTGATCCGCCTGAACCACGTCGAGGCCGGTTACGGCAAGGACGCGGTGATCCTGCACAACGTCGGCTTCGGCCTGGAAGCGGGACAGCGCATCGGCCTGCTCGGCCCGAACGGTGCGGGCAAGACCACCCTGGTGAAGACCCTGGTGGGCGAACTTGCACCGATCGTCGGCGAGCGCATGGCGCACCCGGACCTGAAGATCGGCTACTTCGCCCAGCACACCGTGGAATCGCTGCACGAAGGCCAATCGCCGATGGAGCACTTCCGCGAGATCGCCCCGGACGCACCGAACCAGTCCTTCCGCGATTTTCTCGGCAAGTGGAACTTCCCGGGCGATCGTGCATTCGAGCCGGTTGATGGCTTCTCCGGTGGCGAGCGCGCGCGCCTGGCGCTGGCGCTGATCGCCTGGCAGCAGCCGAACGTGCTGCTGCTGGACGAACCGACCAACCACCTTGACCTGGAAATGCGCGAAGCACTGGCCGAAGCGCTGGCCACCTTCGAAGGCGCGATCGTGATGGTCTCGCATGACCGCCACCTCATCGGCCTGGTCTGCGATACCTATTGGCGCGTGGCCGATGGTGTGGTCGAACCGTTCGATGGCGACCTGGACGCGTACGCCGCGTGGCTGCGCACCCGCCCGCAGGCGCAGGGCACCAAGGCGCGCATGGAGCAGGTGGAAGAGCCGGTGGTGGTCAAGACCGCACCGGTGGCGCAGGTGGTGCAGAAGAAGCCGGTGAACCCACACAAGCTGGCGGCTGCCGAGGCCAAGGTGGCCGAACTGGAGGGCGCGCTGGCCGAGCTCGACCGCCAGCTGGCCGACCCGGCCAACTATGCCGATGCCACCCGCATGGCGGTGATCGGACGTGACCGCGAAACCACCGCCGCGCAGCTGGAGAAAGCCGAAGCGGCGTGGATGGAGCTGCTGGAGTCCTGATCACGCAAAAAAAAAGGGGACGGAGGGGATTAAGTCGTTTGTGCCACAAACGACTTAATCCCCTCCGTCCCCTTTTTTGTTACGTGCCCTGCGCCTGCAGCCATTCGCGGAAGCGCTTGGCTGGTTCGCGCTCGGCGCGCGAGCGCAGCCGCGTCAGCCAGTAGCGGCCCAGCTCCAAGGTGGTGCCGAAGGGCTGCAGCAGGCGGCCTTCGGCCAGTTCCTGCTCGAACATGCACAAGGGCAGCAAGGCCACGCCGGCGCCCCCGGCGGCGGCCATCGCCACCGTCAGTGAGGAATCGAACACCGGCCCGCGGGCTTCCACGCCGCTCACCCCGGCCGCCTGCAACCAGCGCGGCCATTCGTCGCTGCGGTAGGAACGCAACAACGGCAGTGTGGCGAGGTCGCGCGGTTGCTTCAGCCGCCGCGCCAATGCGGGGGCGCACAGCGGTGCGAAGGGCGCATCGAGGATTGCCGTGCAGGCCTGGCCCTGCCAGTCGCCATCGCCGAAGCGGATCGCCAGGTCCAGCCCTTCGCCGGCCAGGTCGATACGGTTGTTGTGGGTCTGCAGGCGCAGCTCGATGTCCGGGTGCGCGGCTTCGAACGCCGCCAGCCGTGGCAGCAGCCAGCCGGTGGCGAAGGTACCGACCACGCCCAGCGTCAGCACCTCGCGTGCCGGGCCACCGGTATAGCGCGCGATGCTGGCGGAAATGCGCTCGAACGCTTCGTTGAGCACCGGGTACAGCGCTGCCCCTTCATCGGTGAGCGCCACGCCGCGTGGCAGGCGATGGAACAGGCGGATGCCAAGCCGGTCCTCCAGCCCACGGATCTGATGGCTCAGCGCGGCCTGGCTGACACACAGCTCGAGCGCGGCACGGGTGAAGTTCTGGTGGCGGGCGGCGGCTTCAAAAGCGCGCAGCGCGTTCAGCGGCAGGGTAGGGTGCAACATCGAAAAGCCGTGAGCCAGGATGATGGCTGATCGTACTCGTTCAATGAGGAATTTCGTAAATCTCAATGAGTTGATCGCGACAGGCATGAATTCCACTTATGGCTTGCCTTGATTTTTCGCGCTGGTCGGCTGCAGGGGAGGCGCCAATAATCGAGCGGTCACCAGGAGAACCCCTATGCTCGCCCGTCGCCGATTCCTGCAGTTCAGTGGTGCTGCCGTTGCGTCCTCGCTGCTTGCCCCGGCGCTGGCGCAACCGGTTTCCGCCTCGTCTGGCATACCCGCCGCGAACGCCGCCATTGCCGGCGCCGCCGATTTCGCCGCGCTGGAGAAAGCCAGCGGTGGCCGCCTGGGTGTCACCGTGCTGAACACCGGCAACGGCCGTCGCATCGGCGGGCATCGGCAGGATGAGCGCTTCCCGATGTGCAGCACGTTCAAGTCGATGCTGGTCGCCCATGTGCTGAGCCTTGCCGATGCAGGCCGCGTTTCGCTCGACACCCGTGTGCCCATCGCCGGGAAGGATCTGCTGTCCTACGCTCCGGTGGTGCGCCGCCACGTGGGCAAGGATCTGACCGTGCGCGACCTGTGCCGGGGCACGCTGACCACCAGCGACAACACGGCGGCCAACCTGCTGCTGGAGGTGGTGGGCGGGCCGTCGGCGCTGACGGCATTCCTGCGCGGGCAGGGCGACAGCATTACCCGCAATGACCGCAACGAGCCGGACGTGAATCTGTTCGCGAAGGGAGACCCGCGCGATACCACCAGCCCGGCCGCGATGGCCACCAGCCTGGCCCGCTTCGCGGTGGGCAATGGCCTGCAGCCTGCATCGCGCCGGCAGTTCGCCGATTGGCTCATCGACAACCAAACCGGCGATGCCTGCCTGCGCGCCGGGCTGGGCAAGCGCTGGCGGGTGGGGGACAAGACCGGCAGCAACGGTGATGACACGCGCAACGACATCGCCGTGCTGTGGCCGCATGCGGGCGGCACCGCGTGGGTGGTCACCGCCTATCTGCAGGGCGCATCGGTCGATGACGACCAGCGCGCAGCAGTGCTTGCACGGGTGGGGGCGCTGGCCGATGCGATGATCGGATGAGGTAACCGGGGTCATTGGGAAATGGCTTGCCGGATCGGTCGGGCACGCGCATCCTGCGCGCGTTCGAACCCCACGGAAGACCCCGATGAGCCATGAGTTGATCTACCTGCTGCTGATCTTCGCGCTGCTGGTGATCCCGCGCGCACTGCAGCGCTTCAGCCTGCCGGCACCGTTGACCTGCCTGCTGTTCGGCATCATCGGCATGCTCTGGCTGGGCGACCAGGCACACGACGCGGTGATCGGCCTGCTGGCCACGCTGGGCATTTCCTCGCTGTTCCTGTTCGCGGGCCTGGAAGTGGATCTGCAGGCGCTGCGGCGTGGCATGTGGCCGCTGCTGGCGCACCTGGTGATCCGTACCGGCACGCTGTTCGGCGTGGGCTGGCTGGCCTGGCGCTATGCGGGGCTGCCATGGCAGGCCGCTGGGCTGCTGGCGCTGGCGCTGCTGACGCCCTCCACCGGCTTCATCATGGATTCGCTGTCGCGGCTGGGCCTGAGCGAGGACGAGCGGTTCTGGGTCACCAGCAAGGCCATCGCCGGCGAACTGCTGGCGCTGGCGGCGTTGTTCATCGTGCTGCAGGCCGGCGACCCGGGCCACATGGCGCTGTCCAGCCTGGCCCTGCTGGCGATGATGATCGGCCTGCCGCTGCTGTTCATCGCGCTGGGCCGCTGGGTGGCGCCGCACGCGCCGGGCTCGGAGTTCTCGCTGCTGGTGATGGTCGGCATGGTGGCGGCGTACATCACCTATCTGCTGGGCGTGTATTACCTCGTGGGCGCGTTCATCGCCGGCCTGGTCGCGCGCCTGCTGCACCAGCGCATGCCGCTGCTGGCCTCGCACGAGAACCTGCACGCGCTGCGCCTGTTCGCCTCGTTCTTCGTGCCATTCTATTTCTTCAATGCCGGCACCAAGGTGCCCAGCGAAGCCCTCAGTTTCGAGGCGCTGGGGCTGGGCATCGTGATCACCCTGGTGGTGCTGCCGCTGCGCATCGGCGTGGTCTGGCTGCAGCGCCGGGTGATGTTCGGCGAGAGCTTCCGCAGCAGCCTGCGCGTCTCGCTGGCGCTGGCCCCGACCCTGATCTTCACCCTGGTGCTGGCGGCGATCATGCGCGAGCGTTTCCAGATTCCGGCGGTGCTGTTCGGCGCGCTGCTGCTGTACGCCGCACTGACCACACTGTTGCCGTCGCTGGTGTTCCGCACACCCTTCGACGTCGATCCGGTGGAGCAGGAGCCGGCGGGCGAGGGCGAGTCCGCGCCGGTAGCGGCCACCGAGACGCGGCCGGAACCTCACATCGCCGAACGCTGACCGGTTGCCGCGCGCGGTTTGCGCCCGTCGGCCATGGCCGTTAGGGTTGGGGCATGAAACTGCCTGCCGTTGTCACCGCTTCCGCCCTCCTGCTCAGCCTCGCTGCCTGCTCGCAGCGTTCCGATACGGTCGCGCATGATCTGGCGACCGCACCGGCCGATGCCTTCATGGCTGCCATCGCCGCGCATTGCGGCCAGGCCTATGAGGGCCGGGTGGTGGAGGACACGCCGGCACCGACCGGCAAGGACCCGTTCGCCGGCCAGCGCCTGGTCATGCATGTGCGCGGCTGTGCCGACCCCGCCCATGAACTGCGGATTCCCTTCCATGTGGGGGATGACCATTCGCGCACCTGGGTGCTGACCCGCACCGAAAACGGCCTGCGCCTGAAACACGATCATCGCCACGAAGACGGTAGCCCCGACGCGATCACCCTCTATGGCGGCGACAGCACGCCACCGGGCACCGCCGAGCGCCAGCGGTTCCCAGCCGACTCCGATTCGGTGGCGATGTTCCGTCGTGCCGACATGCTGGCCTCCACGCACAACACCTGGGCGATGGAGATCGACCCCGACCAGACGTTCGTCTACGAACTGACGCGCCCGGAAGGCCGCCGTTTCCGCGTGAAGTTCGACCTGAGCAAGCCGGTCGAGCTGCCGCCCGCACCGTGGGGCGACGAGAAGGCGCCGGCACCCTGATCTTCGGGTCGGATCCCTCCTGCGGAGGGTCCGACCCGGTCACTGCATGAACCCACGGGTCAGAGCCCTGGCCGTCGGCCAGGGATCCGACCCCGGGGCTCAGCGCGCGCTGAAGCGTGCGCGGCAGCCGTTGCTCACCCACACCTGGCCGCGTGCATAGCCCCAGCTGCGGCCTTCCTGGCAGGCACTGCCGGACAGCTGCTGCTGCAGCACCGGCCGGCCCTGGCGCTCATCCCAGTCGCAGTTCTGCGTGCGGTTGTTGTTGCTGCTGCAGGTGATCGAATAATTGCTGTTGCCGCCGCCCCAGCCACCGCCGCCGCCCCAGCCGCGGGCCTCGGCGAACTCGGCGCGGCAGCCGTTGCTGACCCAGACCGCGCCGTTGCGCACGCCCCAGGTGCGGCCTTCATCGCAGGGGCTGCCGGACAGCTGGCGGACCAGGCGGGCGTTGCGCCAGCCGACCGGGCAGCTGCGCTCACGGTTGCTCTGGCTCTCGCAGCGGATGGTTTCGCCGGGACGGCCGTTGTTGCCGCCCCAGCCACCGCCATTGCCACCGCCCCAGCCGCCGCGGGCTTCAACAAACTCGGCGCGGCAGCCATTGCTGACCCAGATGCTGCCATTGCGGCTGCCCCAGGTGCGGCCCTCGTCGCAGGCGCTGCCGGACAGCTGGCGGACCAGCTGCGCATTGCGCCAGCCGGTGCTGCAGACACGTTCACGGTTGTTCTGGCTTTCGCAGCGGATCACCCCGTCCTGCGCAGCGGCCGGAGCAGAGGGCAGGGCGAGCACGGCCAGAGTGCTCAGGGTCACGGCCAGGCTGGCCAGGGACAACGATTTCATGGCGGCATCCCATACGGTGGCAGGTGCCCGACTATAGGGACCGGGGCGATCAAGCCGGCGTGACTGCCCGGATTTGCCCCGGCCGGGGCCTCGGCCGCAGAATACGAGGCTTTCCGGCCCCCATCCGGTGCCGGCGTTCTCCAGCGGAGCTTCCCCCCATGCGTACCCACTTCTGCGGCCTGGTCGACGAGACCCTGATTGGCCAGACTGTCACCCTCGCCGGCTGGACCGACGTGGCCCGTAACCAGGGCGGCGTCTGCTTCATCGATCTCCGCGATCATGAAGGCATCGTGCAGGTGACCGTGGAGGTCGACAACGCCGACGTGTTCGCCGTGGCCGCGTCGCTGGGCTATGAGGACGTGCTGCAGGTGGAGGGCGTCGTGCGCGCCCGCCACGCGGTGAACGACAAGATGCGCACCGGCAAGGTGGAAGTGATCGCCACCGCCATCACCGTGCTGAACAAGGCCGCCCCGCTGCCGTTCCACGCCCACGAGAACCCGGGCGAGGAAACCCGCCTGAAGTACCGCTACCTGGACCTGCGCCGCCCCGAAATGCAGCGCATGCAGCGCACCCGCATCAAGCTGGTGCAGGCGCTGCGCCGCCACCTGGACGAAAAGGGCTTCCAGGACATCGAGACCCCGATCCTGACCAAGGCCACTCCGGAAGGCGCGCGCGACTTCCTGGTGCCGGCGCGCATGCATCCGGGCGAGTTCTACGCCCTGCCGCAGAGCCCGCAGCTGTTCAAGCAGATCCTGATGGTGGCCGGGTTCGACCGCTACTACCAGATCGCGCGCTGCTTCCGCGACGAGGCCCTGCGTGCCGACCGCCAGCTGGAATTCACCCAGCTGGACATGGAGTTCGCCTTCGTCCGCGAACGCGATGTGCAGGACTTCGTCGAGGACATGATCCGCGCCATCTTCAAGGAAGTGGTCGATGTCGAGCTGGATGCCAGCTTCCCGCGCATGACCTGGGCCGAGGCGATGCGTCGCTATGGTTCGGACAAGCCGGATCTGCGCATCGCGCTGGAACTGGTCGACGTGGCTGAACTGGTCAAGGACAGCGAGTTCCCCGTGTTCACCGGCCCGGCCAACGATGCCGAAGGCCGCGTCGCCGCGCTGCGCATCCCGGGCGGCGCGGCGCTGAGCCGCAAGCAGATCGACGAGTACGCCGCGCATGCCGCCAAGTACGGCGCCAAGGGCCTGGCCTACATCAAGATCGCCGACAACGGCGAAGTCAGCTCGCCGATCCAGAAGTTCTTCAGCGAAGAGCGCTTCGCGGCGCTGGTGGCCCATGTCGGTGCCGGCAACGGCGATATCGTGTTCTTCGGTGCCGGTGGCTACAACAAGGTCTCCGACTTCATGGGCGCGCTGCGCCTGAAGGCCGGCAAGGACTTTGGCCTGGTCGCCGACGGCTGGGCACCGCTGTGGGTCACCGACTTCCCGATGTTCGAGTGGGACGAGGAAGAACAGCGCTACGTCGCCCTGCATCACCCCTTCACCGCGCCGGCCGTGGACGACATCGCCGACCTGCGCGCCAATGCCCGTACCGCCGTCTCGCGCGGTTACGACATGGTGCTCAACGGCAATGAAATCGGCGGCGGTTCGATCCGTATCCACCGTCCGGACATGCAGAGCGCGGTGTTCGAGCTGCTGGGCATCGGCGCCGAAGAGGCCCGCGCCAAGTTCGGCTTCCTGCTCGACGCGCTGAACTACGGCGCGCCGCCGCACGGTGGCATCGCGTTCGGCATCGACCGCATCGCCGCGCTGATGGCCGGAACCGAGTCGATCCGCGACGTCATCCCGTTCCCGAAGACCACCGGTGCACAGGATCTGATGACCGACGCGCCGTCGCCGATCGTCGACGCGCAGCTGGCCGAAGTGCACATCCAGGTTCGCCCCAAGACCAACTGATCAGGAGATCCAGGCAATGACCGAGTTTGCGTTTTCGCTGGAGTGGGAAAAGCTGGGCAATGAAGGCTCCGAGGCCACCCTGGTCACCGAGCGTGCACGCGTGTTCGGGGGGTGGCTGGTCCGCGTCGGCACCAATCCGGCCGCGATGGCCCTGACCTTCGTCGCCGACGGCGAAGGCCGTTGGGACGGTGAAGACTTCGGCGTCGAGGACTACGAGGACGACGAAGAGGAAGAAGAGTACGACGAGGACGAGGAAGGCGAGGAAGAAGAGGACGAGGACGAAGAGGAATACGAGGAAGAGGACGAGGAAGAAGAAGCGGAATCGCCTGGAAAGGCTTGACCCGCGCTTCGCCCTGACGTCAACTTCCTGCATGTATTCGATCCGCCGCGCCACTGTGGACGACGCGCCGACCCTGTCGGCGCTGGCCGCACGCACGTTCACTGAAACCTTCGGCCATCTGTACCCGCCGCAGGACCTGCAGGCCTTCCTCGAGGAGGCCTACACGGTCGAGCGCCAGCGCGTGATCCTGTCCCACCCCGATTACGCGGTGTGGCTGCTGGAACTGGATGGGGAGGCGGTCGGCCATGCCGCCGCCGGCCCCTGTGGCCTGCCGCATCCGGATGTGAAACCTGGTGACGGCGAACTCAAGCGCCTGTACCTGGTCAAGACGCAGCAGAGCTGCGGCTGGGGCAGCCGCCTGCTGGAAACCGCGCTGGCCTGGCTGGAACACGAAGGCCCGCGCACGTTGTGGCTGGGCGTGTGGTCGGAGAACTTCGGCGCGCAGCGCTTCTACGCCCGCTACGGCTTCGAGAAGGCCGGCGAGTACCTGTTCCCTGTCGGCGACACCCAGGACCTCGAATTCATCCTGCGCCGCGCGCCGCGCGCGGCCTGACGTTCACCGCCGCTTGCCGCGCGCGCGTGTTCAATCACCTCACGTTCCTGCCCCGCTGACCGCCAGGCTGTTTGCATGACTCCCCCCGTATTGCTGCTGCATGGCATCTGGAATGCCCGTGCCTGGGTCGGGCCACTGGCCTGGCGCCTGCGCGCGCGTGGTTTCCAGGTACACGCGTTCGGCTATCCCTCGGTGTTCGGTGGCCCCGATGTGGCAGTGCCGCAGTTGCTGGAACGTCTGGCCGACGCCGGGCCGTTGTCGCTGGTCGGTCACAGCCTGGGCGGACTGCTGGCACTGGAGGCGCTGCGCCGCGATCCGCAGCTGCCAGTGCAGCGCGTGGTCTGCCTGGGCTCGCCGCTGCGCGGCAGTGGTACCGCGCGCTCGTTGTCCGATCATGGCTGGGGCCTGGCGCTGGGGCGCAGCAGCGAGCTGCTGCTGGACGGCCTGCCGGACTGGCAGGGCAAGGCCGAGGTTGGCCTGATCGCCGGTTCGGTGCCGCACGGGCTGGGCAGCCTGCTGGGCGCGATCGACGATGCGTCCGACGGCACCGTGGCACTGGCCGAGACCCGCCTGCCGGGCCTGGCCGACCATTGCGTGGTGCGTACCAGCCACAGCGGCCTGGTGGTGTCGCCCGACGCCGCGCGGCAGACCGCGCATTTCCTGCGCCACGGCCACTTCGACCACAGCCGCGACGCGGCGGCGGCATAGGGGCAGGGAGGCGGGGCCGCCTTGTAGCGCCGAGCCCATGCTCGGCTGCATTCCGTCGGGCCCATTGAGCCGAGCATTGGCCCGGCGCTACAACAATACGGGCCTAGACACGGTTGCAGCGCCCGATCAGGTAGAATCCGCGCCTTGATCCTGAAGCAGCCAGACGGTAGCACCCATGGGTAGAGGCCCCTCCATCGAAGCCCGCAAGAACGCGTCCGACGCGAAGCGCGGCAAGATTTTCACCAAGATCATCCGCGAGATCGGCGTTGCCGCGCGCGGCGGTGGAGGCGACCCCAACAACAACCCGCGCCTGCGCGTGGCGGTGGACAACGGCCTGGCCGTGAACATGTCCAAGGACGTGATCGAGCGCGCCATCAAGAAGGCCACCGGTGAACTGGAAGGCGTCGATTACGAGGAAATCCGCTACGAGGGCTATGCCCCGGGTGGCGTGGCCGTGATCGTCGACTGCCTGACCGACAACCGCGTGCGCACCGTGGCCGACGTCCGCCATGCGTTCAGCAAGTGCGGCGGCAACATGGGCACCGAAGGCTCGGTGGCCTTCATGTTCAAGCGCCTGGGCGTGCTCAGCTTCGCCCCGGGTGCCGACGAGGAAGCCATCACCGAAGCAGCCATCGAGGCCGGCGCCGACGACATCGTGGTCTACCCCGATGACGGCTCGATCGACGTGGTCACCAGCCCTGACGCGTTCAACGCAGTCAAGGACGCAATGGTCGCCGCCGGGCATGTCGCCGACCACGCCGAGATCACCTTCCGCGCCGACAACGACATCAAGGTCGAAGGCGAGGTCGCCCTGCAGGTCAAGAAGCTGCTGGACATGCTCGAAGACCTGGACGACGTGCAGGACGTGTATTCCAACGCCGAACTCGGCGCCGACGCCTACGCCTGAGCCGTCCTCGACGGCCTGGGCGCGGGCCGTTGAACGGTCACCGCGGACAGTCATGAGCCCATACGCCTGCCAGCGCCCCCCGTTCCGCCCCGCCAGGAGCGCGGCATGACCCGCATCCTCGGCATCGACCCCGGTTCGCAGCGGACCGGGGTCGGCATCATCGATGTCGACGCCGCCGGCCGCGTCAGTTACGTGCACCACCAGCCGCTGGTGCTGCTGGGCGCCGACGACTTCCCGCAGCGCATGAAACTGCTGGTGCTGGGCCTGGCCGATCTGTGCCGCGAGTACCAGCCCAATGAAGTGGCCATCGAGAAGGTGTTCATGGCGCGCAATCCCGATTCGGCGCTGAAGCTGGGCCAGGCCCGCGGCGCGGCGATCTCGGCCGTGGTGCTGCGCGACCTGCCGGTGCACGAATACGCCGCCAGCGAGATCAAGCTCGCGGTGGTCGGGCGCGGTGGTGCCGAAAAGCAACAGGTTCAACACATGGTCGGGCTCATGCTCAACCTGAAAACCAAGCTGCAGGCCGACGCGGCCGACGCGTTGGCGGTGGCGATCACCCATGCCCACGTAAGGGCGACGGCCAACCGCCTGGGGCTCAGTGCCCGCCAGGCGTGGGGCCGCAAATGAGGAGCTGCACGCAATGATCGGTCGACTGCGCGGCATCGTCGCCTACAAGGCGCCGCCGTGGCTGGTGGTGGACGTGAACGGAGTGGGCTACGAACTGGAGGCGCCGATGAGCACCTTCTACGACCTGCCCGAGCTCGGCCGCGAGGTCACCCTGTACACCCATTACTCGCAGAAGGAAGACAGCGTCTCGCTGTACGGCTTCCTGCGCGAGGGCGAGCGGCGCCTGTTCCGCGACGTGCAGAAGGTCAGCGGCATCGGCGCGAAGATCGCGCTGGCCGTGCTGTCCGGTGTCAGCGTCGAAGAATTCGCGCGCATGGTCCAGGCCGGCGATATCACCGCGCTGACCCGCATCCCGGGTATCGGCAAGAAGACCGCCGAACGCATGGTGCTGGAACTGCGTGACCGCGCGGCCCAGTTCGGTGCCGGCGGCGCGCTGCCCACCGGCAGTGGTCCGGCCCCGGCCGATCCGCTGTCCGATGCCACCGTGGCCCTGCAGCAGCTGGGCTACAAGCCGGCCGAAGCGGCCCGCATGGCCCGCGATGCCTTCAATGAAGGCGACGAAGTGGCCACCGTGATCCGCAAGGCGCTGCAGTCCGCGCTGCGCTGAACCGCGTCCCTTTCCCCCAACCTACCGCCTGAGCTTCGCCAGGAGTCCCATGTCCAGCAGTCAAACCCCGCACGCAGCCGCCCCCGGCGGCCATGGCCACGCCCCCTCCGCTGGAGGACTGGCGCTGGTCATCGGTGCGATCGGCGTGGTGTTCGGCGATATCGGTACCAGCCCGCTGTACACCCTGAAGGAGGCGTTCTCGCCACACTACGGGCTCAACAGCGACCACGACACCGTGCTGGGCGTGCTGTCGCTGGCGTTCTGGGCGCTGAACCTGGTGGTGACCCTGAAGTACGTCACCATCATCATGCGCGCCGACAACGATGGCGAAGGCGGCATCATGGCGCTGATGGCGCTGACCCAACGCACGCTGCGCAACGGCTCGCGCTCGGCTTATGTGGTGGGCATCCTCGGCATCTTCGGCGCCTCGCTGTTCTTCGGCGACGGCGTGATCACCCCGGCCATGTCCGTGCTCAGTGCGGTCGAAGGCCTGGAGGTGGCCGCGCCCGGACTTCATGTCTTCATCGTGCCGGTCACCCTGGTGGTGCTGCTGGCGGTGTTCGCCGCGCAACGCTTCGGTACCGAGAAGATCGGCAAGGCGTTCGGCCCGATCATGGCAATCTGGTTCGTGTCGCTGGCGGCAATCGGCATCTACAACATCGTCGATGCGCCCGAGGTGCTGAAGGCCTTCAACCCCTGGTGGGGCATCCGCTTCTTCATGGAGCACGGCTGGCACGGCATCTTCATTCTCGGTGCAGTGGTGCTGGCGGTGACCGGCGGCGAAGCGCTGTATGCGGACATGGGCCACTTCGGGCTGCGCCCGATCCGCCACGCCTGGTACTTCTTCGTGCTGCCGTGCCTGGTGCTGAACTACCTGGGGCAGGGCGCACTGGTGCTCAACCACCCCGAGGCCCTGAAGAACCCGTTCTTCGAGGCAGTGCCGTCGTGGGCGCTGTACCCGATGATCATCCTGGCCACCATGGCGGCGGTGATCGCCTCGCAGTCGGTCATCACCGGCGCGTTCTCGGTCTCGCGCCAGGCCATGCAGCTGGGCTACATCCCGCGCATGCGCATCAAGCACACCTCGCACGACACCATCGGCCAGATCTACATCCCGGGCATCAACTGGGGCATTGCGGTGATGGTGTTCGGGCTGGTGCTGGCGTTCCGCAGTTCGTCCAACCTGGCCGTGGCGTACGGCATTTCGGTGTCGGCCACGATGCTGATCGACACCCTGCTGCTGGCCGTGGTGGCGCGGACGTTGTGGCCGAAGTCGCGTGGCTGGCTGCTGCCGCTGTGCGTGGTGTTCTTCATCATCGACCTCGGCTTCGTCATCGCCAACGGCGCCAAGCTGCTGCAGGGCGCCTGGTTCCCGGTGGTGCTGGGCATCTTCCTGTTCACCATGATGCGCACCTGGCGCCGTGGCCGCGAGCTGCTGCGCGACGAGATCCGCAAGGACGGCATCCGCCTGGATACCTTCCTGCCGGGCCTGATGCTGGCCCCGCCGGTGCGCGTGCCGGGCACCGCGGTGTTCCTCACCGCCGACCCGACCGTGGCGCCGCATGCGCTGATGCACAACCTCAAGCACAACAAGGTGCTGCACGAGCGCAACGTGTTCCTGCACGTGGAAACCCTGCCGATCCCGTATGCGATGGAAGGGCAGCGGCTGAAGATCGAATCGGTGGGTGACGAGTTCTACCGCGTCTACGTGCGCTTCGGCTTCATGGAGACCCCGGACGTGCCGCTGGCGCTGATGCGCTCGTGCGACCACGGTGGCATCTATTTCGATCCGATGGACACCACCTTCTTCGCCAGCCGCGAGACCATCGTCGCCACCGCCAACCGCGGCATGCCGATCTGGCGTGACAAGCTGTTCGCGCTGATGCATCGCAACGCCGCCCCGGCCACCGGCTTCTTCCGGATTCCGGGCAACCGCCTGGTCGAACTCGGGGCCCAGGTCGAGATCTGACGCGCGCGGGGTCGGATCCCTTTTCCGCAGGAAAAGGGCTCTGACCCCATGTTCCCGGTGTTCCGGTTCGGGGTCAGAGCCGTTTTCCTCTGGAAAACGGATCCGACCCCATACGCTTTTGCCGCATAATCAGCACATGACCGACGACCGCATCATCGGCGCCGGCGCCACCCGCGAGGATGACGCCGCCGACGCCAGCATCCGCCCCAGGCGCTTGGCCGACTACCTCGGCCAGGCCCCGGTGCGCGAGCAGCTGGAGATCTACATCGAAGCGGCCAAGGCCCGTGGCGACGCGCTCGACCATGTGCTGATCTTCGGGCCGCCCGGCCTGGGCAAGACCACGCTCAGCCACGTCATCGCCAACGAACTGGGCGTGGCCCTGCGCGTGACCTCCGGCCCGGTGATCGAGAAGGCCGGCGACCTCGCTGCACTGCTGACCAACCTGCAGCCGCACGACGTGCTGTTCGTGGACGAGATCCACCGCCTGTCGCCGGTGGTCGAGGAAGTGCTGTACCCGGCGATGGAGGACTTCCAGATCGACATCATGATCGGCGAGGGCCCCGCCGCCCGTTCGATCAAGATCGACCTGCCGCCATTCACCCTGATTGGTGCCACCACCCGCGCCGGCCTGCTGACCGCGCCGCTGCGCGACCGCTTCGGCATCGTCCAGCGCCTGGAGTTCTACAGCGTCGAGGAGCTGACCCGGATCGTGCGCCGCTCGGCCACCATCCTCGGCATCGACTGCACCGCCGACGGCGCCGGCGAGATCGCGCGGCGCGCGCGTGGCACCCCGCGCATCGCCAACCGGCTGCTGCGCCGCGTGCGCGACTACGCGCAGGTGAAGGCCGGCGGCCACATCGACGAGGCCGTGGCACAGGCCGCGATGAAGATGCTCAAGGTCGATCCGGAGGGCTTCGACGAGCTCGACCGGCGCCTGCTCAAGACCCTGGTCGACTACTTCGACGGCGGCCCGGTCGGCATCGAATCGCTGGCCGCGGCGCTGTCCGAAGAGCGCGGCACGCTGGAAGACGTGGTCGAGCCGTACCTGATCCAGCAGGGCTTCCTGGTGCGTACCGCGCGCGGCCGCATGGCCACCCACAAGGCTTACCGGCACATGGGCCTGAAGCCGAAGAACCCGCCGCAGGACCTGTTCGCGGAGGTTCCCGATGTCGGTTGAGCCCCGATTCAGTTGGCCGACACGCATTTACTGGGAAGATACCGACGCAGGTGGCGTGGTCTACCACGCCCGCTACGTGGCCTTCATGGAACGGGCCCGGACCGAATGGATGCGTGCGCTCGGCTACGGCCAGGAGCGCATGCGCGCCGAGCACGGGATGGTCTTCGCGGTGCGCTCGATGCAGATGGATTTCATCAGGCCGGCACGGCTGGATGACACCCTGCAGGTGACTGCCCGCCTGGTCCAGCTGAAGAAGGCCAGCATGGTCTTCGACCAGCAGATCCTGCGCGACGGCGAGCTGCTGCTGTCCGCGCAGGTCCGCATCGCCGCACTGGAAGCGGCCAGTTTCCGCCCGCGTGGCATGGACGATGCCGTCCTTGCCGTGCTGCAACCCCACCTCCACCCCGAATCCGAACATTGAGGAACAACGGATGATCGCAACGCTCCTGGCCCTGCAGGCCACGGTCACCGAGGCACTGCCGGCCGACGTCAGCAACGCCGCGACACAGACCCTTGCCCAGGCCACCACCGGCGGCGGCATCAACTACCTCGAACTGATGGCCAAGGCCAGCCTGCCGGTGAAGATCATCGTGCTGCTGCTGCTGGTCGGCTCGTTCGTCAGCTGGGTGATCATTTTCCGCAAGGCCCGCGTGTTCAAGCAGGCCACCCGCGAAGCCGACGAGTTCGAGAACCGTTTCTGGTCCGGCGCCGACCTGGGCAAGCTGTACAGCGCAGCCACCGACCGCAGCCGCAGCGTGACCGGCCTGGAAGCCATCTTCGAAGCCGGTTTCCGCGAGTACACCCGCCTGCGCGACAAGCGCCGGCTGGATGGCCGTGCGCAGCTTGAAGGCGCGCAGCGCGCCATGCGCACCACCTACACCCGTGAAGTGGACCAGCTCGAGCGCAACCTGGAGCTGCTGGCCAACATCGGCTCGACTGCCCCGTACGTGGGCCTGGTCGGTACCGTGTTCGGCATCATGGTGACCATGCACGACATGATCAGCAGCGGTGCCCAGGCCGGTATCGCCGCCGTCGCGCCGGGCATCTCCGAGGCACTGTTCGCCACCGCCATCGGCCTGTTCGTGGCGATCCCGGCGGTGTGGGCCTACAACCGCTTCACCACCCGCGTGGAGCGCATGTCGGTGCGGTTCGAGACCTTCGCCGAAGAGTTCAGCTCCATCCTGCAGCGCCAGAGCGCTGGCGACGAGTAAGCGCCTGACCCGGGAGTCCAAGCCATGTCCGCTGCCATCGGTCGCCGCAAGCGCCGCAAGCTGAAATCGGAAATCAACGTCGTTCCCTACATCGACGTCATGCTGGTGCTGCTGATCATCTTCATGGTCACCGCACCGCTGCTCACCCTGAGCTTCGACGTCGACCTGCCGCAGTCCAACGCCAAGGCGCTGGAGAGCAAGCAGGACCCGGTGATCGTCTCGGTGCGCCAGGACGGCCAGCTCAGCCTGAAGCTGCCCGACGCCAAGGAGCCGGCCGCCGTGTCGGCCGAGGAACTGGAAGGCCGCCTGGCCGGCATCGCCGCCCAGGACAAGGGCGTGCGCGTGATCGTCGCCGCCGACCGCGCCGTGGCCTATGAGAAGGTCATTGCCGCGATGGACGTGATCAAGCGCGCCAAGGTAGACAAGGTAGGCCTGGCCACCGATGCACGCTGACGCCCTGCCACCCCCGCATCAGCGCGAACCCGGCTGGGGTCTGCCCCTGGCGCTGGCTTTGCTGGTGCACCTGCTGGTCGCGCTGGTCTTCATCGTGGCCTGGCTGTGGTCGCCCCAGCGCAACACCGATGCCGCCGCTGGCGACCCCTCGGTCGAGGCCAGCCTGGCGCTGTCCGCCTCCGAGGCGTCCGCCGCACGCCAGGCGCTGCGCCAGTCAGAGAAGCTGGAGGACCTGCCGCCGCCGGTCGCCGAGCCGATCCCGGTGCCGGAAGACACCATTCCGCCGCCGCAGCCGATTCCCGAGCCGCGCCCGCAGGACGCGCCCACGCCCCAGCAGCAACAGGCGCAGGAGCGTGTTGCGCAGCCGGACACCAAGGACCAGGAAGCGGTGAGCGCACTGGCCATCTCGCAGGAGAAGGCCAAGCAGGAACAGGAAGCCAAGCGCCGCCAGGAGCAGATCGACCTGACCGAACGCAAGCGCCAGGAAGAAGCGGAGCAGAAGCTGCGCCTGGCCAAGCAGCAGGAAGCGGACGAGAAGAAGAAGCAGGCCGAGCAGGAGCGCGTCGCGGCTGACAAGGCCGAGGCCGAGAAGCAGAAGAAGATCGCCGAGATCCGTGCCCGCCGCGAGCAGGCCGAGAAGGAAGCCAAGCTGGCCGAGCGGAAGCTGCGCGAGGTCGCCGCCGCGCGCAATGCCGCAGGCAGTGCCGCTGCCGGCTCCAGCGGCGCTTCCCAGCCGGCGGCCGGTGGTGGTGGCAACAGCGACGATCTTTCAGCCAAGTACGCCGCAGCGATCCAGGCCAAGGTGCTGTCGCAGTGGGTGCGCCCGGATACGGTGCCGCTGGGCCAGCGTTGCCAGATCACCATCACCCAGATTCCGGGCGGCACGGTGATGCAGGCCAAGGTCAGCCCGAACTGCCCCTATGACGAGGCCGGCAAGCGTTCGATCGAGGCCGCGGTGCTCAATGCGCAGCCACTGCCGTACCGCGGCTTCGAGTCGGTGTTCGCGCGTACGCTCAACTTCACCTTTACCGCCCAGGATCGCTGAGGCGGGCAGGGCAGGGGTGGCCTCGGGCCACTCCTGCCCACGGATGTCGCGCTTGCCTCTGGCGTGCTCGGTTTCGGCCGGGCAGGCTGCAGGCTGCTGTCGAACACCGCCCCGCTGGGCGGCGTGATCGGGGCAGGCAGGTGCGATGTTAGCCACGACGTTAACGGTGCGTGAGAGGACGGGCTGGAACTGACCCGGAATTCACGTACCCTTGGTTCATGATTGCGAAGCGGTTCACTCCCGCTTTGTTATCCCTCGTTCCGGTTTCCCCCTATTGAGCGCTCCATGAAAAAGATGCCTCGCTGGCTTGCCGTGTTTGCGGCCCTGTTGCTGCCCTTTGCTGCCGTCGCGCAGCAGAAGGGGCTGGATATCGACATCATCGGCGGCAATGCCTCCGCCCTGCCGATCACCATCGTACCGATGCCCTACCAGGGTTCGTCGGCCGCTCCGCAGACCGACGTCGCCGGCGTGGTCCGCGCCGACCTGGAGCGTTCGGGCCAGTTCCGCACGCTGCCGGAAGCGCAGATCGTCGAGAAGCCCGTGCGTGGCGGTGACATCCAGTTCGCCACCTGGCGCGCGCTGAAGCAGAACTACATCGTGGTCGGCCGCGTGCTCGATGCCGGTGCCGGTGCCTACCGCGTCGAGTACGAACTGTTCGACGTGCCGAAGGGCGAGCGCCTGCTGGGCCTGGCGATGACCGCCCGTGGCAACGCCATGCGCGACGTCGCCCACCAGATGGCCGACGCCATCTACGAGAAGATCACCGGCGTGCGCGGCGCCTTCTGGACCCGCATCGCCTACGTGACCGCCAGCGGCAAGGGCGATGCCATGCGCTATGCGCTGATGGTGGCCGACTCCGACGGTTACAACCCGCAGACCATCGTGCGTTCGGCCGAGCCGCTGCTGTCGCCGTCGTGGAGCCCGGATGGCAGCAAGCTGGCCTACGTCAGCTTCGAGCGTGGCAATTCGGCGATCTACATCCAGAACATCGGCACCGGTGCGCGCGAACTGGTCACCAGCTTCCGCGGCATCAACAGCGCCCCGGCGTTCTCGCCGGATGGCCGCAAGCTGGCCCTGACCCTGTCGCGTTCGGGCAACCCGGAAATCTACGTGATGGACCTGGGCAGCAAGCAGCTGACCCAGCTGACCAACCACTTCGCCATCGACACCGAACCGACCTGGGCGCCGGATGGCAGTGCGGTGTACTTCACCTCCGACCGCGGCGGCCGCCCGCAGGTCTACAAGGTCGGCGCCGGTGGTGGCAGTGCCGAGCGCGTGACCTTCCAGGGCAACTACAATGCCAAGCCCTCGGTGTCCTACGACGGCAAGAAGATCGCCGTTGCGCAGGGCTCGGGCAACAGCTACAAGATCGCGATGATGGACAGCTCGCTGGGTTCGCCCCGCTGGAGCACGCTGTCCCCGGGTTCGCTGGATGAATCTCCGAGCTTTGCGCCCAACGCAAGCATGGTGTTGTACGCCGCCCGCGAGGGTGGCCGTGGTGTGCTGTACGCCGTTTCCGCCGATGCGCGCGTGCGCCAGCGGTTGGTTCTGGCTGACGGAGATGTGCGCGAACCGGCATGGTCCCCATACCGTACCCAGCGCTAAAAGAGTGTTAATATTTTCGCTGTCTTGAACCCCTCATCGGCCTAGGAGCCACAAAGGTATCGCCATGAACAAGTCCACCCGCGTTCTGCTTGTTTCCCTGCTGTCTGTGGCCGTCCTGGCCGGTTGCTCGAAGAAGGTGAAGGAAGAGCCGGCAACCCCGGTCGACACCGGCACCTCCACCACCACCCCGACCGGTCCGTCGACCTCCGGCCTGTACGGCCCGGGCGACCTGGACACCGACGCTTGCCTGCGCCAGCGCGTTGTCTACTTCGACCTGGACAAGGAAGACGTGAAGCCGGAATTCCAGGCCATCATGGCTTGCCACGCCAAGTACCTGCGTGACCGTCCGTCCTCGCGCATCACCCTGCAGGGCCACACCGACGAACGCGGTTCGCGCGCGTACAACCAGGCCCTGGGTGAGCGTCGTGGCAACGGCGTCAACTCGGCCCTGCAGGCCAACGGTGGCGCGGCTTCGCAGCTGACCGTCGTGTCCTACGGTGAAGAGCGTCCGGTCTGCACCGAGTCGAACGAGTCCTGCTGGTCGCAGAACCGTCGCGTCGAAATCGTCTACACCGCGCAGTAATCCATGCGCATTGGCATCAAACTGATGCTGGTCGTTGCGGCAGCCCTCGTGGCTGCCGCACCGGCGCATGCACAGCGACAGAGCCTGGCCGACCGTGTCGGCGCGCTCGAGCAGCAGATGTACAACAACAGCGCCAACCAGGACCTGTTGAACCAGATCAATCAGCTGCGGCAGCAGGTCACCAGCCTGCAGGCCTCGATCGAGCAGTTGCAGCACGACAACGCCCAGCTCAAGCAGTCCGCCCAGGACCAGTACCTGGATCTGGACAGCCGCCTGAACCGGTTGGAAGGGGGCAATGCCGCCCCGGCCCTGCCGCCCGTTCCGGCGAGCGCGCCGAAGGCCGCACCGGCCCCGGCAAAACCCGCAGCGGCGGCCACTTCCGAGCGGCCGCCTTCCGTCCACGGTGATGCCGGCAGTCTTGCCGCCACCGGCGACGAGCGCACCTCCTACAACGTCGCCTTCGATTCGCTGAAGGCCGGCAAGTACGATGATTCGGCGCAGTTGTTCCTGAGCTTCCTGCAGCTGTACCCGAACGGCGTCTACGCGCCGAACGCGCTGTACTGGCTGGGCGAGAGCTACTACGCCACCCGCAACTTCCCGATGGCCGAGACCCAGTTCCGCGAACTGCTCTCGCGCTATCCGACCCACGACAAGGCCGCCGGCGGCCTGCTCAAGGTCGGTCTCTCGCAGTATGGCGAGGGCAAGGTCGACCAGGCCCAGCAGACGCTGGAGGCCGTCGTGGCGCAGTACCCCGGCTCGGACGCCGCGCGCACCGCGCAGGACCGTCTGCAGTCCATCCGCCTCGGCAAGCAGATCCGCTGATCCGCTGACCCGGCGTACAATAGGTGCCCTGTAGAGCCGAGCCCACCCTCGGCTGCTTTCGTTTCCGGTTCGGCAAACCCGCCCGGATCCGGCAGCGCCGGGCCCTGTCTGCCCGGTTGTTTTCGTAGAGCCGAGCCATGCTCGGCTGCGTTCGTTACCGGCCACGGTAGCCCACCCGCCACGTGTCCCACCAAGAAGTACCCGCCATGACCGCCGTTACTCCGTCCAGCGCCGCCGCCACGCCCAGTGAGATCGTGCAGTCGCCCCTGCCACGCCTGAAGATCACCGAGATCTTCACCTCGCTGCAGGGCGAAGCCGATACCGCCGGCTGGCCAACCGTGTTCGTGCGCCTGACCGGCTGCCCGCTGCGTTGCCAGTACTGCGACACCGCCTATGCCTTCCACGGCGGCACCTGGTGGGATATCGACGACATCGTGGCCGAGGTGCTGGCCCAGGGCGTGCGCCACGTCTGCGTGACCGGTGGCGAGCCGTTGGCGCAGAAGCGCTGCCTGGTGCTGTTGGAAAAGCTGTGCGATGCCGGCATGGACGTCTCGCTGGAAACTTCCGGTGCGCTGGACGTCAGCGCGGTGGACCCGCGGGTGTCGCGCGTCGTCGACATCAAGACGCCGGGTTCGGCCGAAGCCGCCCGCAACCGCCTGGAAAACCTGCCGCTGCTGACCGCCCGCGACCAGATCAAGTTCGTCATCTGCAACCGCGAGGACTACGACTGGGCCAAGGCGATGGTCGCCGAGCACGGCCTGGTGCAGCGCTGCACCGTGTTCTTCTCGCCCAGCAAGGGCGAGATCACCGCGCGGCAGCTGGCCGACTGGATTGTCGAAGACCGGCTGCCGGTGCGCTTCCAGATGCAGTTGCATAAAATCCTGTGGAACGACGAGCCGGGCCGATGAGCCGGCGCAGCGTTCCCTGATGTAACTCCGGCGCGGGACAGCGTGCTGGCTTTCCCCTCCCAACCGGATGTTTTTCCCATGAAGAAGGCAGTCGTGCTTCTCTCCGGCGGCATGGATTCAGCCGCCGTCATCGCCATGGCCCAGGAACGGGGCTTCGCCGTGCATGCCCTGAGCGTGCGCTATGGCCAGCGCCATACCTCCGAACTGGACGCTGCCGCCCGCGTGGCCAAGGCCCAGGGCGTGGTCGCGCACAAGACCGTGGATGTGGACCTGCGCAGCATCGGCGGCTCGGCACTGACCGACGACATCGACGTGCCGGAGGCCGGCGGTGCCGGCATTCCGGTCACCTATGTGCCGGCGCGCAACACCATCATGCTGTCGCTGGCCCTGGGCTGGGCCGAAGTGCTTGGCGCCAACGACATCTTCTGCGGCGTCAACGCCGTGGATTACTCCGGCTACCCGGACTGCCGCCCCGAGTTCGTGGCGGCGTTCCAGGCGCTGGCCAACCTGGCCACCAAGTCGGGCGTGGAAGGTGCGGGCATCAAGGTGCACGCACCGCTGCAGTTCCTCAGCAAGGGCCAGATCGTCAGCGAAGGCGTGCGCCTGGGCGTGGACTTCGGCCTGACCGTGTCCTGCTACAACGCCGACGCTCACGGCGCCGCCTGCGGTCATTGCGATGCCTGCCGCCTGCGCGCGCAGGGCTTTGCCGAGGCCGGCGTGCCCGACCCCACGCTGTACGCCTGACCGCGTCTGGTAGAGCCGGCCGCTGGCCGGCTTCACTGCAGGTGCGAACCGCCCCCTCTCGGTGGGTGCGCCCGCCCCCCTCTCGGTGGGTGCGAACCGTTGGTTCGCACTCCTTGACCTACCGGGCCTGCAACCATCCCGATGCCTCGATGAAGCCGCGCACCGCGTCCGGATCGGCGTAGTCCAGTTCGATCATCCGCGCGATGGCGGCCCCCTCGTCGGTCTGTTGGCGCATGTACTCCTGCGCGATGCGGTATCCGGCGTAGTAGCCCAAATCACTCACCCCGAACGGATTGCGCGCGCTGTTGTACAGCCAGTTGTCCAGGCTGTCACCGTGCATCTCGGCAAGGAAGCGCGTGCGGATTTGTGCCTCGTGCGCGGGCCCATAGGCGTACAGCGGCAGTGCCGGACGGCGACCGCTGATGCGCTCTGCCACGTATTCGGCCACGCCTTCGCGTACTGCGTACTGGGCCAGGCTGCCAGTGGTCTCGCGCTGCTGGGTATGCACGTACTCGTGCAGGTTGTTCTGCGCGTTGTTCGCACCGGGGAGGCTGTCGTAGAAGATCCGCAGGCGGCCGCGCATCGGCTCGGGCAGCTCGCTTACGTCCACGCGCTCATCGCCCAGCGCCATCTCCGCCCCGATCAACACCTTGTCGCCCAACGTGGTGCCGCCGGTACGCAGCACGCCCATCGCGTAGGTGATGGTGGCCGGACGCAGTGCAGGGTAGAGCGCGCGGAACGCGTCCAGGTCCCGGTCCAGCGTGGCGCTGGCCTGCTGCGCGTTCGCAGTCAACGGCCGTACCGAAGTCCAGAAGCGTGGCCATGACTGCATGGCCTCGGCGTATTCGCGGGCCGTGTAGTTGCGGACCTGCATCAGTGCATGCAGTCCGGGGCTGCCGGGATCGATGTAGCGTTGCTGGACCAGCACCACGCGGCGTTCGGCATCAGGTTCGGCGCGCACCGCGTCATAGGTGGCCCAGAAGCGGGCGATGTCGCCAGTGACGACCTGGGACGTCGAGGCCACTGCTGTGCAGGGCAGCAGCAGGATGGCGATCAGACAGCAGGTGAGGCGCATCCGTGGCTCCGGGTGGTGAACATGGATGGGATGCGTGGAAGGCCCGGAAGGTTTAAGCGGGCTGACCCGACTGGGTAGTGCCGGCCGCTGACCGGGACACGCAACACCCCTGTACTTCGCGCGACCCGGCAAAGTAGGGTAGAATGCGGACCCCGCCGAAAGGCCGGGCGATGCATCGGGCCGTTAGCTCAGTCGGTAGAGCAGAAGACTTTTAATCTTTTGGTCGAAGGTTCGAATCCTTCACGGCCCACCATTGCATTGACGATCAAGAAGGCGCCCAAGGGGCGCCTTTTTTGTTGCTTCCTTCAAAGCACTTCCGCAATGGGGAAGCGCCGCTGCAACGATGCGGTGTTGCAGGTGCTATCGACTCCCCGGCGCCCGCTGGCAGCGGGTGTGGGGAGGCGGCGCTCCGCGCACCCGCTTCCGTCGCTGCTGCCTCCACGTCGCTCACCTTAAAAAAATTACCTTTAAGGTAACAATAAAGGTAATTTCAGGTAATTGATCTCATCAGAACCGGCCGTTTCCGGCCGGCCAGGGACGCTGTCAGCCGTAATGCGCGCGCAACAGCCCGGCGTCGTGGAAGGAAATGCCCTCGCGGATACACTCCTCCGCGCGCTCCATGTCCTTGTGCAACTGGATCAGTGCGTCGTCGGCGAGCTGCTCGATGTTGACCACACCGCAACATGCCTGATCGATCACATGCTGCATGGGTTCGCCCCAGCGTCGGCGTACGTTGCGGATCATGCGGCAATGCCACTCGCGCATGATCGCGTCCATGCGCCTCTCCCCGCGGACCACATGTGCGTCTCCCGCCACCACCCGCAATGCCGGCGCCGGGGTGCGCTCGCCGCGCAGTTCCTGCGTCCTAGCGGCCAACCGCTGTGCGAGCTCCTCGAGTCGCGTGTGAGTCATCCTTTGCCTCCCTGATCCGTCTTGCCAGAAGCTTCGTCAGGTCGAGCACATTGTCCGGTGCAGAGGGCTGACCGAACTCGTCCACGACCATGAATGCGGTCTCCAGCAGCACGGGATCGTAGATCCATTCCGGTGGATCGCCGACCAGCTCCAGGTAGTGCGAAAGCACCTTGACCGCAGCGCTCATTTTCTCGAAATCCAGTCCCGTAGATTGAGACTGAAGCGACACGTCTCCGTCCTGATCGACGCGATCCAGCGTTCCATGTGGAAGCTGCATCACTGATTCAAGATCGCGCGCAAGCCGATGGCCGATGCTCTTCGGGTTGCTCTCGGAAATCCACTGGCTGACCTGGGGCTGGGCCCAGCGGGTGCCACCGTACAGGCGGGCCCACTCGGCCGGGCCGCCGGCGGCGGCCACGCGGAGGCGCATGTTGAGGGTGCGAGCGGTACTGGCGTCCATCTGTAGATGGTGCGCTGCATTACCAATCCAGCAAATGACCAAAACGGTATTGACTATCCATTACCGTGACAGTAATGTGTGGCCCATGAACCTCATCGACTACGCCATCTCCCAAGGGGGCTACGGCACCCCCAGCTGTCCCGTCATGCGCCGCCTGGCCCACCAGACCGGCTGCGCGCTGCGGACCCTCTACATGATCGCCCGCGGCCACAAGCTGCCCGGCGCGCGCCTGTGCCGGCGCATCGAGCTGGCCACTGCGGGCGCCGTGCGCCGCGAATCCCTGCGCCCGGATGTGTTCGATCCGGCCCCGTCGCCCGTCAAAGGAGAAGCCACCCATGCAGCTTGATACGTTCGGTGAGTATGTCCGCAGCCGCCTGGAGCACTGGGGCGGCGAATATGCGCTGCATCGCGACTGCGAATACCTCGGCTTCCAGTCGCGCAATCTGCTGGCGGTGCTGATCGAGCATCGTGGTGACATGCCGGGGCGGGCCCAGGGCTACAAGCCTCTGGAAACCGATCAGCTGGCGCAGCAGATCGAAGACATCATCACGGCGGTCGCGCGTGACAACGTGGCGATGGCCTGTGCGCTGCGCGGCTACTACTGCGGGCGTGGCCGACGCAAGGTCGAACGATTCGAAACGGCGAATCTGCTGCTGGCCAACAGCGGGCAGCGGCCGGTATCCAACCGGCATTACCTCAACCTGGTCGAACTTGGCTTCCAGCGCGTACGTGGCTGGATGGAGGGCATCGCCCAGGCCGCATGAGCGGCGGAACCGATCTTCCGCCCGCCTCCCGACCGGAACAACCCTCGTGCCGAGCCGGCAGCGGGGCGGGCACCTCTTCGGGCCACGTCGATGCGACGCGGCCTGCATTCCCTCCAGGACCCATCATGAAAGAAGAAATCATCAGCACGGCCGGCGCGGCGGCCATCAAGTCGGCGCCGCCGGTTACCGTCGCCGGTGCGCTTGCAGCCGGCATCACCCTGGACCGCCTGGTCGTGGTCCTCACCATCATCTACCTGGCGGCGCAGATTGCCTATCTGGGCTGGCGCTGGCTGCGCGAATGGCGCCGCAGGGAGCGCGAATGAGCCGGCCCGGCAGTACATTGCCGGTACGCAGCCTGGTCGCCGCGCTTGCGCTGAGTGCTGCGGGCCTGATCGCCATTGTTGACCGCGAGGGATACACCGACGCCGCAGTGGTGCCCACGCGCAATGACCGGCCCACCTATGGCTTCGGCTCGACCGTTCGCGAGGATGGCACGCCGGTGAGGCTGGGCGACCGCACCACGCCGGTACGCGCGCTGCATGCCGTGCAGGCTCATCTGGCCAGGGAGGAAGGGCAGTTCCGCGCGTCGCTGCCCGGTGTGGCGCTCAGCCAGGGCGAGTACGACGTCTATGTCGATTTCCTCTACCAGTACGGCATCGGCAACTGGCGCGCGTCGTCGATGCGCCGGCATCTGCTGCAGGGTGAGTATCACCAGGCCTGCGATGCCTTGCTGCTGTGGAGGCGGGCAGGGGGCTACGACTGTTCAACCCGCATCGACGGCCGCCCCAACACCGTGTGCTGGGGAGTGTGGGAGCGCCAGCAGCAGCGCCATGCGCGTTGCCTGGCGGAGCAGTGACCCATGCCGCGCATGCTGGTGGTGATGGCGTCGCTGCTGCTGTGGTCGTTGCTGATGTTCATGACTGGCTGGCGTTGGCGCGGTGATCGCAGCGACCTCGCGATGGCGCGTGCCGATGTGGAGCAACAGGCCGGCGCGGTGCAGTCCGAACGGCGGTTGCGCCGGGATCAGGAAGAACGGAGCGAGGCGATGGCCTCACTGGGGGAACAACATGAACAGGATCGTGAGCGCGCGGCCGAGGTGGATGCCGATGTGGTGGCTGCCCTGCGCGCTGGCACTCTCCGCCTGCGCGACGACCTCGCCGCGTGCCATACCGGCCGTCTGTCCGAAGCCGCCGCCCGCACCGGCGAACGTGATGCGGGCGCCCAGTTACGAGCAGAGGTTGCGGCAGCGCTTGTTCGAATCGGACGCGATGCCGACGACCAGCTCCGTGCCTGCCAGGCCGTGATCGAACTGGATCGCCGTTGAGGGTGCTGGCGCAGTTATGCTGGCCGTCCTCTCGAAAATGGAAGTTCGCATGCGCGTCGTCGCTCTCTCCGCTCTGATCCTGCTGGCCGCCGCAGGGCCGGGCCTCGCAGCTGTTCCCACCGTGCCGGCAGCACCGCCGGCATCGACCGCTGCGGCCGCACCACTGGTGATCGGCGAGACCTTCACCGTGCAGTCGAAGGCACTGGGCGAGACCCGCCGCATCAATGTCTATCGTCCGCAGCCCTGGGGCCTGGATCCGAAGGCGCCGCTGCCGGTGCTGTACATGGCCGATGGCGGCATCGGCGAGGATTTCCTGCATGTGGCAGGGCTGGTGCAGGTGCTGACCGGCAATGGCAGCATGCGTCCGTTCCTGCTGGTCGGCATCGAGAATACCGAGCGCCGCCGCGACATGACCGGCCCCAGCAGCGACCCGCAGGACCAGAAGATCGCGCCACGCATCGGTGGCTCGGCGGCCTACCGCAGCTTCCTGCGCGATGAACTGATGCCGCAGGTACGCCAGCGCTACCCGACCACAGACGAGCGTGCGCTGATCGGTGAGTCGCTGGCTGGCCTGTTCGTGGTCGAGACGCTGCTGCAGGAGCCGACGCTGTTCAACAGCTATATCGCGCTGGACCCCAGCCTGTGGTGGAACCGTGGTGCGATGCTGGCCGGAGCATCCCGGCAACTGCCGGCGGTGACGCGTGCACAGCCGCACGTGTTCCTGGCCAGCAGCGGGCAACCGGAACTGGCCGCCTCCACGGCACGACTGGCCGCGCTGCTGCAGCAGGCCTCGCCGTCGCCGCTGGTGAAGTACCTGCCGCTGCCGGAGGAAACCCACGCGACCGTCTACCACCCGGCCGCATTGCAGGCGCTGCGCACACTGTTCCCGGCGCCGCCGCCGGCCTCGCCCTGACCGCGCGTGGCGCGGCGCCGCGCGACGTGTGAGGATGCGGTAGCGACGCCACCCGGGTGCGTCGCCCGCAACGGGAGAGTGTGGATGCAGCGTGTGCGTGGATGGAGTGTGGCGGCCTGCCTGGCCATGGGGGGCTGTGCGATGTCGGTGGCGCCACCGGCAACTCCGGATGAAGCGAAGGAAAGCGCGGCCACCGCCGCGCAGGGCGTGGTGCTGCCGGATACCGAGGCGCTGCGCGTGCACGACCCGGTGGGACGCGATTACCCGATCTGGGTGGCGTTGCCGGCCGACTACGCCGCACATCCGGAAAAGCACTATCCGGTGCTGTACGTGACCGATGCGCTGTACAGCTTCCCGCTGGTGCGCAGCGTGCGCAACCTGGTCGGGCAGAAGGGCGTCAACATCGAGGATTTCATCCTGGTCGGGCTGCCGCCGCAGGAAGGCCTGACCTCCAGGCAGAGCCGCTCGCGGGATTACACGCCGAGCGATCCGGCGCGCACCGATCCGCGTGACTACAGCGACGACGTCAGCTACGGCGGCGCCGCGCATTACCGCGACTTCCTCGCCGAGCGCGTACTGCCGCTGATCGATGCGCGCTACCGCACCGATCCGGCGCGGCGAGCCTATGCCGGTCATTCCTATGGCGGCCTGTTCGGCGCCTACGTGCTGACCACGCGCCCGGACATGTTCCGCAGCTACATCCTGTCCAGCCCGTCGCTGTGGTTCGACAACCATCGGGTGCCGCGCATGCTGGCCGAAGCCAAGGCGCCTGCGCAGCCGACCACGGTGGTGCTGTCGATCGGCAGCTTCGAAACGGTCAAGCCGGAGCCGCGCTATTTCACCCGCAACGACATGCTGCGCCACAACGCCGAGTTCGCCGAGCAGCTGCGCAGCAGCGGGCGATCATTGAAGGTGGAGAACATGGTGATCGACGGCGAGGACCATTTCACCGTCTACCCGGACATGATCACCCGCGCGCTGCTGAAGGTGTTCCCGGGTACCGGGCCGTACAGCAGCGGTTGATGAGTGCCTCAGGCCGCCTGTGCGTCCGGCCCGGTCAATACGCCCACATCGGCGTGCCGGAAGCACAGCCGGATCGCGTCGAGCAGCTCGCTCATGTTGTAGGGTTTGGGCAGGAAATGGATGCCGTCGCGGAGCTGCGGCAGCACTTGGTGCTGGTCCATGCCCGACGTCACCAGGATCGGCAGCTGGGGATACAGGCTGCGGACCCGGTTGGCGGCTTCAATGCCACTGATCGCACCCAGATTGACGTCGGTGAACAGCAGGTCGAAACGCTCACCGGCCGCCAGCAGGCCCAGCGCCGCTTCGGCAGAGCTCACGCCCACTACGTGGCAGGCCTGGCTTTCCAGCGCCAGTCGGCTCAGCTCGCGGGTTTCCTCGGCGTCCTCGATGAGCAGGACGCGGGGTTCAACGTGGCGCTTGGACAGCAACATGACGCGACAACTCCGGACAGCAACGGTGAAAAGGCGCGCAAGTATGCGCAAGCCGGTAGTGATCCCGACGTGCACGGCAAGCTAAGCGGGCGTTACAGCCCTCTCTGGCGCCTGAACCGCACGTGCCAGGCCAGCACCGCCACCGCGAGCAGGGCGGTGCCGATGCGCAGGCAGGTGGCCTGCCAACCCAATGCGATGGCGTCATCGAGGCTGAACACATTCCAGGCAAGGTTCATCGAAACATGCAGGACCAGGCCGCACCACAGGGTGTCGTCGTCGAGGTGGTCGAGCCAGGCGAAGATGAAGCCGCCCAGCGCGATCACCGCGCCAATGAACAGTGCGATGCCGCCGCCGTCGAACCCGCCGAAGCCGAGCCAGTGCACCATGCCGAACAGCAGTGCCTGCGGCAGCGCGAGCAACGGCCACGGACCGCGCACGATCTTCACCAGCAGCACGAAGCCGAGGCCACGGAACAGCACTTCCTCGGCCAGCGGGAACAGCGCGGCCAGCATCGTGGCATCCAGCGCAGTCAGCGCCGTGTTCGGAGTTCCGAGCAGCGCCAGTCCCAGCCAGCAGGGCAGGCTGGCCAGCAGCACCCACAACGGGCCGCCCCAGCCGTTTCCGCGCAGTCCCAAGCTGGCCATCAGGCCCATGTCACGGGGCCGCAGCAGCGCGGCCAGCAGCAGTGCCACCAGTACCGCCAGCGCGTTGTCCAACAGGCTGCCGCCATAGGGGATGGGCAGTGCGGGAACCGGTGTGCCGATGGCCGCGGCGATATCCCGCAGGTTCAGGCCAAGGCCGACACCCAGCAGCACCAGCAACAGGCGCGCGGTGGTGGGCAGGCGGGACAACACGGTCATGTACGCATTCCCTGCGGGACAAGGGCGCAGTGTGCCGCGCGGTACGCATGTGGGCACGCGCCGGAAGTCCCTGTGCCATCGGTCACGCGTTGCCGCACAGTCATCGCGGTGCAGGTACAGTCGAAACCAGACCGACAGGAGCAATACCGATGCTGTGCCCCGTGTGCAAGACCCAGACGCTGCAGATGGCCGAACGCCACGGCATCGAGATCGATTACTGCCCAAGTTGCCGCGGCGTGTGGCTGGATCGTGGTGAGCTGGACAAGATCATCGAGCGCGCAGGCGCCGGTGCGGCCGTACCGCCGCCAGCGCCCGTGCTGGCTCAGCCGGCCTCGCCGCCACCGGTGATGCACCGTGATACCCGCCACCTCGGCCAGCGCTACGAGGACAACCGGGGCCAGGGCTACAAGAAAAAGAAGAAGGACAGCTTCCTGTCGGAACTGTTCGATTTCTAGTTTGTAGCGTCGAGCCATGCTCGACTGGATATTGCAGACCCTGGCCAAGCATGGCTCGACGCTACATGGGCTGCATGATCATGGCCGCCGCAGGATGAACTCGCGGTCGTGGGTATCACCGACGATGAAGTCGTATTCGCCGACCTTGCTGCAGCCATAGCGCGCGTAGAAGCGCTGCGCGCCGAAGTTTTCTTCCCATACGCCCACCCACAGGGTGCGGCGCCGCGGCTGGTCCAGCCAGGCCATGAACGCGTCCATCAGGCGTGCACCATGGCCGCCGTTCTGGTGTGCGGCCAGGATGTAGAACCGCTTCAGTTCGATGTCGCCCTCGCGTGCATCGGCATGCGGCAGGGTGTTGGCACCGGCGGCCAGGTAGCCGACCACGGCGTCGCCGTCCATCAGCAGCCAGATGGCACTGCGTGGGTCGGACAGTTCAGTGCGCTGCGGTTCGCTGCTGTAGTGCGCCTGCAGGAAATCATGCAGCTCCTGCGCGGGGTACGAGTCGCCCCAGGTTTCGGTGTAGGTGGTGATGGCGATCGCCGACAGGGCATCGACATCGGCAAGGGTGGCGCGGCGGATCTGCAACGACATGGTGGTGCCTGCAATGGAGCGTGGCGCAGTGTAGCCGGCCCCGGCGGCTGCCGGGGCTGGCCATTGCGCACGAGCCGCTGCTCAGAACCACATGCGCACGCCGGCCACCCAGCGTGTGTCGCGCGCGTGGTCACCGGCGTAGTCGGCGGTGTCGCCAAACGTGCGCTCGTGGCTGATGCCGATGTATGGCGCAAAACGGCGGCTGAACTCATAGCGCAGGCGCAGCCCGGCTTCGACCTTGTTCAGTCCGCGACCAATGCCGTACTCCGGTTCATCCCTGGCAGCGACGGTGGCTTCCAGCAGCGGCTGCAGGATCAGGCGGTTGGTCAGCAGCACGTCGTACTCGACCTCGGCCTTGGCCAGCACCTGGCCGCCGGAACCCATATACAGCGTGGCCGAGCTCTCGAACTTGTACGGTGCCAGCCCCTGGATGCCGATGGCCGCCCACGTGCGCGAGTCGGCCGGGCGGAAGTCCTGGCGCACGCCGACCAGCACGTCCCACCACGGCGACACGCTGCGGCCATACAGTGCTTCCAGCGACGATGACTCGGTGCGGCCGCGGCTGCGTTCGCCATCGGTGCGCAGCCACAGGCGGTTGATGTTGCCACCGATCCAGCCGGTGGCCTCCCAGGCCTGGCCATTGCTGCTCTTGCCGTCCCAATGTTCGAGGCGGTCGATCAGCAGCAGGCTGTTGATCTCCGGCGCATGCTCCATCGCGCCGTGCGCGATCGGTGGGAATGCAGCGGCACGATCGGCATCGGACGGCACCGGGATGGGGTCGCGCGGTTCGGTGGGCGCGGGCGTGGCATGGCCCATTGCCCCGTGGTCCATCTGCGAATGGTCCATCGCCGCCGGTTGCATCGCGCCATGGTCCATCTTCGAGTGATCCATGCCGGCATGATCTGTGGCGCCCGAATCCATCTTCGAATGGTCCATCTTCGAATGATCGGCCTGTTCGACCGGCGCGTTGGCGGTCTTTGCGGGCGGATCCATCGCGGCCATGTCATGCCCGGCGTGCGACTGCGCGAACACCGGCAATGCGGCGGCCAGGCCCAGGGCCAGCAGGCTGGGGGAAAGCAGTGAGCGGCTCATTCTTCGATCCTCACTTCGCGCATCATGCCCGCTTCCATGTGGTACAGCAGATGGCAGTGGTAGGCCCAGCGGCCGAGCGCATCGGCGCGCACGCGGTAGCTGCGGCGGGTGCCGGGCGGCATGTCGATGGTGTGCTTGCGCACCTGGAATTCCTCCTGCGCGTTCTCCAGATCGCTCCACACGCCATGCAGGTGGATCGGGTGCTGCATCATGGTGTCGTTGACCAGCACGATGCGCATGCGCTCGCCGTAGTTCAGCCGCAGCGGTTCGGCGCTGGCGAACGGAATGCCATCGAACGACCAGGAGAATTTCTCCATGTGCCCGGTCAGGTGCAGTTCGATCTCACGGCTGGGCTCGCGGCCATCGGGGTCCTCGAACAGGCTGCGCATCGCGCCATAGGTCAGCACCTGGCGGCCGTTGTCGCGCAGGCCGATGCCGGGGTCGTCCAGCTTCGGTTCGGTCGCCGAGCTCTGCATGTCCACCAGCGGGTTGTTGCGCTCGCTGGGCGGGTGCTTTGGCGCCTTGCTGGCGGCATCACCGCCGCCATGCGCACCGTGGCCCATGCTGGCGCCGCAGCCGCCTTCCATGCCCTTCATCGCGGTCATGTCGTGCCCGCCATGACCGCCACCGCCCATGTCATGCCCCATGTCGCTCATGGTCAGCAACGGGCGCGGGTCGCGTGCAGGGATCGGCGCCTGCAGGCCATGGCGTACCGCCAGCGTGCCGGCGGCGAAGCCGGTGCGGCCCATGTCCTGGCAGAAGATGGTAAACGCGTCCTGGCCGGTGGGCTCGACCAGCACATCGTAGGTTTCGGCGGGAGCGATGCGGAACTCATCGATGCTGACCGGATGGATGTACTGGCCATCGGCGGCGACCACGGTCATCTTCAAACCGGGGATGCGCACGTCGAAGTAGGTCATCGAGGCGCCATTGATGAAACGCAGCAGCACCTTCTCGCCGCTGCGGAACAGCCCGGTCCAGTTGCCGGCCGGGGCGGTGCCGTTCATCAGGTAGGTGTAGGTGTGGGCGTTGATGTCGGAGATGTCGGTCGGCGTCATCCGCATCCGCCCCCACATGCCACGGTCGGACAGCGCGGCTGACCAGCCCCCGCGCTTCACGTCACGCAGGAAGTCGGGCAGGGTGCGCTTGTAGTAGTTGTCATGCTCGGCGAGCTTCTTCATGCGCCGGAACAGCGCACCCGGATCCATGTCGGTCCAGTCGGACAGCATGATCACGTGCTCGCGGTCGTGCCGGTACGGCGCCGGTTCGGCCGGATCGATGATCAGCGCGCCGTACAGGCCGGCCTGCTCCTGGAACATCGAGTGGCTGTGGTACCAGTAGGTACCCGACTGCTTCAGCTGGAAGTGGTAGTGGTAGGTCTCGCCGGGGCCGATGCCGTTGAAGCTCAGGCCGGGCACGCCGTCCATGTTGGCCGGCAGCAGGATGCCGTGCCAGTGGATCGAGGTCGGGTGGCGTTCCAGCGTGTTGCGCACGAACAGGTCCACGGTCTGGCCTTCGCGCCAGCGCAGGATCGGCGCCGGCAGCGATCCATTGACGGTGATCGCCGGGCGGGTGCGGCCGGTGAAGTTGGCCAGTGATTCGCCGATGGCCAGTTCGATGCGGGTGTCGCTGAGCACGGCTGGGGCGCCGGCCAGGCGCGGGGTGGCCGTGGCGGCGGCGAGCGCGCGCTGTGGTACGCCGACGGCGGCGATGCCGGCAACCACGCCGCCGGCGGCCAGGCCCTGCACGAACAGGCGGCGCGACGGCATGGGCACGGCGCCCGGACCGGGGGGAATGCGGGTATTCATGGTGGTGACTCCAGACACGTAAAGACGCCGGCAGGTGGCCGGCTACGGTGCGCAGGGCGCACGGTGCATGTGGAATCAGCCGATGGGAGGGCGTGAGATCGGCGGCAGCGGCGGCGCCGGACGGCCGGTGGCCGGCATCGGCTGTGGTGCCAGCGACAACGCCGGGCCGGCCATGAACGGCAACGGCTGCACCACCAGCAACGGGTGCTGGGCACAGCTGCGCACGCAGTCCTTGATCTGGCAGTGGGCGTCGTGGGCGGGGGCCTTGGCCTGCGGGGCCGGGTCGGCCTGCATGCCGGCGTGGTGGCAGTCGGCGTCACCGCCAGCTGCGGCGGCCGCGACGGCGTGTGCCATCCGCCCCATTTCTTCATGACCGCTGGCCATGGCCGCGTTCAGCCCGTTGAGCAACAGGCTGAGCATGAGCACGACACGAAGCAGGGTCGAGGCCAGGGACATGGCGCTAATCTAGCCGCAAGCGGGCGCGGATGCACTTCCGGCTGAATGGCCGGTTCAAGGTTGGAGCTGCACCAAGGTGGAGCCGGGCCCGCGCTCGGCTGCTGTTCGCGCAGGGGCAGCCGAGCGTGGGCTCGGCTCTACCGGGGCGCCCGCGCGCCGTTGGGACCATGCCCGGCGGCCGCGCAGCGCGGCAACGCGATACCGTCAGCCCTCTTCGCGCACGATCTCGACCAGGCGCGGGCCGTAACGGCTCAGCTTGGTGCCGCCGATGCCGCCGACCCGTGCCAGTGCATCCAGGCTGGTCGGGCGCTGTTCGGCGATGTTGCGCAGGGTGCTGTCGTGGAAGATCACGAACGCCGGCACGTTCTGTTCGCGGGCCAGTTCGGCACGCAGGCCGCGCAGGGCGTTGAACAGCGCCAGATCCTGCGGCAGTACCGACAGCCCGGTACGCTGCGCACTGCGCTCGCGCCCGCTGGTGCTGCTGGCCGGGTCGCGGCGCATGCTGATCTGTCGGCGGCCGGTCAGTACGTCGCGGCTGGCGTCGGTCAGGCGCAGGCCGCCGTGGCCCTCGCTGTCCACTTCCAGCAGGCTGGCGGCGACCAGTTGGCGGAACACGCTGCGCCAGGTGCGCGCATCCAGATCGCGACCGATCGCATAGGTGCTGAGCTTGTCGTGGCCCTGCTGCTTCACCTTCTCGTTCTCGCTGCCACGCAGGATGTCGATCAGGTGGCCGACGCCGAAGCGCTGGCCGCTGCGGTAGACGCAGCTCAGCGCCTTCTGTGCCGGAATGGTCGCGTCCCACGAGGCCGGCGGTGTCAGGCAGTTGTCGCAGTTGCCGCAGGGCTGGGGGTAGGTCTCGCCGAAACCGGCCAGCAGCACCTGGCGGCGGCACTGCATGGATTCGCAGTAGCCCAGCAGATGGTCGAGCTTGGCCCGCTCCAGCTGCTTGCGCTCTTCGCCGGCCTCGGACTGCTCGATCATCTGCTTGAGCAGCACCACGTCGCCCAGGCCGTAGCACAGCCAGGCCTCGGCGGCCTCGCCATCGCGACCGGCGCGGCCGGTTTCCTGGTAGTAGCCTTCCATCGACTTGGGCAGGTCGGTATGCGCGACAAAGCGCACGTCCGGCTTGTCGATGCCCATGCCGAAGGCGATGGTGGCGCACATCACGATGCCGTCCTCGCGCAGGAAGCGGCGCTGGTTGTTCGCGCGCACGTCCGGCGGCAGGCCGGCGTGGTAGGGCAGGGCGTTGAAGCCCTGGCCGCAGAGGAATTCAGCGGTCTCCTCGACCTTGCGCCGCGACATGCAGTAGACGATGCCGGCCTCGCCACGGTGGCTGCGCAGGAAGTCGGTCAGCTGCTTGCGGGCGTTGTCCTTCTGCACCACGGTGTAGCGGATGTTGGGGCGGTCGAAGGAGCTGACGAAGTGGCGTGCTTCCTGCAGATCCAGGCGCTCGGCGATCTCGCGCTGGGTTGGCGGATCGGCGGTGGCGGTCAGCGCGATCCTCGGGATCTGCGGCCAGCGCTCGTGCAGCACGGTCAGCTGGCGGTATTCCGGGCGGAAGTCGTGGCCCCACTGCGACACGCAGTGTGCTTCGTCGATGGCGAACAGGGCGATCTGGCTGCGCGACAGCAGCGACAGGAAGCGACCGGTCAGCAGCCGCTCGGGAGCGACATAGAGCATGTCCAGCTCACCGGCGAGCAGTTCGCGCTCGACGCGGCCGGCAGTCTCGGCATCCAGGGTGGAATTCAGGTACTCGGCGCGCACGCCGAGCTGGCGCAGGGCTTCGACCTGGTCCTGCATCAGCGCGATCAGCGGCGAGATGACGATGCCGCAACCGTCACGCAGCAGGGCCGGGACCTGGTAGCACAGCGATTTGCCGCCGCCGGTGGGCATCAGCACCAGGGCATCGTGACCGGCAGCCACATGCTCCACGATGTCCTGCTGCGGACCACGGAAATCGTCGTAACCAAAGACGCGTTGGAGCAGGTCGTGCGCGGGACGGGAAGCCATCCGGTTAGTTTACCCCGGAGGGAGGGGTAGGGGTTCGGCAGGGCTGCGCCCTGCACCTGCTGCAAGCCAGTGCAACGTCAAAGGCAACAGCCGGCTCTGGGCTGTCTGCTTATTGGGCGGGGCGGTGTGGGCTTGCAGGACACGCCGTAAACCCGTCCTTGGGGGCTCGATGGCGCCATCCATGGCGCCAACGGTCCTGGAAGCCCACACCGCCCCACCCCCGACAGTTTCCCGGTGACGGGGGGCCAGATCAATCCACGCCATGCGTGGATGAAAACTGTCAGAACTCGACAAACAAAATGGGGTCAGATCCGTTTTCCTGGGGAAAACGGATCTGACCCCAATGGCTTTGCCGGCAGATCGCGGAGAACTGCCGAAGGCGGGGTGGGTCCGGTGGCAGGGGTGTCCGCGGCATGGATGCCGCGGCCAAGCCCCCAAGGACGGGTTTACGGCGTCCCCTGCCACCGGACCCATCCCGCCTACCCACAGGAGGCCAGCTTTTGCTCTGGCTCTGGCCTTGGCTTTAAGGCCTCTGCGGGTGCAGGGCGCAGCCCTGCCGGGCCCCCCAACTCTTACTGCAGCAGCGAGCGCAGCATCCAGGCGTACTTCTCGTGGGTCTGCAGCCGCTGGGTCATCAGATCCTCGGTCGGGGCGTCGTCTCCCTTGGCCGCCACCTCCAGCACTTCACGTGCCGTACGGCAGACTGCTTCGTTGGCGACCACCAACTGGCGTACCATTTCACGCCAGTCCGCGCTGTCGGTCAGGCCCGGTTCCTCGGCGATCGAGGTCAGCGCAGCGAATTCCCGGTAGGAGCCCGGGGCATTGAAGCCCAGCGCGCGGATGCGCTCGGCCACGTCGTCCAGTGCCGCCCACTGCTCGGTGTACTGCGTCTCGAACATGGTGTGCAGCGAGTTGAACATCGACCCGGTCACGTTCCAGTGGAAGTTGTGCGTCTTCAGGTAGAGCGTGAACGCATCGGCCTGGAAGCGCGACAGACCGTCGGCGATCTTCTTGCGGTCGCCCTGGGTGATCCCGATATCGATGTTCGGCGCCGACGGTGCCGCCGCTGCAAGCTTCTGCTTGCCGGTCTTGGCCTTGGTCGTGCTCTTGGTCTTCGCCATGGGGTTCCTCCTTGTGGAATCGTTGGCCTTCACAATAAACCGGTCGTGATGACTGGTCGCTATCAAAGTTTTGAACGAACCGATTGATGAACTCTATCGATAAAAATCCATCGTCCCGCCTGCGCCAACAGCGCGCCGCCATCGACGGCGCCATGAGCCGCGACCGGGGCCGTTTGCTGGGGATGCTCTCGCGTTGCCAGGCCAAGCCACAGGATGCGGCGTTGGCCGCTACCTTCGAGCAGGCCTTGCAGGCGTCGGTGCAGCGCCGGCAGGTCCGGGCGCAGCAGCAGCCGTCCATTACTCTGGACCCGCAGCTGCCGATTGCGCGTGAAGCCGACGCCATCATCGGGCTGATCCGCGACCATCAGGTGGTGGTGATCGCTGGTGAAACCGGCTCGGGCAAGACCACCCAGCTGCCGAAACTGTGCCTGGCCGCAGGCCGTGGCCAGGCCGGCATGATCGGTTGCACCCAGCCGCGACGGATTGCCGCACGTGCGGTGGCAAGCCGCGTGGCGCAGGAACTGCAGAGCGAACTGGGCCAGCTGGTCGGCTACCAGGTGCGCTTCAACGACAAGGTCAGCGACGACAGCCGCATCAAGTTCATGACCGACGGCATCCTGCTGGCGGAGATCGCCAGTGACCGCTGGTTGTCGAACTACGACACGATCATCGTCGACGAGGCGCACGAACGCAGCCTCAACATCGATTTCCTGCTGGGCTACCTGAAGCAGCTGCTGCGCAAGCGCCCGGACCTGAAACTGATCGTCACCTCGGCCACCATCGATACCGAACGCTTCGCCCAGCATTTCGACAATGCGCCGGTGATCAGCGTCGAAGGCCGCACCTACCCGGTGGAAGTGCGCTATCGCGCGCTGGAAGGCGAGGGCGAAGACCAGGGCGAACGCACCGTCAACGACGCCATCGTGTCGGCCATCGACGAGATCACCCGCCTGGATGCGCGCGGCGACGTGCTGATCTTCCTGCCGGGCGAACGCGAGATCCGCGATGCGCACCAGTCGCTGGAGCGCCGCAAGTACCGCAACACCGAGGTGCTGCCGCTCTATGCGCGGCTGTCCAACCAGGACCAGGACCGGGTGTTCAATCCCGGGCCGAACCGGCGCATCGTGCTGGCCACCAACGTCGCGGAGACCTCGCTGACGGTGCCGCGCATCCGCTACGTGGTCGATCCGGGCTTTGCCCGCGTCAAGCGCTACAGTCCGCGCAACAAGCTGGACCGCCTGCACATCGAGCCGATCTCGCAGGCCAGCGCCAACCAGCGCAAGGGCCGCTGCGGCCGTATCGCCGAGGGCATCTGTTACCGCCTGTACGCCGAAGCCGATTTCCAGGCGCGGCCGGAGTTCACCGATCCGGAAATCCGCCGCTCCAGCCTGGCCGGGGTGATCCTGCGCATGCTGCAGCTGGGCCTGGGCCGCATCGAGGAGTTTCCGTTCCTGGAAGCGCCGGACGAGCGTGCGGTGGCCGATGGCTGGCAGCAGCTGACCGAACTGGGTGCGATCGACGCCGAGCGGCGCATGACCACCATCGGCAAGCAGATGGCACGCCTGCCGGTGGACGTGAAGCTGGCGCGCATGCTGGTCGCCGCGCAGGCCGCCGGCTGCCTGCGGCCGATGCTGGTGATCGCCTCGTTCCTGGGCATCCAGGACCCGCGCGAACGTCCGCCCGAAGCACGCGGTGCCGCCGACAGCGCGCATGCGCAGTTCGCCGATGGTCGTTCCGAGTTCGTTGGCGTGCTGCGCCTGTGGGATGCCTACCGGCAGGCCCATGAAGACCTGACCCAGTCCAAGCTGCGCGACTGGTGCGGCCGTCATTTCCTCGGCTTCCTGCGCATGCGCGAGTGGCGCGAGCTGCACCGCCAGCTGCGGCTGCTGTGCGAGGAACTGGGCTGGAAGGAAGAGGCCAGCGAGGCGTCGATGGCGCCGTTGCTGGCCGGCAGCAGTGCGCCGGCGGCAGCGCGTGATGATGCCGCCGCAGTGAAGGCCACCCGTGGCCAGCTGCACCGCGCTGCACGCCTGGCCCGCGAAGGCAAGGCCGAAGCGGCGCCGACGCCGGTGGCCGTACGTGCACAGAAGGAGCAGGCACCGGCGGGCGGCGGCTTCAGCGAACGCGTGCGCGCGGCTGCCTACCAGACCCTGCACCGGGCGTTGGTGGCGGGCCTGCCGACGCAGATCGGGCACCGCACCGAGAAGGGCGATTTCCAGGCGCCACGGCAGCGCCGTTTCCTGCCGTTCCCCGGTTCGGCGCTGTCCAAGCGCCCGCCGCCGTGGTTGCTGGTGGCCAACCTGCTGGACACGCAGAAGGTCTGGGGCATGACCCTGGCCGCGATCGAGCCGGACTGGGTCATCGCCGAACTGCCGCACCTGCTGCTGCGCAAGCACTTCGACCCGCACTGGTCGCGCGCGCAGGGCCAGGTGCTGGCCTCCGAGCAGATCAGCCTGTTCGGCCTGGTGCTGGCACCGAAGAAGCCGGTGCACTACGGCCGCATCGCACCGGGCGAGGCGCACGACATCTTCGTGCGCCAGGCGCTGGTGACCGGCGAGATCAACACCCGCGCCAGCTTCGTGGCCGACAACCAGAAAGTGCTGGAGGTCGCCCGCGAGGAGGAAGCGAAGCTGCGCCGCGCCGGCATCGTGGCCGACGAGGACTGGCAGGCGCGCTGGTACCTAGACCGGGTGCCGCCGCAGATCCATTCGGCCGCAGGGCTGGATACCTGGTGGAAGGGGCTGGCGCCGGAACAGCGCAAGACCCTGCACTGGTCACTGGTCGACCTGTTGCCGGGTGAGGGCAGCGAACAGGAGCGCTACCCGAAGTACCTGCCACTGGGCCAGGCGCGCCTGCCACTGCACTACCGCTTCGAGCCGGGTGCCGATGATGACGGCGTGACCCTGGACGTGCCGCTGCACCTGCTCAACGCGCTGGACCCGGTGCAGCTGGGCTGGCTGGCGCCTGGCTTCGTCGCCGACAAGGCTTCGGCACTCATCCGCAGCCTGCCCAAGGCGATGCGCCGCAACTACGTGCCGGCACCGGACTTCGGTCGTGCGTTCTTCGAGGCATTCCCGCAGCCCAGCGCCGATGCCATCACTGGCGAACTGGCGCGCTTTTTGTCACGTGCCACCGGCGCGACGGTGACGGCGCTCGATTTCGAACCCGCTTCGATCGAACCGCACCTGCACATGAACCTGCGCCTGCGCGACGAGCACGGCAAGGTGCTGGCGACCTCGCGGGATCTGGATGCGTTGCGCGCGAAATTCGGCGGCCGTGCCGGCGATGCCTTCGCTGCACGGGCGGGGCGCGAGATGGCGGCCGATGGCCTGCGCACGTTCCCGGCCGCGCCGATTCCGCTGCAGGTGCCCGGTGAAGCCGGCGTTCCGGCCTATCCGGCGCTGCTGGACGAGGGCGACAGCGTGGCGCTGCGCATCTTCGCCGATCGCCAGCAGGCGCAGGAGGCCCACCCGCTGGGTGTGCGCCGGCTGCTGGAGATTGCCCTGGCCGAGAAGGTCAAGCAGGCGCGCAAGCAGCTGCCGGTGGGTGCCAAGACCGGCCTGCTGTATGCCGCGATCGAATCGCAGGAACGCCTGCGTGGAGACCTGGTGGATGCGGCGATGAACGCGGTGCTGGCCGAAGGCCTGGAAGACATCCGCGATGCGGCAGCCTTCGAGCAACGCCGCGAGCATGCGGCCAAGGCCCTGTTCGGCGAGGCGATGTCGCGGCTGAAACTGGCCGAGTCCATCCTGGCGCTGGTGGCGGAACTGAAGCCGTTGCTGGAGGCGCCGTTGATGGGCTGGGCGCGTGGCAACCTGGACGACATGGAAGCGCAGCTGGCCGGGCTGATCCACCCCGGCTTCCTGCGCGACACGCCGGCCGACGCGCTGGCGCAGTATCCGCGCTACCTGAAGGCGATGATCCTGCGCACCGAGCGTGCCAAGCGTGATCCGCCGCGTGACCAGGCGCGCATGCTGGAATTGCACCCGTTCCTGGAGGCGCTGGAAGCGGGCGAGCAGCAGGGCCTGCGTGATCGCCCGCAATGGCAGGCGCTGCGTTGGGATCTGGAAGAGCTGCGGGTGTCGTTGTTCGCGCAGGAGCTGGGGGCACGCACCGGCATTTCGGCGAAGAAGCTGGCGCAGCGGGTGGCTGCACTTCGCCAGGCGTGAACGCGCGCCATGGTCGCCCCATCGGGCGACCATGGCCGCCGGGCATGGATCCGGCACGGCCGGAATGCCCGGGCGTTACTTGGTGCGACGAACCTTCGGTTGCACGTTCACCCCGTCCACCTTCATGTACCAGGCGCCCATCACGCCTGGGCGCATGCTGACGTTCGGCGCTTCCTTGCGGCCACCGGAATAGTGCGTGGCGTCTATCTGCTCCCACTCCTGGCCGTTCTGCAGCACGTAGCGGCGGCCCTGGCCGAAGCCACGGAATTCGCCCTGCAGGGTGCTTTCGATCGGTTCGCTGCTGCCGAAGTCCAGGAAGCCGCGGTTCTTCTTGATCACTTCCTGGCGGCCTTCTTCGCGCGCTGCGGCGACGGCCTGGGTGGTGGCCGCCTCGACCTTGCCCTGCAGCCAGCGGTTGAGCGTGGCCAGTTCAGCGGCGCTGAGCTTGTCCAGGCCGGCGGCCTTGAACTCGGTGGGCGACATCTGCTGCTGCAGGTCGCCCTCCACCACGCGCTGGGCCAGCGCAGGCGCGGACAGGGACAGCAACACGGCGGCACAGGCCAGCAGCCGTGGACGGACGCGCAGGGCAATCGAAGGCATGGCGGGTCTCTCCTGGATGTGTTGGCGAGTGTAGCGGCATGTCTTCATGCCGGGTGATGGTGGCCGCAGTGATTGTCCCTGAACGACGCCGGCGCTAGTGTAGGGGCCTCTGTCTTGCCTGCTCGATGCTGTGAACCGCGCTTCCGTCCCTGGCCTGGATGCCTTGTTGAACCGTCCCTCGGCAGCGGTGCTGCCTGCTCCGCTGCGCCAGGCCCTGCGCGAGCATTGGGAAGCGCCGGATTGCGACCACCAGATGCGTGCCACCTGGTCGGTGCTGGGCGATACCCTCGATGCGCTGGCGATGCTCTCGGCCGACGAAGGCGCGGTGGTGGCAGCATTGCTGTTCGACCTGCCGGGCCTGCGCGCCAGCCTGGACCAGCTGCCGCTGGGCAGCCACCAGGCGGCGGTGATCGGCCTGCTCGATGGCCAGGATGCGGCCGACCCGGTGTGGGCGCTGCACGCCGGCCGTGAGGCCGGACGCAACAGCGAGGGCCTGCGCCGGCTGCTGCTGGCGATCATCCGCGACCTGCGCGTGGTGCCGATCCTGCTGGCGCGCCAGCTCGCGAGGATGCGCGCGGCCGACAAGCTGGACGACGAGCAACGCCGCGCGCTGGCCCAGCTGACCCGCGACATCCACGCGCCCCTGGCCAACCGCCTGGGCATCTGGCAGCTGAAGTGGGAGCTGGAGGACCTGGCGTTCCGCCACCTGGAACCGGAAACCTACCGCCGCATCGCCCGCGAGGTGGACGAAACCCGCATCGCCCGCGAGCGTTACGTCGAGAACGTCAAGAAGGTGCTGTCGCGCGAGCTGGTCGCCCAGGGCATCAAGGCCGAAGTCAGCGGCCGCCCGAAGCACATCTACAGCATCTGGCGGAAGATGCAGAAGAAGCGGCTGGCCTTCGACCAGCTGTATGACATCCGTGCGGTGCGCGTGATGGTCGACGACGTCGCCGCCTGCTACGCCGCGCTGGGCGTGGTGCACGCGCTGTGGGCGCCGGTACCAAGCGAGTTCGATGATTACATCGCACGCCCGAAGGCCAACGACTATCGCTCGCTGCATACCGCCGTGGTCGGCCCGGAAGGTCGCACCATCGAAGTGCAGATCCGTACCCATGAAATGCACTCGCAGGCCGAGCTGGGCGTGGCCGCGCACTGGAAGTACAAGGAAGGCGGCAAGGGCGCGGAGAAGTCCTTCGATCGCAAGATCACCTGGATGCGCCAGCTGCTGGAGCAGGCGCAGGACGGGCAGGGCAATGAACTGGCCGGGGCGCTCGATGCCGAGCTGACCGAGGACCGGGTCTATGCGCTGAGCCCGAAGGACGAGGTGCTGGACCTGCCGCAGGGCGCTACGCCGCTCGATTTCGCCTACCAGGTGCACACCATGGTCGGGCACCGCTGCCGCGGCGCCAAGGTCAACGGCCGTATCGTGCCGCTGACCTATCGCCTGCGCAGTGGCGACCGCGTCGAGATCCTGACCGGCAAGGAGGCCGACCCGCGCCGCGACTGGCTGATGCCGGCCAATGGCTTCCTGGCCAGCAACCGCTCGCGCGAGAAGGTGCGCAGCTGGTTCCACAAGCTGGACCGCGCGCGCAACGTGCAGGCCGGTCGCGAGCTGCTCGAGCGCGAGCTGAAGCGGCTGGGCCTGCAGCACTCGGACCTGGCCGTCGCGGCCAAGAAGTTCCATGCCGACAGCGTCGATGACCTGTACATCCAGGTGGCGCTGGGCGATACCGGCCCGAACCAGGTCAGCCGGACGTTGCTGGAGGCGGAACGTGCCGCCAGCCAGCCCGCGCCCGCGCCGCCCCTGCCGCGGCCGACCGCGCGCCGCGAGAACCTGGGCAAGTCCAAGTTCACCGTGCAGGGCGTGGGCAACCTGCTGGTGCAGCTGGCACGCTGCTGCCAGCCGGTGGCCGGCGAGCCGATCGTCGGCTACCTGACCCGTAGCCGTGGTGTCACTGTGCATCGTGCAGACTGTGCCGCGCTGGCCCGGCTGGCCGCCGCCAGCCCGCAGCGCATCCTGCCGGTGGAGTGGGGCCAGGCCGGTGGCGGCTACGAAGTGGACGTGGTGGTCGACGCGGTCGACCGCCGCTGGCTGCTGAAGGACATCACCAACCTGATCGCCCAGGAAGACGCCTACGTGCTCGACATCCACAGTGACAACGTGCGCAACAGTGGCCGTGCCCATCTGCGGCTGCGGCTGAAGGTCAGCGACTACGGGCAGTTGTCGACGCTGCTGGGCAAGCTTGATGCGCTGCCGGGCGTGAGCGAGGCACGTCGCCTCGGCTGAGCTTCACGCTGCCCCGGCTACCCTGCACGCATGGAACGCGAGCCCCCGCATCGCCCGCATGGCGCTGAACATCCTGCGCTGGACCGCGTCCGTCGCGAGGGTCGCTGGTGGTGGCTGCAGGCACGCCATGCGCGCCGGGTCTGGCGCTGGGCGCTGCTTGCGGCGCTGGCCGTGTTCGTGCTGCTGGTCCTGCTGCGCAAGCCGCTGGCCGACTGGTTCTGGGATGAGCCGCAGATCGAACAGCTGCTGGCCGAGGGGGATCGTGCGCTGGCCGCCGGTCGTTTGAGCGATGCCGATGGCAGTGGTGCGCGCGAGCGCTACCAGGCGGTGCTGGCGCTGGACGGTGATCGCCCGCAGGCGCGCCAGGGCCTGGCCAATACCGGCGCGGCAGCGCTGCAACAGGCGCGCGATCGCCTGCACGCCGGTGACCTGGACGGCAGCGCGCAGGCACTGGCACTGGCCCGTGAGCTGCAGGTGCCGCAGGGCGAAGCCGATGCGGTCGCCCGCCAGCTGCAGGCGCGACGCAGTGCCGGAGCCGGTATTGGTGCGTTGTTGGCCCAGGCACGCAACGCGTTCGCGGCCGGACGCCTGGATGATGGCGACAGCAGTGCGTTGCCCTTGTTCCAGCGCATCCTTGCCCTGCAGCCGGACAACCTGCCGGCGCTGGAAGGTCGCGAAGATGCGCTGAGCGACCTGCTGCTGCAGGCGCGCACGCTGGCAGGGCGCGGAGAGCTGGCCGAGGCGGCCGCGATCCTGCGTCGTGCCCGCCAGTTCGATGCCGGTCATGCCGATCTGCCGGCCAGCGAAGAAGCCCTGGCGCGCGCGGTGGACCAGCGCCTGCGGCAGGCGCAGCGGGCACTGCAACGACAGCAGCTGGACGCCGCGGCCCAGGGTTTCCTGGCAGTGCTTGCGGTGGCGGCCGATGATCCCAATGCCCAGCGGGGGCGTGAGCAGGCGCTGCAGGCGGTGGTCGTGCGCAGCCAGACATCCGCCGACGACTTCCGGTTCGATGCGGCGCAACGCGATGCAGCCCTGGCGGCGGAGCTGGGCGCTTCGCAGGCAATCCGGCAGCAACTGGCACAGCGCCTGCAGCGTGCGCGCCAGGCGCAACAGGCCCTGCAGCAGCCCGCGATCAGTACGGCGCAGCGCGAACGCCAGCTGCGCGACCACCTGCGCAAGATCGAGCGTGCTGAACGTGCAGGGCAGTGGATCAGCCCACCGGGGCACAGCGCGTTCGACGCACTGCGCGAAGCCCAGTCACTGGCCCCCCGCGACACGCGGGTCAAGGCTGCCGCAGCACGCCTGCTGCCCGCCAGTCGCCGCTGCTTCGACGACAATCTGCGGCAGAACCGGGTACAGGCGGCGGGTGCCTGCCTGCAGGCCTGGCAGACGCTGTCACCGACCGCAGCGGGCCTGCCCTCGGCGCGGCTGCGGTTGGCCCAGCGCTGGCTGGCGATCGGCAGCGAACGGCTCGGCAATGGCGACCTGGCCTTTGCCGCGCACGCTGCCGAACAGGCGCGGTTGCTGCAACCGGACCTGGCCGAACTGCCGGCGTTCGAAGACCGCCTGCGTCGCGCCGGTGGACGGGCGGACTAGGCGAAGAACACCCGCTGCACGGTCGCGCGGGCGGCATCAAGTGAGAAATGCTGGGCGACGTTGGCCAGGCCGGCATCGGACAACTGCTGCCACAGCTGTGGATCCTGGTACAGGCGGATCACCGCATCGGCGAAACCGACAGCGTCATCGGCCACCAGCACGTCCTGGCCGGGATGCAGGTGCATGCCTTCCACGGCGCAGGTGGTACCGACCACCGGCTGGCCGTGGGCCATGCTCAGGTTGATCTTGCCCTTCACGCCGGCGCCGAACCGCAGCGGCGCAATGGCGATGCGCGCGCCGTCCATGTAGGGCGTGATGTCTTCGACGAACCCGTGCATCTGCACACCGGGCTGGCGTGCGGCCAGTGCCAGCAGCGACTCCGGCGCCGCGGCGCCGATGCAGTGCAGGCGCACTTCCGGCAACCGGGCGCGGATGCGGGCAAAGACCTCGCCGATGAACCATTCCATGCCGTCCAGGTTCGGCGGATGACGGAAGCCGCCGACAAACACCAGGTCGCGCCGCTGCTCGAATACGGCGCCGGCACCCGCGACCTCATGCAGGTTGGAGATCAGCTCCACCCGCACCTGCGGCGCATCGGACTGCAGCTGCTCCCGTTCGGCCGCACTGACCAGCACGGTGATGTCGCACTGCTCCATCACGGCCAGTTCGCTGCTGCGGGTACGTTCCGCTGCACGCAGCAGGGTTGCGTCGCCGGCCACTTCGGCACCGCGGCGTTCGCGCAGGTAGTGCAGGTCAACGGTGTCGAACACGGTCCGTGCCTGCGGTGCATAGCGCTTGAGCAGCGGCAGGCATTCGTGGGCGACGTGGTGACGCACCAGCATTGCCACGTCGAAACGCGATCCGTGGCTGCGCAGCCAGCCGGCTACGCCGTCCAGGAAGGGCGCGTACCAGACTTCCACGCCCATCCGTTGCAGCGCTTCGGTGGCCGCACCGGCGTGCTCGCGCCGGGTCGGTACGAACACAACGTGGGCGCCGCCCTGCAGCAACAGGCGGATCAGATTGACCTGGCGCAGTGACCCGGAATCGCGATCCGGTTGCGGTACTTCCTCGTCCAGGATCAGCACCTGGCGCCGGCCGCGCAGCAGCAGCGCCGGAGACGGCACTTCGCCGACCGCCGGATGACGGCCCAGTTCGGTGGCCCAGCGGGCGGCGAAGATGGCCTGGTTGCGTACCTGGTAGGCCTTCACCCCGCTGCCGGTGTCGGTACCGTTGCTGGTGCCTTCGTCGTGGATCACCCGGCTGGCCGGCTGCACCAGCACGCGCAGGCCGTGTGCACGCACGCGGAAGGCCAGGTCGGTGTCCTCGTAGTAGGCCGGCTTGTAGCGGGTGTCGAAGCCGTCCAGCTGCTGCCAGAGGGCGCGTGGCAGCATCAGCGCCGCGCCCGAGCAGTAGTCGACGTCGCGCAGGCTGGCAAAGCGCGGATCATCGGCGGCCTCGAAGCGGCCGTAGCTCCAGCCACTGCCATCGGCGAAGATCACCCCGCCCGACTCCTGCAGGCGGCCATCCGGGTACAGCAGCTGGCTGCCGACCAGGCCGGCGTCGGGCACGCTGCCGAAGGTGTCCAGCAGGGCGTCGAGCCAGCCCGGCTGCGGCACCGTATCGTTGTTCAGCAGTACCACGTAGCGGCCGCGTGCGCGCGATACACCGTCATTGCAGGCTTCAATGAAGCCGCCGTTGTGCGCGCGCACTTCATAGCGCAGCCCGGCCACCTGCGGCATCCACTGCACGGTGGCATCGCTGCTGCCGTCATCCACTACCAGGATCTCGCACGCGGCGGCCGGCGGGTGCGCCGCCAGGGCGCGCAGGCAGGCCACGGTGTGGGCGACGTGGTTGTAGACCGGGATGACGATGCTCACCTCCGGCGACTCGCTGAACGGCACCGTGAAGGGGGCGAAATCCTGCGCTGGCGGCAGGAACAGTGGCGTGCGCGGGGCGGGGACGGCGCGCTGGGCATGCACGCGGATGCGTTGCCAGGTGGCCCGCCAGCCACGGGTGCGCAGGCTTGCCAGGCTCCGGCGGGCCAGGCCCGACAGGCGGTTGATCAGGTATCGGATCTCGGCCAGGGACATCGCCATCCGGTTGCAACTCCAGCTTAAGCAGGGGAACCCGGGAGAATTCGCCAGCCGCAGCGGCTGGGGTAGACTCGCCAGACCCTACATTCTCGCATTCCCGTGCCCCGACGCTACGATTCCGACGACATCGACGATTCCGACGACGACCAGCAGGACAACGGTCCGCTGTGGCGGCGCCGGCTGATCACCTGGAGCATGGCTGCGGTCGCGTTGGGATTGGGTTTCCTCATTCCCTATACGCTGTACCTGAACCAACAGGTGACCCAGCGTTTCGGTGAACTGCGCTGGCAGATCCCGACGCGCGTGTACGCGCGCCCGCTGGTGCTCACCCCCGGCAAGGCGATGGATGCGTCTACGCTGAAGACCGAGCTGGCCGCCTCTGCCTACCGCGATGACGGGCAGGGCAAGGAGCCGGCCACCTATGCGGTGAACGGCGGGCGCTTCGTCATCTCCAGCCGCGGCTTCAACGACGTTGACGGCCGGGTGGCCCCGCGCCGGGTGGAGCTGTCGCTGGCCGATGGCGGCGTGGCCTCGCTGCGCGACGCCGACAACCGCAAGGCGCTGAAGGCCGCGCGGCTGGATCCGGCGCGCATCGCCACCCTGTACGGCCAGAAGCAGGAAGAGCGCCGCCTGATCCGCATGGACGAGGCGCCGGACCTGCTGGTGACTGGCCTGCAGGCGGTGGAGGACAAGGACTTCAACCGCCACCACGGCATCGACCTGTCCGGCATCGCGCGCGCGGTGTGGGTGACGATCCGTTCCGGTGGCCAGAGCCGCCAGGGCGCTTCGACGCTGACCCAGCAGCTGGCCCGCAGCGGCCTGCTCGGCATCGGCAAGGAGCAGACGGTCACCCGCAAGTTCAATGAGGTGCTGTACGCACTGATCATGGAAGCGCGTTATGACAAGCGCACCATCTTCGAGGCCTATCTCAACCAGGTGTACCTGGGCCAGCGCGGCAGCCAGGCGATCCATGGCATGTCCTCCGGCGCCGAGTTCTGGTTCGGCCGTGACCTGCAGTCGCTGGAGACCGAGCAGATCGCACTGCTGATCGGCCTGGTCAAGGGGCCGTCCTTCTACGACCCGCGGCGCAACCCGGAGCGCGCGCTGGATCGCCGCAACTTCGTGCTGGGCAAGCTGCACGAGGCCACGCTGATCGACGATGCCGAGTACCAGCGCGCGCTGAAGGCACCGCTGGGCGTGCCCAAGACGCCGGGCCTGGTGGCAGCCAACCGCTTCCCGGCCTACGTTGACCTGGTCCGCCGCCAGCTCGGCCATGACTATCCGGAATCGGCGCTGCAGGGCGCGGGCCTGAGCGTGATGACCGGCATGTCGCCGTCCGCGCAGGCCTATGCCGAAGGCGCGGTGACCCGCACCATCAAGTCGCTGGAAAGCAAGCGCCGCCCCGAGCTGCAGGCCGGCATGGTGCTGACCGACGTGCACAACGGCGACGTGCTGGCGGTGATCGGCAGCCGCGAGGTGTCCGAGGTCGGCTTCAACCGCGCGATCGAGGCGCAGCGTCCGGTCGGTTCGCTGCTCAAGCCGTTCGTCTACCTGCTGGCCCTGGCGCAGCCGGACCGTTACTCGCTGGCCAGCTGGGTGGATGATTCGCCGGTGACGGTGCAGCTCGGCCGCGGCCGCAACTGGAGTCCCGGCAACGCGGACAACCGCAGCCACGGCACGGTGCGCCTGATCGACGCACTGGCGCATTCCTACAACCAGGCCACGGTGCGCGTGGGCATGCAGGTCGGCCCGGAGCGCGTGACCCAGCTGATCCATGTCCTGGCCGGCATCAAGGCTGACGCCAACCCGGCGGTGATCCTCGGCTCGACCGACCAGAGCCCGTACGCGATGGCGCAGCTGTACCAGTTCCTGGCGTCCGGCGGCGAGATCCAGCCGCTGCACGCGGTGCGTGGCGTGCTCGATCCGCAGGGCAAGCTGCTCAAGCGGTACGACAAGACCCCGGCACCGGCGCAGGAAGGCGACTCGATTGCCGCCAACCTGATCAGTGTCGGCCTGCAGCAGGTGGTCGCCAGCGGTACCGCGCAGCGGCTCAATGCCGATGGCCTCGGCCGCCTGCAGCCCGCCGGCAAGACCGGCACCACCAACGATGGCCGTGACAGCTGGTATGCCGGCTACACCGGTGATCACCTGGCAGTGATCTGGATCGGCAACGACCAGAACGCGCAGGCCGGCCTGTATGGCGCCACCGGCGCGATGCGGGTCTGGTCGGGCATCTTCCAGCGCCTGCCGAGCGCGCCGCTGCGGGTCAGCAACAAGGGCCTGGACTGGCAGTCGGTGGCCCCCACCGGCCTCAACAGCACCGATGAAGGCTGCCCCGGCGCGCGTCGTTTCCCGTTCGTGGTGGGCTATGCGCCTGCCTATGCGCCGTGCGCGCCGGCCGCGTCGCCGGAGGGGCAGGGCGAGGCCGACGGCGAGGGCGGTGGCTGGCGCAGCTGGTTCGGCCTGGACCGCAAGCCGGAAGCGCCTGCCGAACCTGCCGCGGCACCTGCCGCCGCCACTCCTCCCCCGAGCCGATGATGCCGATGAACATGCGATCCCTGCTGCAGCCCCTGGCCCTGACCGGCCTCAGCCTGGCCCTGGCCGCCTGCGTGAGCAGCGCACCACCGGTGGTCAAGCCGGTCGATACCACCACGCCGGCGCAGCGCCTGGCTGCGGTGGATGCTGCAGCGGGTCCGGACGACAAGGAATTGTCGGTACAGCCGCTGCGTGATTCGCAGGTGGAAGATCTGCGGGTGACTGCACTGGCACAACGCCAGGCGAACGACCTGGCCGGCGCGGCCAGCAGCCTGGACCACGCGCTGGAGATCGTGGCGGGTGACCCGGCAGTGCTGCAGGAACGTGCCGAACTGGCGCTGCTGCAGGGCCAGTGGGCGCAGGCGGAGACGTTCGCGCGCAAGGCGGTGGATCTGGGCTCGAAGACCGGGCCGCTGTGCCGCCGGCATTGGGCGACGATCGAGCAGTCGCGCCTGGCGCGGGGCGAGAAGGAGAATGCGGTGTCGGCGCATGCGCAGATTGAGGGCTGCACGGTGCCGGGGATCAAGCGGTACTGAATTTCCAGCCAACGGCACAGCCCCTCGTGGCTGTGGGTTGGTCGCTGAAGCCAGAAGCAAAAGCCGCGCTTGGCCGGGCGGGGTGGGTTCGCGGGGGACGCCGTGAACCCGTCCCTGGGGGCTTGGCCGCGGCATCCATGCCGCGGACACCCCCGCGAACCCACCCCGCCCAACCTCTGACAGTTTCCGTGTGCGTCCAGCCACGGAAAAGAAAAAGAAAATCAAAAGCGGGTCGCGCGCTGCGCGCACTCGTTGTGGGGTCGGATCCGTTTTCCGCAGGAAAACGGATCCGACCCCTTCTTGTTTCCGTTCCACCCACCGCTTCTGAAAGGGCAGTCGAGCAAGCTCGACGCGACGCCGCGCGTGCATCCGTCACTGGGAAACTGTCGAGGGTGGGTCGGGAGGGGCAGGCAGGACCGTTGGCGCCATGGATGGCGCCATCGAGCCCCCATGGATGGGTTTACGGCGTGTCCTGCCTGCCCCTCCCGGCCTGCCCAGTACGTAAAAATCCAGAGCCATGAACACCGCTGTTGCTGTTGCCCTGGCTTGAAACGGGTGCCGGGCAGCGCCCGGCCGGGTATCCTCTCCCTCTGATGTCCGACCTTGTCCATGCCAGCCGCGAAGCCCTCAGCGAAGGCGGCGCGCTCGCCTCGCATCTGGATGCCTTTGTCCCGCGTCCGGCACAGCTGCACCTGACCGACGCCATCGCCGAAGCGCTGCAGCAGCGCGACCTGCTGCTGGCCGAGGCCGGTACAGGCACCGGCAAGACCTTCGCCTATCTGGTGCCGGTGCTGCTGTCCGGGCTGCGCACCATCATCTCCACCGGTACCCGCGCGTTGCAGGACCAGCTCTACCACCGCGATCTGCCGCGCGTGCGCCAGGCACTGGGCGTTGGCCTGCGCAGCGCGCTGCTGAAGGGACGCGCGAATTACCTGTGCCGCTACCGCCTGCAGCAGGCGCGGGGCGAACCGCGTTTTTCCAGCCCGGAGCAGGCTGCGCAGTTCCAGCGCATCCTGGCCTGGTCCGGCCGTTCGGAGTTCGGTGACATCGCCGAACTGGAAGGCCTGGCCGATGACTCGCCGCTTCTGCCGATGGTCACTTCCACGGTCGACAACTGCCTGGGTACCGATTGCCCGTTCTGGGACGACTGCTTCGTGGTGCGCGCGCGCCAACGTGCGCAGGCTGCCGACGTGGTGGTGGTCAACCACCACCTGCTGCTGGCCGACCTGGCACTGAAACAGGACGGCTTCGGTGAGTTGCTGCCGGGGGCGCAGGCCTTTGTCATCGACGAGGCGCATCAGCTGCCCGAGTTGGCCGCGCAGTTTTTCGGCGAAGGCTTCGGCATGCGCCCGTGGCAGGAACTCGGCCGCGACTGCCTGGCCGAGGCGCGCGGCGTAGGCGGCGCGCAGTCGGCCCTGCAGGAACCGGTCGACCAGTTGCAGCAGGCGTTGCTGGCGCTGCGCTCGGCGATGGAGGGGCTGCCGCCAAGGGGTACGCAGTGGCGTGCGCTGGCGATGCCACAGGTGCGCGATGGATTCGATACGGTGATGGCCGGCCTGGTGACGCTGGAGCAGGCACTGCAACCGCTGCGCGAGGCGGCGGCGGGTCTGGATGCCTGTCATGCGCGGGCACGCGAGGCGGTGTCGCGGCTGCAGCGCTGGCTGGGCGATGATGAGCCCACCCTCGATTTCGATACCGATCCGGCGGAGACCCCCCGTGCCGCCGATGTGCTCTGGTATGAGCTCACCCCGCGTGGTTTCCGCTGCCAGCGCACGCCGATGGATGTGTCCGGCCCGCTGCGCGAGCATCGCGAGCGCAGCCGCGCGGCATGGATCTTCACCTCGGCCACGCTGACCGTGGGCGGTGGCTTCGACCACATCGCCACGCGCCTGGGCCTGGACGATCCGCACACGCTGGTCCAGCCGAGCCCGTTCAACTGGCCCGAGCAGGCGTTGTGCTACCTGCCCGAAGGCCTGCCCGATCCGGCGGCGCGCGGGTTTGGCACCGCGCTGATCCAGACCTTGCGGCCGGTGTTGCAGGCCTCGCAGGGCAGGGCGTTCCTGTTGTTCGCCTCGCACCGTGCATTGCGCGAGGCCGCCGAGGCACTGCGCGACGGGCCGTGGCCGTTGTTCGTGCAGGGCGAGGCGCCACGCGCGGCGCTGCTGCAGCGTTTCCGCGAATCGGGCAATGGCGTGCTGCTGGGCTCGGCCAGTTTCCGCGAGGGCGTGGACGTGGTCGGCGAAGCGCTGAGCGTGGTGATGATCGACAAGCTGCCGTTCGCGGCACCGGATGACCCGGTATACGAGGCGCGGCTGGAGGCGATCCGCAGCCAGGGGGGCAACCCGTTCCGCGACGAGCAGCTGCCGCAGGCGGTGATCGCCCTGAAGCAGGGCGTTGGCCGCCTGATCCGCAGCGAAAGCGACCGGGGCGTGCTGGTCCTGTGCGATCCGCGCCTGCTCAACCGTGGCTATGGCCGGGTCTTTCTTGAGTCGCTGCCGCCGTTCCGGCGCACCCGCAGCCTGGCCGATGTGCAGGCCTTCTTTAGGCCACAATGGCTGCCCGTGGCCGATGATGCGGCTGCCCCGGCCGCCGTTGCGGCGGGCCCGGAGCCTGCTCCCGGTGCCACGTTCCCCTTGTTCTGACCTGATCCAATGAAACTGCTTGCCTTTGAAACCGCCACCGAAGCCTGTTCCGTTGCCCTGCATGTCGATGGGCAGGTCCTGGAACGCTTCGAGATCGCCCCGCGCCGGCACGCCGAGTTGAGCCTGCCGTGGGCCGAGGCGCTGCTGGCCGACGCCGGCATCAGCCGTCGCCAGCTTGATGGCATCGCCCTCAGTCGCGGTCCGGGTGCGTTCACGGGCGTGCGCCTGGCGATTGCCATTGCCCAGGGCATCGCACTGGCACTGGACCGCCCGCTGCTGCCGGTCTCGACGCTGCAGGTATTGGCGCTGCGCGCACCGGCGGAAGAAACGCAGATCCTGTCGGCCATCGATGCGCGGATGGGCGAACTCTACGTCGCCCGCTTCGAGCGCGTGGACGGCCTGCCGGTCGCGCGCGATGCCGAGCGCGTCTGCGCGCCGGCAGCGGTGGCGCTGCCGGAAGGGCTGTCGGCCTACGGTGTCGGTACCGGGTTCGCCGCAGCCGAGGGTGCGCTGGTCGCGCAGCTCGGTACTGGCCTGCGCGGATTCGACGCCACGGCATTGCCGCGTGCGTCGGACGTGCTCGCACTGGCGGTGCCGGCGTTCGCGCGCGGCGAAGCCATTGCACCGGAGAAGGTCGAGCCGGCCTACCTGCGCGACAACGTGGCACTGACCCTGGTCGAGCAGCAGGCCGCGCGCGAGGCGAAGGCGAAGGCCAACGGCTGAGCCCCTCGTGGCGGGGTTGGTTGATCGCATAAACCAAAGCCGCGCTTGGCCGGGCGGGGTGGGTTCGCGGGGGACGCCGTAAACCCCGCTCCGCGGTCCGGCCCAGCCGCTGGCGGCTGTGCGTTCGGGCGCTTGCGAAGCAGTGCTTCGCAAGCAAAGCGCCCTCACCCATGGGGGCTTGGCCGCGGCATCCATGCCGCGGACACCCCCGCGAACCCACCCCGCCCGAACTCTGACAGTTTCCGTGTGCGTCCGCCACGGAAAATCAAAAGAAAATCAAAGTCAACAGCGGATCGCTTCGCTCGCATCCACGCGTAGCGTGGATGTGTGTCGACCAAGGTCGACACCTACCAACAGCAATGATGCGTCGGGATCTGTCAGAGGCGGGGCGGTATGGGCTTGCAGCACCGTTGGCGCCATGGGCCCGAGGCACGCCTCGGGCGGGTTGGGCAGGACGCTCAACCCCGGTCTTGCCGCGTGCGCAGGACAGCGCACACGAGCAAGGCGCCATCGAGCCCCCAGGGACGGGTTTACGGCGTTTCCTGCAAGCCCATACCGCCCCGCCAAACCCAATATCCCAACCGCCGCTGTTGCTGTTGCCGTTGCTCCAGCCTTCCAGCGGGTCCCGGGCCGCAGGCCCGGGCAACAAACCCCTACCGGTCGTCGTGCAGGGTGCCACCCGGCAGGAACACCCAGGTGCGGGTGACCTGCAGGATGTCGATCTCGTCCTCGGTCTTCGGCAGCGGCGGGAATGGCTGCGCAAGCTGCACCACCCGCAGCGCCGCCTCATCCAGCAACGGCGTCCCGCTTGAACGCAGGATCCGGCTGCTTTCCACGCTGCCATCGCGGCGCACGCCCACGCTGATCACCACCTGGCCGCCGAGCCGGCGCTGCCGGGCCTCGTCCGGGTAATTCAGGTTGCCGACGCGCTCGGCGCGGTCGACCCAGGCGCGCAGGTAATTGGCGTAGGCATATTCGCGCGTGCTGGCCGACACGAACTTGCGGTTCGGGCGCTTGGCGTACTGCGCCGTGCGCAGATGCACCTCGGCCGCCAGCCGTGCCATCTCGGCGTCGCGCTGTTCGCGCGCGGTCAGCGGTGCATCCGGTTCGGGCTGCTCCGGTGTCGGGCGTGCCTGCGCCTGGGCCACTGCCTCTTCGCCGTTGCGGCTGCTGACCACCCGCGCCTGCGGCGGGGGCGCCGGCGCGGCCGACTGCTGCTGTTGCGGCACCGGGCTCAGCCCGGCCTGGGCCTGCGGAACGATGCCGGCCTGGTTGTCGCGCGGGCGCTGCGCACGGTCGTGCTCGCCGCCACCTTCCTGGCTGGCGGCGGCAAGGAAATCGGCCTGCTTCGGGGTCAGTGCGGTGCGGGTCTGGCTGAAGATCACCTCCAGCGTCGGCACCAGTGGTGCGTCGCCTTTCACCGCAAAACCCACGCCCAGGATCAGCAGGGCGTGGACCACGATCGACAGCGCGATGGTCGCGCCCAGCCGTTGCGCTTCGCGCGCCGGCGGGGGCAGGACGGCAGGTGCGGCCGCCATCAGCGCAGGCCGGCCTCGAGCGCGTCGAACAGGGTGCCGGCGATGTTCAGGCCGTACTGCGCGTCGAGCTCGCGCACGCAGGTCGGGCTGGTCACGTTGACCTCGGTCAGGTAATCGCCGATCACGTCCAGGCCGACGAAGCGCATGCCACGGCGCTTCATCTCCGGGCCAACCTGGCCGGCGATCCAGCGGTCACGCTCGCTCAGCGGGCGCCCTTCGCCACGGCCGCCAGCCGCCAGGTTGCCGCGGAACTCGTCACCCTGGGGAATGCGCGCCAGGCAGTAGTCGACCGGTTCGCCGTCGACCAGCAGGATGCGCTTGTCGCCGGCCGTGATGTCGGGAATGAACTTCTGGGCCAGCGCCAGCTTGCGGCCGCCGTCGGTCAGGGTTTCCAGGATCACGTTCAGGTTCGGATCGCCCTGGCCGCTGCGGAAGATCGAGCGGCCGCCCATCCCATCCAGCGGCTTCAGCACGGCCTGGCCGTGCTCCAGCGCGAAGGCCTTCAATGCCTTGGCATCGCGGCTGACCAGGGTCGGCGGGCAGCACTGCGGGAACAGCAGGGCGGCCAGCTTCTCGTTGTAGTCGCGCAGGCCCTGCGGGTTGTTGACCACGCAGGCGCCGGCAGCGGCAGCCACGTCCAGCACCTGCGTGTCGTAGATGTACTCGGCGTCGACGGGCGGGTCCTTGCGCATCAGCACGATCTGGCCGCGACCGAACTCGGTACGGCTGAACGCGCCCAGCTCATACCAGCCGGCCGGGTCGTCGCGCACCTGCAGCGGTGCGGTCTGGGCCACCGCCACGCCACCTTCCAGGGCCAGCCCGCCGGGCCGCACGTAGTGCAGGGCATGGCCACGGCGCTGGGCTTCCAGCAACATGGCGAAGGTGGTGTCCTTGGCGATCTTGATGTGGGCGATGGGGTCCATCACCACGATGACGTTCAACGGCATGGGCGCACCTGTCAGGCAAGGCGTTGATGGTAGCGGCAACGCCGGCCGTGTGCCTCCCCGCCGTAGTGCAACGCAGCGTCCGCCTGCCGGCAGCGCAGTCATTGCGAACCCGGTCACGTTCAGCCCGGTGCTACCCCCTGCGCGGCAGGCCGGCCTTGAAGCGGGCGCGGGAAGTGCGATATAGATACGCTTTCGCAGCGGCTCCCGCCAGAGATTGGGCCGTGCGCTTGGGGATAGGCAATGACTGAAAACACGACTGCGGGCGGGGAACTCGCAGGACTCCGGGTGATGGTCATCGATGATTCGAAGACCATCCGCAGGACTGCGGAAACGCTGCTCAAGCGCGAAGGCTGCGAGGTGGTCACCGCCACCGACGGCTTCGAAGCGCTTGCCAAGATCGCAGACCAGCAGCCGCAGATCATCTTCGTCGACATCATGATGCCGCGCCTGGATGGCTACCAGACCTGTGCGCTGATCAAGGGCAACCAGCTGTTCAAGGCGACCCCGGTGATCATGCTGTCGTCCAAGGATGGTCTGTTCGACAAGGCGCGGGGGCGCATCGTCGGCTCGGAGCAATACCTGACCAAGCCTTTCACGCGCGAAGAACTGCTGGGTGCCATCCGCACATACGTCAACGCCTGACCAGGGGGGAAAGGCACAATGGCTCGTATCGTCCTGATCGAGGATTCACCGACCGACCGCGCGGTGTTCACCCAGTGGCTGCGCCGTGCCGGCCACGAGGTGCTGGAAGCGGACAACGCCGAGGATGGCCTGCAGCTGGTCCGCGACCAGGTGCCGCAGCTGGTGCTGATGGACGTGGTCCTGCCCGGCATGAGCGGGTTCCAGGCCACCCGGGCGATGGCCCGCGATGCGGCGATCAAGCACATCCCGGTGATCATCGTCAGCACCAAGGCGATGGAAACCGACAAGGCCTGGGGCCTGCGCCAGGGCGCAGCCGATTACATCGTCAAGCCGCCGCGCGAGGATGAACTGATCGCGCGGATCAACGAACTGGTGGCCTGATGCGCTCGCCCTTCGACATCCTTGAAGCCTACGAACGACGCAGCCTGGCCCATGCAGTGCAGCTGCCCGGGCGGCAGTTCGCCCAGGACCTGTGGCGTGGCGTCGGTTACCGCGTCGGCCAGCGCCGGCTGGTGTCCGATTTCCGCGAAGTGGTGGAAATCGTGCCGATGCCGCCGGTGACCCCGGTGCCCTGCGCGCAGCCCTGGCTGCTGGGCGTGGGCAACCTGCGTGGCAACCTGTTTCCGGTGGTCGACCTGAAGTACTTCCTGGAAGGCACGCGCACCGTGCAGCAGGAAGGCCAGCGCGTGCTGATCATGCGCCAGGCTGGCGGCGACGTCGCACTGACCATCGATGAACTGTTCGGCCAGCGCAGCTTCGAGCTGGACCAGCAGATCGACGCGGGCACGTTGGCCGAAGGCCGCTACGGCCATTTCGTTGACCGTGCCTTCCATGCCGACGGCCATGACTGGGGCGTGTTCTCGCTCTCGCTGCTGTCGCGCACCCCTGAATTCCGGCAAGCCGCGGCCTGAGGCCGGGCATCGCCCCCTGCATTGAAGATCGAGGTTGAACGATGAGTACTGCTTCGGACGCCACCAAGACCGGCAAGCTGCGGCTGGGCGGCAGCAACCTCTGGCTGTTCCTGCTGCTGGCATCGATGATCCTGTTCGGCGTCAACACCGGCGTCGCCACCTGGCAGGGCAGCCGCCTTGCCGACGCCGGCTCCAAGGCCGCCGACCTGCAGGTGCTGTCGCAGCAGCTGGCCAACCAGGGACGTGACGCGGTCGGCGGCAACGCCCAGGCCTTCACCGCCTTCAAGGCCACCCGCAACGCGATCGAACAGAACGTGTCGACGCTGCAGGGCCGCTATGGCAAGGAGCCGGGCGTGTCCGGCGCCATCGCCACCCTGGGCGAAACCTGGGCGCCGCTGGGCAAGCAGGCCGGGCAGCTGGTGGCCAGCGAGCCGGCGGTGCTGGCGCTGGCCGGCAATGCCAACAACTTCACCGGCGCGGTACCGGGCCTGCAGGCCCAGCTGAACGAGCTGGTGCGCGCGATGTCCGCCTCCGGCGCCCCCTCGTCGCAGGTGTACAGCGCACTGCAGCAGGTCGTGGTGGCCGGTTCGATGGCCCGTCGGGTGACCGAAATGCGTGCCGGTGGCAGCGCCGCAGCGACCTCCGGGGATGCGCTGGCGCGTGACATCACCGTGTTCTCGCAGGTGCTCGACGGCCTGCGCAACGGCAACGAGGAACTGGGCATCACCGCCGTGCGCGGTGCTGCCGCCGTGGCCGCACTGGAGCAGTCGCAGCAGAAGTGGGAAGCGATGAAGCAGGACGCCGACGCGATCCTGGCCAGCTCGCGCCAGCTGTTCGCGGCGCAGTCGGCGGCGACCGCGCTGGGCCAGGGCTCGGCCCACATGCTGGACGACAGCCGCAAGCTGTTCGATGCGTTCTCCTCGTTCGGCTCGGTGTCCGACACCCGCCTGTTCCCCAACTTCTGGATCGGCGTGGTGTCCGGCGCGCTGTCGCTGATCGCGATCATCGGCTTCGTCTCCACCAACGTGCGCAGCCGCTCGCGCGAGCAGGAACTGCGTTACCAGACCCAGGTGGAATTCAACAGCCGCAACCAGCAGGCGATCATGCGGCTGCTGGACGAAATCTCCTCGCTCGGTGAGGGTGACCTGACGGTGAAGGCCTCGGTGACCGAGGACATGACCGGCGCGATCGCCGACGCGATCAACTATGCGGTGGACGAGCTGCGCCACCTGGTGACCACCATCAACGACACCTCGGCCAAGGTCGCGATGTCCACCCAGGAAACCCAGGCCACCGCGATGCAGCTGGCAGAGGCGGCGGGCCACCAGGCCAACCAGATCACCTCCGCCTCGGACCGCATCGGTGAAATCGCAGCGAGCATCGAGCAGGTGTCGCGCAACTCGGCCGAGTCGGCCGACGTGGCACAGCGCTCGGTGGTGATCGCCGCCGAAGGCGCCGGCGTGGTGCGCGAGACCATCCAGGGCATGGACCAGATCCGCGACCAGATCCAGGAAACCTCCAAGCGCATCAAGCGCCTGGGCGAGTCGTCGCAGGAAATCGGCTCGATCGTGGAACTGATCAATGACATTTCCGAGCAGACCAACATCCTGGCGCTGAACGCGGCGGTGCAGGCGGCGTCGGCGGGTGAAGCGGGCCGCGGTTTCGCGGTCGTGGCCGACGAAGTGCAGCGCCTGGCAGAACGTACCTCGGGTGCGACCCGACGCATCGAAAACCTGGTCCAGGCCATTCAGGCCGATACCAACGAAGCGGTCACCTCGATGGAGCAGACCACGGCCGAAGTGGTGTCCGGTGCGCGCCTGGCCGAGGACGCCGGTACCGCGCTGACCGAGATCGAGCGCGTGTCCAACGCCCTCAATACCCTCATCAAGAACATCTCCATCGCCGCCCAGCAGCAGTCGGCCGCGGCCTCGGACATCACCCGCACCATGGGCGTGATCCGGCAGATCACCGGCCAGACCTCGCAGGGTGCCGGGCAGACCGCAGAGTCGATCGGCCACCTCGCGCAGCTGGCGGCGGACCTGCGCCGTTCGGTCGCCGACTTCAAGCTGCCGGCGTGACGCGGGCAGGGCGGCGAGCAAGGAACCAGTCGATGAAGCATTTCCATTCCCCACGCCAGAATCCGCGCGGCCACCGCGCGGCGGCGAACGGAGCGCGTCCATGAGCAGTCTGCGCGATGCGATGAGCCACGCAGCGCTGGGCTGGGTCAAGCCCGAGCTGGACGAGACCCTGCGCCAGGTGCGCAACGAGGTCGAGTACTACGCGGAAGACCCGAGCGATGCCAGCCGCATGCGCATCTGCGCCGGCTACCTGCACCAGGTGCAGGGCACCCTGCGCATGGTTGAACTGTATGCCCCGGCGATGGTGGCCGAAGAGCTGGAGCAGCTGGCCAATGCCATCGGCGCCGGCCAGGTGGCCGACCGGGATGAAGCCTGTGCGACCCTGATGCGTGGCAGCGTGCTGCTGCCGGACTATCTGGAGCGCCTGCAGAACGGCCATCGCGACATTCCGATCGTGCTGATGCCGCTGCTCAACGAGATCCGCGCGTCGCGTGGCGAAGAAGGCGTCAACGACAGCGTGCTGCTGGCCTTTGCGCCGGACAGCATCACCGCCACCGAGGCCGAACTGGACCATGCCCGGGGCAGCCTGAGCGGGCGCAACCGCGAGCTGCTCGATACCGTCGGCAGCGCAGTGAAGGAAGAACTGCTGCGCATCAAGGATGCGCTTGACCTGCACCTGCGCACCGGCGGTGCACCGGAACAGCTGCAGACCCAGGCCAACGAACTGGGCGCCGTGGCCGACACGCTGGGCATGATGGGCCTGGGCGTGGCCCGTGGCGTGGTCGTGCAGCAGCGCGACGCGCTGCGTGGCGTGGTCGAGGGGCGCCAGCAGATCGACGAGAACCTGCTGCTGGATATCGCCGGTGCGCTGCTGTACGTCGATGCCTCGCTGGACGACCAGGTTGCCCATCTGGGCGCCGGCGGCAGTGGCGAGGACGATCCGAGCGCGGTGGAGAACCGGCGCACGGTGGAAGTGCTGGCCCATGAAGCCATCGCCAACTTCGCTGCCGCCCGCGAGCATTTCGTCGCCTTCATCGAAACCAGCTGGAACCATGCCGAGCTGCAGGATGTACCGCGCCTGCTGGGCGATGTGTCCGGCGCGCTGCGCATGCTCGACCTGGGTACCGCCGCCGATTACCTGCGTGGCGTGCAGCAGTACATCGAGGCCGAGCTGATCGGCCGCCAGCGCGTGCCCAGCGGCCGCCAGCTGGACACCCTGGCCGATGCCATGGCCAGCCTGGAGTACTACCTGGAAGCCCTGCGCGATCGTCGCCCGGGCCGCGAAGACATCCTCGAAATCACCCGCAGCAGCCTCGAGGCACTGCGCTACTGGCCGCTGCCCGAACGCAACGCCGCCGCACCGGAAGCGCCGGCAGCGCTTGCGATCGAACGTGAGCCGCTGCCGGTGCAGGTCGAGCCGCTGCAGCCCGAGCGCATCGAGGTACCGGTGCAGCCTGCTGCGCCCGCGGCCGGCGACGTGCCGGTATCGCTGCCGGACTTCACCTTCGATCCGCCGCCGGCCACACCGGCACCGAGGGTGCCCGACAACAGCCTGATGTTCGGCGCGCTGGGCACCGCGGGCGTCGTGGCCGCCAGCCCGTTGGATGCTGGCGCCTCGCCGCTGCCAACACAGGATGATGCCGAGGCATCGCTGGTCTTCGCCGCGTCCAGCGCACCTGCGCCTGATGTCCCACAGTGGGAGCTGGCGCCGTTCTACCCCGAAGCCGAGGCGGCCGCGCCCGCCGGCGACGAACGCGCGCCGACGTTCGCCAGTTTCGATCCCGTCAGCTTCGAACTGGCCGACAGCGATCACGCCGATGCACCGCAGTGGTCGCTGTCCGAGGCGCCGCAGGTGCTCGAGGAAAGCGCAGCGCCTGCGATCGACGAGACGACGGACAGCGTGGTTTCGCCCGTGACCGGATTCGATGCTGCGCCGGTGTTCGATCCGGTAGCGGCCGAACGGGGCGCGGTTGCCGAGGCCGACGACGTGGTGTTCCGCTTCGACGCCGATGCATTGGACAACGCTGACGATGTGCTGTCGCTGCACGCGATGGAAACGTTGTCGCTGGACGATGACGCCGGGTTGCATCCGTCGCTGGAGATCGTCGATGCCGTGGCGCCGCCGCTGGCCGATGCATCGCCTGCGGCGGAGGTCAGGGTGGACGAGGCTCCGGATGACCTGCCGGCATCGTCGATCACGCCGCCGTCGATCGAAGCGCCCGCCCCGGCAGCGGAAACGTCGGCGCCGGCCGTGTCGGTGATCGATATCGACACCATCGCGCCGATCGATTTCAGCGAAGCCGATGCCCAGTTCTTCGCCGAGCTGAGTGCAGCTGCTGCCGGCTTCAATCCGCAGGCGATGCCCACCGCGACGGCACCGGAGGCGGTCGTTGCGACCGGCGCCGACGCCAATGCCGACGCGACTACGGGCTTCGACGCCGGCTTCGACGACGACGCCGAGAACATCGACGAGGACATCCGCGAGGTGTTCCTGGAAGAGTTCGACGACGAGCTCGCCAATCTGGGCACGCTGCTGCCGGCGTGGCGCATGCAGCCGGACAACATGGACCGGCTGCGCCCGATCCGCCGCATCTTCCATACCCTCAAGGGCAGTGGCCGCCTGGTTGGCGCACGTACGCTGGGCGAGTTCGCGTGGAAGATCGAAGGCATGCTCAACCGCGTGCTGGATGGCAGCCGCGCCGCCTCGCCGGCGGTGCTGGCGATGGTCGACAACGCACATGCGGCGCTGCCACAACTGAACGCAGCGCTGCGCCACGGCCAGCGCATCAGCGTCGACCTGCAGGCCATGCAGGCCATTGCCGATCGTGTCGGCGCAGGCGAGGAAACCTACTACGTACCGCTGCCGGGTGCGGCTGCGCCGGTTGTACCGGTTGCTGAAGCTGACGGCGAAGACGAGATCAGCCGCATTCTCGATGTGGAGGCTGCCGCCTCGGCGCCGGCCGATACCGACGTGGAGGCCGAAGTGGCCGGTACGCCGGCCAACATCGACAGCGTGCTGCGCGAGATTCTCGAGGCCGAGGTGGAAGTCCACCAGGCCACCCTGCAGGACTGGCTGCGTTCGGCGCAGCAGGCGCCGCAACCGGTCAGCGATGCACTGCTGCGCGCGGTGCACACCATGAACGGCGCCTTCGCGATGACCGAAGTGCCCGAGATCACGGCGGTGACCGGCGGCGCGGAGTCCTACATCAAGCGCGCACTGGCCGCCGAGGTGGTCCCGGGTGATGAAGGCGTAGCCGCCCTGGATGCGACTGCGCAGGCGATCACCGCCACCATGGAAGCGTTGCAGGCCGAACAGCCGCGCATCGCGCCGCAACAGGTACTCGCGCAGCGCCTGCAGGCGCTGGCTGGCGCGTTGCCGGAAGCGCGCTGGCCGATGGTGGGCCTGGAAGACGAAGAAGACGATCTGGCGCTGGATGACGAACCGCCGGTGGAACTGGACGCGGATGCATCGACAGCCGTCGCGCCTGAATCCGATGCGGTGCCGCATTCGTTTGCCGCACCGGAGCAGGACGCGGAAGCACGTGCCGATACTGTCGAAGCCCCGGTCGCCGACGTGGCGATCGAGGCCGGGCTGGAGGTCGGTGAGCTGACGGCCAGCGATGATCTTTCGCGCTACTTCGATGCCGGATGGCCGTCCGTACCGGGTGAGGAGGATGCGTCGCTGCCGGTGGTCGAATCGATCCAGGTGGCCGACGACGTTCCAGCCGTTGCCGTAGCCGGTGTCGAGGCGGAGGCCGAAGGCGTGCTGCGGTTGTCCGACGATGCCGGTTTGACCGTCGTGGATGATCTGTCGCCGTACCTGGATGCCAGTGCGCTGCCGGTTGACGACCGCGACGCCGAAGAGACTCCGGCCGCTGTCGAAGCCGTCGCATCTGACCTGAATGCGCCCTCGGCCGATCGCGCGCACGTCGCTGATGCCACGGCGTTCGAAATGCCTGCTGCACTGCCACTCGACAGCGAGCTGTCGAGCCTGCAGGATGAAATGGCTGCGCCGGGGTTTGCAGAACCGGTCTCGCTGGAAGCCGCGCTCGAGGCCGGCCTGCACGTGATCGACGAAGAGCAGCCCCTGGCCGACGACGGGCAATGGCCCGTGCTCGGCCTGCAGGCCAGCGAACTCGCGCCGGGCGAGGCGGAAGCCTTTGCCGAGGATGCGGACGTCGGCGGGGAGGCGGCGATCGGTGAAGGAGAGAGCGCCGATCAGCCGTCCCCGGCGACGGTGAATGAGGAGATCGCGGAGGCCGCAGCGCAGGCCTCCGCCGAACCGGTACGCTTCTTCGAACTGGAAGACGCGCCGGGCCAGGCGGAGGTCCACGCCGAAGCCGCCGACGTCGATGCGGTTGCGGTACCGGATGCCGTGGCAGCCAGCGCGCCCGAAGCCGACGTGCCTGAAACCGTGACACCTGACATCCTTGCCATGCCGGTGCCTGAAGACAGCACCGATACGCTCGACTTCAGCGTCTACGATCGCGAGCTGGTCGACATCTTCGTCGAGGAAGGCAAGGACCTGCTCGACCACTGCGATGGCCTGATCAGCGAGCTGCGTGATGCACCGCAGGACCGCGAGGTGCTGGCCGGCCTGCAGCGTGACCTGCACACCCTGAAGGGTGGCGCACGCATGGCCGGCATCAACGCCATCGGTGATCTCGGCCACAGCATCGAATCGTTGCTGGAGGCGGTCGCCGCCGGTCGCACCGAGATCGAACGCCGCGATGTGCAGTTGCTGGAGCGCGGATTCGATCGCCTGCACCAGTTGCTGACCCGCACCGGTAACCACCGCGTGGTGGAACCGGCGCAGGATCTGGTCGATGCGTTCGAAGTGCGTACCACCACCGATATTGCCGCAGCAGCAGCGGCTGCCGCAGGCGCAGCGGACGTGGCGAGCGTTGCAGAAACCGCGTCGGCAGCGGTCGCCGGCCCTGCGCCGGCACTGCTCGATGCGCCGTTGTCGGCACCGCTGCCGGCCGAAGGCGTGATCGATGAAGATCCGCTGGCGCGCCCGCAGCAGGAACAGGTGCGCGTGCGCGCGGATCTGCTCGACCGCCTGGTCAACCATGCCGGTGAGGTGGCGATCTACCGCTCGCGCCTGGAACAGCAGCTTGGTGCCTTCCGCGGCGCGATGGGCGAGCTGGAGCGCACCAATGCGCGACTGCGCGACCAGCTGCGCCGACTCGACCTGGAAACCGAGGCGCAGATCGTCGCCCGCTACCAGCGTGAGCAGGACCAGGCCGATCAGAAGTTCGATCCGCTGGAACTGGACCGCTTCTCCACGCTGCAGCAGCTCAGCCGTGCACTGAACGAGTCGGCGGCCGATCTCGGGGGCCTGCAGGGCGTGCTCGACGATCTGTCACGCCAGTACGATTCGTTGCTGCAACAGCAGTCGCGCGTCAGCTCCGAGCTGCAGGATGGCCTGATGCGCGCGCGCATGGTCCCGTTCGATGGCCTGGTGCCGCGCTTGCGCCGCGTGGTCCGCCAGTCCGGAATGGATACCGGCAAGCAGGTGCACCTGACCCTGGAGGGCACCCACGGCGAACTGGACCGCAATGTCCTCGATCGCATGGTCGCGCCGCTCGAACACATGCTGCGCAACTCCGTGGCCCACGGCCTGGAGGCGCCGGAACAGCGTCGCGCCGCCGGCAAGCCGGAGGAGGGCGAAGTCGCCATCCGCCTGCACCGTGAAGGCTCGGAAATCGTGCTGGAAGTGGCCGATGACGGTGCTGGCCTGGACCGCGAAGCGATCCGACGCCGCGCCATCGATCGTGGCCTGTTGGCCGCCGACGCGCAGCCCAGCGAGCAGGAACTGGACAACCTGATCTTCGCCTCCGGTTTCTCCACCGCCGACCAGGTCAGCCAGCTGGCGGGTCGTGGCGTGGGCATGGACGTGGTGCGCAACGAAGTGCGCCAGCTCGGCGGCTCGGTCGACATCCAGTCGGTGCGTGGCCAGGGCGTGCGCTTCACCTTGCGCCTGCCGCAGACGCTGGCCGTCACCCAGGCGGTGTTCGTGCAGATCGGTGAAACCACCTTCGCCGTGCCGGTGGCCTCGGTCAGTGGTATCGGCCGCCTGTCACGCGAACGCTTCGAGGCCGCCGACAGCAGCTACCGCTACAGCGGCGAAGACTATCCGCTGTATGACCTCGGCAGCCTGGTCGGGCAGGCCCCGGCACGCGCCGATGGCCAGGACCAGGTGCCGCTGCTGCTGGTGCGTGCCGGTGACCTGCGCGCTGCCGTGGCGATCGACCAGGTGCTGGGCAACCGCGAAATCGTGGTCAAGCCGGTCGGCCTGCAGATCGCATCGGTACCGGGCATCTACGGTGCCACCATCACCGGCGATGGTCGCGTGGTGGTGATCCTGGACGTCGCGCCGCTGGTGCGCCGTTTCCTCGCCAATCCGACCGCACCGGTGCTGGCCAATGCACCGCGCGACGAACGCCAGGTGCCGCTGGTGATGGTGGTCGATGACTCGCTGACCATGCGCAAAGTGACCGGACGGATCCTCGAACGGCACAACTTCGAAGTCAGCGTCGCCCGCGATGGCGTGGAAGCACTGGAGCGGCTGGAAGAGCGCGTGCCGGACCTGATGCTGCTGGATATCGAGATGCCGCGCATGGACGGCTACGAGCTGGCCACGGCGATGCGCGCCGACCCGCGCTACAAGGATGTGCCGATCGTGATGATCACCTCGCGCAGCGGCGACAAGCACCGCCAGCGCGCCTTCGAGATCGGTGTCCAGCGGTATCTGGGCAAGCCGTACCAGGAACTGGACCTGATGCGTAACGTGTACGACCTGCTGGGGATCGCCCGTGTCCGTGAGTGAAACCCATCCGGCCCCGGCCGTCGCCCTGCTGGCCCGCCCCGGTGCGGCGCGCGAACGCCTGCGCGAGGCGCTGTCGCATGCAGATGTGCAGCTGGTCCTGGAAGATGACCCGAACGGCCTGGAGCCACAGGTCCTGCAGGCTGCGGATCCGCAGTTCGTGGTGATCGCGCTGGAAGCGGCCATCGAGGACGCACTGGAACGGCTGGACGCCGCGCTCTCGGCACCGGGGCTGACCCTGGTGTTCGATGAGGCCGAGCTGGCCGCGCGCCGCGACGGCTGGGAGGCGCAGCGTTGGGGGCGCCATCTGGCCGCCAAGCTGCACGGCCACCAGCAGGTGTTGCCGCCGGGTGCCGAGGAAGAGCCCAGCCTGCAGCTGGAGCCCGGCCATCCGGCGCCCGCGCCGGCACCGCAGGAAGAAGCCCTGCAGCCGCATCTGGCGCAGGCGCTGAGCTGGGCCGATGACGTTCCGGCCGACGGTCTGTATTCGCCGCCGGCACACCTGCACGAACCGATCGCGCTGGAGCAGGCCCTGGCGGCACTGCAGCCGGACGTGCCCGAACCACGGGATCCGCCTTCGCCGCCGCAAGCGCCGGCCGAACCGGCGGCGCCTGCGGCACCGCCGATCTCCTTCGATCACACCGCCTGGTCGCTGGTCGAGGAATCGATCGAAGCGCCGGCACCGGCAGAAGTGGCGGCGCCGGCCGCCGCGCCGCAGCCCTCCTTCGATACCGATCATTTGACCCTGGTCGATCTGGATGCCGCCGCCCCGGCCGGTGCGCGCGCCGCATCACTGCTGGTGCTGGCCGGCATCGGTGGCCCGGATGCGTTGCGTCGCCTGCTCGGCGCACTGCCCGCGTCGTTGAGCGTGCCGGTCCTGGTGCACATGCGCCTGGACGGTGGCCGCTACGGCAACCTGGTCAAGCAGATGTCGCGTGTTTCGCCGTTGCCGGTGCAGCTGGCCGAGGCCGGCCAGCGCGCCGCGCCGGGCGAGGTCCACGTGCTGGCCGATGATATCGGCGTGCGCGCGGCCAGCGATGGCCTGCATTTCCAGAGCGATGCCACCGGTATTTCGCTCGCTGCATTGCCGGCCGCACACACTGCGCTGGTGCTGCTCAGCGGTGCCGACCTGGCCCATGTCGGCCCGGCGCTGGACCTGGCGGCCGCCGGTGCGTGGGTGGCCGGGCAGGTAGGCGAGGGCTGCTACGACCCGGCTGCGGCCACCGCCGTGGTTGCTGCCGGCATGGTGGCCGGTGAACCGCAGGAGCTGGCGCAGGCAATTGCCGCGCGCTGGGGTGAGCAGGACGACAACGGAGAGGCACCATGAGCTACGCCAGCAACGACGAAATCCGCGGCGTCCTGATCCAGGCCGGCAACGAGCGCGTACTGCTGCCCAATGCCACCGTGGCCGAAATGATGTCGCGCGTACCGGTGCAGCCGGTCTCCGATGCGCCGCGCTGGCTGGTTGGCGAGATCGGCTGGCACGGCTGGCAGGTGCCGCTGGTGTCGTTCGCACGCCTTTCCGGGCTGGGCGAAGAGACGGTGGCCGGCCACAACAAGGTGGTGGTACTGAAGTCCCTCAGCGGCAACGCGCAGCGCCCGTACTACGCGCTGCTGACGCAGAACTTCCCGCAGCTGATCTCGGTGCCGCGCGACGGCCTGCTGGCCGACGCCTCCGAAGAAACCCTGCCGCAGATCGTGCACATGCGCGTGCTGCTGGGTGAGCAGAGCGCGCTGCTGCCGAACCTGGATGCACTGGAAGCGGCGCTGGATTCGCTGGCGGCCTGATCGGCAATCCGCCGGTCGGGTAGCTGGTAGTGCCGGCCGCTGGCCGGCAACCTCATGATCCCGTGGATGCCGGCCAGCGACCGGCACTACCACGAAGCCTTACCCCAGATCGCCCAACCGCGCCTGCAACGCCGCGATCGCGGCCAGTCCGGCCGTTTCCGTGCGCAGGATCCGCGGCCCCAGTTGCAGCCCCTGGAATCCCGCCGATTGCAATCACGATGCCGCCAGCGGGAGCGGCTTCCAGCGTCGACATTCGCTGGCGGCCTGATCGGCAATCCGCCGGTCGGGTAGCTGGTAGTGCCGGCCGCTGGCCGGCAACCTCATGATCCCGTGGATGCCGGCCAGCGGCCGGCACTACCACGAATCAGCCTTACCCCAGATCGCCCAAGCGCGCCTGCAACGCCGCGATCGCGGCCAGTCCGGCCGTTTCCGTGCGCAGGATCCGCGGCCCCAGTTGCAGCCCCTGGAACCCTGCTGCGGCCAGTTGATCGCGGTCGCGTGGCGACCAGCCGCCTTCCGGGCCGATTGCAATCACGATGCCGCCAGCGGGAGCGGCTTCCAGCGTCGACAGGCGATGTGCTCCGTGCGGATCCAGGGTCAGCCGCAGCGAATCGGCTGGCAGCGCCGCCGCAGCCTGCGCCAGCGACAGCGGCGATCCTACCGGCGGAATGCGCGCGCGCCCGGACTGGCCGCAGGCCGAGGTCACCACGTTGTTCCAGTGCGCCACGCGCTTCTCCGCCCGTGCCGCGTCCAGCTTCACCTCGGTGCGCTCGGCGTTGACCGGAATGATCGCGGCCACGCCCAGCTCGGTGGCCTTCTGCAGGATCAGGTCCATCTTCTCGCCACGGGCGATGCCCTGCAGCAGGGTGATCGCCAGCGGGGATTCATTGTCGATGGCCTGCACGGCGTCGATGCGGACCTGCACCTCGCGCTTGCCGGCCACGGTCAGCGTCGCGCTGTAGTCGTGGCCATCGCCGTTGAACAGCACGCAGGTATCGCCTTCGCGCAGGCGCATCACCCGCACCAGGTGGTTGGCGGTCTCTTCCGGCAGGGTCACGGTCTGGCCGCTGTGCAGCGCCAGGTCGATGGGGCAGCGGGTCACGCGCATGCAATCGCCTCGTCGATGGCCGCCAGCGTGGTGTGCGCCAGCAGCTCCAGTTGTTCGTCGTCCACGCAGTAGGGTGGCATCCAGTACAGCACGTCGCCCAGCGGGCGCAGCACCACGCCGCGCTTGAGGGCGGCCTTGTAGGCCTGCAGGCCCAGCCGCAGGCCCGGATCGAACGGCGTGCGCTTGTTGCCGTCGCGCGACAGCTCGAACGCCACCACCATGCCGGCCTGGCGCACGTCGGCCACGTGCGGGTGGTCGGCAAACGGTGCCGCCAGCGTGCCCATCACCGAGGCGATGCCCCGGTTGCGCGCGATCACATCGTCGTCGCGGAAGATGTCCAGCGTCGCCAGTGCCGCGGCGCAGGCCAGCGGGTTGCCGGTGTAACTGTGCGAATGCAGGAAGGCGCGCTCGCGCGAGTCGTCGAGGAAGGCGTCATACAGCGCCTGCGTCGCCAGTACGGCGGCCAGTGGCAGGAAGCCGCCGGTCAGGCCCTTGGACAGGCACATCAGGTCCGGCATCACCCCGGCCTGCTCGCAGGCGAACAGGGTGCCGGTGCGGCCGAAGCCGGTGGCGATCTCGTCGGCGATCATGAACGCGCCATGGGCATCGCACAGTTCGCGCACGCGCTGCAGGTAGACCGGGTCATGCATGCGCATGCCGCCGGCACACTGCAGGCGCGGTTCCAGGATCACCGCGCAGACCTCGCCCGGGTGCTGGTCGAACAGCGTGGCCAGGCCATCGGCCGCCTGCCGAGCGCGATCGGCCGCGCTCTGGCCCGGTTCGGCCAGGTAGGCATCGGGAGACGGCGCGAACAGGCCCTCGGCCAGCAGCGGCGCATAGACGCGGCGGTACAGCGGAATGTCACCCAGCGCCAGCGCGCCCAGGGTTTCGCCGTGGTAGCCGTTCTCGAGCGCGATGAAGCGCGTGCGCCGGGGCTCTCCGCGGTTCTGGAAGTACTGGAAGGCCATCTTCAGCGCCACTTCCACGCCGGCGGACCCGTTGTCGGCGTAGAACACCTTGGCCAGCGGTTCGCGGCCGGCCTGGCGTGGCGCCAGTGCCAGCAGGCGTTCGGCCAGGGTGATCGCCGGCTCGTGGCCGAAACCGGCGAGCATCACCTGTTCCAGCTGCCCGGCCTGGGCAGCGATGGCGCCCCCGATGCGCGGTTCGGCATGACCGAACAGATTGGTCCACCAGCTGCTGACCGCGTCCAGATAGCGGTTGCCGTCGTGGTCGATCAGCCATGCGCCTTCGCCACGGGAAATCGGTACCAGCGGCAGGGTGTCCGGATGCTCACGCATCTGCGTGCACGGGTGCCACAGCACCTGCAGGTCGCGCTGCCGCCAGTGGCGGGCCAGCGGGGAGGGGGTTGGGTCTGCTAGCATTTCGGGCTCATGAACATGTTGCTGCCTGCACATTCTATCGGCCCCGGCGCAGCCGCCGGTCGCCGCGGAGATTCCGCATGAACGATGACCGTGCCGGCCGTCGCTTGCCGATCATCCATCGGGTCACCGATGAGGAGAACGGCCCCTTCCAGCGCCAGCACCTGGACCTGGAGTTCTCCAACGGCGAACGCCGCCGCTTCGAGCGCCTGGTCAGCCGTGGGCACGGTGCGGTGGTGGTGGTGCCGATGCTCGACGACGAAACCGTGCTGCTGGTACGTGAATACGCCGCTGGCATGCACCGTTACGAACTGGGGCTGGTGAAGGGCCGGATCGATGCCGGCGAGACGCCCGAGCAGGCGGCCGACCGCGAACTGAAGGAAGAGGCCGGTTATGGTGCGCGCCGGGTCGACGTGCTGCGCGCGATGACCCTGGCCCCGACCTACATGAGCCACCAGTCGTGGCTGGTGGTGGCGCGCGACCTGTACCCGGAAAAACTGGCCGGCGACGAGCCGGAGGAGCTGGAAGTGGTGCCGTGGAAGCTGGCCGAACTGGACCAGCTGATGCTGCGCGAGGACTTCTCAGAGGGACGCTCGCTGGCGGCGCTGTTCATTGCCCGCCAGTGGCTGCAGGGAACGCGATGATCAAGCTGACGACGGACCTGCGCGAGACCGCCATCGCCATCGCCCAGGAAGCCGGACAGGCCATCATGCAGGTGTATGCCGATGGCTTCGACGTGCAGATCAAGGACGACAACAGCCCGGTCACCGCAGCTGACCTGGCCGCCAACCAGGTCATTGAACTGGGCCTGCGCCAGCTGACCCCGGACCTGCCGATCCTGTCCGAGGAATCGGCGCAGGTGGGCTGGGAGCAGCGCCGCCACTGGGGCGCCTACTGGCTGGTGGACCCGCTCGACGGCACCCGCGAGTTCGTCAAGCGCAACGGTGAGTTCAGCGTCAGCATTGCCTTGATCTACCAGGGCGCACCGGCATTCGGCGTGGTGCTGGCGCCGGTCACCGGCATTGTCTGGCATGCCATGCGCGGGGAACTGGCCTATCGGCGGCAGGGTCTGCACGACACCGTGCTGCGCACCCGCACGCCGGCCACTGCTCCGCTGCGCGTCGCCGCCAGCCGATCGCACCGTTCGCCGGAAACCGAGGCGCTGCTGGCGCGCATGGGCCGCATCGAGACCATCGCGCAGGGATCGTCGCTGAAATTCTGCCGGATCGCCGAAGGCGGCCTGGATGTCTATCCGCGGCTCGGCCCGACCTCTGAATGGGATACCGCCGCCGGCCAGTGCGTGCTGCATGCGGCGGGTGGCGCGGTGCTGTCGGCCGCGACCGGCAAGCCGTTCCGTTACAACCGCCGCGAAACGCTGTTGAACGGCGATTTCATTGCCCTTGGTGATACCAGCCTGCCGTGGCGCGACTGGTTGTCCGACTGAACCTGGAGGCCGCATGAGCGCGCACGACACCCCTGCCACCGGCAGCGAGGCAAGCCATCAACTGGAACGCCTGCTGGTCATCATGGCGCGCCTGCGCGACCCGCAGGGAGGTTGCCCATGGGACCTGGAGCAGGACTTCTCGACCATTGCCCCGTACACCATCGAGGAAGCCTACGAGGTGGCCGATGCGATCGACCGCGGCGACCTCGACGATCTCTGCGACGAGCTCGGCGACCTGCTGCTGCAGGTGGTGTTCCACGCACGCATGGCCGAGGAGCAGGGGGCATTTGCCTTCGCCGATGTCGCACGTGCGATCAGCGACAAGATGCAGCGCCGTCACCCGCATGTGTTTGCCGATGTCAGCGTCGACGATGCCGACGGGGTGATGCGCAACTGGGACGCGATCAAGCGCGCCGAGCGTGCCGCCAAGGGCGAGCAGGACACCTCCGCACTGGCCGGTATCTCGCGTGGCCTGCCGGAATGGCAGCGCGCCGTGAAGCTCCAGTCACGCGCGGCCAGGGTCGGTTTCGACTGGCCGGGCCCGCTGCCTGTGCTGGACAAGGCGGCCGAGGAGCTGCAGGAGCTGCGAGAGGAATTCGAGCGCGGCGATATCGCGGGCAACAAGGCGCACCTGCAGGAAGAACTGGGCGACCTGCTGTTCGTCTGCGCCAACCTGGCCCGGCACGCCGATATCGATCTGGGCGCCGCACTGCGCGGGGCCAACCACAAGTTCGAGCGGCGCTTCCGCGCGATGGAAGCGCAGGCCGAGGCGCAGGGGGAGGCGTTGGCGGCACTGGACCTGGATGCGCAGGAAGCGCTGTGGCAGCACGCCAAGGCAGCAGAAAAAGCGTGAAGACGCTTGGCCTGTTCCTGCTGACCGCGCTGGCCGAGATCGTCGGCTGTTACCTGCCATGGTTGTGGCTGCGCAAGGGAGGCAGCGTCTGGTTGCTGCTGCCGGCCGCGGCCAGCCTGGCCCTGTTCGCCTGGCTGCTGACTCTGCACCCGACTGCCAGTGGACGGGTCTATGCCGCCTACGGTGGCGTGTACATCGGCACCGCGCTGTTCTGGTTGTGGCTGGTCGACGGCATCCGCCCCAGCCGCTGGGACCTGTTCGGTGCAGCCCTGTGCCTGGCCGGCATGGCGGTGATCATGTTCGGTCCGCGCACGCCCCCGGTGTAGCGTCGAGCCAGGCTCGACCGCGCCCACCCTTTTGTAGAGCCGAGCCATGCTCGGCTGCTTCTCCGGGGAGCAGTCGAGCAAGCTTGGCGCTACAAAGGCCAAGGCAGCCGAGCATGGCTCGGCTCTACAACGGCCGCCGGGCCATGCCCCGCAAGCGCGCAGCGCTGCATCCCGGTAAGGCGCATGATGGCAGTGACCACGGCCCCCGGAGCACGCGCATGTCCCGCTTCGCCAGCTTCCGCGAGTTCTATCCGTTCTATCTCAGCGAGCACCGCCACCCGGTCTCGCGGCGCCTGCATTTCATCGGCAGCTGCGGAGTGCTGCTGCTGGCTGCGGCTGCCGTGTTGCGCGGCCAGCCGACGCTCCTGCTGGCCGCGTTGTTCTGCGGTTATGGATTCGCCTGGGTCGGCCACTTCTTCTTCGAGAAGAATCGCCCGGCCACCTTCCGGCATCCGCTGTATTCATTCATGGGTGACTGGGTGATGTTCGTCGACATCCTGCGTGGGCGGGTGCGCCTGTAACAGGCGGTTGCGGGGAGCGCAGCCATTGCCTTGCCCGAAAGGGAAAGGGCAAGGCGGGCCGCGCTTCCGCTTCCACGAACCGCTGCGCTGCGGCACGCCTGCGGGCGACCGATCTGGGATAATGGGAATTCCTGTTTCCTCTGCTGCCGGACCGGTCATGACCCAGAAGACGCTGCTCAACGATACCCACCGCGCCCTTGGCGCCAAGATGGTCGATTTCGGGGGTTGGGACATGCCCATCCACTACGGCTCGCAGCTGGACGAACACCACCTGGTGCGTCGCGAAGCCGGCGTGTTCGACGTCAGTCACATGACCGTGGTCGACCTGCGCGGTGACCAGGTCAAGCCGTTCCTGCGCCGCCTGCTGGCCAATTCGATCGACAAACTGAAGGTGACCGGCAAGGCCCTGTACTCGTGCATGCTGAATCCGCGCGGCGGCGTCATCGACGACCTGATCGTCTACTACCTGGGCGACGATTTCTTCCGCATGGTGGTCAATGCCTCCACCCGCGAAAAGGACCTGGCCTGGCTGCGTGAGCAGGCGGCACCGTTCGGTGTTTCCGTCGAGCAGCGCCCGGACCTGGCCATCCTCGCCGTGCAGGGCCCGCAGGCGCGCGACATCGTGATCGGCCTGGCCCGCGAAGCCGACCGTGCAGCACTGACCAAGCTGGGCCGCTTCGCCGCCCTGCAGGCGCAGTCCGACGACGGCGTCGAGTTGTTTGTCGCCCGCACCGGCTACACCGGTGAAGACGGTTTCGAGATCCTGCTGCCGCAGGATGCCGTGGTCGCCTTCTGGAACCGCCTGCTGGCGGCAGGCGTGAAGCCGGCCGGCCTCGGTGCGCGCGACACCCTGCGCCTGGAGGCCGGCATGAACCTGTACGGCCAGGACATGGACGAAGAGATCAGCCCGTATGAAGCGGCACTGGCCTGGACCGTGTCGCTGGACGAAGGCCGCGACTTCATCGGCCGCGACGTGCTGGAGGCGCAGAAGGCCGCCGGCACCGCGCGCCAGATGATCGGCCTGGTGATGGACGAGAAGGGCGTGCTGCGCCACGGCCAGGCGGTGACCACCGCTGGCGGCCAGGGCGAGATCCTGTCCGGCACCTTCTCGCCGACCCTGGCCAAGGGCATCGCCTTCGCCCGCGTGCCGGCCGGTGAACTCGGCGAGGTCACCGTCGACATCCGCGGCCGGCAGGTGCCGGTGCGCGTGGTCAAGTTCCCGTTCGTGCGCGAAGGCCAGGCCCAGCCCGGCGTGCTCGCCGACGCCTGATCCGAACGTGCCGGTCGTCACTGACAGCAGTGGCGGCCGGTTGGTTACACTAGCCCCGTTTTTTCCACCCCTGCATATCTCTGGAGCAGTCCCATGAGCGAGATCCCCGGCGACCTCAAGTTCCTCAAGTCCCATGAGTGGGCCCGTGTCGAAGGCAATGGCCGCGTCACCGTCGGTATTTCCGACCACGCCCAGGGCCTGCTGGGTGACCTGGTCTACGTCGAACTGCCGGAAGTCGGCGCCGACGCCAAGGCCGGCGAACAGATCGCCGTCGTCGAGTCGGTGAAGGCCGCCTCGGACGTCTACAGCCCGATCAGCGGCAAGGTCGTCGAGGTCAACTCGGCCCTGTCCGACAAGCCGGAAACCATCAACGAAGATGCCTACGGCGAAGGCTGGATGTTCGTGATCGAACTGACCAACGCCGAAGAGGTCAACGAGCTGCTGGACCCGGACGCGTACGCCGAAGCCCTGGAGAACGACGACCACTGAGTCGTCGTTTCCGGATTCTGGAACGGCCACCTTCGGGTGGCCGTTTTTGTTTTGGCGACCGCGTCGGACTCATGACGCGGGGTTCGCTGTGCACCCTCGGCGTGGCATCAGCCGACAGGCGAACGGTGCCGATGGGCGTGCGCAGTTTTGCGCAAATCCGCGTTTCAGCCCCGCGCCGAAGCGTTCGAATGTGAAAACTTTTCGCCCCCCGTTGCGGCGCCGTTGTGCTGGCGTTGGCGGCGGTGCCGGTGACCACCGACGATGCGCGTACGCCGTTGTGCCTTGCCTGCGCCTGTCTACGCGGAGTGCTTATTTCAAGTGTTTTTTGATCAACGCCTGCATTGGCATCGATGCAGGCAACGTGCGTGCGCGCCGCTTCCACCGTCGTTGCAGGCCGTGCAGAGTGGTGGCGCCGGCGGCGCCCGGGAAGGCGCGGATGTGAAAATTTTTCGCGGGGGTTGTTGACAGTAAAAAAAACCGTGATTAGGTTTCGCCTCAGCAGACCTTGCCTGCCCAACCGAGTGCGCAGAATCAATCGTCCGATGCGAAGCAGCCCCTTCAAGACCACCGCGACCCTGATGACGGTGGACATGGCCCCGCTTCCCCCGGAGAAATGCAAGGCAACTCCCGTTCCGATGCCCGCTCCGCCGATCGAGGCGGGCATTGCCGCATCCGTAACGGCGCGCCTGACGCGCCGGCGGTCCCCGCACGCAGCATCCGCGGGTTTGATCCAACTGGGCGTTTCAACTCCCTATCACTGACGAGGAGCCATCCCATGGCAACCAAGAAAGCTGCGAAGAAGAAGCCCGCCGCCAAGAAAGCGGTGAAGAAGGTCGCGAAGAAGGCCGCTGCCAAGAAGGCAGTGAAGAAGGTCGCGAAGAAGGCAACCGCCAAGAAGGCAGTGAAGAAGGCTGCGAAGAAGGTCGCCAAGAAGACCACTGCGAAGAAGGCAGTGAAGAAGGCGGCGAAGAAGGTAGCCAAGAAGTCCGCTGCCAAGAAGGCCACCAAGAAGGTTGCCAAGAAGGCCACCAAGAAGACTGCCAAGAAGGCCGCGGCGCGCAAGCCGGCCAAGAAGGTCGCGAAGAAGGCCACTGCCAAGAAGGCCGTCAAGAAGACCGCCAAGAAGGCAGTGAAGAAGACCGCGAAGAAGGCCACCAAGAAGGCTGCCCCGAAGAAGGCAGCGAAGAAGGTTGCCAAGCGCAAGCCGGCCGCCCGCAAGAAGAAGGCCGCTCCGGTCGCTCTGCCGGCAACCCCGGCGCCGCTGATCTAAGTACTTCCCGATAGCCGCATCCTGAAACCCCCTTCCCTGGCTGCCCAGCGGGGAGGGGGTTTTTTTATGGGCCACTTGTAGCGTCGAGTCGAGCCAGGCTCGACCGCTTTGCTGACGGTCGGCGCTAGCCGTGCGGCGCCGCTGGAAAGCGCTCCATCAGGAAGTCGAGGAAGCTGCGCAGGCGGGTGGAGTGGTAACGGTCGTGCGCATAGACCACGTGCATCGGCCGACCGGCCTGACCGTATTCCGGGAACAGCTGCACCAGACGCCCCGCCTCGACATCGGCGGCCAGCAGCAGCGTCGATTGCAGGACGATGCCAAGGCCGTGCAGCGCCGCCGAACGCAGCGCTTCGCCATTGTTGATCTGCAGTCGGCCGTCGGGCACGTGGTCGAGCTCGCCAGCGTCGTGCTGCAGCCACTGGGCAAGCGCACTCGGTTCGAACGACAGGCATTGATGGCCGGCAAGTGCGTGCACGCTGCGTGGCGTGCCGTGCCTGGCCAGATACGCCGGCGAGGCGCACATCATCAAGCGATAGGGGGCCAGTGCTCGGGCCACCAGCACGCTGCTGTCGGCCAGCGTGCCGATGCGCAGTGCCGCCTCGAAGCCCTCTTCGGCCAGGTCGACCACACGATCGGTCAGCGTGGCTTCGACCCGGACATCCGGATGACGGGCCATGTACTCGGCCAGCGCCGGTACCAGCGCGTGTGTACCGAAGATCACCGGTGCGCTGATGCGCAGCGTGCCCGCCGGTGAGAGCTGCTGGTGCTGCGCCTGCGCGTCGGTTTCCTCCACCAGGCGCAGGATCTCCTTGCAGCGCGCGTAGTAGTCCTCGCCGAACGGTGTCATGTGCTGGCGCCGGGTGGTACGGCTCAACAGCTGCATGCCCAGCCGGGCTTCCAATGCGCGCAGGTGCTTGCCGGCCATCGTTGCCGAGATATCCATCGCCGCGGCTGCCGCACTGAGGCTGCCCTTGTCCACGATCAGCACGTAGACCTGCATGCTCTCCAGCAGGTTCATCTGACACCCCGGGTGTTGAATGCTGAAACCTGCGTGGAGTTTATCAATCAGGGGTGATCAAACAGCATGTCGTGCACGGACCGGATTCGCCGGCCACGCTGACAGGAGAACACCATGGACTTGAATCTTGCTGGCCGTACCGCGTTGGTGACGGGCGCGGCCAGCGGCATCGGTGCCGCCGTCGCCAGGCAGCTGGCGGCCCAGGGCGTGCGCATTGCCATCACGTCGCGGCAGCGGGCACCGCTGCAGGCGCTGGCGGCGCGGATCGAAGCCGAAGGCGGCGCTGCACCGGTCATCGTGGCCGGCGATGTCACGGTTGCCGGCGACCTCCGGTACATCGCGGACGCATCCCGTGAGGCATTGCAGCGTGTCGACATCCTGGTCAATGCCGCAGGCGGTTCCCGGCCGACCACGGTCGATGCCGATGACGATATCTGGGAGGAAGCGATCGCCCTGAACTTCTCCGCCGCACGACGGCTGACCCAGGCGCTGTTGCCCGGCATGCAGGCGCAGGCATGGGGACGGGTGATCAACTTCAGCGGTTCGATGGAACCGCGCGCGGTGAACGCGACCACCGCGGCGAAGGCGGCATTGCACCTGTGGAGCAAGGGCCTTTCGTCGGAGGTGGCGGGGCAGGGCATCACGGTGAACGCGATTGCACCGGGGCGCATCAACAGCGCGCAGATCCTGGACCGCCTGCACCCCACCGAGGAAAGCAGACGCGCGTTCATTGCCCGCAACATCCCGATCGGACGCTTTGGTGAACCGGAGGAAGTGGCGCCGCTGGTGGCGTTCCTGGCCTCGCCGCTGGCGGGTTACATCACCGGTGCGGTGATTCCAGTGGACGGCGGCATGCACTACTTCGCGCACTAGCGCTGCGGAACTGCAGAGCCGAGCATGGGCTCGACGCTGCAACGGCCAACAAAAAGGGCGACCGATGGGCCGCCCTTCGCACACACGGTCGAGCCCGCCTGGTCAGCGCGGCGAAGCCACCGCGCGGTTGCCCGAGGCGCCCTTGCCCTTGCGCTTGTCCTGCTGCGCCGGGCTTGCGCCCTCGGCCATCAGGTTGTCGCTGCCGAAGTCGGTGTCCACGTCCAGCCAGCGCTGCGCCGGCAGGCCGAGCGCCGAGTCGAGCACGGTCGGCAGCAGGCCGCTGGGCAGGCCGCTTTCGCCATTCCAGAGGATGGCGATGCCGAGGTCACGTTCCGGCACCAGCGCGACCAGGCCGCGATAGCCCTGCACGGCACCTGCATGGAACACCACGTCGTGGCCGGCGTAGTCGAAGGTACGCCAACCCAATGCGTAGCCCGCCGAGTGCAGGCGCTCACGGCGCCAGCCCGAACGCATCTCGCCCGGCGTGTTGATCAGGCTTGAATGCAGGGTGGCCAGCAGCGGTGCCGGCAGCACGTCGGGGCGATGGCCGGTGTGGGCCAGCAGCCACTGCGCCATGTCGCTGGCGCTGGCGTTGACGCCAGCCGCCGGAGCGACGCGGTAATAGGTGGGCTTGGGCGTCAGCGAGACCCAGCCGTTGCGGCTGCGCACGTGCGGACGCGCCCAGCGCGAGCTGGCCTGGATGCCGGCCAGACCGAGGCTGGCATCATTCATGCCCAGCGGCTTGAAGATGCGGCGCTCGACCGACTGCTCGTAGAAGCTGCCCGAGGCCGCATAGACCACGTCGCCGATCAGGCTGAAGGCCACGTTCTGGTAGGCGTAGCAGTCGCCCGGCAGGCATTTCAGGCTGGTGTTGGCCAGCTTCTGGGTCAGCGCGTAGTACTCGGCGTTGCCTTCGATGTCGCGGTCGTAGGCGTTGTACGGCAGGCCGACGCGATGGCTGAGCACGTCGGCCACGGTCAGGCGGTCGGTGGCTTCGGGCGAATTGAGGCGGAAGCCCGGCACGTAGTCGGTGACCTTGCTGTCCCAGCGCAGCGTGCCGTCGTTGACCAGCAGGCCGGCCATGGTGCCGGCGAAGGCCTTGGACAGCGAGGCCAGACGAAACACGGTGTGCGCATCGACCGGCAGCGGGTTGTTGACGTCGGTGACGCCATAGCCACGCGCGCTGAGAATGCGGCCGCCCTGCACGATCGCCACCGCCATGCCTGGCACGCGCTCGCCATAGGTCAGCTGCTGCGCCATCGATTCGATGTTGGCGACGTTGAAGCCAGCCGCCGGCGCCTGGACGCGCGGCACCAGACCGGTGCGGTAGGCCGCAGGCTGGGTGTGGGCGACGGTGGCAGCCGTCGCGGATTCGATGTTGGTCGGCATCGGCGGCAACGCCGGCGGTGTCTGCGCGGTGGTGGACAAGGCAACGGGCATCAACATGCCCAGCAAACCGGTGGCCGCCGAACGGATCGGACGACGCAGGCTGTTCTTTTTCATCGGTTGGACCCGTGCGCGACTGCTGATGGCGATTCTAGCGCCGCTTTTCCCCTGTGCACAAACAAAGCGAAGATGAATGCGCATCTTGTTGAAAAAGTTGGAATTTTGACGCCCCGAAAGTGTGTATCGGAACGTGTCGTCCAGGCCGGTCGTCGCGTCCGTCCGCAGGCGCGAGGGCGCGTCGCGCTGGCGATGTTGCAGTGCATTGGCTAACGTACGCGCTTCACCGCCCCGGAGCCTGCCATGCTGCTGTCCAACCGCCGTCTGTGGGCGAGGGGCGCTGCATGAGCGCTGCATCGGGCAAGGGGCCGCTGCAGGGCCTGGCGGCGGCGCTGCGCGAGTCGCCGGCGCTGTGGTGGTCGTTCCTGTACTTCTTCTGCCTGCTCAGCGGCTACTACGTGCTGCGCCCGGTGCGTGAGGCCATGGCCGCCTCGGCGGACCTGGAAACGGTGTTCCCGCCCGTGCTGATCACCTGGTTCGCCAGCCATGGCATCGCGTTGAAGGACTTCGTCCTGCAGTTCCTGTTCTCCTGCGTGTTCGTGATCATGCTGGTGCTGCAGCCGGTGTACGGCTGGCTGGTCAGCCGCTTCCCGCGCCGTGTGTTCCTTCCCGTGGTGTACGGCTTCTTCATCGTCACCCTGCTGGGGTTCTACGCACTGTTCGACAGTCACGTGCCAGGGCGGGGCATGGCCTTCTTCCTCTGGGTGATGGTCTTCAACCTGTTCGCGGTGGCGGTGTTCTGGAGCTTCATGGCCGACGTGTTCTCCAACGCACAGGCGCGTGCCTACTACGGCTACATCGGTGCGGCCGGCACCGTTGGCGCGTTCCTCGGCCCGTTGATCACCAGCGCGCTGGCCCAGCGCGTGGGCATCGCCAACCTGATGCTGGTCTCGGCAGCATTCCTGGTCGTGTGCCTGTTGTGCATCTGGCGGCTGCGGCATTGGGCGGTGCTGCGCGAACGCGAGCAGCAACTGGTGTCCGGCGAGCAACCGATGGGCGGCAGCGTGCTGGACGGCCTGAAACTGATCGTGCGCGAGCCGCTGCTGCGCTGGTTGGCGGTGATGGTGGTGTTCGGCGTGGGCGTCGGCACGCTGCTGTACAACCAGCAGGCCAGCATCGTGCGCGCGGCGTTTACCGACCCGGCGGCCAGTACCGCGTTCTTCTCGCGCATCGACCTGGCGGTGAACGCGCTGGCGCTGCTGATGCAGGTGGGCCTGACCCGCTGGCTGCTGTCGCGCCACGGCATCGCGCCGGCGCTGCTGATTCCCGGTTTCGCGATCCTGATCGGCTTCTCGGTGCTGGCAGCCTCGCCGATGCCGTTGATGGTCGCGGTGGTGCAGGTGATGACCCGCGCCAGCGAATTCGCACTGGCCAAGCCGGCGCGCGAGACCATCTACACGCGCGTGGACCGGCAGTGGCGCTACAAGGCCGGCGCGGCGATCGACACCGTGGTGTACCGCGGCGCGGACCTGGGGTTCACCTGGATCCACAAGGCACTGACCCTGTTCGGTTCGCACGTGGTGTTCATCGGCGGCGTGCTGGTGGCCGGCTTCATGACCCTGGCTGCGTTCGGCGTGCTGCGCGAAGAAAAGAAGCTGCCGCGCGACCGTTGATTTGCCGGGGTCAGAGCCTTTTCCCGCGGATAGGGCGCTGACCCCATTCTCCTTCCCTGTCCAAGGAACCGCACATGTACTGGATCGCACTCGCCCTGACCTTGCTGGTCGCACTGCTGCACGTCTATTTCCTGGTCCTGGAGATGTTCCTGTGGACCCGCCCGCTGGGCCTGAAGACCTTCCGCAATACGCCGGAGAAGGCCGGGGCCACGCGCGTGCTGGCGGCCAACCAGGGCTTGTACAACGGCTTCCTGGCGGCAGGCATCGTGGTGGGGCTGGTGATCGATCAGCCGGTGCTGGTGACGTTCTCGCTGGCCTGCGTGGTGGTGGCGGGGTGCTACGGCGCGTACAGCGTGAGCCGCCGTATTTTCATGATCCAGGCGGTGCCGGCGATCCTGGCGTTGGTGTTTCGCGCGCTGGCGTAGTTTCCAGCCAACGGCGCAGCCCCTCGTGGGTCGGTCGCGTGGAGCGGGTCATGTGTTGGGGGTGGCGGGTGGGCCGTGCAGGGGACGCTGCAAGTACGTCCATGTAAGCTCGATGGCGCCATCCATGGCGCCAACGCCCCTGAACGGCCCACCCGCCACACCCCTGACAGTTTCAGGGCGCGGCCAGCCCACGGAGAAGAAAAAGAAGTTCAAGAGCAACAGCAACAGCAACAGCAACAGCAAAAAGCGGCCGGTGGGCCGCTTTTGCTTTTGCTTCTGCCCTTCTTTTTTCTCTTGCGTGGGTGGACGCCGCAGAGATGCGTCCGAGGCTGGGGGCGGTGGGGTCGCGGGGATGTCCGCGGCATGGATGCCGCGGCCAAGTCCCCAGGGATGGGTTCACGGCGTCCCCCGCGAACCCACCGTCCCCAGCCTAACCAGGGCTTTCCGCGATCAACCGTCCACCCACGAGGGGCTGCGCTGTTCGCGGGAACCTACTTCGCCGGCGACAACCACATGTCGATCACCGCGCTGAACACCTCCGTGCCCGCACGGTCGCGCACGCTCACCGTCACCGGCAGCGCATAGCCCTCGGCCGCGACGACAATCGGCTGTGCCGGCAACGCCACCGCCTGCAGCGTGCCACGTGCCTTGGCCAGGTACTGCACCTGCATCCCCTTCGGGATCCAGCGCATGCCCTTCGGCAGCGATGCATCGACCATCAACCCGGCGGTCAGTTCGGCCAGGTTGCACATCGCGATCGCGTGCACCGTGCCGATGTGGTTGCGCACCCTGCGGCGGTCGGCCAGCGTGCCTTCGCAGCGGCCGTGTTCCAGGCGGGTGATGCGTGGCGCGATGCTGGCGAAGTAGGGCGCCTTGAAGCACACCGCGCGCGAGAACAGCCAGGTCCCGGCGGGCCAGCGCTGCAGCCGGTGGTAAAGCGAGAGCAGGGGCGTGGACATGGTGGGTATTCCGGTCGGCGGATAAAGCGACGGCGGGCCGAGGCCCGCCGTCGAAGCAACGCGTGTCTCGGGCGATCAGGCTGCCTGCGAATGCGGGTCCTTGTGCTGGCGGTCGTAGTAGCTGGCCGCGCGCAGTTCGTGGGTGTCGAAGTCGTCCACGCTGATGGTGTCCAGGGTCAGCGTGCGCAGCTCTTCCAGCAGGCTGCGCTCATCCTGGGTGATCACGCCCTCGGCCACGGCTTCGTCCAGCTGCGCCTTGAAGTCCAGCGCCTCGATGCCCTTGCTCTTCAGCGCCTTCAGGAACTTGCGCTCCACCGGCTCGGCCATGATCGCCTTGCTCAGGTAGCTGTTGATACGGCCGCCCGGGTTGTTCTCGCACGGGGTCAGGAACACGCCACTGGCCAGACGGTCGCGGGCTTCATTCGGCGCCATCAGCAGGGCGGCGACACGACGGCTCAGGCGATCGCCCGGAGCCTCGGCACGACGGCCCAGCGGGAAGATCAGTGCCCACATCAGCCAGCCGATCGGACGGATCGGGAAGTTGCGCAGTGCGGCCGACAGCGACTCTTCGATCTTGTGCACGCTGTCATGGAAGGCCCAGGCCAGCAGCGGCTGGTCGGCCTGCGGTGCGCCTTCGTCGTGGTAGCGCTTGAGCATGGCGCTGGTCATGTAGACGTGGCTCAGCACATCGCCCAGGCGGCCGGACAGCGATTCCTTGAACTTCAGCTTGCCGCCGAGGGTCATCATCGAGATGTCGGCCATCAGCGCCAGGTTGGCCGAGTAGCGGTCCAGCTTGCGGAAGTAGCGGCGGGTATAGGCGTCGCCCGGGGCGGCACCGAAGCGCGCGCCGGTCAGGCCGAACCAGAACGAACGCACGGCATTGGAGATGCCGAAGCGGATGTGGCCGAACAGGCTGCGGTCGAAGTCCTGCAGGCCGGCGCGGGTATCCGGATCCTGCGCGGCCTTCATTTCCTTCAGCACCCACGGGTGGCACAGGATCGCACCCTGGCCGAAGATCAGCAGGCTGCGGGTCATGATGTTGGCGCCCTCCACGGTGATCGCGATCGGCGCGGCCTGCCAGCTGCGGCCAGCGAAGTTGCGCGGCCCCAGGATGATGCCCTTGCCGCCGATCACGTCCATCATGTCCGAGATCACTTCGCGACTCATGGTGGTGCAGTGGTACTTGGCGATCGCCGACGGCACCGACGGCACGTCGCCACGGTCAACCGCGGCGGCGGTGGCCTGCGACAGCGCACTGATCTTGTACGCCTTGCCGCCGATGCGGGCCAGCGCTTCTTCCACGCCCTCGAAGCGGCCGACCGACAGGCCGAACTGCTTGCGGATGCGCGCATAGGCGCCGGTCACCGCGGCACCGGCCTTGGCACCACCACTGGCGGTGGACGGCAGGGTGATCGAGCGGCCCACGGCCAGGCACTCGTTGAGCATGTTCCAGCCCTTGCCGGCCATCGCCGCGCCACCGATCAGCTGGGTCAGCGGAATGAACACGTCCTTGCCGCGGATGGGGCCGTTCTGGAACGTCGAGTTCAGCGGGAAGTGGCGACGGCCGATTTCAACGCCAGCGGTGTCGCGTGGCAGCAGGCCCAGGGTGATGCCGATGTCGCGGGTATCGCCGATCAGGCCATCCGGGTCGTACATGCGGAACGCCAGGCCGATCAGCGAAGCGACCGGGGCCAGGGTGATGTAGCGCTTGTCGAAGGTGAGCTTGACGCCGAGCACCTGCTCGCCGTTCCACTCGCCCTTGCAGACGATGCCGTAGTCCGGGATCGAGGTGGCGTCGGAGCCGGCGAACGGACCGGTCAGGCCGAAGCAGGGCACTTCGCGGCCGTCGGCCAGGCGCGGCAGGTACTGGTCCTTCTGTTCCTGGGTGCCGTAATGCACCAGCAGTTCACCCGGGCCCAGCGAGTTGGGCACGCCGACGGTGGAGCTGACCACCGAAGACACCGACGCCAGCTTCTGGATCACCTTGTGGTGGGCCAGTGCGGAGAAGCCCAGCCCGCCATATTCCTTCGGGATGATCATGCCGAAGAACTTGTTCTTCTTGATGAAGGCCCACAGTTCCGGCGGCAGGTCCGCATGGACATGGGTGATTTCCCAGTCGTTGACCATCGCGCACAGCTCTTCCACCGGGCCATCGAGGAAGGCCTGTTCCTCGGCGGTCAGCTGCGGCTTGGGATAGTTGAGCAGGATGTTCCAGTCCGGATCACCGGTGAACAGTTCGCCCTCGAAACCGACCGAACCGGTTTCCAGTGCGATGCGCTCGGTCTGCGACAGCGGCGGCAGCACCTTGCGGAACACCTTCATCATCGGGCCGGTCAGCAGCGGCTTGCGGATGAACGGCAGCAGCAGCGGCACGGCGATGACGGCCAACACGGCGGCCGCGACGATCGTGGCGGTCTGGTTGACGTAGGGAATGAACCAGCAGGCGGCCAGCAGGGCCACGCTGATCAGCGTCCAGGTAACCAGCCGCATGCGGTGGTAGGCGACGAACGCGCCTGCCAGCAGCAGGGCGAGGAAGGGAAGAACGATGCTCATGAGCGTGCTCCGGTGACGTGCTCGTTTGTGGCGGACGAAGCCGCAGCGTCCGCTGCGGGCAACACGTCCAGATAGTCCAACACAGTAGCGGTAAAGGCGTCGTTGTCATCGCCGGCGACCATATGGGTGGCCTGCGGCAGCTGCACATGGCGCGCATGCGGCGCCAACGCCAGGAACTCGGCCACGGTCTGCGGCGTGACCAGGTCGCTGCGTCCGCCGCTGACCAGCAGCAGCGGGCACTTCACCTGGCGCGCGGCCTCGGCCAGTGCGTCCTGGTGCTGTTCGCTGTCGCGGGCCAGTTCGGCCACCAGGCGCGGATCCCAGTGCCAGCGCCAGCGGCCGCGGCCGTCCTCGCGCAGCAGCGCACGCAGCGACTGCTCGGATTTGCGCGGACGGTGCGGCATGTACGCCGAGATCACGTCGGCGGCCTGGGCCAGCGAAGCGAAGCCGTCGGGATGGGCGGTCATGAAGGCGAGGATGCGCTCGACGCCGGCGGTATCCCAGCGCGGGGTGATGTCGACCAGCACCATCGCCGAGAACAGGCCGGGCCAGCGCGACTCGGCCAGCAGGCCGAACAGCCCGCCCATCGATGCGGCAACCAGTACCGGCGGGCGCGGCTGCTCGCCGGCCAGCACGATCAGGTCATCGGCGAACTGTTCGCCGTGATAGGGCAGGTTGGCGGCATTCCAGTCCGAATCGCCGTGGCCGCGGGCGTCGTAGGCCAGCGTCTGCAGGCCGGCGGCATTCAGTGCGCGGGCAGTGGCATTCCAGGCGTGGCGGGTCTGGCCGAAGCCATGCGCGAACAGCACCCGGCCGCGCCGGCCATGGTCGCTGGCGGTGGCGGCCAGGCGGGCGCCATGGGCGGCGTCCAGGCGCAGGTCATGGAACGCAGCGGGAGGTGGGGACGTAACCATACTTGCTAGTATGGATCGGTTCGGGGGGAAGTCAATACTGCACGGTATGGTGCGCTGCGGAAGTCCCCTGAATGGACCTCGCCTGGGAGGCTGCGACGGTTTCGACCGCAACCGCGTACTGCAACGAACCCCGGCGTATGGTTAAATCAGCCCATGAATCAACCTGACGCTTCCGCCGGCGAACCGCGCGCCGGCCGCAACAGCCGCCTGAGTGCCGAAGACTGGGCCCAGGCGGCCCTCGATCTGATTGCTGAACAAGGTGTCGGCGCCGTCGCGGTGGAGCCGCTGGCACGGCGGCTCGGCGTCACCAAGGGCAGTTTCTACTGGCATTTCCCTTCGCGCGATGCATTGCTGCAGGCGGCGCTGGAGCGCTGGGAACTGTTCGAACAGGAACAGGTGTTCGGCAGCCTGGAAGACGTACCGGATCCGCGCGTGCGCCTGCGCCAGCTGTTCCAGATGGTGGCGCATGAAGTGCAGCCGCACATCATCTACAGCGAGCTGCTGAAGGCACTGGATCATCCGATGGTGCGGCCGGTGATCGACCGCGTCTCGCAGCGCCGCCTCGATTATCTGGTCGCGTCGTTCCGCCAGGCGGGCCTCAGCTCGACCGATGCGCGTCATCGGGCACGCCTTGCCTACGCCGCGTATGTCGGCTTCCTGCAGTTGTCGTTGCAGCTGCAGCAGCCCAAGCAGGCGCGCGAGGATTTCGAAGCGTACGTCGAGCATCTGATCGAGACGCTGATTCCGAACGGATGAGCACCCGGGAATGATGTTGAAGCAAGGCCGCGGCGACACCGCGGCCTTTTTTGTTGTGCCTGGCCAGCTGTTTCCATGCGACACAAAGAGCAACGGCCCCTTGCGGGGCCGTTGCTGCATCAGCTGATCAGAGTGCCGATCAGAACTTCTGCTTGTACTGCATGTACATGAAGCGACCGATGTCGTAGCCACCGTAGTAGGAGTACTGCGAGTTCGGCGCCGAGTACATCTGCGGGCCGTAATGATCGAACACGTTACGCGCGCCCACGGCGATGGTTGCATTCCACGGTGCGTTCCAGGAGACCTGGACGTCGTGGAAGGTGGTGGCGCCACGGCGGTTCATCGGCTGGTCGCGTGCCGGATCCGGCGAGCCGAAGTCAGGCAGGCTGCACTCGGTCGAGAAGTAGCACTGTTCCTTCACGCTGGAGAAGTAGCGCGTACCCCAGGTAATGCCCCAATCGCCGTATTCCCAGCCCAGCACCAGGTTCGAACGCAGGCGGAAGTTGCTGCTGAAGCCGTTGAGGATCGACACCGGCACCTGCTGCGCGTTGGTGGTCTTCAGCACGTTCTTGCTGACGTAGGTGTTCTGCAGGTTGGCGTTGAAGCTGCCCCAGCTGCTGGTTTCGAAGCGATAGGCCACATCGAAGTCGAAGCCTTCGGTTTCCTGGTAACCGGCATTACGTGGTGCGTAGGTCAGGTTGGTCACGATGCCACGGGTTGCGTCGCGGGTGAACGAGTTGCAGCGGTCGGCGATGCCGAGTACGTAGCAGTCGTTGAGCTGGGTGGTCGGATCGTCGGTGACGATGGTGTTGGTGATCTTGATGTTCCACCAGTCCAGGCTCATGTTCAGGCCCTGGGCAAAGGTCGGGCTCCACACCAGGCCGACGGTCTTGGACTTGGACTTTTCCGGAGTCAGGTTCGGGTTGGAGACGGCGTTGAACGGCACCGGGCTCTGCTCATCCTGACCTTCCGCCGGGACGTAACCCTGCTTCAGCTGGCGGAAATTCGGGGCCAGCGCGCCCAGAGCGGCGGCGCAACGCTGGGCGGTGGCCGGATCGCTGGCAGCCAGGCCGAAATCGGTATCGCACGGATCGGTGAAGTAGGCGAAGGTCTGCGAGCTGCCACCGTACAGATTATCGATGGTCGGTGCGCGGAAGCCCTCGGCATAGGTGGCACGCACCAGCAACTGGTCGATCGGCTTCCACTTGAGGCCGAACTTGTTGTTGGTGGTGTTGCCGAAGGTGTTGTACTTCGAGTAGCGCGATGCGGCGTTGAAGCTCAGTTCCTTGGCACCCGGCAGGTCGGCCAGGATCGGAACATTCAGCTCCAGATACACTTCGTTGACGTTGTAGCCACCACCGGTCGGGCCGGCCGCCAGATCGGTCGAGTAGCCCGACTGTGACAGCGCATCCGGGACGTAGGTGCCCTTGTCTTCGCGGTACTCGTAACCCAGCGCGAAGCCCAGGTCGCCGGCGGGCAGGGTGAACAGGCTGCCGGCGATGTTCGCGTAGTAGGTTTTGGTGGTGACTTCACCGGTGTTCTTGGTGGTCGGGAACAGGAACTGCTGCAGGGCAGGATTGCCGGTCAGGCCGCCGTCGCCGGTACGGCCGTACGGAATGGCCGGATTCCACGGAATGCAGCCGCCCGGGCCCGGGCCATAGATCGGGTTGGTGCCCGCGGCCAGGCCGGCGGCCGTGCCGCACTCGACGCGGCCGGTGGCCGGGTTGAGGAACGACGCGCCGGTGGCCTGGGTGACCGCCAGCATGTTGTAGTTGCCGGTCTGGGTCTGCAGGTTCTCCGAGTTCTGGTAGATGTAGCCGGCTTCCCAGTCGAAGTACTTGTCATTGAACTGGAAGCTGCCCTGCAGGGCGCCGGTGAAGCGGAAGGTGGTCAGCTTGTTGGTCGACAGGCGCGGCACTTCCCAGCCACGGCGGATGAAGCCCATGTCGGTGCCGAACGGGTTGTAGTAGCTGTCCTGCGAGAGCACGGTACCCAGCTGACGCTCATAGTCGGCCGACTGCAGCGGATAACCGGCGACCTGGGCCTGCGACTCGCGACGGGTGTACAGCAGGTCGGAGACGAAGCGGATGTTGTCGGTCAGGTCGTACTGTACGTTGGCGAACACCGAACGACGCTTGGTCGGCGTCAGCAGGTGCATCTGCTCGTTGGAGTTGCTGACGTCACCGGTGATCGGGGTGAGGTCGGTCTCGTGATAGGCGTTCGGATCGAACGGATTTCCACCACGGTTCAGCGTCAGCAACGGTGCATTCGGATCATTGACGTCATAGACCGCGCCCCACTGGCTGACCGGGGTCCAGCCGCGGTCCGGGTGGCGATCCGTGCGCTGCGACTTGCTGAACCAGCGATTCTTGGCCCAGACGGCCTTTTCTTCGGCGTATTCCGCACCGATGGTGACCGAACCACGATCACCGGTGAAGCCGGCCACGAAGTCGAAGCTGCTCTTCTGGCCGTCGCCTTCGCCGTACTGGCCGACGTAGGCGTTGGCTTCCAGGCCCTGGAAGTTCTTGCGGGTGATGATGTTGATCACGCCGGCGATCGCGTCGGAGCCGTAGATCGACGAGGCGCCGTCCTTCAGGACGTCGATGCGCTCGACGATGGCCGACGGGATCTGCGACACGTCCTGCAGGCCGCTGACGCTGGCGCCGAGGCGCTTGCCGTCGACCAGCACCAGGGTGCGTTCGGCGCCGAGGTTGCGCAGGTCGATGTAGAAGCCACCGACGGCTTCGCCGGAGGACAGCGGCTCGGAACGGCTGATGGCCGGGCTGCCAGCGGCAGAGATGTTCTGCAGGACGTCGGCAACTGTCTTGAAACCGCTCTTCTCGATCGAAGCGCGGCTGATGCTCAGAACGGGCTGGGCGGTTTCGGTATCGACCTGACGGATGCGCGAACCGGTGACCTCGATGCGGTCGAGGTTGGTGGCTTCCTGGGCGTGGGCCGTCGCGGTGGTGGCACCGGCGACAAGCGCGATCACAACTGCGTCACGCAGCTGGCTGGACTTGAGTTTCATTGGCTCTCTCTCTCCAAGAAATCTTGGCTGGGGTTAATGCCCGGCGGGGGAGCGAAAAAGCGCTCCCAAATCGCGAGGCTGACCCGATAGTAACGGGCGTTCGCCAAGAATTAAAGCTGTGTTAATCAAGCCTGTGATTTTGGTAAAGATGCGCTTTTTCCATGCCACTCAATAGTTTACCGGCATCGTCAGAGCGCTCTGCCTCGTTTGTTAACGCAGAATGATGAAAAAAGTTTCGATTGAAATGTATCTCACTATGTCCGTGCGCAGCGTTTCATCGCCCAGCGGCGATACCGGTTACGCAAGTGCGCGGTAGGCTTGCACATGCAAAAGGCGCCTTTCGGCGCCTTTGGGAATATCGTTGCTGAGCCTGTTTACCGGGATCAGAGATCCTGTTCGTAACGCACATACGGCACGGTGCCGTCGTCGTTGCTTTCGTTGCGCGGGGAGAACGGATTCTTGCCGCGGCTGATCACATTCTCGGCGCCGACGGTGAGCTGGCCGGACCACGGGGTACGCCAGGTCAGGCCGATGCCCAGGCCTTCCCACTTGCCGGGCTTGCCCGGGACGTCGACCACGCGGCCGATGATGCTGCCGGTGAAGTTGCCGTAACCGGCGCCGATGCTCAGGCTCTTGCTGTCCCAGCGATCGACGATGGCCGGCGAGGCGTCGGCCAGCGGAACCAGGCGCGCCTTGGCGTAGGTACCGGCAATGGAGACGAAGCCTTCGCGACCGATGTTCTTCTGCGCGAACACGGTCAGATCGTTCTGCTCGGCACGCAGCGAGGGCGTCTTGTTCGGGCCCGACAACCAGGCGGGCAGGGTTTCACGGCCAGTGCCGGCGGTGATGCCCAGGCGGCTGTTGCCGCGGTTCAGCGCGGCGGTACCGCTGAAACGACGGCTGTTCAGATCATCCTCGTCGCCCAGGCTGGCCAGCATGCAATGGCTGGCCAGACCGCTGATGCTGGTGCCGCTGCTGCTGTTGCAGAGCAGGCCCAGCGAATCGCCGGAGGACAGGCCAAAGGCCGCGTCCAGCGAGTTGCGGCCGAAATGCCAGCGGGCGCCGGCCGCCTGTTCGCCGGTCGGCTCAAGGTACAGCAGCGCCTCGACCTTGCCGCTGCCCTTGTTCCAGACCGGCAGCACGGTGCGGGTGTCCTTGCTCTGCGCATGCACGCCCGTGATCGCGCCAAGGGCGATCAGCAGGGCCAGCGGTAGACGCAGGAAGGTACGCATCGGACCAGTTCAGACAGGGACAGACAACGGAAGTTCCCGTGGGGACGGGAACTCGATCCTAGGGTGTTTATGAATTCTTAACAAGCCTTGATCCTCCCCAGGTACAAGACTGCCGTTCACTGAAGTCGTTCAGGCGCCGGTACAGCCCCCTGAGCGCCGTGGAACAGTATGCCGAACTCCGTCAATGGAAAGTGATACTCGCGTCCGCAGAATTCGCAACGCACCTCGACGGCGCCAGTGTCCTCGGCGGCCGCTCGGGCCTCCTCTTCCCCCAGCGACTGCAGCATGCCGGCCACCCGCTCGCGCGAGCAGGAGCAGGCGAAAGAGAGCGGCTTTTCACCCAGCAGCTCCGGCCGCTCCTCGTGGAACAGGCGGTGCAGCAGCTGCTCGGCCGGGGTCGCCAGCAGTTCGGCCTTGCCCAGGGTCTCGAACAGGGCGCTGGCGCGCGCCCAGCCATCTTCGTCGCCTTCGTCGCCCGGCAGTTTCTGCAGCAGCAGGCCGGCGGCACCGTTGCGGTCGGCCGCCAGCAGCAGGCGGGTGGGCAGCTGCTCCGACTGGCGGAAGTAGTCCTCGAAGGCCTCGTCCAGTTCCGGCGCGGTCAGCGCGACCAGGCTCTGGTAGCGCTGCGGCTCGCGCGGGTCCAGGCCGGGGTTCTCGATGGTGATGGCGAGGATGGCGTCATCGCCGAGGCTGGACAGGTCACGCGGCGCGTCGGCGCCTTCGCTGAGCTGGGCGATGCCACGCAGGGTGCCGCCCGCGGTGCATTCGGCGAACAGGGTGCGCAGGGCAGTGCTGCTGCGCAGCTGCACTGACAGGCGGCCGTCGATCTTGGTGTGGCCGGTGAACAGGGCCGAGGCGACACAGGCCTCGCCGAGCAGCTCGGCAGCGGCGTCCGGGTACACGGCGTGGGACAGGATTTCCTGCCAGGTGGCCTGCAGGTGCACATGCACGCCGCGGACGCCGGCGTCGGGGAGCAGGAAACGGATCAGGGAATCGGAGTTGGCGGTCATCGGCTCACATCGCGCGTAAACGGGGGCGGTTGCCGGATAATGCGCCGACAACCAGACAGAAGAAGGATGCACCAGTAATGGGGGCAGCGGGAGAGCAGCACAAGGTAGTGGCGGAGGTGGCCGCACCGCGCCGGCGACGCTGGCGCTGGAAGCGGCTGCTGTGGCTGCCGGTGCTGCTGGCCGCCTTCAGCTGCCTGCAGGTGCTGGTGCTGCGGTTCATCGACCCGCCGGTGTCCACGGTGATGCTGTGGCGTTATGGCGAGGCGCTGGGCGAGGCCGACTGGTCCTATCGGCTGCATTACCAATGGCGCGACCTCGACCAGATGGCACCGAGCCTGCCGATCTCGCTGGTGGCGGCCGAGGACCAGCGCTTCCCCGACCACAATGGCTTCGATCTGCAGGCCATCGAAAAGGCCCGCGACCATAACGCCAGGGGAGGGCGCCTGCGTGGCGCCAGCACGATCAGCCAGCAGGTGGCCAAGAACCTGTTCCTGTGGCAGGGCCGCAGCTGGATCCGCAAGGGCCTGGAAGTCTGGTACACGGTGCTGATCGAGGCGCTGTGGCCGAAGGAGCGCATCCTGGAGATGTACGCCAACATCGCCGAGTTCGGTGATGGTGTGTACGGTGCGCAGGCGGCAGCCCAGAAATACTGGGGCAAGGACGCGGCCCGGTTGAGCCCGGCCGAGAGTGCGCGACTGGCGGCGGTACTGCCGGCACCGCGACGCTACAACGCGGCCGCACCGGGGCCGTATGTGCAGCGGCGCGCCGCATGGATCCAGCGCCAGGCGCGCCAGCTGGGAGGCGCGTCATACTTGTCGGAGGACTGAGGCAGGCGTGGCGTGAGCGGCGGGCGACGGGTCGTGCGCCTGGCCGGCAATGTACAATCCGGGCATGACCCGCGAACGGCTCACTTTTGTCATCGCCGCCTACAACGAGGCCCTGGCATTACCGCTGCTGCATCCACGGCTGTGCGCGGTGCTGGACGGCATGCCCGACATCGACGGCCACATCCTCTATGTGGATGACGGCAGTCATGACCGCACATGGGAGGTGATCGCGGGGTTGGCCCAGGCTGATGCGCGCGTCTCGGCGCTGAAGCTGTCGCGCAACTTCGGCAAGGAGGCGGCGCTGACCGCAGGCCTGGATCTGGTGCACGAGGGGGCAGCGATGATCCTCGATGCCGACGGCCAGGACCCGCCGGAGCTGGTGCCGCAATTCGTCGCGCGCTGGCGCGAGGGCCATGACAACATCTACGGCACGCGCATGGCCCGCGATGGCGAGTCCTGGATCAAGCGCGCCACGGCAGCGATGTTCTACCGGGTGATGGGTCGCCTGTCGCGTACGCCGATTCCGGCCGATACCGGAGATTTCCGCCTGCTGTCCCCGCGCGCGCTGAGCGCCCTGCGCGGGATGCGTGAGCGCCACCGTTTCATGAAGGGGCTTTTCAGCTGGGTAGGCTTCAAGCGGATTGCCGTGCCCTATCACCGCCACGCGCGCGTGGCCGGCACCAGCAAATTCAGCCTGTGGCGGCTGTGGAATTTCGCCCTCGAAGGCATCACCGGCTTCTCGACTGTGCCGCTGCGGGCTGCCACCTACCTGGGACTGGCAACCGCCGCAGTCGCGTTCGTGTTCGGCCTGTGGGTGATCGTGAAGGCGGCGCTGTATGGCGACCGGGTGGCGGGTTGGCCGACGATGATGGCGGTGATCCTGTTCCTGGGGGGAGTGCAGTTGATCGCGCTGGGGCTGGTGGGAGAGTACCTGGGGCGGCTGTACGAAGAGTCCAAGCAGCGGCCGTTGTACCTGGTTGACGCGTGGCTAGCATCCGCCGTGGCAGACTCGGCCCTGCAACCCACCCTCGGAGGGCAGGCAGATGACGACGGTACGGCAACTGTTGGATGGCAAGTCTCCTGAAGTACATGCGGTCGCGCCGGACGCGGCGGTGATCGATGCGATCCGGTTGATGGCGGAAAAGAGCATCGGTGCGGTACTGGTGATGGACGGGCCGCGGCTGGTCGGGATCCTGTCCGAGCGTGACTACGCGCGCAAGATCGTGCTGCGTGATCGTTCATCGCGCGATACCGCGGTGGCGGAGATCATGACGGCGCAGGTGGTGACGGTGTCGCCCGGTGAGCAGGTGGAGCATTGCCTGCAACTGGTGACCGACTACCGCATCCGCCATCTGCCGGTGGTGGAGGGCGCGCAGGTGCTGGGGGTGATCTCCATCGGTGACCTCGTGAAGTCGGTGATTGATGCGCAGCGGCGCGAGCTGGACCAGCTGCAGCAGTACATCGTGGCGGGGTGAGGTGTTCACCGGCGGGCCTGCGGCCCGCCGGCCCGCCAACAGCAAGTGCAGAAGCAGAAGCGGCGCCTTCCTGATACGTCGGAGAGGCGGAGGGCATGGGCGTGCAGGACACGCCGCAAGTACGTCCCTGTAGGCTCGATGGCGCCATCCATGGCGCCAACGGTCCTGCACGCCCATGCCCTCCGCCTCTGGAAACATTTCCGCGAGCGCGGTGCGTACATGCGCGGTGCCTCGCCTTTGGTAGCCGCCAACCTTGGTTGGCAACAGCTTTTGACTTTGCTTTTTTTTTTGACTTTGAATTTCCGCTCTCGTTCCGCGCGCGCAGGAAACTGTCAGGAGGGGGACGGGTGACGCAGGCAGGACCGTTGGCGCCATGGATGGCGCCATCGAGCCTACAGGGACGTACTTGCGGCGTGTCCTGCCTGCGTCACCCGTCCCCCTCAAGCCACCATCAATGCAGGCGCCGCGAACAACGCTGTAACCCTACTTCGCATACTGCCCCCCGCAGTCGGCATCCTTGCCCGGCCCCAGTTCGATGGTTGCCAGCAATGCCGCCGGCGGGGCGATGCTGCCCAGTGCCAAGGCCACCGCGCCGCGGATGCCCAGCGCCTTGAAGTCCGGGCGGAACGACGGGTCCTTGAAAGTGCCGGCGATGTGCAGTGGCGAGCGTAGCACCAGGATGCTCTTGTCCTTCGGGCGTGGCTTCAACAGCAGGTCCAGGCTCTCGTCGCGCAGGCTGACCGTGCCTTCGCCGATGAGGATCGTGTCGGTGGTATCCACCGCCAGCGCCTGGCTGGTCATCAGGCCGTCGCGCACGCCGAAGTCGGCGAAGGCGCAACGCAGGGGAATCTGCTTGTCGCCGGTCACCAGGAATTTCAGCGACTCGGTGATGTCCAGGCCGGCCAGTTCCATCACCAGGTTGCCGACATGGCCACGGCCCATTGCCAGGCCGACCTTGCCGCTGCTGCTGCCGAGCATCGCGGCGATCGAATTGCCGCGGCCACTCAGGTCCACCTCGCCGCCGATGCCACCCTTGGCCTGTTCGGCCAGCTTGGCGTCGGGGAACAACTGGCCAAGCTGCACGCCGCGCACACTGGCCTTCAGCGCGGTACTGATCTGCGGCTGGCGCGCGTCCATGCGGATCGTGCTGCGGATGTCGCCGCCGGCGACGCCGAAGTTCAGTGGGTCCAGCCGCAGCACACCGTCGTCCAGCAACAGGTGTGCATCCATGTCGTCCAATGGCAATGACGGCGCGTTGATGCGGTGGGCTTTCCAACGCACGTCGGCATCCATCGCACGCAGCTTGCCGAGGTTGTAGGGCGTGTCCGGCAACACACGCGCACGCGCGGCGACCCGTGCGGCCTCGGCCTTCTGCTCTGCATTGGCGGTTTCGCCGCCGCCGGTCTTCGGTGGCGCACCGACGAAGCCGGCCAGGTCATCGAAGTCCAGGCGTCTGGATTCCAGCGTGGCGGTCAGTCGCGGGCGCGCGCCTCCCACTTCGAACTGCAGGTTGCCTCCGAGGTCGCTGTCGCCGACCTTGCCGGTGAACTGCTCGTAACGCCAGAGGTCGTGGTCACGCTTGAGCCGACCATTCAACGCGTAGGGCGGGGACGGCGGAATGGCGATGCCGAGCAAGGGGTAGAGGTCGGCCAGGTCCTGGCCGCTGAGCGCGAACTGCAGGTCGAACACGCGCAGCTGGAAGGGATTGGTCAATGTGCCGCTGGCGACGGCGTGGGTGGCGCCAGCGCGACCGTCGAGGTGGATGCGGAACGGGTGGCCGCTGTCGGTCAGCTCCAGCGGTGATTCAGTACCACCGCGCAGGGTGAACGGATTGCCCTGCCAGCGTCCCTTGCCCTGCACCAGCAGCGGTGGCGCCGCGTCGGCCTGTTTCGGCTGGCCGCTGCGCACGTCCACGCGGATATCGGTGCGGCCGAGCGCATCGAGGAACTGCAGGCGACCGTCATCGACGCGCAGCCGTTTGAGCTGGGGGCTGGTCCCGCCGGCGCTGTCACCGAGGAAATCCCAGTTGCCCGGTTCGCCTTTGCGCGGGGCGGTTTCCAGCAGCACGTCCGGCCGGGTCAGGCGCACTTCGGGCAGCTGCACGCTGCCGCGCAGCAGGGGCCAGACCCGCACGTCGATCTCGACGCGGTCGGCACTGGCCATATCGGGTTGTTTCGCCCAGCTGGCATTGGCGAAGGTGACCGCATCGGCGCGGATCGTGCTGGTGCGGCCGAGGTCGACATCAAGGTTCCCGATGTGCAGCACGCGGCCGGTGCGTGCCTGCACCGCGCGCTCCACCGGCCCCTTGAACCAGTTCCAGTCCCACAACGCGATCAGTACCAGGATCGCCGCCAGCAGGAAGATCAGGATCGTGAGCCAGCGCCGGCCTCGTGGGCCGGGGCGGCGGAGGCGCCAGCGGGGCGTGCGCTTTGCGGCAGGGGAGGCGGCAGCATTCACGCTGCCATGGTTGCCCCCTCTTCGTGGACAGGGCGCGAAGCGACCATGTGCATGGTGTGCACGCGCTGCCGTCGAGCGGCCGTTACAGCACCTGCATGGTGACCGCGACGAAGTGGCAGACGCTGCCGCCGATCACGAACAGGTGCCAGATGGCATGCGAGTACGGGATCGATTCACGGTGGTAGAAATAGGTCCCCAGCGTGTACGACAGGCCGCCGGCGAACAGCCAGGTGAGGGTGCCGCCATCGATCGAGGCCCACATCGGCTTGATCGCCACGACCACCAGCCAGCCCATGGCAATGTAGATCACCGTTGAGAGCACCTTGAAGCGGCCGGTGTAGAACAGCTTGAACACCACGCCGCCCAGCGCCAGCGCCCAGATCGCGGTGAACAGGCCCCAGCCCCACGGACCGCGCAGGCCGATCAGGGTGAACGGGGTATAGGTGCCCGCGATCAGCACATAGATCGCGCAATGGTCGAACACCTTCAACCGGCCCTTGGCGGCCGGATGCTGGATGGCGTGGTACAGCGTGGAGGCGGTGTACAGCAGCAACAGCGCGATACCGAATACGATCGCGCTGGCCAGCTGCCAGCCGTCGCCGTAGATCGCCGCCAGGGTGATCAACACCGCGCTGGCGGCCAGGGCGAATACCGCGCCCAGGCCATGGGTCAGGGCGCTGGCGATTTCTTCACGGATCGAAGCAATGGACGTCGTGGACATGGCGTAGGCATTGTTCGCGGGGAGGGGGACCCGCACCCCCCTATCATCGCCGCGATGGGCGATGCGTGCACGCCTGTCACCGTATGGTGGGTGAATGCCTGCCTTGCGTTGGCTGGGGTCAGAGCCCTTTCCTGCCGGAAAGGGATCCGACCCCGTGGCATCAGCCTGCCGAAACGGTATGCGCCGCTTCGCGGGTGGCCGAGAAGCGCACGTCCGGCGAGCGTTCCTGGGCCAGCTGCAGGTTGACCCGGGTCGGCGCCAGATAGACCAGGTGCCCGGCGGCATCCAGCGCCAGGTTCAGCGCGTTCTTCTCGCGGAACTCTTCCAGCTTCTTCTCGTTGCTGCAGTGGACCCAGCGCGCAGTGGTCACGCTCACCGGCTCGAAGGTGGCTTCCACGCCGTACTCGTCCTTCAGGCGGTAGGCGGCCACGTCGAACTGCAGCACGCCGACGGCACCCAGGATCAGGTCGTTGCTGGTGAGCGGGCGGAAGAACTGGGTCGCGCCTTCCTCGGACAGCTGGGCCAGGCCCTTCTGCAGCTGCTTGAGCTTGAGCGGATCGCGCAGGCGGGCGCGGCGGAACAGTTCCGGGGCGAAGTTGGGGATCCCGGTGAAGGTGACCGCTTCGCCTTCGGTGAAGGTATCGCCGATGGAGATGGTGCCGTGGTTGTGGATGCCGATCACATCGCCCGGCCACGCCTCGGCGGCGATCTCACGGTCGCTGGCCATGAAGGTCAGCGCGTTGGCCAGCTTCATTTCCTTGCCGGTACGCACGTGGAAGGTCTTCATGCCGGCGCTGAAGCGGCCCGAGCAGACCCGCATGAAGGCCACGCGGTCGCGGTGCTGCGGGTCCATGTTGGCCTGGATCTTGAACACGAAGCCGGTCAGCTTGTTTTCTTCCGGGGCGATCTCGCGGCCGGTGGTGGAGCGCGCCTGCGGTGCGGGTGCGTGTTCGACGAAGAAGTCCAGCAGCGGCTGCACGCCGAAGTTGTTGACGCCCGAGCCGAAGAACACCGGCGTCTGCTTGCCCTCGCGGTAGGCCTGCAGGTCGAACGGGTGGCTGGCGCCCTGCACCAGTTCCAGCTCGTCGCGCAGGTCGGCCAGCATCTGTGCACCGATCTTCTCGGCCAGGCCGGGAGCATCGATGGACGGGAAAATGGTCGAGTCCTGGCGGGTGAAGTTGCGGCCCGGTTCGTACAGGTGCACTTCGCCGGTCAGCAGGTGGACCACGCCCTTCAGGCGCTGGCCCATGCCGATCGGCCAGGTGACCGGCGCGCACTGGATGCCGAGCACGGTTTCCACTTCATCCAGCAGCTCGATCGGGTCCTTGCCCTCGCGGTCGAGCTTGTTGATGAAGGTCATGATCGGGGTGTCGCGCAGGCGGCACACTTCCATCAGCTTGATGGTGCGCTCTTCCACGCCCTTGGCCACGTCGATCACCATCAGCGCCGAGTCCACCGCGGTCAGCACGCGGTAGGTGTCTTCGCCGAAGTCGGCGTGGCCGGGGGTGTCGAGCAGGTTGACGATCTTGCCTTCATACGGGAACTGCATCACCGAGGAGGTGACGGAGATGCCGCGCTCCTTTTCCAGCGCCATCCAGTCGGAGGTGGCGTGGCGGGCAGCCTTGCGGCCCTTGACCGAACCGGCCATCTGGATCGCGCCCCCGAACAGCAGCAGCTTTTCGGTCAGCGTGGTCTTGCCGGCGTCAGGGTGGGAAATGATGGCGAAGGTGCGGCGACGCGACGCTTCGTTGGCGACTTCGGACATGGCAGTGGCGCCCGCCCGGGGCGCTTTTCAAAGAGATAAGCGCCCGATTATACCGGCCGGGGGCGGTCAGCGCCCGGTACCGCCTTCGGCCTCGCCCTGGCGGGCGAACTGCAGCTGGCCCTGCTCGGCGAAGATGCGCACCGGCACCGAGCGCAGGCCCATGCCGCGATTGACCTGCACCACGAAGTGCAGGTGCGGGGCACTGCTATAGCCGCTGTTGCCAGACAGGCCGATCGGCTGTCCGGCCCCTATCGCCTGGCCACGACGCACGCGCATGCCGCCGGCCTGCAGGTGGCCGTACAGCGCCATGCTGCCGTCGCTGTGCAGCACGCGGATGAAGTTGGCGCGGGCACCATCGCGTTCGCGGTCCTGGCCGTTGCCACGGAAGCCATCCTGGATCTGCATCACCGTACCCTCGCGCGCGGCCAGCACCAGGGTGCCCTCCGGCAGTGCGAAGTCGACCGCGTCGCGGTTCTCCTCGTCGTCATGGCTGAATCGTCCCTGCGGCGCCTGGTCCACGCGCAGGCGCGCCGCATCGAATGGCAGGCGGTAGGCGACATCTTCGGCCTGTGCGGCCGGGTTGCCCGGCACCGACTGCAGGCGCAGATCCAGCATGCGGCCATCGATCGGGGCGGGCAGGTGGCCGACTACCAGGCTGCTGTCGCCCTGGATCAGCGACTCGACCGGGAGGCCTTCGACCGGGTGCCCGGGGGCGGCGCGCAGCTGGATCTGCAGCGGCCCTGCCAGCCCGTTGTCGATCCGGGCCTGCCATTGCGTACCGACCGGCTGCAGGCGCAATTGGGCCATGGGGGCGGCGCCCTCGGCACTGCCTGCGCGGGTGGCCGGGGCGGAAGGGGGAGCCAGTCCCCAGCCCTGGCGCCAGTCGCCGGCGTGTGCGGTCGCGCTCGCCAGCAGAGGCAGCAGCAGGCAGGACAGGGGCAGGCGCGACATCGGCGTTTCCAGCGGAATGGACCGCCCGGACTGTACCCGATCCTGAACAGGGCGACCGGGACGGCCTTCGCATAGCTGTCCCAAGAATATTCATCGCTTTATCCGCATGAAGGGATTGACAGTGCCGGAAAGGGCTGGCATGGTGGCCCCACCATCGAGACCGGCAGAGGGACAGGCCCTTTGAAGCCGGGGCAGCCCGCAGGCGCGCAAGCGCCTGCGTAGGTGCCAAATCCTGCGGGGACCGTGGCGTCCACCGAAAGATGGTTCGAACCATGCACCACACGTGCATCTCGAACGCGGGCCCCGCGAAGGCTCGATGGCCGATTCCCCAACCGGATCCCGCCATGAGCTTCGCCGCCAGTACCGCCATTCGCCCCGAACCCTTTGTCCCCGTCAGCGTGCCGGTCGAAGACCGCGTGCATGCCGAGCGCGGTGAGTTCGCCGCGGTGCTGTCGATGCGCCACGCCGGCCCCAGCCCGGTGCGCCTGCGCTATGAGTGGGTCGGTCCGGCCAATGCACCGGTGGTGGTGCTGGCCGGCGGCATTTCCGCCCATCGCCACGTGGCGTCCAACACGCAGTTCCGCGAGAAGGGCTGGGCCGAAGACCTGGTGGGCAGCGGCCGCGCGCTGGATCCGCAGCAGCTGCGCGTGCTGGCCTTCGACTTCATCGGCGCCGACGGTGCACTTGATGTGCCGATCGATACCGCCGACCAGGCCGATGCCTTGGCGCTGCTGCTGGACCATCTCGGCATCCGCACGCTGAAGGCCTTCGTTGGCTATTCGTATGGCGCGCTGGTCGGCCAGCAGTTCGCGATCCGTCATCGTGCCCGCGTGCGTCAGCTGGTGCTGGCCAGCGGTGCGCACCGACCGCATCCGTATGCCGCCGCCTGGCGCGCATTGCAGCGCCGCGCGGTCGCGCTGGGCCAGCTGCAGTGCGGCGAAGACCACGGCCTGGCCCTGGCCCGGCAGTTCGCCATGCTCAGCTACCGCACCCCGGAAGAGTTCGGCGAGCGCTTTGATGCTGCGCCGGAGGTCATCAATGGCCGCGTGCGCGTGGCTGCCGAAGACTATCTCGACGCGGCCGGTGCGCAGTACGTCGCGCGCACGCCAGTGACCGCTTACCTGCGCCTGTCCGAATCAATCGACCTGCACCGCGTCGATCCCACCGCGATCCTGCCGCCGACCGTGGTGGTGGCCGTGGAGGGCGACCGCCTGGTGCCGCTGGCCGACCTGGTCGGCCTGGTCGAAGGGCTGGGCCCGCGCGGCAGCCTGCGCGTGCTGCGCTCGCCCTACGGCCACGATGCCTTCCTCAAAGAAACCGATCGCATCGATGCGATCCTCGCCACCGCCTTCCGCACTTCTGGAGAGTCCGCATGAGCCTGCACGCCAACGAGCCGTCCTGTAGTCGTACCACTGCCGCCGTCCGTGCCGGCATCGATCGGGACACCGCGCATGGCGCGGTCACGCCGCCGATCGTGCTGTCGTCGAACTTCAGTTTTGAAGGCTTCGGCAACAAGCGCCAGTACGATTACACGCGCAGTGGCAACCCGACCCGCGACCTGCTGGGTGAAGCGCTGGCCGAACTGGAAGGCGGCGCCGGCGGCGTCATCACCGCGACCGGCATGGGCGCGATCAACCTGGTGCTGAACGCGCTGCTGCAGCCGGGCGACACCCTGGTGGTGCCGCACGATGCCTACGGCGGCAGCTGGCGGCTGTTCAACGCGTTGGCAAAGAAGGGGCACTTCGAACTGGTCACCGCCGACCTGACCGATCCGCGAGCGCTGGCGCAGGCGCTGGCCACGCAGCCAAAGCTGGTGCTGGTGGAAACCCCGTCCAACCCGCTGCTGCGCATCACCGACCTGCGCTTCGTCATTGATGCCGCGCACAAGGCCGGTGCCCTCGTGGTGGTCGACAACACCTTCCTGTCACCGGCGCTGCAGCAGCCGCTGTCGTTTGGTGCGGACCTGGTGCTGCATTCCACCACCAAGTACATCAATGGCCACAGCGATGTGGTGGGTGGGGCGGTGGTCGCGCGCGATCCGGCGCTGCACGAGCAGCTGGTGTGGTGGGGCAACGCGCTGGGCCTGACCGGTTCGCCGTTCGATGCCTTCCTGACCCTGCGCGGCCTGCGCACGCTGGATGCGCGCCTGCGCGTGCACCAGGAAAACACGGCGTCGATCGTTGCCCTGCTGGACCAGCATCCGGCGGTCGGCGCGGTGTACTACCCGGGCCTGGCCGATCACCCGGGCCACGCCATCGCCGCGCGCCAGCAGAATGGCTTCGGCGCGATGCTGTCATTCGAACTGGCGCACTGCGCCGGTGATGATCCGCATGCGGCGGTGCGTGCATTTGTGGACGGGCTACGCTGTTTCACCCTGGCCGAATCGCTGGGCGGCGTCGAAAGCCTGATCGCACATCCGGCCACGATGACTCATGCGGCGATGACCGCCGAAGCGCGTGCAGCCGCCGGCATCAGCGAAGGGCTGCTGCGCCTGTCGGTCGGCATCGAGGCCGAGCGTGACCTGCTGGCCGATCTCGGCGCCGCGCTGCAGCGCGCCGAAGCGGTGATCGATGCGGCCGCCCGCCGCAAACAGGTGGTGGACGCATGAGCGCACTCGCCGCTGACATTCCTGCGCTGGGGGCGGGACGCCTGGCGCTGCTCGGTACGGGCACGGTCGGTTCGGCCTTCGTACAGCGCTACCAGGCGCTGCAGGCACGCGGGTTGGAACTGCCCAGCGTGCAATGGCTGGCCAACTCGCGCACCGCGCTGGAGATCGATCGCGACCTGGCGCTGCCCTTGGAACTGGCACGTCGAGCCCCTCGCGATGGCCACAGTTCGCCACCATGGGCGAGCGCCGAAGGGCTGGAGCGTGGCGACGTGGTGGTCGATGCCACGGCCAGTGAAGACGTGGCCGCCCGTCACGTGCAATGGCTGGCGCGCGGCGTGCATGTGGTGACCGCCAACAAGCTGGGCCGGGGCGCGCAGCTCGCCCGCGCGCAGGCCATTGCCGAAAGCTGTGCCGACAGTGGCGCGCGTTATGGCGACAGTGCCACCGTTGGTGCCGGGCTGCCGCTGTTGAGCAGCCTGCGCGCGCTGGTGGCCGGTGGCGATCACATCCATGCCATCGAGGGCGTGCTGTCCGGCTCGCTGGCGTGGCTGTTCCATCGCTATGACGGCCAGTCGCCGTTCTCGGCGGCGGTGCGCGAGGCGCTGGCGGCCGGTTATACCGAGCCAGACCCGCGTCTGGACCTGTCCGGCGAGGACGTGCGCCGCAAGCTGCTGATCCTGGCGCGCAGCAGCGGGCTGGCGCTGGATACGTCGCAGGTACAGGTGGATTCACTGGTGCCTGAAGCGCTGGCAGCGTTGCCGCTGGAGGATGCCGTGGCTGCCTTGGAGCAGCTGGATGCGCCGCTGCAGGCGCGTTGGCAGCAGGCACGTGACAACGGCCGCGTGCTGCGTTTCGTTGGCCGTGTTGACAGCGAAGGTGCGCAGGTGGGCCTGCGCGAACTGCCGGCCGATCATCCGCTGGCGCAGGGTGCCGGCACCGACAACCGCGTGGCCATCCACAGCGATCGCTACCGCCACCAACCCTTGTTGATCCAGGGACCGGGTGCCGGCGCGGAAGTCACTGCGGCTGCGTTGCTGGATGACGTGCTGCGGATCGTGGGTTGATCGCATTGTTCCTGTAGCGCCGAGCCCACGCTCGGCTGCTCCTGACAGAACCCCGGTCCTGCCGCATGAGCCGAGCGTGGGCTCGGCTCTACAGAGGGCACGCCTGCCGGTCAGCGGGACTTCAGGGCCTTCAACAACGCGCTGTTGAACTGCTTGGGGTCCTGCACCTGCGGCGAATGGCCCAGTTCGGCGAACTCGACCAGCGTCGCGCCGGGAATCGCTGCGGCCGCTGCTTTGCCCAGCACCGGATAATTGCCCAGCGTCGCCTTCACCGCAGGCGGCGCCAGGTCGCGCCCGATCGCGGTGCGGTCCTTCTGGCCGATGAACAGCGTGGTCGGCACCTGCACGTGCTTCAGTTCGTAGACCACCGGCTGGTTGAACACCATGTCCGAGGCCAGCGCCTGGCTCCATGCAACGGCCTGCTTGCCCGGGCCTTCGTACATGCCCGACTGCATCCGCGCCCACGGTTCGTAGGCCGGTTTCCATTTGCCGTCGTAGTACACCTCCAGCTGGTAGCGGCGGATGCTGTCATAGCTGATGTTCATTTCGCCGGCGTACCACGCGTCGACGCTGCGCCAGGGGACGCCCAGCGCCTTCCAGTCCTCCAGCCCGATCGGATTGACCAGCGACAGGCTGCGCAGGTCCTGCGGGAACATCAGCGCGTAGCGCACCGCCAGCATGCCGCCCATCGAATGACCGACCAGGTGCACCGGGACGTCACCCAGTTGCAGCTGTAGCAGCAGGGCATGGGTGTTGGCGGCCAGCTGCGCGAACGAATACTGGTAACGCTCGGGCTTGCTGGATTTGCAGAAGCCCACCTGGTCCGGGGCGATCACCCGATAGCCGGCGGCGACCAGTGGCTTGATCGATTCCTTCCAGGTGGCGGCACAGAAGTTCTTGCCGTGCAGCAGCACCACCACGCCGATGGGTGCCTTCTTCGGCGCGATGTCCAGGTAGGCCATCTCCAGCGGCTGCCGCTGCGATTCCAGCGCGAAGGTCTTCACCGGATAGCCGTAGTCGAAACCCTCCAGCCGAGGCCCGTAGGTGGGGGCGGCCAGGGCGGCCAGCGGAAGGCAGGCAAGCAGGGCGGCAGCGATCACGCGCATGGGGCAATCCGGGGTGGGGAAGCCCCGAGCCTAACCGGAACGCGGTGACGGTGTCGCCCGTTCGGGCAAGGGTGACCGGGTAGAGTCGACTGTTGGTCGACTGCTCTTCCCTCAGGCCGCGGAAATCCCGCGCTGCGCGCGATGGTCGACTGACAGTCGACTCTACCTGTGGCCCGTCGCCATCGCGCCGGAGCCGGTCGCCCTCAGCACTCGATGACGTTCACCGCCAGGCCACCGCGGCTGGTTTCCTTGTACTTGTCCTGCATGTCGCGGCCGGTATCGCGCATGGTCTTGATGACCTTGTCCAGCGACACCTTGTGCTTGCCGTCGCCACGCATCGCCATGCGCGAGGCATTGATCGCCTTCACCGCGCCCATTGCATTGCGCTCGATGCAGGGAATCTGCACCAGGCCGCCGATCGGGTCGCAGGTCAGGCCCAGGTTGTGTTCCATGCCGATTTCCGCGGCGTTCTCGATCTGGCTCGGGTTGCCCCCCAGCGCCGCGACCAGGCCACCGGCCGCCATCGAGCAGGCCACGCCCACTTCGCCCTGGCAGCCCACTTCGGCACCGGAAATCGAAGCGTTTTCCTTGTACAGGATGCCGATCGCCGCCGAGGTCAGCAGGAAATCGAACACGCGCTGTTCGTTGGCGCCGGGGCAGAAGCGGTCGAAGTAATGCAGCACCGCCGGCAGTACGCCGGCCGCACCGTTGGTCGGTGCGGTCACCACGCGGCCACCGGCAGCGTTCTCTTCGTTCACTGCCAGTGCGTACAGGTTGACCCAGTCCAGCGTCGTCAGCGGATCGCGCATCGCCGCTTCCGGCTTCGACGACAGCTCGCGGTACAGCGCCGGTGCACGACGGCCGACCTTCAGGCCACCCGGCAGCACGCCCTCCTCGCGGATGCCGCGGGTGACGCACGACTGCATCGCGCTCCAGATCTCGCGCAGCTGGGCGCGGATCTCGTCTTCGCTGCGCCAGCACTTTTCGTTCTCGAACATCAGCTGGGCGATGCTCAGGCCGCTGCGTGCGGTCTGTGCCAGCAGCTCGTCGCCGCTCTTGAACGGGTAGGGCAGCGGGGTTTCATCGGGCACGATGCGGTCATCGGCTGCGTCGTCCTGGTTGACCACGAAGCCACCACCGACCGAGTAGTAATCGCGGGTGGCGATCACTTCGTCGTCGGCGTTGTACGCGGTGAAGCGCATGCCGTTGGTGTGGTAGGGCAGCTTCTGGCGCTTGTTCATGCCGAGATCGCGCTTCTCGTCGAAGGCGATCTCGTGCTGGCCCATCAGCTGGATGCGCTTGCTGCTGCGGATGCGCTCCAGGGTGGCCGGAATGATGTCCGGGTCGATCAGGTTAGGCCGTTGGCCTTCCAGGCCCAGCAGGATCGCCTTGTCGGTGCCATGGCCGCGGCCGGTCAAGGCCAGCGAGCCGTAGACATCGGCGCGGATGCGCGCGACCTCGTGCAGGCGACCCGGGTCGAGCAGCCAGCGATGGATGAATCGCTCGGCGGCCTTCATCGGTCCGACGGTGTGCGAGGAGCTCGGGCCAATGCCGATCTTGAAAACGTCGAACGTGCTGACAGCCATGGATGCCAAACTGCGGGTACCGGACAAGCGGCTATTCTAGCGGCTTGCCGGGCCATCCGATGGCTGCGGCGCAGCATTTCCGCCACGGGAGCCTGACTGGTGCTGACCCTGATCCAGCGTGACGATTGCCACCTGTGCGACCTGGCCCTGGCCGAGCTGGCCAAGGCGCGGGCGCCGGAGTTCGAATCGGTGTTCCTGGATGACCAGCCGGCGCTGGAAGCGCGCTATGGCACGCGCGTGCCGGTGCTGCGCGACGAGCGCGGCGAGCGCGAGCTGGACTGGCCGTTCGATGCGGCCACGGTGCAGGCCTGGTTGGCCGTCGATCGGTAGTGCCGGCCGCTGGCCGGCAACCCCTCTGTTCCCGGTGATGCCGGCCAGCAGCCGGCACTACCGGATGCGTTGCGATGCCCGGTGATGCCGGCCGCGGGCACGGCATCACCGGATGGTCTTATTTCGCGTCAAACTTCACGATCGTGCTGATCGCGGTGTCGTCCGGAATGGTCTTGGTATCGGCCCAGTCACCGCCGCCGACGCCGAAGTCCAGGCGCTTGACCGTGGCCTTGCCGGTCAGCACCGGCTGGGTGCCCGGCTTCCAGGTGAAGGTCAGGGTGACCGGCTTGCTGACGCCGCGCAGTTCCAGGGTGCCATCGGCGGCGAACTGGTCGTTGCCCACGGCGCGGAAGCCCTTGGCGGTGTAACGCGCGGTGGCGAACTTGCCGACATTGAAGAAGTCGGCGCCCTGCAGGGTCGAGTCACGGTCGCTGTTGCCGCTCCTGGCGCCTGCCAGCGGAATCACCACATCCAGCGAACCGGCGGCCGGGTTGGCCGGGTCGAAGCTGAGCCTGGTGGCGAAGCCCGGGAAGCTGCCGGTGAACACTTCGCCGTCGTACTTGCTGGCGAACACCAGGATCGAGCCGGCACCGGGGGCCTGCGCATACTCCGCAGCGAGCGCCGGGGCGGTGGCCAGCATGCCGGCCAGGGCGGCAGCCACGGCGGCCGGAGTGGTCAGTTTCAGGTTCATCGGTCAGTCCTTCTGAGGGGAGGCGAGCCAGCCGCGCGGCAACATGCGGGACAGCGTTGCATCGCGCTGGAACAGGTGGTGGTAGAAGGCAGCGCCGGCATGGGCCAGCACTACCGCGATCAACAGCCAGAAGCCGTATTCGTGGAGGGCATGGGACACCGCGACGACCTGCGGGTCGGGGCCGCTCAGCTTGGGCACGTCGACCAGGCCGAACCAACGGAACGGGCGCAGGCCACTGGCCGAATCGTACAGCCAGCCCGACAGCGGAATGGCAAACATCAGCACGTACAGCAGCACGTGGGTGGCACTGGCGATGCGTTCCTGCCAGCTGGGCACGCCCGGCACCTGCTTCGGCGCACCGGCATACAGGCGCCAGCCGAGACGGAACAGCACCAGCGCCAGCACGGTGATGCCGATCGACTTGTGCGCGGTGTAGACCCAGAAGTACTTGGGCGTCTTGGGCAGTTCGCCCATGGTCAGGCCGACCACGCCCAGGGCGAGGATCAGCAGTGCGATCAACCAGTGCAGGAGCTGGCTGACACTTCCCCACGCGGCGGGGGTGTTCTTGGCGGTCATGAAGGGTCCTTGGGGGCCGTCGTGTGGTCGGAGTGTGGAACGGGAGCGGGAGTTCCCGGGGCGTCGCTGCGGTCGAGGGTGGCTTCGGCCTCGATCCGCACCTGTACCGCATCACCGATGACCCCCGGCCAGGCGGTGATGCCGAACGCGCGCCGGCTCAGCGTCGTGCTGGCGGAAAACCCGGCGGTGCGTCGGAATGGAGGGAGCGGGTAGCGCTTGAGCGCGTTGAGGGTCACGTCCAGGGTGACTTCCTGGCTGACCCCGCGCAGGGTCAGCGTGCCGATCACATGCGCACGCTTGGCGTCGATCGGTTCGACCCGGCTGGAGACGAAGCGTGCGCTGGGGAATCGCTCGCCATCGAGCAGGCTGCGGGCCAGCGTGGCCTGGTTCCACTTGGCGTCGCCAAGGTCCAGACGCGACACCGGAATGTCCACTTCCAGGGTGGCGTCGCGCCAGTTGTCGGGATCGAACAGCACGCGGCCCTCGCTGCCGGACACGGTGCCCATGGCCTGCGAGTAGCCCGCGTGATCGATGGAGAACAGCACCCGCGTGTGCACCGGATCGAGGCGATAGGTGTCGGTGGCCGCCCAGGCAGGGGCGGTGGCGAGCAGCATCGGCAGCAGGGCCAGGCAGGGACGCATCGATGGCGGGCTCCGGAAGGTGACGCTGTGATCATACGCACAGCCCCCTGCCAACGTTGCGTGCATGGCTGCAACAGTTCGTGGTGGGGCCGCCGCTGGAAACAGCCTGTTGCAGCCATGAACCCGGCCCTGTGTGACAATCGGCCCAGGACAGGGGGTTCAGGATGACGAGCGGCTGGCGCCGGTGGTGCCGTGGCATCGCAGGTATGGGACTGCTGCTGATGGCTTTGGCCACGGCGGCTGCGACCCTGGACATGGCAGAAACACCGCGCCTGCGCCGCTTCGGTGCCGCCGAAGGCTTGCCGTCACGCATGGTGGTGGCGCTGGCCGAGGATCGCCAGGGCCACATCTGGGCCGCCACCGATGGTGGACTCGCCCGTTATGACGGCAACAGCCTGCGGGTCTGGGAGCACGATCCGGAACAGCCGGGCTCGCTGCCCGGCAACGAGATCGAGACCCTGCTGATCGATCCGCTGGACCGGGTCTGGGTGGGCATCAACGGCAAGGGCGTGGCCCGCCTGGATGCCGACCGCGAGCGCTTCCGGACCTTCGACACGGTCAATTCCACCTGCCAGGGGCAGTTCTGGGCGCTGGCCTATGTCGACAACGCCTTGTGGATCGGGACCAACAACCATGGCGTCTGCCGGCTTGGCGAGGACGGCAGCGTGCGCCTCTACACCCATGACCCGGCGCAGCCGGGGGGCCTGCCCAGCAACAGCATCTTCACCAGCCTGGTCGATGCGCAGGGCCGCCTGTGGCTGGGCACCGAAGCGGGCGTGGCGCGTTGGAACGGCAGCGGATTCGAGCCGGTGGCCGCGCGGGAACTGGGCACGCTGAGCGTGCTCCGGTTGAGCCGGGATGCGGAGGGTTCGATCTGGGTCGGCAGCCAGAACGATGGCCTGTACCGCATCGATGGGCAGGACCGGGTCAGTCGTCCGCGATGGGCCGACAGCGCCCAGCTGCGCTCGGCCCTGGTCCTGGCCGATCGCCAGGGGGGCTACTGGGCTGGCACCTCCGATGGCCTGTTGCGGGGGGATGCGGCGGCGCTGCGCCGGCTGGAGGGCGACCGCGGCAGCGGCTTCCTGACCGCGCACAGCGGTGTGCTCGATCTGCTGCAGGACCACGAGGGCGGATTGTGGGTGGCGCTGCTGACCCAGGGCCTGGCCTATCTGCCACCGGACTGGCGGCGCTTCTCGATCTGGAACCAGCTCGACGGCAAGCCGCTGGACAGCCAGTACCTGTTGAGCGCGGCCAGCGATGGGAAGAACTACTACGTCGGCTCGGCGCGAGGGGTGTACCAGCTCGATGCGCAGGGCACCCTGCGCCTGCTGGCCAGCGACCGGCAGCTCGGCAGCGGCGTGGTGTGGTCGGTGCTGCCGCGCCCGGATGGGCGCCTGTGGCTGGGACGCGGCGGCCGCATCACCGTCTACGATCCGGCTACCGGCGCGCTGCGCGATCTGCGGATCGATGGCAGTGCCGACCTGCGCCAGCGCATCGACCTGATGCGGCAGGCGCCTGATGGCACGGTGTGGGTGTCGGTGATGGGCCTGGACCTGCAGCAGCGCGATGCAGAGGGCCGGCTGCTGCACCGCTATCCGCTGGAGCATTTCCGCGGGACCGCCGATGCGCCGATCGAGCAGATCCGCTTCGACGCCCATGGCCGGCCCTGGGTGATGGGTGACATGGGCATCTGGCGCGAGCAGGCTGGACGCTTCGAGGCAGTACCGGGCGTTTCGCGCGGGCCCATCTACGACCTGGTGTGGATCGATCCGCAACAGTTGTGGCTGGCGCGCCAAGGCGCGTTCGAGCGCTACCAGTGGGATGGCATGAGCCTGCGCCTGATCCAGCGCATCGATGGCAGTGCAGGCGTGCCGCCGGTCACCATGGGCGGGCTGGCGCTGGCCGGCAACGGCCAGCTGTGGGCGACGACGCCGCGCGGCCTGCTGCGTTGGGACCCGAAAACGCGGCGCCTGCAGCAGTTCAACGAGCGCGATGGACTGTCCGATGCGGAGTTCACCGGCCGGCCACCGGCAGTGAATGCAGATGGTCGCGTGCTGGCCGTCACCCAGACCGGGTTGGTTGCCTTCGATGTGAATGCCGACGACACGGTGCTGCCTTCTTCATCGCTGGTGATCGCCGAAGTGCGCGTACGCCGCGACGACGCGCGCGGCTGGCAACCGTTGCCGCTCACCGGCACCCTGTTGCTGGGACCGGATGACCGCGATCTGCAGATCGATGCGCGGCTGCTGTCCTATGCCAGCCCGCAGGGCAACCGTTACCGCTTCCGCGTGCAGGGCTATGACCAGGACTGGGTGGAGCAGGGGGGCGATGGCCAGCGCACCCTGTCGCGGCTGCCGACCGGCAGCTACGTCATCGAGGTGCAGGCAGCGACCGCCCGGGGCGCGTGGACGCCTTCGCAGCAGTTGCAGGTGAAGGTGCTGCCGCCGTGGTGGCGCAGCGGCATGGCGATCTTCGGCTACATCCTGCTGGGGTCGCTGCTGCTGGTGGTCCTGGTCTGGTCGGTCCGCGCGCGGCTGCGCCGTCGCCAGCAATGGCAGCTGACGGTGCACAAGCAGCAGCTGGCCGAGCAGGCCTCGCAGGCCAAGAGCCGTTTCCTGGCCACGCTGGGCCACGAAGTACGCACGCCGATGACCGGCGTGCTGGGCATGAGCGAACTGCTGCTGGCGACTCCGCTGGATCCGGTGCAGCGTGGCTACGCGGGGTCGATCCAGCAGGCCGGCAGCCATCTGCTGCGGCTGGTCAACGATGCGCTGGACCTGGCCCGCATCGAAGCCGGGCGGCTTGAGCTGGATCTGCGTCCGTTCGACCTGGAGGAACTGCTTGACCAGGTGCAGGGCCTGATGCAGCCGATGGCGCAGCAGCGCCAGCTGGAATTCCGGCGCGGTGAAAACCCGGCAGGGCCGGTCAGTGTCAGTGGAGACGAGATGCGCGTGCGCCAGATCCTGCTGAACCTGCTCGGCAACGCCATCAAGTTCACCGAGCGCGGCCACGTCGGCCTGGCCGTGCGCCTGGAAGAGAAGGGCGGCCTGTGTTTCGAAGTGCATGACAGTGGCCCGGGCATCAATGCCGAGCAGCAGCAGCGCCTGTTCCATCGTTTTGAACAGGCCGACGGTCCGCGCACCGCGTCGCGCTACGGCGGCAGTGGCCTGGGACTGGCGATCTGCCAGGAACTGGCGGTGGCGATGGGGGGGCGTATCGAAGTGGACAGCCAGCCTGGCAAGGGTGCGCGGTTCCGCGTGCGCCTGCCCCTGCCCTGGACGCGCCAGGCCGCCGGCACCGCGGGCGAGGTGGCGGCCCTGCCGGAACTGCCGCCGCTGCGCATCCTGCTGGTCGAGGACGACGCCACGGTGGCCGAGGTCATCGCCGGCCTGCTGCGGGTGCGCGGGCATGAGGTGGTCCACGTGCTGCATGGCCTGGGCGCGCTGTCGGAGATCGCCACCGATGGTTTCGACGTCGGCCTGCTCGATCTCGATCTGCCCGCGCTGGACGGTACGGCCATCGCCCGCCAGCTGCGCACCATGGGCTATGAACTGCCGCTGGTGGCAGTGACCGCCCGTTCCGATGCCTACGCCGAAACCCAGGTGCTGGCCGCCGGCTTCGATGGCTTCCTGCGCAAGCCGGTGACCGGCGACCTGCTGGTGGCGGCCATCGCCCAGGCGCGTGCGAAACGGCAGGCAACTGCGTGACTGTGCCGGCGCCGGGCGTGAACGGCGCGACTTTCGGTTTACCATGCCGACGCCCGCAGCGCGGGAATCATCAGGACCAGCGTGAGGAGGCAATCGGTGGTGTATCTGCGGGCGGCGATGCTGCTGCTGGTCCTCCTGTGCGGCGCGTTGCCCGCTGCGGCACAGCCGGTGCCTCCGAGCCCGCGGCAGGTGACGGTGTTCGATGGCCTGCCGTCCAATACCGTCAACCGCATGGCCGAGGACCGGTACGGCTACCTGTGGATCGCCACCAACGATGGCCTGGCCCGCTATGACGGCCGCACTTACCGCGTGTGGCGTTCCGAGGATGGACTGCGTGACAACCGCATCTGGACGGTGCTGGTCGATGCCCGCAACCAGTTGTGGATAGGCACCGAGAACGCTGGCCTGGTGCGCATGTCGGCCGACCGCCGGCAGCTGCACTTCTACGACCGCAGCAGCCAGCCGTTGATGGGCACCAACACGGTCTGGAGCCTGGCCAGCACGCCTGATGGCTCGATCTGGTTCGGTACCCACGAAGGCGGCCTGTACCGCCTGGACAGCCAGGACCGCCTGCAGCGCTTCCTGCCCGAGCCGAACAATCCGCGCAGCCTGCCTTCGTCGTCGGTGCCCTACCTGGCCACGCTGGCCGATGGCAGCCTGTGGATCGGCACCAAGCATGGCGTGGCACGCTGGACCGGGACCGACTTCGAGCGTGTCGGTACGGACATCATTCCCAGCCTGCTGATCAACGGGTTGACCGCCGAGCCCGATGGCAGCCTGTGGATCAGCACGATGGCCGGGGCCACCGTGCGCCGCCCGGATGGCCGCTTCGAGGCACCACCGTGGAAGCTGCCGCCAGGCGAGCAGGTGCTGGGCATGATGCTGCGCGACGAGCAGGGCGGGCATTGGCTGGATACGCGCACCGGGCTGGGACGTGCGGTCGACGGCCAGTACCAGACCGTGCCGCTGTACAGCGCGATCGCACGCGGTCCGGTGCGGCCGAACTGGACCGGTGCCTATGAGGACCGCGAAGGTGGCATCTGGCTGGCCAGCACCAATGCCGGGTTGTGGCACCTGCTGCCACGCTGGTGGCAGTTCTCGGTGCTGTCGCGGCTGGAGGACGACCCCAGCTCGCTGCGCAATGCGCTCGTGCTGGGCACCAGCCCGTCCAGCAATGGCGGTGTCTGGACCGTGGGCAGCCATGGCGCGCTGGACCGCTTCGATCCGAAGACCGGCAGGATCGAGCAGCACCGCACCTGGGTCAACGGCATGCACTGGCTGACCTCGGTGCGCGAGGACCGGCGTGGCCAGGTCTGGATCGGATCGACCGATGCACTGGTGCGCTACGACCCGCAACGGCGCGAACTGCGTCGTTGGGGCCGTGATGCCGGTACCGATGCGGCGATGGAAGGGGTCATCGAAGCGATGATGACCTGCGACGGCGACAGCCTCTGGTTGATGCTTCCCGCGGGCCTGCAGCAACGTGATCTCGACGGACGCCTGCGGCGCCAGCTGGACAATGGCCAGCGCGGCCTGCAGCAGGGCCAGCTCAACCTCGATGTGGAATGCGGTCCGCAGGACCATATCTGGCTGGCCAGCAGCCGTGGCCTGCTGCAGTGGCTGCCGGAAAGCGAACGCTTCCAGCCGGTGCCGGGTGCGCCGGCAACGGCCATCCATGCGTTGCATGTGGGCCGTGACGGCCAGGTCTGGTTGTCCGAGGACGGGCGCCTGTCGCGATACCGCTGGAGCCAGGGGCGGCTGGAACGGCAGGCGGTGGTCGGTGCCGAACAGGGCTATCCGGCGATCTCCGCCTCTGGCCTGGTGGTGGATGCGCAGGGCGTGGCCTGGGCGACCAGCGCACGCGGCCTGGTACGTGTCAGTGCCGATGGGCAGAGCGTGCGCCTGTACGGCGTGCACGACGGCCTGCCAAGCCAGGAATTCCGCGAGCACACCTTGATCGCAGCGGCCGATGGCCACCTGGTGGCCGGAACGGCAGCGGGCGCGGTGGTGTTCGACCCGGAGCAGGTACGGCCTTCGGTACGTCGCGCGCCACTGGTGATCGAGCGGGTGGAAGTGCGCCGCAACGAACAGGTGCTGGACATGACCCACGATGCGCCGTTGCAGATCGCCGATGGCGATCGCGACCTGCGCATCGTCGCGCGATTGCTGTCCTTCGCCGACTCGGCGTCCAATACCTACCGTTACCGCCTGGCCGGCTACGACCCGGATTGGGTTGAAGTCGGTCCGGCGGGCGAGCGCCTGTTCTCGCGCCTGGCGCCGGGCAGCTACCGGCTGGAGGTGCAGGCACGCTCGGCCGACCATGTGTGGTCGCGGGTGCAGAGCCTGGAGTTCCGCGTGCAGCCGCCGTGGTGGCGCAGCCTGTCCGGCCTGCTGGTACTGGCGTCGGTCGGGTTGCTGCTGACCAGCTGGTTCGCCTGGTTGTACCGACGCCGCCTGCAGCGGCGCCACGCCTACCAGCTGGCGCTGCACAAGCAGGAACTGGCCGAGCAGGCCTCGGCGGCCAAGACCCGCTTCCTGGCCAACCTTGGCCATGAGATCCGTACGCCGATGACCGGCGTGCTGGGCATGAGCGAGCTGCTGCTGGCTTCGCCACTGGACCCGCAGCAGCGCGGCTACACGCAGTCGATCCGGCATGCGGGCGAGCACCTGCTGCATCTGGTCAACGATGCGCTGGACCTGGCGCGGATCGAGTCCGGGCGCCTGGAGCTGCAGTCCCAGTCGTTTGCGTTGAATGGCCTGCTGCAGGATCTGGCGGCGCTGATGGGCCCGCTGGCTGCACAGAAGGGCCTGCGCTTCGTCCTGGACAACCAGCTGCCGCCGGGCCTGCAGGCGACCGGTGATGCCATGCGCGTGCGGCAGATCCTGCTGAACCTGCTGTCGAACGCAGTGAAATTCACCAGCCGCGGCACCATCACCCTGCATGCACGTTGCGATGGCGAGCTGCGCGCGCTGCATTTCGAGGTACGTGATACCGGCCCGGGCATCAGCCAGGAACAGCAGCAGCGCCTGTTCCGACGCTTCGAGCAGGCCGATGGTGCACGTACGGCAGCGCAGTACGGTGGCAGCGGCCTGGGCCTGGCGATCTGCCGCGAGCTGGCACAAGCGATGCAGGGGCGGATCCAGGTGGAGAGCCAGCTGGGCCGGGGCACCTGCTTCGGCGTCACCCTGCCGTTGCCACTGGTGGTGGACGGTGACGCCGAGGTGTCCGCCGAGGGGCATCGCGACGATGCGGCGAACATGCCACCGCTGCGGGTGCTGCTGGTCGAGGACGATGCCACCGTGGCCGATGTGGTGCGGGGGTTGTTGAGCGCACGCGGCCACGAGGTGGTGCATGCCGGCCATGCGCTGGCGGCGCTGCGCGAGATCAGTGCCGGCGATTTCGACGTCGGCCTGCTGGATCTGGACCTGCCCGGCCTGAGCGGCTTCGAACTGGCCCAGCACCTGCGTAACCAGGGCTACATGCTGCCGCTGCTGGCGGTGACCGCGCGGACTGATCCGGACCTTCAGCAGCAGGTGGAAGCGGCCGGCATCGGCGGCTTCCTGCGCAAGCCGGTGACCGGTGAACTGCTGGTGGAAGCGATCGCCAGGGCGATGGGCAGGTAGGGTTTATTGCAGGGCTTGCAGTCCTGCACCTGCAGAATCAACGTCAACGTCAACGTCAAAAGCCCGCCTTCGACAGTTTTCCGCGATCTGTCGGAGCTCGGGGTCGGATCCCGTTTCTGCGCAACGGGCTCTGACCCCAATCTGGAATTCGATATCTGACAGATGTGTCGACCAAGGTCGACACCTACCAACAACCGCGCGTTCCAACAGTCGCCGTTACCCACAGCCGCGTGAACCTGTCAGAGGTGGGGCGGTGTGGGCTTGCAGGACCGTTGGCGCCATGGATGGCGCCATCGAGCCCCCATGGGTGAGGGCGCTTTGCTTGCGAAGCACTGCTTCGCAAGCGCCCGAACGCGCAGCCGCCGGCGGCTGGGCCGGACCGCGGAGCGGGATTTACGGCGTGTCCTGCAAGCCCGCACCGCCCTGCCAACCCACGGAATGCTCGCTGTTGCTGTTGCCGGCCAGCGGCCGGCACTACCGCAGGTGCAGGGCCGCAGGCCCTGCCGAACCACCTTCACTCCGCGACGTGCTCGACCTGCCGCGGTTCGGGCTTGGTGTCGGGCAGCTGCCAGAAGATCATCGTCGAGGTCAGCGTGATCGCGCCCACGCACAGGAACGTGGCATGCAGCGCGGCGGTGGCGCTGTTGCTGTCCAGGTGGTTGCCGAACGCGGCCAGCAGGCTGCCGGCCGCAGCAGCACCGAAGCCGGCGGCCAGCATCATCACCATCGACAGCAGGCTGTTGCCGGAACTGGCGAACTCACGGTCCAGATCGCGCAGGGTCACGGTGTTCATCACGGTGAACTGCAGCGAATTGACCGCGCCGAAGAACGCCAGCTGCAGCAGGCGCCAGGCCAGGTGCTGGCCGGGTGTCATCAGGATGAAGCTGGCCATCGCCAGGCCGACCAGCACGGTGTTGACCATCAGCACGCGGCGGTAACCGAAGCGCTCGACCAGCCTCACCGCCAGCTGCTTGGAGACCATGCCGGCGGCCGCTACCGGCACCATCATCAGGCCGGCATGCATCGGGCCCAGGCCGAGGCCGACCTGCAGCAGCAGCGGGATCAGCATCGGCATCGCGCTGCTGCCGATGCGCGAGAACAGGTTGCCGAGAATGCCGATGCGGTAGCTGGGCACGCGGAACAGGGCCAGCGAGAACAACGGTGCGGTCGAGTTGGCGGCGTGCAGCCAGTAGCCCACCAGCGCGGCCAGGCCAGCCACGGTCATCAGCATCACCAGTGCGTGTGGCGTACCCAGGCCGGAGATGCCGTCCAGTGCCAGCGACAGCACCACCATCGCGAAGGCCAGCATGACGTAGCCGCGCAGGTCGAAGCGGGTGCGGTGGCTGGCGTAATGGTCGGGCATGATCTTCATCGCGGCGATGAAACCGATCACGCCGATCGGCAGGTTGATCAGGAACACCCAGTGCCATGAGGCGATCTCGACCAGCCAGCCGCCCAGCGTGGGGCCGATCAGCGGGCCGACCAGCGCGGGGATGGCGATGAAGCTCATCGCGCGCAGGAAATCCTCGCGGGGCACCGAGCGCATCACCGCCAGCCGGCCGACCGGCAGCAGCATCGCACCGCCGATGCCCTGCAGCACGCGCGCACCGACCAGCTGGTGCAGGTGCTGGGCCAGCGCGCAGGCCAGCGAGCCGAGGGTGAACAGGATGATCGCCACCAGGAAGGTGCGCCGGGTGCCATAGCGGTCGGCGATCCAGCCCGAGGCGGGAATGAAGGTGGCCACCGCCAGCGCATAGCTGAACACCACCGACTGCATCTGCAGCGGGCTCTCGCCCAGGCTGGCCGCCATCGCCGGCAACGCCGTGTTGACGATGGTCGAGTCCAGCATCTGCATGAAGATCGCCAGGGACACCAGCCACAGCAGGGGACGCTGGCGGTTGTAGGTCGATGGCGATGTGGACATGGGGTGCGGCCGGTGCAGCGTGGGGGCCGCCATGATCGCGCACTGCGGGTCACGGCGCGATCAAGGTCGCGCCGTACCTGCCTGCGGAATGCTCAGCGTTGGCTGTGCGCGTGCACTGCGTCGACCAGCACCTGTACATGCGCCGGGTCCATGTCCGGCGACATGCCATGGCCGAGGTTGAACACATGGCCCTCGCGCGAGCCGCCGTTGCCGGCGGCATAGGTGTCGAGCACGCGCGCGGCGGCCGCGGCGATCGCATCCGGCGAAGCGTACAGCGTGGTCGGGTCGAGGTTGCCCTGCAGGGCGACGCGGCCACCGGTGCGGCGCATCGCCTCGTCCAGGTCCAGCGTCCAGTCCAGGCCGAGTGCATCGGCGCCGGTCTGCGACAGCGCTTCCAGGTGCAGGCCGGTGCCCTTGCCGAACAGGATCAGCGGCGTGCGCTCGCTGCCTTCGCCGCGCTCCAGCCCCTCGGCAATGCGCTGCAGGTAGCGCAGCGAGAACTCGCGGTACATCGACGGCGACAGCACGCCACCCCAGGTGTCGAACACCTGCAGCGCCTGCGCACCGGCGGCGCGCTGCGCGCCGAGGTAGGCGATCACGGCGTCGGTGGTGACCTCCAGCAGGCGGTGCAGGGCCTGCGGATGGTTCAGTGCCATGGCCTTGATGCGCGCAAAGTCCTTGCTGCCACCGCCTTCCACCATGTAGCAGGCCAGTGTCCACGGGCTGCCGGAGAAGCCGATCAGCGGTACCTGGCCGTCCAGCTCGCGGCGGATCAGCCGTACCGCATCCATCACGTAGCCCAGGTCCTGTTCCATGTCCGGCACCGCCAGCCGGGCGACGGCGGCTTCGTCACGCACCGGGTGCCGGAACTTCGGGCCTTCGCCTTCGACGAAGTACAGCTCCAGGCCCATCGCGTCGGGAATGGTGAGGATGTCCGAGAACAGGATGGCCGCGTCCAGCGGGAACCGGCGCAGCGGCTGCAGGGTGACTTCGCAGGCAATCTCCGGGGTCTTGGCCATGGCCAGGAAGCTGCCGGCCTTGGCCCGGGTCGCGCGGTATTCCGGCAGGTAGCGGCCGGCCTGGCGCATCAGCCAGACGGGGGTGCAGTCCACCGGTTCGCGGCGCAGGGCGCGCAGCAGGCGATCGTTGCGGAGAGGGCTGGTCACGATGGGCATTCCTTGGACGGGAGGAGCAGCGGCGTCAGTCGCCGTGCGAAAGGATCTGGAAGCCGCGATGCAGTTCGGCATCACGGGCCTTCTCGAAGGCGTGGCGGGCGTCGTCGGCCTGCAGGAACAGCTCGCGCCGCAGCTGCGAGCGGCTGCCGACACGGCCGCTCTCGCGCAGCAGCTCCCAGCCGCCGAACAGGTCCGGCAGCAGGCTCAGGCGCAGGAAGCGCGGTGCCTGCGCACCGGCGTCGGGATGTTGCAGGTAAACGTGCATGGCGCCGATTGTAGCGGGGCCAGGGTGACCCCGGCCGCAACGCGGCCGGCACTACCGGACCGACAGCACCTTCAGCACCGCCGCCTCATCCACGTCCGGCACCACTTCGGCGCGGCCCATCCCGCGCCACAACACCAGGCGCAGGCGGCCGGCCACGTTCTTCTTGTCCAGGCGCATGCGGCCGAGCAGGGCCTGCGGCTCCAGCCCGCCCGGGATCGCCACCGGCAGGCCGAGGCGTTCCAGCAGGGCCTGCAGGCGCGCGCGGTCGGCATCGTCGGCCAGGCCCAGGTCGGTGGACAGCTTCGCCGCCAGCACCATGCCCACCGCCACCGCCTCGCCGTGGTTCAGCGCATCGCGGCCCGGGGCCGAATAGCCCTGTTCGGTCTCGATGGCGTGGCCGAAGGTGTGGCCGAGGTTGAGCAGGGCACGCTCGCCCTTTTCGAACGGGTCGCGCTCGACAATGGCGGCCTTGTGCCGGCAGCTGCGCGCGATGGCCTCGGCCAGCACCGCATCCTCGCCGGCCAGCAGCGCATCGGCATGCTGCTGCAGCCACTCGAAGAACACGGCATCACCCAGCGCGCCGTACTTCACCACTTCGGCCAGGCCGGCACGCAGCTCGCGTGGCGGCAGGGTGGCCAGCACGCGGGTATCGGCGATGACCGCACGCGGCGGATGGAAGGCACCGACCAGGTTCTTGCCGGCCGGAATGTCGACTGCGGTCTTGCCGCCCACCGACGAATCGACCATTGCCAGCAGGGTGGTCGGCAGCTGCACGCAGTCCACGCCGCGCATCCAGCAGGCGGCAGCGAAACCGGCGAGATCACCGACCACGCCGCCGCCGAGGGCGAAGACGCAGGCGTCGCGGGTGGCGCCGAGCGCGGCCAGCGCTTCGATCGCGCGGCCGAACTCGGCCAGCGTCTTGGAGGCTTCGCCCGCGGCCAGCACGTGCTCGCCGATGACCAGGTCGGGGCGAGCGGCCAGCAGCGTCTGCTTCACCGGCGCCAGATAGCGCGGGGCGACTTCACTGTCGCTGAGCAGCAGCACATGGCGGCCGCGCACATGCGCGGCCAGCGCGGCGCCGTCGGCCAGCGCGCCTGCGCCGATGGTGATGGAGTAGGGCCGGTCGCCGCCAACGGCGACCTGCAGCAGGGCGGGAGAAGTCATGCGTTCAGGTCCTGGCGCTGCCATTGCGTGGCCAGCTTGACCACCAGCTGGGCGGTCGCGTCGGCAGCGGTGTACGGGTCGGTATCGAGGGTGAGGTCGGCCAGTTCGCGGTACAGCGGGTCGCGGTGCGCGGCCAGATCGTGCAGCACCTGCTCGCGGTCCGGGCGCTGCAGCAGCGGCCGGCCCTTGTCGCGGGCCAGGCGTTCCAGCTGCGCGGCCACGCTGACCCGCAGGTAGACCACGAAGCCACGCTGGGCGATCAGTGCACGGTTGTCCGGATCCAGCACCGCGCCACCGCCGGTGGAGACCAGCTGGCCGCGGCCTTCCAGCACGCGGGCCAGGGCCTGGCGTTCATGGTGGCGGAAACCGGCTTCGCCGGCATGCTCGAAAATGGTCGGGATGCCGGCGCCGGCAGCCTCGACGATGGCCTGGTCGACATCGACGAAGTCCAGCGTGAAGCGCTCGGCCAGGCGGCGGCCGATGCAGGTTTTGCCGGCGCCCATCGGGCCGATCAGGATCAGGTTCGGAGCAGGATTCATGCCCTCTGATGCTAACACCTCCGTGCCCTGGCCTTTACGTTCTTCACGTCAGGGTGGGCATTCCTGCGGGGGTTCCCGCGCCAACCGGAGCACAGGTCATGACGGTCGCCAAGGTCATCGAGATCACCGCCTCCTCGCCGAAGAGCGTGGAGGATGCGGTGCGCAGCGGACTGAAGAAGGTTTCCGAGACGGTCAAGGGCATCCAGGGCGCCTGGGTGAACGAGACCAAGGTGGTCACCAACGGCAGCGGCGAGATCACCGAATGGCGGGTCAACCTGCGGGTGACCTTCCTGGTGGAATAGCCGCGCTCAGCGCACGGCCTGCACCTGCCGCTGGCCGTCCAGGACCACGACGTGGTCGGCGAGCGTGGGAAGCGTGCGCAGTGCCTGCCGGCTGACCCGCTCGTAGTACTGCACGAAACGCTCCAGCTGCGGCCGGCTCATGCCGTGCCGGCCCGGCTGCGCGGCCTGCAGGTTCTGCTCCTGCTGCCAGCGCCAGCGCGGTACCACCGCGAAATCCGGCGGTTGCAGGAACCACAGGCGGTCGCAACGCTGCCACAGCGCGGGGTAGTCGCGGGCCAGCGCCTGGTTGCACCAGCGGCGCCAGCGGCCGTCGCTGTCGGCTTCGCGTTCCAGCGCGTTCAACGGGGCATCCAGCGCTGCGTCATCCTGCGCGGGCGTACCGAGGAACCATCCCTCGAACACCAGCAGGTCCAGTGGCGTGTCCAAGTGCGGCCATTGCACCTCGGCCAAGCGTTCATCGGCCAGCTTGTCAAAGCGCGGCATCGCCAGGGGGCGGCGCGCTGCTACGGCGTCCAGCACGCTGTGCGCCAGCGTCAGGTCATGGGTACCGGGTGGGCCGCGGGTCATCAGCAGCGGATGCACCTGGCGCGCCAGGCGCTGGCGCTGCGCACGGGTCAGGTAGACATCGTCGATCGACAGGCTGGCCGCGCACAGGCCGCGAGCCCGGGCGCGTGCGACCACCTGTGCGGCCAGCGTCGATTTGCCGCTCCCCTGCAGGCCGCTGATCGCCAATACTGGAACCGCTGCACCGCTGGACAGTGCATCGTCCAGCGCCTGTTCGGCCAATGTTTCGGGGAATCCTTTCACCTGGGGCATATACGCAGCAGCGGCCATGCAGCCACAATAGCCCAAACCGTGTGAGAACAACGCCATCATGAGCGACCTGTACGCCGAAGCCCTGTCCACGTTTGCCCGCCTGTTCGAGGAGGCCAAACAGAGCCGCGAGGTCGAGCCCAACGCGATGACCGTGGCGACTGCAGATGCGCAGGGACGCCCGTCGGCGCGCACCGTGCTGCTGAAGGCCTTCGACGAGCGCGGCTTCGTCTTCTACACGCACCTGGACAGCCACAAGGGCCGTGAGCTGCGGTCCAATCCGCAGGCCGCGCTGCTGTTCCTGTGGCGCAGCCTGCGCGAGGCCGGCATCCAGGTGCGCATCGAGGGTCGTGTCGAGCAGGTCGCCGACGCCGAGGCCGACGCCTATTTCGCCAGCCGCCCGCGCATGAGCCAGATCGGCGCCTGGGCCTCGCAGCAGTCGAAGACGCTGGCAACCCGCGAGGAGTTCGACGCGCGCGTGGCCGAGGTCGAAGCGCGCTTCGAAGGCAAGGACGTGCCGCGCCCGGAAGGCTGGAGCGGCCTGCGCGTGGTGCCTGACCGCATCGAGTTCTGGTTTGGCGCGCAGTTCCGCCTGCACGAGCGCTGGTGCTATGAAGCCGGCGCCGAAGGGCGCTGGAGCAAGCGCCTGCTGTACCCGTAAGGCGGGGGGGGGCCGGGGCTGCTGTAGAGCCGAGCCCATGCTCGGCTGATGTTCTCGCAGGAGCAGCCGAGCATGGGCTCGGCTCTACAGAAACCTGCGTTTGTCGCGAACGGACTGGTCCGCTTCATGCACGAGCAGGTCGGCGACGGGCACACTCGCTGCGATGCCCTCGATCTGCGGAGTTGCCATGCCCTCCTGGCGTTACCTGTTTGCCGTGCCGCCACCACGCCGCGGCGTGGAAGCGTTGTTGTTGCTGCTCGCCCGCATCGTCGCCGGTGTGATGTTCTGTGTTTCCGGCTGGAACAAGGTGTTCACCGATGCCGGGCGCGAGCGCATGGTGCATACGCTGGTCGATGCCGGTATCCCATTCCCGGTGTTCAGTGCGCCGGTACTCGGTGCGATCGAGTGGATTGCGGGTGGTCTGCTGGTGCTGGGCCTTTTGAGCCGCCCCTCAGCCCTGCTGCTGGCGGCGATCTGCGTAGTGGCTGCGCTGACCGATGGCATCGCGCGCATTCCTGCAGGGCTTGGCGTGCTGGATTGGCTGAGCTGGTTCTTCTACCTGAGCGAAGTGCCGCTGGGCGTACTGCTGCTGTGGATTGCCGCAGTGGGTAGTGGACGGTTCGCCATCGAAGCGCGCTGACGACAGGCACCCTGTAGAGCCGAGCCCATGCTCGGCTGCTTACGCGGGAACATCAGCCGGGCATGGGCTCGGCTTTACAGGTCCTCCGCGCGCAGCCAGCGCCACAGCGTGGTGCGTGACACGCCCAGCGCCTGCGCCATGCCCTCGCGATCATGCCGGTGTTCCCGCAACAGTGCTTCCAGCTTGGCCCGCGGTGGGCGCCTGCCGTTGCTTTCCAGCGGCAACGCCGCGACACCTTCATGCACCAGCTCGGGTGCCAGCTGCAGCAGCCGCGCCGTATCGATCAGCCCTTCACCGGGCTGCCAGTGGATGCGCAGGCGATCGACCAGATTGCGCAGCTCGCGCACGTTTCCCGGCCACTCGGCCGCGCACAGCACCGCCAGCGCCGCCTCATCCAATGGCGCGTCGATGCCACGCAGCTGGCGGAAGAAATGCTGCGCCAGCAACGGGATGTCACCGCGTCGGGCGCGCAGCGAGGGCAGGGCAATCCGCAGCGCGGCCAGGCGGTAATACAGGTCGCGGCGGAAGCTGCCGGTCGCCGCGCGCTGCTCCAGCGACTGCAGGGTGGCGGCGACCACGCGCAGGTCCACCGGCGTCGGTTCGGTGGCACCCACGCGCAGCACTTCACGTTCCTCCAGCACCCGCAGCAGGCGGGTCTGCAGCGGCAGCGGCAGTTCGCCGATTTCGTCCAGGAACAGGGTGCCGCCATCTGCAGCTTCCACCAGGCCAACGCGGCCGCCACGCCGTGCGCCGGTGAAGGCGCCATCGCTGTAGCCGAACAGCTCCGCTTCCAGCAGCGATTCGCTGATCGCGCCGCAGTTCAGCGCGACGAAGCGGCCACGGCGCCCGCTTGCGGCGTGCAGCTGGCGCGCCACCAGTTCCTTGCCGGTGCCGGTTTCGCCGCTGACCAGCACGGTGCTGTCATGTGGGGCATACAGCGCGATCTGCGCGCGCACCTGCGCCATCGCGTCGCTGTCGCCGAGCAGTTCATGCGCATCGGCACGCGCTGCCGGGCGCCGGCGCGGTGCAGCGCGGTTGCTGCCGGAACGTGCCAGGGTCTGGGTCAGTTCCAGCGCATGTTCGAACGCCTGCCGCACCGAGTCGGCCGAATACAGCAGCACCCCGGGCAGGCCGGCCTGCTCGGCATGGTCGATGGCCATGCCGGTGCCGACGATCACCTCGATGCCGTTGGCGCGCAGGTCGGCGATGCAGTCGCGGGCGTCCTCGCGGGTGACGAAGCGGCGATGCTCGATATCCAGGCCGAAGCTCTGCTGGAAGTTGCTGAACACCGGTACGTCGCTGGCGTGGGTGACCAGGCCGATGCGGCTGGCGATACGCCGTGCCCGGGCCAGCGCTTCCATCAGGTCGAAGCCGTTGGCCTGGATCGGCACCAGCGGCAGCTCCAGCCGGCCGCGCAGCCAGGCCGCGTTGGAGCCGCCGGCGATGACCACGTCGCAGTGCTCGCGACGCAGGCGTTGGCCGATCACCTCCACCGCTTCCTCGAAGCCGAGGTTGATCTGTTCGATACGCGCGCGGCGGTCGAACTCGGGGATCACGTCGCCGAGCAGGCCGGTCAGCCGCGAGACGCTGACCGTCCAGATCACCGGACGGCCCGGGTCGGCATCGGCATGGCGCAGGGGGGAGCGGGGCAGATACATGGCAGCCGTTTCGGGGAGGATGTTTCATGATACATCCGTTTCAATGTTTCATATGTTCCACTGTTGCATGCCGGTCATTCCCGTGAAATCAACCGCTTGCAGCTTGGCATGGTGCTTGCGCTTCCTTTCCCGTACTTCAACCTGGATTGCCGCATGACCGCTTCTGCCCCTTTCTCCGCCGGTGCCCGCTTCCGTGAGGCGCTGGCTGCCGAATCGCCGCTGCAGGTGATCGGTGCGATCAACGCCAACCACGCCCTGCTGGCCAAGCGCGCCGGCTTCCGTGCCATTTACCTGTCCGGCGGCGGCGTTGCCGCAGGCTCGCTGGGCCTGCCGGACCTGGGCATCAACACCCTGGAAGACGTGCTGGTGGACGTGCGCCGCATCACCGATGTCTGCGACCTGCCCTTGATGGTCGACATCGACACCGGCTTCGGCCCGAGCGCGTTCAACATCGCGCGCACCGTGAAGTCGCTGATCAAGGCCGGCGCGGCCGCCTGCCACATCGAAGACCAGGTCGGCGCCAAGCGCTGCGGCCATCGTCCGGGCAAGGAGATCGTCTCGCAGGGTGAAATGGTCGACCGTGTGAAGGCCGCTGCCGATGCCAAGACCGATCCGGACTTCTTCCTGATCGCGCGCACCGACGCCATCCAGGTGGACGGCGTGGACAAGGCGATCGAGCGCGCCATCGCCTGTGTCGAGGCCGGTGCCGACGGCATCTTCGCCGAGGCCGCCTACGATCTGGATACCTACCGCCGCTTCGTCGACGCGGTGAAGGTGCCGGTGCTGGCCAACATCACCGAATTCGGCGCCACCCCGCTGTTCAGCCGCGATGAACTGGCCTCGGCCGGCGTCGCCATCCAGCTGTTCCCGCTGTCGGCGTTCCGTGCCGCCAACAAGGCCGCCGAGAACGTCTACCAGGCGGTGCGCCGCGATGGCCACCAGCGCAACGTGGTGGAAACCATGCAGACCCGCGAGGAACTCTACGACCGCATCGGCTATCACGCCTTCGAGCAGCAGCTCGATGCGCTGTTCGCTGCCAAGAAATAAGCAGTACCCTGCACCATCAAGTTTCGGAGGGAAACATGAACGATACGACCGCAACCCCGACCTTCAAGCCGAAGAAGTCCGTCGCCTTGTCCGGCACCGCGGCCGGCAACACCGCGCTGTGCAGCGTGGGCCGCAGCGGCAACGACCTGCACTACCGCGGCTATGACATCCTGGACCTGGCCAACACCAGCGAGTTCGAGGAAATCGCCTACCTGCTGGTGCACGGCAAGCTGCCGACCCGCGCCGAGCTGGTTTCGTACAAGGCCAAGCTGAAGTCGCTGCGTGGGATCCCCGCCGCGGTGAAGGCCGCGCTGGAAGAGCTGCCGCCGTCGGCGCACCCGATGGACGTGATGCGCACCGGCGTGTCCGTGCTCGGCTGCGTGGCACCGGAGAAGGACGACCACAACCACCCGGGCGCGCGCGACATCGCCGACAAGCTGATGGCCTGCCTCGGTTCGATGCTGCTGTACTGGTACCACTGGAGCCACAACGGCCGCGCCATCGATGTGGAAACCGACGATGATTCGATCGGCGGCCACTTCCTGCACCTGCTGCATGGCGAAAAGCCGCAGGATTCGTGGGTGAAGGCGATGCACACCTCGCTGATCCTGTACGCCGAGCACGAGTTCAACGCCTCGACCTTCACCTGCCGTGTCATCGCCGGTACCGGCAGCGACATGTACAGCGCGATCTGCGGTGGCATCGGTGCGCTGCGTGGCCCGAAGCATGGCGGCGCCAACGAAGTGGCGTTCGAAGTGCAGAAGCGCTACGACAACCCGGATGAGGCCGAGGAGGACATCAAGGCGCGCGTCGAGCGCAAGGAAGTGGTGATCGGTTTCGGCCACCCGGTCTATACCGTCTCCGATCCGCGCAACAAGGTGATCAAGGACGTGGCCCGCGAGCTGTCCGAGGAACAGTCGAGCATGAAGATGTACGACATCGCCGAGCGCCTGGAGTCGGTGATGTGGGACATCAAGAAGATGTTCCCGAACCTGGACTGGTTCAGTGCGGTCAGCTACCACATGATGGGCGTGCCGACCGCGATGTTCACCCCGCTGTTCGTGATCGCGCGCACCGCCGGCTGGAGCGCGCACATCATCGAGCAGCGCATCGACGGCAAGATCATCCGCCCGAGCGCCAATTACATCGGTCCGGAAGACCGCGACTTCGTCGCCATCGACAAGCGCGTCTGATCCCCCTGCTGTACCCATCCGGCCGGCCGCATGCCGGCCGGGTGCTTTCGCCGCCGCACCGCCGGCACCCGGCCCGCCCCAAGCACTCCGCCAGCCCATGAATACCGATTACCGCAAGAACCTCCCCGGCAGCGCGCTGGACTATTTCGACGCGCGCGCCGCTGTCGATGCGATCCAGCCCGGCGCCTATGCCACCCTGCCGTACACCTCGCGCGTGCTGGCCGAGAACCTGGTGCGCCGCTGCGATCCGGCCACGCTCGGCGATTCGCTGAAGCAGCTGATCGAGCGCCGTCGCGACCTCGACTTCCCGTGGTTCCCGGCACGCGTGGTGTGCCACGACATCCTCGGCCAGACCGCGCTGGTGGACCTGGCCGGCCTGCGTGATGCGATCGCCGACAAGGGCGGCGACCCGGCCAAGGTCAATCCGGTGGTGCCGGTGCAGTTGATCGTCGATCACTCGCTGGCGGTGGAATGCGGTGGCTACGATCCGCAGGCGTTCGAGAAGAACCGCGCCATCGAGGATCGCCGCAACGAAGACCGTTTCCACTTCATCGACTGGACCAAGCAGGCGTTCCAGAACGTGGACGTGATTCCGCCGGGCAACGGCATCATGCACCAGATCAACCTGGAGAAGATGTCGCCGGTGATCTACGTGCAGGACGGCGTAGCCTTCCCGGATACCTGCGTGGGCACCGACAGCCACACCCCGCACGTGGACGCGCTGGGCGTGATCGCGATTGGTGTTGGCGGCCTGGAAGCGGAGAACGTGATGCTGGGCCGCGCGTCGTGGATGCGCCTGCCGGATATCATCGGCGTCGAGCTGACCGGCAGGCCGCAGCCGGGCATCACCGCCACCGACGTGGTGCTGGCACTGACCGAGTTCCTGCGCAAGGAACGCGTGGTGGGTGCGTATCTTGAATTCTTCGGCGAGGGGGCGTCGGCACTGACCATCGGTGACCGCGCCACCATCTCCAACATGTGCCCCGAATACGGCGCCACCGCTGCGATGTTCTATATCGACGGGCAGACCATCGATTACCTGCGCCTGACCGGCCGCGAGGAATCGCAGGTGGCGCTGGTGGAGAACTATGCGCGCACCACCGGCCTGTGGGCCGATGACCTGGCCACCGCGCAGTACGAGCGCGTGCTGCGCTTCGACTTGTCCAGCGTGGTGCGCAACATGGCTGGCCCGTCCAACCCGCACAAGCGCGTGGCCACCGCCGAGCTGGCCGAGCGCGGCATCGCCGACGAAGCCAAGCTGGCAGCGGGCAGGGCCGAGCAGGCGCAGGGCCTGATGCCCGACGGCGCGGTGATCATCGCCGCCATCACCAGCTGCACCAACACCTCCAACCCGCGCAACGTGATCGCTGCCGCACTGCTGGCGCGCAAGGCCAACGAACGTGGCCTGCTGCGCAAGCCGTGGGTAAAGTCGTCGCTGGCGCCGGGCTCGAAGGCGGTGCAGCTTTACCTGGAAGAATCCGGCCTGCTGCCGGACCTGGAAAAGCTCGGCTTCGGCATCGTCGCCTTCGCCTGCACCACCTGCAACGGCATGAGCGGCGCGCTGGATCCGGCCATCCAGCAGGAAATCATCGATCGCGACCTGTACGCCACGGCCGTGCTGTCGGGCAACCGCAACTTCGATGGCCGCATCCACCCGTATGCGAAGCAGGCCTTCCTGGCGTCGCCGCCGCTGGTGATCGCCTATGCCATCGCCGGCACCGTGCGCTTCGACATCGAGAAGGACGTGCTGGGCGTGGATGCCGATGGCAACGAGGTGCGCCTGAAGGACATCTGGCCGAGCGATGCCGAGATCGACGCGGTGGTGAAGGCCTCGGTGAAGCCCGAGCAGTTCCGCCGCGTCTACAACCCGATGTTCAACGTGCGCGTGGAGCATGGCGCGGCGGTCAGCCCGCTGTACGACTGGCGCCCGCAGAGCACCTACATCCGCCGTCCGCCGTACTGGGAGGGCGCACTGGCCGGTGAGCGCACACTGTCGGGCATGCGTGCGCTGGCGGTGCTGCCGGACAACATCACCACCGACCACCTGTCGCCGTCCAACGCGATCCTGGCGTCCAGTGCCGCCGGCGAATACCTGGCGAAGATGGGCCTGCCGGAAGAGGACTTCAATTCCTACGCCACCCACCGCGGTGACCACCTGACCGCACAGCGCGCCACCTTCGCCAACCCGAAGCTGTTCAATGAAATGGTGCGCAACGACGATGGCAGCGTGAAGCAGGGTTCGCTGGCGCGCGTGGAGCCGGAAGGCAAGGTGATGCGCATGTGGGAAGCGATCGAGACCTACATGGACCGCAAGCAGCCGCTGATCATCATCGCCGGTGCCGACTATGGCCAGGGCAGCTCGCGTGACTGGGCCGCCAAGGGCGTGCGCCTGGCCGGTGTGGAAGCGATCGTGGCCGAAGGCTTCGAACGTATCCACCGCACCAACCTGATCGGCATGGGCGTGCTGCCGCTGGAGTTCAAGCCGGGCACCACCCGCCTGACCCTGGGCATCGACGGTACCGAGACCTTCGACGTGATCGGCGAGCGCACCCCGCGCGCCGACCTGACCCTGGTCATCCACCGCCGCGACGGCCAGGATGTGATCGTGCCAGTGACCTGCCGCCTGGACAGCGACGAGGAAGTGGCGATCTACGAAGCCGGTGGCGTGCTGCAGCGCTTCGCCCAGGACTTCCTGGAAGGGGCCAAGGTGGCGTGATACCGGCCTGAATGCCTGCCCCCGGAGGCCGGGGGCGGGCTTGTCCGACACCCGGGCAGGGCGCACACTGACTTGGCAAAAACTGCCAATGGAGAGTCTCATGGCCACCATGAACATTTCGCTGACCGACCCGCTCAAGCAGTTCGTGGACGAGGAAGTGCGTGAAGGCGGCTACTCCAGTACGTCGGACTACGTGCGTGACCTGATCCGCCAGCGCCAGCGCAGCAAGGCCGAAGAGCTGCTCAAGCAGTTGATAGCCGAGGGGCTGGCTTCTGGTCCAGGCGTCGCGGTGACGGCCGACACATTCGAGCGCATGCGTCGCGAACTGACCGAAAGGATGGAGCGTGAAGGCGATTGAATGGCGGCCAAGGGCCGAAGCCGACGCAGCCGATGCCGCGCTGTGGTCTGCACGGCAGGGTGGGCTGGCACTGGGTCGCCGCTTTCTCGCCGAGTTGGAGGCCACGCTTCAACGCATCGCGGTGTTTCCAGGCTCGGGTTCCATTCGGCACGCCGACCTCGCAGCACAGCTGCCGGTGCCGTTGCGGTTCATGCTGGTTCCGGGCTTCGAACGCTACCTCGTCTATTACCTCGATCTACCGGACCGCGTGGACATCATGCGTGTGTGGTGCGTTGATCGTGGTCTTGACGCACTGATGCAAGACATTTCCTGAAATTCAAACGCGTGGATTCGACGATGACCTTCCTCCCGCAACTTCGTATTCCCGCCACCTACATGCGCGGCGGCACCAGCAAGGGCGTGTTCTTCCGCCTGCAGGACCTGCCCGAAGCCGCTCAGGTGCCGGGCGCCGCACGCGATGCGCTGCTGATGCGCGTGATCGGCTCGCCCGATCCGTATGGCAAGCAGACCGACGGCATGGGCGGTGCCACCTCCAGCACCAGCAAGTGCGTGATCATCTCCACCGCCTCGGTGCCGGACCACGATGTGGACTACCTGTACGGCCAGGTCTCGATCGACACCGCCTTCGTCGATTGGAGCGGCAACTGCGGCAACCTCAGTACGGCAGTGGGTCCGTTCGCGATCGCCAATGGGCTGATCGATCCGGCCCGGGTGCCGCGCGATGGCCTGTGCACCGTGCGCATCTGGCAGGCCAACATCGGCAAGACCATCATCGCCCACGTGCCGATGCGCGATGGCGAAGTGCAGGAGATCGGCGATTTCGAGCTGGATGGCGTGACCTTCCCGGCCGCCGAGATCCAGCTGGAGTTCATCGATCCGTCCGATGACGGCGATGCGGGCGCGATGTTCCCGACCGGCAACCTGGTCGACACCTTGGACGTGCCGGGCGTCGGCAGTTTTGAGGTGACCATGATCACCGCCGGCATTCCGACCATCTTCCTCAATGCGGCCGACCTGGGCTACACCGGCACCGAACTGCAGCCTGCGATCAACGAGGACAAGGGGGCGCTGGAGCGCTTCGAGAAGATCCGCGCCTACGGCGCCTTGCGCATGGGTCTGATCAGGAACCTGGAAGATGCGGCCACCCGCCAGCACACGCCGAAGGTGGCCTTTGTGGCGCCGGCACGGGACTACGTGTCCTCCAGCGGCAAGGCCATTCCGGCCTCGGCCATCGACCTGCACGCGCGGGCGTTGTCGATGGGCAAGCTGCACCACGCGATGATGGGCACCGCCGCCGTGGCGATCGGCACTGCGGCGGCGATTCCGGGCACGCTGGTCAATCGCGCGGCCGGTGGTGGTGAACGCGAAGCGGTGACCTTCGGCCACCCTTCCGGCACGCTGCGCGTGGGTGCGCAGGCCGGCCTTGTTGACGGCCAGTGGACAGTGACCAAGGCCATCATGAGCCGCAGCGCCCGCGTATTGATGGAAGGCAAGGTGCGGGTGCCGGCCGAATAACCAGCCGGTCGGCGCTGGCATCACATGCTTCGGTAGATGCCAACCTTGGTTGGCATGGCATTGGCACCGCCCGGGCAACGTCCAGCGCCAACCAAGGTTGGCGACTACCGGGAGGCGCGGCCTGAGCTCTGAAGAGGAGATCGACGATGTCTGACAGCCACACCCCATCCAACGAGCGTGCAGCGTGGGATGCGCTGCTGGTGGACATCGTCGATTACGTACGCGACGCGCGCATCGACTCCCCCCTGGCCTTCCAGACCGCGCACTACTGCCTGCTCGACACGCTGGGCTGCGGGCTGGAAGCGCTGTCCTTCCCGGCCTGCAGCAAGCTGCTCGGTCCGCTGGTGCCGGGTATCAGCGTGGTCAACGGGGCGCGCGTGCCGGGTACGCACTACGTGCTGGACCCGGTGCAGGCCGCCTTCAACCTGGGCGCGATGGTGCGCTGGCTGGATTTCAACGATACCTGGCTGGCCGCCGAGTGGGGCCACCCGTCGGACAACCTGGGCGGCATCCTGTCTGTCTGCGATTGGCTGGGGCGCAACGCGCAGGCCCTGCATCGCCCAGCGCCGACCCTGCATGACGTGCTGCTGGCGATGATCAAGGCACACGAGATCCAGGGCGTGCTGGCCCTGCAGAATTCCTTCAACCGGGTCGGGCTGGACCACGTGGTGCTGGTCAAGGTGGCCACCACCGCGGTGGTCGCGCAGTTGCTCGGCCTGGATCGCGAACGCATGCTCAATGCACTGTCGCTGGCCTGGGTCGATGGCCAGGCGCTGCGCACCTACCGGCACGCGCCCAACACCGGCTCGCGCAAGAGCTGGGCGGCCGGCGATGCGACCAGCCGTGGCGTGCGCCTGGCGCTGATGGCGGCCAGTGGCGAGATGGGCTATCCCAGTGTGTTGAGCGCGCCGACCTGGGGTTTTGAAGCGGTATCGATGCAGGGCAAGGCGCTGACGCTGGAGCGACCGCTGGGCAGCTACGTGATGGAAAACGTGCTGTTCAAGATCAGCTACCCGGCCGAGTTCCATGGCCAGACCGCGGTGGAGGCGGCGATCACGCTGCATCAGCAGCTGCGTGCGGTGGGGCGGCGGGTCGAGGACATCGCGCACATCGCCATCCGCACCCAGGAAGCCTGCATCCGCATCATCGACAAGCAGGGGCCGCTGCACAACCCAGCCGACCGCGACCACTGCGTGCAGTACATGGTCGCCATCGCGCTGCTGCATGGGCGGCTGGTGGCCCAGGACTACGAGGACGACGTTGCTGCCGACCCGCGCATCGACGCACTGCGCGCGAAGATGGCCTGTCATGAGGATCCGCAGCTCAGCGCCGACTACCTGGACCCGGACAAGCGCAGCATCGCCAACGGCCTGAGCGTGCGCTTCAGCGACGGCACCGAGCTGCCCGAGGTACTGGTGGAATACCCGCTGGGCCACGCGCGCCGACGCGAGGAGGGCATCCCGTTGCTGATGGACAAGTTCCGCCGGCACCTGGCCCATCGCTTCCCGACCACCCAGCAGCAGCGCATCCTGGCCGCATCGCTGGATCCGGTGGCGCTGGCGGCGATGCCGGTGACCGACTATGTGGACCTGTACCTGCCGGGGTAGGGGACGCTTCACCGGATCTGACACCGCGCCTGCTTGCCGGGCACGTGGCTCGACCCGCTTGGGTAGGTGCCAACCTTGGTTGGCACGGCCGACGCCAACCAAGGTTGGCGGCTACCGAGACTGCCGGCCAGCGGCCGGCACTACCCGCACCGCGGCAATTGCCGGATTTGCGTCAACACCTTGACGTGGCCTGCCTATAATGGCCGCCTCGATCAAGGAGTGACGACATGAGCGGTCCGGCACGGCGGAAGCGGTGGGGATGGGCGGCGGCCGTACTGGCAGGAGGCCTGTTGCTGGGGCTGGCCGGCTGCCGCAATGACAGCGGGCAGCTGCCCAAGGCCAGTGGTGAAGCCATCACCACCAAGGCCGAGCAGGTGAAGGAATTCACCCTGCTGCGTGCGTACCCGGACCAGAAGAATGACGGCCTGTCGCTGGCGCTGGAGTTCTCGCGCCCGCTGGTCGGCACGCAGGATTTCGACAAACTGGTTCGCTTCGAAGAGAAGGTCGGCACCGAGGACAGCAGCTGGACCCTGTCCGATGACGGCCTGACCCTGCGTTACCCGTTCGTTGAGGCCGGCAAGGAGTTCAGCCTGGTGGTCTCGCCGGACCTGCTGGCCGCCGACGGCAGCCGGCTGGGCAAGGAACTGAAGCAGAAGGTGTTCAGCGGCGAGCTGAAGCCGGTGGTCGGTTTCGCCTCGCAGGGCAGCGTGCTGCCGGCCAAGGACAGCCGCGGCTTGCCGGTGGTCTCGGTGAACGTGCCGGAGGTCGACGTCGAGTTCCTGCGCGTGCGCGAGAAGGACCTGCCGACCTTCTTCAGCCAGTACCAGCGCGGCGGCCGCCGTGGCAGCTGGGAGCTCAGCAGCGACTACGAGCGCAGCCCGATCAACAAGCTGGCCGAGCCGGTCTACGTCAACCGCTTCATCCTGGGGGGCAAACAGAACGAGCGGGTGCTGACCTACCTGCCGACCCAGGACATCAAGGAACTGCAGGAGCCGGGCCTGTACTTCGCCCTGCTCAAGCGCACCGGTGACTACGAGGGCGAGTTCGATACCGCGTTCTTCTCGGTCAGCGACATCGGCCTGCATACCCGTGCCTACAAGGACAAGCTGTTCGTGCACACCGCCGGCCTCAAGGACGGTGCGCCGCTGAAGGGCATCGACCTGCGCGTGCTCGACGCCAAGGGTGAGGTGGTGCTGAAGGGCAGCACCGACGGCAACGGCAATGCGCTGCTGAACTACACCCTGGATGCCACCCACGTGCTGGTCGCCAGCAGTGGCAAGGACACCAGCTTCCTGCCGTTCAACCAGCCGGCGCTGGACCTGAGTGAGTTCGCCGTGGCCGGTCGTGACAACGCCTGGTTCGACGTCTACGCCTGGTCCGGCCGCGACCTGTACCGCCCGGGCGAGACCGTGCGCCTGTCCGCGCTGCTGCGCGACAACGACGGCAAGCCGGTCAAGGCACAACCGGTGTTCCTGCGCCTGAAGCAGCCCGACGGCAAGACCTTCCGCGAGACCCGCCTGCAGCCGGGCGACCAGGGCTACATCAACTTCGAGCAGGTGATCCCCGCCGAGGCGCCGACCGGGCGCTGGCAGGTCGAGTTCCGCACCGACCCGGCCAGCAAGGAAGCGATCCAGGGCATGACCCTGCGCATCGAGGAGTTCCTGCCCGAGCGCATGAAGCTGGACCTGGACAGCGCGCAGAAGACGCTGAAGCCGGGCGAGGACCTGCGCCTGCAGGCCAACGGCGCCTATCTGTACGGCGCGCCGGCCGATGGCAACCGCTTCACTGCGCGCATGGCGGTGGCTGCCGAGCAGAAGCCGGTGGAGGGCCTGCCGGGCTATTTCTTCGGTGACCCGACCCTGCAGCTGCCGCGCGAGGCCAAGGACGTGATCGATACCACGCTGCCGGCCAATGGCCAGCTGCGTGAGGATGTGGCGTTGCCGGAAGAGGCGGCCAAGGCCAAGGCACCGATCGCCGTGGTGTTGTCCGGCAGCCTGTATGAAACCGGTGGCCGCACGGTCACCCGTACCCTGAAACGGGTGATGTGGCCGGCCAACGCGCTGGTCGGCGTGCGGCCGCTGTTCAACCCCGACGATGGTGCTGATTCCAACGGCAACGCACGCTTCGAACTGATGCGCGTGGATGCCGCCGGCACACCGCAGCCAGCCAAGGGCCTGAAGATCACCCTGGTGCGGGAACTGCGCGACTACCATTGGACCTTCAACGACAACCGCTGGGATTACGATTTCACCCGCCGTTTCGAGAACAAGGAAACCCGCACCGTCGATGCCGGTAGCAGTGCGGTTGCCTTCGATTTCCCGGTGGAGTGGGGCGAGTACCGGGTGGACGTGTTCGATCCGTCCACCGGACTGACCAGCCGCTACCCGTTCCGTGCGGGCTGGAGCTGGGGCGATGACAACCGTGGCCTGGATGCACGCCCGGACAAGGTCAAGCTGGGCCTGGACAAGACCGGCTACAAGGCCGGTGACACCCTGGAAGTGACGGTGACCCCGCCGCACGCCGGCAAGGGCATCCTGATGGTCGAGACCGACCGCATGCTGTATGTGCAGGACATCGAGGCCAAGCCGGGCTCGACCTTCAAGATCCCGGTCACCGCCGACTGGGAACGCCACGACGTCTACATCACCGCGCTGGTGTTCCGCGGCGGCAGTGCGCCGAGCAAGATCACCCCGGCCCGCGCCGTGGGCGTGGTGCATGTGCCGATGGACCGCAAGGGCCGAACCGTGGCCGTTGGCCTGGTCGCGCCCAAGCAGATGCGGCCGGAACAGGACCTGCCGGTAACGGTCAGCGCACCGCAGCTGGCCGGCAGGGCCGCGCACGTGACCGTCTCGGCGGTGGACGTGGGCATCCTCAACATCACCCGTTTCCCGGTGCCCGACGCCGGCGCGCACTTCTTCGCCCAGCGTCGCCTCGGTATCGATGCCTATGACATCTACAGCCGGGTGATCGAGAGCTTCGATGGTGGCAGCGGCAAGCTGAAGTTCGGCGGCGACATGGCGCTGCAGGCACTGCCGCAGGCCAAGCGCCCGACCGCGCGCGTGCAGACCGTGGACCTGTTCTCCGGCCCGGTGCAGCTCGATGCCAAGGGCAATGCCCGCATCCGCCTGAAGGTGCCGGACTTCAACGGCACCCTGCGCGTGTCCGCGCTGGTCTACAGCGATGACCAGTACGGCAAGCGTGACGTGGAAACCATCGTGCGCGCCCCGATCCTGGCCGAAGCCAGCATGCCGCGCGTGCTGGCCCCGGGCGACCGCAGCACCGTGACCCTGGACGTGCAGAACTTCACCGGCAAGCCGGGGCAGTTCAACGTCAAGGTGGAAAGCGAGGGTCCGCTGAACCTGGGTGAGGGCAGCCGCAGCGTGCAGTTGAATGCCGATGCCAAGACCACGCTGAGCTTCCCGTTGTCGGCTCGCGAGGGCCACAGCGTGGCCAAGGTGCGGGTGCGGGTGGACGGCAACGGCTTCAAGGCTGATCGCCGCTACGACCTGCCGGTGCGTGCGGCGTGGCCGCAGGTGCTGCGTTCGCAGGTGCGCACACTCGATCCGCTGGCCGCGGTCAGCCTCGACAACAGCCTGACCGATGGCCTGATGGCCGAGTCGGTGAATGCCCGCCTGCTGGTCAGCCCGCTGCCGCCGATCCCGTTCGCCAGTGCACTGCAGGGCGCGCTGAACTACCCGTATGGCTGTGCCGAGCAGACCACCAGCAAGGGTTACGCCGCGCTGATCCTGGACCAGGCGACGTCGTCGATGCTCGGTGCCGACGGCCTGGATGCCAAGACCCGTAGAGAGCGCATGGAAGGTGCGTTCGGTCGCCTGGCGTCGATGCAGGTGGCCAATGGCAACTTCTCGATGTGGGGTGACGACGGCTACGTCAATCCGTGGCTGACCCCGTACATCACCGAGTTCCTGCTTGATGCCAAGGACGCCGGCTTCGCCGTGCCCGACAACGTGCTGCAGAAGGCGCTCAACCGGCTCAGCGAGGATCTGCTGTCCGGCGGCAATCAGTTCTATGGCCAGGAGGATCGCGAGAAGCTGAAGTTCGCCAACCAGGCGTATTCGGGTTACGTGCTGGCCCGGGTCAACCGTGCACCGCTGGGTACCCTGCGCACGCTGTACGACAACGAGCGCAGCAAGGCGGTCGGTGGCCTGTCGCTGGTCCACCTGGGCGTGGCGCTGTCGCTGCAGGGTGATGCCAAGCGTGGCCAGGCCGCGCTGGCGGCGGCCTTCGCCAAGTCCAGCAGTGAACGTCCGTCGTACTTCGGCGACTACGGCAGTGCGATCCGTGATGACGCGCTGATGATCGCGCTGACCCACGAGAACAAGCTGGCCAAGCCCGCCTGGGATGCGCGTGCGGTGGATCTTGGCCGTGGCCTGGATGCGCGCCGCAATGCCGGCTGGATGTGGCTGAGCACGCAGGAACAGGTGGCGATTGCCCGCCTCGGCAAGGCCCTGGCCGCCAACCAGAAGGCGCTGGTGGCCGGTGAGCTGGTGATCGGTGGCAGCACCGAAGCCATCGGCGAGCGCAAGCTGTTCGGCCGCAACTTCAGCGCCAGTGAGCTGGCCAGCGGCGTGCGCTTCACCCCGCAGGGGCAGCCGCCGATGTTCGCCAGCATTGATGTGGCCGGCATCCCGCGCAGCGCACCGGCACCGGACAACAGTGTGCTGGGCGTCGAGCGCAGTTACTACGGCACCGATGGCAAGCCGTGGTCGCCGCGCCCGCTGAAGGAAGGCGAAGCGCTGATCGTGCGCGTCACGGTGACTGCCGACACCACGATGCCCGATGCGCTGCTGACCGACCTGCTGCCGGCGGGCCTGGAGATCGAGAACTTCAACCTGGGCGATGCCAAGCAGTGGGCCGACGTGGTGGTCGATGGCATCACCATCAGCGACCGTGGTGAGGCCGCCGACACCAAGCACGAGGAGTTCCGCGATGACCGCTATGTGGCCGCGCTGAAGCTCTCGCGTGGCAGCAAGGCCAACGTGTTCTACCTGGTACGCGCGGTGACGCCGGGAACCTACTCGGTGCCGCCGCCGCTGGTGGAGGACATGTACCGGCCGCAGCTGCGTGGGGTGGGCCGCAGCAACCCGACCACGATCACGGTGGTACAGCCGTGACCGCGCGGACGGGCCGCGACGGCGCGGCCCGTCCTGCTGGCAACCTGCAATGAACAACACGATGTCGATCCGGCTGGCGGCCCTGCGCCGCCGGCTGCAGCCGCTGTGGCCCTGGCTGCGCTGGGGTACGGCCGCCACGCTGGCGCTGCTGCTGGTGCTGGATTTCGCCTTCCCGCCACCGCTGCCGAAGCAGCGTGATACCAGCACCCTGGTGGTGGCTGCCGACGGCACGCCGCTGCGTGCATTCGCCGACGCCGAGGGTGTGTGGCGCTACCCGGCTTCGATCAACAGCGTCTCGCCGCTGTACCTGCAGGCGTTGCTGACCTACGAAGACCGCTGGTTCTGGCGGCATCCGGGCATCAACCCGCTGGCGATCCTGCGTGCCAGCGGCCAGCTGCTGCGTGGCGGCCGCATCGTTTCCGGTGGCTCGACCCTGACCATGCAGGTCGCCCGCATCCTCGATCCGCATACGCGCACGCCGTGGGGCAAGCTCAAGCAGATGCTGCGCGCGGTGCAGCTGGAAGTGCACCTGAGCAAGCAGCAGATCCTGGCCCTGTATCTGGAGCGCGCGCCCTACGGCGGCACCATCGAGGGGGTGGAAGCGGCCAGCTGGGCCTACCTGGGCAAGCCGGCGGCGCAGCTGTCGCATGCCGAGGCCGCGTTGCTGGCGGTGCTGCCGCAGGCGCCGAGCCGGCTGCGCCCGGACCGTCATCCGGAAGCGGCGCAGAAGGCGCGCGACAAGGTGCTGTCCCGCATGAACGAGCTGGGCGTGTGGACGGCGGACGAAGTGGAAGACGCGCGCATCGAGAACGTGGTGGCGCGCTCGCTGCGCCCGCCGCTGCACGCCGCGCTGCTGGCGCAGCGCCTGCACTCGGCGCATCCGGGCCAGGCACGCATCCAGAGCAGCATCGACATCGGCCTGCAGCGAACGCTGGAAGAACGCGTGGCCAGCTATTTCTCGACGCTGCCGGAACGCACCTCGGCCGCCCTGCTGGTAGTCGACAACCAGACCCTGCAGGCGCGTGCCTATGTCGGCACGCTGGCGTTCGGTGACCGGCAGCGGCTGGGCCACGTGGACATGGTGCAGGCCTGGCGGTCGCCGGGCTCCACGCTCAAACCGTTCCTGTATGCCATGGCGCTGGACGATGGCCTGATCCATTCGGAAAGCCTGCTGGTCGATGCGCCGCAGAGTTTCGGCAGCTACCGCCCCGGCAACTTCGACATGGCTTTCAATGGGCCGATTGGTGCCTCCAGCGCGCTGCGGCTGTCACTCAACGTGCCCTCGGTGGACCTGCTGCAGCGGGTCGGTCCGGCGCGCTTCGCCGCACGCCTGTCGCACTCCGGCATCCAGCTGCGCTTCCCGCCGGGCAGTACACCCAATCTGTCGCTGATCCTGGGCGGCACCGGCGCACGGCTGGAAGACCTGGTCGGCGCGTTCGCCGCGCTCAACCGCAACGGCATCGCCGGGCGCGTGCGCTACACCGATGACGAACCGATGATCGAGCGTCGCCTGGCCTCGCCGGGCGCCAGCTGGATCGTGCGCGAGATGCTGGAATCGAATCCGCGGCCGGGGTATAGCGTCGGGACGTTCGATGTTGGTGGCCGCCCGCGCGTGGCGTGGAAGACCGGCACCAGTTACGGGTACCGCGATGCGTGGGCGATCGGCAGCACCCGCCACTACACCGTGGGCGTGTGGGTGGGTCGGCCGGACGGTACCCCGTTGCCGGGCCAGTACGGCGCGGTGACCGCGCTGCCGCTGATGTTCGAGGTGGTGGACAGCCTGCCTCGCCAGCGCGGTGATTCAGCTGCTGCACCGATGCCGGCCAGTGTCAGCCAGGAGGACGTCTGCTGGCCCACCGGCGAACGTGCCGAGGGCCTGCCAGCGGCGCTGTGCCAGCGGCGGATGTCGGCCTATCTGCTGGACGGTGCGGCACCGCCGACCTTCCCCGAGCGCGAGGCGCGGCGCTGGCAGCCGGGGCGGCAGCGTTACCTGGCCGACGCGCGGACCGGTCTGCGTGTATCCGCTGATTGCCGTTTGCCGCATCAGGAAGTCGCGCGGGAGATCGCGCGTTGGCCGGCGTTGTTGTCGCCGTGGCTGCCGAAGGCCACGCGCGAGGCTTCGCAGCTGCCGGCGCTGTCGCCGGACTGCCGCGACGACGGGCGTGAGGCCAGCGTCGCGCTGCACGTGGACGGGCTCAATGACGGCGCCACGCTGGCGCGCGCGCCGAATTCCGAACACGGCGTGCGCCTGCAGCTGCGCGCGCTGGGCAGCGAGCAGGCGGTGGACTGGTTGCTGGATGGACGCTGGATTGCACAGACCCACGGCGCGCAGCTGATGCAGCGCGAGTTCGCCGATCCGGGCGCACACACCCTGACCGCGCTGGCAGCCGACGGCGCGTGGACGCAGGTGCGGTTCAACGTCCTGCGATAGGTGCTGGGAATGGCCCGTCGACCCGACGCATCCGTGCTCTGGTAGGTGCCAACCTTGGTTGGCACGCGATGAATGCGCCCACCAAGGTGGGCATCTACCGAGCGTTTGCGGGGCCGCTATTCCCCGATCCACCCGTCCAGCAGGTCGGCGAATTCGTCGGCGTGTTCTTCCTCCTGCGTCAGGATCTCTTCAAGGATGCGCTTGGTGGTGGTATCGCGGTCGCCGATGAAGTTGATCATCTCGCGGTAGCTGTCGATGGCGATCCGTTCAGCCACCAGGTTCTCGCGCACCATGTCGCGCAGGTCGCTGCCTTCCTTGTATTCGGCATGCGAGCGCGTGGTCAGCGTATCCGGGTTCAGGTCCGGCTCGCCGCCAAGCTGGACGATGCGCTCGGCCAGCTTGCCGGCGTGCGCCTGTTCCTGCTGCGCATGCTCGAGGAACTCGGCCTTGACCGCGTCGGCCAGCATGCCCTTGGCCATGAAATAGTGCCGGTAGTAGCGCAGCACGCACACGTACTCGGTGGCGAGGGCATCGTTGAGCAGCTTGATCACCACCTTGCGGTCGGCGCTGTAGCTGTCGGTGATCGCGCCGTCTTCGATGTTGTGCCGGGCACGCTCGCGCAGGGTCTGACGGTCACTGATGCCGGGAATCCCGGCGGCGGGCTTGCTGGCTTTGGCTGGCTTGCTGGACATTGCTGGCCGTTTCCTTCTGCGGTGGGGAATCAGGTAGGCAGGTGCTCCAGCACGTACTCGGCGGAAGACACCTCGAACTGGCCCGGCTGCTCGATCCAGGCCGCACGCACCACGCCATCGACCACGTACAGCGCGAAGCGGCGCGAGCGCATGCCCATGCCCGAGGCGCTGGCATCCAGCTCCAGGCCGAGCGCGCGGGTCAGCTCGGCATTGCCGTCGGACAGCATCAGCAGGCCGTCGGGCACCTTCTGGTCGGCGGCCCAGGCTTTCATCACGAACGGGTCGTTGACCGCCACGCAGTAGACATCGATGCCGCGCTGGCGGAAGGCCTCGAATTTTTCGACGTAGCCGGGCAGGTGGCGGGCCGAGCAGGTGGGCGTGAACGCGCCGGGCACCGCAAACAGCACGACCTTGCGGGCGTCGAACAGCGAATGCGTATCAAGCGTTTCGATGCCCTCGCGGATGCGCTTGAGGGTCACTTCCGGAATGCGGTCGCCGACATGGATGGTCATGGGGAACTCCTTGCTGGGGCAGGCTAGTGGGCCGGATGGGACAGGGGCGTCAAGACATTGGAAAACCCGTGTGCAGGCCCCATCTTCAGGCGTTGCGGCGGGGGCTTCCAGCCACAGCCTGGGGCATCGGGATGGCAGCGGCATTGCGCAGGATCAGTCGGCCTCACCGGGGCCGCACGAGGGGCGGCGTAGCATCGCCGGCGCGTAGAATGAACCCGGGGCGGCGCCACCGGCGCGGCCGAAGCAGATCGAGGTAGCTGGATGGAATTCAAGGATTACTACGCCACCCTGGGGGTGGAACCGAGCGCGGGCGAGGCGGAGATCAAGACCGCCTACCGCCGGTTGGCACGCAAGTACCACCCGGACGTCAGCAAGGAGGCCGGGGCCGAAGACAAGTTCAAGGCGGTCAACGAGGCCTACGAGGCGCTGCGCGATCCGGAAAAGCGCGCAGCCTACGACCAGCTGCGCGCGCAGGGCTATCGCCCGGGCGAGGAGTTCAACGTGCCGCCGAACTACGGCGGCGCCGGCGGTTTCAATTTCGAGGAAGTATTCGGCGGTGGTGGCCCCAACGGCGGCTTCAGCGACTTCTTCGAAAGCCTGTTCGCGCGCCAGCGTGGCGGTGCCGGTCCGGGCCCGGGCTTCAGCAGCCAGGGCCACGCACCCAACCGCGACACCCGCGCCAAGCTGTCGGTCCCGCTGGAAGCGGCCTACAGCGGCGACAGCCTGCGCATCACCGTCAACGGCAAGCAGCTGGACGTGCGCGTGCCCAAGGGCATCCGTCCGGGCCAGGTGATCCGCCTGGCAGGGCAGGGCAACCATGGCGGCAACCTGCTGCTGGAAGTGGAGTACGCCGCGCATCCGCAGTTCGAGGTCGACGGCCGCAACATCCTCTATACGTTGCCGGTCACGCCCTGGCAGGCCGCGTTGGGTACCAGCATCAGCGTGCCGACCCTGGGCGGTGCGGTGGAGCTGAAGATCCCCGCCGACTCCGATGCCGGCCGCAAACTGCGCCTGCGTGGCCGCGGCCTGCCGGGCAGCCCGGACGGCGACCAGATCGTTGAAATCGAGATCGTGGCCCCGGCCGCGACCGACGAGGCGCAGAAGAAGGCCTACCGCAATCTGGCCAAGGCCTTCGGCGAGTCGATCTGAGCACGCCTTGCGGTCGTGCCGGCCGCTGGCCGGCAATTTCATGACCTGGGACGGTGACGCGTGGTTGCCGGCCAGCGGCCGGCACGACCACGCGCGTCTCAGCCCTGGCCGGCGAACACCCGCTCCAGCACCTCGGACAGCTCGTCTTCCGAGAACGGCTTGGTGATGTAGGCCTTGGCGCCCTGGCGCATGCCCCACATGCGATCGGTGTCCTGGTCCTTGGTGGTCACCAGGATCACCGGGATATGCCGGGTCGCCTCGTCGCGGACGAGGGTACGGGTGGCCTGGAAGCCGTTGAGATTGGGCATCACCACGTCCATCAGGACCAGGTCGGGCAGCTCGGCCCTGGCGGTTTCGACCCCGGCGGCGCCATCGGTGGCGGTCAGGATCTGGTGCCCGAGCTTCTCGACGATGCGCTGTATCCCCAACAGCTGCGACGGTGAGTCGTCGACGATCAGAATGCGTGCCATGTTGTTCCCCATGTAATGCCCGCAGTGTAGTGCGGGCTCATTACCGGCGGGAGGGGGGCACCTGCCGTCCGTCGCCTGCCTGCGACGTTCAGTCGATCCGCACCACCGTGCGGCCCAGCGATCCACCCGCCAGCATCCGCTCGAACACTGCCCGGAGGCCATCAAGGCCGACCTCGGCGGTGCAGATGCGGTCCAGGTGCTGCGGCTTCCACTCACCGCCCAGGCGCGACCACACCTCTTCGCGCAGCCGGCGCGGCGCATTGGCCGAAGACACGCCGAGCAGCGACACACCGCGCAGGATGAAGGGCATCACCGTCATGTCCAGCGTCGGGCTGGCCGCCAGGCCGGCACTGACCACGCTGCCGTAGGGCACGGTCTGCGCCAGCAGGCTGGCGAGCATGGCGCCGCCGGCATTGTCCAGGCCCCCGCCGAAGCGCGCCGACTGCAGCGGGCCGGTGTCGGCCAGCGCCTCGCGCGGCAGCACCTCGCTGGCACCGATGTCGCGCAGGAAGTCGGTCTGGTCCGGCTTGCCACTGACCGCGTGCACGGTGTAGCCGGCACGGCTGAAGATCGACAGCGCCAGCGCACCGACGCCGCCGCTGGCGCCGGTGACCGCCAGCGGGCCGAGCTCCGGGGTCTGGCGGTTGTCCTGCATGCGCAGCAGCGCCAGCGCCGCCGTGAAGCCGGCGGTGCCCAGCACCATCGCCTCGCGCGGGCTCAGCCCGGCCGGCTGTGCAATCACCGCACGCGACTCCAGCCGCACATACTGGCTGTAGCCGCCGTCACGGGTCTCGCTGAGGCCGCAGCCGGTGGCCAGCACCGCGTCGCCTTCACGCCAGGCCGGGTCGGTGCTGGCGACCACGGTGCCGGCCACGTCGATGCCGCCGACCAGCGGGAAGCGGCGCAGGATCTTCCCCTTGCCGGTGCCGGCCAGGGCATCCTTGTAGTTGACCGAGGACCAGTGGGCGCGGATCAGTACCTGCCCGGGGTTGAGGTCGTCGACACCGAGCCGGGTCAGGCCGCTGCGATAGCCGGCGTCGTCGTTTTCGATGCGGAAGGCGGTGAACGGGGTGGTGGGGGCCATCGGCGTTGCCTGACTTCGAGGAAAACGCCACCTTACCCCGTCGTCGCCCTTTCGATCCTGCCGATCCGCCCCATCTTGTATGATCGGTAATGGTTTCACGGCTGGCGCCGCGGGAAGGGCCCGCGCCGCAGCCCACATCTTGATGGAGCGTGCATGGCCTGGAATACACCCGGCGGCAACAAGGGCGGACAAGGCCCCGAGGACAATCGACGCGGGCCGTTCGGGTCGCGCGGCGGTGGCAATGGTGGTGGCTGGGGCGGACTGCCCGGGCCGCTGAAGGACCTGTTCGACGGCGGCATCGTGCGTTGGGTGGTGGCGGCCGTGGTGCTGCTGGTGCTGTTCTCCAGCTTCCAGCTGATCGGTGAACAGCAGCGTGGCGTGGTCCTGCGCTTCGGTCAGTTCTCGCGCATCCTGCAGCCCGGCCCGAACTTCAAGCTGCCGTGGCCGATCGAGTCGGTCACCAAGGTCAACGCCACCGAGATCAAGACTTTCTCGATCCAGGTGCCGGTCCTGACCCGTGACGAGAACATCGTCAACGTCTCGCTGAACGTCCAGTACCGCATCGACGATCCGCAGCAGTACCTGTTCGGCACGGTCGATGCCAACCAGGTGCTGGAGCAGTCGGCGCAGAGCGCGGTGCGCGAGGAAGTCGGCCGCGCCGACCTCAATGCCGTGCTGAACAACCGTGGCCCGCTGGCCGTGGCCGCCGAGGAGCGCCTGCAGGCGCTGCTGAAGGCGTTCAAGACCGGCCTGACCGTGACCGGCCTGACCCTGCAGGACGCCCGTCCGCCGGAGGAAGTGAAGCCGGCCTTCGACGAGGTCAATGGTGCCCAGCAGGTCAAGGAACGCCTGATCAACGAAGCCCAGGCCTACGCCGCCAAGGTCGTGCCGGAAGCCCGAGGCCAGGCCTCGCGCGCCCGTACCACCGCCGAAGGCTACAAGCAGGCGGTGGTGTCCAAGGCCGAGGGTGACGCGCAGCGCTTCAGCCTGTTGCAGGCCCAGTACAAGGACGCGCCGGAAGTGACCCGCAAGCGCCTGTGGCTGGAGACCGTGCAGCAGGTGCTGAGCGAGAACCGCAAGGTGATCGGCGGCGATGGCCGCCAGCTGATCTACGTGCCGATGACCGGCGACACCCGTCCCACCACGTCGGCCCCGGCCGCAGTGGCAAACCCGGACGTGGTCATGCCGTCGCTGCCGGGCGCAGCGGTGGAAGCTTCCCGTGATCCGGGCCGGCCGGTGGGCCGCCCGACCGGGCGACCGAGCGGCCGTGAGGAGGGCAGCCGATGAAGAGTCCTATCTGGATCGCCGTGATCGTGGCGGTGGTGCTGGGCCTGCTCGGCTCGGTGTATGTGGTCCGTGAGGACCAGACCGCCATGGTGCTGAACCTGGGCAAGGTGGTGCGGTCGGACATCAAGCCAGGCCTGCACTTCAAGGTGCCGGTGGTGGAAACGGTGAAGGTCTTCGACCGCCGCTTCCAGGTGCTCGACACCGCGCCGGCGCGCTACTTCACCGCCGAGCAGAAGGACGTCAGCGTCGACTTCTTCGCCATCGGCTACATCTCCAACGTGGGTGACTACTTCCGTGCCACCGGCGGCGACCCGCGCGTGGCCAACGCCCGCCTGGCGCCGATCATCACCGATTCGCTGCGCAACCAGATCAACTCGCGCACCCTGCAGCAGCTGGTGTCCGGCGACCGCAGTGAGCTGATCGCCGAGCAGTTGAAGGGAATCAACGAGGCCGTGGCCGGCCTTGGCATGCAGATGATCGACCTGCGCATCAAGCAGGTGGACCTGCCCACCGACAGCCAGGTGATCAACGACGTGTACGAGCGCATGCGCGCCCAGCGCAAGCAGGAAGCCGCCAAGCTGCGCGCGGAAGGCGAGGAACAGTCGCTGACCATCCGCGCCCAGGCCGACCGTGACAGCACCGTGCTGATCGCCGAGGCCGAGCGCGATGCACAGCGCCTGCGCGGTGAAGGTGATGCGGAAGCCACCCGCATCTACGGCAAGGCCGGTTCGGCTGACCCATCGTTCTACGCGTTCTACCGTAGCCTGGAGGCGTACCGCGGCTCCATGACCGACGGCAACGGCGTGATCGTGCTCGACAAGAACGACCCGTTCCTGCAGTACCTGAAGAACGACCGCTGAGGTCGCAGGGCATTACCCCACGGGGCCCGGCCAACTGCCGGGCCCCGTGCTTTTTCCGGAGTTCCGATGAAAGATCTGTTCGCCGCCGTCTGCCTGGTCGCGGTGCTGGAAGGCCTGTTCCTGTTCGTCGCGCCGTTCGCCTGGAAGCGCATGGCCGAACGCCTGCTGGACCTGCCCAGCCCGGCCCTGCGCAGCTTCGGCGGACTGGTGCTGCTGGCCGGCCTGAGCCTGTTGTGGTGGGTGCGGCACTAGACGCCCCGGCGCGGCCGCCTGCGACTACGTGCGTGGCCTGGCCTTGGTAGCTGCCAACCTTGGTTGGCATTGCCGGCCAGCGGCCGGCACGACCGGGCGGGGCAGCTGACCGACCTGCACCTGCGTGGCCAGGCTCTGGTAGATGCCAACCCTGGTTGGCATTGCCGGCCAGCGGCCGGCACGACCGGGCGGGGCGGCTGACCGGCCTGCACCTGCGTGGCCAGGCTCTGGTAGCTGCCAACCTTGGTTGGCATTGCCGGCCAGCGGCCGGCACGACCGGGCGGGGCGGCTGACCGGCCGGTGAAGCCGTCCGTCGGAAAGGTGGCAGCGGACCCCGGAAACCCGGATAATGCACAAAAGCCGGACGGGCCTCCCCGTTCGGCTTTTTCCGTGTCTGGGCCCTCCATCGCCGGCCGCTCCCCGTTTGGAGCCGCCCTCCAGGTGCTGGCCAGCCCCGCCACGGTTTACCCGTCCGCGGCCCCGATGGCCGCAACAAACCGAGGAGCCCGTCATGGGTCAGTCTGTCGTAGTGTTGGGTGCCCAGTGGGGCGATGAAGGCAAGGGCAAGATCGTCGATCTGCTCACTGAGGAAATCGGCGCCGTCGTGCGCTTCCAGGGCGGCCACAATGCCGGCCACACCCTGGTCATCAACGGTAAGAAGACCGTCCTGCACCTGATCCCATCGGGCATCCTGCGTGACGATGCGCTGTGCCTGATCGGCAACGGCGTGGTGATCTCGCCGGCCGCGCTGCAGAAGGAAATCGCCGAACTGGAAGCCTCCGGCGTGGAAGTGCGTTCGCGCCTGAAGATCTCCCCGGCCGCGCCGCTGATCATGCCGTACCACATCGCCCTGGACCAGGCGCGCGAGCGCGCAGCCGGTGGCAAGGCGATCGGCACCACCGGCCGCGGCATCGGCCCGGCCTACGAAGACAAGGTGGCGCGTCGCGGCATCCGCATCGCCGACCTGCATTACCCGAAGCAGCTGGAAGAACTGCTGCGCACCGCGCTGGATTACCACAACTTCGTGCTGACCAAGTACCTGAACACCGATGCGGTCGACTTCCAGAAGACCTTCGACGAAGCGCTGGCCTTCGGCGAATACGTGCAGCCGATGAAGTCCGACGTGGCCGGCATCCTGCACGACCTGCGCAAGCAGGGTAAGCGCGTGCTGTTCGAAGGTGCGCAGGGTGCGCTGCTGGACATCGACCACGGCACCTACCCGTACGTCACCAGCTCCAACACCACCGTCGGTGGTGCGCTGGCCGGTTCCGGCGTCGGCGCTGATTCGATCGACTACGTGCTGGGCATCGCCAAGGCCTACGCCACCCGCGTCGGCGGTGGCCCGTTCCCGACCGAGCTGGACGACGAAGTCGGCCAGGGCATTCGTGACCGCGGCGCCGAGTACGGTGCGTCGACCGGCCGTCCGCGTCGTTGTGGCTGGATGGACATCGTCGCGCTGAAGCGCGCCGTGGCCATCAACGGCATCAGCGGCCTGTGCATCACCAAGCTGGACGTGCTCGATGGCATGGAAAAGCTGAAGGTCTGCATCGCCTACGAATACAACGGCAAGCGCACCGAGTACGCGCCGCTGGACGCGCAGGGCTGGGAAGAATGCACCCCGGTGTACCTGGAGTTCCCGGGCTGGAGCGAGAACACCCACGGCATCACCCAGTGGGACGACCTCCCGCCGGCCGCACGCGCCTACCTGCGTTCGCTGGAAGAGCTGGCCGGCTGCCCGATCAGCATCGTCTCCACCGGCCCGGACCGCGACCACACCATGGTCCTGCAGGATCCGTTCGCCTGAGGTGGCGCCGGGCCATGCCCGGCGTTGGTGACAGGAAAAGCCCCGCGCACGCGGGGCTTTTTCGTTACTGTGTGGCCAGGCCAGCGGGGAAGCGACGCGATGACCAGGATGTCAGCGTGAAAGGCGGGACGGTAGTGCGGGTCACCCTGTGGGTGTCGTGGAGCCTGTGGTGCATGGCCGGCCTGGTACTTGTGCTGGGTGCAGCCGCCAATGCCCTGGCTTCGCGCACGCAGACGGTGCCGCTGGTGCTGCGCCCTGGCGCAACCGCCCAGATCACCGTCTACCGCCTCATCGATGACCAGCTTCGGCTGCGCCTGCGCTATGCCGCGGACGGTACAGAGGCTGACCCTGAAGTGCTGCTGCGCATCGAGACTCCCACCGAACATGGAGACTTCCGCGCAGGGGAGCGTTGGGGAGTGGCCGGGCAGGGCATCGACCGCGCGCTGGTATCGGTTGAGTCCAGCGGCCTCATGGCCTCCTACTTTGGTTACGGTCGCGGCGACGCATTGCCACGCGGCCGCTCATGGCTGCGGGTAACCGTGCTGGAGGTGGATCCGGCGCTGGCGGGACGCACTGCAGACATCGAGCTGCAGCCGCCGCTGGGTCTGCTGAAGCTGACCGACCTGGACTACCTCTGGCTGTGGCCGTTCTTTTTCTGGAAGATGGCGGCGCTGTTCCTGCTGATTCCGTGGGCTGCGTTGACTGTCTTCACTGTGGCGTTGCGGCGCCAGCAGCGCCGGGCATCGGTGCCGCCGACTTCAGCAAGGGATAGGGATTGATCGACTCTCCCTTCCACCACTGCTTCTCCGGCCCCAACACATGCACTTCGAAGTGCAGGTGCGGGGCCTCGGCGCTGGCATTGCCGGTGCTGCCGACGTAGCCGATCACATCCCCGCGCTTGATCGCCTGTTTCTCGGCCAGGCCATCGGCATAGCGCTGCAGGTGCGCGTAGTAGTAGCACCAGCGTCCGCTGGGCTCGAACTGGTAGATCGTCAGCCCGCCGCGTTCGCTGTCGAACAGTTTTTCCACTGTGCCATCAGCCACCGCGAGTACGGGAGTACCTGCATCGGCCATGATGTCGATGGCATCGTGTACGCGGCCTTCGCTGCGTGCATCGGTGAAGGTATCGCGCAGCTGCGAGGCCAGGATGCCCTGCACCGGCAGCAGCAGGCCGGACGGTGCATCCGCAGCCTGCGCGGCCGGCGGCGCGGTGGTGGCGGGTGGGGCCGTTGCGCGTGGCGCTGGTTCGACCACCGGCGCGGCGGACACCGCCGATGGCGCTGCCGGCAGCGAGGCGGCTACCGGCTCACTCCCATCGCGACGCAGCCACCAACCTGCCCCCAGTCCCAGCAGTACGCCCAATACGATCAGCTGCGAAAGACGCATGGGCTTACTCCTGCATCACCACGGGCACCGAAGTATCCACTGCGTCGGCCACACGCACCGCATCCCAGTTGGTCATGCGTACGCAGCCATGCGATTCGGTCTTGCCCACGTGGCTGGGTTCGGGTGTGCCATGCAGGCCGTAGTGCGGCTTGGACAGGTCGATCCAGACCCGGCCGACCGGATTGTTCGGGCCCGGCGGCAGCGTCGCCTTCTTTTCGCCCTTGCGCGCATCCCAGAACAACTTCGGGTTGTAGTGGAACGGCGGGTCGCGATACACGCCCAGGATCTTCCATTCGCCGATCGGCAACGGGTCGTGCTGGCTGCCCGACGACACCGGCACCTGCGCGATCAGCTTGCCCTGCGCATCCAGCAACTGCAGGGTGGAGTCGGATTTGTCGACCACGATCTTCGCCGCCTTCGGCAATGCCGCTGGTGCGATGTTGGGCACTTGGATGCGGCTGCCAGCCTTGGTCAGATCCACGCCGGGATTGAGCACCTTCAGCAACTCCGGCGAGGCGTGGAAGCGCTCGCCCAAGGCTTCTTCCACACTGCTGAAACCCAGCGATTTCAGTTTGGCCTGTGCGGCAGGTCCTTTCGGTATGGGCTGGAACGGGCCGGCGACATCCTCGGCAGTCAGCGTGTAGCTGGCCAGCGGCCCCACCGTATCAGCCTGCAGGGCCTTCCAGGTGGCGTCGTCCAGCTCACCCGTCACGGTCAGCCCATGCGCGGCCTGGAAGCCCGCCACCGCGCGTCGCTGGTTGCTGCCCACTCCGCCATCGATCTGGCCAGGCGAGAAATTCGCGCGATCCAGCAGCACTTGGGCATGCAGTGCGGAGCGCACTGCGGTGTCCGGGTCGGCCTTCTCGGCAATGGGGGCGGGCAGGTTGGGCGGCGGCACCTGCGCGAAGGCCGGCGACGCCAGCAGCGAGAGTGCGAGCAGGGTGGATCGGGACACAGATGAGGGCATTGGGATCTCCAGCAGGTACGCCGCCACCTTGCCCGCAGACAGCGCCGAGCCGCCGTGAAAGGGATCTGATGCCCGCATGAGCAGGCATGTCATTGCGGCCGATTGCCAGCGGCAGGTGCCGCTGGGACGGGGACTCACCAAGGTGAACCGTGGCCGAAGCCACCGATGGAGGGCGATCAAGATTGCCTGCCGTGCCGCCGATAAGGCCACATCCCCCCGTATTGGATATCCCCATGAACTACTTGAGGAACGTCAGGGTTGCCTGGCGTCTTGGGCTGGGCTTTGGCCTGTTGCTGCTGCTGGTCGCCGCCGTGGTGGCCACCGGCGCCACTGCCAGTGTCGTGCAGAAGCGCGCGATGCAGCAGGTGGTCGACGTCAGCGTGGCCAAGGTGCGCCTGCTGTCGCAGATGCTCGATGCCAACAACCAGATGATGGTCGTGCGCCGCGAAATGCTGATCCGTCAGGGCGAAGACCGCGGCAGCGACGAGAAGCGCATCGCCGACCTGGTCAAGCGCTATGAGGCCAGCTGGACCGCCTACCAGGCGCTGCCCAGCGATGCCCAGGGCAAGACCATCGCGGAAACCATCGCGGCCAAGCGTGCCGTTGCGCGCCCGCTCAACAAGCAGACCAGCGAACTGATGGAGCAGGGCGATTATCCCGGCGCCGTGGCGCTGACCCTGGGCGCGGTGCAGGAAGCGGCCAACGGCTGGAACAAGGCGCTGTCCGATGGCGTGGACTTCGAGGAGAAGGAAAGCCGTGAAGCTGCCGCCGAAGCGATCCGCCTGGGCGAACGCAGCCTGCTGCAGCTGCTGGTGCTGGGCGGCGTCGCGCTGCTTGCCGGCATCGGCGCCTCGGTGATGATCGGCCGCAGCCTGACCGGCCCGCTGGCGCGCGCGGTGAACCTGGCCGAGCGGCTGTCCAAGGGCCAGCTGGACCAGGAGTTCCGCCTCGGTGGCCGGGATGAGCTGACCCAGCTGGGCGAGGCCATGGCCAGCGTGCGGCAGAGCGTGCAGGCGGCGATCGGCGCGCAGCTGCAGATGGCTGAGCAGCACGAAGCGGGTGCGATCCGCTATCGCATGGACGACAGTGCCTTCCCCGGTGATTTCGGCCGCATGGTGCAGGCCACCAACAGCCTGGTCGAATCGCACGTGCAGGTGGAGCTGCTGATGGCCGAAGTGATGCAGCGTTACGCGATCGGCGACCTCAGCCGTGACCTGCCGGACTACCCGGGCGAGAAGGGCACGCTGACCCGCACTCTGGCCGCGGTAAAGCAGAGCCTGATGGCGATCAACGCGCAGATCGATGAACTGGCCCGTGCCGCTCGCGCCGGCGACTTCAGCATGCGTGGCGATGCTGCTGCGTTCCAGTACCAGTTCAAGGCAATGGTCGAACACCTCAACGGCATGATGGCCAGTTCGCAGGCCAGCATTGCCGATGTTTCCGACGTGCTGCGCGCGATCTCGCACGGTGACCTGACCGCACGCATGGACGGTGAGTACGACGGCGTGTTCGCACGCATGCGCGACGACGCCAATACCACCACCGCGCAGCTGACGGGCATTGTGCGGGGCATCCAGGTGGCTGCCGACAGCATCAACAACGCGGCCCAGGAACTGGCCGCCGGCAACAACGACCTGTCGCGCCGCACGGAGCAGCAGGCGGCCAACCTGGAGGAAGCTGCCGCGTCGATGGAGGAGCTGACCTCCACCGTGCGCCAGAACGCCGAGCTGGCGCGTCAGGCCGACAGCGAAGCGCATGCCGCCGGTGCCGCCGTACGCGAGACCGAGCAGGCGATGGCGCAGATGGCCTCGGTGATGGGTGAGATCGATCAGTCCTCGGCACGCATCTCGGAAATCTCCACCGTTATCGACGGCATCGCGTTCCAGACCAACATCCTGGCGCTGAACGCTGCGGTGGAAGCCGCGCGCGCGGGCGAGCAGGGCCGTGGTTTTGCCGTGGTCGCCAGCGAAGTACGCACGCTCGCGCAGCGCGCCGGCGTCGCGGCCAAGGAAATCAAGGAGCTGATCGAAGACGCCGCTGCCAAGGTGAAGAGTGGCCTGGCGGTGACCGTTGAATCGGAAGCGGCGATCGCACGCGTCGCCCAGGCCAGTTCGCGCACCACCCAGCTGATGAGCGACATCGCAGCGGCCAGCAAGGAACAGGCCGCCGGCATCGAGCAGGTCAACCAGGTGGTGGTGCAGATGGACCAGGTGACGCAGCAGAACGCGGCCCTGGTGGAAGAAGCCACTGCGGCGAGCCGCGCGCTGGAAGAACAGGCGCATGCGCTGACCACGTCGGTAGCGGTATTCAAGGTGGAAGGCGCAGTGGCTTCGGCCGTGCCGCGCCGTGCAGCCTGAGCAGGCTGCTGACCCCGTGACAGGAATACGGCCGCCTTGGGCGGCCGTATTTGCATTGCCCGCTCAGGCAGCAGGGAGGATCGCCCTCATTGCTCCAGGACGCTGCCGAGCATGGCCCCAAGCACGTACAGCACGCCAAGCGTGGGAGGAATCACCAGAAGGTAGACGGTGATCCAGGTCATTCCGGAAAGCCAGCGTCCCACGCCGATGACGTTGAGTGCTGCGGTCTGCAGCATCACCGGCAGTTGCATGAGGATGTAGGCGCTCTTGGGGTCGCTGTTGGACCGGGCATCGAGCACCAGCCAGGTGGTCAGCGCGAGATAGAGCGCGCATAGGGCAATGCCGGTCCAGCTGAGCCAGCGTGGCTTGCGCATGCCGCCTTCCTCGTCTGTCCGGGGCCATCAGGGTAGCGCCGCGAGCAGCGGCGTGCACTTCCCTGGGTCGAGCCGATAAGCGAAGCTGCGCGGCAGCGAGTCGTGCGAAGGGACCTGAGAGGTGAGCAATGTGATGAACGCCGTGATGCTCCCGATCGTGATGCTGCCCGGGCTGGATGGCAGCGGCCTGCTGTCGACATGCTTCGTGGAAGCGATGCAGGACCAGGGGGCTACCGTGCAGGTGCTGCCGCTGCCCATGCACGGGCCACAGGACTACGTCACATTGGCGTCGATCCTGCGCGCGCAGCTTCCCATCTCTCCCTTTGTGCTGCTGGCTGAATCGTTTGCCGGGCCGCTGGCTATCGAACTGGCGGTGGCTTCACCGCCGGGATTGCGCGGATTGATACTGAGTACGACCTTCGCGCGGCGACCGGTGCCGCTGCCAGCGGCGAGCGCACGCTTGCTTGCCCCTGCATGGCCACCGCCGCCGCTGGCGTTGCTGGCCCGGCTTCTGCTGGGGCATTGGCGGACACGCATGAACCTTCGCGAGCTGCGGCATGCGATCGCTGCGGTACCGACCGCGATCCTGCGGCAGCGCGCTGCGGCGACACTGCAGATCGATGTCCGCGCGCAGTTGCCGAAGCTCATACTGCCGACGTTATGCCTGCATGCACGACAGGACCACCTGTTGTGGCCGCCCAGCGTGGCCGAGCTGCAGGTCTTGTTGCCCGATGCCCGGCACGTATCGCTGGAAGGGCCGCATCTACTGCTGCAGGCCCGTGCCGAGGCAGCCGCAGCCGAAGTTGCCGCATGGATGAGGGCGCTCCCCTCCTGATCGAAGACTCAGCCGCGTGCACGCGTGCGCGCGGCTTTCTTCGCCGCCGCCTTGCGCACGGTCTTCTTCGCGGCCCGCGTCTTGGCTGCCTTCTTCGCGGCGGCGCTCCGCGCGGCGGCCGTACCCGCCTTCTTTACCGCTGCCTTCTTCGCCGTCTTCTTTGCGGCCTTCTTTGTCGCGGTCTTGCGAGCCGGTGCCTTCTTCGCCACCGCCTTCTTCGCAGGTGCCTTCTTCGCCGCCGTCCTCTTGGTTGCGGCCTTCTTTGTGGCCGATTTCCTGGCAGGCGCCTTCTTGGCAGCCTTCTTGCTGGTCGCCTTCTTCGCGCCCTTGCGGGCACTGCCGGCGCGCTTGCCGCCGCCGTCCTGCTTGTTCACGGTGGCCCAGGCAATGCGCTCGGCGGTGCCTTCACTCGCGCCGCGATCACGTTCGCTTTCCTCGATGTGCTCGGCCTGGCGCTTCTGCTTTTCGGTGTATGCGGATTTGTCACCACGGGGCATGACGATTCTCCTGTCGTTGTGGTCAGGCCAGCAGGCGCAGCTTGGGCTCGCGCGCCCACTGGCGGGTGGCGGCCGCCGCCAGGAATGCCTTGGCGTCTTCTGCTTCGACGATGCCGGGGTCGTTGCCGACGCGCGCCGCCTTCAGCAGCACCTGGCCGCCCGCGTCGCTGGCGATGGCCTTCAGGTGTGCCCACGCCTGGCTGACGAATTCGACGGCTGCACTCTCTTTCGACAGGGCCTTCGCGGCTTCAAGGCTGAGCACCACGGCTACTGCATCGAACACGGCTGACGGGGTGCCCGCCAGCTGCCCATCTGCCGCCTGCAATGCGCCATCGCTCAGCGTGGCGCCTCCCACTTTTGGCGCGACCAGCTTCACGTCTGCACCTGCCTTCCGGACGGCCTTGCTCAGGCTGGCAATCACGCGCGCGTCGGAGCCTTCGTCGAACAGGATGCCGATGCAGCGACCCTGCAGGGTGGGCTTGTTACGCCCGATCACGCGCACCTCGGGAGCGGGCGGCATGTCCCGCACCGGCGTGGCGGTTGGGGCCGGGTCGGGCAGCGCAGGCAGGGCCAGGCCATCGGCCACGCGCTGCGCCAGCGCGTCATCGATGTTGCGCAGGTGGCTGACGGTGCGCACCCGCACCTTCAGCGTTTCCACCTTGGACAGCTCGAACACCAGCGCCGATGCCAGGTGCGCCTGCTCCGGCTTTTTCAGGCTGCGGAAGAACATCCGGGCCTGGCTGTAGTGGTCGGCGAAACTCTCCGCGCGGGTGCGGCCCTTGCGGCCATCGTCGGCGCTGGCATGGCTGCGGAATCCGGCAGGCGTCTCGCGCGGGGTGTCGTCCTGCAGCGAGCTGGGATCGTAGGCGACGCGGCCCTTGGGCACCTGCATCTGCATGTGGCCGTCGCGCTGATGATTGGCAAACGGGCACTTCGGTGCATTCACCGGGATCTGGTGGAAGTTCGGGCCGCCCAGGCGCAGCAGCTGGGTGTCCAGGTAGGAGAACAGGCGGCCCTGCAGCAGCGGGTCGTTGCTGAAGTCGATGCCGGGCGGCACGTTGGCCGGGCAGAACGCCACCTGCTCGGTCTCTGCGAAGAAGTTGTCGGGCCAGCGGTCCAGTACCATGCGCCCGATCACCTGCAACGGCACCAGCGATTCGGGAATGATCTTGGTTGGATCCAGGTGGTCGAACGGGAATGCGTCGGCGTCTTCTTCGGTGAACAGCTGCACCGCCAGCTCCCATTCGGGAAAGTCGCCGCGCTGGATGGCCTCGAACAGGTCGCGGCGATGGAAGTCATTGTCGGCCGATTGCAGTTTCAACGCTTCGTCCCAGACCGTGGACTGAATGCCCAGCTTGGGCCGCCAGTGGAACTTGACGAACGTCGACTCGCCGGCCTCGTTCAGCAGGCGGAAGCTGTGCACACCGAAGCCTTCGATCATCCGCAGCGAACGCGGGATGGCGCGGTCGCTCATCGCCCACATGATCATGTGCATCGATTCGGGCATCAGCGAAATGAAGTCCCAGAACGTGTCATGGGCCGACGCGGCCTGCGGGAAGGCGCGGTCCGGCTCCATCTTCACTGCGTGCACCAGATCCGGAAACTTCATCGCGTCCTGGATGAAGAACACCGGGATGTTGTTGCCGACCAGATCCCAGTTGCCCTCCTTGGTGTAGAACTTGACCGCAAAGCCGCGCACGTCGCGCGGGGTATCCACCGAGCCTGCGCCACCGGCCACGGTCGAGAAGCGGGTGAATACCGGCGTCTTCACGCCGACCTCGGTCAGGATGCGCGCGCGGGTATGGGCTGCCAGTGATCGGGTCAGCTCGAAGTAGCCGTGTGCTGCGCTGCCACGTGCGTGCACGATGCGCTCGGGAATGCGTTCGTGATCGAAGTGGGTGATCTTCTCGCGCAGGATGAAGTCCTCCAGCAGCGTGGGCCCCCGAGGTCCCTGCCGCAGGGAGTTCTGGTTGTCCGCCACCGGAATGCCCTGGTCGGTGGTCATTGCCGGATGGCTGCCCCCGGCCTGCTGGTGCAGTTCATCGCCATCGCCCCGGCGGTGGCTTTCGGCAGGGACGGTTGCGCGCTTGCCGGTCGGCTTGCTGGCGGCCATGGACGTTGGCTCCGGATCATCAAAAGGAACCACGACACTGGAACCAGCCCCGTTAAACCACGGTCCGGCAAAGGTGAACGTACGGGCAAAAGCAGGCTCGGGTATGCTTGCCGCATGCGAGTCGAGCCCGCCGACATCGAAGCCCTGTTCGACGCCATCCCGGATGTGCTGTTCTTCATCAAGGACCGCCAGGGGCGTTACACCCACGTCAACCAGACCATGCTGCGGCGGCTGGGTCTGCGCGCGCGCAAGGACGTGATCGGGCGTACGGCGGCCGAAATCTACCCGACCGGCCTCAGTGCGGACTACGTTGACCAGGACGCCCGTGTGCTGTCCGGTGAGGTGATCGAGAACCTGATGGAGCTGCACCTTTTCGCCAACCGCGAACCGGGCTGGTGCCTGACCTGCAAGCGCCCGCTGGTGGTCGACGGGGCCATCGAGGGCCTGATCGGCATTTCCCGCGACCTTGGCCAGAAGGACAGCCTCGGCACCCAGTACGAGCAGCTGCGGCTGGCGCTGGCCCACCTCAACGCGCACTACGCCGAGAACGTGCGCATGCAGACCCTGCTGGACATCACCGGCTTTTCGCTGTCCAAGCTGGAGCGCAGCTTCCGCAAGGTGTTCCAGATGACCCCGCAGCAGGTGCTGACCCGGCTGCGGATCCAGATGGCCATGCATCTGCTGCATGGCGACGACAGCATCGCCTGCATCGGCCAGGCCTGCGGTTTCAGCGACCAGAGTGCCTTCACCCGCAAGTTCAAGGCTGAAACCGGTTTCTCGCCGCGTGCCTATCGTGCCCGTATCGGTGGGAACGTCGGCGAGCCGGCGCTGGCCTGAGCGGCCTGCTGCGCTGTGCCTATCCCCGTGGGCACGGGACAGGGTAAGGTGTCGCCCCTGTAGCCCGCCGCCAGCCCCGCCGATGCCCAACTCGATTCCGACCGCTTCGCCGTCCCGCCTCGGACATTCGCTCAAGCCCCGCCAGCTGATCATGATGGGCCTGGGCAGCGCCATCGGCGCCGGGCTGTTCCTCGGCTCGGGCGTGGGTGTGCAGGCGGCCGGTCCGGCGGTCCTGGTGTCGTATCTGGTCGCCGGAGCGCTGGTGATCATCGTGATGAACGCGCTGGGCGAGATGGCGGCGGCCAAACCGACCAGCGGCGCGTTCTCGGTGTATGCAGCCGACGCCATGGGCGCTACCGCCGGTGCCACCGTGGGCTGGCTGTGGTGGGTGCAGCTGGTGATCGTGATCGCCGCCGAAGCAGTGGGTGCGGCCGGGCTGCTGGCCACGGTCTGGCCGGCGATACCGGTACCGATGGCGGCGTTGGCGTTCATGCTGTTCTTCACCGCGATCAACCTGCTCGGAGTGAAGAACTTCGGCGAGTTCGAATTCTGGTTCGCCATCCTCAAAGTCGCGGCGATCCTGGCGTTCATCGCCATTGGCGTGGCGCTGCTGATGGGATGGCTGCCGCAGGTGACCTCCCCGGGCCTGAGCAACTTCACCGAACACGGTGGTTTTGCGCCGAAGGGCCTGGCCGGGATCGGCGCGGCGCTGCTGGTGGTGGTGTTCGCCTTCGGCGGCACCGAGATCGTGGCCGTGGCGGCGGCCGAAACCGAAGACCCCGAGCGCAGCATTGCCCGTGCCATCCGCACCGTGGCCTGGCGCATCCTGGTGTTCTACATCGGCTCGCTGAGCGTGATCATCGCCGTGGTGCCGTGGACCAGCGAGGCGCTGAAGTCGCCGTTCGCCGCCGTGCTGGACATCGCCCGCATCCCGGGCGCTGGTACCGCCATCACGCTGATCGCCGTGATCGCGCTGCTGTCGGCGCTCAATGCCAACCTCTACGGCGCCTCGCGCATGATGTATTCGCTGGCGCAGCGTCGCGAAGCGCCGGCCGTGCTTGGCTGGACCGACCCGCGCCAGGTGCCGGTGATCGCCGTGCTGGCCAGCGTGCTGTTCGGCTTTGCCGCCACGGTGATGGAACTGCTGTTCCCGGACCGGGTGCTGCCGGTGCTGCTGAACATCGTCGGTTCCACCTGCCTGCTGGTGTGGACGCTGTCGCTGGTCTCGCAGCTGGTGCTGCGTCGTCGCGCGGATCGTCTGGGTACCCGACTGCCGTTCCGCATGGCCGGTTTCCCGTGGCTGACCTGCTGTGCACTGGCGATCCTTGCGCTGATCTTCGGCCTGCTGCTGAGTGAGTCGCACACCCGCCTGCAGTTCCTGTCGATGGTGGCGTTGACCGCCACGATCGCCGCCAGCAGTGCCATCGCGCGGCGCATGCGCCAGGCGTGATTCTGTAGAGCCGACCCTGCGGTCGGCTGCTGTTTGCGCGATCGCCAGCCGAGCATGGGCTCGGCTCTACAACAGGCACACACTCCGCGTGGCACTGTGCAGGCAGGCCGTCATCGGCCCGTCGACCAGGAGTACCGCATGCTGCGCAGCCGTCCCTTCCTGATGTTCACCGGCCAGGCCGAGGCCGCGCTGGCCCTGTACGCCGAAGCCTTTGCCGATTTCCGGCTGCTGGCCCTGCAACGCCATCCCGAGGGGGCCGGCGCCGGCGTGCCGGGGCAGGTCCGCCAGGCCATCTTCCTGCTCGGTGGCACCCACTACCTGTGCTTCGACAGCCTGGACGTGCACGATTTCACCTTCTCGCCGTCGATCTCGCTGTTCGTCGAGTGTTCCGGTGCCGAGCAGTTCGAGCGCGCGGCACGCGTGCTGGGTGAGGGCGGCCATTGGTTGATGCCGGTGGGCGACTATGACTTCAGCAATCGCTACGGCTGGGTGCAGGACCGCTTTGGCGTGTCGTGGCAGTTGAGCCTGGGGCAGATGCCGGACCCGTGATCGGATGCTTGTGGGTGTGGGCCTTGGTCCACACGCCGCATGAAAACGGCCCGCTTGCGCGGGCCATTTTCTTTACCGATGCAGTGAGGAATCACGCCTCGACTTCATCATCCTTGTAGGCATCGACCGGGATGCAGGCGCACATCACGTTCTTGTCGCCGTACACGTTGTCGACACGCGCCACCGGCGGCCAGTATTTGCTCTGCTTCAGGCTGGCCAGCGGGAAGGCGGCCAGTTCACGCGGGTAGGCGTGGGTCCACTCGCTGGCGGTCACTGCGGTGGCAGTGTGCGGCGCGTTCTTCAGCGGGTTGTCCTCGCGGTCCAGGCGGCCGTCTTCGATCGCGGTGATCTCCTCGCGGATCTGGATCATCGCGTTGATGAAGCGATCCAGTTCGTGCAGCGATTCGCTCTCGGTCGGCTCCACCATCAGCGTGCCGGCCACCGGGAAGCTCAGGGTCGGGGCATGGAAGCCGAAGTCGATCAGGCGCTTGGCCACGTCCTCGGCACCGATGCCGCTGGTCTTCTCCAGCGGGCGCACGTCCAGGATGCACTCGTGCGCCACCAGGCCGTTGCGGCCGGTGTACAGGGTCTTGAAGTGCGGGGCCAGGCGCTTGGCGATGTAGTTGGCGTTGAGCTGCGCGACCTGGGTGGCCTTGCGCAGGCCGTCGCGGCCCATCATCGCGATGTACATCCAGCTGATCGGCAGGATCGAGGCGCTGCCGAAGCTGGCCGCGCTGACCATGCCGACCGGGCCGTTGTCACCCAGCTTGCCCGGCAGGAACGGGGCCAGGTGCTCCTTGACCGCGCACGGGCCGACGCCCGGGCCGCCACCGCCGTGCGGGATGCAGAAGGTCTTGTGCAGATTCAGGTGCGAAACGTCCGACCCCCACTTGCCCGGCTTGGCCACGCCGACCAGGGCATTCATGTTGGCACCGTCGGTGTACACCTGGCCGCCGTGCTTGTGGATGATCTCGCAGATCTCCACCACCTCTTCCTCGAACACGCCGTGCGTGGACGGGTAGGTCATCATGATCGCGGCCAGGCGGTCGCTGTACTTCTCGGCGTTGAGGCGGATGTCCTCGACGTCGACGTTGCCGTTGGCATCGGTCTTGGTCACCACCACCTTCATGCCGCACATCTGCGCCGAGGCCGGGTTGGTGCCGTGCGCCGAATCCGGGATCAGGCAGATGTCGCGGTGGCCTTCGCCGCGCGAGCGGTGGTAGGCGCGGATCGCCAGCAGGCCGGCGTACTCGCCCTGCGCGCCGGAGTTCGGCTGCAGGCTGACCGCGTCATAGCCGGTGCATTCGACCAGCATCGCTTCCAGCGTGTCGATGAGTTCCTTGTAGCCCAGCGCCTGGTCGGCCGGCACCAGCGGGTGGATCTGCGAGAACTCCGGCCAGGTCACCGGGATCATCTCGGCGGTGGCGTTGAGCTTCATGGTGCACGAGCCCAGCGGGATCATCGTGCGGTCCATCGCCAGGTCCTTGTCGGCCAGCGAGCGCAGGTAGCGCAGCAGTTCGTGCTCGCTGTGGTGGGTGTTGAACACCGGATGGGTCAGGAACGCGGACTGGCGCAGCAGGCCGGCCGGCAGTGCGTCGGCGGTGCTGGCATCCAGCGCATCGATGTCGGCCTGCGCGCCGAACACGGCGGCCAGCGCGACCACGTCGCCGCGGGTGGCGGTCTCGTCCAGGCTGATGCCGACCGAGTCGCTGTCGATCGCGCGCAGGTTGTAACCGGCGGCGCGTGCCTTGGCGTGGATCTCATCGGCATGCACGCCGGTGATGTGCAGCGTATCGAAGAAGTCGCCACCGACCTGCACGCCGGCCTCGCGCAGCGCGGCGGCCAGGATCGAGGCCAGGCGGTGGGTACGCCGGGCGATGCGGGTCAGGCCTTCCGGGCCGTGGTACACGGCATACATCGAGGCCATCACCGCCAGCAGCACCTGTGCGGTACAGATGTTGGAGGTGGCCTTCTCGCGGCGGATGTGCTGCTCGCGGGTCTGCAGGGTCAGGCGGTAGGCCGGGTTGGCCTGGGCATCGACCGAGACGCCGATCAGGCGGCCCGGCATCGAGCGCTTGTAGGCGTCGCGGCAGGCCATGAATGCGGCGTGCGGGCCGCCGAAGCCGAACGGTACGCCGAAACGCTGGCTGTTGCCGACCACGATGTCCGCACCCCATTCGCCCGGGGCGGCCAGCAGGGTCAGCGCCAGCAGGTCGGTGGCCACGGCCACCAGGCCGCCGCGCGCGTGCACGGCCTCGACCAGCGCCTTGTAGTCGCCGATCTGGCCGAAGGTGTCCGGGTACTGCAGCAGCAGGCCGAAGGCTTCTGCTTCCAGTGCCTCGGCCGGGGTGCCGACGCGCAGCACGATGCCCATGGGCTCGGCGCGGGTACGCAGCAGTTCCAGGGTCTGCGGGTGCACGGCGTCGTGCACGAAGAAGGTGTCCGACTTCGACTTGGCCGAACGCTTGGCCAGGGTCATCGCTTCAGCTGCGGCGGTGGCTTCGTCCAGCAGCGAGGCGTTGGCGATTTCCATGCCGGTGAGGTCGGCGCACAGGGTCTGGAAGTTGATCAGCGCTTCCATGCGGCCCTGCGAGATCTCGGCCTGGTACGGGGTGTAGGCGGTGTACCAGGCCGGGTTTTCCAGGATGTTGCGCAGGATCACGTTCGGCGTGTGGGTACCGTAGTAGCCCTGGCCGATGAAGCTGCGCAGCACGGTGTTCTTGTCGGCGATCGCACGGATCTTCGCCAGTGCCTGCACTTCGGTCATCGATTCCGGCAGTGCCAGCGGCGCCGGCGACTTGATCTTGGCCGGTACGATGGCATCGGTCATCGCATCCAGCGACGCGTGGCCGACGACGTCGAGCATCTGCGCGATCTCGGCATCGTTGGGGCCGATGTGGCGCTCGACGAACGCATTGTGGTGCTCGAGCTCACGCAGGGAAGGGGTGTTCTGGGACATGGCGAAGGATCCGTCAGGAAAGGGCACACGCACGGGCACAAGCCGCCGGTCGGCGGTCTGCGGGGCGCCCCTCTGTCCTTTTGCCTGAGAGTTTGGAAGCGCGGAAAACCGCGGCTTCGTGCCCCTTCGGCGCCGGATCGAACCGGTCTCTCCAGAGTTGTGTTACGGGTGGTATCGGGCCTGAGCGATTACGGGCGTTGCGCCTTCGGCAGCGGTGTTCCGCTTCTCCCACCGTGTTGCCCGCCGATTATAGCCCGTTGCGGGCGCGCCAGCCGCCTGCGGGCCCGGCCGCGGCGCCTGAATGGCCGATGGCCCGCCCGTGCGTTTTGTGCACTGCTGCATGGCATCAGGCGCAATCCCCACCTATGATGGGCGGATACCCGAATTCATCTGGCGCCGTCCCTGCTGCAGGGGACTGGCGCCCGCCGTGCGTGCCGCGCATGGCCCTGCCGGACGCCTTCTCCATGACCGCCGCTGTTGCTCCTTCCACCCGCCGCATGGCCCTGCTGCTCGCCGGCCTGGCCATGTTCGGTCCGTTCTCGATCGACACCATCTTCCCCGCGTTCCCGCAGCTGGCCCAGCGCCTGGCGGTGGACGAGGTGGCGGTGCAGCAGACCATCAGCGTGTACCTGCTGTTCTACGGCCTGATGAGCCTGGCACACGGCCCGCTGTCCGATGCCTGGGGCCGCAAGCGGGTGATCCTCGGCGGCCTGGTGGTGTTCGTGGGCGCCTCGGTCGGCTGTGCGCTGTCCACCGATCTGACCACGCTGCTGGGGTTCCGCGCCCTGCAGGGCCTGTCCGCAGGCGTCGGCATGATCGTCGGCCGCGCGGTGATCCGCGACCTGTACCACGGTCACGACGCGCAGCGGCTGATGAGCCAGGTGTCGATGCTGTTCGGCATCGCCCCGGCGATCGCGCCGATCATCGGTGGCTGGATCCTGCTCAGCGGTGCTGGCTGGCCGCTGATCTTCTGGTTCCTGGTGGTGTTCGCACTGGTTCTGCTGGCGGCCACCGCCCGCTACCTGCCGGAGACCCATCCGCTCGAAGCGCGCGTTCCGTTGTCGCCGCGGGTGCTGATGCGTGATTACGTGCGCATCGGTTTCAATCCGCGCTTCCTGCGCCTGGCGCTGGCCGGCAGCATCGGTTTCGGTGGCATCTTCCTGTACATCTCCTCGGCACCGGTGTTCGTGATGCAGCACCTGCACCTGGGCGAGGGCGGTTTCGCCTGGCTGTTCATCCCCACCATCGGCGGCATGACCACCGGCTCGTTCCTGTCCGGGCGCATGGCCGGGCACACCACGCCCACCCGCCAGGTATCCATTGGTTTCGGCCTGTGCGCGCTGTCGGTGCTGCTGAACGTCGGCTACGTGGCGCTGGCGCCGCAGTTCGTGCTGCCGTGGGCGGTGCTGCCGATCTTCCTGGGTGGCATGGGCATGGCGCTGATCTTCCCGATCCTGGCGCTGGCGGTGCTGGACATGTACCCGCACCAGCGCGGCCTGGCCTCGTCGCTGCAGGCCTTCGTGCAGCTGATGATCAGCACCGTGGTGGCCGGCGTGGTGTCGCCGCTGCTCAGCGCCAGCCCGCTGCACCTGGCGTTGGGCCAGGCTGGGTTCTTCGGCGCCGGCTTCGTGTTCTGGTACTGGGAACACCGGCGCGAACGCGCGGCGCAGGCAGCCTGCACGGGTCACTGAGCAGCGCGCAGGGGTAGGGCAGGCTACGACGCCCGCAACGCTTGCGACGGGAAACCGCCGGACTAGGCTGGGCACTCCAGCCAGCCGGTGCACAGGTGCACGACAGCCAGCCGATCCACTGTCGTTGCATGAGGTTCCCCATGGCTGCGCAGCAGACCTACCGCCTGTTCGAGGTGGCGCTGAAGGAGCGCCGCGTTCTTTCCCCTTCCCTGGACCGCATGGTGTTCACCGGTGCCGAAGTGGCGCGGATGACGACCGGAGGGCCCGACCAGCGCATCAAGGTGTTCTTCCCCTTGCCCGGCCAGGAGGTGCCGCAGGTCCCCAGCGGCGAGGACTGGTACCCACGCTATCGGGCCCTGCCGGACGATCAGCGCCCGCCGATGCGCACCTACACCCTCCGCCAGCTGCGTGCAGAGCAGGGCGAGGTCGATGTTGATTTCGTGCTGCATGGCGAGACCGGGCCGGCCTCGCGATGGGCCATCCATGCACGGCCGGGCGACCGCGTGGTGCTGCTGGCCCCGGATGCCGACTGCGCCGACAGCAGCGAGGGCTGGGAATGGAAGCCGCCGGCCGGCGTTGGCCAGGTGCTGCTGGTGGCTGACGAGACCGCGCTGCCGGCAGTGGCCGGCATTCTTGAGGAACTGGCGGCCAGGGTGGATCCGCCACGTACGCTGGCCCTGCTGGAAGTGGCGCAGGCCGGTGATGCGGTTCGCCTGAAGGCGCCGGCCACGGCCGAGCTGGTCTGGTTGCCGCGCGGGCGGGCGGCGTACGGGGCGCCCCTGTTGCAGGCGGTGCAGGCGCGCCTGGCCGCCTCGAGCGTGGTCGCTGGCGAAGAACTGGAAGAGATCGACGTTGACGCGCAGATTCTCTGGGAACAGGCCGATGCCAGCGTGGCCGGGCCGCTGTATGCCTGGGTGGCAGGCGAGGCGGGAGCGGTGATGGCGATCCGTCGCCATCTGGTCCGCGAGTGCGGGCTGGACCGCCGCACGATCACCTTCATGGGTTACTGGCGGCACGGCAAGGTGCTGGACTGACCTTGCTGGATCGAGCGCGCGTGAAGCGGTGCTGCGCGTGGGGTGCGCTATCCTTGCGCCCCCTTTCGCAGCGGTACCGCACCATGTCCACCAGCTCCAAGACCCGCCGCGACCAGCGCCGTCGCCAGGAAAAGCAGGCCGCCAACAAGGCCGCTGCCCAGGCCTCGCCGGTGGAGCCACATGCGGAACTGCGCGACGCGCAGCGCACCCTGCTGGCCGGTGTCGTGCGCCGCGATGGCGAATGGGTGCTGGGCATGGACGGCCGTATCGCCGGCCACAGTGACTCCGCCGCGCAGGTACTGGCGCTGATCATGCAGGCCGGTGAACTGCACGAGCGCAACGGCACGCCGGTGCGCCTGATGTACTCCGATGCGCTGCGCGGCGCCGCACAGGCCGAAGCGAAGGAAAAGGGCCAGACCTTCGAGGAGTTCAAGGCGGACCTGGCCGCGGCGATGGCGGCGAAGAAGGACAGCTGACAGGCATTCCGGTAGAGCCGGCCGCTGGCCGGCTGCCCGCGGGGTCTTCATCGCGTAGTTGCCGGCCAGCGGCCGGCACTACCAGGAAGGGGCGGATCCTTGCGGACCCGCCCCTTTTTTCATTTTGCCGCCGGGGCCGCGTTGGCCTGCCAGCCGCACATCTGGCCTTCGTTCTGCTGCTTCAGCCACTCGTTGACCGGCGTGAAGTACTCGATCATCGGGCCGGCATCGAGCTTGTCGGTGCCGGTCAGCTCCTTCAGCGTGGCCTGCCACGGCTGGCTGGCACCCTTGCTCAGCATCGCCCAGTATTTCTGGCCGGCTTCCTTGTTGCCGTAGAAGGTGCACTCATGCAGCGGGCCCTTGTAGCCGGCCGCGTCGCACAGGCCCTTGTAGAACTGGAACTGCAGGATGCGCGCCAGGAAGTAGCGGGTGTACGGGGTGTTGCCTGGCACGTGGTACTTCGCGCCCGGATCGAAGAACTCCTCGCCACGGGTACTGGCAGGCGCCACGCCCTGGTACTTGGCCTTCAGGTCCCACCATGCCTTGTTGTAGTTGTCGGCGGTGATCGAACCATCGAACACACCCCAGCGCCAGCGGTCGATCATCAGCCCGAACGGCAGGAACGACACGCCCGACAGCGCCATGCGCATCTGGTTGTTGATGACCGCTTCGCGGCTTTCGGTCGGCGTATCGACCAGGCCGATCGAGCTGAGGTACTTGGGGGTCATCGCCAGCACGATGGTGTCGCCGATCGCTTCATGGAACCCATCGTTGGCACCGCCCTGGAACAGCGGCGGCAGCGGGTTGTAGGCCAGGTCGTAATAGATGTGGCCCAGCTCGTGGTAGATGGTGGTGAAGTTCTCTTCGTTCGGCTTGATGCACATCTTGGTGCGCACGTCGCCTTCCATGTTCATGTCCCAGGCGCTGGCGTGGCAGACCACGTCGCGGTCGTCGGGCTTGATGAACTGGGTGCGTTCCCAGTACGACTGCGGCAGCGACGGCATGCCCAGCGACACGTAGAAGTCCTGCGCGCGTTCGGTCATCTGCTTGGCGGTGCGCAGTTCGGCCTCGCGCTGCGCCTTGTACTGTGCGGCCACGTTGGCGTCCTTGCCGGCCTTGGCCAGCGCCGCGCTCAGGTTGGTCTGGTACTGCTTCTCCAGCGCCGCGGTGATGTCCAGGCTGCCGGCGCCCGGGTACGGTTCCAGCTGGTCCCACAGGTTCGACCAGTCCTGCTGCCACATGTTGCCCAGCAGGTGCGCGGCGATCAGGCCGTTGCCCACTTCGGCCTTGTCCTTGCCGTAGGTCTTGTCCAGCTTGCCGCGTGCGTAGCAGTGCAGCTGCTCGTACATCGGCTTGACCTGTTCCCACAGGCGGTCGGTTTCCGGGCCGATCTGCTCCGGCGGCATGTCATAGCCGCTGCGCCACATCTGGCCGGCATCGGTGAAGCCCATGCCCTTGGCGCCTTCGTTCACCAGGCCGACGAACTTCTGGTAGTCGCCGCGCATGTTCTTGGTGGTGCTGTGCCAGCCCTGCCAGGCGTCGAGCTGCTTGTCATAGTCGCGGCTGCGTGCCAGCACCTGCTCCAGCTCGCCCAGCTGGCGGCAGGAGCTCGGATCGTTGGCATCGGTGCAGTACTTGCCGGCGCCATAGCTGCCTTCCATGCGGGTGGCGATCTGGGTCAGCTCGGCCAGCTTGGCCGGGTCGCGCGGTGCCGGCATCGACGACATCAGCTTCAGCAGGTGGATCGCGCGCTTGCTGTCCTCGCTCATCGGCTTGCCGTCGAACTTCGCAGCCTGTTCGATCCAGCTGTTGAGCTGCGTCAGCGAGCGCTCGTTGGCCTTGGCCGCGATGCGTTCCGAATCACTGTTGATGTAGGTGGAGGACAGCCACTGCGCCGAGGTCATCTCCGGGTAGGCGGCCTTGAACTCGGCATTGATGCGGGCCACGAACTGGTCGGCGGTTTCGCCGGCCGGGGCGTTGCTGCTGGTGGTATCGGTGCCTGGGGCAGCTTCCTTCTTGCAGGCGGCCAGGGCCAGCGTGGCGGCGGCGATTGCCGAGGCCAGCAGGAGATGACGGTGTTTCAAGGGCGGTCCTTGGGTGGTGAACGACGGCCGAAGGCTAGTGGGCAGCCGCTGCCTCCGCAAGTGGCGGAAGTCGGCCGGGCGGCGCCCGGCACCCGCAGAGGCCTTCAAGCAACGGCAAAGCCGAAGCAACAGCAACAGCGGACTATCCGTGGTTTGGCGGGGCGGTGTCGGAGTGCGGGGACGCCGCAAGTACGTCCGTGTAGGCTTGGCAGCCGCATCCATGCGGCTGACACCCCGCACTCCGACACCGCCCCACCTCTGACAGATTCCGTGTGCTGTCGGTAGGTGTCGACCTTGGTCGACACATCTGTCAGATATCGACAATCAAAATGGGGTCGGATCCGTTTTCCTACGGAAAACGGATCCGACCCCATCGGCATGTCCAACAGATCGCGGAAAACTGTCGAAGGCGGGGTGGGTCTGGTGGCGGGAGTGTCCGCGGCATGGATGTCGCGGCCAAGCCCCCAAGGATGGGTTTACGGCGTCTCCCGCCACCGGACCCACTCCACCATCCCACGGAATGCACGCTGTTGCTGTTGCTTCGGCCGTTGCCCCTGCAGGTGCAGGGCTGCAAGCCCTGCCGAACACTCCTCAACTCTCGCAGTTGGCGAACACGTCGCGGTCGCGTTCGTACAGCGAGGTCTTCACCTGCATCAGGCCCAGCACCGACGGGAACAGGTTGTCATGGTCGGTATACGCCGCCGAACGCTTGCGCACGCACTGCAGGTCCAGCCCACGGCTGCTGGCGAAGCCTGGCGAGAACCACATCGTCATCGGTACCCGGGTCTGCTCGGCCGGGGCGATGGCGTAGGGCACGCCGTGCAGGAACAGGCCCTTCTCGCCCAGCGACTCGCCGTGGTCGGACAGGTAGATCATCGCCGTGTCGTAATCCTGCATGCCCTGCAGCGTGCCGATGGTCTTTGTCAGGAAGTGATCGGTGTACAGCACGGCATTGTCGTAGCTGTTGGTGATCTCTTCGCGCGAGCAACGGCCAATGTCACGGGTATCGCAGGTCGGGGTGAAACGGCGGAATGCGGGCGGATAGCGCTCGAAGTAGGCCGGACCGTGGTTGCCCAGCTGGTGCAGCACCACCACCCGGTCGCCGGGCCTGGCGCGTACCTGGGTGGCCAGGTCCTGCAGCAGGATCTCGTCCATGCAGCGGCCATCGGCGCACAGGCCCGGCGTGGTGGCATCGGACAGCGACTGGAAGTCCAGGCCTTCGCACACGCCCTTGCAGCCGGACTGGTTGTCACGCCACAACGGTGCGATGCCGGCACGGTTCAATACGTGCAGCAGCGACTGGTGCGCGCGGATCTTCTTCTCGTCGTAGTCATGGCGGCCCCACGGCGAGAACAGGCACGGCAACGAAACCTCGGTGCTGGTGCCGCACGAATGCATGTCCGGGAAATTGATCACGCTGGCCTGCGCCAGTTCCGGGGTGGTGTTGCGGCCACCGTTGAGCCCCCAGTTCTGCGCACGCACGGTCTCGCCCATGACGATCACCAGCAGGCGCGGCTTGCTGGCCGGCGCGCGCGGGGTGGCCTTGGCATCGGTGCCGATCGGCAGCTTCGGGGCGCGCTGCACCGGATTGTCGCCACGCAATGCACGCGGCATGCCCAACAGGACATTGGCCGGTGTCGCGAGATAGCGCACTTCACGCTGGTTGCGCATCAGTGCCGAGACATCCTGGAACGAGATCAACGCGCCGCCGACAGCCGTCACTGCCGCCACCACCAGGAAGCCGACGCGCCAGAGCAGGCTGCGGCCCCAGCTGCGGCGGCGCAGCTGCACGCGCCACAGCACCACCATCGGCAGCACTGCCAGCAGCAGTACCGGCCACAGCAGCGATACCGTCATCAGCTCGCGGCTTTCCTTGGGGTCGGTCGCCAGCACGTTGCGCAGCATGTCCGCATCCAGGTAGATGTGGTAGCGGCTCATGTAGTGTGCGGCGAATGCGGTCACCAGCAGCAGCAGGCTGATCACCACTTTGGCGTTCCAGCGCCAGACCAGGATGCCCAGCAGCACGCCGTGCGCACCCAGCAGCAACAGCAGCAGCGACAGCGCGTAGCGCAGGCTGCCCGGATGGCTGGCCATCGCGCTGTGCCAGAACAGGCCGTTGCCGGCCACCGCGAAGAACAGGCTGGTGAAGGCGATCAGTGCTTCGGTGGACAGCTGTGGCCGCCAGTGGCGAAGACCCGCCAGTGCGGAAGGGCGGGCGGGGCGTTGGACCGATGCACTCATGCGTTTGCCTCCTGGCGGTTGGGACGGTCCAGCTGACGGCGGATCAGGATGCCTTTGACGATCAGGTACAGGCCGAGTGACAGCAGCCAACATATCAACGCGGTGGCAACATCATGCGAAAGGAAATGCGCGCCGCGCAGCTGCTGGCTGATGCCGAACACCAGGCCGGTGCCGAGGCCGATCCACAAGCCTGCCCAGCGCCATGACGGGCGCCACAGCAGGGCGAAATAGTACAGGCACAGCCACGCATAGCCTGCGCTGGCGTGGCCGGCAGGGAAGCAGGCCTGTGCGGCCATGCCGGCCGGGCGCTGCGTGAAAAGCCCGATATAGGGCTGATGGCCACCGTAGCGCAGCAGGTCCCAGGGACATTCCATCGGCACCAGGGTCTTCAGCAGGGAGATCACGCCCGTACCCAGCGCCATGGCAATTACGACATAAAGCAGCGCCCATCGCAGGGTGCGATCGCCCCCCTTGCGCCAGTGGTGCACGCACAACAGGATCGCGACCAGCGCCGCCGACGTGCTCAGCCACTTGCCGGCCTTGTGCACCACCGTGCGGGTGACCCAGGCGTCCTGCAACGCCCAGTGGCCACCTTCGAGGCGGAACAGGTGATCGGCCACCCATTGATCACCGCCGAAACCCATCAGCAGCGTAAACACGGGCAGACCGATTGCGACAGGCAGCCAGAAGTGAGTTACGGCGAATCTTGACGCCAGTGGTGATGTCGCAAGCGGCGCTGCCGCATCAATGGGACGAACGGGCATGCTGGGAAGGGGCGGTTCGGGAATCCGCGTTCATGCTCGTCACCTCGATGTCGGAGAAGGGTCGGACGCCCGTTCGCGCCGGGTTAATGAGTCCCCGGCGCGCGTCACCGTTCAGTCTTCTTCGGCGGTCGATCCGGTGCGCTCGGCGTGGCACTTCGGGTCCCAGGCCGTACCGGGAAGCAGTTGCCAACGATTCCTGTTGGCAATGCCGATGTCGATCACCTTGGCCGGGTCCACGCAGGGGCTCATCGCATCGTCCAGCACCAGCACCCAGCGCTTGCCCGGCGCCTCGGCCAGCCACGGGCCGGCGTCATGCCATTGTTCGGCCCACGGGCGCTTGAAGCCGAACTCGCGCACCGGCCGATCTGCCTGCAGCAGGTTCTGTTCGCGCCAGGCGACCAGTGCCAGCTCCGCGTCCGGGCCGATCCGCGCGCCCACCCGGCGCATCACCGCCGACGCTGATGCGTACGGATCCAGCGCCGGGATCAGCACCAGGCCGTAGAGCATCCAAAGCATGCCGTGGGTCAGCAACACCAGCGTTGCGGCACGTCGCACCCGCAGCCACACGATCAACGTGGCCAGGGCAATGGCAAAGGTCAGCAGGCCATCTCCCAGCACCGGCAGCAGCGAATCGGGCATCGCCCGTCGTTCCAGCTGTGCCAGGGCCCACGGATGTTCGGTCATCAGCATCACGCCGAGCACACCGGTGGCCAGCATCAGCACCACGGTGTAGCCGAACAGGTAGCGCCGCACGCAAAGCCGTCGCAGCAGGCCAGGCAACAGCGGGGCCACCGCCAGCGCCATCGCCGGCAGCATTGGCAGCACATAGACCTCGCGCTTGCCGGGGCTGGCACTGAAGAACACCAGCACCAGCAGCGCCCAGCCCAACAGCAGCCATTGCCGGCAGTCACCACGGCGGATGCGGCGCCACCAGGGTTTGAACAGCATCGGCAGCAACAGGCTGCCCGGCAGCCACAAGGTCAGGATCACCTGCAGGTAGTACCAGACCGGCTGGCGGTGGTGCCAGGCGTTGGCGTAGCGGGTGCCGGTCTGCTTGAACAGCAGTTCGTGGGCGTAGGACTGCAGGGACGCGCTGGGCTCATGCAGCAATGCCCAGCCCAGCGGGGCAAGCCACACCGCCACGCCCAGCAGGAAGGCCGGGATCAGCCACAGCAGCGTTGCCGGGTGCGGACCGTCCACGCTGCGCCCGCGGCGGCGCTGGTACAGCCACCAGCCGAACCACGGCAGCACCATCAGCAGCGGCAGGAACCCCACGCCCTTGGTCACCGTGCCGAGGCCAGCGGCGAAACCGGCCAGCCACAGCGCGGGCAGGTTGCGGCGCTCGCACAGGTGGCGCATCAATCCCCACAGGGCCACCGTGGTCATGCCGACCAGCACCATGTCGATCTGCGCGCGCTTGGCCATCAGGCCGAACTGCAGGGTGCAGAACAGCGCCGCGAGGGAGTACAGGGAATGCCGCGGCGACCACAGCCGCCGTGCCAGGTCCGACACCAGCCACAGGCTGAGCAGGGCGCCCAGCAGCGACGGCAGCAGGAACGACCATTGCCAGCTGCCGACCACCTCGTAAGCGGCCGCCTGCAGCCACATGAAGACCGGCGGCTTCTCCGCGTACAGCTCCACGCCCCGGTGCGGCAGCAGCCATTCTCCACTTTCGACCATGGTACGGGCCGCCAGCACGAAGCGCGGCTCGTCCGGCGGCTGCGGCTGGCGCAGGCCGATACCGGCGGCCAACGCGGCGATGATCAGCAGCCACAACAGGGGCAGGCGCCAACGGCGGGGCAGGGCTACGGGCACGGCAGGCTCCGGGAGCAAAACCGCCACTCTGACGTGGCTGGGGTAGGAAAGGCGTCGGAGCGGGCGCAGGGCGACCGCATTCCGACATGGTCGGCGCTACCATGGTACGAACTTCCGTGGATCTTTCGTGCATGCGTCTGTTGGTGATCGAGGACAACCGCCAGCTGGTGGCCAACCTGTTCGACTATTTCGAGTCGCGCGGGCACGTGCTCGACGTGGCCCCGGATGGCATCACCGGCCTGCACCTGGCAGGCAGCCACCCCTACGATGCGGTGATCCTGGACTGGATGCTGCCGCGCATGGAGGGGCCGGAGGTGCTGCGTCGCCTGCGCGCCGAGCACGCGTCGGAGGTGCCGGTGATCATGCTGACCGCGCGCGACGAGCTGCCGGACAAGATCGCCGGCTTCCGCGCCGGTGCCGACGACTACCTGACCAAGCCGTTCGCCCTGCCCGAGCTGGAAGTGCGGCTGGAGGCGCTGCTGCTGCGCGCGCAGGGCCGCAATCCGCGCAAGCGCCTGCAGGTGGGCGACCTGGTGCTGGACCTGGCGACCCTGGAAGCCCAGCGTGGTGGCCAGGTGCTGCACCTGTACCCGGCCTGCCGCAAGCTGCTGGAAGTGCTGATGCGCGCCAGCCCCGGTGCGGTCACCCGCCAGCAGCTGGAGTTCGCCCTGTGGGGTGACGAGCCACCGGATGGCGATCTGCTGCGCTCGCATGTCTACGAGCTGCGCCGCAGCGTCGACGGCCCGTTTGCCGACAAGCTGATCCATACGCTGCCGCGGGTGGGCTATCGGTTGGCGCTGATGGACGCTGCCGACGCAGGCAGGAATGCTGATGAGGGCGCGTAAGCCGGGGCCGCTGTACCGGCGGGTGGTGTGGTGGTTGCTCGGGTACCTGGCGCTGCTGTCGATTGCAGTGTTCAGTGTCGGCAACTACGTGCACGAACACGCCGAGCACGCCGCGTGGCGCGCGCTGCTCAATTCCGAACTGGACAGCATCGTCGAGCATGTCGAGCACGAACCTCACTATCGCTGGCAGGACTCGGACACGCTGAGCCTGTACCGCTTTGACGCAGTCAATCTGCCAGAGAGCCTGCGCTCCCTGCATCCTGGGTTGCATGACGGAGTGATGGTCAAGGGCCGCGAGACGGCGGTGATGGTCCGTGAAACGCAGTCGATGGGACGGGTGGCGCTGGCGCTGGACATCTCCGATTTCCATGACCTGGAACAGTTCGCCACGCGCTGGGTGATGCTGGCCGGGGTGATCATGATCTTCGTCACCGTGCTGATGGCGTCGTTCGGCATGGAGCGGATGGTGCGTCCGTTGAGCCTGCTGGCACAGCACATTGCCGGGCTGCGGCCGGGCGTGCAGGGCCAGCGTATCGAAGTCGATCCGCGCGGCAGCGCTGAGCTGCATACCATCGCCGGTGCGTTGAACGACTATCTGGACCGCAACGAGCAGTTCGTCGAGCGCGAGCGGGTCTTCATCAGCACCGCCAGCCACGAACTGCGCACACCGATCGCGGTGATGACCGGTGCTGCCGAGCTCGCGCTGGAGCAACCGGGCCTGCCCGAGCGCGCCCGCCAGCAGATGCAGCGGGTGTTGCGCACAGCGCAGAGCGTGGAGCAGCTGATCGAGCTGCTGCTGGTGCTGGCGCGTGATCCGGCACGCCTGGCCGCGCGTGCCGAGCGCATCGCCCTGGACCAGCTGCTGCCGGAGATCGTCGACGACCATCGCCACCTGCTCGGTGACAAGGACCTGAGCATCGGCATCCAGGCGGCGCCGGTGGATATCGTTGCGCCGATGGCAGTGGTGCAGGCGGCGATCGGCAACCTGCTGCGCAATGCCATCGAGAACAGCGGCCGCGGCCATATCGAGCTGCAGCTGAGTGCGTCGGCGGTGCTGACGCTGCAGGACCCAGGGCATGGCATGAGCCCGGAGGAGATTGCCGCCATCCACGCGCGCATGGCCCGTGGCGGACGCGCCGATCGTGGCGGCGGCATCGGCCTGGACCTGATCGCGCGGTTGTGCGAGCACCTGGGCTGGACCCTGCAGCTGCAGCCCTGCGAGCCGCGCGGAACGCGTGTCACGCTCGATTTCAGTGCCTCGCGCCCGGCCTGATCCGGCCGTCCTGGTAGATGCCAACCTTGGTTGGCATGCGGCCCGTCGACCAAGGTCGACGCCTACCCACGCAATGGCTGTTCGCATTACCGCCCGTTCGGCCGCGCCACGTGCTGGTCGATCAGGATCACGTTGCCGTCGGGATCGGCCAGCTGCAGGTAGCCGGTCCCCTGGCCATCGGGGTCAGTGCGGACTGCCAGTTCGATGCCCTTGGCATCCAGTTCCGCCTGCAGTTCACGCACATCCTGGAAGTGGGGCAGCTCCTGCCTGTGCTGGTCCCAGCCGGGGTTGAAGGTCAGCAGGTTGCCCTCGAACATGCCCTGGAACAGCCCGATGACCGTGCCGTTGCTGCGCATTACCAGCCAGTTCTGCGTGGGATCGCCACCGGTGACCGAGAACCCGAGGGCTTCGTGGAACGCGCGGGAGGCGGCCAGGTCCTTCACGGACAGGCTGACAGAGAACGCACCAAGCTGCATGGGCCTGCTCCACAACGGTGATGCCGCAATCGTCGTCAATGCAGGGGAAGGCGACAAGCAGCGCAGCATGACCAGGCGTGAAGACAATGTTAATCTCGACCTGCGCCGCTTCATGCGGCGCTTTTTTTTCTCCGCTCTTTCGATCGACAGAGGATCCCATGCCGACCGAACCCGCTACCGCCCTGATCAGCAACGACATCGTTGGACTGGGCCTGATTGCCGCCACCCTGGCCCTGATCTTCTGGGCCGCCAGTGGTCCGACCCCGTTGTTGAAGAAGATCTTCGCCTGGGTGCCGGCACTGCTGCTGTGCTACTTCATCCCCGCCATCTACAACACCGCCGGTGTCATCGATGGCCACAACACCTCGCTGTACAACCCGGTCGCGCGCGACGTGCTGCTGCCCGCTGCGCTGGTCCTGCTGACACTGTCGATCGACCTGAAAGGCGTCATCAAGCTCGGCCCAAAGCTGCTGATCGTGTTCTGCGCCGGTACCGCCGGCATCATGCTCGGCGCCATCGTCTCGTTCCAGCTGATGAAGCTGATCCATCCGGAAACGGTGGCCGGTGATACCTGGGCCGGCATGGCCGCGCTGGCCGGCAGCTGGATCGGTGGCGGCGCCAACATGGTGGCCATGCGCGAGGTGTTCGGCACCGATGCCACCACCTTTGGCCAGTTCGCGGTGGTCGACGTGGCCTGCGCCAGCCTGTGGATGGCGATCCTGCTGTTTTTGGCCAACCGCGCGCAGCAGATCGATACCCGCAACGGTGCCGACACCCGCGCCATCGACGAGATGAAGGCACGCATCAGCGCCTACGAGGCACAGAACGCGCGCATTCCCAGCATGACCGACCTGATGGTGATCGTTGGCGTGGCATTGGGTGGCGTCGGCCTGGCCCATGCCATCGCCGCGCCGTTGTCGGGCTGGTTCAAGGCCAATGTCAGCTGGGCCAGCCAGTTCAGCCTCGACAGCCAGTTCGTCTGGGTGATCCTGCTGTCCACGGCGATGGGCCTGGGCCTGAGCTTCACCCGTGCGCGCCGGCTGGAAGCCGCAGGCGCTTCGCGGCTGGGCACGGTGTTCCTGTACTTCCTGATCGCCTGCATCGGCATGCAGATGAACCTGCTGTCGCTGCTGGATCGGCCGTGGCTGTTCCTGCTTGGCGCGATCTGGATGGCCACGCACGTGCTGGTGCTGTGGGGGGTAGCCAAGCTGCTGCGCGCGCCGCTGTTCTTCTTCGCGATCGGTTCGCAGGGCAACATCGGCGCGGCCGCCTCGGCCCCCGTGGTGGCCGCAGCCTTCCATCCGACGCTGGCGCCGGTGGGCGTGCTGCTGGGTACGGTGGGCTATGCCACCGGCACCGGGCTGGCGTATGTCACCGGCCTGATCCTGAAGTGGATGGCCGGCGCCTGAGTCCTGGCCGGACGATCCTGTTGCGGGTTCGCGGCGTGCGCCGCGAACCCGCTCTGCCCGTGTAGAGCCGAGCCCGCGCTCGGCTTTCTTTTGCCCGCTGAAAGGCAGGCCTGGCCCTCAGCAGCAGCGCCCGCCGTTGCGCCCGCCGTAACGCGCTTCCTGGCGCTCGCGGAAGAACGTCTTGTAGTCCATCGGCTCCTGGTCCGGGTGCTTATCCAGCATGTGCCGGACGTAGTTGTCGTAGTCAGGAATGCCACAGCACAGTCGTGCGGTCTGCACCAGGCGCCGCCAGATGCGGCGGTGCGCCTGGTACTGGCCGGCGGGAACCAGTTGCGTGCTCATCACAGATCCACCATTTCATGCGGCTTCAGCGCCACGTACGGGGTCTCGCGGTCGCTGCGCTGCGGGTTGCGGCGTGCCGCCAGGATGGTCTTGATCGAATACACCAGCACCGCGCCGACCACCAGCAGGAACAGCGCGGTCAGGCCGGTGTTGACGTAGGCGTTGACCACGATCTGCTTCATCTGCGCCACCGACTTGGCCGGTGCAGTGATCGTATCGCTGGCGAGCGCGGCCTGGAACTTGTGTGCCTGCGCCAGGAAACCCTGCGCCGGGTTGCTGTCGAAGATCTTGATGAAGCCGGCGTAGGTGGTGCAGATCAGCAGCCACACCGCCGGTACCGCAGTGACCCACGCATAGCGGTCACGCTTCATCTTGAACAGCACCACCGTGCCCAGCATCAGCGCGATGCCAGCCAGCATCTGGTTGGAGATGCCGAACAGCGGCCACAGCGTCTGGATGCCGCCGAACGGATCGACCACGCCGGTGTAGAGCAGGTAGCCCCACAGCGCCACGCAGCCGGCGGTACCGATGATGTTGGCGGTCCACGACTCGGTCTTCTTCAGGGCCGGCACGAAGTTGCCCAGCAGGTCCTGCAGCATGAAGCGCCCGGCGCGGGTACCGGCGTCCACCGCGGTCAGGATGAACAAGGCTTCGAACAGGATCGCGAAGTGGTACCAGAACGCCATCATCGCGTCGCTGCCACTGGGGATCGCTTCGTGCAGGATCTGCGCGATGCCTACCGCCAGCGTCGGTGCACCACCGGCGCGGTGCAGGATGGTCGGTTCACCGATGGCGGCCGCGGTCGCGGTCAACTGCTCGGGGGTAATGGTGAAGCCCCAGGTGTTGGTGATGTAGTGCGCCGCCGAGGCTGCATCGGCACCGATCACGGCGGCCGGGCTGTTCATCGCGAAGTAGATGCCCGGATCGATGATCGAGGCCGCCACCAGCGCCATCACCGCCACGAACGATTCCATCAGCATGCCGCCGTAGCCGATGTAGCGCATGTGCGCTTCATTGGCCAGCAGCTTCGGCGTGGTGCCGGAGGAGATCAGTGCGTGGAAACCGGAGACCGCACCGCAGGCGATGGTAATGAACAGGAAGGGGAACATGCCGCCCTTCCACACCGGGCCATCACCGCTGGCGGCGAACTGGGTCAGCGCCGGCATCTTCAGTTCCGGCATCACCACCAGGATGCCGATGGCCAGCGCGATGATGGTGCCGATCTTGAGGAAGGTCGACAGGTAGTCGCGCGGGGCCAGCAGCAGCCACACCGGCAGCACCGAGGCGACGAAGCCGTAGCCGATCAGCATCCAGGTGATCTGGGTGCCGGTGAAGGTGAACGCCGGCCCCCACACCGGGTCGGCGGCGACCTTGCCGCCGTACCAGATCGCGGCCAGCAGCAGGATCAGGCCAACCACCGAAATCTCGCCGATCCTGCCGGGGCGGATGTAGCGCATGTACACGCCCATCAGGATCGCGATGGGCATCGTCGCGATCACCGTGAACATGCCCCACGGGCTTTCGGCCAGCGCCTTGACCACCACCATCGCCAGCACCGCCAGGATGATGATCATGATCAGGAACGCACCGAACAGGGCGATGGTGCCGGGTACCTGGCCCATCTCCTCGCGCACCAGGTCACCCAGCGAGCGGCCGTTGCGACGGCTGGACAGGAACAGCACCATGAAGTCCTGCACTGCGCCGGCCAGCACCACGCCCACCACCAGCCACAGCAGGCCGGGCAGGTAGCCCATCTGCGCGGCCAGCACCGGGCCGACCAGCGGGCCGGCGCCGGCAATGGCGGCGAAGTGGTGGCCGAACAGCACGTGCTTGTTGGTCGGCACGTAGTCCAGGCCATCGTTGTTGATCACCGCCGGGGTGGCCCGGGTCGGATCCAGCTGCATCACCTTGTTGGCGATGAACAGGCTGTAGAAGCGGTAGGCGACCAGGTACAGCGAGACCGCGGCCACCACGATCCACAGTGCGTTGATGTGCTCGCCGCGGCGCAGGGCGACGGTGCCCAGACAGAATGCGCCGAGCAGGGCGAGTGCCGCCCAGCCCAGTTTGGAAAACCCTTTCATGAGGTGCTCTCTCCCGGAAAGACAGTCAAAGAGTCCTGCTTGCCCACGACAGGGTCAATTGGCACAGGACGAATCGGCGGTAGTACTTTGGTCGTACGACGGTGGCGCTGACGTGCAGCCAACATCAGGGATGGAACAATTGGTTGCGGTGCCATCCATTGGCGTACGGCCATGTGGCGTCCATCTTCAGGGGCATCCATCCCACAGGAGTCGCCATGAGCCTTCCCGAACCGGTCCGCGTGCTGCGCACCATCCGTGGCATGCCCACCTCCGACGGTGCCGGCGTGCGCCTGACCCGCGTCATCGGCGGCCCGACGCTGCCGGACCTGGACCCGTTCCTGCTGCTCGATGAATTCGGCACCGACCGGGCCGAGGACTACATCGCCGGCTTCCCGGAACACCCGCACCGCGGTTTCGAGACCGTCACCTACATGCTCGACGGACGCATGCGGCATCGCGACAACCATGGCAACGAAGGCCTGTTGACCCCGGGCAGCGTGCAGTGGATGACCGCTGGCCGCGGCCTGGTGCACTCGGAGATGCCCGAGCAGGAAAGCGGGCAGATGCGTGGATTCCAGCTGTGGGTGAACCTGCCGGCGAAGGAGAAGATGACCGAGCCGAAGTACCAGGAGTTCGCGCCCGAGCGCATTCCCGTGGTGCAGCCGGCAGCCGGCGTGGAAGTGAAGGTGATCGCCGGCTCGGTCGACGGCACCCGCGGCCCGATCGTGCAGCCGGCCACCGAGCCGCTGTATCTCGACATCACGTTGGCGCCCGACCGGGCCTGGACTTACACGCTGCCGGAAGGCCACAACGCCTTTGCCTATGTATTTGAAGGCGGACTGACGGTGGGTGAACAGGACGCCGGCCGTGATGTTGCGCGCCAGGAGCTGGCGGTGCTGGGCGGCGGCGAACAGCTGCATGTTTCGGCTGGCAGCGAAGGCGCGCGGCTGATCCTGGTGGCCGGCCGTCCGTTGCGCGAGCCGGTGATGCGGCACGGCCCGTTCGTGATGAACACGCGGCAGGAACTGATGCAGGCCTTCGTCGATTTCCAGGAAGGCAGGTTCTGAGGTAGTGCCGGCCGCCGGCCGGCACCTGCTTTTGATCAGGACCGAAGGGTTTGCCGGCCGGCGGCCGGCACTGCCTGCCGATCGAGGTGCATTGCGGGGATGCTGCCAGGCAGTCATCCCCGTCACCTTCAGCGCCCGGCGGCCACGGCCGAAGGGGTCAGGCTCATGCCCTGCGCCAGCTGCTGCAGTGAGCTCAGCTCCTGCGCGCTGTCCGGATACAGCGCAATCTGCGCGTAACGCCCTTTGTCGATCTTGACCACGCTGATGCGCCGTTCGGCGTAACCCGGCGGTTGCTGGCCGCCCAGGTCGGGCTGGTACCAGTACAGCGATTCACCGCCGAAGCTGCCTTTTTCCTGGCGCAGCGAGCGGCTCAGCGGAATGGCGGGGTCACGCGCGCTGAGCATCAGGCTCAGTACTTCGCGGCCATCAGGGGTGCTGGCGCGGCAGACCAGGAAATCGGCCTGCACCTGCTGCTGCCACTGCAGGCCACTGCTGGCTGGCAGCGAAGGACATTCGGACGGCGCCTGCGCGGCGGCCTGGGCCGCAGCGAACAGCAGGCTCGACAAGATGACAGGCACGAACTTCATGCATCCCCCAAGGTGATGAGTTGTTTGGCTCCGCCAGCAGGGGCGGCGGCCGTGGCATCCCATCCCCGGATGCCGCCCCATCCGGCATGTGCACGGACGGTCAACTCAACCTTAACGGAACGTGAGCAATCGCACAATTCGCGGTTGCAGAAGTAACCATTGCGGCCGAGGGTCGGCCGCAATGGGAGTCGCGAGGATCAGCGGTCGCTGCCGATCCACTTGTAGATCAGGCCGCCGATCGCGCCGCCCAGCAGGGGAGCGACCCAGAACAGCCACAGCTGGCTGACTGCGCCGCTGCCGGCAAAGAAGGCCACGGCGGTGGAGCGGGCCGGGTTCACCGAGGTGTTGGTGACCGGAATGCTGATCAGGTGGATCAGGGTCAGCGACAGGCCGATCGCCAGCGGGGCGAAACCGGCCGGTGCCTTGCCGTGGGTGGAACCCATGATCACGATCAGGAACACCGCCGTCAGCACCACTTCGCACAGGAAGGCGGCTGCCACGCTGTAGCCGCCGGGCGACAGCGCGCCATAGCCATTGCTGGCGAACGCACCCGCCTGGCTGCCATCGATGGCGAAGCCACTGGCGCCGGAGGCGATCTGCAGAAGGATGAAGCCGGCCAGCAGGCCGCCGGCAACCTGGGCGATGATGTAGGGCACCAGATCCCTGGTCGGGAAACGACCACCGGCCCACAGCCCGACGCTGACTGCCGGGTTGAAGTGCGCGCCGGAGATATGGCCGAACGCATAGGCGCCGGTCACCACGGTCAGGCCGAAGGCCAGCGCCACGCCGAGGAAACCGATACCCAGCGGATTGCCGTCGCCACCGAACTTGGCGGCCAGCACCGCACTGCCACAGCCACCCAGAACCAGCCAGAACGTGCCGAGGAACTCGGCGGACAAGCGTTTACCCATGCTCATGTGTTGCACTCCTTTGACGATCTAAAGTGTGATTTATGTCACATTTCAGTGATCAGCGGGTGACTGTAGCGTCAACGCCGGGTGCAGGGATACACCTTCAGATGTGTGCAACACGCGATGTTCAGTACTGCGGAAGTGGGATGAATTCCTTGTCGTCGCCCGGAATGGTGCCGAAGCGGCCGGCTTCCCAGTCGTGCTTGGCCTGCTCGATGCGCTCCTTCGAGCTCGACACGAAGTTCCACCACAGGTGGCGCGGGCCATCCAGCGGCTCGCCACCGAACAGCATCGCCTTCACCGGCGTCTTCGCGCGCAGGCGGCCTCGTGCACCGGCTTCGGGGATCACCAGGTGCTGCGCGGGAATATCCACGCCATCCAGCTGCGCGTCGCCCTCGAGGATGTACAACGCGCGCTCTCGGTGGCCGTCGTCGATATCGATTTCCGCATCGGGGTCGAGATCGATTGCCACGTTGAGGGTGTCGGCGAACACCTTCACCGGCGATTCCTCGCCGTACGCACGGCCGGCGATCACCCGCAGCCACGCGCCGTTGCGACGCTGCTCGGGCAGGGTGGCAGCGGCATGGTGGTAGAACGCCGGCTCGATTTCCTCGTGCGACTTCGGCAGCGCGACCCAGGTCTGCATGCCGTGGATCGGGTTGTCGTGATCGCGGTCCGGCTGCGGCGTGCGCTCGGAATGGGCGATACCGCGGCCGGCGGTCATCCAGTTGACGTCACCGGGACGGATCACCTGATCCGAACCCAGCGTGTCGCGGTGGCCGATCGCGCCCGACCACAGGTAGGTGACGGTGGCCAGGCCGATATGCGGATGCGGGCGCACGTCGATGGCGGTGCCGGGGTGCATGAGTGCCGGGCCCATCTGGTCGACGAACACGAACGAGCCGATGCTGCGCGCCTGCAGGGTGGGGACGGCGCGACGGACTTCCAGGCCGCCGATGTCGTGCACGCGCGGGGCGATGATGGTGGTCATGCGGGCGTTCTCGCTGGCAGGGATCAGGTGATGAGCATCGCATGCAGCTGTGACGGGCACATGCCCCGTATGGGTAACAGGGTGTTCCAGCCAACGGCGCAGCCCCTCGTGGCTGTGGGGGGCGCTGAAGGCGGAAGCAAGATCAAAAGCCGCGCTTGGCCGGGCGGGTGGGTTGCGCAGGACACGCCGTAAACCCGTCCATGGGGGCTCGATGGCGCCATCCATGGCGCCAACGGTCCTGCGCAACCCACCCGCCCGACCTCTGACAGTTTCCGTGTGCGTCCAGCCACGGAGAAGAAAAAAGAAAATCAAAATCAAACGCCGGTCGCTTCGCTCCTGGTGTCGACCAAGGTCGACACCTACCAGCCATCGCAGTTCAGCAACCGTCACCGGGAAACTGTCTGGGTGGGGCGGTGTGGGCTTGCAGGACCGTTGGCGCCATGGATGGCGCCATCGAGCCCCCATGGATGGGTTTACGGCGTGTCCTGCAAGCCCACACCGCCCCGCCCGCCTAACAGAAAAGCCAGAGCCGGCTGTTGCTCCGGCTCTGGCTTCGGCGGTTGCCTCTGCGGGTGCCGGGCCGCAGGCCCGGCCGATGAACTCAGACCACCGGTTCGCGCAGGACGGGGTTGTCCCAGCCGGGGCGCGGCGCGAAACGGTCGCCATGGCGCTGCTGCAGCGCCTTCAACCGCTCGACGATCGCATCGGCACCGACCGCACGGATGTGCTGGATCGGACCGCCGCGGAACGGTGCGAAACCGGTGCCGAAGATCACGCCGGCATCCAGCAGGTCCGCGTCGGCCACCACGCCCTCGTGCAGGCAGGCCACCGCCTCGTTCAACAGCGGCAGGATCAGGCGGTCCTCCAGATCGGCCGGGGCCTGGTAGTCGCTGGCCACGTCCGGCTTCTTCGGCTTGCCGTTCTCCCAGGTGTAGATGCCCTGGCCATCCTTCTTGCCGCGCTTGTCCGGTTCCACCGTCTGCAGTGCGGCCGGGATCTGCAGGCCCAGGAACGGCGCCAGTTCGCGGCCGACGCCGGCGGCCACGTCCAGGCCCACGGTATCGATCAGTTCGATCGGGCCCATCGGCATGCCGAACTTCACCGCGGCCTTGTCGATCACCGGGCCCGGAATGCCCTCGGCATACGCGGTGGCCGCTTCCAGCATGTACGGGAACAGCACGCGGTTGACCAGGAAGCCCGGGCTGCCGGCCACCGGCACCGGGAACTTGCCCAGCGCCTTGCAGAACGCGGCCAGGCGACGCTCGGTCTCCGGCGCCATGCCGTCGTGATGGATGATCTCCACCAACGGCATCTGCGCTACCGGGTTGAAGTAGTGCAGGCCCGCGAACTGCGCCGGGCGCTGGATGTGGTCGCGCAGTTCCACCAGCGGAATCGACGAGGTGTTGGTGGTCAGCAGGGCGTCCTGCTTCATCTTCGGCTCAAGCGTCTGGTACAGCGCACGCTTGGCTTCGGGGTTCTCGATGATTGCCTCGATCACCAGGTCGGCCTCGGCCACGCCGTTGCCTTCCAGGTCGGCACGCAGGCGCGCGGCCACGGCCGGGCGCTTGCTCTCGTCGCGCACCTTCTTGGCGAACAGCGCCTGCGCGCGTTCCATGGCCGGGTCGATGAAGCGCTGCTCGCGGTCCTGCAGGGTCACTTCGAAGCCCTTGTAGGCGGCCCACGCGGCGATGTCGCCGCCCATCACGCCGGCGCCGACCACGTGCACGTGGCGGATGCCGGAATCACCGCCACCGAGGCCCTTCAGGCGTTCGGTGAGGAAGAAGATACGGATCAGGTTGCGCGCGGTCGGAGTACTGGCCAGCTTCACCACGGCACGCCGCTCGGCGTCCAGGCGGGCCTGGATCGGCTTGCCGCCACTGCGCTGCCAGGTGCTGATCAGTGCGTACGGCGCCGGGTACTGGTCCTTCTTCGCCTTGCGGGCGACCTGCTTGACCATCTGCGGTGCCAGCAGCGTGCGTGCCAGCCAGGTGTTGGTGGCCCAGGCCGTGGCGCGCTGCTTGAACGGGCGGGTGGTGCCGGACAGCGCCAGTGCAACGGCCGTGTCGAGCACCACCGCCGGTGCCACCACCTTGTCGACCAGGCCGATGCCACGCGCGGCCGAGGCCGACAGGGTGCGGCCGGTCAGCATCATGTCCATCGCTGCCGGGGCGCCCACCAGGTGCGGCAGGCGGGCGCTGCCACCCCACCCCGGGAAGATGCCCAGCTGGGTTTCCGGCAGGCCGATGCGGGTGCTGCTGTCATTGGAGGCCACGCGATAGCGGCAGGCCAGGGCAAGCTCGGTGCCACCGCCGAGGCAGTGGCCGTGGATGGCCGCTACGGTCGGGCAGGGCAGCTCGGCCAGCTTCTGGTAGGTGGCCTGGCCACGCCGGATCGCGTCGTTGACGGTGCCGCGACGGTCGAATTCCTGGAACTCCTTCAGGTCGGCACCGGCAATGAAGCCGGCCTTCTTCAGCGACTGGATGACTACGCCCTTGGGCGGGTCCAGGGCAATGCGCTCAAGCAGGTCGCCCAGTTCCAGCAGCACGTCCTGCGACATCGCATTGACGCTGCTGTCCTGGCGATCCAGGGAGAGAACCACCACGCCGTCGTCGCGGATCTCGGGGTGCCAGTGGCTGAAGCGGAGACCATCGAAGCCTGAGAGCATGGACGTTCCATCCGGTTGTGTATGGAGAAGCGGCTATGATCCAGAGGTTGTTTCCCCCGCGTCAAATCCCAATAGCAGGGGAGTGGCGCCCCCGGATCCATGGCCGTGGATCGGGACGCTAACCGAATGGTGGCTAAAAGCTGGTGCGGCGCCAGGTGATCGGCGACTGAACTTTTCCCGGGATTGGCAGTCTCATTGCCCGACGTCGGTTGGGCTGACAGGAGTGCGGCCCCTCATGGCCGATGTTGATACACCTCAGGAGCTGGATCTGGAGCTGGTCCGGCGCGTGCAGCACGGCGAGAGTGCCGCGTTCGATGTCCTGGTGCGCAAGTACCAGCATCGGGTCGTGGCCCTGGTCGGTCGCTACATCGCCGACTGGAGCGAATGTCAGGACGTCGCCCAGGACACTTTCATCCGTGCCTACCGCGCGATCGGGAGTTTCCGTGGCGATGCCCAGTTCTCAACCTGGTTGCATCGAATCGCCGTGAATACCGCCAAAAACTACCTGGCTTCACACAATCGTCGTCCGCCGACCGATGACATCGACATCGGTGACGCCGAGCAGTTCGACAGCGGTACCCGCCTGCGGGACACCGACACGCCCGAGCGCGAGTTGATGCGCCAGGAGCTGGAACAGACGGTCATGAAGGCCGTCAACGCGCTGCCGGAGGAACTCCGGTCGGCGATCACCCTGCGCGAGGTGGAAGGCCTGAGCTACGAGGATATCGCGCAGAAGATGGGGTGCCCGATCGGCACCGTGCGTTCCCGGATCTTCCGGGCGCGCGAGGCGATCGACACCGAACTCCGGCCGCTGTTGGACATCGGCAGCGCCACCCGTGAGAAGAGCCGCGTATGACCAGTAATCCGTTCAACGAATCGCAGAACCATCAATCGCCCGCCGGGCAGCGCCTGGACCAGCGCCATCGCGAGCAGCTGTCGGCCCTGGTCGATGGCGAGCTGGGTGCCGATGAAGCGCGCTTCCTGCTGCGCCGGATGGAACACGACCCCGAACTGGCCGGCTGCCAGGAGCGCTGGCAGCTGCTGGGCGACGTGATGCGCGGGCAGGCCCCGGCGTTGGCACCGGCCGGCTTCAGTGCCGCCGTTGCGGCCGCCATTGCGGCAGAGCCGACGCCGCAGGCCGAGCCGCGTCGCCAGGTGCGTCGCAGTGGCTGGCGCGCCTGGGGCGGCGGTGCTGCGCTGGCCGCATCTGTGGCCGCGGTCGCCCTGTTCATCGGCGGCGAGAAATTGAAGGAGGCGACGCCGGGTGAACCGCAGGCGCCGCAGGTGATCGCCAGCCAGGCGGAACTGGCACCGGCCGCGCCGACCCCAGTCACCGAGGCTTCGGTGGACACGGCCGCAGTGGCCGTGGCTGCTGCGCCGGCCGTAGCGATGGCCGCGGCGGGCCGCCGCCAGGACGCCCGCCGTGCCAGCGCTACGCGCAGCCAGCAGGCCGCGCGTGCCGCCCAGCGCGACGACACTTCGCAGCGCGCCATCGCCGCCGTGCAGGCACCGTTGACCCCGACCGTGCCGGCCAACGCCAACCGCAACCTGCCGTTCGGCGAGGTCAGCGGGCTGCAGGCCCGGCCATGGCCGCGCTCCAGCCTGGCGCCCGCCGCTGGCGGCGCGCTCAATGCCAGCTTCCCGGCCCACGCCGGTAGTGCCGCGTTCTATCCGTTCGAGCCGCGCCTGCAGGATGACCTGCCGGTGCCGCCGCGCCCGCGCGACTGAGCCGGGCGCCTTCACGCCCCGCCGTCGGCGGGGCCCGTATTCCTCTTTCCACCCGACCCGGAGGTTGCCGTCCGATGACTCCCCGACTCCGCACGCAGGCCATTGGCCTGCTGGCCCTGACCCTTCCCCTGGTGGCCTGCGCGCAGGCGCCGGCGCCCGTCGCGCAGACCCAGCCCGTGCCAGCCGCGGCCGCGCGGGCACCGGCGCAGCCGCTGGTCAGTGGCCTGCCCGACTTCACCAACCTGGTCGAACAGGTCGGCCCGGGCGTGGTCAACGTCGATACCACCATCGTCCGCAACAACCGCCAGGCCGCGCGCGGCCCGATGGGCGACGATGACATGCCGGAGTTCTTCCGCCGCTTCTTTGGTCCCGACTTCCCGATGCCGGGGCAGGGGCCGGGTGGGCCAGACGGTGGCCCCAGCATCAAGGGCCGTGGCATGGGCTCGGGCTTCATCATCTCGCCCGATGGCTATGTGCTGACCAATTACCACGTGGTGGCCGACGCCAGTGACGTGAAGGTCAAGCTGGGCGACAGCCGTGAGTTCACCGCCAAGGTGGTGGGCAGCGACCAGCAGTACGACGTCGCCCTGCTGAAGATCGACGGGAAGAACCTGCCAACCGTGCGCGTGGGTGACTCCAACAGCCTGAAGCCGGGGCAGTGGGTTGTCGCGATCGGCTCGCCGTTCGGCCTCGACCATTCTGTCACCGCCGGCGTGGTCAGCGCCGTCGGCCGCAGTACGGGCGGCCCCGACCAGCGCTATGTGCCGTTCATCCAGACCGACGTGGCGATCAACCAGGGCAATTCCGGTGGCCCTCTTCTGAACACCCGCGGCGAAGTGGTCGGCATCAACTCGCAGATCTTCTCCGCGTCCGGCGGCTACATGGGCATCAGCTTCGCGATCCCGATCGACCTTGCGATGAGCGCGGTGGAGCAGATCAAGAAGAGCGGCAAGGTCACCCGCGGCCAGCTCGGCGCGGTCGTGGAGCCGATCGATTCGCTGAAGGCGCAGGGCCTGGGCCTGCCGGACAGCCGTGGCGCCCTGGTCAACCAGATCGTGGCCGGCAGTGCGGCCGCCAAGGCCGGCGTGCAGGTGGGCGACGTCATCCGCTCGGTCAACGGCAGCCCGGTCAACAGCTGGTCCGACCTGCCGCCGCTGATCGGTGCGATGGCGCCGGGCAGCAAGGTGAACCTGGTGGTGTACCGCGACGGCAAGCCGCATGACCTCAGTGCCACGTTGACCGCCCTGAGTGAAGACGGGCAGGCCAGTGCCCGCGGGCCGTCGGCCGGCGGTGCCGAGGCGGCGCCGCAGACCGGGGCCAATGCCCTGCTGGGGCTGGACGTGAGCGACCTGAGCGCGGCTCAGCGCAAGCAGTTCGGGCTCAACGGCAACGAAGGCGTGCGCATCACCGGGGTCAAGGGCCAGGCGGCGCGTGATGCTGGCCTGTCGCCGGGCATGGTGATCCTGCAGGTCGGCCGCGTCGCGGTCGGCAGTGTGGATGCCCTGAACCGGGCGCTGTCCAGCTTCAAGAAGGACGACGTGGTCATGCTGCTGGTCCGCACGGCCAACGGCAACAGCGCCTTCGTGGCGGTCAAGGCCGGCCAGTAGGGCCTGCCGGGGCCGCTCCGGCGGCCCCTGGGCCTCCCCCGAAGCCCCGCCCCGGCGGGGCTTCGGTCGTTCCGGGCCGGTGCCCGGCAGCCGGTTTTCGCGGCCGGGCGCTGGGCGTGCGATAATCGACCGTTACCCTGACGACGCCGCGCGCCGCCGCCACCTATGTCTTCTGATTCGATGCGGAACATCCGCAACTTTTCCATCATCGCCCATGTCGACCACGGCAAGTCCACGCTGGCCGACCGCATCATCCAGCTCTGCGGTGGCCTGCAGGCCCGCGAGATGGAAGCGCAGGTGCTCGATTCCAATCCGATCGAGCGCGAGCGTGGCATCACGATCAAGGCGCAGTCGGTGTCACTGCCGTACCTGGCCAAGGACGGGCAGACCTACCACCTGAATTTCATCGACACCCCCGGCCACGTCGACTTCTCCTATGAAGTCAGCCGCTCGCTGGCCGCCTGCGAAGGCGCGCTGCTGGTGGTCGATGCGGCGCAGGGCGTGGAAGCCCAGTCGGTGGCCAACTGCTACACCGCCGTGGAGCAGGGCCTGGAAGTGGTGCCGGTGATCAACAAGATCGACCTGCCCACCGCCGACATCGAGCGCGCCAAGGCCGAGATCGAGGCCGTGATCGGCATCGATGCCTCCGACGCCGTGCCGGTCAGTGCCAAGACCGGCCTCAACGTGCAGGACGTGCTGGAAGCGATCGTGCACCGCATTCCGCCGCCGGCGCCGCGCGACACCGACAAGCTGCAGGCGCTGATCATCGACTCGTGGTTCGACAACTACCTCGGCGTGGTGTCGCTGGTGCGCGTGATGCAGGGCGAGATCAAGGCCGGTGACAAGCTGCAGGTGATGTCGACCGGCCGCAACCACCAGGTCGACAACGTCGGCGTGTTCACGCCGAAGCGCAAGGTGCTGCCGGCGCTGCGTGCCGGTGAAGTGGGCTGGGTCACCGCCAGCATCAAGGACGTGCATGGTGCGCCGGTCGGCGACACCCTCACCCTGGCCGGCGACCCGGCGCCGAAGCCGCTGCCGGGCTTCCAGGAAATGCAGCCGCGCGTGTTCGCCGGCCTGTTCCCGGTCGATGCCGAAGACTACCCGGACCTGCGCGAAGCGCTGGACAAGCTGCGCCTGAACGATGCCGCGCTGCGTTTCGAGCCGGAAAGCTCCGAGGCGATGGGCTTCGGCTTCCGCTGCGGCTTCCTGGGCATGCTGCACATGGAAATCGTGCAGGAGCGCCTGGAGCGCGAATACAACCTGGACCTGATCAGCACCGCGCCGACGGTGGTGTATGAGGTCCTGAAGACCGATGGCTCGATCATCAACATGGACAACCCGGCCAAGCTGCCGGCGGTGAACCAGGTCGAGGAAATCCGCGAACCGATCATCCGCGCCAACGTGCTCACCCCCGAGGAGTACATCGGCAACATCATCAAGCTGTGCGAAGAAAAGCGCGGCAGCCAGATCGGCATCAACTACCTGGGCAGCCAGGTGCAGATCAGCTACGAGCTGCCGATGGCCGAGGTGGTGCTGGACTTCTTCGACAAGCTGAAGTCGGTCAGCCGCGGCTACGCCTCGCTCGATTACCACTTCGTGCGCTTCGACGCAGGCCCGTTCGTGCGCGTGGACGTGCTGATCAACGGTGACAAGGTCGATGCGCTGTCGTTGATCGTGCACCGCAGCCACGCTGACCGACGTGGCCGCGAGCTGTGCGAGAAGATGAAGGACCTGATCCCGCGCCAGATGTTCGACGTGGCCATCCAGGCCGCCGTCGGCTCGCAGATCATCGCCCGCACCACGGTCAAGGCCATGCGCAAGAACGTGCTGGCCAAGTGCTATGGTGGCGACGTTTCGCGCAAGAAGAAGCTTCTGGAAAAGCAGAAGGAAGGCAAGAAGCGCATGAAGCAGGTCGGACGCGTGGAGATTCCGCAGGAAGCGTTCCTGGCCGTCCTGCAGATGGACAACAAGTAAGGCCCGCACCGGCCCTGCGGGGCCGGTCGTCTGGTGACGTTGCAAAGGACCCTGAATGAAACTGTTTGAGATCCTCCTGGTCGTGCTGACCCTGGCCTCGGGCCTGATCCTGCTCGCGGACAAGCTGTACCTCGCCAAGCGTCGCGCCCAGCGCGCGGGCCTGCTCGACTCCGAGCCGGTGCTGGTGGATTACTCGCGTGCGTTCTTCCCGGTGCTGGCGATCGTGCTGATCGTGCGCAGTTTCATCGCCGAGCCGTACAAGATCCCGTCCAGCTCGATGATGCCGAACCTGCTGATCGGCGACTTCATCCTGGTCAACAAGTTCTCCTACGGCCTGCGCCTGCCGATCAGCAACACCAAGATCGTGCCGTTTGGCGAGCCGTCGCGCGGCGACGTGGTGGTGTTCCACTTCCCCGGCCACAGCGACAACGATCCGGCCAAGGGTGAGAACTTCATCAAGCGCGTCATCGGCGTGCCGGGCGACACCGTGGTCTTCGAAGGCGACGGCGTGATCCTCAACGGCGAACCGCTGAAGTACGACAACAAGGGCATCTATGCAGGCCACAAGGGCCAGGGCGAGGGTGCCAACCTGCTGGTCGAACACCTGCCGGGTCGTACCCACACCGTGCTGGAGACCGACTATCCGCGTGGCCAGGGCCAGTGGACCGTGCCGGCCGGCAAGTACCTGGTGATGGGCGACAACCGTGACAACAGCGACGATGGCCGTTTCTGGGGCCTGCTGCCGGAAGAAAACCTGCGCGGCAAGGCCTTCCTGATCTGGCTGAACTGCCAGGGCTGGTTCTGCAAGGATGGCTTCGAGCCGTCGCGGATCGGCTCGAGCATCAACTGATCGGGCATCAACCGAGTATTTTCACATCCAACGCGTATCTGGGGAGAACGCAATGAAGACGATGAACACGCAGCGTGGCATGACCCTGACCTCGTTCCTGGCGGTCCTGATCGTGGTCGGTTTCTTCCTTTACATCGGCATGAAGCTGTTCCCGATGTACCAGGAGTATTACGCGGTGCGCTCGGCGATGAAGAGCCTGGCCAACGAGCCGGGTGTGGGCAGCATGGAACCGGCCCGGATCCAGGATCTGTTCTTCAAGCGGCTGTACATCAACTACTCGGAAAACGTGAAGCCGGCCAACGTGAAGTTCGACCGCCGCGACAATGGCTGGACCCTCAAGGTCAACTACGAAGTGCGCCGTCCGCTGGTCGGCAACCTGGACGTGGTTGGCAAATTCGATTCATCCCAGGACCTGACCCGAAGCGGTGCCGAATAAACCTTTCCAACGTGGTGACCTGATCGGTCATCCCTTCCGCGACCCGGCGCTGCTGAAGCAGGCGCTGACGCATCGCAGTGCCGGTGCGCCACACAACGAGCGCCTGGAGTTCCTGGGCGACAGCATCGTCAACATGATGGCGGCCGAGGCGTTGTACCAGCGCTGGCCCAAGGCTGACGAAGGCGCGATGACCCGTGCCCGCGCCGAGCTGGTGCGTGAAGGCGCGCTGGCGGTGATCGGGCGCACCCTGGAACTGGGCGATCGACTGATCCTGGGTCCGGGCGAAATGAAGTCCGGCGGCCACCGTCGTGATTCGATCCTGGCCGACGCGGTGGAAGCCGTGGTGGCTGCGATCTACCTGGATGCCGGCTTCGAGGCCTGCCGGGCGGTGGTACTGCCCTGGTTCAGCGCTTCGATCGAGGCACTGCCGGCCTCCGGCCGGCCCGAGAAGGACCCCAAGACCCGCCTGCAGGAATGGCTGCAGGCCCGACAGAAGGCGTTGCCGCAGTATGAACTGGTGTCAGAATCCGGTGACGACCACGCCAAGCACTTCCGGGTACGCTGCAACGTAGCCGACCCGGCCGCCAGCACCGAGGGCGAAGGCGCCTCGCGGCGGCTTGCCGAACAACAGGCGGCTGCGGCCGTCCTAGCACAACTGGATTCCAAGTGAGCGAACAAACTCCCCATCATTGCGGCAGCGTGGCCGTCATCGGCCGCCCGAACGTGGGCAAGTCGACCCTGACCAATGCCCTGGTCGGCGCCAAGGTCAGCATCGTCTCCAACCGTCCGCAGACCACGCGCCATCGCCTGCTGGGCATCGCCACCTATCCGGAAGGCCAGCTGGTGCTGGTCGACACCCCCGGCCTGCACAAGGTGCAGAAGCGGGCGATGAACCGGGTGATGAACCGCGCCGCGCGTGGCTCGCTGGAAGGCGTCGATGCCGGCCTGCTGGTGATCGAAGCCGGTCGCTGGGATGAAGAGGACAGCCTGGCGTTCAACGTGCTGCGCGACGCCGGCATCCCGGTGGTGCTGGTGGTCAACAAGATCGATCGCCTGAAGGAAAAGGGCGCGCTGCTGCCGTTCCTGCAGCAGGTGACCGAAGGTCGTGATTTCGCCGCCGTGCACCCGATCTCGGCGCAGAAGCGCAACGGCCTGGAAGCGCTGGTGCGCGACGTGCTGAAGCTGCTGCCGGAAGCCCCGCCGATGTTCGGCGAGGACGAGATCACCGATCGCAGCCAGCGTTTCCTGGCCGGTGAACTGGTGCGCGAGCAGTTGATGCGCCAGCTCGGCGAGGAACTGCCGTACGCAACCACCGTCGAGATCGAGCGCTTCACCGAGGATGGCAACCTGCTGCGCATCGGTGCGGTGATCTGGGTCGAGCGCGAGGGGCAGAAGGCCATCGTGATCGGCAAGGGCGGCGCCCGCCTGAAGGAGATCGGCGCCAAGTCCCGCCTGCAGATGGAGCGTCTGTTCGGGGCCAAGGTGTTCCTGGAAACCTGGGTGCGCGTGCGTGAAGGCTGGTCCGACGACGAGGCCGCGCTGAAGGCCTTCGGCTACGAATAAGCCGCGACGGTCGCTTCGATGATGATCGAGGACGACGCCGGCTTCGTGCTGCACGCACGGGCCTACCGCGAGACCAGCCTGCTGGTCGAAGTGTTGAGCGCGCAGCATGGCCGTATCGGCCTGCTGGCGCGTGGCGTGTCCACCGCCAAGGGCCAGGTGCTGCGCGCCGCCCTGCAGCCGTTGCAGTGGATCCGCTTCAGTGCCCAGCAGCGGGGTGAACTGGCCCAGCTGCGGGGTGCCGAGGCGCTGGATGCCGCGCCACGCCTGGTCGGCCAGGCGATGTTGGCCGGCTTCTACCTGAGTGAACTGACCCTGCGCCTGGCCCCGCGCCAGGACCCGCTGCCGGAGCTGTACCTTGCCTACGGTGAGGCACGCGCGCGGCTGGCGGTCGGTGCCGGCCTGGCCTGGACCCTGCGCCGTTTCGAGCGCGAACTGCTGTCCGCGCTGGGCCTGGGTTTCGAGCTGGACAGTGCCAGTGATGGCCAGCCGATCGACCCGGCGGCGCGCTACGAGCTGGACCCGCAGGAAGGGGCGCAGCGCCTGCTGAGCGAGCGTGGCGGGGAGCGCCGGGCGGCGGCCACTGGCTCGGCGCTGCTGGCCCTTGCGGCCGACGAAGAACCGGATGCCGCCGATCTGGCCAGCCTGCGCCTGCCGATGCGGCGGGTGCTGGCCCATCACCTGGGCGCGCGCGGGCTGAAGTCCTGGGAAATGCTCGAGCAGCTTGCGCCGCGCAGGTAGGTGGGGCGGCAGGGCTTGCAGCCCTGCACCTGCCGAAGCCGAAGCCGAATCAAGGTCAACGTCAACAGCAAAAGCTGGCTATCCGTGGGTAGGCGGGTGGGTCCGGTTGCGGGAGACGCCGTAAACCCGTCCCTGGGGGCTTGGCCGCGGCATCCATGCCGCGGACGCTCCCGCAACCGGACCCACCCCGCCTTCGACAGTGTTCCGCGAACTGTCGGAACGGCGTGGGGTCGGATCCGTTTTCCGCAGGAAAACGGATCCGACCCCAGATTGATTTCGATATCTGACAGAAATTCATCCACGCATGGCGTGGATCTACCCGATCGCGGAAAACTGTAAGAGGTGGGGCGGTATCGGAGGGCGGGGTGTCAGCCGCATGGATGCGGCTGCCAAGCCCCCAAGGACGGGTTTACGGCGTCCCCGCCCTCCGATACCGCACCGCCAACCCACGGAATGCATGCCGTTGCTGTTGCTGTTGCCTTGGCTTGGCTTGAAGCCTCTGCGGGTGCAGGGCGCAGCCCTGCCGAAAAACCCTCAATGCAGCAGGGCAGCTACCGCGGCGCGGAACCCGTCCTGGGCCTGCCCGGACTCGGGTGCATGATGCAGCTGGCGCACCGCCCGGCCCAACCGTGCCGCCCCCACGAAGCCACAGCTCGCCTGCAACCGGTGCAGCTGGCTGCGCAGCTGGCGCTCGTCGTGCTGGTCCACCGCCTGCTCGACCGCGTCGCGCACACCGGGCAACTCGGCCAGGAACAGCTCGCGCAGTGCGATCAGGTGGTTGCGCTGGCCATTGAGCGCGGCCAATGCCGCAGTCTCGTCCCAGTCCTGAACGGCCAGCTCGACCGCGGCCGGGGCCTGTGCCACGAAGATTCCCGCCGGGCTGTTGACCAGCGCACGGCGCACGGCCTTCAGCAGCTGGTCGCGGCCCAGCGGCTTGACCAGGGTGTCGCTGAAACCGGCTTCGCGCAGGCGGGCGTGGATGGAGGTATCGCCGTCGGCCGTATGTGCCAGCGCCGGTGTGTCGGGATGTGAGCGGCGTAGCTCACGCAGCAGTTGCGCGCCATTGCCATCCGGCAGGTTGACGTCGATCAGCCACAGATCATGCGCGCCGGGTTCGGCACTGGCCAGGGCACTGGCCAGCGAATCTGCGGTATCCACATCCGCCGGTAACGTTTCCAACGCCGCCTTGAAAAAACCGCGGCTGATGATGTCGTCCTCGACAAGCAGGAAGCGGGGCCGTGCGGCCCGCGGGGTCATCTGCATCAGGGCTGCCTCCATGTCAGCTGGCCCAATCATCAAGCACGACGGCCACGGGCGCAAGCGGGTCCAGGCCCCGTCGGTCAGGATCTGCGACAATACGCCCCCATTTTTGCCCGCAGCCTGTTGCCACGTGGCCCGATCCCGTTCCCGCACTGACCGTACCCCATTCCAGACCGAGATCCTCGACCTCAGCCATGATGGTCGCGGTGTCGCCCGCCGTGAAGGCGAGGGCGGCAAGGTCACCTTCGTCAGCGGCGCGCTGCCCGGCGAGGTGGTGATGGCTGAACAGACTGCCCGCAGCCGCCATTTCGACGAGGCGCGCACCCTGGAGGTGCTGCAGGCCTCGCCGCAGCGGGTGACCCCCAAGTGCCCCCATTTCGGCACCTGCGCCGGCTGCGTGCTGCAGCACCTGGACGAGGACCAGCAGATCGTGGCCAAGCAGCGCGTGCTGATGGACAACCTGGAGCGGATCGGCCATGTGAAGCCGGGCACCGTGCTCGCGCCGCTGGTCGGCGAGAGCTGGGGCTACCGCCGCAAGGGCCGCTTCTCGGTGCGCCGGGTCGAAAAGAAGGACAAGACCCTGGTCGGCTTCCGTGAACAGGATCCGCGCTTCGTCGCCGACCTCAGCCAGTGCCTGACCGTGATCCCCGAGATCGGCACCAAGGTCGAGGCGCTGTCCACCTTCATCGAGTCACTCGATGGCAAGCGTGACATCCCGCAGATCGAATTCATCGCCGGTGACCAGGCCGTGGTCCTGACCGTTCGCCATCTGCAGCCGCTCAGCGATGCCGACCGCGCGGCCTGGGCGGCTTTCGGCCAGCAGCATGGCTTCGTGATCTACCTGCAGTCCGGCGGCGTGGATACCGTGCAGCCGCTGGACGGGCAGGGTGTGCCGCTGTCGTTCCGTCTGGCGCCGTGGGATGTCGAGCTGGCGTTCCGCCCGCTGGACTTCATCCAGGTCAATGCCAAGCTCAACGAGAAGATGATCGCCCACGCCCTGGACCTGCTGGAACCGGGTGAGGACGAGCGTGTACTGGACCTGTTCTGCGGCCTGGGCAACTTCACCCTGCCGCTGGCGCGCCGCGTGCGCGAGGTGGTTGGCGTGGAAGGCGATGCCGGCCTGGTGGCGCGTGCGCGTGAGAACGCCGAGCGCAACGGCCTGGCCAACGCGCAGTTCTTCAGCGCCGACCTGACCCAGGACCAGCGCAGCACCCCGTGGATGCGCCAGGGCTTTGACAAGCTGCTGCTGGACCCGCCGCGCTCGGGTGCGATCGAAGTGCTGCAGCAGCTGCCGCTGAAGCAGTTCAAGCGCATTGTCTACGTCAGCTGCCACCCGGGCTCGCTGGCGCGCGATGCCGGCTATCTGGTCAACGAACAGGGCTTCACCCTGGTCAGCGCCGGTGCCATGGACATGTTCCCGCATACCGCGCACGTGGAAAGCATCGCGGTGTTCGAGAAGCGCTGACAGGTTGTCATCACCCATCGCGCATAATGGCGCGATGGGCATCGAAATCGAACGCAAATTCCTCGTCAGCAGTGATGGCTGGCGCACCGCCGCGCATCGGGTGATCCCGATGGCGCAGGGCTACATCAACGACATGGGCGCGCTCGACCGCGGCACCCAGAACGCCTCGGTGCGCGTGCGCATCGAAGGCGACCACGCCGCGCTGAACCTGAAGTCGCGCACCATCGGCCATACCCGCCAGGAGTTCGACTACCCGATCCCGGTGGAGGATGCGCGCGCCCTGTTGGCGCTGTGCGTCGGTGGCCTGATCGACAAGCGCCGCCACCTGGTCGAACACGCCGGCCTGACCTGGGAGGTGGACGAGTTCCTCGGCGACAACGCCGGCCTGGTCGTGGCCGAAGTCGAGCTGGACAGCGCCGACCAGGCGATCGAACTGCCGGACTGGGTGGGTGCCGAAGTCACCGACGACGCGCGCTACTACAACGTCGCACTGGCCAGTCACCCCTATTCACAGTGGTGAAGCCCCCAAAAAAGGGGACGGAGGGGATTAAGTCGTCTTTACCCCAGCTGTGCTGGAAACGACTTAATCCCCTCCGTCCCCTTTTTTCGAGGGAGGCGGGCCCCATGTGGTGGGGATGAGAATCGACATCTACTCCGACGTGGTCTGCCCCTGGTGCTGGATCGGCAAGCATCGCTTCCAGCAGGGTGTGCAGTTGCTCGGCGCCAATGCGCCTGAACTCGATATCCACTGGCAGCCGTTCCAGCTGGACCCGGACGCGGACACCACCCCGGTGCCGCTGCGCGAGGCCTATGTGCGCAAGTTCGGTGGCGTCGAGCGCACCGAGCAGATCCTCGGCCAGACCCAGACCACCGCGCGGGCCGAGGGCCTGCCGATGGATTTCAGCCAGGGCCAGGTGCGGGTGACCACGCTGCCGGCCCATCGGGTGTTGTGGCTGGCCGGCCAGCACGGCGTGCAGGATGCGGTCGGCGAAGCACTTTTCCGTGCCCACTTCGAGCATGGCCAGAATCTGGCCGATACTGCAGTGCTGGTGAAGGCCGGCGTGGCTGGCGGCCTGGACGGTGCTGAAATCGCGCAGATGCTGGGCTCCGACCGCGGCCTGGCCGAGGTCGAAGCCAGGCTGGCGCAGGCCCATGCACTGGGCATTTCCTCGGTGCCGACTTTCGTCATCGATGGGAAGTGGGCCATTTCCGGGGCCCAGCCGCCAGAGGCCTTCGCCAACGCCCTTCGCCAGATCGCAGCCGAACAGGGCGCCCCGGCAGCTTCGGCTGACGGCGACGAGGCCTGCGGCCCGGACGGCTGCAAGGTCTGAGCAGACCGGGGGCAGCCCCCCGCGGGAATCCGACCCCGGGGTCAGATCCCCGCAGGGGCTCTGACCCCACACTCCCCTTCGTCTGACCCCTGCGCCTGTCGGCCGGTTCTGCGACAATGCGGCACTGCGCCATGCGGGCGCGCGTTGTGGAGATCGACCATGCTGCTGATCGGCGTTGCCGGCACCGAACTGACCGCCCAGGAACGTGACTGGCTGCAGCACGACGCCGTGGCCGGGGTGGTGCTGTTCAAGCGCAACTTCGCCTCGCGCCAGCAGGTGACCGATCTGAGTGCGGCGATCCGTGCCGCCGCCCCGCGCCCGCAGCTGATCTGCGTGGACCAGGAAGGCGGCCGTGTGCAGCGTTTCCGCGAGGGCTACAGCGCGCTGCCGCCGCTGCAGGACATCGGCGCGCTGTACGCCGCCGACCCGCAGCAGGCGCTGGCCCTGGCCGAACAGCATGCCTGGCTGATGGCCAGCGAAGTACGTGCCAGCGGCCTCGACCTGAGTTTCGCGCCGGTGGTCGACCTTGGCCGCGGCAACCGCGCCATCGGCAACCGTGCCTTCAGTGAAGACCCGCAGGTGGTGGCCGCGTTCACCGCCGCCTATGTGCGCGGCATGCATGCGGTCGGCATGGCCGCCACGCTCAAGCATTTCCCCGGCCACGGCACCGTGCTGGAAGACACCCACGTCGATACCGCGATCGACCCGCGCGCGCTGGACGAACTGCGCGCCCAGGACCTGGTGCCGTTCCAGGCCGGCATCGCCGCCGGTGCCGATGCGGTGATGATGGCGCACGTGATCTATCCGCAGGTGGCGCCGGAGCCGGCCGGCTATTCCCCGCGCTGGATCCAGGACATCCTGCGTGGCGAGCTCGGCTTCCGTGGCGTGGTGTTCTCCGATGACATCGGCATGGCCGCCTCGCACAGTGCCGGTGGCGTGCCGGCACGCGTGCACGCGCACCTGGATGCCGGCTGCGACGTGGTGCTGGTCTGCCACCCGGAACTGGTCGATGAAGCCCTGCACGCGGTGCAGGGACGCTCCCTCAATACTGCTGCGCTGCTGGGCCTGCTTGGCCGCGGCGCGCTCGGCTGGGACGGCCTGCTGGCCGACGCCCGCCATGGCGACACCCAATCCCGTCTGCTTGAAACCCTTGGAAGAACCGTCTGATGCCCAACCTCACCATTTCCCAGGCCCTGGCCCAGGCTGACCTGCTGGTCGACCGCCCCACCATCGACAAGGCCATCGCCGGTATCGCCGACGCCATCGCGCGCGATTACAAGGGCGAGGTGCCGCTGTTCCTGTCCATCATGCATGGTGCGCTGCCATTCGCCGGCCAGCTGGCGCTGGAACTGGGCGCGCGCGGCCAGGACGTGCAGTTCGATTACCTGCACGCGACCCGCTACCGCGGTGAAACCACCGGCGGTGACCTGGTCTGGAAGCACAAGCCGGCCACCTCGCTGTTCGGCCGCCGCGTGCTGCTGATCGACGACATCCTCGACGAGGGCTACACCCTGCAGGGCGTCCGCACCTGGTGCCTGGAGCAGGGCGCGACCGACGTGCGCATCGCCGCGATGACCGTGAAGAAGCACGACCGCGCACTGCCGGACGTGACCGCCGACTACGCCGGCATCGAGCTGCCGGACCGCTACGTGTTCGGCTTCGGCATGGACGTCAACGAGACCCTGCGCTGCGTGCCGGCGATCTACGCAATGAAGGAGTAACGGCGCAGCTGCCTGCGGCGCGTCTTCTTCCACCGCCGGCATCCTCGGGTGCCGGCGTTCGTCTTTCCATGGAGTGCTTTGAATGCAACAGATCGCCCTGGCCGTGATCGGCGGTACCGGTGTCTACAACCTGGCCAAGCTCGACGACGTGCAGACCCACGAGGTCGACACCCGCTTTGGCCGCCCGTCCGGCCCGGTGCGCGTGGGCACGCTGCTCGGTCATCGCGTGGCGTTCCTGGCGCGGCATGGCGAGGGGCACTCACTGCCGCCGCACAAGATCAACTACCGCGCCAACCTGGCCGCGCTGCAGCAGCTGGGCGCGCAGCGCGTGCTGGCATTGAACACGGTGGGTGGCATCACCGAAGACTTCGGCCCGCGCGTGCTGGCCTGCCCGGACCAGATCATCGACTACACCTGGGGCCGCATCAGCACGATCTGTGAAGAAGAAGGCACCGACGTGGTCCACGTCGATTTCGGCCACCCCTATACGCCGATGCTGCGCAGCAAGATCCTGGCGGCAGCGAAAGTGACCGGCGTCACGGTCCATGACGGTGGCTGCTACGGCGCGACGCAGGGCCCGCGCCTGGAGACCATCGCCGAGATCGCCCGCATGCGCCGTGACGGCTGCGACCTGGTAGGCATGACCGGCATGCCGGAGGCCGCGCTGGCACGCGAGCTGGGGCTGGATTACGCCTGCCTGGCAATCATCGCCAACTGGGCCGCCGGCTGCGGTGATGGCGAGGAGATTACGATGGCCGAAGTACTGGCGAACGTGCAGGCGGCCAGCAACGGACTTCCGGAACTGGTGGGCGAATTGGCGCGGGGGTGATTGTCTTCCCCGAGCAAGCTTTGCATACTCAGCTTGTGCGCGGGTTCAGCGTACACCACCCATTCATTGCATAAGGTCTCGCATCACCATGCCGAACGGTACCGTCAAGTGGTTCAACGACGCCAAGGGATTTGGCTTCATCTCGCCGGAGGATGGCAGCGCCGACGTGTTCGCGCACTTCTCCGCCATCAACTCCAAGGGCTTCCGCAGCCTGCAGGAAGGCCAGCGTGTCACCTATGACGTGACCCAGGGCCCGAAGGGTGCCCAGGCTTCGAACATCACGCCGGCCGAGTGATCCACTCGACAGTGCGTTGAAAACCCCGCTTCGGCGGGGTTTTTTTTGCGTCGCGACGGGCATTGCGGCGCTGTGGACAGGGTTCCAGGTGGCCATCCGGATTTGCGCTCGGGCACAATGCGCCGATGAAGGAACGACTGCGCATCGCCGTGATCGGCTACGGCACCGCTGGACAGGCATTGTCCATCCTGCTCTCTCGTGATGGCCACGAGGTGGAGATCTTCGAACGCGTGCCCTCGCCGGGGCCGGTTGGCGCCGGCTTCCTGCTGCAGCCCAGCGGCCTGCAGGTGCTGTGGCAGATGGGCCTGCTTGATGCCGTGCGCGCGCATGCGGCGCCGGTGCACCGTCTGTATGGCGATACACCGTGCGAGCGCACGGTGATGGACATGCGCTATGACGGCCTGGACGCGCGCCTGCACGGCCTCGGCATGCAGCGTGGGGCGCTGTTCTCGCTGCTGGACGGGGCGCGTGCGGGTGCGGGCCAGCTGCATGCCGGCGTCACCATCGCCGCAGTGGATGCCGCACAGGGCCGCCTGCATGACAGTGAGGGCCGTATGCATGGGCCGTTCGACCTGGTGGTGGCCGCCGATGGTGCGGCTTCGACGCTGCGCGGCTCGATCGAAGGCGGCACCGGGCTGGACCGCGTGTATCCCTGGGGCGCACTGTGGTGCCTGCTGCCGGCCGAGGACTGGCCGCACCTGCAGGAGCTGCGGCAGCGCTACGTGGCCGCGCGCAAGATGATCGGGCTGCTGCCGGTCGGTACGCGGCCCGGTGATGACACGCCGCGCCTGAGCTTCTTCTGGAGCCTGCCACGCGCCGACTTCGAACGATGGCAGGCCGATGGCATGACGCCCTGGCTGGACGAGCTGCACGCGCTGTGGCCGCAGGCCAGCGCGCGCTTTGCGCATCTGCATGATGCCGGCCAGCTGGCGCGCGCGGTCTACCGTGACGCCGTGATGACGCGCTGGCATTGCGGCCGCATGGTGCTGGCCGGCGATGCCGCACATGCGATGAGCCCGCAGCTGGGGCAGGGCGTGAACATGGCGCTGCTCGATGCGCTGGCATTGCGCGATGCCGTGCGCGCACATGGCGGGGGAGGCGCTGCATTGCAGGCCTACCAGGCGCAGCGCAGGGCGCACGTTGCGGTCTACCAGCGCTGGAGCCGTTGGCTGACGCCGCTGTTCCAGTCTGATCGCGATGCCTGGGCAAAGGCACGCGACGTGCTGCTCGGGCCGATGGGGCGCCTGCCGGGTGGGCGTGGCCACATGCTGCGCGTGCTCAGCGGTACCCAGCATGGCTGGTTCGGTTCGCTTGCGCTGGATCCGGCATTTGTCGACGCGTTGGCTGCAGGGGCGCAGATGCCTGGCATCAGCGCGATCACTGCGAATGCGTGAAGCGCGCTGTCACGCGAATTAACGGTTGCCTCACCGTGTATATGCGAGAAGTAGGTTGCACGCGATTGCGCGTCGCCCGTTTTCCTTTCCGTGATTGACATCGCGCGTGGCCCGGGCGGCGCTGCCGTTGCGGCCTGTCGCGGCCCGGACGTGCCGCCTGTTGTTGAAGAGGAGGACGCCATGTGGTTCGCGGTCGAGGAGCTGGAATCGGAAATCTGCAAGCTGCGCGGACTGTTGCAGATGCTGCACGAGGACCAGCCCGACGTACTGGAGGACGTGTTCGAATTCCATGTGGGCAGCTTGATCAGTCATGCATCGCCGGAGCACCACGGACGCATCCGCGCCTGCGCACAGGAGATGCTGGCGGCAATCCAGGCCTTGCCGCGGCGACGTGAAGTTGACACGCCTGAGTTCCAGTTGATGCCGCAGCTGGACATTCGTCCGGCCTGATTCAAGCCACTGGCAGTTCCACCAGGCCGTTTTCCACGCAGGCGATCATCTGTTCGCCGCTGGCGGGAGCAGGCACGATTCCGGCGGTGAACCCGGAAAAGGCCGGCAGGACCGTCATCCGCTCGCGCAGCCAGAAGGCCGGGAAGCGCCGGCGCAATGCGGGCAGTGCGACCTGCGGATGCAGGTGGCCTGCGAGCACGTGCCACGCCGGATCTGCGCACGGTTCATGGCGCAGCAGGAACGGCGCCAGCCGCACCTCCTCGTGGATCTGCACCTGCAGCTGGGCATGCGGTAGCTGCCGGTCATGATTTCCGCGCAGGACATGCACGTCCAGTGCGGTGTTGCGTTCGCGCCAGCCGAGCCATTGCTGGTACCAGGCGGCGCGATGCGCCGGCCCATGCAGGATGTCGCCCAGGATCCACAGTTCGCGGCAGGCGTGCCTGTCCAGCAGACCCTGCAGGCGTTGCAGGTCTTCGCCGGTTCCGCCGCTGGGCAGCGCGATGCCGGCGCGGCGGAACACATCGGCCTTGCCCAGGTGCAGGTCCGCGATCAGCAGCGCCTGCCGCGCCGGCCAGTAGAGTGCGCGTGCGCCCGCCAGGGTCACCGGTTCGCCGGCAAGCAGCAGTGGTATTTCATCGGCCATGGCGACGTTCCAGCTGCTGGGCCGCGCGTTGCACGCGGGTACGCCAGTCCTCGTTGCTGAACTGCCCGCGCAGGCGTTCGGCCCACAGTGGAAAGCCCAGGGGCGTCAGCGATGCAGGGCGCTGCATCGACATGCGTCGCGCGCCGATCCGGACCAGCACCTGGCGTAGCCCCGGCAGGTCAAGGCTGTCGTGCAGCACTTCGCGTTCGGCCAGCGCCAGCAGCAGGTGCTCGGGGTCATGCTCGCGCAATACGTCGTACAGCAGGCCCGCCGAGGCCTGCAGCTGGCGCAGCGATCGCGGCATGCCCCCCGGCAGGCTGGGTACCAGCAGGCCTGCGACGCGCGCGATGCCACGGAACTGGCGCCGCGCAAGCTCGCCCAGGTTCACCGCCGCACGCAGATCGTCCAGCAGCTGATCGGTGGTGAACAACGCATGCCATTGCGCCGCGTCCAGGTCGATCGCCTGCGCCGGTGCCAGCACCAGGCCGTGATCATTCACGGCATAGCCGATGCTGTTGCGTTGCTGGCGGGTGCAGCGCAGTGCCAACAGGGCGGCCAGCGCCTCGTGCACGTGGCGTCCGGCGAAGGGATAGACGAAGAGGAACTGGCCTTCGCGGCGGCGTACGTCCTCCAGCAGCACGTGGTCCGGGCCGGGAAGCGCCGACACCTGCTGCTGAAGTGCCAGCAGCGGTGCCAGCCAGCGCGCTTCCGCACTGTCGTCGGCGCCTGACAGCACCGACTCCAGTTCGCCGCCGAGTGCCATCGACAGCGGCAGCTGGCCTCCCTGCCAGCGGGGCACGACACCTTCACCGCGCCCTCGTGCCAGCCGCACGAAGGCGGTCATGTCGCGCAGCTGCACCAGCTCCAGCAGGCGCCCGGCGAACTGGAAGCGGTCTCCGCGGCGCAGGCGGCTGGCGAACTGTTCCTCCACGGCGCCGAGGCCGGCCCCGCGCAGGAACTGCACGCGCACGCTGCCATCGCTGCTGATGGTGCCGATCGACAGCCGGTGGCGTAGTGCCTGGCGCCGGTCGTGCATCCGGTAGCGGCCATCGGCGTCCTGCACGACCTTGTGGAAGTCAGGGTACTGGGCCAGGGCCTGGCCCCCCTGCACGATGAAAGTCAGCACGGCCTGCCACTGGTCCTCGGCCAGGGATGCGAACGCATGGGTGCGCCGGACCTGCGCCAGCAGCGCATCCCCGTGGAAGCCACCGGCCAGGGCACGGCTGACCGCATGCTGGGCCAGAACGTCCAGCGACAGCATCGGCGGCCTGCGTGCTTCGACCACGCCTTCGGCCAGTGCGCGACGCACGGCTGCGTACTCGGCCAGTTCCAGCGCATGGCTCGGCACGCAGAGGATCGCGCCACTGGCACCGGGACGATGGCGCGCACGTCCGGCGCGCTGGCGCAGGCGGGCGACGCCCTTCGGGCTGCCCAGCTGCAGTACCTGTTCGACCTCGGGAAAGTCCACGCCGAGGTCGAGGCTGGAGGTGGCGACCACGCAGCGCAGCGTTCCTGCACGCAGCCCGTCCTCCACCTGCTGGCGCAGCGCCGGATCCAGCGAACCGTGGTGCAGCGCAAGCGTGTCGTGTTCCTCGGGCCAAACCGACGCCAGCGCCTGATGCCACAGTTCTGCCTGTGCACGGGTGTTGGTGAAGAGCAGGCTGCTGCGTGCCTGCATCAATGCGTCCAGCACCCGCGGCAGTTGGGCCAGGCCCAGGTGCCCGGCCCAGGGAAAGCGTTCACCGGGTTCGGGCAGCAGGCTGCGCACCGTGGTCGCACGCGGGCGCACGCCCTGCACGATCGGCGCGTCGGGCTGTCCGGGCAGCAGCACGTCGCGCGCCTCATCCAGATTGCCCAGCGTGGCCGACAGCCCCCACAGCTGCAATGCAGGCGCGGCATCGCGCAGCACGGCCAGATTCAACTGCAGCAGGACGCCGCGCTTGTTGCCCAGCAGTTCGTGCCATTCGTCCACCACCACGCAGCGCAGCTGGCGCATGCGCGGCAGCGTATCCGGATAGCTCAACAGCAGCGCCAGCGATTCCGGCGTCGTGACCAGTACGTCGATGCGGCCCTCGCGTGCCTGTCGTCGTTCGCGGTTGCTGGCGTCACCGCTGCGCAGGCCGACACGCCATCCAAGCTGCAACCCATCGACCACGGCCTGCAGCGCACGCGCGGTGTCGCTGGCCAACGCGCGCAAGGGCGTCACCCACAGCACCTGCAGCGGGCGTACCGCACTGGCGCGGCGGGGCGAAGGCGGTGGGTCGATCATGGCCTGCAGCAGCGGTCCCCCGAACATCGCCAGTGTCTTGCCGCTGCCTGTGGGCGTGTGCAGCAACCCGGATCCGCCGGCGAGATAGTGCCGCCACATCGCGCGCTGGAACGGCAACGAGCGCCAGCCTTTCGACGCGAACCAGTCTTCCAGCCGGCGTAGTGCCTGGCTGCGGTTCATCGCGCCAGCGCCTGCAGGGTAGCCAGCTGATCGGCCTCGCTGGCTGGCTTGTCGTGGCGCCAGCGCAGGATGCGTGGAAAGCGTACGGCGATACCGGACTTGTGCCGGCTGCTGCGGTTGACCGCCTCGAAGCCCAGTTCGAAGACGTGTTCGGGGCGTACGCTGCGCACCGGGCCAAAGCGCTCGCGGGTATTGGCGCGGATCCAGCGATCAAGCGCGAGGATCTCCTTGTCATCCAGGCCCGAATAGGCCTTGGCCACCGGTACCAGCGTGTCGCCGTCCCAGACGCCGAAGGTGTAGTCGGTGTACAACGTGCTGCGCCGCCCATGGCCAGCCTGCGCGTACAGGAGCACTGCATCGATGGTGAGCGGATCGACCTTCCATTTCCACCAGTCACCGCGGCGTCGCCCGGCCTGGTAGGGCGAGGCACGACGTTTCAGCATCAGCCCTTCCACGCCACGTTCGCGTGCCACATCGCGCATCGCCGCCGCCTGCGGCCAGTCTTCGGCGGCAACGTCGGGTGAGAGCTGGATCCGTACATCACCCAGGGCACCGACGACGTCGGCAAGCCGTGCACGCCGTTCCCGCAACGGCAACTCACGCAGGTCCGCGCCATCGTGTTCCAGCAGGTCATAGGCGAGCACGCGCACCGGCGTGTTGCGCAGGGTAGCCGCACCGGGCTTGCGGCGCTGGATGCGGGTCTGCAGCGCGGTGAATGCACGCGGCAGGTCCGTGGCTTCGTCCCAGGCCAGCAGCTCTCCGTCCAGCACGCAGCCATCGGGAAGCGCCATCGCCGCCTGTTCGATTTCGGGGAAGCGACCATCCAGCCGCTCTTCGCCGCGTGACCACAATGCGACCTCGCCGCGCCGGCGCAGCAGCTGCAGGCGGATGCCATCCCACTTCCATTCCAGCAGCCAATCTTCGATGGGGCCGAGGCGTTCGGCAGGATCGCCTTCCAGTGGTGAGGCGAGAAAGAACGGGTAGGGTTGCTGCCGGTCCAGTGGCAGCTCATCCGGCGACAGCAGCTGGCCCAGCAGTGCGGGCGAGGGCACCCACTCGCCAAGCATGCGCTGGGCGATGCGCGCGATGTCCAGCCCGGACCACTCCGCCAGTGCCTGCTGCACCAGCCGCTGCGAGACGCCAACGCGCAGGGCGCCGGTCAGCAGCTTGTTGAACACCAGGCGTTCGCTGCTGCACAGCTGCTGCCAGCCCGCGACGACCGCCGCACGGCGTACCGCTTCGGGCTGGTTGGCCACCGCCAGCAGATGCTGTTCGATCCAATCCGCCAACGCACGGTCGGCGGCCGGCTGGGATGGATCATCCAGCAGCAGGGTCAACGTTTCGGCCAGGTCACCCACCTGCGCATAGCTGTCTTCCACCAGCCATGGCGGCAAGCCGGATTCTTCGGCAATCCAGGCGCGCAGTTCGCCACTGGCGGCGATCTTGCGGCGTGCGCCGCCCACCTTGCCACCGCTGAGCAGGTACAGCGCCCACGCCGCATCGTGCGCGCCTGCCTGGCGGAAGTAATCGATCAATGCCGCACGCTTGTCCAGCGTGGCGGTGCTGCGGTCCAGGCGCTGGTAGAGCGCCGCGAAGGCCTTCATTCCTCGCTCCCGAAATCGGTACGGAAGGCTTCAGCCGCTACGCCGCGCTCTCGCAGGAAGGGAATCAACGCATCGGTATTGCCATGGGTGGCGATCACCCGCTGCGCGCCGGTCTGTTCGATGGTCTGCAGCAGTGCGGGCCAATCGGCGTGATCGGAAATGACGAAGCCACGATCGACGTTGCGGCGACGCCGGTTGCCGCGCAGCTGCATCCAGCCCGAGGCGAAGCCCAGCTGGTAGCGGCCGAAGCGGCGCATCCACGGTGTGCCGGCGGCCGAGGGCGGGGCGAGGATCAACTGGCCGGCGGCATCCGGCTGGCGACCCTGCTCGGCCACCGCCAGCGTCTCCAGCATTGGCACGTTGGCCTGCCGATACACCTCCACACCATTGGCGATGGCACCGTGCAGCCAGGCCGGGCGATCGTCCAGCGGCAGCAGTTCGGCCAGTACCCGCTGCGCCTTGCCCAGTGCATAGCACAGCAGGATGGCAGCTTCGCCGCGCTGTTCGCATTCGCGTCGCCACGCCACGATCTCCGCAGCGACGGTGGGCGTGTCCGGCCAACGATAGATCGGCAGGGCAAAGGTGGCCTCGGTGATGAAGGTATCGCAGGGCACCACTTCGAACGGCGCACAGGTTGGATCAGGCTGGCGCTTGTAGTCGCCGGACGCCACCCAGACCTGCTGCCCGTCGTCGATGCGCACCTGCGAAGACCCCAGTACATGGCCGGCGGGATGCAGCGATACCTGCACCCGGCCCAGGCGGAACGGCACGCCCTCGGCATGCGCCTGCACCGGCACATCGCCCAGGCGCCAGCGCAGGATCGGCAGGCTGCCGTCGCTGCAGTGGTATTCGCCCATGCCCGGGCGTGCGTGATCGCCGTGGCCATGGGTGATGACCGCGCGCGGGACCGGTCGCCAGGGATCGATGTGGAAATCACCGGCGGCGCAGTACAGCCCTTCGGGGCGCAGGACCACCAGATCGTCATTGACTGCCATGCGGTCACTGTGGCCGGCCGCTCGTGCACAGGGTGAGAATCGGCCTGAACACGGGCTTGGCAGGCGATGCGGCACAATCGAACCGCAGATCTCTTGCCGCCAGGACGGACCGGATGAGTGGACCCAGCTTCAGCAGCAATGCGCCCTACGAAACCCATGTGGTGCTGAACCAGCCGCCGTCGTTCGCGGGGCGCCAGTTGTGGACCGATGACGTGGCGCTGATGGAGGCGGTGCAGCGCGAAGGCGCTGGCGGCTTTGCGCCGCGGCTGGCGGTCTATGGTGCGCTGGCGGGTGACGAACTGTACCGGCTCGGCTTCGATGCCAACCGCGATCGGCCGCGCCTGCGCACGCATGATGCGCAGGGCCATCGCATCGATACGGTGGAGTTCCATCCGGCCTATCACCAGTTGATGGGCACAGCGAAATCGCACGGGGTCGCCGGGTTGTCCTGGCACGAGCCGCAACCGGGCGGGCATGTCGCGCGCGCGGTGTTGAGCTACCTGCACCACCAGGCCGAGGCTGGCACCAGTTGCCCGTTGACGATGACCCATGCGGCAGTTGCAGTGCTGCACACGCAGCCGCACCTGGCCGAGTGGGCGCGCAAGGCCGCAGCGCCGGTCTATGACCCGCGCGATGTACCGGTGGCGGACAAGGCCGGCATCACGCTGGGCATGGGCATGACCGAGAAGCAGGGAGGCTCGGATGTGCGTGCCAACAGCACGCGCGCTGAACCGATCGATGGCGAGCGCTATCGCCTGGTCGGTCACAAGTGGTTCTTTTCCGCACCGATGTGCGATGGCTTCCTGGTTCTGGCGCAGGCGCCGGGAGGACTGACCTGCCTGCTGATGCCGCGCCGGCTGGCCGACGGCGACCGCAACGCATTCCGGTTGATGCGCTTGAAGGACAAGCTTGGCGATTGGGCCAATGCCTCCAGCGAAGTCGAGTTCTGCGGGGCACAGGCGTGGCGCGTGGGCGAGGAGGGGCGGGGCGTGGCCACCATCATCGGCATGGTGATGATGACCCGCCTGGACTGCATGCTGGGCGCGGCGGCGGAAATGCGCATGGCGCTGGCGCAGGCGCTGCATCACGCACGTCATCGCCGCACGTTCGGCAAGCTGCTGGTCGAGCACCCGTTGATGACCAATGTGCTGGCCGACCTGGCACTGGAGTCGGAAGCGGCCACAGTGCTGTCGATGCGCATCGCGCGTGCGGTGGACCGGGCCGGCGTGGATGCCAACGAAGCCGCGTTGGCGCGTGTGGGGACGGCGCTGGGCAAGTACTGGTTGTGCAAGCGCGCGCCGGCCTTCGTCAATGAAGCACAGGAATGCCTGGGCGGCGCGGGCTATGTGGAGGAATCGATGCTGCCGCGGCTGTACCGGCAGGCACCGTTGAATTCGATCTGGGAAGGAAGCGGCAACATCCAGTGTCTGGACGTGCTGCGCGCGCTGGCGCGCGAACCGGAGGCGCTGGCGGCGCTGCGCGCTGAACTGGCGGCGGTGGCCGATCGTGATGCGCGCTACGCAGCGGCTTTGCAGCGGTGGGCAGCAGCACCGCCACCGGATGAGTCGCAGGCGAGGCTGTTCTGCGAGCGCACAGTGCTGTTGTTGCAGGCCGCGCTGCTGTTGCGTGCGCAAAGTCCGATGGCAGAGGCGTTCGTGCGCAGCCGGCTGCAAGCGGAGCATGGGCTGGTGTTCGGGACCCTGCCGACGGGCGTGGATCTGTCGGCGATGCTGGTGCGCGCGCTGCCGTAGGAGCGCCCACCACGGAATCAACGGAAAAAACGCAAAGCGAAAAGCAGAAAAGCCGCGGCAGTGCCGCGGCTTTTCCTGTAGCGCCGGGCCCATGCCTGGCTGCCGGTACGCCTCAGTGCTTGGCTTCTTCCTTGGCGGCGTTCGCCTTCGCGTCATTGGCGACATCACGGGCCTTGTCGGCCACCTTCTGTGCGGCGTTGGCGGTCGCATCGCTGGCGTGTGCGGCGGCGTCGGTTGCGGCGTCCTTGGCCTTGTCGGCAGCGTTGGCGGTGGCGTCTGCAGCCTTGTCCAGCGCCTGCTGGGTATCGGCGGCGGCCTGCTCGGAGGCTGCAGCGGTCTTGTCGGCGGCGTCACGGGTAGCTTCTGCCGCCTTGTCGACGGCATCGCGGGCAGCCGCGCCGGCGCTGTCAGCGGCCTGCTGCGCGTCCTGCTTGGCCTGTTCGGCTTCCGGGCCCTTGCAGGCGGCCAGGGCCAGCAGCAGGGAGGCGGCCAGCAGGGTGGTGGTGATCGGGCGAATCTTCATGGCGGTCTCCGGTACTGCAATGGATGGGGACGCCAGCCTATTCATGCCGTTGTGAAGGCGGGGTCGCGATGCCCGCGCCGCGAGGTCGCAGTGGCGCAAAGAAAAAGCCGCTGGCGAACCAGCGGCTTTTCCGGAACAGCGTGAAGAAAGAAGTTATTACTTCTTGGCTTCTTCAGCAGCGTCCTTGGCCTGCTCAGCGGTAGCTTCGGCAGCCTTGGCAGCGTCCTTGGCTTCGCCAGCAGCAGCGTCGGTCGCGGCAGCAGCGGTGTTGGCAGCAGCGTCGGTCGCAGCGTCAGCAGCGGTGGCGGCGGTGTTGGCAGCCTGCTGGGCAGCGTCGGCGGTCTGGGCGCCGGCAGCGGCGGCCTGGTCGGCAGCAGCCTGGGCTTCGGTGGCGGCTTCGTTGGCCGAAGCAGCGGCGTCCTGGGCAGCTTCCTGCTTCGAGCAGGCGGCCAGGGCCAGAGCCAGGGACATCGCGACCAGCAGCTTGTTGATGCTCATTGTGTAAATCCTCGTCGTTAGAATTAGGCAACGCGCATGCTGCGCGCCGACAACATGATGACAAGCCAAGATTGGGTGTCAAGCGATCCCGCATTCATTTTTGCGAAATCATCGTTAAATCTTTTTAAATCAATTCGATGGCGATTGCCGTTGCTTCGCCGCCACCGATGCACAGGGTGGCAATGCCGCGCTTGCCACCGCGCGTGCGCAGGGCGTTGACCAGGGTCACCACCAGGCGTGCACCGGAGGCACCGATGGGATGACCCAGCGCGCAGGCACCGCCATTCACGTTCAGCTTGTCGTGCGGGATGCCCAGCTCACGCATCGGCGCCATTGCCACCACGGCAAAGGCCTCGTTGATCTCGAACAGGTCGATCTGGTCCAGCGACCAGCCGGTCTTGGCCAGCAGCGTGTGGATCGCGCCGATCGGGGCGGTGGTGAACCACTCCGGTTCCTGCGAATGGGTGGCGTGGCCGACGATGCGGGCCAGCGGAGTGATGCCACGGGCGGCCGCGTCTTCCTCGGTCAGCAGGACCACCGCGGCGGCGCCGTCGGAGATGCTGGAGGAACTGGCGGCGGTGACGCTGCCGTCCTTCTTGAAGGCCGGGCGCAGGGTCGGGATCTTGGCGATATCCGAGCGCCCCGGCTGCTCGTCGGTGGCGACCTCGACGTCACCCTTGCGGGTGGCTACCTTCACCGCGACGATCTCGTCGGCGAACGCACCGTTGGCCTGTGCGGCCTGCGCGCGCTTGACCGATTCGATCGCGTAGGCGTCCTGCTCCTCGCGGCTGAACTGGTACTTGTCCACGGCGCATTCGGCGAATTCGCCCATGGCCTTGCCGTCATAGGCGTTGACCAGGCCGTCGTGGGCCATGTGGTCGACCGCCTGGAAGTTGCCGAAGCGGTTGCCGGTACGCGAGTTCGGCAGCAGGTGCGGGGCGTTGGACATCGATTCCATGCCACCGGCGACCACGATGCTGGCCGAACCGGCCTTGATCAGGTCATGGCCGAGCATGATGGTCTTCATGCCCGAGCCGCACACCTTGTTGAGGGTGGTGGCGCCGGTCGACAGCGGAATGCCGGCGGCGATCGCCGCCTGGCGGGCGGGCGCCTGGCCGAGGTTGGCCGGCAGCACGCAGCCCATGAGGACCTCGGAGACGTCGCTGGCCGGTACGCCCGACTGTTCCAGGGCGGCAGCGATGGCGGCCGCGCCGAGGGTGGGGGTCGGCACGCCGTTGAACTGGCCGAGGAAGGAGCCGATGGCGGTGCGCTTGGCGGCGGCGATGACGATGTTGGACATGGCAATCTCGTTGATGCGTAAGCAATGTTCGGAAAGGAGACCGCGGACGTTGGAAGCGCCCCGGTTTCCCGGCAGACTGCGTGGGGGTCGGCCCAAGTATAGAGGGTCGGGGAGGGCCGCCGCTGGGCGGCACCGCACGCCTGCCGGGATGTAGGCAGGTCAACGTTCATGGGAAGGAATCGATGGAACGCACGACGATGGTTAGGTCCGCGCTGGCAACGGCGCTGGCGATGGCAATGACGGCATGTGGCGGCGGCGGAGGCGGCGGCAATGTCCGCATCGATCCCCCTCCGACCACCCCCACACCCCCAACGACGCCCCCTCCGACGGCACCGCCTCCGGCCAAGCCGCAGGAACCGGCCTTCGACGCGCACCTGTCAGTGACCAATGCGCGTGCCGCACAGGCCGTCGGCCTGACCGGGCAGGGCGTGCGCATCGGCATCGTCGACTCGGGCGTGCAGCGCAACGCAGCGGCATTGAACGGGCGGGTGGTGGGCAACCTCAACTACATCGATCCGGCGCGCAACAACCTGCTGGTGGACGACGTGGTGGGCCACGGCACGGCGGTAGCCAGCCTGGCCGCCGGCGCGCCGGTGGGAACCTGGCCGGGCGGCATCGCCCCCGGTGCGCAGATCGTTTCGGCGCGGATCATCGCCGACAAGCCGCCGGTCGATGACGGCAGCGGCAAGGGCAATTCCTTCAGCGGTCCGCTGGGCGTGGCGCAGGTCCACCAGGACCTGATCAGCTACAACGTGAAGGTGATGAACAACTCGTGGGGCGGCCTGTACTGGACCGACCTGCCAACCACCGCGCAGGTGGCGGCCGAGTACCGTCCGTTCGTCATCAACCATGGCGGCCTGGTGGTGTTCGCGGCCGGCAACGATGCGCGCACCGAACCGAGCAGCCTGGCCGCCCTGCCCAGCCAGCTGGGCGTTGCCGGCTCGCTGCCGGCGGCCGACCTGGAGCGCGGTTGGCTGGTGGCGACCGCAGTGGATCCCTATGCACCGGGCACGCTGGCCAGCTACGCCAATGCCTGCGGGCAGGCGGCGCACTATTGCCTGGCGGCGCCGGGCAGCGCGGTCTATCCCGATGCCAATGGCAGCACCTACTACTGGAACTACGGGACGTCCTTCGCCGCCCCGTTGATCTCCGGCGCCGCCGCGCTGGTCTGGCAGCGCTACCCGTACTTCGACAACAACCTGGTGCGGCAGACCCTGCTGGGCACGGCCAAGGACATCGGCGCGCCCGGCGTGGATGCGGTGTTCGGCTACGGCCTGCTCGACATCTCGCGGGCGATCAAGGGCCCGGGCCGCTTCGACTGGGGTGATGTAGTGGCCAATGTCGATGCGCCATCGAGCGGCTCGCTGTGGAGCAACGACATCGTCGGCAGCGGCGGCCTGGTCAAGCAGGGCGGGGGCACCCTGGTGCTCGCAGGCAACAACAGCTACAGCGGCGCCACCCGCATCGAACGCGGCATCCTGTCGCTGCAGAACGGCGGTGTCATCCGTTCCAACGTGACCATCCTCGGCCAGCCCGACCCGGATTCGACCGGCCTGCAGTTCAATGGCGGCACGCCGCGCGTGATCGGCAACGTGGTCAACGGCAGCAGCGTGTTCCTGACCACCGGCAGCACCACCGGCACCATCGAGGGCAACTACACGCAGCAGGCGGGTGGCCAGTTGATGATCGCGCTCGGTGCCAATGCGCTGCAGGTGACCGGCACGGCCTCGATCAATGGTGGCGTGCGCGTGCATGGCTTCGTCTCCGGCTACGTGCCGCAGAACGGCAGCCGCCAGGACCTGGTCCATGCGGCCGGTGGCCTGAGCGGCACCTTCAGCAGCCCGGCCTCCTCCAGCGGCCTGCAGGGCCTGTCGCTGCTGCAGAGCAGCTATGGCTATGACAGCAACACTGCCTGGTTGAACCTGACCCAGGTGAGCGTGACGGCGGCGGCGACCGGGCTCGCGGCCTCGGCGCAGTCCGCGGCGCAACGACTGGAAGGTGCGTTCAGAGCCCTCGATGGCAGTCCTGCGCTGCAGGGCTCGGCCTTCGGCACGGCGGCCGGTGCGCTGCAGTGGACCGGCGGTGGCAGCGAGGGCCTGGCAGCCAGCCTGCAGAGCCTGTCCGGGCAGGCGCATGCGCGGGCCGAGTCGGCCACCTTCGACAGCATCGACATGTCGCGCCGTGCGATCGCCGAGCGCTTCGATCGCGTGCAGGCGGCGCCGCGCTTGCGCGGGGCCTGGCAGAGCGCGCTCGGTGAGGCCGGGCAGGGCAGTTTTGCCGGCAATGCCGCCGACAGCCGTGGCTGGATGGCCGGCCAGGACCTGCCGCTGGGCAGCAATGGGCTGATGGGCGTGGCCTTTGGCGAGACCCGCAGCAATGGTGGCAGCAGCTTCGGCGGCGATCGTGGGCGTGATCGCCAGGCGCAGGCACAGTTGTACGCCGGTTGGAACCTGGGCCGGGGCTATGCGCTGGCGCAGGTCGGCAGCGGCCAGTTCACCCGTGCGCTGGATCGCCAGTTGCTGCTGGGCGCCGGTGCCTATGGTGTTTCCGCACGTTACGGCGGACGCTTCAGCAGTGCCAGCGTCGAAGGCGGCTATCGTTTTGGCCGCGCGGGCGCGTCGTTGACACCGTATCTGGGTGCCAGCACCACGCGCGTGGATACCGATGCCTTCAATGAGCTGGGTGGTTTCGGCTTCGGCCTGCGTGCCGACGCCAACCGCGTGCAGCGCAGCCAGATGCTGGCCGGTATCCGCGGCGAGCGCGGCTGGGGGCGCTGGACGCTGCGCGGGCACGCCGAGTGGCAGCAACGGCTCGACGGTGCCGATGCGGACTGGCAGGCCAGCTTCGTTGGTGTCGATGCCTGGGCACCCCTGGCGGGATGGGACGCACCGCGTGGCAGTGCGCTGTTCGGCGTGGCGCTGGAGTCGTGGTGGGGCCGCAATGGCCGCCTGAGCCTGGGCTTCGACCAGCGCGTCGGTGGCGAGGGCGCGCGCCAGGCGGCGCTGCGCTACAGCACCGGGTTCTGAGCGGGAGGTCGCGCCGGGACGTCAGCTCCGGCGCGACATCGGCAGGCTCAGCCGCCGCGCAGGTTGCCCAGGCGCGGGGTGCTGCGGCCCAGCGGCATCTTCAGCTTGCCGATCGACAGGATGCGGCTTTCGGCGATGCGGTCGGCCGCACGCTGCGGCGCGATGTTCTCGCGCTGCGACAGTTCGAAGATGCGGGTGAGGTTGTGATAGATGCTGCGGATCAGGCGCATCGCGCGTTCGCGGTTGTAGCCATCGATCTCCAGCGACACGTTCATCACGCCGCCAGCGTTGACCGCATAGTCCGGCGCATACAGGATGCCGCGCGCGTGCAGTTCATCGCCGATTTCCAGGCTCGACAGCTGGTTGTTGGCGGTACCGCAGATGATCTTGGCCTTGATCCGCGGCAGGGTGTCGGCGTTGATGGCGCCTTCCAGCGCGCACGGTGCGAACACGTCGGCGTTCACTTCGTGGATCTCGTCGGGCTTGACCGCTTCGGCGCCGAAATCGCTGACCGCGCGATCAACCAGTGCGCTGTCCAGGTCGGTGACATACAGCTTGGCACCGCGGTCGCGCAGCAGTTTCACCAGCTCCATGCCGATGTGGCCCAGGCCCTGCACCGCGATGCTGGTCTTGCCCACTTCCTCGTGGCCGAACTTGAAGCGCATCGCCGCCATCAGCGCCTGCAGCGCACCGTAGGCGGTGAACGGGGCCGGATCGCCGGAGCCGCCATGGACCTGGTGCACGCCGGTCACGAACTGGCTCTCCAGGTAGATGTTCTCCATGTCGTTGACGTCGGTGCCGACGTCTTCGGCGGTGATGTAGCGGCCGCCCAGCGAGTCGACGTAACGGCCGAAGGCGCGGAACAGCACCTCGGTCTTGTCCACCTTCGGGTCGCCGATGATCACCGCCTTGCCGCCACCGACGTTGAGGCCGGCCAGCGCATTCTTGTAGGTCATCGTCCGGCTCAGCCGCAGCACGTCGGCCAGTGCCTCGTCGGTGCTGGCGTAGGGGCGCATGCGCACGCCGCCCAGGGCCGGGCCCAGGGTGGTGTTGTGAATGGCGATGATCGCCTTCAGGCCGGCATCGTGGTTGTGGCAGAACACCACTTGTTCGTGGCCGGTGGTGGCGAGGGTTTCGAATAGCATGGCGTCTCCGATGGCGCGAACAGCGGCGAACTGCAGCGAACGGCCAGTGAACGGTAAGGTCCCAAAACAAAAAAAGCGACGTCGTCATGGCTGGGGGACGGGTCGCGCGGCGCCATTCTAGTCCATTCGCCCGGCCGTTGCCGTCGACGTCGGCGGCCGGCAGGTTAAAGAAGATGAAAGTGCGGCCGATGCTGCGACGACGGCGGGTGGCCGGATGGGCGTGAAGAGGCAGGGCGGTCAGTGACGGCAAGGGCATCACAACGACAGGACGGGCGGCGATGACAGCGGCATGGTGGCGATCGCTGCGCGGCTGGCTGACACGTTCGACCGGGGGGGCACCGGCGCGGCTGGTTGCCGCATCCCGCCAGGCGGTGGCCGCCGCAGCCGCAAGCCTGCAGGGCGAGGCGCTGCCGTCGCCGGAGATCGCCGCTCACCTGCAACGCGGGCTGCATGCGCTTGCGTTGTACCCACGGCTGGCCGGCGAGCCAACGCCGGTGCAGGACCCAGGCCTGGGCGAGGCGGTGGCGCGCGCGCTGCAGGACCGCGACTGGGCGGCCAGGCAGCTGCCCCGCCGGCCGCAGCTGCTGCCGCAGCTGATCCAGACCGTCAACGACGATGCCGCCTCGGCCCGGGTGATGGCCGCGATCATCGGCCAGGACCCGGTGCTGACCGGCAACCTGCTGCGCATCGCCAACAGCCCGGCCTACAAGGTCCACGAGCGCCCGGTAGAGAGCCTGCAGCGGGCGGTGACCCTGGTCGGCACCGAGGGCGTGCGCCAGATCATCAGTGCGGTACTGGTGCAGCCGGTGATGCAGGTGCAATGCGAGGTGTTCCCGCAGTTCAGCGCGATCATCTGGGAGCACGCACTGCTGGCATCGCGTGCAGCGGCCGACCACGCACGCACGGTCACCTTCGGCGATGCCTTCGCCGCGCAGTGGCTGGGCCTGGTGCAGGGGCTGGGTGCGGCGCTGGTGATGCGCCAGCTGCTGCAGGAGGCACAGGCCCGTGGCGAGCCCGTGGAGCCGGCGTTGGCCCTGCAGCTGTTGCAGCAGTGGTCGTTGCCGCTGGCGCAGCGGGTCGCTGCCGCATGGGAGTTGCCTGAGCCGGTTCACCAGGCCTTGGCGGTGGATGCGGAAGGATCGTTGGCCGACAGCCTGCGCCTGGCCAGCGCGGCCGCAGCGGCCAGCCTGTTGTGCCGCCATGGGCATGCCAGCCAGAGCCGCATGCTGGCCCTGCTGGAGCAGCTGCCCTCGGCACCGCCGCATGCATTGCGCTGGATCTGGCGGCGCCTGCATGGGCGCAACGTGGAAACGCTGGATGAGGCCGGACAGGATGAGGCCGCTCCGGCGTCCTGAGCGCTACAGCTGCGATTCCACCGGCAGCCAGCTGATCACCCGCGACAACCAGCGCTTGCGCGCCGTTGCCCCTGGCTCGGCCTCCACCCAGTGGGGGGGCGGTTCGCGCTCCAGCCAGCGCAACCGGCGGCGGTCGTCCAGTGCCAGCCACCAGCTGTGCCTGGGGTCAGCCAGGCGCAGGTATTCGTCCCGCAGCTGTGTACCCAGCACCGGATCGTCGAACAGCACACCCATTTCAGTGTTCAGGTAGGCCGAGCGCGGGTCCAGATTGAAGGAGCCGACGAAACCGCGGCGGTCATCGATCAGGAATGCCTTGGTGTGCAGGCTCGCGCCGCTGCTGCCGAACACGCCGGCATCGCCCGACTGACCCTGTGCCTTCAGCTCGTACAGGTGGACGCCGGCTTCCAGCAGTGGCACGCGGTAGCCCATGTAGCCCCCGTGCACGGCGGCGACGTCGTTGGCGGCCAGCGAGTTGGTGACCACGCCCACCTGCACGCCCCGCCCGGCCATTGCCGAAAAGCCATCGAGGCCCTCGTTGCCGGGCACGAAGTAGGGCGAGATCAACAGGGCCCTGTGCCGGGCGGCCTGCAGCTCGCTGATCAGGGTCGACACCAGCCAGGTGGCGCGATCATCCCTGCGGTGCTTCATCGGCGGGTCCGACACGATGCGCACGGCACCGCTCCAGTGCAACGGCTCGGGGCTCGGGCGCTGCCGCTGGCGTGATTCGGCCACGCGCGCAAGGTAGGGGCGGGCCACGTCCCGCTGCGCCTCGTGGTCCGATTCGCGCACCAGCAGGCGCAGTTGTGCGTCGGTATGGAAGGCAAGCGCGGATACCGGGATGGCGGTTTCGCTGTTCCAGTAGTCGTCGAAGATCCGGTTGGCCTGCTCCACGGCGGGGCCGGCGACCAGCAGGTCCAGATCCTGGAAGTTCACGTCGGTGCGCGCGCTGAAGTACTCCTCGCCGATGTTGCGGCCACCGACGATCGCGACGCGGCCATCGGCGATCCAGCTCTTGTTGTGCATGCGGTGGTTCACGCTGAAGAAGCGCTGCACCATCTCCACCATGCGCAGGATGCCGGTCCGGTTGCGGAACGGGTTGTACAGGCGGATCTCGATGTTCGGATGGGCATCGAGCGCCATCATCAGCGCGTCCTTGTCCTTGGCATTCATGTCATCGAGCAGGATGCGCACGCGCACGCCGCGCTCGGCGGCGTCGTACAGCGCCTTGGCCATCAGGTGGCCGATCAGGTCGTCGTGCCAGATGTAGTACTGCAGGTCCAGGCTGCGGCCGGCCTGGGTGGTGATCATCGCGCGGGCGGCGAAGGCATCCATGCCATCGCTGAGGAAGGCCACGCCCGACTGGCCGGGATGGGCCGCCTGCAGCGGCACGATCTGCTGGTCGATGCGGGTCTGTGCCGGCTGCAGCGGCAGCACGTGCGAAGGCGCGCCATGCGCCTGCGGCGTGAGATGGTCGGCCAGCAGCAGCCCGGACAGGACCAGCAGCACCAGCACGGCGAGGATGATCGCAGCAACACGCAGCAGGCGTCGCCACAGCGGCTTGGGCAGGCTCATGCCCCGATGGTAGAGCCACGCCATGCGTGAAGGAATGCCTGCAGGATCGACAGGGGGTCAGAGCCCCTGCCTTCGGCACGGGATCCGACCCCCGGATCCCTCTCCACGGGAAAGGGCCCTGACCCGCACACCTCAGAACCGCTCGTCGCTGCCCAGGTAGCGCCACTGCCCCGGCGGCAGCGGCCCCAGCGCCACGCGTCCGATACGCAGGCGGCGCACGGCCGTGACCTCCAGGCCGGCGGCGCTGACCGCCACACGCAGCCCCTTGGCCGTCAGGCCCTTGCCGGCGAAGCGCAGGCGCTGCTCGCTCTGCCAGCTGACCTTGGCGCCGCCCGATTCCTGCTGCAGCCGCGCCATCAGCCACGGCCCGCGCTCGGGACCGCCTTCGGCCACTTCGATCAGGTATTCCTGCTCGGTACGGCCCAGGTTGCGCTGCAGGTGGGCCAGCGTGGCCGGATCCTGGCTGACCACCACCAGCCCGCTGTCGCTGGCCGGCAGCGAGGCGGCCAGCTGCAGGCCGTGGAAGTGACGCTGCAACGGACGGATGTCGCTGGCATCAAGTTCGCTGCGGCTGTCACTGCTGACCAGGGCACACAGGGTTTCGGCGGCGACACCGGCCGGCTTGTGCAGCAGCATGCTGACCCGCTCGGCCTTTTCATCGCTGGCCTGTTCGGCCACCACGATCACCGCGCTGTCATCGACCGGGCGCTGCGGCTGTTCCACCACGTCGCCGTTGACCGTGACCCAGCCGCCTTCGATGTAGCGCCGCGCTTCGCCGCGCGGGATGCCGAGCAGGGCGGACAGGCGTTTGTCGAGACGGATCGGTTCCATGGCAGGCAGGTCGGGCAGGGGGCGCGCAGTGTAGCTGCTGCGGCCGGTCAGCGCTGGCCGCGGTTGGCCAGCTCGGTCAGGTACAGGCGGGTATCGAACTCCAGCTGCAGGTAGTCCGGCTCCATGTGCTGGCACAGCTGGTAGAAGGCCTTGTTGTGGTCGGCTTCCTTCAGGTGGGCCAGCTCATGCACCACGATCATGCGCAGGAACGCCGCGGGTGCCTGGCGGAACACGGTCGCGATGCGGATCTCGCGGCTGGCCTTGAGGCGGCCGCCGTGCACGCGGGAGATGGCGGTGTGGGTGCCCAGCGCGTGCTTGATCACTTCCAGCGTATTGTCGTAGCAGACCTTGTTGAGCGGCACCGACTTGCGCAGGTAACGGTCCTTCAGCTCCTGGGTGTACTCGTACAGCTGCCGGTCGCTGCGCACCTCGTGCGGGTCGGGGTAGCGCTGCTGCAGCCAGGGGCCGAGCCTGCCCTGCGCCAGCAGCTCGCTGACCTGGGCAACCAGGGGTTCGGGATAACCGGTGAGGTACTTCAGGACTGCCATGCAGGGCCGGCGGGGCGTCGGTAGAATGGGGCATCCAAGATTACACGCGGTACGCACCGACCATGGCAAAGCCCAACGCGCTGCAGGAACAATTGCTCAAGGCCGGCCTGGCCAAGAAGTCGCAGGCCAGCGCCGCCGCACGCGAGCAGGCCAAGGCCCGCCAGGGCAAGGCCGAATCGACCTCGGCCGAGGTCCAGCGCGAGGCTGAACGTGCCCGCGCCGAGAAGGTCGAGCGCGACCGCGCACTGGCCGCCGAACGCAATGCCCAGGCCAGGCAGGCTGAACAGAAGGCCCAGGCCAGGCAGATCATCACGGCCCATGCCGTACCCCACAAGGGCGACGACGAGTACCGCTTCAGCGATGGCGCGGCGATCCGTACCCTGCTGATCGACCCCAAGCTGCGCAAGGCGCTGTCGGTGGGCGTGCTGGTCATCGTCGCCCACGGCGAGGGCTATGCGTTGCTGCCCCGCGCCGCCGCCGAAAAGGTGCGTGAACGCGCACCCGAAGCAATCATCGTCGACCACGGCCAGCCGGGCTCGACCGCCGAGATCTCCACCGGCAACGCAGAAGACGACGCCTATTACGCGCAGTTCCAGGTGCCCGACGACCTGGTCTGGTAAGCAAAAAGGGGACGGAGGGGATTAAGCCGCAATCGGCCTGATCGGATCCGTCGGCGTTCTGTTTGGCATCCTGAAGAGCAGCCGAGCATGGCTCGGCTCTACATGAAGGCCTTCCTTTTTGCCGGGGTGTATCGTCCCCATATCGGGCGACACACCTGCGGAGGATAGCCATGGCCACCGGTTGGGCAGGAGACGGCGCGGTCCAGGACCAGATCGACGCCACCGTCGACGACGCGATCGCCCGCGCGCGGCGCCAGCTGCGCGAGGGACCCGGTCTGGAACACTGTGAGGAATGCGACGCGCCGATCCCGTTGGCGCGGCGCCAGGCTGTGCCTGGTGTGCGGTTGTGCGTTGCGTGCCAGCAGGCGCGGGACGACGAAGACCAGGCGCATGCCGGGTACAACCGGCGTGGCAGCAAGGACAGCCAGCTGAGGTAAAGGGGTGTTTTATTGCAGGGCTGCGCCCTGCACCTGCAGAAGCAACGTCAACATCAAAGGCGCCATCCATGGCGCTCACTGATCTGGCCCCCCTCAACCGGACCCACCCCGCCCCGCCATCCCACGGAATGCCGCTCTTGATCTTGCTTCGGCTTCGGCTTCGGCCTCTGCAGGTGCAGGGCGCAGCCCTGCCGAAAACTCCACCCTCAACCGTCGCCCTGGATGCCGCCGGGGGCCTGCGCCGGGTCACGCCAGCGCCGTACCGTGCGCTGGAAGAACAGGTTGTTCGGCAGCTGCAGCACCGTGCCCTCGTGGCCCTCGCCGGTCTCCTGCAGCGTGGTGTAGATCAGGTTCACGTCGATCACCCGGCCCTTCAGGCCCGGCTTCTCGCCGTTCTCCAGCACCTCGATGTAGTCGTGCAGGCGGAACGGGCGGGTGGTGAAGATCAGCAGCGTGCAGAAGATGTTGGACAGCACGCTCCAGGCCGCGAAGAAGGCCACCGCGCCCACGGCCGCGAAGCCGGTGAACGCGGTCCACAGCACCGAGGGCTTCGCGCCGAGCAGGCTGAGGATGTACAGCAGGGCACTGAAATAGACCACGAAACTGGTGATCCGGCGCGCGCCCATCACCATCTCGGGCGGCAACGTGTAGTGCTCGGCGAAGCGGCGGATCAGGCGCCGGGCGAGCACGCGCAGGAGCCACGCGACCAGAAGCACCCCTACGATCTGCAGGGCGACGCCGGCGTAGTTCAACCACGGGTGGGTCCAGGGCGGCAGGTGATCCTTCAGCGACAACATCATGGGGCGACAACAGGTGGCAATAACGACCTTCGATGTTACCCGGCGCGTGCCGGGGATTCGACCGCCGGGGCCCAGGCCAGGCACACCAGCGCCTGGCGGTGCTGTTGCAGGCAGGCACGGCCGTTACCGGGGTGCAGCTGCAGCGACAGGCCCAGTGCCTGCAGCACGACGCAGGCGGCGATCACCAGCAGGGCGGCGCAGGTTGGGCTGGACATGGCAGGACTCCTGGACGGCAATTTCGCGAAGGACCTTCCATGGATGCAGCAGGTGTCGAAAAGGTTGCACGGCAGTGATCGTCGTCCGGCTCTAAACCTTTTCCCGGGCCGCCGCATCCAAGCGATATGCTCGACACCACCATGCCCGCGCCGCCTGCCGCCCACGACGCCGTCGATGAACCCGCCCTGGTGCGGGCGGCCGCCGCCGGCGATACCTCGGCCTATGAACTGCTGTACCGGCGGCATGCACCGCGCGTGTTCGCCGTGCTGTGGCGGCTGTGCGGGGGCCAGCAGGCGCGTGCCGAAGACGCCTTGCAGGAAGCCTTCCTGCAGGCGTGGAAGGCGCTGCCGGGGTTCCGTTTCGAGAGCAGCCTGTCGACCTGGCTGCATCGCCTGGGCGTCAACGCTGCGCTGATGGAACTGCGTGGGCGCGCCGCCGGGCAGGACCACGACAGTCTTGATGATGTGGACGGAGGACTGCAGGAACTGGCCGTACACGACCGCTGCGCCGGTACCGAGCGCGACCTGGAGCGCGCGCTGGCGACGCTGCCGCCGAGGGCGCGCGCGGTACTGGTGCTGCATGACATCGAGGGCTGGAAACACCAGGAGATCGCCGCGCAGCTGCAGATGGCCGTCGGCAGCTCCAAGGCACAGTTGCATCGTGCGCGCGGCCTGTTGCGCGCACGGCTGGGAGACATGACATGAGTACACACGAACACGATTCCGACCACGATCTGGTGGCCCGACTGCGCGCGCTGCCTTCCGAACGCGGCCTGCCCGCCGATGGCTGGGCGCGGTTGTCGGCGCAGCTGCCGCCGCGTGAACCACAGGCGGCGCCTGCGCCGACCGGCAACGTGGTGGTGCTGCCGGGGCGTTCGCGCCGGCGCTGGTGGTTGCCGGTGGGGGCCGCACTGGCCGCAAGCCTGGCGCTCTACGCGGTGGCGCCGTGGCGCCATGCGCAACCGGACGCGCCGGTGCCGTCTACCCTGCAACTGCAGGCCGCGGCGATGACCGAGCAGTACCAGCAGGCAGTGGCCTCGTTGCCCGCAGGCCGGGCGCCGGAATGGCAGCCGGCGCTGCACGAACTCGATGAAAGCGCGGCACAGATCCGGGCCGCGCTGGCGCAGGATCCACGCGCGCCGCATCTGCTTGGCCAGCTCAAGCGCACCTATGCGTTGCGGCTGGAATTGACCCGGCAGGCGGCCTATGCCGCCGAGTCCGGCCTGACGACCTGAGGAGACCCCCGATGACACGAACCCTGTTGACCTGCTGCGCCGCGCTGTTGCTGCTGCCCGCGGTGGCCCTGGCTGACACACGGATCGACGAGCGCCACAACCTGGCCGCCGGCGGCCGCATCGAACTGAGCAACGTGGCCGGCAAAGTGAGCGTGCGTGGCTGGGACCGCAACGACGTGCAGCTCACCGGTACGCTAAGCGATGGCCTGCAGCTGCGCCAGGAGAAGAGTGCCAACCGCGTGCGCTGGGAGATCGAGTATCCGCGTCGCAACAACAACGGCGGCGCGACGCTGGTGCTGAACGTGCCGCGCTCGGTGGAACTGCTGCTGAGTACGGTCAGTGCCAGCCAGGACATCAGCGGCATCGATGTGCGCCGCCTGCAGGCCGACACGGTCAGCGGCAGCCTGAGCGCCTCCGGTCGCAGCGGCGACAGCAAGCTCAATACGGTCAGCGGCGGTGTCATCGCGCGCCTGCAGACGCCGAAGCTGGACGTGAACACGGTCAGTGGCCGCATCGAAGCCGGCGGCGGCGTGTCCGGTGACATCGGTGCACAGACGGTATCCGGCCGGGTCGAGGTCGATGCCGGGCGGGTGCAGCGGCTGGCGGTGGAAACCGTGTCGGGCAGCATCGACCTGTCGGCGGCCGGGCTGGCGCCGGGGGGCCGTATCAATGTCGAATCGGTGAGCGCGTCGGTCAACCTGCGCCTGCCACGCACGGTTTCGGCGCAGCTGTCGGTGAACAGCTTCAGCGGGTCGATCAACAGCGACGCCGGCCAGGTGGAACGGCCGCGCTACGGCCCCGGCAGCCATCTCGATACTCGGCTCGGCAATGGCGACGGTGACATCCGCATCCAGTCGCATTCGGGCAGTGTGCGGGTACGCCTGGATCGCTGAGCGCGGTCCGGCAGGCCGCGGCGGCAGCGCCGCCGCGGTCGGAGCTGGGTCAGCTGGCTTTCTTCAGCGCCCAGGTAGTGCCGAGGACTTCGATCTTGCCACCGGCCTTGCGGAACGCTGCCAGGTCCGAAGCGATCGAATCGCTGCTGACCACGGTGCTGGCGGCCGCGCCCTTGCGTTCGCTGCGGATGCTGTTGCTGGCCTTCGCGGGGGTCTTTGCCTTGCGGGGCATGGTTGCTCCTGTCAGGTGGAAGGGGAGGAAAGCGCCCAGGCATCGGCCTGGCGCAGGTAGTCCTGCCGCTCGCGGCGGCAGTCATCGCCGCCCATCGAGAACTGGCGGCAGATCGCCGGGCGCTGCGAATAGATCGTGCAGCGCAGGTGATAGGGATCGATCGCCGCGCACCAGCCTTCCTCGTTGCGCGCCATCACGGCACGGCCGTGGGTGTCGCGTGACAGGAACTGGCCGGGCACGTGGTCGCCGGGCTGCAGCAGCACGGGCAACCGGCAACAGACCGCGTCACAACGGCGGCAGTCGATGGGTGCAGGTGCTGCGTCAGGTTGTAAGGCCTCAGGGGCCTGGCGGGTGCCCAAAGCGGGTCTCAATGGCGGCTCAGGTGCTGCGCGGACCATGAACGAGCCAGGAAGGCATGGCCGCTAGGCCCGCTGGGCGGGCCAGGCTGCACCGTGGACACACACCGGCATGGCCGGTGGAAGGGGCAGCAGGGTTCTAGCCGACCAAGAGTAACTTAGACCGCGTAACGTTTTGTTAATCCTGGCTGGCTGCCGCCAGCGCAAGGCCCTGGACCACGCCCAGCGAGGGCTCGCCGTGGACCATGCGGGCGCCCGGGAAGGCGGCCGCCACCGCCTGGCGCAGGTAGCCGGCGCGGGACATGCCACCGGTCAGGAACACGGCATCCGGGTCGCCGCCGATGTCGCTGCGGACCTGGGCCAGCAGCTCGCGGATCTGCTCCAGGTAGCCATGGGCGGCGGCGGCCAGGCCGTCGGCGCTGCTGTCGGCATGCAGGTCGCGGGCGATGTAGTCCAGCGTGCTGCGGTGCTCGCTGGCAGCGCTGAGGGCGATCTTGGCGCGTTCCACGTCACGGTACAGGCGGGCGGTGTTGCCGGTGTCCTGCAGGGCCTGCAGGCGCTCGCCCCAGGGCGCGTCGACATGGTCGTACTTGTGCAGGCGGAAGTCGCGCTGGCGGGTCATGTCCTGCACGGTGGCCGCTTCCACGTAGTGGTGGGCCGGCACGCGGGTGATGCCGCGGCCGAACAGCGGCATGTAGCTGGACAGGCTCAGCGCCAGGTCGATGTCGGTACCGCCGCGGGCGATACCCCAGGCGCGGTGGATGCGCGGGGCGTCGTCGCCGCCGACTTCGGCATGGGCGATGTCGGTGGTGCCGCCGCCGATATCGACGATCACCGCCTGGTGCCGCTCGCGGCTTTCGGCGTGGTAATGCATGGCCGCCGCGGCTGGCTCCTCGAGGAAATCAACCTGGTCGAAGCCGGCCTGGGTGGCCGCTTCACGCAGGATGTCCAGCGCCTGGTCGTTGCCGGCTGCGCCGATCGAACTGCGGAACTGCACCGGGCGCCCGAGCAGGGCGGCGCGCAGCGGCCGGCCGAGCTGGGCACTGGCGGTCAGGCGGATGTGTTCGAGGATGTGCGCGGCGATGCCGGTGATGGTCTGCTTCGCGCGCGGGTGCAGGTTGTAGCCGAGCATCGACTTCGGGCTCTGCACCAGGTTGCCTTCGTGTTCCTCGAAATAGGCTTCCAGCGCTTCGTCGCCGTAGACCGCGTTCTGCAGCAGGTCGTTGGCGCTGCGTTCCTTGCCGGCGCGGGCTTCCATCCATTCCCGGCGCAGCGCGCGCAGGGCTTCGCGGCGCAGCGCCTGCGGCGTGCGTTCCTGGCCGGCGGCGCGCGCCGCGCGCGCGGCGCTGTCGATCATCTGCTGCAGCTGGTGTTCCTGGCCGTCGTCGAGCTGGAAGTCGTCCGGGTCGGGCACCACGCCGGGGAAGTACACACTGGTGCGGAACTGCTCGGCGTCGCCGAAGCGGATCGGCAGCAGTGTTCCCTCATGCACGATGGCGGCGGCGGAGTTGCTGGTACCGAAGTCGATGCCGAGGCGCATGGGGAGTTCCGGGGGCGATCAGGGGCCGCGCACTCTGCTGCAGTTCGCCGCCGACTGCAAGTTCCTGCGGCCTCCCATTCCGTATCGGGAGGCCGGATCGGGTCAAGCCGGGAGCCGGGCGCCGCCCGGAAAAGGGCAGGCGAGCCGGGCGGTTACAATGGCGGCTGTTGATTCACTTTGAGGTACTTGCTGATGTCTTCTGCCCCCGCCTGCCCGCAGTGCACCCTGGAAAACACCTATGCCGATGGCGCGCTGTGGATCTGCGCCGACTGCGGCTTCGAATGGACCGCCGAGGAAAGTGCCGGTTCGACCCTGGTCGTGCGTGACAGCAACGGCAATACCCTGCAGGCCGGTGACACCGTCACCGTGATCAAGGACCTGAAGGTGAAGGGTTCCTCGATCCCGCTCAAGCAGGGCACCGTGATCCGCAACATCCGCCTGGTCGAGGACGATGCCGAGCACATCGAAGGCAACTCGGACAAGATAAAGGGCCTGGTCCTGAAGACCTGCTTCCTCAAGAAGGCCTGACCGGCCTTCAGCGCCTGGCCTGCTGCTGTGCGCGCCAGCGGGCCAGGCTGTCCAGCTTGGCCTGGTAGCGCGCCTGCTGCGGGGCACCGCCCAGCGCCTGCGCGCGCAGCAGTTCACGATCGGCGCGCCTGAGCTGGCCGGCCAGGAAATAGGCCCGCGCCAGCCCGAAGTGGAACTGGTGTGCGGTGTCGTACAGGCGCACGGCCTGCCGGTAATAGCGGATCGCCTGATCCAGTCGGCCGGCGCGTTCGGCCTCGGCGCCGAGCATGTACTGCGCGAACGGATCCTCGCGCTGCACCGACTGCAGGCGCTGCTCCAGCGCCTGCGCCTGCATGACCATGCCCAGCTTCCGGTACAGCGCGCTGGCGTTGGTCAGTGCAGCGTCCTGGCGGCCGTCCAGTCGCAGCGCCGTTTCCAATGCCCGGCGCGCGGCGGCGGTATCGCCCGTACGGTTTTCCAGCACGCCCAGGTTGTTCCAGGTGGCGGCGAAGCTGTTGTCCTGTGCCAGCGCGGCATTGAAGAAGGTGCGTGCACCCACCAGATCGCCGCTGGCCATGCGTTCGGCGCCGCGGTTGTTGTAGAAGTGTGCCAATGCCCGTGCCTGGCTGATCGGCAGCGGCCCGCGGCGGTCGTACAGCACGTTGCGATCCAGATCGACGGTGGCGAAGCGGCCGGCGAAGCCGACCCCGGCATTGACGTGGCCGACGCTGTAGACCAGGCCCTGGGCCTGGTCCTGGTACCACGACACGACCTGGCCGACTTCCTGCACGCGTGCCTGGATGCCGGCTTCGCGTGCCAGCGCGACGAACATCAGGGTAAAGGCCAGGCAGTTGGCGCGCCGCTGCTGCCAGATCTCGCTGACGGTGAAGGTCGCATCGGCGTCGTACTGCAGGTCCAGGCCGTGGCGGTCGAAGATCATCTCCACCAGCGCCTGCAGGCGCTGCTCGCGGGAGTAACCGTGATTGATCACCTGCGTGCGCAGCATGTCGCGCATCGCCGGTGGAATCGCGAACACCTGCTGCGGCGTCGGTATCGCCGGAGTGGCGGTGCTGGCAACGGCCAGCGGCGCGGCCGTTCCCGGATGATCCTGTGCGATCGCGGACGGTGCTGCCAATGCGGCCAGTGCGAGCAGAACGAATCGGGCGGCAGGACGGTACATGACGGCTCCCGGCAGCGGCGGGCGCTCCCGCCTGAGGCGAGTGTAGACCTGTGCGCGCACCGCTGCAGCGACCGTTGGTCGGTCCGCACGTTCATCCACAACCGGTGTGGACCAGCGCTCGGGAAAGCTGTGGACAACCGCGTTGCGGCCTAGTGCGAAGGGCGTTGTGAGGACGTGGTGAAAAAAGCGACAGCTTGCCCGTCAACCGCGCAGGCGGGATGATCCGGGCATGGACTTTTCCCCGCTGACGCTCGCTCCGGCGCAGTGGCAGGCGCTGCAGGACAGCTATGCAACGCCACCACGCGCCTACCATCACTTCGGCCACGTGCGCGCGGTGCTGCAGCACTGCCAGGAGGTTGCCGACGGCCCCGGCTGGCAGCAGCCGGCCGAGGTCTACCTGGCCGTGCTCTACCACGATGCGATCTACGTGGCGGGGCGAAAGGACAACGAAGCACGTTCGGCGCAGATGGCCCTGCAGGCGATCACGCAGGCGCCGGAACTCGCCGCTGTCGATGCCGCCCGGGTCGAGCAGCTGATCCTGCTGACCGCCCGCCATGGCGCGCTCGGCCCGGACGATGTCGATGCCGAGGCCGCGCTGTTCCTGGACTGCGACATGGCGATCCTGGCCGCGCCGGAACCGGTGTTCACCGCCTATGACCGGGGCGTGGCCGAAGAGTACAAGGGCGTGGTGCCGGGCTTCCTGTATCGCGCTGGCCGCCGCCGTTTCCTGCAGGGCCTGCTGCGCGCACCGCGCATCTTCCTCAGCGAGTTCTTCCACCAGCGCCTCGACGCGGCCGCGCGCGACAACCTGCGGCGGCAGCTGGGTCGCTGAGCCAGCCCGCTACACTGGGGCCCGTTTCCACCGATTGCCGCTTCCAACCGTGTCCGTCCCTGATCCCGATCCCCGTCCGCTGCCGCCGGAAGAGCCCGGTCCCAACGAATGCTGTGGCAGCGGTTGCCCGCTGTGCGTGCTGGACCTGTATGCCGACGAACTGCAGCGCTATCGCAAGGCGTTGGCCGAATGGCAGGCGCGGCACCCGGAGGCCTCCGCATGAGCCGCGCGCGTCCGGCGGCGCTGCTGGCGCTGGCCGCCCTGGTTCTGTTCCTGGTTACCGCGCTGTGGACCCAGTTCGCACGCACCGACCTGGACTGGGTGCGGGCCACGCTCAGCCTCTACCTGCACGGGCCGTGGGGGCTGGCGTTGCGTGCGGCGTACTGCCTGCTGGCACTGGCGATCACCCTGCTCGGCATCGCCCTTTATCGCGGCAGCATCGGCCCGCGGCGCAGCGCGGCGGCGCCGCTGCTGTTCACGGTCTCGGCGCTGGGCCTGGCCACGGTCGCCATCGGTGACAGCTGGCTGCCCGAAGGAACCCCGCTGCTGGCACCGTTCATCCACGGGTTGGCGGCCAACACTGCGTTCCTGTGTGCCAGCGTCGGCATGCTGCTGCAGGCCTGGTACCTGCGCCGCGAACCGGGCTGGCAATCCGCCGCCGGCCTGCTCTGGGGCTGGGCCTGGCTGGCCTTCGTGCTGCTGTGGCTGCACGTGCTGTGGCGTGGCGGGCCGCCGCGCGGGCTGGGGCAGAAAGTGGTGATCGTGGTGATCGTGGGCTGGCTGCTGTATCTGGCGCTGGCGCTGTATCGGCGCAGTCGTCGCGCCGCAGCCTGCTGAAACCCCAACGGCCTGCACCGGTACGTGCCGTGCACGTGGAGGCAGCGTATCGTGTGCGCATTCCATCGGGGCTGCGATATGAAGCGTGCAGGGCTGGGCAGGGTAATGGGCGTGGTGCTGGCGCTGGCCGCACTGCCGGCAACCGCGGCAGCGACCGTGCAGCAGTTCAGCCACGGGCGGTTCGAACAGATTCCGGTGCATATGCCGGCCGGTACCCCGCAGCGGGTGGTGATCTGGTTCCACGAACCGACTCCCGGTGGCGATACCAGCCGTCTGCCGATCGAGGCCCTGCGTGCCGACGGTGCGATGGTCGCCGCCGTGGACATCGCGCACCTGCGCGGCGTGCTCAAGCGCGAAGGCAACCCGACCTGTTCGTTCGGTTCCGGCGATGTCGAGAATTTCTCGCGCTGGCTGCAGGCCTCGCTGCATCTGCCCGGGTACCACCTGCCGCTGGTCGGCGGCGATGGCGAAGGCGCTGAAATGGCCTATGCGCTGGCTGCGCAGGCCGATACGCAGGTGTTCGCCGGCCTGCTCACCACTGGTTTCTGCCCGGACCACAACCACGAGCGCATGGTCTGCGGCGATGGCGTGAAGCGCAACACGCTGCAACCCGCCGAACTGAACTTCCCGTGGTTGAGTGCAGCCGGTGATCACGGCTGCAAGGCGGGCGAGGCCAGCGGTTTCGTGCAGCAGGTGGCGATGGCGCGCGAGTTCAAGCGCACGGCGCGTGGTGATGCCTCACCGGGCCTGGTGGCTGCAGCGCGGGTGATGGGTGCGCAGGCAGGCGTCAGCCTGGCACCGCCGCCGGCCGCGCTGAAGGGCCTGCCGGTGGTGGAAGTACCGTCGACCGGCAACGGCGACACGCTGGCCGTGTTCGTCTCCGGTGATGGTGGCTGGGCCGGCCTGGACAAGGACGTGGCGTCGTCGCTCAACGAGCACGGCGTGGCCGTGGTCGGCATCGACTCGCTGCGCTACTTCTGGAGCGAGCGCACGCCGAAGGGCTTCGCTGCTGACCTGCAGAAGATCATCGATCACTACCGCCAGCAGTGGCACCGCGACAAGGTGATGCTGATCGGTTTCTCGCAGGGGGCCGACGTGCTGCCGGCGACCATCAACCAGCTCGATGCCGATACCCGTGCAGCGCTGGATCGCATCGTGCTGCTGTCGGTAGGCAAGAAGGCCGACTTCGAGTTCCACGTCAGCAACTGGCTGGGCGGCGGCGGCGACGGCCTGCCGATCGCGCCGGAAGTGGCCAGACTGCCGGCGGAGAAAACGCTGTGCGTGTACGGCGACAAGGATGAGGACGCACTGTGCCCGGACCTGCCGGCCAATGACGGTGTGAAGAAGGTGAAGCTGCCGGGTGACCACCATTTCGGTGGTGACTATGATCGGCTGGCCGAGGTGATCCTCAAGGGCGGTATGTAGCGCTTGGTAGACGCCGACCTTGGTCGGCGCTGGGGCTGAGGGCGCCTTGGGGATGAGCGTGTCGACCAAGGTCGACACCTACCGGGCGGCAGGTGGCGCCGGGTATGCCTGGTGGTACGGGGCGTCAGTTGCGCCGCGGGTCCAGCGAGATCAGGCGCGTGGCATCCAGCAGTGCGGCCGGCAGGTGCATGCCACCCGGCGCAGCGAGATAGCGTGGCCGCCACTGCGGGTCGAACTTCGACTTGAAGCGGCGCAGGCCACTGAAGCCGTAGAAGCGTTCGCCATGCCGCGCCAGCAGGCCGGCCAGGCGGTTCCAGCGGCCGGCCAGGCGATGCTGTGCCAGCCCGGACAGTGGCGCCATGCCCAGCGAGAAGCGTGCATAGCCCTGCGCGCGGCCCCACAGGAACAGCTCGATGAAGAGGAAGTCCATCGTGCCCTTCGGCGCCTCGTTGACGTGGCGCATCAGGTCCACCGACAGCTCGGCACCGGCCGGCGCCTGCCACAGGTTGGCGAACGCCACGATCTGGCCTTCGGCCTCGACCAGTGCCACCGGGAACCGCACCAGGTAATCCGGGTCGTAGCTGCCCAGCGAAAAGCCCTTTTCGTCGCCGGCCTTGTCTTCCAGCCACGCGTTGGAGATCGCGTGCAGGCGCGGCAGCAGGCTGGGAATTTCCTCCACCGGTGCCACACGGAAGGACAGGCCGCCGCGCTTGCCGCGGTTCCAGGCCTGGCGCAGGTCCGCACGTTCGCGGCCTTCCAGGCCGAAATCGTGCAGCGGCACCATCGCTTCTTCGCCCAGCTTGACCAGGCCCAGGCCCAGGTCGAGGTAGGTCTGCCAGTAGGACTCGCCGACCTGGTAGAACACCGGGCGCAGGCCGAGCCGGTCGGCTTCCTCGCGGAAGCGCCAGATCAATGCGCGGGCGACCTCCGGCGGGCCGACGGGATCGCCCATCGCGATCAGCGAACCGCCGTAGCGCTGCATCATCACGAAGCCCTGTTTCGCCTCGTCGCGCAGCACCGCCTTGTCGGCGGTCAGCACCAGGCAGGCCTGGGTATCGGTGGCACCGGCCAGTACCGGCGCCAGTGATTGCAGCGTGGCCTCGTCGGCGGCTGGCAGCGGGCTGCGCGTGCTGTGCAGCAGCCGCGCCAGGCCGAACATCACCAGCGCGATCGCCACGACCAGCAACGCGCGCAGCGCGCGTGGTGCGTTGCCGGATATCGCAAACTGCCACCACAGCTCGTTCTGGTACTCGACATGGCTGTAGGTGAAGAACAGCAGCCAGGTGACCGCGACCAGCACCAGGCCGAGGTTGCGCAGCCACGGCCATGACCAGGCTTCGTCCAGCAGCGCGCCCTGACGGTAGAACTCGCGACGTGCGGCCCACAGTGCCATCGCAACCAGCACTGCCGAGACGGCGATCAACAGTTGGCCACCCCGCAGCCACAGCGGCAGCGGGGTGATCATGCACACCGCCATCGCCAGCACCCACGCGGCGTGGCTGCGCCGGGCCAGGCCCTGGCCGATCAGCAGCAGTGCGACGCCGCTGAGGCTGCCGATCAGGTGCGAGGTCTCCAGGATCGGCAGCGAGGCATTGACCAGGTGACGGCGTGGCGTCGGCAGCGTGCCGTCGATGACCAGTGCGGCGCCGATGCTGAACACCGCCAGCGCGATGATCTGCGGCAGCCACGGGCGCAGCGCGTTCCAGCCCGCACGGGTTGCCCCGGCGCTGGCCTGCAGCGGTTGGCGCAGGGCGGGCGCGAGCGCGAGCAGGGTGGCCAGCACCAGCGGCAGCACGTAGTAGGTGACGCGGTAGATCAGCGCCGCTGCCAGCACCGCCGCCGGTGCCACCTGCGGTAACAGCTTCAGCAGGCTCCACTCGAACACGCCAAGGCCGGCGGGCACGGTCGAGACCAGGCCGGCCAGCACGGCCACCAGGTACAGGCCGACGAAGCCGGGCAGTCCGGTCGGCGTGGAGTCCGGCAGCAGCACGTAGAACGCGGCACTGGCCAGCACCAGTTCGATCACGCTCAGCACGGTGACGCCGATCATGGTGCGGCGGTCGGGCAGCCACAACGCATGGCCGAACACGCTGAACTGCCGTCCATCGCGGCCGACCAGCAGCACGGTGCCGAGATATGCGAGCAGGGCGACGATGCCGACGATGCGCACGGCATCGGGATTCAATGGCAATGCCAACGCTGCCGCTGCAGGTTCCATGCACAGTGCCACGCTGATCAGCAGCCATGCCCCGAACACGAAGCCGAGCGTGCTCATCAGCACCACCTGGCCGATCTGCGCCAGGTCCAGGCCGGCGCTGCGGTAGCCACGCAGGCGCACCGCGCCGCCGGTCAACGCGGCAAAGCCCACGGTCTGGCCCAGCGTGTGCGCAAGGAACGCGGTGATGCCGACTCGCGCAGGGTGCACGCGGATGCCGCTGCGACGCAGGCCGATGGCATCGAAGCCGATCAGGCAGGCGTAACTGGCCAGGCCGAGTACCACGGTGAGCGCGATCTGCATGCCACTGAGCTGGCGGAACGCCTGGCGGATGGCCCGGTAGCCGTGCTCGTCGAACTCGTTGGCCAGGCCGTGCAGGGCCAGGGCGAGGATCAGCAGCGGGATGACGATGGTGGCAACCCGCTTCCAGGCTGGCGTGGAAGGGGCAGTGGTGGAATCGACGGGGACGGTCATCGGCGCAAGGGTGCGGCAGGAGGGGCGAGGGCGGTGTCAACGCGGGCGTGGCGCATCGTGCGCCTGTCATCGTCATTTGACCAGTGGGACCGTCGGAGCCCGGTAGTGACGTGTCGCGGAAGGTGCCCGTGCACCCACCGTCGACCGGATTGGAGGACAATGCAGGCCTGATCACCCGCAGGAGCCACGCCCATGATGGAGCGTTACGACGTCGGACCGCGCATGTCCGAAATGACCGTGTACAACAAGGTCGCCTACCTCTCCGGCCAGATTCCGGAAGACACCAGCCAGGACATCACCGGGCAGACCCGGCAGGTGCTGGCGGAGATCGACAAGCTGCTGGCACTGGTCGCCAGTGATCGCCAGCACGTGCTGCGCGCGGAAGTGTTCCTGGCCGATATCGCCGACTTCGACGGCATGAACAAGGCGTGGGACGAGTGGGTGGTCGAGGGCGCGACCCCGGCCCGCGCAACCTTCGAAGCCAAGCTGGCCCACGCCGAGTGGAAGGTCGAGATCGTGGTGACGGCGGCCGTGCCATAACTGCGGGATAGGGTCGGATCCCTTTCCCGCGGAAAGGGATCCGACCCCTGTTACAGGGGCAGCAACTCGATGCAGTCCACCGGGCACGGCGGAATGCACAGTTCGCAACCGGTGCACAGATCGGCGATGACCGTGTGCATGTACTTGGCGCCGCCGACGATGGCGTCCACCGGGCAGGCCTGGATGCACTTGGTGCAGCCGATGCAGTCGGCTTCCACGATCAGCGCCACCTGCGGCACCTTGTGTTCGCCACGCGAACGATCAAACGGAATGGCAGGCACGCCCAGTACCTGCGCCAGCGCGCGCGCGCCGGCATCGCCGCCCGGCGGGCAGCGGTCCACGCCCACCTCGCCGCGCGCCATCGCCTGCGCATATGGGCGGCAGCCGTCGTAGCCGCACTGCCCGCATTGGGTCTGCGGCAGCAGGCGGTCGAGGCGTTCGGTCAGGGGCGGGATCAGGCTCATGCGTGGCGAAGGCTGCGCGTCGGGGTTACTTCAGGGGTTTGCCACGGAACCAGCGCTCGTGGGCCAGCGCCAGCATCGGCTTGTCTTCGGAACTGTCACCGTAGGCATGGATGCGCACGTAGCGGGACAGATCGAACTGGCGACGGATGTGCTCGACCTTGCGCGGGCCGCAGTCGCCACCGGCATAGCGACCGGTCAGGCGGCCGTCCTGGCTTTCCAGCCGGTTGCAGATCAGCTGCAGGCCCAGCTGCTCGCACCATGGCCGCAGGTACAGGTCGAGCGAGCCGGACACGATCACCACGGTATGCTGCTGTTCCCTGTGCCAGCGGATCTGCTCCAGCATTTCCGGGCGCACCACCTCGGGCAGGAACTCACGCGAGAAGCCTGCGGCCAGCGTGGCGATGTCATCGCTGTGGCGGTTGCTGAAGGTCAGGCGGGTGACGCGTGCACGGATGCGTTCGGCCGAGATCAGTTTCAGCTTGTATGCGGCCAGCCACGGGCCGACCTTCCACCACGCCTGCGCCAGCTGTTCGGCGGTGGCCACGCGGCGCAGGAAACGGCCATAGGTATCGCAGGTGGTCACGGTGTGGTCGAAGTCGAACAGCGCCAGTTCCATTCCATTGCTTCCCATCGCGTTGCCTCCGCTGGCCGATGCTGCCGGCAGGCGCGGCGGTGGCCGCGCCCGCTGCAGGCATCAGCGGACCGGCATGCCCGGCTGCGCGCCGCTGTCGGCGTCCAGCAGCGCCAGCGCGCCGCCGTCGAAACCGGCCGACAGGATCATGCCTTCGCTCAGGCCGAAGCGCATCTTGCGCGGGGCCAGGTTGGCGATGAACACCACGCTGCGACCGACCAGGGCTTCCGGCTCGCCGTAGCTGCCACGGATGCCGGAGAAGATCTGGCGCTTGCCCAGTTCGCCGGCATCCAGTTCGAAGCGCAGCAGCTTGTCCGAACCTTCCACGAACTCGCACACCAGCACCTTGCCGATGCGCAGGTCGAGCTTGGCGAAATCGTCGATGCCGATATAGGCCGGAGCATCGGCGCTCTTCGCGTCGTCCTTGGCCGGGGCCGGTGTGGCCGGCTTGGCGGCGTCGGTCCTGGCGGCGGGGGCGGCAGCGGCGGCCGGCTGCAGGGTGTCCTTGGAGGCGTCGATCATGGCGTCAATCTTCTTCGGGTCGATACGGGTGAACAGCGGGGTGTAGTCGGTGATGCGGTGGCCCAGCAGCGGCTGTGCCAGTTCGGTCCAGTCATTGACCGGCGCGGCCAGGAAGGCCTCGGCCTGCGCGGCGGTGGCCGGCAGCACCGGCTTCAGTGCGGTGACCAGCACGCGGAACAGGTTCAGGCCCTGGCTGCACACGGCCTGCAGCTGCGCGTCGGCGCCTTCCTGCTTGGCGATGACCCACGGCTTGACGTCGTCGATGTAGCGGTTGGCTTCGTCGGCCAGGGTCATGGTCAGGCGGATCGCCGCAGCCGGGTCGTTGCGCTCGTAGGCTTCGCGGATCGGCGCCAGGCCGTCGACGAAGCGCTGGTACTGCGCCGCGTCGGGCAGCTGCGCGGCCAGCTGGCCGTCGAAGCGCTTGCTGATGAAGCCGGCGCAGCGGCTGGCCAGGTTGACGAACTTGCCGACCAGGTCGGCGTTGACGCGGGCGATGAAATCACCCAGGTTCAGGTCAAGATCGTCGACGCCACCGCCGGACTTGGCGGCGTAGTAGTAGCGCAGCGCTTCCGGCTCCAGGCCGGCATCGAGGAAGGTACGCGCCATCACGAAGGTGCCGCGCGATTTGCTCATCTTGGCACCGTCCACGGTCAGGTAGCCGTTGACGTGCAGGCGGGTCGGCGCGCGGTGGCCGGTACCGTGCAGCACCGCCGGCCAGAACAGGCCGTGGAAGTTGACGATGTCCTTGCCGATGAAGTGGTGCAGTTCGGTGGCGGTGCCGGCGCGCAGGTGCGCTTCGAAGTCTTCGCCGAGCTTGCCGCACAGGGTCTGGAAGCTGGACAGGTAGCCGATCGGCGCATCCAGCCAGACATAGAAGTACTTGCCCGGCTGGCCGGGAATCTGGAAACCGAAGTACGGCGCATCGCGCGAGATGTCCCACGCGCGCAGGCCACCTTCGGCGTTGAGCCACTCACCCAGCTTGGCCTTCACGCCCGGCAGGGCGACATCGCCGGCCAGCCATTCGCGCAGGAATGCATCGAAGTGGCCCACCTCGAAGAAGAAGTGCTCCGAATCGCGCATTTCCGGCGTGGCGCCGGAGATGACCGAACGCGGCTCCTTCAGGTCGGTCGGTGCATAGGTCGCGCCGCAGACTTCGCAGTTGTCGCCGTACTGGTCGGGGCTGCCGCAGTTCGGGCAGATGCCCTTGACGTAGCGGTCGGGCAGGAACATGCCCTTGGCCGGGTCGTAGAACTGGGCGACCGAACGGCGGCTGATGTGGCCGGCCGCTTCCAGCTTCAGGTAGAACTGCTCGGTCAGTGCCTTGTTGGCCGCCGAGTTGGTCGAGTCGTAGTGGTCGAAGGCCACGCCGAAGGCGGCGAAGTCACGTTCGTGGCTGGCCTGGATGTTGGCGATGAAGGTTTCCGGGGTGACCCCGGCCTTTTCCGCGGCCAGCATGATCGGCGTGCCGTGGGTGTCGTCGGCGCAGACGAACCAGGCCTTGCCGCCGCTCATTCGCCGCGCACGCACCCAGATGTCGGCCTGGATGTAGCCGACCAGGTGGCCCAGATGCAGCGGGCCGTTGGCGTAGGGCAGGGCGGTGGTGACGAGCGCGGTACGGGTCATGGTCGCGGGGTGAAGCCGAGGGGAACCGCAGAGTATCGCATGCCCGCAACGACGTGACCCGGCCGGGGCCGGGTCACGGGGATGAAGCGGGGGCCGGGGCGCTTATTCGCGCTGCCAGGTCTGCGCGCGGCAGATGAAGGCGATGCAGCCGGACACGTCCAGCCTGGTGCCACCCGGCTGCAGCTCCATCTTCGACTTGTAGGTCTTGCCGTTGGCCGGGTCGAGGATGGTGCCGCCGGACCACTTGTTGGCGCCATCGGCCTTCAGGTTCCAGAGGATGGTCATGCCCTTCACCGGCTTGTTCCTGTTGGCGCCTTCACATCCATCGCAGACCGGGTTCGGGCCCTTGTCCGAGTGCAGGATGTCGACCACCTTGCCGGTCAGGGTGCCGTTGGCGGCTTGGCTGATCTCGACGATCGACTTCACCTTGCCGGTCTTGTCGTCGATGGTCTTCCAGCGGCCGGCGGCGCCGTCGGCGGCCTGGGCCGACAGGGCGGCCAGGCACAGCGGCAGTGCCAGCAGCAGGGTCTTGAAGGTGTTGCGCATGGTCCCCTCCCAGGGTTCATTCCGGCACGGTGCCGGCATGGGTCGACTGTATACCCATTCGGCGGGGTATGGGGAAGGGGGGCTTTGCAGGGCTGCGCCCTGCACCTGCAGAGGCAGCCGCAACAGCCGGAGCAACAGCAAAAGCGGACTTGCTGAGGGATGGCGGGGCACTGTGGGTTTGCGGGGCCGCCGTAAACCCGTCCCTGGGGGCTTGGTCGCCGCATCCATGCGGCTCACACCCCGCAAACCCACAATGCCCCGCCTTCGACAGTTTCCGGCGATCTGCCGGTGCTGGTGCGGTTGGTGGGTGTCGACCTTGGTCGACACAGATCCATGCCATGCGTGGATGACGTTTCCGGTGGCGGCGATAGGGACAGATCCCTTTTCCGACGGAAAAGGGATCTGACCCCCGGGGACGTCAACCGACTTCGTACAACTCCAGCGGAAGGTCGTCGGGGTCGGCGAAGAAGGTGAAGCGGCGTCCGGTGTACTCGTCCACGCGGATCGGTTCGCAGGCGACACCATGCGCGGCCAGGCGCTGGATGAAGGGTTCCAGTGCAGTCACCCGGAACGCGAGGTGGCGCAGGCCCTGGGCTTCCGGGCGGCTGGGACGGGGCGGCGGCGAGGGGAAGGAGAACAGTTCCAGCTGGCCGCCGTCGGGCAGGGCCAGGTCCAGCTTCCAGGAATCGCGCGCGGCGCGGTGGTTCTCGGCCAGCACGCGCAGGCCGAGGATGCGCACGTAGAAGTCTTTTGAACGTGCGTAGTCGCTGCAGATCAGTGCGGCGTGGTGGATGCCCAGCAGGGCACCGGAATCGGCGGTCATTGCAGGGTGTCCAGCCAGCGCTGGGCGATCTTCAGCGCCAGCGGATAGGGTTCGGGGTCGTTGCGGTTGGTCAGAACGATCACGGTCAGGTGTTTTTCCGGGTGGCGCACGATCACGTTGCGGAAGCCGATGCTCTCGCCGCTGTGCCATTGCACGGGGCCATTCAGCCGCCAGCCGAACCCGTAGTGCGGTACATCCGGTTCGGGCGTCGATGTGGCGGGGCTGAACATCGCGCGGCGCAAGGCCTTCGACAGCAGGCGGTCGTCGTACAGCGCCGCATCCCAGCGGGCCAGGTCGTCCAGCGAGGAATAGATGCCGCCATCGCCGAGCACGGCGCTGGTGGTGCTCTGGTCGGTGCGCTGCCAACGGCCATCGATCCAGCTGTAGCCATAGGCGCGTGCGGCGATGGTATCGATGCCGTCCTGATGGGCCACGGTGTGGGCCATGCCCAGCGGGCGGAAGATGCGCTGTTGCAGGAAGGCTGCGAAATCCTGGCCGGAGGCGCGGCCGACGATCAGTGCCAGCAGCGCATAGCCGCTGTTGCTGTAGTGGTACTGCGTGCCGGGCGCGAAGTTCAGCCGGTCCTGGCGCGACAGCAGGGTCAGCACATCGGCGTCATGCACCTGCCGAGCATCAGCCGGGTCCATCAGGTCTTCGTAGTCGGGCAGGCCACCGGTATGCGAGAGCAGCTGGCGGATGGTGATGGCGGCCGCAGCCGGGGGCAGTTCGGGCAGCCATTGCCGGGCAGGTTGGTCCAGCCCGAGCCGGCCATCTTCCACCAGCAGCAGCACCGCCGCAGCGGTGAACTGCTTGCTGACCGAGGCCAGCCGGAAGTTGCTGGCCGCGGTGACCGCCGTGCCGTCCTCCACCACCGCCAGGCCATAGCCGCGCCGGAATACCGGTTTGCCGTCATGCAGCACCAGTACGGCGGCGCCGGGCACCTGGCCGTCGTAGGCCTGCATCAGGCCGTCGATGCCCGCATCCGGTGGGGCCAGCACCGGTGCGGCAACGGTGGCCAGCGGCAGCAGGCCCAGCACGGCGGCGAACAGGGCGACGGCAGGACGCATGGCGGCTCCGGAAGGCTCAGGGTGACGGGGCGGGCGTGGCGCTGGCCGGCTGGGCCATCCAGCGTTCCATCTTGCGGTCCAGCACGTCCAGCGGCATCGAGCCGTCCTTCAGCAGTTCGGCGTGGAAGCGGCGCAGGTCGAAGGCGGCGCCCTGGCGCGCTCTGGCCTTGTCGCGCAGGGCGACAATGGTGGTCAGGCCGGCCACGTTCGACAGTGCCTGGCCAGGCTGGGCCATGACCCGCTCGACTTCGGCGTTGGCATCGTCGCTGCTCATGTCCACGGTCTTCTGCAGGTAGGTGACAGCCTGCTGCTTGCTCCAGCCCTGGGCATTCACGCCGGTATCGGCCACCACGCGGGCGGCGCGCAGCAGGCGCGAGTACAGGTAGCCGATGCGGTCGTAGGGATCGGTGTAGATGCCCAGGTCCTCGCCCAGCGTTTCGGCGTACAGGCCCCAGCCTTCGACGAAGGCGAGATCGCCACCGAGGCGGCGGAAGCGCGGCAGCTTGGCCAGCTCCTGTTGCAGGCCCAGCTGCACGTGGTGGCCGGGGATCGCTTCATGCAGGTACTGCACCGGCACGGTCCAGCGCTTGCGGCCGGGCAGGTCGCGGGTGTTCACGTACAGCACCGCGGATTGCCCGGGCAGTGCTGGCTGGTAGGCAGCGGCAGCGGCGGTGAGCGCACGCTCCGGTTCCACCGCGCGTACGTCCAGCGGCGCCTTGGGCAAGGTATCCAGCACCTGCGGCAGGCGTGCGTTGACCTGCTGCTGCACCTGGCGGTAACGGTTGATCAGCGCATTGGCATCGCCGTACTGGAACTGGCGGTCGTTGCGCATGCTGCGCAGCAGCTTGGTGGGGGTGCCGCGCAGCTTGGCATCCTTCATCACCGTGGCGATCTGCGCCTGCAGTTCCTGCACGCGTTGTTCGCCCAGCGCGTGCAGCTGCGCGGCGGTCTGGTCGCTGGCGGTGGTCTGCACGATCAGGCTGGCGTACCAGGCCTGGCCATCGGGCAGTGCGCCCAGGCCGCTGCTGGCGCGCGTGGCCGGCAGGTATTCGGTGGCGATGAAGCCGCGCAGGGCGCGATAGGCCGGCATGATGCGCAGTTCGATCATGCGCTTGTACTCGGCGCTGATGCGCGCCTTGTCCTCGGCCGGGATGGTGTTGGGCATGGTGCGGATCGGCGACCAGAAGATGCTCTCTTCGGCGGTCGGCTTGATCACCGCATCCAGTTGCGGCAGCACTTTTTCCATCAGGTCGCGCGGCTGTACCACGCCGGCCTTCATGCCTTGGCGCATGTTGTCGATGGCCTGGTCGAACAGTTCGGGAATGCCCAGCGAACGGCGCGACCAGGTGTCGTAGTCCTGCACGGTGTTGAATGGCTGCGCGCCGGCACCGGCACCGAGGATCGCCATGATGCTGCCGATGTTGTAGTACTGGCTGATCGGCATCATCCAGCTCGGGTAGCGCTCGGCGGCCAGCGAGGCGCGTGCGTCGCGCACGAAGATCTCGTAGCTGAGCAGGTCCTGGCCCTGCAGGCCATCACTGCCGAGCTTCTCGACCTTGCCCAGCCATTGCGTGGTGAAGTCGTGCGACTGCTGGCGCCAGGCGGCGGACAGGATGTTGGGCAGCTGGTCGTTGTAGCGGGATTCGCCCTGGAAGGTGGCCTGCAGCGGGTTCAACCGCATCGAGGCATCCCAGTACTCGTCGTACAGGCGCTCCAGCTGTACCTGCTTGGGTACGGCACGGGCCGGCGCGACCGGACGCGGCGCGGCGCGGCGTGCCGAGCTGCCACGCGCCGGTGCGGTGGCGCGGGCGGGCCTGGCCTTGGGCTTGGCAGCCTGGCGGGTCTGCGCGGCGGCAGGGCGGCTGGCCTTCTTTTTCGCTGCTTCGGCCGACGGCACGGCACTGAACAGGAACAACGCGGCGATGGCGGCGGCCAGGGCGCGGGTGGGATGCGGCATCAGGAGCTTCCGTGGAACACAGACCGTGGAGCTTGCACGATCCGGCCGCGTACGGCCAGCGTGAAGGCGCAGTCAGCTTGCCGCCGCTGGGGCTTCAGTCAGCCGCCGCCGCCGCGCGCAGCGCAGCGGCCCTGTCTGCGCCCAGATAGCGGGTGATCGCACGCCGCATCAGGTACAGCAGCGGAATCAGGGCAATTGCAAAGCCCATCTTGTAGATGTAGTTGACGCTGCTGACGGCCAGGAACAGCGAGGTCGGCCAGTGCTGCGGGCCGAGCACGAAGGCGATCCAGATCACCACGAAGCTGTCCACCACCTGCGAGATCGCGGTGGACCCGGTCGCACGCAGCCACACGTGGCGCTCGCCGGTGGCCTGGCGGATGCGATGGAACACCGCCACGTCGATCAGCTGGCCGAGCAGGAAGGCCACCAGTGAACCGGCGATGGTCCACATGCCCTGGCCGAACACCGCTGCAAATGCGGCCTGGTAGTCCGGCACGCCGTGCCCGTCCATGGAGGTGACCCACCAGCTGGCCGGCGCCAGCGAGATCGCCGCGAAGGCGAACAGGAAGCCATAGGCGATCAGGACCACGGCCAGCCACGAGATGAAGCGCACGCCGCGCTTGCCGAAGAACTCGTTGATGGTGTCGGTCATGATGAACACCACCGGCCATAGCAGGGTGCCGGCGGTGAAGCTGAGCGAACCGGTCTGGCCGAACAGGTTCCAGTTCAGCGGATCGATGCCGAGGGTGTCTTCCAGCGCGAAGATCTTCACCCCGATCAGTTCGGCCAGCACTGCATTGCCGCAGAAGAACGCAGCCAGCACGATGAACAGCAGGACCGCGCGGTCCTGCAACGGGCGCTCGATCGGCGCCGCGGTCATTCGCTGCGATCGCCGGCGCGCGTGAACGGAACGCTGGACGGCGCGACGGCGCCGCCGGAAATGATGAAGCTCATGGCCTGGTCGACGGTCCAGTCGGTCGGGGTCAGCAGTTCCACCGGCACGATTTCCAGGTAACCCGAAGTCGGGTTCGGCGTGGTGGGCACGTACACCGCGGCCAGTTCACGGTCGGTGCCGTGTTCCTTGATCACGCGGGTGACCAGCCCGACCGACTTCATGTCGCGGTGCGGGAAGTCGATCAGCACCACGCGCTGGGTGCTGCCCGGTTCGGTCTGCAGCATGTCCAGCAGCTTCTTGGCGCTGTCGTAGATGATGCTGGCCAGCGGAATGCGCTTGATGACCGCGCCGACCCAGCGCAGCAGGCGCTGGCCCAGCACGCGGCGGCTGGCCACGCCCACCGCCAGGATCACCAGCAGGGTGGCCAGCAGGGCGATGGTGTTCTGGATCCACTCGGCCCGGACCCAGCCGAGGTAGTGCGGAAAGCTTGTCGCGATCTGCTCGGAAAGTGGCACCACCAACGGGCTGGAAATGCCCGACAGCAGCACGAACACGAACTTGACCACGACCCAGGTCAGCCAGATCGGCAGCAGGGTCAGCAGGCCGGTCAGGAACAGGCGCTGCAGGGAGGGGCGGGGGACCAGGGCGGGGGCTTCGAGCGACATGTGCGCATTGTAGCGTTCACGGCCGCTCGATTACGCTGGGCAATCGACCGCGGCAACGGCACATGGAAGGGAAGCTGTGTTGAAGATTCTGCGCGGGCCGGGTTGGACCCTGGCCGGCCTTCTGGTGCTGGCCATCGTGGTGTGGTGCGCCTCGCGCATGTGGCCGGTGCCGGAATCGCGGCGACAGGCCCAGCAGCGCCTGCAGGCCCGCCTGCCCGTCCACGGCCACAACGGTTTTGCGCTGCTGTGGACGCTCGCGTTCGACGATCTGGACGCGCGCCAGCGCGAACAGGCCCTGGCCCGCGACGTGCAGCGTTGGGAGGCCGATCCGCGCGGCAATGGCGGCGCCGGACCGCAGCTGGCGGAGGACCATGACGCGCTGCGATCGCGACCGGCGGCCAGCTGCGGACCGACCGCCAGTGACTGCCTGGGCCAGGTGCGCGCCGATCCGCAGCGCTTCGTCGATGCCCACGCTGGCCACCAGCAGCTGCATGCTCGCCTGGACCAGCTGGCCGATGCGGACCACTTCGTGTCGCCATTCCGGCCCAAGGGCGACGGCATCCTGGTGCCGATGCCGACCTATGGCCTGATGATCGATGCCACCAGCGCACGCGCGCTGGCCTATGTGCAGGGCGATATCGACGGTGCGCTGCGTGGCAGTTGCAGGGGGCTTCAGCTGGGCCGGCGGCTGGTGACGGGCGGCAGTTACCTGGTGGAGAGCATCATCGGTGCCAGCCTGGTGCAGGCCAATGCCCACCTGCTGGCCGACATGCTGGTCGAACTGCCGGCCGACCATCCGTTGCCAGCGGAATGCGACCAGGCAATGCAGCCGATGCTGGCCGCCGAACAGAGCCTGTGCCGTGCGATGCAGGGTGAGTACGCGATGAGCCGGGCTGCGATCGAAACCTCGGCGCAGGAATTCGGCGGGGTGCTGGTACTGGATCGCAGCAGTACCCTGGCGCGCGCGGCGGGCAATCTGGGCTGGGCCTGCGGCGCTGCGGCGATGGCGGCGCTGGAAGCGGATCGCCCGCTGCCGGTGCCGGCACCGCCGCAGCATGACTTTGGCTGCCTGTCGAACATCCTGGGGTGCGTGCTGACCGATATTGCCCGCCCGGTCTATCCGGCCTATTCGTCACGGACCCAGGATGCCGCCGCGATGGTGCGGCTGATCGGCGCGCAGCGCTGGCTGAGGCAGCAGGCGCAGGATCCGGTGGATGCGCTGCAGCGCCTGCCTGCGCAGTTCCGCTCGCCGGTGCGGGCACCGCAGCTGTCGGCCGATGGCCGCCGTCTGCAGGTGCCGCGGCGTTCACCGTCGCGCAGCACCGACGAGAGCCCATGGCTGTCGGTGCCGCTGGTGATGGAGAACGCCCCGGCCGCTGCTGCGCGCGACTGAGCAGCGTCTCAGTCGCTGCCCGCCAGCGGATCGAATGCCCAGCCATCACCGATGGTCTGCAGCGTCCAGCGGCGGCGGCTGTGCAGGGGCTCCCAGTGCACGCTGTCCTTGTCGTCCTCGATGCTGCCTTCGCTCCGCTTTACCCTGCCGGTGGAGAAGTTCACGCTCACCGACTCGGTCTGCCCGGAATTGCGCATCACCGAATTCTGGTCGTAGCCGATCAGCGCAAAGGCATCGTCCTGCCAACGGAAGGTAAAGGCGGTCGTGCCCATTGACCAGCTGCCCGCGCTGGCGAATGAAAACAGTGCGACCTTCAGGGTGCCCCGCTGGATGCTGACGCCGCCGTCTTCGAGCGGGTCGCTCATCACCGGATTGTCCGGGCGTGGTATCAGCTGGTGGTCCTGCACCGCCAGCACATAGCCGGACGGGCGCGACCACGCCACGGCGAGAATGCGCGGGTTGCTGTCGTACGGCGAGGGACCCAAGCCATCGTGCTCGATGACGTTGCGTGGCGCCTGCTGACGCAGCACCAGCACCAGGTCCGCGCGGCCATCCTGGTCGAGATCGCCTTCGACGCTCGATTCAAGTGCCCAGCCCTGGGGGACGAAACCGGCGGCATTGGCCGCCTGGGCCGGCAGCGTCGGATACTGCACCGGTGGCAGGTCGAGGGCGTGGGTGGTGAAGGACAGCAGGGTCAGCAGTGTGGCAAGCGCATACGGGCGCATCGGAGCCTCCATGGCAGGGAGGCCGAGGATAGCGCGCGCGTGCTGGATCAGCGTGCGTGCGGCTTCAACCGCAGGTACACCTGCTTGCGTACCTGGGCGACCACTTCGCCGCTTTCGTCGACGACATCGTTGCTGAACCAGCGCAGCACCTTTTCGCCGCCGGCCGCTTCGGCACGCAGTTCGGCCAGCAGTGCATCATCGATGCGGAACGAAGTGCGCACCGTGCCCCGGCCAGGCTTGAGGAAATCGATCGCACCGGCCCGGTCCCACACGTAATAGTCACGGCCGAGGATGTGCAGCAGGCCCAGCATCCAGAATGGATCGGTCATCGCGAACAGGCTGCCGCCGAAATGCGTGCCCACGTAATTGCGGTTCCACGGCCGCAGTCGCAGTGCCACGTCGATCTGCCGGTAATCGGACGTGATCCGGGTGACGTGGATGCCGGTGAACAGGAACGGCGGCCAGAGGTTGATGCCGAAGCGGAACAGGCGGGCGTTCATGCGGGTCCGGGGCGCGGGGCGAGGTGCCCAGTCTAACCATTCGCATGCGTATGTTGCACCCCGGGAGTCACGTCCCGCCGTCGATCATGAACCCGTCGCGGCCGTTGGCCTTGGCCTGGTACAGGGCGGTGTCGGCGCCTTCCACGAAATGGTGCGGTTGCAGGTCACCTTCGGGCACGCGGGTGAATACCCCGATGGTGAGCGTGACGCCGTCATCGCTGCCATCGCCCGGCGCCGGCAGTGCACGCACGCAGGCAATCAGGTCCTCGATCACCCGGCGCGCGCCCTCGGCCGGCGTATCCGGCAGCACCAGTGCGAATTCGTCGCCACCGTAGCGCGCCGCCATGTCGCGCGGGCGGCGCGCATGGGCGCCGATCAGGCGGGCGACATCACGCAGCACGCGGTCACCGACCTGGTGGCCATGGCGGTCGTTGTGGCGCTTGAAGTGGTCGACGTCGATCAGCGCCAGGCTCAATGGCTTGCCACTGCGCCGCGCGGCGTCGCATTCCTGCTGCAGTGACTGCTCGAAGCGCAGGCGGTTGCCCAGGCCGGTGAGGGCATCGCGGTTGGCCAGGCGGTGCCAGGCCGAGATCCGCCACACCGCCCAGACCAGCAGTGCCAGCACCACGCCCAGCATCGCGCTGGCCGGTGCCCACCACAGGTCACCGGTGCGCAGCAGCAGCCAGCTCAGCAGCGGCGGCATCGGCAGCGAACACAGCGCGACCAGCCACGGCAGGCGCAGGCCGAGCAGGATCACGCACAGCGCCACCAGCACGCCACTGATGGCGTGCTGCCAGGCGTGCGGCAGCACGTCGATCTGCTTGTGCTGCAGCAGCATCGAGGTGATGTTGGCCTGGTACTCGCTGCCGCTCATCCAGAACTCGCGGGTGGTCGGGGTCAGCAGGCGAGGCGCGATGCCGCTGGCCGTCATCCCGACCACGATGCGGCGGCCATGCAGCATCGCTCCATCCACGTGCCCATCGAGCACGTCCGCATAGGACACCTGCGGCAGCCGCTCGGGCGGGCCGGCGTAGCGCACGCGCACGTAATCATCGCGACGCCATTGATAGGGCGAGCCCAGCGCCGGGTCGGGGTCGGGCAGGCCGCGTACCGCACCCGCCGGCAGGTCGGCCAGTGCCAGGCCCAGTGCCGGCCAGTGCGGCCGTCCGATACCAGCGTGCAGATAGACGCCGCGGGCGACGCCGTCCCCATCCACCTCGACATCGGTGTGGCCGATCGCGGCGGCACTGGCGGCGATCTGCGGGATCGGCAGCATTTCCTCGGCCATGCGGTCGCCGGCCGCCGGTGCCGCCAGCACCGGCAGCACCACCCGGCCGTTGCGTCGGATCGCGGCCGCCAGCTCATCATCCTGGCGGCTGTCGCGACGGTCGGGTTCGGACAGCATCAGGTCCAGCGCAACGCGTTCGGCGCCGGCATCGGTCAGGCGGTCCAGCAGGCGGGCATGCACCGAGCGCGGCCAGGGCCACTGGCCGATACGCTGCAGGCTGCCTTCGTCGATGGCCACGATCAGCACGCTGGGGTCGGGGCGGTAGTCCCAGTTGCCGACCAGTGCGTCATAGGCCGCCTCGTCCTGCCGCCACAGCCATTGGCCCTGGCTGGCCACGATGGTCAGCACGCCGGCCAGCAGGGCCAGCAGGATCCGCTTCGACCATGGCAGCGGCGAGCGCCTCACAACAACAACCAGAGCAGCAGTGCACCGCCACCGGCGCCGTAGCACAGGCGGCATGGCAACGGGATCTGCTGGGCAGGGGAGAACTCGCCGGCGTGGCCGTCATCGTCGATGTACTGCACGCGCACGTGCAGCGTGCCGCTCCACGGGCGCTTGAAGCTCACCTGCGGCTGGGCCACGGTTTCATCGATCAATGGGGCCTTGAAGTCACCGCGGCGATCCACCTGCACCCGGTAGCGCTGGCCTTCGCTGCCGGCCTGCCAGCGCAGGGTGAGCTCGCCGTGCGCGGCCTCGGGCGGTTGCAGTGCCGGGTCCACCGGCTCGTTGCTCAGCTGCAGCGGCAGCGCCTGGCCATAGCGGCCCTGGTGGCCTTCGGCATCGCGCGAGGCCACGCGCCAGTAGTACTGTCCGGGCGGCAGCGGTTGCGCCAGGCGCAGGTCGGTCGCATGGGTAGCCTGCTCCTGCAGTGGCTGCCGGAAGCTGGGTTCGGCGGCGATCTGCAGCACGCTGCTGCGTGCACCGGGGGCCTGGCTCCAGCGGAAGCGCGGGCGGTCGCTGTTGATCGTCTGCCCATGCAGCGGCGATACGGTCAGCGGCGGCGGTGGCTGGTCACTGAGCTCGAAATCGGCGCTCGCATCCATGCCTTCGACGCCCTGTGCGTCGACCGCGCGCAACAGCAGGCGCAGCTGGCCGGGCGGCAGGTCGCCGATCGCCAACCGGGTGTCGGCGGTGGAGGTGGCGAACAGCAGGATCTCCGGCGTTGCCGCCTGCACCACTTCCACCCGGTAGTGATCGGCGCCAGTGACCGGTTCCCAGGCAAGCAGGGTCGGCAGCGGCGCCAGGCGCAGCGCGTCATTGCGCAGCGCCGGCGCCGGCAGCAGGGCCGAGACCGCGGCGGGGGCCGCATCGGCGCTGCTGCTGCGGGTGGACTGCCCCGGCCGTACCAGCCGCTGGCCATGGGGGTTGCCGACCTGCACCTTGCCCTGCAGGACCTCGGTGGCGCCGACGTGCCCGGTATCCCCGGCGCTGACCCGGAACACCGTGCCGCGCACGCTGCTGGTCGCGGTGGGCGCATCGATGATGTAGCGCGAGGCCGGGCCGCGCGCCGGTGTCACCCGGTTGCTGGCACGCCCCTGCTGCAGGCGCAGGCGGGTGTCGACCATGCCGGTGTGGCCATAGCGGCTGAGCTGGTCCAGGCGCAGGCGCGAGTATTCGCGCAGCTGCAGGCGCGAGGCATCGGCAAATTCCAGCGTGATGCTGGAATCGCCCTCGGTTTCCACGGTGTCACCGATATGCAGCTGCTCGCCGGCCTGGAGCGCACGGGTCGCCGTGCCATCGGCACCGGACAGCTCGACCTTGCCGCGCACCGACAGCACCCGGGCCGGCGCCGGTTCGGTGCGCAGCCAGCTGATCGGGAAGCGCAGCAGCTGGCCCGGCGGCAACTGGTAGGGGTTGTCGATGCGGTTGTGCTGCTGCAGCTGCTGCCAGCGTACTGAGGGTTTCAGGTACAGCCCACCCAGGTCCCACAGGGTGTCGCCGGGCCGGACCCGGTAGTTCCAGTCCTGGGCGCCGGCGATGGCAGGCGGCAGGAGGAGGGCGCAGAGCAGGGCGCCCGTTAAACGCATGGCGAACGACAGAGAGCGGACGACGGTCACAGTTTGCAATCCCGGCAATGCGGGGGTGCAGCTGCAAGACCCCATGGCCCCGACCTCATCCCCCCGAACGGATCGTGGCGACCGCAAGGCCGCCAGCGCGCGCATTATTGCCCGCGTTCAGTGCAGGGATTCTGAACGGAGCGGGCTTCCGTTCAGAACAGCAGCGACGCCATCCTGCGGCGGTACTGGCCCACCAGGTCCTCGTCGGAGATCACGTTGAAGGCGTCGATCAAGGCTTTGCGTGGCAGGCCCTCCTCGAATCCACGGTCGATCCGCAGCATTTCCAGGAACTGCGCCAGGGCGGCCTCGTCATGCCCGCCCAGCAGCAGCTGCACGCCGCGCAGGTGGCGGGCCTTGAGATCCTTGCCATCAGCGGCGATGCGGGCCTCCAGCACCTCGGCCGCCGGAGCATCCTTCAGCGCAGCGGCGAAGGCCAGGCGGGCACGGGCGCGCACGGCGCGGTCGTCGGTGGCCAGATTGGCCGGCAGGCCATCGATCAGGGTACCGGCCTCGTCCACGCCGCCGATCTGCAGCAGGGCCAGGGCCAGGTCGAGCTTCAGCTCATCCTTGTCCGGCTCGGCGGCGATCTGCGCGCGCAGTACGTCGACCTGCGCCTGCGGGTCCAGCGGGGCGTCATCTTCAGGGGCGGCATCGCCGACATCGGCCGGCACGATGCCGTGCTGGGCCAGGAATTCACGCAGCTGGCCTTCCGGAATGGCGCCGGGGAAGCCGTCCACCAGCTGGCCGCCCTTGACCAGGAACACGGTGGGCACCGAGCGGATCTGGAAGGCTGCCGCGATCTGCTGTTCCTTGTCGACATCGACCTTGGCCAGCTCGAAAGCGCCGTTGTACTCGGCAGCCAGCTTTTCCAGCATCGGGCCCAGGGTCTTGCACGGCCCGCACCAGGTGGCCCAGAAGTCGACCAGCACCGGCGTCTGCAGCGACTTCTGCAGGACTTCGGCCTCGAAGGTCGCAGTGGTGGCGTCGAATACGTAGGTCGTCTCGGTCATGGGGGAGGCATCGCTTGGCATCTGGAGACCGATTCTATGGTGACGATCGATGTCGGTCTCAACCCTGCCATCACGGAGTACGCCCTCGAGTGGTGCTGGCGGGCCGGCAGGGGCGCAGTGCAGCGTGTGGATCACCCACTAGCCGGAGGCGACAGGCTTCGATGGGGAGGCGCGCTTGCGACAGGGCGGAACTGCCATGCCTCGAGCATCACGGTAGGCGCAGCAGGCGGATATTGAAGTGCTCTGGAATGCGCCGCGCTTGGCGCATCGCGCCGCTGCCGCGACAATGCCGTGGTCCATTCCTTTCCAGGTGATTGCGCGCAATGTCCGTGGTCCGGCTTGATCGTTGGTTGGGGCTGCTTGCGGCAGTCGTATTCGTCCTGGCCGTGGCCGGCTTCGGTGCCGGCCTGGACGGCTATGCCCAGGCTCGCCACCCGGTGGCGCTGCTGGGTGCGCGCGGTGTACCGCATGCGCTGGCCTTCAATCTGCTGGGTTTCGTGCTGCCCGGCGTGCTGGCGGTGGCGGTGGCTGAACGCCTGCGCCGCAGTCTGCCGGCCACTGCTGGCTGGGCGCCACGGGTCGGCAGCCAGATGCTGCTGCTGGCCGGTCTGGCCTTTGCCGCGATGGGGCTGCTGCCACTGGACGTGGATGACCTGCATGGGCCCGCCAGCCAGCTGCATGCCAGCGCCTGGATGATCTGGGTGCTGGGTTTCGTCGCCGGCACCGTGCTGCTGGGCGTGTCCCATCTGCGCCAGGCGCATGGCCGGGCCTCGGGCGCAGTGGCCCTGGGCTGCGGCGTGCTGGCCGCGCTGGCGGCGTTCGCCCTGCAGGGCACACTGCCGGCGCCGATGGCACAACGGCTCGCGTTCGCCTGCTGGCTGGTCTGGCTGGCGGCGGCCCTGCCGCTGTCGCGCCCGCGCTGAGACGCCTCCCCGAGCGCCGCGGCGCCGGCGTCCGGCAGGCAGGATTGGAGCCATTTGCCGCACTGCGGTACGCTGTACCGCTTTGCCGCCGCATCCGCGTGTTCCATGACCAGCGCTGAAACCAACGCCTACGACCCGCAGCAGGTTGAATCCGCCGCCCAGCAGTACTGGGACGCCACCCGTGCCTTCGAGGTCGACGAGACTTCGGACAAGCCGAAGTACTACTGCCTGTCGATGCTTCCGTACCCGTCCGGTGCGCTGCACATGGGCCACGTGCGCAATTACACGATCGGCGACGTGATCAGCCGCTACAAGCGCATGACCGGCCACAACGTGCTGCAGCCGATGGGCTGGGACGCGTTCGGCCTGCCGGCGGAAAACGCTGCGATCAAGAACAAGACCGCGCCGGCGGCGTGGACCTACAAGAACATCGACCACATGCGCAGCCAGCTGAAGTCGCTGGGCTATGCCATCGACTGGTCGCGCGAGTTCGCCACCTGCCGTCCGGACTATTACGTCCACGAGCAGCGCATGTTCACCCGCCTGATGCGCAAGGGCTTGGCCTACCGCCGCAACGCGGTGGTGAACTGGGACCCGGTCGACCAGACCGTGCTGGCCAACGAGCAGGTCATCGACGGCCGCGGCTGGCGCTCCGGTGCGCTGGTGGAGAAGCGCGAGATCCCGCAATGGTTCCTGCGCATCACCGACTACGCCCAGGAACTGCTGGACGGCCTGGACGAGCTGGACGGCTGGCCGGAATCGGTCAAGACCATGCAGCGCAACTGGATCGGCCGTTCCGAGGGCCTGGAGATCCAGTTCGATGTGCGCGATGTCGATGGCAGCGCGCTGGACCCGCTGCGCGTGTTCACCACCCGCCCGGACACGGTGATGGGCGTGACCTTCGTGTCGATCGCCGCCGAGCACCCGCTGGCGCTGCATGCGGCGAAGAACAACCCGGAGCTGGCGGCGATGCTGGCCGACCTGAAGCAGGGTGGCGTGTCCGAGGCTGAACTGGAAACCCAGGAAAAGCGCGGCATGGACACCGGCCTGCGCGCGCTGCATCCGGTCACCGGCGAGCCGGTGCCGGTGTGGGTCGCCAACTTCGTGCTGATGGGCTACGGCACCGGCGCGGTGATGGCCGTTCCGGGCCATGACCAGCGCGACAACGAAGTGGCCAACAAGTACGGCCTGCCGATCAAGCAGGTGATCGCGCTGAAGGATGCGCGCACCGAAGAGGAGCGCAACTGGGACGGTAGCCGCTGGCAGGACTGGTACAGCGACAAGAGCCGTGCCTTCGAGCTGGTGAACTCGGCCGAGTTCGACGGCCTGGATTTCCAGGGCGCCTTTGAAGCCTTGGCCGAACGTTTCGAGCGCAAGGCCCAGGGCCAGCGCCGCGTCAACTACCGCCTGCGCGACTGGGGCGTGAGCCGCCAGCGCTACTGGGGCTGCCCGATTCCGGTGATCTACTGCGCCAAGTGCGGCGCGGTGCCGGTGCCGGAAGAGCAGCTGCCGGTGGTGCTGCCGGAAGACGTGGCCTTCGCCGGTACCGGCTCGCCGATCAAGACCGACCCGGAATGGCGCAAGACCACCTGCCCGGATTGCGGCGGCGCGGCCGAGCGCGAGACCGACACCTTCGACACCTTCATGGAGTCGAGCTGGTACTACGCCCGCTACACCTCGCCGGGTGCCCGTGATGCGGTCGACAAGCGCGGCAACTACTGGCTGCCGGTGGACCAGTACATCGGTGGCATCGAGCACGCGATCCTGCACCTGATGTATTTCCGCTTCTACCACAAGCTGCTGCGCGACGCGCGAATGGTGGACAGCAACGAACCGGCGCGCAACCTGCTGTGCCAGGGCATGGTGATCGCCGAAACCTATTACCGCCCGAACCCGGACGGCTCGAAGGACTGGATCAACCCGGCCGACGTGGAAGTGCAGCGCGACGAGCGCGGCCGCATCACCGGCGCCACCCTGATCGCCGACGGCCAGCCGGTGGTGGTCGGTGGTACCGAGAAGATGTCCAAGTCGAAGAACAACGGCGTGGACCCGCAGGCGATGGTCGGCAAGTACGGCGCCGATACCGTGCGCCTGTTCTCGATGTTCGCCGCACCGCCGGAACAGTCGCTGGAGTGGAACGAAGCCGGCGTGGACGGCATGGCCCGCTTCCTGCGCCGCCTCTGGGCCCAGGTGCAGAAGCACGCTGCCGACGGTGCCGCCCCGGCACTGGATATCGCGGCGCTGGATGCCAACCAGAAGGCGCTGCGCCGCAAGACCCATGAAACCATCGGCAAGGTCGGTGACGACTATGGCCGCCGCCACAGCTTCAATACCGCGATCGCTGCGGTGATGGAGCTGATGAACGCGCTGGCCAAGTTCGAGGATGGCAGCGAGCAGGGCCGCGCGGTGCGCCAGGAAGCGCTGCAGGCGATCGTGCTGCTGCTCAACCCGATCACCCCGCATGCCAGCCACGCCCTGTGGCAGGTGCTGGGTCATGGCGAGACGCTGCTGGAAGACCAGCCGTTCCCGCAGGCCGACAGCAGCGCGCTGGTGCGCGATGCGCTGACCCTGGCGGTGCAGGTCAACGGCAAGCTGCGTGGCACCATCGAGGTGGCGGCCGATGCCGCGCGCGAGCAGGTCGAGGCGCTGGCCCTGGCCGAGCCCAACGCGGCCAGGTTCATGGAAGGCCTGACGGTGCGCAAGATCATCATCGTCCCGGGCAAGATCGTGAACATCGTCGCTGCCTGATGTCCCCGGCACCGGTCACCCGCGCGGTGGCCGGTGCCATTCCATGAGCAGGGCCGGGCGCCTGATGGCCCTGCATTCACGCGGCTTCGGGCACGCTGTGTGTTGCCGTGATCGCCCGGCTCCGCCAGACTGTCTCCATGACCCGAATCCTGCTTGCCCTCGTTCTTGTCCTCGGCCTCGCCGGCTGCGGTTTCCATCTGCGCAACAAGCTGATGCTGCCGACCGACACTGCCCCGGTGAAGGTGGTCTCCACCGCCCCGTACAGTGAACTGGTCAAGCTGCTCAACCGCAGCCTGCTGGCCTCCGGTGCCAAGCTGGCCGATGAGGACAGCAAGGGACCCAACGCCCAGCTGCAGGTGCTGTCCGAGCGCTGGGGTGACCTGCCGATCGCCATCGACTCGCAGGGCCGCGCACAGGAATACAGCCTGCGCTACGCGGTGATCTTCATCTTCCGTCGCGAGGATGGCAGCGAACTGGTGCCGCAGCAGGTGATCGAACTGTCGCGCGACTATGTGTCGCCGCCGACCGACGCCACCGGTACCACCACCGAACGCGAAATCCTGGCCACGGAGCTGCGCCGGGAAATGTCCGCCTCGATCATCCGCCGTATCGACAGCGTGGTCCGCGCCGAGATCGAGAAGGGCGGCAGCCTGTCCGCGCCGAAGGCCAAGCCGATCGAGGGTGCGGTGCCGGCCGCCGACGCCAAGCACTGAGCGGCAGCGACGATGGAACTGCGTCCGGAGCAGCTGGCCAGCCAGGGCGCTGACACCCCGTTGGCGCCGGTGTACCTGATCGCAGGCCCGGAAACCCTGCGCGTGCTGGAGGCGGCAGATGCCGTCCGCGCGCGCGCGCGCGCTTCCGGCATCGGCGAACGCGAAGTGTTCGACGCCGACGGGCGGGATTTCGACTGGAACCAGCTCGACGCCAGCTTCAATGCGCCCAGCCTGTTCAGCGCCCGCCGCCTGGTCGAGGTGCGCCTGCCCAGCGGCAAGCCCGGCAAGGACGGCGCCGAAGTGATCAGCCAGTTCTGCGCCAATCCGGCGCCGGACGTGGTGCTGATGATCACCGCCAATGAATGGAGCAAGGCCCATCAGGGCAAGTGGGCCGAGGCGGTCAGCCGCATCGGCGTGCTGTCGGTGGCCTGGGCGATCAAGCCGCACGAACTGCCGGACTGGATCGAGCGCCGCCTGCGCGGCAAGGGCTTGCGTGCCGACCCGGCCGCCGTGCAGCGCCTGGCCGAGCGGGTGGAGGGCAACCTGCTGGCCGCCGCCCAGGAAATCGACAAGCTGGCGCTGTTGGCCGATGGCCAGCCGCTGGATGTGGAGCGGATGGAATCGCTGGTGGCTGACGCTGCCCGCTACGACGTGTTCCGGCTGGTGGAGGCGACGTTCTCCGGCCAGCCGCCGGCCGTGCTGCGCATGCTGGCTGGCCTGCGCGGCGAAGGCGAAGCGGTGGCCGCACTGATGCCGATCGTGATCCGTGAACTGCTGGCCGGTGCCGGCCTGGCCCGTGTGCAGGCCCGTGGCGGCAACCTGGCCGCCGAAATGAAATCGCGTGGCATCTGGGAATCACGGCAGGCGCCCTACAAGCGCGCGCTGCAGCGGCACCCGGAAGGCAAGCGCTGGGAACGCTTCGTGGCCGAAGCCGGGCTGGTCGACCGCATCGCCAAGGGGCGGGCCGACGGCGATGCCTGGCTGGCGCTGGAGCGCCTGCTGGTGGCCGTGGCCGAACCGCGTGCCGTGCGCCTGCTGGCGCGGGCCTGAGCGATGAGCCTGCGGATCTATTACGGGGGCACCTTCGATCCGGTGCACCTGGGGCATCTGGCAATCGCGCGAGCCGCCCGGGACGAACTGCAGGTGGCCGTGCGCATGTTGCCGGCAGGCGATCCGCCGCACCGTGCGGTGCCCGGCGCTACCGCCGAGCAGCGCTGCACCATGTTGTCGCTGGCCATCGGCGACGAACCGGGCCTGCTGCTGGATCGTCGTGAACTGGACCGTGCCACGCGCTATCCCGGTCGTCCGTCCTACACCGTCGATACCCTGCGCGAGCTGCGTGGCGAGCTGGGCCCAAGCCGGCCACTGGCCTGGCTGGTGGGCGCCGACAGCCTGCTGGGCCTGTCCGGCTGGCACGAATGGGAGGCCCTGTTCGGGCTGGCCCACTTCGTGGTGGCCGAGCGGCCGGGCAGCCCGCTGCAGGCGTCGATCGACGGTGAACTGGGGCGTGCCCTGCAGGGGCGCTGGGCCGACAACGAACAGGCCCTGTTCGCCAGCCCGGCCGGACGCATCCTGCGCCTGCACCACCCGCTGCGCGAGGAATCGGCCAGCGCCGTGCGCTCGCAGATCGCCGCCGGTGGCCCCTGGCGCGCCCTGCTGCCGCCGGCTGTCGCGGACTACGTCGCTGCACACGGGCTGTACCGCCCGGCCACAGCGTGAATGGCGCCGCCGTGCCATCCCCGTATAATCGCCCCCACGTTTATCGAGTCGATCCACTTTGAGCAACCAGACCCAGCCCCAGACCATCAAGGTCGATCTGCCCAGCCCGCCGCCGTCCGTGCCGGAACTGCTGGCCAGCGTCCGCCAAGCCACCGAAGACCTGAAGGCCAAGGACCTGGTCGAGATCGACGTGCGCGGCCGGTCCAGCGTTGCCGACTACATGATCGTCGTTTCGGGCACCTCGACCCGCCACGTCAAGTCGATCGCCGATGAAGTCGTGCGCTTCGCCAAGAACATCGACGTGATGCCGCTGGGTGTTGAAGGCGAGCGCGAAGCCGAGTGGGTGCTGGTCGATCTGGGCGACGTGATCGTCCACGTGATGCTGCCGCGCGTGCGTGAGTTCTACGCCCTCGAGCGCCTGTGGACCGTTGGCGACCAGCCGCCGTCCAGCGACGACGAAGTGGCCTGAGCCGCACGTTGATGCATCCCTTCGACGGCGCCGATGGCGCCGTCGACTTTTGGAGGACCGTGTAGATGAAAGCCCGCCTGATCGCCACCGGTGAACGCGCGCCCAGCTGGGTCGCGCAGGGCTTCGCCGAGTACCAGAAGCGGCTGTCGCACTGGCTGCCGTTCGAGCTGGTGGAAATCGAGCCCGGCTTGCGCGGCAAGGGGCGTGATCCGCGCCGCGCCACTGAAGATGAAGGCAAGCGGGTCATCGCCGCGCTGCCGAAGAACGCCTATGTGGTGGCACTGGATGTGCCAGGACGACAGCTGAGTTCCGAACAGCTGGCACAGCGCCTGGAGCATTGGCGCGGGCAGGGCCGCGACCTGGCGTTCCTGATTGGTGGCCCGGAAGGGCATTCGCCGGAGGTGTCCGCGCTGGCCGATGAGAAGTGGTCGATCGGACCGCTGACGCTGCCGCACATGCTGGTGCGCCTGGTGGTGGCCGAGCAGCTGTATCGGGCCGCCGCAATGATTGCCAATCACCCCTACCATCGCGCGTGAAGAGTGGTTATACTAGTCGTCTGCCCGAATAGCTCAGCCGGTTAGAGCACTTGACTGTTAATCAGGGGGTCGTTGGTTCGAGTCCAACTTCGGGCGCCACCTTGAGAAACCTGCATCGCAAGATGCAGGTTTTTTTTTGTCGCTACACTCTGCTGCTGCAACCATGGATGCCGATCATGCGCGTGCTGCTGTCCTCGAGCTTCCTGCTGCTGGCGATGGTGCCGTTCGCCACAACGAAGGCCGCGCCTTCCACCTGGCATCCGCCACAGGGCACCACCGAGCTTCCGTTGTGGCCGCAGGGCACGGTGAGCGCGCCGCCGAAGTTGAAGGGGCCCGAGCAGGTCAGCGAAGTGATCTCCGAAGCCAGTGGCGAACACTGGATGATGCTGCAGAACGTCGCTGCGCCGACCCTCACCGTGTTTCCACCGAAGGGACCGGCCACCGGCACCGCGGTGATGGTGGTGCCTGGCGGAGGCTATCGGGTGCTGGCGATGGACCTGGAAGGCAGCGAGATCTGCGGCTGGCTGACCGCACAGGGCATCACCTGTGCATTGCTGAAGTACCGGGTGCCAGCCTCTGGCCCGAACTGGGACCCCGAGTGCAACTGCCGCGACATTCCGAAAGTGCCGATGGCCCTGCAGGATGCACAGCGTGCAATGGGCCTGCTGCGCGCACAGGCCGAGCGCTGGTCAATCAATCCCAAGCGGATCGGGGCGATCGGCTTTTCCGCCGGTGGTCACGTGGTGGCGGGGCTGAGCACGCACGCGCTGCGCAGCTACGCGCCGGTCGATGCTGCGGATGAGCAACCCAGCCGTCCCGATTTCGCGATGGTGATGTATTCCGGGCACCTGTGGGCAGGGCACGGGAAGGGATTGTCGCTGGTCAGGGACATCACCGTGGATGACAAGGTGCCGCCGACGTTCATCGCGCAGGCCACCGACGATCGCACCGATGACGTGCGTGAATCGCTGGCCTATTACCGTGCCCTGGCGGACGCGGGCGCGCCGGTGGAAATGCACCTGTTCGCACGCGGCGGCCACGCATTCGGGCTGCGCATGAAGGATGCACCGGTCGCGGCGTGGCCGCAGCTGGCCGAGCGCTGGATGCAGGATATCGGCATGCTGGCGGAACGCCAGTTGTAGAGCCGAGCCATGCTCCGCTGCCGGTGTGAAGCCGAGCGTGGGCTCGGCTCTACAGTGCCAGCTCACCTCTGCAGAAGGCCACCAGCGTGGCGATCGCCACCGCCAGGATCGCGCCGAACAGTACCCACTCCAAGCGCGTGAATACCCGCTCGCCGCGCTGGCGCCGGGTCAAAGCGAACAACACCACGCCGGGCACGTACAGCAGTACCGACAGCAGCAGGTTGTCCAGGCCGCCGGCATACACCAGCCACAGCGCATAGGCGCTGGCCAGCAGTGCGACCCCGAAATCGCGCCAGCGCACGCCTGGTTCGCCGGTGTAGGCCTGCCCGCGCCAGGCCAGCTGCACGCCGAACGCGGTGGACAGGAAGTAGGGCACCAGGCTCATCGACGCAGCGAGCAGCACCAGCCCGGTGTAGCTGCCCGAACTGACCAGCACCATCAGCAGGAACAACTGGATCAGGCCATTGCTCAACCACAGTGCATTGGCCGGCACGCCACGCGCGTTCTCGCGGCCGAGGAAGGCCGGCATGGTGCCGTCACCGGCGGCGGCATACAGCACTTCGGCGCACAGCAGCACCCAGGCCAGCAATGCGCCGAGTACGGAGACGATCGAACCGATGATGATCACCGTCGCGCCCCATTCGCCGACGATGGCGCGCAGCACGTAGGCCATCGACGGATTGGGCAGCCCGGCCAGTTCGGCCTGCGACAGCACGCCCATCGACAGCAGGCTGACCAGTACCAGCAGCAGCCAGACCCCGAGGAAACCGATCACCGTGGCACGGCCGACGTCGGCACGGCGCGCGGCACGTCGCGAATAGATGCTGGCCCCTTCGATGCCGATGAACACCCACACGGTCACCAGCATCATGCCGCGCAGCTGCTGGCCGAGGTCGCCGAGTGCGGGCGTACCGAGGAAATCGGCGCGGAACACGTCCATGCGGAACGCGCCCGCCGCCAGGATCAGGAACAACGCGATGGGCAGCAGCTTGGCCACCGTCACCAGGCCGTTGACGATGGCGGCCGTGCGCAGGCCGCGCAGCACCAGCAGGTGCACGGTCCACAGCAGCAGTGATGAAGCGGCTACGGCGGCGGGTGTATTGCCTTCACCGAAGACCGGCACGAAGTGGCCGAGGCCACTGAAGATCAGTACGAAGAAGCTGGCGTTGCCGAGCACCGACGCCACCCAGTAGCCCCACGCCGCGGAGAAGCCGATGTAGTTGCCGAAGCCTTCGCGCGCATAGGCGTAGATGCCGGTATCCAGGTCGGGGCGACGATTGGCCAGGGCCTGGAACACGAAGGCCAGCATCAGCATGCCGGCGCCACTGACCGCCCAGCCGATCAAGGCGGCGGCCGGGCCGGCGCTGCGCGCGACGTTCTGCGGCAGTGAAAAGATGCCGGCGCCGACCATCGAGCCGACTACCAGTGCAGTCAACGCGGGCAGGCCCAGCCGTTGCGATGTCGCGGCCATGGAGATCCCCTGCGGCGCGGATGCCGCGAGCATACGGTAGCCATGTCCTCGTGAACATGTCCGCAAGAGCCAGCGGGCAAGCGCCAGCCTGCAGGAACCGGCCCGCGTGAAAACGACGAAGGCCCGGGCAACGGCCCGGGCCTTCGAAGGTGACGCTGCAACCGGTCTTACTTGAACGTGTACTTGAAGCCGACGGTGTAGTAACGGCCCAGCGCACCGGAGAAGTGCATCGGGTTGTAGTTCACCGCGCCGTAGGTGGTCGGATCGAGCGGGGCGATGCAGTCGAACACGTTGGCCACCGAGGCGTTGAGTTCGAACGAGTCGTTGATGCTCCAGCGACCGGACAGGTCCATCGTGGTGAACGAAGAGATCTTCTTCACCGGCGTACCGTCAGCGTAGAAGGCCAGGTAGCTGCCACCACGGCTGTCGATGTTGTCCATCTTGCTGATGTAGTTGACGATGCCGCTGACGCTCCACGGGCCCTGCTTCCAGGTGGTGCCGAAGTTGACCTTGTCCTTCGGCGTACCGATGCAGTTGGTGACGTCGCAGTTGCCGTGGGTACCCACGTAATCAACCGTGTCGCCGCCTTCGGTGCGCTCGAACTTCAGGATGTGGCTCCACTGCAGGTCCAGCTCCAGCTGGCCCGGGCCGATCTCGAAGGTCTGGCGGATATCGGTATCGATACCGCGCACGCGCGACGAGCTGGCATTCACGTAGCCGGTGTTGACCGCCAGGATGGTGCCGCTGTTGGCCACGCCATTGAGATTGTTGCTGTCGCGCAGCACGTTGCCGGCCAGGATCGCCGCCGCCGTGCTGCCCTGAACGATCTCGTTGGTACGCTTGATCTGCCAGGCATCGACGGTCATCGAGGTGGTCGAAGTCGGCTGCAGCACGATGCCGACCGAGTAGCTCTTGGACTCTTCCGGCTTCAGCAGCTTGTTCGGCTTGGTGATGATCGCCACCGAATTGGCGCCACATTCGCTGGCAGCGCCGCCGCTGATCTGGCAACGCACCGGGTCGACCGCAGTGGAGAAGGCGGCCAGGCCACCGTCACCGTTCTCGGCCGGGTTCGGCGCGCGGAAACCTTCGGCGTAGCTGGCGCGCAGGGCGATCCAGTCGGCCGGGGTCCACTTCACGCCCAGCTTCGGCGTAGCCTTGCCTTCGCCGCTTTCGTACTTGTCGTAACGCAGGGCGCCGGACAGTTCCAGCTGTTCCAGCACCGGTGCCGACAGTTCGACGTAGCCGGCGTAGACGTTCTGGGTGCCGTCATAGGCCGAGTAGCCCAGGCCGATGATGTCGCCCTGGTCGGTGTAGGTCTGCGGGGTCAGGCTGTTGCTGGTCTTGCGCCACTCGGTACCGATCGCCAGGCCCAGCGGACCACCCTTCAGGTCCATCAGGCTGCGCGAGACGGTGAAGTCGAACATGTCCAGGCTGGACTTGGCGCGGGCGCTGATCGTGGGCGAGATGTAGTCGTACAGCGCCTGCGAGTTCTTGCCGGCATCATCACCGATACGCCACACGCCACCGGCGCAGTTGGCATTGCCCAGTGCACACTGGACGGCGCTGTAGCGCAGGAAGCCGGTGCGCTTGTTGGTCAGGTCGGTGCCCGAGTGCAGGTAGGCGGTATCGTAGCTCCAGTCGCCCCAGTTGCCCTTGATGCCGACCAGGAAGCGGTTGAACTCATTGGTGTTGTCGGTCACGCGCGGGCCGACATCCCAGGCCGAGTAACGCACGCGGCGCGCCGTGCCCGGGGTCGGGTTGTCGGGATGGTTCGGGCCCAGCACGGTGGCACCGGGGCCACTGTTGGCATTGACCGGGCCGCCCGGATAGCCCCAGCCGCCCGACACGCCGGACGGGGTGTTGCTGAAGATGGTTTCCTTCTTCGAGTAGCCGATCTCGGTGTAGATCTCGCCGCCTTCACCGAAGGCGAAGCTGGCGCGACCGAACACGTTGACGTACTTCTCTTCCGGAATCAGGTCGCGGTACTGCTGCGCCGGATCCCACAGGCAGCCATCGGCGGCGATGCTGGCCGGGGTCTGCCCACCGATGGTGGTCAGGCCGGCGCAACCCGGCAGCGGCACCAGATGGCCGGTGGCGTCGAGGTAGGAGCCGTTCGGGCCGGAACCGCCGGAGGTGCCACCACGGGTGTAGGCACCGCCGAGGAACTGGGCGGTCTTGTCATAGCCCCACGGGCGGGTGTCACCGGTACCGATCCACTTGCGGTTCTTGCGGTCGCTGATCTTGATCGCGTCGGTCTTGCCAACGTCCAGGCTGAAGAAGGCGTTCCAGCCATCGGTGGCCAGGTCGCCGGTACCGGCGGTCAGGGTTGCCTTCCGGGCGTCGCCATCGCTGTCACCGGACAGGCCGTAGGAGCCACGCAGGATGGCGCCCTGGAAGTCGCTGCGCAGGATGATGTTGACCACGCCGGCGATGGCATCGGAGCCGTAGATCGCCGAAGCGCCGTCCTTCAGGACTTCCACGCGCTCGACGGCATCGAGCGGAATGGTGCTGAGGTCGGTGAAGACCTTCTGTCCGTCATCGGCCAGGCCATAGGTGGCCATGCGGCGGCCGTTCAACAGTACCAGCGTCGAGCCGGCGCCCAGGCCGCGCAGCGAAATGCCGGCACCACCGCCGGCGAAACCGTTGCCGAAGGTCTTGGGAATCGAGCCGGCGCCATCGGCGGTGATGGTCTGCAGGTACTCGGCCAGCGAGGTCTTGCCGGTGCGGTCGATTTCCTGGCGGGTCACCACCTGCACCGGCGACGGTGTCTCGGTGTTGGTGCGCGGGATGTTGGAGCCGGTGACCGTGATGCGGTCGAGGTTGGTGGCCTTTTCCTGCGCGAAGGCGGAGGAGGAAGCGACGGCGCCGGCCAGCAGCAGGGCGCCGCCGGTGAGGATGTGGGTGATGGACGATGCCAGGGTGCTGCGGCGGCGGCTGGCGGGCCGTTGGATCGGGTGTTTCACAGCTTCTCTCCTAACTGGAAAACCGTAGCGTTGAGGGCTGTCGCCGGATCGATACCGGGACGCGCCAATCTAGGTTTCCTGCAGGTGACGAAGTCGTGAAATTTTGCTTAATCGGTAACGCTTGGTCCCTGGCCTGTCCGCATTTCCCGGGCAGCGGCAGGGACCGGCCCGGCGCGAGGCCGGGCCGGTGGTGGGGCTCAGTCGGGCAGCGAGAACTGTACCGGTACCAGGCCGATGGCCGGAACTGCCACGCCGTCACGCTGGGCAGGCTCGAAGCGCCAGTGCCGGAGCACCTGCTGGCGGGCGGCCTGGTCCAGGTTGCGCGAGCCGCTGCTGCGCTCGACGCTGACCGCGACCGGTTGGCCATGGCTGTCCACTTCCACCCGCAACAGCACTGTTCCCTGTTCGTGGTTGCGCAGGGACTGGATGGGGTAGGTCGGCGGCGGGGCGCTGCGGTACTGCAGCTGGGCGCCGGCCAGAGGGGTGGACGTGTCGATGCTGGGCGCCAGCTGCGGCGGAGCCGGTTCGGCGGCCGGCAGCGCGATGCCCTGGGTCTCCTCCACGGTCGCGGTGGGCGCCGGCAGTGGCGGTACCACCGGCTGCGTTCGCGGTTTCGGCACCACCTGGACGATCTCCTTGGGCGGGACCGGAACCGGCGGCGTTGGCGGTGGCGGGATCTTCTCGATCAGCCGGACCGGCGTCTTTTCACGCGGGACCTGCACGGCCTGGTAGGTCGCAGGGATGAGCAGCAACAGGAAGGCCAGCAGGTGCAGGGCGATCGCCGCGCTCCAGGCGGCCACCCGGGCGGGGTCGAAATGCAGGGATGCAACGGGGTACGTACGAACCATGATCCACCTCCATGCCAGTGACGAAGTCCTCAACGCACCAGGGCCCGTGGCGGGGTTGCCGCACGCGGCTGGCAGTCCATCAGTAGCGCGGCACGACGGCTACTGCCTAGAGGCAGGGGCATGATCGTTGGGCTGGCCTTCAGCCAGTGTCGGCGGAGGGCACGAAAAAGGCGGGCCCCCTGCGGGACCCGCCTGTGTCGTCGACCGCGGCGGACGCGATCAGCGGCCCAGTTCGAACACCACGTCCAGGTTGACCGAGACGGTCGATTCGCCCGGTGCGACCGGGGTGGCCTTGTCCATCGCCGCACCGGCCGCCATGGTGCGCATCATCTGCATCGGGCGGAAACCGCCGCTGCTGTTCTCGGAGATGCTGACGATGCGGCGCACCTGCAGGCCCAGCGACTTGGCATAGGTCTGGGCGCGGGCCTGGGCCTTCTTCAGCGCGGCCAGGCGGGCTTCGTCATAGACCGGTTCCGGCTGGTCGATCTCGAAGCTGGGGCCGTTGATCTGGTTGGCGCCCTGAGCGGCCAGCGCATCGAGCACCTTGCCGAGCTTGGCGATGTCACGGACCTTCAGGCTGACCGTGTTGCTGGCCTGGTAGCCGGTGATCTTCGGCGCCTCGTTGTCGGCATAGCGGTACTGCGGGTTGAGGCTGACGCCGCTGGTCTGCACGTCGCGCTCGGCGATGCCGGCGGCCTTGATCGCGGCCAGCACCTTGTCCATCTGCTGGGCGTTCTGGCGCATGGCGCTGTTGCCGTCGGCGGCCTGGGTGACCACGCCGGCCGACAGGGTGGCGACGTCCGGCACGCGGGTGGCCTCGGCGTTGGCCGAAATGTTCAGCAGGGTGCCTTCGGCCGCGGCGGCGATCGACGGCGACGACGGAGCAGCATGGGCAGTCATCGAGGTTCCAAGGGCGAGGGACAGGGCGAGCAGCAGCGGGGTGGCGGTCAGGCGCATGGGATCTCCTTGTTGTGCGGTGAGGGTGGTGTCGTAGCGATGAACGCGCTGTGAGCCTGTAAGGGGTTGTACGCGTTCCGTAACGGGTTGCCGACGATTCAGGTGACGGGCTCAGGTTATGCTGTGCCGATGCTCTATCTTGCTTCCCGCTCCCCCCGACGCAACCAGTTGCTGGCCCGACTCGGACGCCCCTTCCAGGCCCTGGACCTGGAGGTCGTCGAGCAGCGCGCCGCGACCGAGAGTGCCGAACAGTATGTGTGCCGGGTCGCCGCCGACAAGGCGCGCGCCGGGCTGGCCCGGGTGCTGGCCGAAGACCCGCAGGCGCGGGTGCTCGGCTCGGACACCGAGGTGGTGCTGGACGGTGAAGTGTTCGGCAAGCCGGCCGACGCCGCCGGCGCGCGCGCGATGCTGGCGCGCCTGGCCGGGCGCACCCACCAGGTGATGACTGCGGTGGTGGTGGTCGGCGCCGACGGGCTGGACAGCGAACTGGTCATTTCCGAAGTGACCTTCGCCCCGATCGCCGCCGCCGACATCGCCGCCTATGTCGCCACCGGCGAGCCGTTGGACAAGGCCGGGGCCTACGCCATCCAGGGCGGGGCCGAGCGCTGGATCGAACATCTTTCCGGCAGCTACTCCGGCGTCATGGGGCTGCCATTGCTGCATACCGATCGTCTGCTGGCGCGCTGTGGCGTGCCGGCCCCCACTGCCGATGCCGCCAGGGAGGCTGCCGATGTCTGAGGAAATCCTGGTCAATGTGACCCCCCGCGAAACCCGGGTCGCGGTGATCGAGAACGGCATGCTGCAGGAACTGCACATCGAGCGCGGCTGGCGCCGGGGTGTGGTCGGCAACATCTACAAGGGCAAGGTGCAGCGGGTCATGCCCGGCATGCAGGCCGCGTTCGTCGAGGTCGGCCTGGAGCGCGCCGCGTTCCTGCACGCCAACGACGTGGTGCGCCCGGCCCCGGTGGCCAGTGCCGACACCGAGAACACGACCCTGCCGCCGCCGGCCAGCGTGCCGATCGTCGAGCTGCTGCGTGACGGCCAGGACATCGTGGTGCAGGTGGTGAAGGACCCGATCGGCACCAAGGGTGCACGCCTGACCACGCAGATCAGCATTCCCTCGCGCTACATGGTGCTGCTGCCGCAGTCCAAGGTGGTGGGGGTGTCCGCGCGCATCGAGGATGAAACCGAGCGCGCCCGCCTGAAGGCGCTGGTGACCGAGTTGTCGGCGCAGCACGGCGGCTACGGCTACATCGTGCGCACCAACGCCGAAGGCCAGCCGGCCGAGGCCATCGCCGAGGACATCGCCTACCTGTCGCGCGTGTGGAACGTGGTCGAGCGCCGCGGCCGCGAAGCGCCGTCGTGCAGCATCATCTATGAAGACCTGAGCCTGCCGCTGCGGTCGGTGCGCGACCTGATCCGCAAGGACGTGGACAAGGTGAAGGTGGACTCGAAGGAGACCTTCGGCCAACTGCAGGCCTTCGTCGCCAAGTACATGCCGGTGCTGGCCGAGAAGCTGGAGCTGTACTCCGGTGACCGCCCGATCTTCGACATGTTCGGCGTGGAGGACGAGATCGGCCGCGCGCTGGACAAGCAGGTGCCGCTGAAATCCGGTGGCTACCTGGTGATCGACCAGACCGAGGCGATGACCACCATCGACGTCAACACCGGCTCGTTCCTCGGCCAGCGCAACCTGGAAGAAACGGTGTTCCGCACCAACCTGGAAGCGGCGCAGGCGGTGGCGCGGCAGCTGCGGCTGCGCAACCTGGGCGGCATCATCATCATCGACTTCATCGACATGGATGATGCGGAGCATCGTCGCCAGGTGCTGCGCACGCTGGAAAAGGCGCTGGCCCGCGACCATGCCAAGACCACGGTCTATGATTTCTCGCCGCTGGGCCTGGTGGAGATGACCCGCAAGCGTACGGTGGAAAGCCTGGAGCGCCAGCTGTCGGAGACCTGCCCGCAGTGCAGCGGCCGCGGCAGCATCAAGACCACCGAGACGGTGACCTATGAGATCTTCCGCGAGATCACCCGTGCCGTGCGCCAGTTCGATGCTGCGCGCCTGCTGGTGATCGCCTCGACCAAGGTGGTCGCGCGAATTACCGATGAGGAATCCTCGGCGGTGGCCGAGCTGGAAGAGTTCCTCGGCAAGAGCATCCGCTTCCAGGCGGACGAGCAGTACCTGCAGGAGCAATTCGATGTCGTTCTGCTCTGATCCTCGCCGGCTGCAGGCCGGCGGTGGCCGATGAGCGCGCCGCCGCGCCTGCGACTGCGAAGGATCCGCCGTCATTTCATTGCCGCCTGTGCGGTGGGCCTGGTCGGGCTTGCACTGCTGGTGGGCACGCTCAGCCAGCTGCTGCCGCTGGCCGAGCGTCATCCTGACAGGATCGCCGCCTGGCTGAGCGAGCGTGCCGGCCAGCCGGTGCGTTTCGACCAGCTGCAGACCGCCTGGACCCGTCGTGGCCCGCTGCTGCAGCTGAAAGGCCTGCGCATCGGCGCCGGGCAGGGCCTGGCGATCGGCGAGGCCGAGGTGCTGGTATCGATGTACAGCGGGCTGCTGCCCGGGCGCTCGCTGACCGAGCTGCGCCTGCGTGGCCTGGCGCTGGATCTGCAGCAGGGCGAGGACGGACGCTGGACGGTGCGCGGGCTGCCGCAATCGGACAACGGCGGCGATCCGCTGGATGCGTTGCGCCGGCTGGGCGAGCTGCAGGTGATCGGAGGGCGCCTGGGCGTGCACGCGCCGACGTTGGGCATCGACACCACGCTGCCGCGCATCGACCTGCGCATGCGGGTCAATGGCGATCGCCTGCGCGTGGGCGTACGCGCCTGGGCGCAGCCCGAAGCGCTGCCGCTGACCGCGGTGCTGGACGTGGACCGTGCGCGCGGCAACGGCGAGGCCTGGCTGGGCGCCGACCCGGTCGATTTCCACGCCTGGGCGCCCTTGCTGGCGGCTGGCGGCGTGCGCCTGCGCGAGGGCAAGGGCGAGTTGAACCTGTGGTTGACCCTGCGCGATTTCGCGCCGGTGGCGCTGACCACGGATTCGGACCTGCGCGACGTGCGTATCGATGGCGCACCGATACCCGGCATGGCGGCGCCGCAGCTGCAGCTGCAGCGACTGCAGGCCCGCCTGCGCTGGCAGCGCCAGGCCGAGGGCTGGGCGCTGCAGGTACCGCAGCTGCGGCTGAAGAATGAAGACGGCGAGCAGCGCCTCGATGGCCTGCAGCTGCAGGTCGGCAAACAGCTGCAGGTCCGTTCCGGTGAAGTGCAGGCCGGCATCGCACTGCGTGCGCTGGCCCTGAGTGATCGCCTTGAGCCGGGCCTGCGTCGCTGGCTGTTCCTGTCCAGGCCGCAGCTGGACGTGCGCGCCTTGCAGCTGTCGGGCGAACGCGATGGCCCCCTGTGGGCGCAGGGTGAACTGCAGTCGCTGGGTTTCGCCAGCGTGGGCAACTCGCCCGGCCTGCGCGGCCTGGGCGGGCGCTTTGAAGGCGACGCCGACGGCTTCAGCCTGCAGCTGCAACCGCAACGGCAGCTGCAGTTCGATTGGCCGACCGGCTTCGGCGTGCGCCATGACCTGCACCTGGCCGGACAGATCGTGGGCTGGCGCGACGAGGGCGGTGGTTGGCGGATCGGGACGCCGGCGATGCGTGTGGAAGGCACCGACTACGCGGCCGACGTGCGCGGCGGGGTCTGGTTCCAGGGCGACGGCACGCGGCCGTGGCTGCAGCTGGCCGCGAAGCTGGACGACGTGCCGATGACGGCGGCCAAGCGCTTCTGGATCCACTCCAAGATGAGCAAGGGCGCCACCGACTGGCTGGACATGGCGCTGGCTGGCGGCCAGGTGCGCAATGGCGTCGGCCTGGTCACCGGTGACCTGGACGACTGGCCGTTCGACAACAATGATGGCCGCTTCGAGGCCACCGGCCACATCACCAATGGCGACATCCGCTTCCAGCACGACTGGCCGCTGATGAGCCAGGTCGACGCCGACATCGCCTTCATCGGCCCTGGCTTCGACATGCGTGGACGGGGTGATCTTGCCGGCGTGGCGGTACAGAAATTCGAAGCGGGCATTCCGGACTTCGGGCACCAGCCGTTGTACGTACGTGCCGACGCGCCGAGCGAGGCCGGCAAGCTGCTGGCGATGCTGCGCCAGAGCCCGTTGCACAAGGATTACGGCGATACGCTGGACAATCTGGTCGCCAGTGGTCCGGCCCATGTGACCTTCGATCTGCTGCAGCCGCTGCATCAGGACGAGGGCGAGGGCCACCTGCAGGGCACGGTCGATCTGGCCGGCGTGAAGCTGGTCGACAAGCGCTTCCAGCTGACCTTTGACAACATGCACGGGCAGGCGCGCTACAGCAATGGCGGTTTCGGCGCCGAGGACCTGGCGGTGCGCCACCTCGGCCAGGAAGGACGGCTGAGCCTGCGTGCCGGAGGTTACGTGCATGACAGCACGCGCGCCTTCGAGTCGCAGCTGACCGCCCGCCTCGATGCCAGCGTGCTGATCGACCGTGCTCCGGAGATGGCCTGGCTCAAGCCTTACATCAACGGCAATTCGGCCTGGACCATCGGCGTCAACCTGCCCAAGGTGGCGCCCGGCGCGCCTGCGCCGCCGAGCGAGCTGCGACTGAGTTCGGACCTGGTCGGCACCCGGCTCGACCTGCCGGCGCCGCTGGACAAGCCGGCCGCCGAGCCGCTGGCGACCACGGTGGCCGCGCAGCTGCCGATGGGCGCCGGCCGCATCGATGTGGCGTTCGGCCAGCGCCTGGCCCTGGCCGCGCGCAGCCACAACAACCAGACCGGTGTGCAGGTCACGCTGGGCAGCGACCATGTCGACCGCGAGCCGCCGGCGAGCGGACTGACGGTCAATGGCCGCAGCCCGACCCTGGATGCGCTGGAGTGGATCAGCCTGGCGCGCGGTGGGAGTGACGACGACGCGATGCCGCTGCGCGCGGTCGACGTGCAGGTCGGCCAGCTCAAGCTGATCGGCGGAGTCTTCGAGCAGACCCGGCTGCAGCTGCACCCGGGCCCGCAGGCACTGGACGTGCGCCTGGACGGGCCGTCGCTGGCCGGCCGCCTGACCGTACCCAACGCCGACGGCGGCACCATCAGCGGCCAGCTTGACCGGGTGCACTGGCAGTCACTGCCGGCGGCACCGGGTGCGGCCGCCGCGCCGGCGCGGGTACAGGCCGGTGCCAATGACATGGACCCGGCCACGCTGCCGCCGTTCGCGCTGGACATCGCCGACCTGAAGTTCGGCAAGGTGGTGCTGGGCCAGGCGGTGCTGCGCACGCGCCCACTGGCCAACGGCCTGAACGTGGACGCGTTGCGCTTCCGCGCGCCGGACCAGGAAATCGACATCACCGGCCGCTGGCTCGGCCGTACGGGCGGCGCCCGTACCGAACTGACCGCGCAGGTGCGCAGCGAGGACCTGGGCGGGCTGATGCAGAACCTTGATTACGGCGGCCAGCTGCGCGGCGGTTCCGGCCAGGCGCAGCTGCAGGCGGCCTGGAGCGGGGGGCCGTCGGACTTCCAGCTGGGCAACCTGCAGGGCAGCCTCGACCTGCATGCGCGCAATGGCCAGCTGCTGGAGCTGGAGCCGGGCGCCGGCCGCGTGCTGGGCCTGCTCAGCGTCGCGCAGCTGCCGCGGCGGCTGATGTTCGATTTCCGCGACTTCTTCTCCAAGGGCTTCGCGTTCAACCAGATCGAGGGCAGCATGCAGTTCGGTCAGGGCATGGCGCGCACCGACAAGGTGCTGATCGAAGGCCCGGCGGCCAACATCACCATCCGTGGCCAGGCCGACCTGCGCAACCAGCAGTTCGACCAGACCATCGACGTCAACCCGCGCGCGGGCAACCTGCTGACCGTGGTCGGTGCGGTGGCCGGCGGCCCGGTGGGGGCGGCGCTGGGCGCGGCCACCAATGCGGTATTGTCCAAGCCGCTGGGCGAGATTGGCGCCCGTACCTACAAGGTGACCGGTCCATGGAAGGAGCCGAAGGTGGAAGTGATCGAGCGCAGCCGCGACAAGACCCCATCACCGCCCGTGCCGGCACCTGCACCGGCCATTCCGCCGACCGTCACCGACCTGCCGCGCTCGCGCTGAGCACGGCTTCCTGTTCACGGGGCTTGCCTGAGCGCCCCCGCACCCCCAGATCGAAACCATGACTGATATCGCCCTGACGCTTGCCCAAGACCGCCTGCTGCGCCCCGGCGGCCTGGATACCGCCGGCCTGGAGCGCACCTTCGGGCAGCTGCTCGGCCCTGGTGTCGACTTCGGCGACCTTTATTTCCAGCACGCCCGCCGCGAGAGCTGGAGCGTGGAAGACGGCATCGTCAAGGACGGCGCCCATTCCATCGAGCAGGGCGTGGGCGTGCGGGCGATTTCCGGCGAGAAGACCGGCTTCGCCTACTCCGATGACATCCATGCCGATGCGCTGCTGGCGGCGGCGCAGTCGGCGCGCGCGATCTCGCGCGAGGGCGGTGCGCAGACCGGACGTTCGCTGCTGCGCGGCAATGCGCGCGCGCTGTACCCGGCGCTGGACCCGATCGACGGCATCGGCAACGAGGCCAAGGTCGAGGTGCTCAAGCGCCTGGATGGCTACCTGCGTGCCGCCGACCCGCGCGTGAAGCAGGTGATGGTGAGCCTGTCCGGCGGCGTCGATACGGTGCTGATCGCCCGCAGCGACGGCGTGCTGGCGGCCGACGTGCGCCCGCTGGTACGCCTGAACGTGCAGGTCATCGTCGAACACAACGGCCGTCGCGAGTCCGGCTACGCCGGTGGTGGTGGCCGTTATGGCTACGAAGCGCTGTTCGCCAGCGGCCGCCCCGAAGCCCTGGCCCAGGAAGCGCTGCGCCAGGCGCTGGTGAACCTGGACGCGGTGCCGGCGCCGGCCGGCATGATGCCGGTGGTGCTCGGCCCGGGTTGGCCGGGCGTGTTGCTGCACGAAGCGGTCGGCCACGGCCTGGAAGGCGACTTCAACCGCAAGGGCACCAGCGTCTACGCCGGCCGCATCGGCGAGCGCGTCGCCGCACCGGGGGTGACCATCGTCGACGACGGCACCCTCGACGGTCGCCGCGGTTCGTTGAACATCGACGACGAAGGCCACCCGAGCCAGTGCACCCCGCTGATCGAGGACGGCATCCTGGTCGGCTACATGCAGGACAGCCTCAACGCGCGGCTGATGGGCATGGCCCCGACCGGCAACGGGCGCCGCGAATCGTTCGCGCACCTGACCATGCCACGCATGACCAACACCTACATGCGCGCCGGCGAGCACGACCCGCAGGAGATGATCCGTTCGGTGAAGAAGGGCCTGTACGCGGTGAACTTCGGCGGTGGCCAGGTCGACATCACCAGCGGCAAGTACGTGTTCTCGGCCACCGAGGCCTACCTGATCGAGGATGGCCGCATTACCACCCCGGTGAAGGGCGCGACCCTGATCGGCAACGGCCCGGAGACCATGCAGAAGGTGCGCATGGTCGGCAACGATCTGGCCCTGGACGAGGGCGTGGGCATCTGCGGCAAGGACGGGCAGAGTGTGCCCGTGGGTGTCGGCCAGCCCTCGCTGTTGATCGAGGGCATCACCGTCGGCGGTACGCAGGCCTGAGCGTGGCGATGGCCGCGGCCACCGCCCGGGCCGGCGCGGACTCAGTCCTCGTCGGCCTCGTCGACCGGATCGCCGGCGTGTTCGTCGCCCGCCGTCTTCAAGCCCAGCGCCGCCGGCAGCATCAGCGTACGCAGCACCTGGAAGATCTCGCGGTAGGCGCGCGGCGGCTTGTTCTTCGCCTTTTCGGCCTGCGCGTTGCGTACCAGGGTGCGCAGCTGCTGGCGGTCGGCCTGCGGGTAGTCGTCAAGCAGGGCGGCCAGCGCCTTGTCACCGTCGGCCAACAGGCGGTCGCGCCAGTCTTCCACGCGGTGCATCATCGCCACTTCGCGGCGGCCAGTCTCGCTGTTGGCGTCCAGCGCATCGCGGATCGCGTCCAGCGTTGCCTCGTCCTCGCGGCGCATGTGCTTGGCCAGGAACGCCAGCTGGCGCTTGTGGGCGATGTGGGCGGTGATGCGCTTGCACTCGGCGATATGCGGCAGCAGGTCTTCCGGGATCGGCAGGCGCGCCAGCTGGGCCGGGGTCAACGACACCAGCTTCTCGCCCAGGGCCAGGACGTCGAGCGCGTCGCGCCGGTTCTGGCTGCGGCTCTTGTCGTGGAATTCACCGGTTTCTTCGTCGCGTCCGCGCATCGTCCCTACCTGATCTCAAAAAAAGTCGCCCGGCGTGATGCCGGGCCCAACCTGTACAGGATAAAGCATTGAACGTGATCGCCCCTGAAGTGGCCGTCGGCGACGACAGCCCGGCCCGGCTGGAACGGCTGGCCGACCTCTCCCAGCAGCTGCTCGACCGCGCCCGCGCGCTGGGCGCCAGCCAGGCCGAGGTCAGTTGCAGCGAGGACCGCGGATTGGAGGTCAATGTCCGCCTCGGCGAGGTCGAGACCGTGCAGTCCACGCGTGACCGCGGCATCGCCGTGACCGTCTATTTCGGCCAGCGCAAGGGCAGTGCCAGCACCGGTGACCTGAACGAGGCCAGCCTGGCCGCTACGGTCGAGCAGGCCTGCGCGATTGCCCGGCATACCGAGGATGACCCGGCTGCCGGCCTGGCCGAGGCCGCACTGATGGCCACCGACTTCCCGGAGCTGGACGGTTGGCACCCGTGGGCGCTGCAGGCCGATGAGGCGGTGGACCTGGCCCTGGCCTGCGAGGCGGCCGGTCGCGAGGCCGACGCGCAGATCCGCAATTCCGACGGCGCATCGGTGTCGAGCATGCAGAGCCTGTCGGTGTATGCCAATTCGCATGGTTTCTTTGGTCGTGAGCGCGGCACCCACCATTCGGTCGGCTGCGCGCTGATCGCCGGGCAGGGCGATGGCATGCAGCGCGATGGCTGGTACACCAGCGCGCTTGCCCGGGAGGACCTGGAAGACGTGGGCCGGGTCGGCCGTCGTGCCGCCGAGCGCACCGTGGCCCGCCTGCAGCCGCGTTCACTGGCTACTGGCAGCATGCCGGTGCTGTTCGCCCCGGAAGTGGCGCGCAGCCTGGTCGGCCACCTGCTGTCGGCGGTGTCCGGCGGCGCCTTGTACCGCCAGGCCAGCTTCCTGCTGGACAGCGTCGGCCAACGCCTGTTCCCGGAGTGGATGCAGATCGACGAGCTGCCGCACCTGCGCCGTGGCCTGCGCTCGGCCGCCTTCGACGGCGACGGCGTGGCCACCCGTAGTTCGGCGCTGGTCCGTGACGGCGTACTGCAGCGCTACGTGCTGGGCAGCTATTCGGCGCGCAAGCTGGGCCTGCAGACCACCGCCAATGCTGGCGGCGTGCACAACCTGCAGCTGGCGGCCAATGCCGGCTCGCTGGAAGAGATCGCCCGGCAGATGGGTGACGGCCTGCTGGTGACCGAGCTGATGGGGCAGGGCGTGAACGGGGTGACCGGCGATTACTCACGAGGCGCGGGCGGCTTCCGTGTCGAGAACGGCGAGATCCAGTACCCGGTGGACGGCGTCACCATCGCCGGCAACCTGCGCGAGATGTTCAGCAGCATCGAGGCGGTCGGCAGCGACGTCGACCCGCGCTCGCACATCCGGACCGGTTCGATCCTGCTGGGGCGGATGACCGTCGCCGGTAATGATTGATGGCATTGATGACGTAAGCTATGCGCGCCTGACGCAACCAGCTTGGTGCTGGTGGGTCAAGACCACCCAATGAAAAGGAGTTTTGTCGTGAGCGAATTCGATAACGTCCCGCCGCCGCCGGCAACCACCGATGCCCCGGCCGACCAGCGCACCATGGCGCTGGCTGCGCACCTGCTGGGCATCTTCACCTGGTTCATCGGCGCCCTGATCATCTGGCTGATCAACAAGGATGACGCCAGCAAGGCCTTCGTGACCGACCAGGCCAAGGAAGCGCTGAACTTCCAGATCACCGTGACCATCGCCATGGTCATCAGCATCATCCTGATGGTGGTGATCATCGGCGGCATCCTGGCGCCGATCGTGGGCATCATCAACCTGGTGTTCTGCATCATTGCCGCAGTCAAGGCCAACAACGGCGAAGCCTATCGCTACCCGTTCACGCTGCGCCTGATCAAGTAATACCGGCCGCATGCGCAAACAGGAACGCCCGGCATTGCCGGGCGTTCCTGTTTGAGGGCAGCGTCACCGGCGGCGATCAGTGATCGCGTTCCACCGCCAGCGTTGCCAGCGCGCGCAGCGCATCGGCCTCTTCGCCATGGCCGGCCAACGTGGCCTGCATGCGTGCGGCCAGTTCGCGCAGCTGCGCCTTCGCGCCGTCCATGCCGAGCAGCGCGGGGAAGGTGCTCTTGTCCTGCGCCTCGTCCTTGCCGGCGGTCTTGCCCAGCTGTTCGGAACTGGCTTCGACATCGAGGATGTCATCGCGGACCTGGAAGGCCAGGCCGAGTGCATCGGCGAAACTGTCGAGCTGGGCCAGCTGCGGCTCGTGGGCCTGGCCGCACAGCGCCCCCATGCGCACCGCTGCACGGATCAGCGCGCCGGTCTTCAGCGCATGCATGCGGGTCAGTGCCGCCAGGGTCTGCTGCTGGCCGGTGGCATCGATGTCCAGCGCCTGGCCACCGCACATGCCGGAGGCGCCGGACGCGTGAGCGAGGGTCTGCAGGCAGGCCACGCGCAGCGTGGCCGGCAGCGGCGCATCGGCCAGCAGGCCGAAGGCACGCGTCTGCAGGGCGTCGCCGGCCAGGATCGCGGTGGCTTCGTCGAAGGCGATGTGGGTGGTCGGCTTGCCGCGGCGCAGGGCGTCGTCGTCCATCGCCGGCAGGTCGTCATGCACCAGCGAATAGGCGTGGATCAGCTCGACAGCCATCGCCGCCGCGTCCAGCTGTTCCGGCTGCGCGCCGAACAGGTGGCCACTGGCATACACCAGCAGCGGGCGCATGCGTTTGCCACCGCCCAGCACCGAATAGCGCATGGCCTGGTGCAGGCGCTGCGGTGCTTCGGCGGGCGAGGGCAGGGCGGCATCGAGCTGGCTTTCGATACGGTCGCGCCAGCGCGCGAACAGGGCTTCAGCCGTCATGGTTGGGCGGATCGAAAGGCTCGGCCGTTTCCGGCTGGGCCGGATCGCTGAGCAGGCGCACGCGCAATTCGGCCTGCTCCAGCGCCTGCTGGCACTGACGGTACAGACCGACACCGCGTTCGTAAGCACTGAGCGACGCTTCCAGGCTCAGCTCGCCGGTTTCCATCTGCTCCACCAGCTGTTCCAGCGATTCGAGCGACTGCTCGAACTGGGCGACCGGGGAGGCGTTTTCGGGGGACTTCTTGGCCATGCGGCAAGTGTGGACGGGCTGCGCGCGGGGGTCAATTCACCAGCCGCCCGGACGCCACTGCAGCTGCGCGTCGTGGGCCTGCAACCAGGCCTGCAGGGGAGCTGCGATGACCACGTCGGCGGCGGCAAGCAGCTGCGCTCCATCGAAGACCAGCGGCAGCTGGGCGCGTCGCCAGGGGGCAAGGTGTTCGCGTTGCAGGCAGTCCTTCAGCGCATGCGAATGCTGGCGACCGGGCAGCAGGATGCGTTCGCCGCCCACACGCGCACGGACCTGGAGCGGCCGTTCGAAGGCCTCGGCGCCGTGCAGGTGCAGCTGACCGCCATCGGGCAGCGCCAATGGCGCGCGTCCATCCCATCCGGCCTGCCAATCATGGGGAAGCGCCGGCAGTTGCGCGGGCAGGAGATAGGCGTGATCGCGCCATTGCTGGATGGCATGATCGTGCCAGCGCACCCGCGCCTGGCGATCGTTGCTGGCTGGTAGCAGCTCGTCCAGCGCCTGCTGCAGCACCGTGGCCGGCAGTGGGGCGGCCCCATGGCCGATCACCCAGGCACGCAGCACGCGCGCGGCGCGGCCCGGTGACACCTGGCGCAGCAGCTGCAGCGACAGCACACGCGGTGCCACCTCCAGATGCACGATCAGCTCGGCGTCCTCCTCGTCCAGCAGTTCGCGAGTCTGCCGGCAATGCAGGGCGCTGCCCGCCAATGCCGCGGCGGTGTGCGGCCAGCGCTGGCGCAGCAACGGCAGCACCTGCAGGCGCAGGAAATTGCGATCGGCGTGGTCGTCGGCGTTGCTGGGGTCTTCAACCCAGCGCAGCGCGTGCTGGTGCGCGTAATCGAGCAGCGCACGGCGCGGCACCGCCAGCAGCGGTCGCCACACACGGTGTTCGCCTACGCGGCTGTCTGCGGACATCGCGGCAAGACCATCGACGCCGGAGCCACGCAGGGCATGCAGCAGGAAGGTCTCGGCCTGGTCGTCCAGGTGCTGCGCCAGCGCCAGTGTTTCGCCGTCGCGCAGTTCGGTGGCGAACGCGGCGCGTCGCGCCTGCCGTGCTGCGCCTTCCAGGCCCAGGCCCGATGTGGGGTCGATCTGCACGCGATGCACGGCCAGTTCGATGCCCAGCGCTGCGCATTGGTGCTGGCAATGCAGCACCCAGTCGTCCGCATCGGGGTGCAGGCCATGGTGCACATGCACCGCGCGCAGCGCCGTGCCGGAGGCCTTGGCGCAGCGCCACAGCCAGTGCAGCAGCACGGTCGAGTCGACACCGCCGCTGTAGCCCACCAGCAGTGGCGCATCCAGCGGAACGAGGGCAGGGAAGGCAGTCACGGCGGCAAGTATAGGGTTGCTCGGCAGGGCTGCGCCCTGCACCCGCTACGATCCAGAGCAACGGCAACAGCAACAGCAGAAGCTGGTTTCCTGAGGGGAGGCGGGGTGGGTCCGGTTGCGGGAGACGCCGTAAACCCCCAGGCCGGCCCAGCCGCTGGCGGCTGTGCGTTCGGGCGCTTGCGAAGCAGTGCTTCGCAAGCAAAGCGCCCTCACCCATGGGGGCTTGGCCGCGGCATCCATGCCGCGGACACTCCCGCAACCGGACCCATCCCGCCTTTGACAGTTTCCTGCGAACTGTCGGAATGGCTCTTGGGGTCAGATCCGTTTTCCTGCGGAAAACGGATCTGACCCCGTATTCAATTCGATATCTGAGAGAAAAATCGTGTCGACCAAGCTCGACACCTACCAGGAGCAACAGCAACCGCCGTGGTTGCCGGCCGCCCCGCCATCCCACGGAATGCACGCTGTTGCTGTTGCTTCGGCCGTTGCCGTTGCATCGGCAGGTGCAGGGCGCAGCCCTGCCGAAAAACCTACTTCACCCGACGGCCCGCGCGGTCGATGCGGAACCACTCCCCGCCTTCCATCGGCGTGTGGCCATCGGCATCCGGCGTGCCGCGCCGACAGCCGTTGCAGACCTCGGCCACGCCATCCTGGAACGGCCACCCGAAATCGAAGGTGCCGGGCACCACCTGGCGGAACGTCAGGTCGAAGTAGCCGACGCGGTTGCCGACGCGGCCGCGCAGCAGGCCTTCCTGCGGTGTTTCCGGGCCGTTGTCCCAGGTCAGCACAGGCAGGCTGCGGCCCTTGCGGTCGACGTAGTGGAAGCCCTGGTCGGCATACACCACGGCCAGGCCGTGGTCGTCGTAGTTCAGGTTCTTCAGCGCATCGGCGCTGATCTTCGGCCGGTGATCGACCACCTCGCAGTTGGGCAGCGGCCACAACCCGTGTTCGTCGGTCAGCAGCTGGCAGGCCGGCGCCTGCGCCAGCGCGCTGGAACCGGCCAGTACGCCGAGCAGGACCAGCGACCGCGCGAAGCGGCCGCGGTCGAGGCGGGCCTGCCGCACGATCACTTGGCCTCGGCCTTGCGCTCGAAGGCCGTCGGTGCCGGCAGCTGCACCGGCACGCCCTTGTCATCGCAGGTGCCGGCCTGGCACAGGCGCTCGCGCAGGGCCGGGGTGGCCTGCACGATCATGTGGTAGATCGCGTTCTGTTCCAGCGTGCCGCGGATCGCCTTGCTGCCCGGGCCACGCGCCCAGATGCCGACATCCTCACCACCGTGCGATTCGGACTTCATCGGCACCAGTGCTTCCTGCATGTAGTCCGGATGCTCGGTGTCGACCTCGCGCAGGTTCGGGCGGCCGTTGGCCGGTTCGAAGCTGCTCGGGTTGTGCGGGTAACGCTTCGGGCCGGCCGGCTGCTGGTTGCTGCTGCCGGTATGGCCCGGGCCGTTGGCATAGCTCAGTGTGGTGTACGGCTGGCCCGTGCCGTCCAGCGCGTAGTCCAGCTTGCCGGCACCATCTTCGCCGCCCTTGTCCTTCACCTTGCCCAGGATCGGATTGCCACGTGCCGGGTAGCCGACGAAGTTCAGCGTATGCGAGTGGTCGGCGGTAACGATGATCAGGGTGTCGTCGGCCGAGGTCAGTTCGTTGGCCACGCGCACCGCGTCGGACAGCGCCACGGTCTCGGTCAGTGCACGGTAGGCGTTGCCGCTGTGGTTGGCGTGGTCGATGCGCGCGCCTTCGATCATCAGCACGTAGCCTTCCTGGTGCCTGGCCAGATTCCTGATCGCTGCAGCCGTCAGTTCGGCCAGGCTCGGCTCACCGCCCGGATCCTGCGGGCGCTCGTATTCGTAGCGCATGTGGTCCGGTTCGAACAGGCCGAGGATGGCCGGCGCATTGGCGGCCGCCGCCAGCTGCTTGCTGTTCCACACGTAGGCACCCTGCGGGTGCGCCTGCTGCCATTCCTGCACCAGGCTGCGGCCATCCAGGCGCTGGCCGACCTTGTCGTCGTATTCCGGATCGCGCTCTTCCACGGTGGTGAATTCACCGCGACCGCCGCCGAGAGCGACCAGCGGGCCGCGCCCATAACGCGAGGTCGACAGCAGCTGCTGTGCGATGTCCTTGCAGCCTGCAGCCTTGGCCGCTTCAGTCAGGTCGGTGTCGTTTTCCCAGTTGCGCTCGGGCGAGTGCGCATAGGTGGCAGCAGGGGTGGCATGGGTCAGGCGCGCGGTGGACACCACACCGGTGGCCAGGCCGGCGCTGTCGGCCAGCTGCAGCCAGGTCAGCAGGCCCTTGGACAGGCTGTCGGCGCAGTCGGTGCGGCTGCCGGCGCTGACACCGATCGCGCCCATGTGGGTCTTCACGCCGGTGGTGATGGCGGTCATGGTGCCGGCCGAGTCCGGCGTCTGCGAATCGGTGTTGTAGGTCTTGCTGAACGCCGTGGCCGGGAAGCGCTCCCAGGACAGCAGGTTCTCCTCGCCCGAGCCACCCTTCTGCTGGCCTTCGTAGATGCGCGAGGCGGCCACGGTGGTCAGGCTCATGCCGTCGCCGAGGAACAGGATGACGTTCTTCGCCTTGCCGGACATCGCGCCGTTGGCGGCGGCCTGGGCGGCGCCACTGCGGTACCACCATTGCGGGGTCTCGCCGGCCGGATGGGCGACCGGGTCGACGGCGACCTTCAGGCCGGAGGCGGGGGTGGTGCTGGCGCAGGCGCCCAGCAGCAGGGTGGTGGCGCAGGCGGCCAACAGGGAGACGGAACGGCGCATGGACGCTGGGATCTCACAAACTGTAACGGGACGTTCATTATGCCCGCCCCTGCAAGGCACGCCGATGACACACTGATTTGCCGGCCGGGCGGTCGTTCTGCGGGCCGCCTTGGGCTATCGTGCCAGCATCCCTTCCTTCCCCTCTGGATTGCCTATGAAGCTGGTCTCTGCCTGGCTGCGGATTCCATTCTGGCAGCGCGTGGTCGGTGGCTTCGTGCTCGGCGCGCTGGCCGGCTGGGCGCTTGGCCCGGCCGCGGAAACGTGGTTCGGCCCGCTCGGTGAGCTGTACGTCACCCTGATCAAGATGATCGCCGTGCCGCTGGTGTTCTTCGCGGTCATCAACGCAATCTCGTCGCTGCACGGGCAGAAGTCGGTCGCCGCGCTCAGTGGCCGCACCTTCCTCTGGTTCGTGATCACCGCGGCGCTGGCGGTATGCGTTGGGCTGGGCGTGGGGACCGTGCTGCAGCCCGGTGCCGGCGGGCTGCAGCTGACAATGGCCAGCAACTACGTGCCGCGCGAAGTGCCCAGTGTGGTGCAGGTGCTGCTGGACGTGGTGCCGGCCAATGTCTTCTACGCGCTGTCCGGCATCGGTACCAAGGTCAATGCGGCCGGTGAGACTGTGCTGGCGGCCGGTCGCGGCTCGATCCTGCCGGTGATCTTCTTCGCAGGCCTGGTGGGCTTTGCCATCGTCAAGCTGGGCGAGAAGGTGACCGAGGCGCGCAAGCTGGTCGGCCAGATGAGCGACATCATGATCCAGGTGACCCGCTTCGTGCTGGAAGTCACCCCGATCGGTACCTTCGGCCTGATCGCCGGCCTGGTCGGCAGCTATGGCTTCGAGAAGCTGCTGCCGCTGGGCCATTTCGTGCTGGCCCTGTACGTGGCCTGCGCCCTGCACATCGTGGTGGTCTACAGCGCGCTGCTGCTGGCGCACGGCCTGAACCCGCTGAAGTTCTTCCGCGGCGCGGCGCCGGGCATGCAGGTGGCCTTCGTCAGCTCGTCCAGCTTCGCCGCGATGCCGGTGGCGCTGCGTTCGATCACCCACAACCTGGGCGTGAACAAGGACTACGGTTCATTCGCGGTGCCGCTGGGCGCCAGCATCAAGATGGATGGCTGCGGCGCGATCTATCCGGCGCTGTGCGCGGTGTTCATCGCGCAGTACAGCGGTGTGCCGCTGACCCCGGAGCAGTACGTGGTGGTGCTGATCGCCTCGGTGCTGGGCAGCTTCGGTACGGCCGGCGTGCCGGGTACCGCGGTGATCATGGCCACGGTGGTGCTGAGCGCAGCCAACCTGCCGCTGGAGACCATCGGCTATCTGTATGCCATCGACCGCATTCTCGACATGATGCGCACGATGACGAATGTGACCGGCCAGATGCTGGTGCCGGTGATCGTGGCCAAGGAAACCGGGCTGCTGGACCAGGCGGTGTATGACAATCCGTCCAGCAATGTGGGCGTGGACGATCCTGACCCGACACCGCCACGCAGCTGAGGTTGCGTGGAGATGAAAGGCCCGCCCTGACCGGCGGGCCTTTCGTTTGGGAGATAGCTGACGCGCTGCCGGCCGTGGTAGATCCACGCCATGCGTGGATGGAGGCGGTGCCGACCAAGGTCGGCAGCTACCCACCATTACGCGGGCCCAACAAAAAAGCCGCTGCAGGGCAGCGGCTTTGCTTTGCGTATCAGGCGGCGCTGTGACGCCAGCCGGTCAGAGGTCGACCCGGCGGGCCTGCATGAACTTGTTGCCCCAGTAGCCACTGAGCAGGGTGTCCACGCGGACGTCCTTGCCCGAGCTCGGCGCATGCAGGAAACGGCCATCGCCGACGTAGATGCCGACGTGGTCGACGCGGCCCTTGCGGCCGAAGAACACCAGATCACCCGCGGCCAGCGCGGTGCGGTCGTTGATCAGTTCGGCATTGTCATCGTGGGCCATCTCGCGCGAGACGCGCGGAAGTTCGATGCCCAGGGCCGAACGGAACACATAACCGACCAGGCCGCTGCAGTCGAAACCGCTGTCCGGGTTGCTGCCACCCCAACGGTACGGGGTGCCCAGCAGGGTCATCGCGCGGCGCAGCAGCGACTGCACCTTGCCGTTGTCGGCGGCGGTGCCGACGACGCTGCCATTGGCGGCGCTGCTGGTGTCGTAGTTGGCGAGCAGGCGGCTGAGGTCGCCGGCCACCACGGCCGAGCGGTCCATCAGCGGAATGGTGTCGTTGGCGGCCAGGTGCGGCAGCAGGGCGGCCAGCGTGGCACTGGCGGCGGCATCGACGCGGCTGCGCTGCGGAGCGGCAGCCTCGGCCTTGGCGGCCGGTCGGGCGGTGCTCTCGGCCACCGGGGCCGGGGTCACATCGGAACGGTTCGGAGCAGTCTGCGACCAGGCCGGAAGGCTGGTCAGACACAGTGCCAGGCCAAGCAACAGCGGGCGGGCACTACGTGAAGATACGGAAGTCTGGCCTTCGCTTTTCAGGTCGTCAGTCGTCACGCGTCGGTCACAGGAAAAAAACGATGGGGCATCATGCCCTGTAAAAGCGCGGATAAGTTAAAAATTCCGTTAGTAATTCGTTAGTTGTGCAGTGATGTTCGTCACACTTTTGAATATATCGCCTGTTCATTTTAGCGAAGGACGCGTTTCGCCCCTGTGTAGTGGTCCTTCCAGTAGGGACCGCTGAGCGAGTCCAGGCGCACGGTGCCGCCGGTGCTCGGCGCATGCACGAAACGCCCTTCACCTACATAAATACCGACGTGGGTGACGCTGCCGCGGCTGCCGAAGAACACCAGGTCGCCGGTGGCCAGGCGCTGCGGGTCGATCTTCGGGCCCTGCACCGCCGCCAGGTCGCGGGAGGTGCGCGGCAGCCGCAGGTCCAGCATCTCGCGATAGACATAAGCGACCAAGCCGCTGCAGTCGAAGCCCGAATCCGGGGTGTTGCCGCCATAGCGGTAGGGCGTGCCGACCAAGCTGATGGCGCGCATCAGCACCGAGTTGGCAGCCTCGGGGTTGTCCGGCACGGTCTTTGGCCAGTTCGCCGTGGGCGGGGGCGGGGCCGGGCGGGTGGCCTTGCCACCGCCACAGGCGGTCATCAACAGGGGCAGGGCCAGCAGCAGGGCCGGGGCGAGAAACCGGCGCTGGCCGGACGAAACTGGCGTGATGTGCATGATCTCCGGATAATGCGCCACCTTGGATTGGCCGTCATGATGGCGGCGTCCCCGCCGGGCGACAACCCGCCCCAACCCGCCTGCCTCCGGCAGATCCAGACAGAGTTGCGCATGAAGATCGAAAAAGACCGCGTTGTCCGCTTCCACTACACCGTTTCCGAAGTCGGCCAGGAGCCGATCGAATCGTCCAAGGACCGCGGCGAGCCGCTGGCGATCCTGATCGGTCACGGCAACATCATCCCGGGCCTGGAAAACGCCATGATGGACAAGGAAGCCGGCGCGACCTTCAACGTCGACGTCAAGGCGGCCGATGCCTACGGCGAGCGTCGTGAGGGCCTGTCCCAGCGCGTGCCGAAGAAGCACTTCGGCAATACCAAGCTGGCGCCGGGCCAGCAGGTCGTGCTGCAGACCAACTTCGGCCCGCGTGCGGTGACCGTGCAGAAGGTCGGCATGAGCGTCGTCGACGTTGACCTGAACCATCCGATGGCTGGCAAGGACCTGCACTTCGACGTCGAAATCGTCGACGTGCGCGAAGCCGGCAAGGAAGAGCTGGACCACGGCCACGTCCACGGCGACGGCGGTCACCAGCACTGATCGCAGCGCGATCGTGATGGCAGCAATGGCCCGCTTCGGCGGGCCGTTGCGTTTCTGGAACACGCCGCGGCCATCCATGGTGCACGGGCCGGCGGCATAATGGCGGACCTGCCTGACGGACGCCCCGTGAACGCCGCTTCTCCTTCCCTGCAGCCGGTGGCTTCCGGCGAACGCATCGCCGTGCTGGACGTGCTGCGTGGTGCTGCGCTGCTGGGCATCCTGCTGATGAACATCGAGGCTTTCAGCGGCCCGCTGGACCTGGCCTTCACCGGCATTGACGTGCACTGGCGGGGCATCGATTACTGGGCCGACGCCTTCGTCTATGTGTTCGTGCAGGGCAAGTTCTTCACCCTGTTCTCGCTGCTGTTCGGTGCCGGCTTTGCGGTGATGGCACAACGCGCCGAGGTGGCCGGGCGCGACTTCACCCCGTTCTACCTGCGCCGCAGCGCCGGCCTGCTGCTGATCGGCCTGTGCCATGCACTGCTGGTCTGGTCCGGCGACATCCTGGTGATGTATGCGCTGGTCTCGTTGCCCTTGCTGGCCTGCCGCGAGGCGCCGCGCAGCTGGCTGCCGTGGATGGGCGTGATCGTCTACCTCGGCGGTGTAGCGATGATGCTGCTGGTGGGTGCGATGGTGTCGATGGCGTCGGCCGAAGAGGTGCAGGGCATGCTTGCCGAGGCGCAGCAGAGCATCGACCTGCAGCGGCAGGTGTACGGGCAGGGCAGCTGGGCGCAGGCCACTGTGCAGCGCCTGAGCGAGTTCGGCACCTCGATGGGCGCGTTGCTGATCAGCGGCCCGGAAGTGCTGGGCATGTTCCTGCTCGGCAGCTGGTTCGCCGGCAGTGGCGCGCTGGCGACGCCGGAGCGCTTCCCGCGGCTGTACGCGTCGCTGCGCTGGATCGCACTGCCGCTGGGGCTGCTGGTCACGCTGCTGGGGGTTGCCTGGAAACCCTACCTTGCACCCGGCGCCTACAACCTGCCGGTGACCGCGGCGATGGCCCTGGTCACGGTTGGCGGGCTGCCGATGTGCCTGGGCTACCTGGCGTGGATCGTGCACTGGCGCACGCGGCTGGCGTGGCTGGCGCCGGTGGGGCGCATGGCGTTGACCCACTATCTTGGCCAGTCGCTGCTGTGTACCTGGACCTTCTACCACTACGGCCTGGGCAGGTTCGAGATGATGCCGCGCAGCGTGCAGCTGCTGTTCGCGCTGCTGTTGTTTGCCGTGCAGGTGGCTGTTTCGCACGCGTGGCTGGCGCGCTTCCGCTTTGGTCCGATGGAATGGCTGTGGCGTGCAATGACCTACCGGCAGTGGCCACCGATGCGGCGCAGGACGAAGCAGGGGTGAGCGATGAGCGCGCACGCGCTGTGCCGATCGGCCGCGCGCCCGCGCATCCTCACGTCTGGCCTGCAGCGGGGCATGGCATGCTCGGCGTCAGCATGAGCGCCGGCATCGGCCAGCGGATCGCCGATCTCGTCTGCGGCCACACGCCAGCGATCGATCCTGCCCCTTACCGACCCGAGCGATTCCGATGAGCACTGCATCCTATGATTACGACCTGATCGTCCTTGGCGGCGGCTCCGCCGGCCTGGCCGGCGCGATCCGCGCCGCGCAGCACGGCAAGCGCGTGGCAATGCTGGAACCCGGCGAACTGGGCGGAACCTGTGTCAATGTCGGCTGCGTGCCGAAGAAGGCGATGTGGCTGGCGGCCGACCTGCACGAGCGCATCGGCCTGGCCAATGCGATGGGCTTCGATGTCGAGGCACGCCCGGCGCTGTCGTGGAAGGAACTGGTGATCCATCGCCAGGCCTACATCAGCAACATCCACACCAGCTACCACAAGCGCCTGGACGAAACCGGCGTGGTGCGCATTCCGGCACGTGGCCATCTGCTTGATGCGCACACCGTGGCCTGCAGTGATGGCGTGCACTACAGCGCCGAACACATCCTGATCGCCACTGGCGCGCATCCACTGCGTCCGGATATTCCCGGCGCGGAGCTGGGCCTGGTCTCCGACGATTTCTTCGACCTGCGTGCGGCGCCGGCCGAGGTGGCGATCATCGGTGGTGGTTACATCGCGGTGGAGCTGGCTGGCCTGCTGCAGGCGCTCGGCAGCCGCGTGAGCCTGCTGGTGCGCGGCAAGCGCCTGCTGGAGCGCTTCGATTACGAGCTGACCGATCAGCTGGCCGAGAACCTGAAACAGCAGGGCGTGCGGATCCATTTCGACTATCGCCTGCGCGAACTGCAGCGCGATGGCGAGCGCGTGCGGGCGTTCGGCCATGACGGCCCGATCGACAGTGTGTTCGATGCGGTGTTCTTCGCTGCCGGCCGCCGCGGCAACAGCCGTGGCCTGGGTCTGGAAGCGCTCGGCATCGACATCGGCGAGCACGATCAGGTGCAGGTGGACGAGTGGCAGACCACCCGCGTGCCGAGCGTGCACGCGGTCGGTGACATCGCCGGCAAGGTCGGCCTGACCCCGGTGGCGGTGGCCGCTTCGCGGCGGCTGATGGACCGCCTGTTCGGGGGGCGCCCGCAGTCCAAAATGGATTACGAGAACGTGGCCAGCGTGGTGTTCTCGCATCCGCCGCTGGGCGCGGTGGGCATGAGCGAGGAAGAAGCGCGCCGGCGTTTCGACCAGGTGAGCGTCTACCACAGCCGCTTCCGCCCGATGCTGCAGGCGCTGGCCAATGGTACCCAGCGCAGCCTGTTCAAGATGGTCTGTGCCGGCCCGGAAGAACGCGTGGTAGGCATCCACCTGCTGGGCGAAGCGGCCGACGAGATCCTGCAGGGCTTTGCGGTGGCGGTGAAGATGGGCGCGACCAAGGCCCAGTTCGACGACACCGTGGCGATCCACCCGACCTCGGCCGAAGAAGTGGTGCTGATGCGCTGAGCCGGGCCGTTGTGGGGCCGAGCCCTGCTCGGCAGCCTTTCGCCCCGGCCTGGCGACGCCGAGCGCAGGCTCGGCTCTACAGGGCAGCGGGCGCCCCCATGCGACAATGAGCGTCCCCCACGCCTTACCGGGCCGCTCTGCGCGGCCCGCCGTCGTCCTGATGTCCACTCCCGCTTCCCGCATCGCCACTGCTTCCCCACGCATTGCGCTGGGCGGCATCGGCCTGGCCGCGATCGGCGCCATCGCCGCGTCGGGCAAGGCGATCATCGTCAAGCTCGGCCTGCGCCACGGCGTCGATGCCACCACGCTGCTCGCCCTGCGCATGCTGATGGCGCTGCCCCTGTTCGCGTTGATGGCAGCGTGGGCCGCGCGCCGGGCCGAGCCGTTGTCCTGGGCCGACCGTGCCCGCGTGCTGTGGCTGGGTTTCACCGGCTACTACCTGTCCAGCCTGCTCGACTTCCAGGGACTGCAGTACATCAGCGTGACCCTGGAGCGGCTGATCCTGTACTTGAACCCGACCCTGGTACTGCTGATCAACGTGCTGCTGGCGCGCCAGCGGCCGGGCCGCTGGCAGATCGGTGCGCTGGTGCTGAGCTACCTCGGCGTGCTGCTGGCCTTCGGCCACGATCTGCAGCGCGAGGGTGGGCAGATCATCGTCGGCAGCCTGCTGGTGCTGGGCAGTGCCCTCAGCTATGCGCTGTACCTGTTCGGCAGTGGGCAGGTGGTCGCGCGCATCGGTGCGGTGCGGCTGACCGCCTATGCCAGCTGCGTGGCCAGCGTGCTGGTGCTGCTGCATTTCGCGGTGACCCATCCGCTGCCGCTGCTGTGGCAGGCACCGGCGCCGGTGCAGTGTCTGTCGTTGGTCAATGCCACCGTGTGCACGGTGCTGCCGGTGCTGGCGATCATGCTGGCGGTGCAGCGCGTGGGTTCGTCGCTGGCCGCGCAGGTCGGTATGCTGGGCCCTGTTTCCACCATCGTGATGAGCCTATGGCTGCTCGACGAACCGATGGGGCCGGCGCAGATCGCCGGCACCGTGCTGGTGCTGATCGGCGTTCTGCTGGTGACCCGCCTGCGGCGCTGACGCCGGAGCAGGCGCGTGCGCGCATCCTGGCGGTGATCCGCGCAATCCCGGCGGGGCAGGTGATGGGCTACGGCCAGGTGGCGATGCGCGCGGGCCTGCCCGGGCGTGCACGCCTGACCGCACGCATCCTGGGCCAGAACGACGACCCGGACCTGCCCTGGCACCGCGTGCTGCGCTCGGACGGGCGCATTGCCATGGAAGAAGGGTCGGCCGGCTGGCGCGAGCAGTCACAACGGTTGCGCGCCGAGGGTGTGCGGGTGGAGAACGGCCGGGTGCGGATGCCGGCGACCGATCCGGCGGCGGCGCTGGACGCAGCGGTGTGGGGCCCGGGCTGAGCACCGCTGGCGACTGAACAGGCCGGACCTGCGGGTCGCCAACAAGACACGATGCTGCGGCTATGATGGAGGCCGTTCCATGCCGGTGCTCCCATGTTCCCGCGACTGCCAACCGTCACCAAGGCCCTGCTGATCGCCAACGCGATCCTGTTCCTGCTGCAGCAGCCGTTCCTGCTCGGCATGCAGACCTTCGAGCCGTTCATGCTGCAACCGTTGCAGCAGGGCTTCGACGCGTTCTCGCCGGGTGGCAACTTCCAGCCTTGGCAGCTGCTGACTTACGGTTTCCTGCATGGCAGCTTCGGCCATCTGTTCTTCAACATGCTGGCGGTCTTCATGTTCGGCGCGCCGCTGGAGCAGACCTGGGGCGAGAAGCGCTTCCTGCTGTACTACCTGGTGTGCGTGGCCGGTGCCGGTGTCTGCCAGCTGCTGGTGGGTACGCTGCTGGAAAACCCTGCCACGGTGCTGGGCGCCTCCGGCGGCGTGTTCGGCCTGCTGCTGGCCTACGGCATGCTGTTCCCGAACCAGCGGGTGATGCTGCTGTTCCCGCCGATCCCGATGAAGGCGCGCACTTTCGTGATCCTGTTCGGTGTGGGCGAGCTGGTGCTGGGCATGACCGGCTGGCAGCCGGGCGTGGCCCACTTCGCGCACCTCGGCGGCATGCTGTTCGGCTGGTTGCTGATCCGCTACTGGCGCGGGCAGCCGCCGTTCAAGCGCCGCCCGCCCGGCCCACCGAAGCGCCCGAACCATCTGCGCAGCGTCAAATGATCCGAAGGATCATTTGACGCTGCAGGTGCCGACCGTTGGTCGGCACGCCTTCTCCCACGCGGGCAGGTGCCAACCCTGGCTGGCACGCTTTGAATGGGATCATTTGACGCTGCAGGTGCCGACCGTTGGTCGGCACGCCTCTACAGATCCTGCAACACCACCTGCGCCGCGTTGTGCCCCGGTGCACCGGTGACGCCGCCGCCGGGGTGTGTGCCCGAACCGCACAGGTACAGCCCGGGCAGGGCGCCACGATAGCCGGCCTGGCCGACCATCGGCCGTGCCGAGAACAGCTGGTTGGCGCTCAGTGCGCCGTGGAAGATGTCGCCGCCGACCAGGCCGAAGGTGCGTTCCAGATCCAGCGGCGACAGCACCTGCCGACCGAGCACGCTGGCGGTGAAGCCGGGCGCATGCCGTTCGACGGTGGCGATCATCAGGTCGGCCACGGTCTCCCGGTGATCGTCCCAATGGCGGCCTTCAGGCAACACCGGCGCCACATGCTGGCAGAACAGGCTGGCCACGTGCTGCCCGGGCGGCGCCAGCGAATCGTCCAGCGTGCTCGGAATCAGCATTTCCACGATCGGTTCGCGCGCCCAACCGTCGCGGCGCGCATCCAGCCAGGCGCGGTCCATGTAATCCAGGCTGGGTGCCATGATGATGCCGGCGCTGAGGTGATCGCCGGGCCCGGGCAGGGCGCGGAACTCCGGCAGCCGCGACAGCGCCACGTTCATCCGGAACGTGCCGGAACCGCAGCGCCAGTTCGCCATGCGTTCGCGTCTCGCGTTGGGTACCTGTGCCGGTTCCAGCAATTGTTCGTACAGCAGTTTCGGATTGACGTTGGCGACCACCGTGCGTGCGCGCAGGATCTCGCCGTTGGCCAGTTCGACGCCCACCGCGCGGCCCTGTTCGATTCGCACGCGCTGCACACCGGCCTCCACGCGCAGTTCCGCTCCGGCCTCGCGTGCCGAGGCTGCAATCGCCTGGCTGATCGCGCCCATGCCGCCGATCGCATGGCCCCACGCACCCTTCACGCCATTGCACTGGCCGAATACGTGGTGCAGCAGTACGTAGGCACTGCCCGGTGTATAGGGGCTTGCGTAGTTGCCGACGATGCCATCGAAGCCGAACAGCGCCTTGATCGGTTCGCTTTCGAACCAGCGATCCAGATACTCGGCTGCCGACAGCGTGAACAGGTCCAGCAGCTCCTGCCGCAGCGAGGCATCCAGCGTGGCCAGTTCACGACCAAGACGACCCATCTGCCACAGCGCAGGCAACGCGCGCCAACCACCCGCAACGCCGGCATCCGGTGGCGCGCGCAGGGCCCACGCGCGCAGCACATCGGCGAAGATCTCCAGGCGCGCTTCGTATTCGGGAAGCCGCTGCGCATCCCGCTCGGAGAACTTCGCGACCTCTGCCTGGGTGCGGCCCGGTGCCGACAGCAGATAACGACCATCCTCCATCGGCAGGAAGTTGTTGACCGGGCGATTGATGATGCGCAGCCCATGCGCATGCAGTTGCAGGTCGTCGATCACCTTCGGCTGCAGCAGGGACACCGTGTACGACGCCACCGAGTTGCGGAAGCCGGGATGGAATTCCTCGGTGACTGCGGCACCGCCGAGAACGCCACGACGTTCCAGCACCAGCACCTTCTTTCCAGCGCGCGCCAGATAGGCCGCGCAGACCAGGCCGTTGTGGCCGCCACCAACGACGATCGCATCCCAGGACATCAACACCTCGCAAAAAGGGGACGGAGGGGATTAAGTCGCAATCTGCATCTGCACACGGGGCATGGGGAGAAACGACTTAATCCCCTCCGTCCCCTTTTTTGATTGCCGCTTCGATGGTGGCGATGTCGATCTTCTTCATCGGCATCATCGCGTTGAAGGCGCGCTTGGCCAATGCCTTGTCCTTGCTGGTCACGGCTTCGATCAACATGCGCGGGCTGATCTGCCAGGAGATGCCCCAGCGATCCTTGCACCAGCCGCATTGGCTTTCCTGTCCACCGTTGCCGACGATCGCATCCCACAGGCGGTCGGTCTCGGCCTGGTCCTCGGTCTGGATCTGGAAGGAAAACGCTTCACTGTGCTTGAACGCGGTGCCGCCGTTGAGGCCGACGCAGGGAATGCCGCAGACCGTGAACTCGACCGTCAGCACGTTGCCTTCCTTGCCATCCGGAAAGTCGCCGGGGGCGCGATGCACGGCGATCACCGCGCTGTCGGGCAGGATGCTGGCGTAGAAGGTGGCGGCCTCGAGCGCGCCGTTGTCGTACCAGAGGCAGATCGTGTTCTTGTGTGCCATGTCGGGGCTCCGCGATGGACGAAGCCGCAGCGATAGCACGCGCGGTGTTAACCCGGGATCGTGCTGCACCCGCAAAAAAGGGCGCCCGAAGGCGCCCCCTGTACTACGGGTAGTGCGCGTGGCTCAGCGCCAGACCTTGATCTGGTCGGCTTCGCTGCGCTGCATCGGCTGGCCGGCCTTGCAGCTGAAGGTGGCACCGAATGCCGGCAGGTTGGCCAGCGTGCCGTTGCTGCGCCACAGGCCCGGCGCGCGGATGTCGGCGGTCAGGCGGCGCACCGCCTCGTTCGGCGACAGCTGCTGTGCCCACAACGCCGACCAGGCGCGGAAGAAGCCCTGCTGCTGTGCCGGCTTGGCCTTCGGCTCCTGCGCGGTATAGGCCGCCCAGGCCAGTTCCAGACCGGCGATGTCGGCCAGGTTCTCTTCCTGGGTGAGCGTGCCGTTGACCTTGGCACCCTTCACGCCCGGGAAATCGTAGGCGCTGTACTGCGCGGCCACGCGGTTGCCAAGCAGGGTCCAGGCGGTCTTGTCGGCCGGGGTCCACCAGCTGCGCAGTTCGCCCTTGGCGTCGACCAGTGCACCCTTGGCGTCGATCGCACGGGTCAGCTCATGGCCGACCAGGCCACCGAAGCTGCCGAACTTGTCGGCGGCGTCGGCCTTGGCATTGAACACCGGGCCCTGCAGGATCGCCGCGGTAACGATCAGGCGGTTCTGTGCCAGGTCGTAGGCCAGCGACGGCTGCTGCGGCAGCACGTCCCAGCGGCGGTCGGCGTTGCCCTTGCCGATGCGCTTCATTTCCTCGCGGTGGCGCCAGGTCGACGCGATCAGCATGTTGCCGCCGAACGAACCGCGGCCCATCGGCTGCACGCTGTAGTCGAGGTCGCGCAACGGGGTGCCGATCTCGATCTTCAGCGCAGCCAGCTTGGCCTGCGCTTCGGTCTTGGCTTCGGCGCTCATCCAGCTGTTGTTCTTGACCGCCTCGATCTGCACTTCGCGCAGCTTGTCGACGATCCACGCCGCCTGGCGACGGTCTTCGGCCGACAGGTAACGGGCCGCGTATTCGCGGCCGACCATCGGGCCGGCGGCCACGTTGATCGCCTCCAGCACGTCTTCCCAGCGCTGCGGCGGCAGCGTTTCGCCACGCAGCACGCGGCCACGGAATTCAAACTCCGCGTCGCGGTAGGCCTTGGACAGGTACGGTGCCATCGAGTCGCCCACGCGCCAGCGCAGGTAGGCCTTCCACTGGTCCGGCTTGAGCTTGGTGACCATGCCATCGAGCTGCTTGAACAGGCCCGGGTCGGCCAGCGAGACCAGGTCGTCGTCCACGCCCTGTGCCTTCAGGAACGCGTCCAGCTGCAGGTTGCGGTAACGGCTGTTGAGCTCCTTGGTGGAGATCGGCGCGTAGTTGTTGAACGGGTTGTTGATGCCGGCCAGCGATTGCGCATTGCGCGCCAGCTCGGTCTCCAGCGCGATCACCGACTGCGATTCGGCATCGAGCCTGGCCGCCGGGGTGCCGGTCAGCGCCAGGATCTGCTTGACGTAGTTGCGGTAGCGCCCCATCAGCGCCACGGTATCGGCGTCGGTGCGGGTATAGAACGCCGGGTCCGGCAGGCCCATGCCGCCCTGCATGAAGTAACCGATGTGGCGGTCCAGTGCCTTCAGGTCGACGTCCGGGCCGAAGTTGAAGGCCACCGGGATGCCCACCTGGTGCAGCGCGGCGATCGAGGCCGGCACATCCTTGGCCTTCTTGATGGCGTTGATGCGGGTCAGCAGCGGCGCGATCGGGTTGGAGCCGTCCGCTTCCACGGCGGCTTCGTCCAGGCCGCTGGCCCAGAAGTCGCCCAGCAGCTTCTGCACGTTGCCCTGCGGCGACTTCATCGCTGCGTCGAGCAGTTCACGCTGCTGCTGGCGGCTGCGCTCGACCAGCTGGCCGAGCGCGGTGGTGGCACCGGTCTGCGGCACCGGGTTGGCCTTCAGCCAGCCTGCATTGGTGGCGTCGTAGAAGTCGCTGCACTGGGCGCTGACGGCCGGGGCGCGCGCGGCCTTCTTCTTGGCGGCGAACGCATCGTGGGTCGGGACCAGGGTCGCCAGGCTGATGCCCAGGGCGATGGCAAGCGGACGGAAATTGGGCATGTGGAACGAATCCGTGATGGATTGAGGGCGCGCGCACTATAGCAAGCTGTGCATGGGCGCGGCATGCACGCGTCACGGTGGCGCCGCTGGGCCGTGCGCCGACCAGGGTCGGCATCTACCAACGGCCTGGGCCATGCGTGGATGACGGGCGCTGTGAAAAACAAAGGCCCGGGATTCCCGGGCCTTTGCAGGTCTGCCGCAGCGTCAGCCGTGGCTTACCAGATCACCACCTGCTGCTCGCCGGTGCGGGCCATCGGCGAACCGGCCTTGCACTGGAACGCGGCAGCGAAGGTCGGCAGGTTCGACGGCGCACCCATGGCACGGAACTGCGCCGGGGCGTGCGGGTCGGTGGCCAGGCGGACCTTGGCGTTTTCCGGGGTGTACTTGGTGCGCCACACGGTGGCCCAGTTGAAGAAGAAGCGCTGGTCGCGGGTGAAGCCGTCGACCTTCGCATCTTCCTTGCCGGCGGTCGCCTTCTGCAGGGCGTCGTAGGCGGTGGCCAGGCCGCCCAGGTCGGCGATGTTCTCGCCCAGGGTCAGGTGGCCGTTCACTGCCTGGCCGTCGACCTTGTACTGGTCGAACTGCTTGACCAGCTTGCCGGTGAGGCCTTCGAAGTTCTTCTTGTCGGCCGGGGTCCACCAGTCTTCCATGTTGCCGGTCGGCCCGAAGCGTGCGCCCTGGTCGTCGTAACCGTGGGTCATCTCATGGCCGATCACCGCACCGATGCCGCCGTAGTTCAGCGCGTCGTCGGCCTTCGGATCGAAGAACGGCGGCTGCAGGATGGCGGCCGGGAACACGATCTCGTTCTGCAGCGGGTTGTAGTAGGCGTTGACGGTCTGCGGGGTCATGCCCCACTCGGTCTTGTCCACCGGCTTGCCGATCTTGGACAGGTTGAACTTGTAGTTGAACTCGTTGGCCGCGCGCACGTTGCCCAGGTAGCTGTCGCGCTGGGTCTGCAGGCCCGACCAGTCGCGCCACTTGTCCGGGTAACCGATCTTCGGGGTGAAGGTTTCCCACTTGGCGATGGCCTTGGCCTTGGTTTCCTCGCTCATCCAGCTCAGGCCCTGGATGCGGTCCTTCAGCGAGGCGGCCAGGTTCTTCACCAGTTCTTCCATCTTCGCCTTGGCTTCCGGCGAGAAGGCAACCTTCACGTACAGCTGGCCGAAGGCTTCACCGGCATCGTTTTCGATGGTGCCCAGCACACGCTTCCAGCGCGGCTTCTGCTCCTTCTGGCCGTTGAGGGTCTTGCCGTAGAACTCGTAGTTCTCCTGCACGAAGGCATCGGCCAGGTACGGCGAGGCGCTGTCCACGGTGTGGAAGCGCAGGTAGGCGCGCCACACCGACGGATCGGTGTCGGCCAGCGACTTGCTCACTTCCTCATGGAAGGCCGGCATGGCCAGCGAGAACTTCTCCGGCGCGGCCACGCCCTGCGACTTGAAGAACTCGGTCCAGCTGAAGTTCGGGGTCAGCTTGTCGGCGTCGGCCAGGGTGACCGGGTTGTAGTACAGCTCGACGTTGCGCGACAGCTCCACGCGCGACTTGGAGGCCTTGGCCAGGCGGGTTTCGAACTTGACCACGTCCTCGGCCTGCTTGGCTGCATCGGCCGCGGCCACGCCGGACAGCTCCAGCACCTTGGCGACATGCGCCTGATAGGCCTTCAGCTTGTCGGCGTTCTTGGCATCGGTGTAGTAGGTGGTATCCGGCAGGCCCAGGCCGCCCTGGCTGGCATAGGCCATGTTCACCCCGGAGTTCTTGAAGTCGGCTTCAGCGCCGAAGCCGAACAGGAGGTTGTCACCCTTGGCGGCGCTGGTGCGCAGGTAGTTGGCGATGGCCGCCTTGTCCTGCAGGCCGTCGATCGCAGCCAGGTCGGCCTTCAGCGGCTCGATGCCCTGGGCGTTGATCTTGGCTTCGTCCATGCCGGTGGCCCACAGGTCGCCGACGATCTTCTCGATGTGGTTCGGGTTCTTGACCTGCGCAACCTGTTCGGCCAGCTGGTGCTGCACGGCCACCGAACGTTCGTCGAGGATGGTGAACGCGCCCCAGCTGGTGCGGTCGCCCGGGATTTCATTGGCGGCCAGCCACTTGCTGTTGACGTAGTCGCCGAAGGCGGTGCACGCGTCCTTGGTGGTGTCCAGGTCGCTCGGCTGGAAGGCGTTGTAGGCCGGCAGCTTGCTGTCGTCCAGCTTGTAGGTGGTGGCTTCGGCGGTGGCCGGGGCGGGGGTCGCGGCATCCTTGGCCGGGGTTTCGTTCTTGCCGCAGCCGGCCAGCACGGCCGACACGGCCAGGCTGAGCAGGACGATCTTGGGAGTGCGCGTCATCACTATTCTTGGCCTCCAGGCCGAGTGAGTCAGGGAGAAGCCGCAGGTACGGCCGTGGGCCGAACGATACGCCGCCGGCCTGGCCTGCAAGGGTGTCGAAGGTCATGTCCGGGCGCAAGGGGCCAGAACGTGCAAGGGCGCCCCGTGGGCGCCCTTGCAGGAAGCGGTGCGGCTTACAGGCCGCCGCCGCCGCAGCCCTTGCCCAGGTAGTCGTCGATCAGCCTGAGCTGGTCACCCATGATCGCGCGGGTCCAGGCGGGACCATGCGCGTAGTCGGCGATGGCGTGGAACTCGACCGGCTGCCCCGAACCCCTGGCCTTGTTCACGAACCACTCCGACTGCTCGATCGGCACCGTGCGGTCGCGGTCACCGTGGTAGACCATCAATGGAATCTTCATTTCACCTGCCTTGTCGACCGGGTTGAGGCCGGCCACGGTCGGCGCCTGGGCCTGGCGGAAGAACGGGTTGGTATAGAAGCGCGACCAGATCTTCTTGATGTCCGAAACGCCGGCACCGGCGATGGCGCACTTGTACAGGCCATTGGGACGCACCGAAGCCGCGAACGCCGAGTAGCCGCCGTAGGAGAAGCCGAACATGGCGATGTGGCCGGGCTGGGCGATCTTCTGGTCGATCATCCACTGCGCGCCATCGTCCTTGTCGTCCTGCATCTTCTGGCCCCATTCGGCATCACCGGCCATCCACAGCTTGCGGCCCCAGTCGGCCGAGCCGCGGAACTGCGGGCGCAGGACCGCCATGCAGCGTGATGCCATCAGCGGTACCCACATCGAGCCGTCGAAGTCCATGCCATCGCGTGCCCACGGGCCGCCGTGCGGATGCACCACGGCTTTCCACGGGCCGGCACCGCACAGCTCGGTGCTGGGCGTGGTCAGGAATGCCGGAATGTCCAGCCCGTCGCGTGCCTTGTAGTAGACCAGCCGGGTGGTGCCCAGCGCGGCTGGCTGGATCTGCGGATAGGTCTTGGCCAGCAGGGTCAGCTTGCCGTCGTGCAGCAGGTGATACTCGGGCGGGTTGGAAGGGCCGGAGGTAGCCACCAGCACATTGGAAAGATCGGCGGTGTAGTCGACGATGCGGTAGCTCAGGCCTGTATCGTAGTTGGCGGTGTAGCGCTGGCCGTTCGCGGTATCGACCATCGCCAGCGGCTCCTGGCGGATGCCAAGCGCCTGGCGCAGCCCCTGGTCCAGGGCCTTCATGCGCGGAGAGGTCCACTGGATGTCGTCGCCGCGCGGACCGGCGTAGCCGATTCCCATGATCTCGCCGAAGGGTACCGCACCGCTCCGGTGGCGGTTGATCAGCATCGAGCCGGCGTTGAACAGTTTGTGCTCGAACAGCACTTCCTTCTGCTTGCGGGCCGTGATGTCGTACTCGTAGACGATTGATTTGTCGCGGCCGACATTGCTGAGTACGAACGCGATGTTCGGATCATCGGCAAAGCCGATCACCTGGTTGACGTCGCGGTTCTTCACGTAGGAGCGGAAATGCTCCTCCCAGGCACCGTTGGCAGGCGAGCGGAACTCGGTGGCGACGTAGGCGCCGGAACCGTCGACGTCCTGCCGCAGGCGTGCCCGCAGTTCACTGTCCAGGTCGGTGATATAGCCCGCCACGCGCTCTTCGGTCTTCTGGATGCGCTGGGAGGTGAAGTTGCGCAGGTCGACCTTGTAGACGTCACCGGAACTGCTGCCCGAACCGTTGACCACCAGGATGTGGTCGGGATCGTTGGGCAGGGTGTCGAGCACCGTGGCGTTGGCCAGTGCCTGCTCGAGCTCTTCATTGCGACTGGAGGCGCGCGGCGGCGTGATCGGCTCCTTCCACTGCTTGCCTTCGATGTCGGTGATGAAGAACTTGCTGACGAAGGTCTTGGTCACCCGGTCGGCGCGCAGGTCGTAGGGTTGCCACAGCACGACGGCCAGCTGTCCGTTCTTGATGAACGACACGCTCTGGAACTTCATGCGGTTGGCGCCGATCACCGTGGGTGGCTTGTCCAGTGCATCGGTCCGCCAAACCACGATCACGCGCTCCTCGCCATCGGCGCGAAGGCCGGCGATGTGTTTTCCGTCTGGTGACAACGACAGGCTGGAGATGGCCGGGAAGGCGGCCATCTGTTCGATGGTGGGCGCCACAGGCTTGGCGTGCAGCAACGGTGAAAGGCTGGCCAGGGCCGCCAGCAGCAGGGCTCGCTTCATTGCAACCTCGGAATGCGTTGGCACCGGCCTGCGGAGAATCCGGTGCCTGAAATGGAACCGCCGCCTCGAAGGGCGGCGGTTGCAGGGAGCAGGATCAGAACGAACGCGTGATGTTCAGGAAGTAGCTGCGACCGAAGTAGTCGAAGCCGCTGTACAGCAGCGCGTTGCCGACGGTGCTGTAGACACCCTGCGAGATGGTCGGCGGCTTGCGGTCGGCGAAGTTGCGCACGCCACCGGTGACCGACCACTTGTCCGCTTCATACTTCACCGAGATGGCCTGCAGGAAGTAGTTCGGGGTGTACAGCTTGTACGCCGAGGTGGCCGGATCGAAGTCACCCGGGTTGCGCTCCTCGTAGTACGCGTAGCTGTCCATCTTGTCGATCCAGTCCAGGCCGTAACGCACCTGCCAGTTCTTCCACTTGTAGCTCAGGTCCAGCGAGGCGGTGTTTTCCGGACGCGACAGCATGCCGTTGTAGTCCACCAGCGGATCGTCGGAGAAGACCTTGCTGGCCTGTTCCAGGTAGTGGGTGAACTGCAGCGTGGTGCGCAGGGTGCCCGGGCCGATTTCGCGGACATAGCGGGTGGTGAAGTCCAGGCCACGGACCTTGTCGGTGGACAGGTTGATGAAGCCGTTGGTCACCACCAGTTGGTTGTTGACCGGGTTGCGGGCCACCAGGCGGCACAGACCCGAACCGGAGGAGAAGTCGGCACTGCCGCTGTCGTAGCAGCGCGACAGGATGTTCGCGCCGCCCGCGCTGTCGACGCCGTTCTTCACTTCGATGTCGAAGTAGTCGGCGGCGAAGGACAGGTCACCGAAGCCGCTGCCGAATTCCGGCTGGATCACCACGCCCAGGGTCTTGGCCTTGGAGGTTTCGGCTTCCAGGCCGGCCTCGGCACCACCCTGGGTGACCACGGTCACGCCCTGGGTGGCCAGGTAGTCCGGTGCCAGGCCCAGCGATGCGCAGTTCTGGTAACGCGGCGAGCTCGGGTTGCGATCACCATACTCGTTGCAGGGGTCGGCACTGCTGCTCAGGAAGCCGGTGGTGCCGCCCAGGAACTGTTCGAACAGCGCCGGTGCGCGGTAGGAGGTGCCGTACGACGCACGGAACGACAGCCACTTCACCGGGGTCCACAGCGCGCCGATCTTGTAGGTCTCATCCGAGCCGTAGGACTTGTAGTCGGTGTAGCGGCCGGACAGGTTGACCGTCAGTTCCTCGGCAGCGGTGACGCCGGACAGCAGCGGCAGTTCCAGTTCGCCGTAGGCTTCGAACACCGAGTCCGAACCGCGGGTCGGAGTGGCGTTGGTCAGGTTGTACAGGTCGGCATTGATCGAGTACGGCGACGGGGTGTCGTCGATGCGTGCCTTGCGGTACTCGACGCCGAATGCACCACCGGCCGAACCGTACGGCATGTCGAACAGCGGGCCGTTGACGTTGAAGTTGACCGTCGTTTCCTTGTACAGCGTGTTGCCGGTGACCGGCACGAACACCCAGTCCTTCCAGTCCTGCGGCAGCTTGCCACCGATGGTGTTGGTGTTCAGCGCCGGCGCGGCGATGCAGCCGTTGGAACCGTCCCGGCAGACATAGCCACCGGCACCGTTGGAGACCACGTCCAGGCTCTGGCGCAGGCGGCTGGTCAGGAAGCTCTCGAAGGTGTAGTCGGCGTCGCTGCGCGAGTGCATGACGTTGAAGTCATAGTTCCACTCCGAGCTCAGGTGGCCACGCAGGCCGGCATTGAAGCGCAGGAAGTCGACGTTCTGCTTGTTGGTGTCGTTGCCGAAACCGATGAACGCACGCACGCCCAGGTTCTTGCCGCTGGTCTGGTCGGTCGGAGCACCGGCAACGCTGTCACGCAGGTTGGCCGGGATCAGCGGGCTGCCCACGGCATAGTCCAGGGTCAGCTGGCGATAGCCGGTCTGGGTCGACTTGCGCTTGTTGCCCAGGAACTCGTAGTACAGCTCGGCATCGCCCAGTGCGTTGAGGTCGAAGCCACCCTGCAGGTACAGGGTGTGGGTCTTGGTCGGCGAGATCAGCGACTGGTTGCGCATGGCCGGATCGAAGGTGTCGCGGGTGTTCAGGTCCACGCCTTCGTAGCCCACCAGGCCGGTGGTGATGGCCGCATTCGGGCGCCAGCGGTTGAAGCGGGTGCCGGCGCCGCCCGGGGCCGCAACACCGGTACGGGTGTTGGTGCCGATGGTGTTCAGCGTGGTGCCGCCGGCATCGAGCGACCAGCACTTCGGCTTGCCGGTCAGCGGGTCGATGAAGTCGCCGCTGCCCCAATAGTCGCCCGCGTCGATGTCGCGGTACATGTCGGTCGGGCAGCCACCGGCCCAGCTGCGGTCGGCCAGGGTCAGCTCGTTGCGGGTGTAGTACTCATAGGAGCCGGAGAAGTGCGAGCGCTCGCCGGTGGCACCGAACATGATGGAGTAACGGCGCTCTTCACCGCCGCCGCCATCGGTGGCGTTGTGCTGTGCTTCGAAGCTGACGCCATCGACCTTCTTCTTGGTGATGATGTTGATTACGCCGGCAACGGCGTCGGAGCCGTAGATCGAGGACGCACCGTCCTTCAGGATTTCGACGCGGTCGACGATCGAGTTCGGCAGCACGTTCAGGTCGGTCGAGCCCACCGAGCCGCGGGTACCGGCCGGCGACACGCGGCGGCCATTGAGCAGGATCAGGGTGCGGGTCGGGCCGAGGCCGCGCAGGCCCAGGGTGTTGGCGCCCGGGCCACCGTCGGTGACGTAGCCGCCATAGGCGTTGTTGATCTGCGCCGCACCGGCGGTGACCGCGGTGCTCTGCAGGGCCGCCGTGGTCGAGTTGAAGCCGGCCAGGGTGGTTTCTTCACGGGTGACGACCTGCACCGGCGAGACCGAGTTGAACACGTCGCGGCTGATGCGCGAGCCGGTGACGGTCACCGTATCCAGATTGGTGGCCTTGGACTTGGATGCCTCTTCGGTGGTCTGCGTCGAGCCCGAGGCGTCCTGTGCGATCGCCGGGGCAGCCGCAGCGAGCAGCACGGCGGAGGCGAGGGCGAAGCTCAGCGGGTGCTTGCTGAGCGACTTGCGATTGATCATCTGAAATCCCCTTGAATCGAATGATTGCGTCGTACACCGGGACAGGTCCTTGTCGGCGTCTCCGTGTGCCCCTTGCCCGGGGTCGGCAGCGTGCTGCCACCCGGCGCTGGTACCGGCTTCACGTGCCGATGACCCGAGATTAACACGACATTAACCGAGCCTGTCAAACGTTCACGAGGGAGTCATGAAGCTATGGGTGATGGGCGCGCCTTGCAGTGACAGGAGCGCCCATTTCTCCTTCATCTCATTGATACGTATTGATTTGTTTCGGTTCATGTCAAACGTGTCTGAACCGTGAACGGGATGTGGCCGTGCTGTGCGACGGACAAAAAAAGGCCCCGCCGAAGCGGGGCCTGGTCCAGACACGCAGTCCGGAATACGACGGGATCAGAAGTCGTACTTGACCTGGGCCGAGATCTGACGGCCGTAGACGCTGTAGAAGCCGTCGTTGAACGGGGTCGATTCGTTGCCCGGGTAGTTGTAGCGCTGGCCTTCCGGCAGCTTGTTGAACACGTTGTTGACCATCAGCGACAGGGTCAGATCGTCCTGCGCCTGGTAGTTCAGGCTCATGTTGTAGGTGGTGTACGAGCCCCACTTGCCGGCCTTGGCGCCGGAGGAGTGGACGTAGTCATAGCTGCGGCCGGTGTAGGCCAGGTAGTTCGGGGTGCTGCCGACGTAGTTGGCGTACAGGGTGGTGGTGAACTTGGAGATGGCCCAGCCCACCGACACATCGCCGCGCACCTTGGCGAAGTTGTCGTAGTACCACATGTTGTACGGATCGCTCAGCAGATCCAGCTTCTGTGCGCCCGGCAGCGGCACCACTTCACGCTTCAGCATGTTGGTGTAGTTGCCCGAGAACATCAGCGAACCGAAGCGGCCCAGGTCCTGCTGGTACTTGGCGCCGACGGTCACCGCTTCCAGGTTCTGGCTGGCCACGTTGAGCTTCGGGGTGTACACGCGGGCCAGGTTGCCACCGGCGTCGCGGGACACCCAGTCGGTCACGTTCTGGCAGCTGGCCGAGGTGTTGTTCGGCAGGCCGTTGCGGCACTGGTACTCGGCCAGCAGCAGCTGGTCGGTGCTCAGGGTCTTGACCTCGTTCTTGATCTTCCAGTTGTAGTAGTCGACCGACAGCGAGAAGTTGCTCACCGGGGCCCACACCACGCCCGCGCTCCACACGTCGGCGGTGATCGGCTTCAGGTCCGGGTTGCCGGACTTTTCGCTGTACACCGAGGTGGTCTTGTAGAACGAGCAGGCTTCGTCACGCAGCGCGTAGCCCATCTGGCTGCAGCGGTAGTAGTCGTTCTGGCCGGAGGCGAACGAGCCGCTCATGCCCTGGAAGGCATCGGACAGGGTCGGCGCACGGAATGCGGTGCCGTACTTGCCGCGCAGCAGCAGGCTCTCAACCGGGCGGTATTCCAGGCCGATGCTGTAGGTGGCCTTGTCAACGGTCTTGTCGGCGATCTTGAAGGCGTCGTAGCGGCCCGAGGCGCTGATGGTCAGCGACTCGAACACCGGCATGCGCAGTTCGCTGGTCACCGCGTAGTTGCTGCGGTGGCCGGCACCGGCCACGGCGGTGGCGCCCCAGGCGTTACCATCGACGAAGGCCTGGTCGGGCGAGTAATCCCAACCTTCGCTGCCACCTTCCAGCACCACGGCCAGGCCGGCGTCGCCGCCCGGCAGGGAGAACAGCGACCCGTTGGTCACCTGCACGCGACCCAGGTTCTGCCAGGTCTTGCTGCGGTGGGTGCCATAGCCGGTGAAGCTGGCGAACTGGTCCGGGGTGATCGGCGAGTAGAACGCAGCGTAGTCCGGGTTGTAGATGCCGAAGCCATCAGCGGTGGTACCCAGGCGCGGGCCCAGCACGGTGTCGCCGAAGAAGCCTTCGATCTTGTCCTTCCAGCGCGCGAAGCGGTTCTGGTCCAGGCGGTATTCGCCGCGGGTGAAGCTGGCGCTGTAGTCCCAGTCGCCGACCATGCCCTTGCCACCCAGGGTGACCTGGTAGGAACGGCTCTCATCGGAGTTCAGGATGTTGTTGTAGTGGCCCGGGCCGATTTCTTCCGGTGCGAAGGCGCGCTGCAGGTTCACGACCTTGCCCAGGCCCTGGTCGTAGAAGCCGCCCATCACCGACTTGGTGCCCCACCACAGGGCGCTGGAGCCGGAGGTGAACTCGGTCTTTTCCTTGCTGTACAGCACATCGGCGAACAGCTGGAAGTTGTCGTTCACGTCGAAGGTCATCGACGAGTAGAACTGGCCGCTGTTCTTGCCGTTCTTCAGGGTCTTGTAGCCGGCGCTGTACACCGAGCCGCACGATTCGCCCGATGCACGCTTGCCGACGGTGGTGGTGCCGTCGTACAGGCCTGCGACGTTGGCGCAGCGGGTCGGGTCCATCATGTACAGCTTGTTGTCGGCGTTGCCGATGACGGCAAAGTCGTTCGACGGCAGCTGTGCGGTGTAGCCGACCGGGTTGTTCTGCTTGGTGATGTCACGCTGGTAGCCCCAGATCGGGCTGCCGTTTTCGATCTGCACGTTGACCAGCGCGTGGAAGCGGTCGTCGAATGCATTGAAGCCCTTGGCGGCGCTGAAGCGGATGTTGCTGCCACCACCTTCGGTGTAGGTGCCGCCACGGATCGACATCGTGCCGCCGTCCATGCGTTCCTTCAGGATGATGTTGACCACGCCGGCGATCGCGTCCGAGCCGTACAGCGACGACTGGCCGCCCGGCAGGACCTCGATGCGCTCGACGATGTCGATCGGAATGCCGCTGATGTTGTTGAACGACTCGCTGCCGTTGTACAGCGCCGGATACGAGAGCATCGGGCGGCCGTTGATCAGGTACTTGGTGTAGCCCGGGTTCAGGCCGAACATGCCGGCGGCTTCGGCGCCCTGGGTGAACGCACCCGAGGTCTGTCCACCCTGCAGGCCGCCGGTGGTCAGCGACGACTGCTGCAGAACTTCAGCAACGCTGCTGAAGCCGCGGGTCTGGATGTCTTCGGCGGTGATGGACATCACCGGGGTCTGGGTTTCGACCTGGGTCTGCGGGATCAGCGAACCGGTGACGGTGATCTTGTCCAGGTTGGTCGCCTTGTCCTGGGCCATTGCCGGGGCGGCGGCCATCAGAGCGGACATCAGGGCGACGGCGAGCGTGTTGCGACGTGCGGTATTGCTGACGTGTTTCATGTAATTCCATTGGAGAGCAAAAACAAAAACGGCACTGCGCATGCGCCATCGCGCGGGCTGGAATATCCGGCTCCGCAGCTCAAAACAGTGCTCATCGAACGTAACATGAACTTAACAATCTGTGCACGAATCTGTCGCATTCCTGAATTTCAGTCAGCTTGCATCCAGCTTGTATGATGTCGGGTTATCCCCCTGACCCCGCCGGTGCCCGTTGTGAACAGTTCTCCCCGCCGTCCCCATGTCAGCCAGGTCCAGAAGGGACTTACGCCGCATGCCCGCATCCGCAACGTGATCGCGGTCGGTTCGGGCAAGGGCGGCGTCGGCAAGTCCACCACCTCGGTGAACCTGGCCGTGGCGCTGCAGCAGCTCGGTGCGCGCGTGGGCGTGCTCGATGCGGACATCTACGGGCCGAGCGTGCCGGCCATGCTGGGCCTGTCCGGTCGCCCGGAAAGCCCGGACAACAAGAGCATCGAGCCGTTGCGTGCCTTTGGCGTGGACACCATGTCGATCGGCTACCTGATCGAAGAGGACACGCCGATGATCTGGCGGGGCCCGATGGCCACCTCGGCGATGACCCAGCTGTTCAACGACACCCTGTGGGACGACCTGGATTTCCTGCTGATCGACCTGCCGCCGGGCACCGGTGACATCCAGCTGACCCTGACCCAGAAGATTCCGCTGGCCGGTGCGGTGATCGTCACCACGCCGCAGGACATCGCCACGCTGGACGCGAAGAAAGCGCTGAAGATGTTCGAGAAGGTCGAGGTGCCGGTGCTGGGCATCGTCGAGAACATGGCGGTGCACACCTGCAGCAGTTGCGGGCACATCGAGCACCTGTTCGGCGAGGGCGGCGGCGAGCGCATGGCCGCCCAGTACGGCGTGCCGCTGCTGGGCTCTCTGCCCCTGCAGATCGGCATCCGTGAACAGGGCGATGCAGGCACCCCGATCACCGTCGCCCAGCCGGATTCGGCGCCGGCCCAGGCCTACCGCCATGCCGCACAGCGCCTGATCGAGGAAGTGGGCAGGCGCCCGCGGGCTTCGATCCCGATCCTGTCGTCGCTGCTGTAAGGGCCGGGGCAGGGGCCGCCGGCCGAGGCCGGGCCCCTGCTAGAATCCTCGCGCCCCCTCGTACCCCCAGGACAAAGCATGAGCATCAAGAGTGACCGTTGGATCCGCCGCATGTCCGAGCAGCACGGCATGATCGAGCCGTTCGAGGCCGGGCAGGTGAAGCAGGCCAACGGCCAGCGCATCGTCAGCTATGGCACGTCCAGCTATGGCTATGACGTGCGCTGCTCGCGCGAGTTCAAGGTGTTCACCAACATCAACTCGACGATCGTCGATCCCAAGCACTTCGACTCGGGCAGCTTCGTCGACATCACCGCCGACGAATGCATCATCCCGCCGAACAGCTTCGCGCTGGCGCGTACCGTCGAGTACTTCCGCATCCCGCGCGATACCCTGGTGGTGTGCCTGGGCAAGAGCACCTACGCGCGCTGCGGCATCATCGTCAACGTGACGCCGCTGGAGCCGGAATGGGAAGGCCACGTCACCCTGGAATTCAGCAACACCACGCCGCTGCCGGCGCGCATCTACGCCAACGAAGGCGTGGCACAGATGCTGTTCTTCCAGGCGGCCGCCGATGACGTCTGCGAGACGTCCTACCGCGACCGTGGCGGCAAGTACCAGGGCCAGACCGGCGTGACCCTGCCGCGGACCTGACGATTGCAGGCGATTTGTAGAGCCGAGCCATGCTCGGCTGCCCTGCATTGAAGCCGAGCATGGCTCGGCTCTACATGAGGGAAGGCGGCGCAATGCGCCGCCTTCCTTATTTGCCGCGACCGAACAGCATCGCGATGCCGACACCGACCAGGGCCACCGGCCACCAGGTCAACAGCAGCTTGGACAGGTTCAGGTGCGTCCAGCCGAGATTGCTGGCGAGCATGAACAGGCCGATCAGGATCAGCAGGACGGCGGCAACGAGGTTGAATCGCATCGGGTCGGCGAAGGCTCAGGACTGGGCCGGATATCCTAGCCGTTCCTTCCAGTAGGCGACATGCTGGTCCAGCGCCGCCGGCTCGTAGCGGTGCGCCGGGCCACTGCCCCAGACCGGGCCCGGCCAGGCCGGATCACCGTCATGGCGGCCGATGACATGGAAGTGCAGCTGGCGCACGATGTTGCCCAGCGCCCCGATGTTGATCTTCTCCACCCCGTCGGCACCCTTCAGGGCCTTGCAGGCGCGGTTGAGCTCGGTGCGCAGCTTGTCCTGCTGCTCGCCGTCCAGCTCGATCCACTCGGTCACCCCGGCCAGGCGCGGTACCAGCACCAGCCAGGGGAATCGTTCGTCGTTCATCAGCCGCACTTGCGACAACGGTCCTTCCGCCACCAGCACGCTATCGGTGGCCAGGCGTGAATCGAGTTCGAATTCGCTCATCCAAGATGCTCCGAGAAGAAGTCCAGGGTGCGTTGCAGCGCCAGGGCGGCGCTGTCTGGATCATACGCATGTCCGACCTCCCGGTTGAAGGCGTGATCGGCCGGATAGACGTAGGTGGCCATCTGCGGCAGCTTCTCGCGGTGGGCCTGGACCGCTTCCGGCGGGATGCTGCGGTCCTGGGCGCCGAAGTGGAAGATCACCGGGGCCTTGGGCGCCTCGTCGAGGAACTGCACGTTGCGCGCACCGTAGTAGCTGACCGACGGCAGCCCCAGGCGCAGTGCGGACAGCATCGCCACCGTGCCGCCCCAGCAGTAGCCGACGGTGCCGACCTTGCCGTAGGGCGCCAGTCGGGTGGCCGCCGCGCGCACGACCTCCAGCGCCCGTTCCATGCCCAGCGCGCCGACCCGTTCCAGGCCCTGCTTCACGCCCTCGGCGTCGTAGGGCAGCGCATCCGGGTCGGCGTCGGGGCCGTCGACCAGGTCGAAGAACGAGGGCGCCAGCACCGCATAGCCTTCGGCTGCGAAGCGCTCGGCCACGCTGCGGATGTGCGGATTGGCGCCGAAGATTTCCTGCACCACCACCAGGCCGCCGCGCGCGGTGCCGTCCGGCAGGGCCTGCCAGGCCCGTACCGGGCCGTGATGCGTATCCAGGGTGATCCACTCGGCCATCGTCATCTTCCTCGTTGCTGGGAACAGAGCTGCATTGTCGGCGCTGCGCCGGTTAGCGCGGCGTCAGCGGCTGTGCCGGATCGGGCGGCTGCGGGTTTGCGGCAGTGCGTTCCCAAGGCGGTGCAGAGGGCTGTTTCTGCATTGACCGGTGCACACCCGCAGCCTAAGCTTTCAGCCACGATGACATACAAGCCTCCGGCGCGAGCCGGGGGCTTTTTTGTTGTCCGCGTGTTGCGGGTCGCAACGCGCAACCGGTGGCTGTGACGGGCCAGCCACGATGACCCACTGCAGGCAGCCCCGAGCCTGATCACCCCGAACCCCAGCCGCCGCAAGGCGGCTTTTTCATTTCCAGGAGATTCAACACCATGTCCATCAATCAAGCCATTTCCGCCCAGGACTCCGCGCTGTACGTGAAGGCCGGTACCGCCCCGACCGCGCCGAACAATCCGGCCGGCTATACCGAAATCGACGGCCTGACCGCCTTCCCGTTCGGCCGCGGCCAGGCCAACACCCTTGATGCCACCAACCTGCGTTCGAAGCAGATGGAGAACATCGCGGGTCTGTCCGGCGGCCAGGCCGTGCAGGTGTCCGGCCACCGCTGGCCGGTCGGCAGCTCGGCAGGCCAGGAGATCCTGCGCGACGCCGATCCGGATGCCGACCTGCACTTCCTGATGGTGCTGCCCACCGGCGATGCCGCTACCTTCGTCGCCAAGGTCGCCGCCTTCAACGTGGCCCCGGGCACCAACCAGGTGCTGACGTTCACTGCGGACCTGCTGCCGCGTGAGTTCGCGCTGGTAACCGTGGCCGCTGGCGGCACCCCGTGATGCTGCTGGGCAAGCAGCAGATCCTGGACGCGCAGGATCGCCGGCACGAGGACGTCGCCGTACCCGAATGGGGCGGCAGCGTGCGCGTGGCGATGATGTCGGCGCGTGACCGTGATCGCTGGGAGCAGGAGACCTATGGCGGTGACACGCCCAAGGTGGATGACTTCCGCGCGCGATTCGTCGGCCTGTGCCTGGTCGATGAAATGGGCGAGCGCCTGTTCTCCGACCACGAGGTGGCCCAGCTGGGCACGAAATCGGCCGCGGCGCTGGATCGCGTGTTCCGTGTCGCGCAGACGCTCAATGCGCTCGGCGATGCGGCCGTGGGAGAGCTGGAAAAAAACTGATCCGCCGGCCTGAGCGCCGGCTTCAGTTCCGGATCGCGTGGAGGCTGGGCCTCCCGCATCCGGACCACCTGCTGGCGGGAGTGACCTCCCGCCAGCTCTCGGAGATGTATGCGTTCGCACGCCTGGAGCCGTTGGACCAGCCCCTGCAGGGGATGCTCGCCCAGCTGACCAGTGTGCTGGCGCAGGTGCACGGCAATACGACCACTGCCGACGACTTCCTGCTGGTGCGACCGCGTGCGTCGCCGGAGAGGGCGGCAAAGGAGCGCTCGCAGCAGCTGCTGGAACTGTTCGGCAGCGCATCGCGGCGCAACGCTGCGGCGTGATTCCGGGCGGGGCAGGGCATTGCTTCTCCGATGCGTGGCATGCAATCGAACCTGGGGCCCTGCGGGGCCCCTCATCATTCTTGGAGGAACGCGTATGGCGTCCACTAACCAGAATCTAGACGTAGTACTGCGGGTCAACACGACGGGCTTCCGTACCGCAATGGCGGAGGCCAGCCGCCTGGCAACGCAGAATCTCAAGACACTGCGCGCGGAGGCCGAGCGGACGGCCGCCGCGCTGGCGCGCGTGCATGCGGCACCGGAGGGCGCAACGGGCAAGGCCGCGACAAAGGCAAAGGCCAACGTCGGCGGCGATGTGCTCGGCAGCGGCTTGAAGGAGCTTGGTAGCGGCCTGCTGACGGCCGCCGGTGGCCCATGGGGCATCGCCATCGCGTCGGTGCAGAAGCTGGGCGAAGCGTACCTGGACATGGTCAAGGCGTCCGAACGTGCGCGCAGCGAGTACAAGGAGCAGATGCAGTCGCTGCAGCAGATGTCGTTCTCGATGGACCAGGCCGGCCTGGGCATGGGCGCGGGCACGCTGCCCCTGGAGCAGGCGGTCGCCACGCTGCATGAGCAGGCCAGGGCGCTGCGCGAGCTGGAGGCACGCGAGAAGGCGCTGCAGGGCTCGGTCGTCCATTGGGAAGGCCGAGTGAGTCATGGCCAGCGATCGGGACGGGAAGGGGCGGGCCTGAGTGCAGCCTCGGACTACGCCGAGCTGGAGAAGGCCAGGGCGAACCTGGAAGCGTTCCAGGCGGAGGTCGCGCCGGTCCAGGAGAAGTTCCGTGGCCTGAAAGAAACGATCAGGGGCGCCCTCGACGAGAAGCTGTTCAATGCGATTGCCGCGGCCATCCAGAACGTGGACAACCAGACGCTTGACCAGCTCATCGCGTCTCTGGGTGCGACGCAATGGAACGCATTGAAGGCGACCGATGCCTTCAACGGCATGCTGGGCGCCATGCGCGGAGAGGCGTGGCGGGACGAGGTCGAGTGGATCCGGCTGACCCGTGGCGAGTACGCGGCCTGGATGGCTGAACGCGGCGCGGAGATCAACGCAAGGGGCGGCCCGGACAAGATGGACCCGGCCCAGCGCGCAGAGTTCAACAGGGATGCCGCGCGCAAGAAGGCCGACATCGAACGCAAGGCCCAGTTCCGCGAACAGCAGCAGGCCGCCCAGCAGTCGGTCAGGGGCGTGCACGAGCAGGCTGATGCGTACGCCGGGCTGATGGATCGCATCGAGAAGCAGATCGCCCAGGACCGGGTGCGGCAGAAGCTGAAGGAGGGGATGACAGAGGCGGAAAAGCTGCAGGTCACCCTCCTTGACGAGATGGAGCATGCCGAGAAGAAGCTCAGCGAGCAGAAGCAACTGCGGGTGAAGGCCTCGCTGGACGCCGCGGTGGCCCTGGCCAAGGAAGCGGCAGCCGCTGAAGCGTCGAAGAAGGCCCAGCAGGATCTGCTGAAGCTGCAGCGGGAGCTCCAGCAGGCGGCGCATGCACAGCAGCGCGGCAACGACCAGGCGCTGTTCGGCATCGGCCATGGCGCAGCGAGCGTGGATCGCATGCAACGCCGTTCCGCTCTGGATGAGGATCGGGACAATCGAAAGCGCGCGCTGGACGACGAGTCGCGTGGTGAGGATGGCAAGGTCATCGAGTCGGAGCGCTACAGAGCCCGGCTGGCCGAGCTCGATGCATTCCATGAACAGTCACTGCAACGCGAGGCAGAGTTCCAGGAGAACAAGAAGGCATACCAGTCCGATTGGAAGAACGGCGCAATGCGGGCGTTCGAGGACTATGCCGATGCCGCGGCCAATGCCGCCGAGTTGAGCCACGGCGTCTTCAGTAATGCATTGGGCGGGTTGGAAGACAGTCTGGTCAAGTTTGCCCAGACCGGAAAGCTGTCCTTCTCCGACCTCGCCGACTCGATCATCGCCGATCTGGCGCGCGTGGCAGCCAAACAGATGGTCAGTGGGCTGATCAGTTCGATCGGGCAGATGTTCGGGCCGAAGATCACCGGCTTTTCCATCGGCGGGTACACGGGCCCAGGGGGCAAGTACGAGCCGGCCGGCATCGTCCACAAGGGCGAGGGCGTGCTCAGCCAGGAAGACATGGCTGCGCTCGGCGGCCCATCGGCATTCTTCGCCCTGCGCACTTCGCTGCGAACCGGCAATGGCCTGTCCGGTGGTGATAGCGGGGGTTATGTGCAGGTACCGATCGCCCGTGCCGGCGAGGGTGGGATGAATGTGGAAATCAACAACTACGGCGAAAGCCGGGTCAACACCCGGGAAGAGCGGCAGCGCATGCCCGATGGCAGCGAAGTACGGCGGCTGGTGATCGACATCGTGGGCGACAGCCTCAACGGTGGTGAGCTGGGCGCCATTGGACGGGCCCGATACGGATGGACGGAGGCAGTGGGATGAGCAGTTGGCCAGAATATGCAGAAATCCGCTTTGCGGATTACGGCGAGGAGATCGTCGCTTCGGAAGAGCGGACCGAGATGGAGCGCGGCCCCAGCAAGATGCGCGCGCTCAACAGCCGGGTGATGAAGAACGTGTACGCCTCGGTGCAGTTCCGCACCGCGGCTGACGCCGAGGCATTCGAAGCGTGGTACCTGCACGATGTCGGTCGCGTCGGCTGGTTCACGATGGAGCACCCGCGGACCGGGCAGCCGATCAGCGCCCGCTTCCCGCAGGGCATCGGCCGCCTGGTGCCACTGAACACCCGGTTCCGCTTCTCCAAGCGCGATCTTGTACTGGAGTACATGCGATGAGTTCCTTCCATGAGCGCCGCCAGCGCCTGGCCGACACCCAGGGACCGCTGATGCTGTTGGAAGTGTCGGCGCCGTCGATGCCGGAGGTGTTGCGGATCGTCAACGACAACGTCAACTGGACCAGCAACGGCAAGGAGTTCATTGCCGCACCGTTCGGCTTCCAGCTTCCCGACGATGTCAGTGGACAGGCACCGCGCGCGCAGCTGGTGATCGACAACATCGGCCGCGCACTCACCGAGGACCTGGAAGGGCTTGCCCCCGGAGAGATGGTGACCGCACGGTTGATGCTGACCGATCGCGCCGATCCGGATGCCATCGAGGCCGAGTACGACCTGCCGATGACCCAGGTGTCGGTCAACACGCGCACGGTCAGTGCCCAGTGTGGTGTCGACTTCCTGATGCGCCAGCAGGCCGTGCTGCTGCATGCCAATCCGTTCACGCTGCCGGGAATCTTCTGATGCGCCTGGTCGACGTCGAGCGATGGGTGGGCATCCCCTATGACGAAGCAGCGTGCGACTGCGCCGACCTGGTGATGCAGGTGCAGCGGGCGCTGTTCGCCCGTGAAGTGGCACTGCCCGGACGCCGGCCGCGCGGGCGGCGCGGCTCGGCCGAGCTGGGCGCATTGTCGCGCGCGCAGGCGGTACCTCGCGAGGGCCCTCCACAGGACGGCGACCTGGTACTGATGATCGAACGCGGACAACACAACCCCGGCCACGCCGGGGTTTTCTTTTTCCTGGCTCATGAGGGCTGGGTCTTGCACAGCAACGAAACGAACGGCTGCAGCGTGCTGCACCGCGTTCGTGACCTGCCCGGATTTGGGCTGAGGATCGAGGGATACTACGCATGGAACTGACACCACAACCGGCGGTCGACGGCCGCCTCATCATCACCCCGCACCCGGTGCTGCTGGATGGCCAGCGCAACGTGCCGGTCGAACTGCGCCCGGGTGAAAGCCTGTACGCATTCCTCATGCGCCATGTAGACGGGCTCGATGGCCGCGCATGGCAGGTCTGCGTTGACGGGCTGGAGGTGCCGCGCGAGCAGTGGATGCACACGCGACCGCGCCATGGCCAGTTGATCGAAGTGCGCAGCGTGGTGGGCAAGGCGGTGATTCCGCTGGTGGCGATGATCGCGCTGACCTATTTCACCTTCGGCATCGGCACGCTGGTGGCCGGTTCCGCGTGGGGCGCAGGCGCCGTTGCGGGGCTCAGCGCCACCTACGGCACCGCGCTGGCGTCGGCGGTCTATGTTGCCGGCAGCGTGCTGATCAACAAGGTGCTGGGCCCGAAGCCTCCCCGTGCAGGTGGCGGTGGCGGTGTCGCCGACACTGCGTATTCCCTGGCAGCGCCGCGCAACCGTGTGCGCGCCTATGAACCGCTGGGCCTGCTGTTCGGTTCCACGCGCCTCGCTCCGGACCTGATCAGCCGCCCCTATACCTGGTTCGAGGGCGATGAGCAGTACGTCGGCCTGACCCTCAGCCCGGGCATCAACGTTGGCCGGGTGGAGGCCCTGCAGAACGGTGATTCAGCGCTGTCCAGCTACGAAGGCGTGCGCACCTGGTTCCGCGGCTTCCCGCAGATGCCCGACGAAGCGATTCCGCTGTACAGCAACGCGGATGTGATTGAAGGCGCGCAGCTGCTCGATACCGGCAGCGATGCCAAGCACGTGGCCAGCCCGTGGGTGGAGCGCACCAGCTCCGCTGACTCTCTGCGCCTGCAGGTGAACATCGAGTTCCGGCTGTGGGATACCACGTCCAAGGGCAAGGACAAGGACAACCGCGAGCAGATCCAGATCCAGTACCGGCCGGTCGGCTCCGATGCCTGGCAGTCGTTCGGCAATTACAGCGTCGTGGGACGCACGCAGAAGGCGCGCCGCGTCAGCTACGGCCGCGACGTGGAGCTGGGCCAGTACGACGTGCGCGTACGCGTGGCCGGGCAGAACACCGATGGCAGTGGCGCGCAGGCGAATTTCACCTGGACCACGCTGGTCAGCGTGCAGCGCGACGACGCCAGCCATGCCGGCATTCCTGCCATCGGCCTGCAGATGAAGGCGTCCGGCCAGCTCAATGGCACCCCGGATGAGATCCGCTGCGTGGCTCATGCGCGACCGATTCCGGTGTGGAAGGGTGAAGCGGCCGGCTGGGTGACCGAGGAAACCAGCAACCCGGGCGCACAGATCCTGGCCTACGCGCGTGGCATCCATGATGAGAACGGCAAGCGCATCGCCGGCCTGGGCATGGCCGACCGGCGCATCGATATCGAAAGCCTGAAAGCCTTCATGCTGCACTGCGCGGACAACGCGCTGGGCTACGACTACTGGCTGACCGAGGTGCGCAGCCACCAGGCAGTGCTCGACGCCATCGCGCTGGCCGGCTTCGGCCAGGTGACCTGGGCCAAGGGCCGGCTGGGCGTGGCCTGGGCGGCCGATGAGCAGCCCCTGTCCGGCGTGGTCAACATGGCCACGATCAAGAAGGGCCAGTTCCAGGTCGATTACACCCTGGCCAACGCTGCCGACGGCATCGAGTACAGCTACCTGGACCGCCGCACCTGGAAGGCGGCGACGCTGCGCGTGCCGGCGCCGGGCGTGGAGGTGATGCTCAATCCGGCCAAGATCACCGGTGAGGGCGTCAGCTCCGAAGCCCATGCCGCGATGCTGGCGCGTTGGCATCTGGCGCAGAGCGTCTATCAATACAAGTCGATCAGCTACAGCACCGACATCGAGCACCTGGCCTACTCGCGGTTGTCGGTGCTGGCGTTGCAGCACGACCTTACCCAGTGGGGCTTCGGTGGCCGCCTGATCGATGCCGCCGTCGACGCTGCAGGCGTTGCCACGCTGCAACTGGACGAGACGGTCCCGGCACCTTCGCTGGGCAGTGCGTTCATCGGCCTGCGTATTCCAGGCGAGCGTGTCTACCGCGTACTGCGCGTGGTTCCGGGCGCTGAGCCAAGTGACAGGCTGGTGCTGGCCGATCCGTGGCCGGCAGATGCACCGCTGCCGGGCCACAACGACGGCAATCCTGCACACGACACGATCTGGATCTACGACTTCAAGCAGACGCCGGGTACCCGCGTGCGCGTGACCGGCATCCGCCCGGAAGGTGACCTGAAGGGCGCCGCTGTGGAGGTGGTGCAGGAGGGGCCCGAGTTCTGGCACTACGTGCGGACCGGGCAGTATGTGCCGCCGTCGAATGAATCCTCGCTGCAGACCCGGCCGGTGGCCAGCAATCTGAAGGTGGTCGAGCGCCAGGTCAGCCGGGGTGGCAGCGTGCATACCGAACTGCAGGCCAGCTTCGATATCAGTGGACCCACCGGCGAAACGCGGGTCCTGTCCGATCCAGACGGCAATGCCGCGCTGGAGGAAGTGGCACGCACCAGCACGCGATCAGCGAGCTGGGCGATTCCCGGAGCGGGTACCTATCCGGTGGTCGTTCGTCCGTACAGCCCCGATGGCCGTGCCGGCGTTGCCGTGTCCACCCAGTACACCACGCTGGGTGCCGATGCGCCGCCGGTCCTGGTCGATCTGTTCGACATCGAAGAGCTCAGCGGTGGCGTGCGCCGGTATGTGTGGGGCTTCTCCGGCGACACCGTGCAGTCGGCTGATTTCGCCGGCGTGGAAATCCGCTATACCGCCGGCAGTATCGACAACCCGCTGTGGGAGCACATGACCCCGCTGGGCGATGCCGGTGGCTTCTTCACCTCCGCAATCGAAGCCGTATTGCCAGAGGCGGGCAGCTGGACGTTTGCGTGCCGCAGTCGCAACACCGCTGGCGTGCTGTCCGTCGGTGCCCGCTACCTGCGACGCTCGCTGGGGCGCAATACCGGGCAGACGCTGGAGGGAATCGGCGGTGTGGTCGAATCGGTCAAGCAGGACCTGGGCAAGGAAATCAACGCCCGCATCGACAGCGACCTGGCCGCCGCCACCCGTGCAGCCGAGGCGCTGCGTAGCGAATCGCTGCGCCTGCAGGACCAGATCACCGCCAGCGCCCAACGACTTGCCGGCCAGGCCGAACGGCTGGACCAGCAGGCGCAGGCGCTCAAGGCGAACACCGATGGCCTGGCGCGCGAAGTGCTGGACCGTGCTGCCGGCGATCTGAATACCCGCACCGAGCTGACCACGGCGGTGACCCGCGAAACCAGCGAGCGCCGGTCGGATGTGGAGAACCTGACCCGCATGGTGAGCCAGCTGTCGGCAGGCAGTGGCGTGCAGTTCGACAGCAAGCGCATCTGGTACTTCGACAGCAGCGTGGAAGGTTGGGGCGCGAATGGCGGCAGTCCAACGCTGGTGGAGGGCTGGCTGCGCCCGGCCAACCATGCCAGCGACGCCTTCGTGACGAGCCCGCGCGGCCAGGATGTCCAGGGCGCGGCGCACCGCTTCGTCAAGCTGCGCATCCGCAAGGTGGGCAGTCCTGCCTGGGACGGGCGCCTGCTGTGGAATGGTCCCGGCCAGTCGTGGGACAACGCACGCATGGTGCAGTTCGCGGAGCCAAGCTATGACAGCAACGGCATCGCGACGCTGGACGTGGACAACATTCCATGGAACGGGACCATCGTCGACCAGATCCGCCTGGATCTGTCCAAGGCGCAGACCGATGCCGACTACTTCCTGCTGGACTGGGTGGCGATCGGTCGCCCGACGCCGGGTGCGTCGGTGGCCATGCTGCAGGACGAAGCCACTGCACGCGTCGCAGCAGACAGCAGCGAAGCGGGCCGGCGCGAGTCGCTGGCCGTGCAGTTGCGCGGCAGCTACGAGGGCGGTGACCTGGCAGGGGTCAGCCAGGGCCTGATCGCGGCCGAGAAGACCGCACGGCTGAGTGGCGACCAGGTCAACGCGCAGTCGATCCAGGCACTCCAGGCACGGATGCCGGCAGGCACCGGCGCGCTGGCCACCAGTGCCAGTGTCAGCAGCCTGCAGCAGGCGATGGTGACCGCTGACACCGCGCTGGGGCGGCGCGTGGACAGCCTCGATGCCACGATGGGGGACAAGATCGGATCCAGCGCCTTCAATGCGTTGAAGACCGAAGTCGGGCAGCTCGATGGCCGGGTTACCAGCAGCAGCCAGGACCTGGTGCAGCTGAAGAGTCGCATGGAAGCGGTGATGGGCGCGGGCAGCAACCTCGCGCTCAATGGCGACTTCAACCTGGGCGCTGGCACCGGCTGGACGTTCTTCAACACCACCGCAGCATCGGTGGTGCGCGAGGGCCGCGGCAACAGCCTGTGCTGGAAGGCGGAGCCCTATGCGGGCGGAAGCAATACGGTGGTCAGCGCCGCGGTCAATGAGGGGCGCGTCATCACCCTGACCGCCGGCCGTCGCTATCGGGTGTCGTGCTGGACGCGGACCAGCGAGGACTTCGACGGCACCGCCGACAATACCAAGCTGCGCGTCGCCGACCACAACGGCAACCTGATGGGCGGCGCCACGCAGTCGTTCCCGAAATCGGCGGACTGGGTCAAGACCGAGACCTTCGTGACGTTGCCGCCTACCGGCACGGTGCAGGGCATCAAGGTCACGATCAATCGCAATGGCACGGCCGGCACGTTGTGGCTGGACGATCTGTGGGTGGAGGATGTGACCGATGTCGACGCGAACGCTGCGGCGGTCAGTGGCCTGTCGACCAGGGTGGAACAGATCGATGGCAAGCTGAGCAGTGCCGCCGAGGACGTCACCCGGCTGGCCTCGGGCATCGGCAACATGGTGGCCTACAACATCATCGCCAACGCACATATCCTCGCCTGGCCCACCGGTGGCCCCCGAGCATCGGGTGTGTACCGTGCCAATGGCAGCATCGTGCCGGGCATGGGCGCCAACCGGGGGCTGCGGGTGGGCATCATCAATGCGGACAACAGCATCACCGATACGGCGGTGTTCGATACCCATGGCAATCTGCAGAGCGAGTCGGCCCGCTTCAACACCTGGTACGACCAGACGCTGAAGGACAACCAGTACTTCATTGCCTATACGTCCGATGCAGTGGGGGCGATCAGTAGTGCCAGCAACAGCGACACCAGTGGCCTGCGCACCCGCCTGCTGGACGCGGGCCTGTCACAGGAAAACCTGGCGGCCCTGTCGGGGTCGCGGATGCTGGTGATGATCGGGCGGCGCAGGAGTGGTGCCGGCGGTGGCAGGCAGATCCTGTCGCCCTTGCCGGAGACCGGCCGTACTGGCATGTGGGTGGAAATGACCGTCACCGTGCTCAATGGCGTGCCGACCGGATCGCAGGATTCGTCGATGCTCGATCGTACGGCGCGGAGCAATGCGGACGCCTTGACCGGGCTGCGCACCGACGTCAGCAAGCTCGGTACCGACCTGGTGTCCGCCGCAGACAGCCTGACCAGCCTGGCCGCGCGGGTCGACACCTCGGTGACCAGCAGCGACAACGTGCTGCGCAACAGTAACTTTGCTGGCAGTGCCGCCTGGTGGACGCTGACCCGTACCGTGTCGGCCAACACCGTGGAGTGGGTGAAGGCATCGGGCCAGAGTGGTGATGCGTTGCTGATGACGCATGGGCCGCAGGCCGGGCAGAATCCGGCCATCACGGCCAATGACGCGCGGTGGCTGCCCGTTGTTGCCGGCAGGTCGCGGCGGTACCGCCTGGTGATGGTCGCCCGCGCCTTCGACGATGCGACGGCGACCCTGGTCTGCCGGCTGCGCGTGCGGACCAGCGGGGTGAGTGAAAGCCATGCCGACGTGACGCTGAACCTGTCCGATGCGTCCTGGAAAACCTACACGGCCGAATGGTCTGCCGCGCAGGATCGCAACGAGATCATGCCGCAGGTGCATCTGACCAACGCCGGCGGCAAGGTGCTGTTCGACCGGATCGAGTTCTACGACATCACCGATGCGCAGGACATCGCCGGCAACGCGACGGCCATCGCCAACCTGCGCAGCGACGTGGTGCAGCTGGGCGATCGTGTCACCAGCAGTGCGTCCAGTGTGCTCAAGCTGCAGTCGGACGTGCAGTCGGTCCTCAATGGCAGCGACAGCCTGTTCCCGCTGGGTGCGTTCGAAACGTTCCAGGATGGCCAACTGCTGGGCAGTGCGGCGGGCACGATCTACACCGCCCGCGCCGATGCTCGCCGGACCGGTGAGCGCGGTCTGGATGTGAACGTTGCGGCCAACACCAGTCCGAACACCAATGCGGACCTGTACCTCGGGCAGTGGACCCCCATCACCGGCAATCGCCGCATCTATGTGGAGTACTACGCCCGCCTGCATCCGGACAGTATCCAGCCGACCGGTGGTTCCATCCGGGTGGGCTGGCAGACCACCAACGAAGCCAACGCGGAGAATTCCTGGCCCTTGCAGGCTTACGCACTGGCCTCGCTGCGCAAGGATGGCTGGACCAAGGTCAGCGGTTACCTGAACACCGCCGCGTCTGCGGCGAAGTGGCGGATGCTGGTCAGCATTCCGGGAGGAAGTGGTGCGCGCGAAGTGGGCGTGCGCGTGCAGGTGGACGACATCCGCATGATCGATGTCACCGACGCCTACGCCGCGCAGCAGAGCGCCGCTGCCACGGCCACCGCGGTGACCGCGCTGACCACCAAAGTCGATCAGCAGGGCACGAAGGTCGACGCGCAGGCGCAGCAGCTCACCGACCTGTCCAGCGGGCTGAAGGGCGTGCTCAACACCGGAAGCGGCCTGCTGCCCAATCCCGACTTCGCCGAAGGGCTGGGGGGGTGGACGGCATCGGCGGCGGCCAATGGGGCGGTGTGGAGTACGGTCAACGGCGACGGACGCCCAGGTGTGCTGCTCAACCGCTACACGAACGTGAATCCGACCCTGCAGGCCAACGGTGGCAAATGGGTGCCGATCAACGGCGCGCGCCGCCTGCGGGTGATCGTCCGCGCCTGCGGTGCTGGCGGCGCCAACAATCTGCTGGTGCGGATGTATCGCAAGAATGCGGCAGGCCAGCAGTCCTACCAGGATCTGCGTGCCGTGTTCGCGGTGGAGGCGTTCGAGACCCGATCGTTCGACTTCGATGCCTTCAACAGCGGCATCGATGCCTGGCGCTTGAACCTCTATGTTCATCCCGACAACGGTCAGGTGCGGGTGGACAGCGTCCAGGTCTATGACATCACCGACCAGGTGGCCAACGATGCCAATGCCTCGGCCATCACGGGGCTGAGCACCTCGGTAAGCCAGCAGGGCACCAAGCTGGACACCACCGCGCGTGACCTGACCCAGCTCAAGACCCAGGTGGGCGATGTATCGGCCAGCGGCTTCTCGCAGCTGAACAGCCAGGTCAGCCAGCAGGGTACGCAACTGACTGCGCTGTCCGGGCGGATCGATGGCGTGCAGGCCTCACTGGGTGGCAAGGCGGATGCAGCCGTGGTCACCAGCATGCAGGCGCAGGTCAAGAATCTGGGCGCCGGTGGCAACCTGCTGATGAACACCACGTTCCCCTTCTGGCAGCGCTCGGGGTGGGGCTGGGGCAGTAATCCGAACGGGCGGTGGACCGAACTGGGCAACCCCACCGGCGATGACAGCTGGCATCCGCAGGGGATCTTCGGGCTGGGCGCGGTGACGCCCGGCGTCGTCGCAGCAGGCGAAATGGCATGGTGGGGAACCGAGTACGACATCGCCATCGAAGGCGGCAAGACCTATTGCGCGTCCGCCTGGATCAATACCCATCGCGTGGAAGCCAAGCTGGAGATGACGTTCTTCGATGCGGCCGGCAATCACCTGGGGCTGGTGCACAGCCCTGGCGTGAGGAGCGATACCGGAACCCCGATCACGCTCGACCGCTTGACGCGCACGTTCCTGATCACCAAGGCGCCCGCCACGGCGACCTTCGCTCGCTTTCGCGTGATCGTGATCGGCACCGGTGGAAACACGCCCTATTTCTGGATGTTCCGCCCGATGCTCAGCCAGGTGGACGCGGCAGCAACCGCCCCGCCCACCTGGTCGGCCGGAGGCACCGAGTCTTCCGCGCAGTGGTCGGTCAACGTCCGTGCAGATGGCCGGGTAGGGGGCGTGCAACTGGCGTCCAGCGGCCAGGTCTCGCGTTTCGATGTGGTGGCCGACGCGTTCAGTGTCAGTGCCCCCGGTGGCGGGCGTCGTACCGAGTACAGCGATGGCAACTGGCGGGTCTATGACGAAGCCGGACGCCTGCGCGTGCGCATGGGCGTGTGGTGACCCGTGCACCTGCCCGTCGCGGTGGGTGCCCTGCATGAAAACCGTTCGGGCCGCCGGTGGATGCGGCCCTTTTTTTGGAGATCCAACATGAAGTTCAACGCACGTCTTGTCCTGCTGACCCGCGCAGTGGAGCAGTCGGGGGTGGTCAATCTGCATTTCCGGCCGGAGGGCGAGAACCTTCTTCCGCAGATGGTGATCCCGGTATCGCCGCTGGATGCGCATGCCTTGAAGTTCGGGGCACTGTACCGGTTCGAGGCGATCGAGGTGGAAGAAGCGCTGCCCATTGAAACAGCCGCTGGCTGAGACCGGGCGGTTGCAGTGGTGCTGGATATGACCGGGTACTGACCCTTCACGGGCCAGGCGCCGCAGGCGGCAGCGGCGATTCAGGGCGCTGGCCCGAAGCCCGGTATACTGGCGCCCTTTCAGGCCCCGGCCCCCAGGAACCCCTGCCATGCCGGCAGGGGCCCAGGCCCCCAGAGTCCCGCGATTCCATGTCCCAGCTGAACCCCAAAGTCGGCTTCGTCAGCCTTGGCTGCCCGAAGGCCCTCGTCGATTCCGAGCGCATCCTCACCCAGCTCCGCTCGGAAGGCTACGACATCGTCCCGTCCTACGATTCGGCCGACGTGGTGGTGGTCAACACCTGTGGCTTCATCGATTCGGCGGTGACCGAGTCGCTGGATGCCATTGGCGAGGCGATGAACCAGAACGGCAAGGTCATCGTCACCGGCTGCCTGGGCAAGCGCCCTGAGCAGATCCGCGAGGCGTACCCCAACGTGCTGGCGGTGTCCGGCCCGCAGGATTACCAGAGCGTGATGGAAGCGGTGCATGAAGCACTGCCGCCCAAGCACGATCCGTTCGTGGACCTGGTGCCCGACTACGGCATCAAGCTGACCCCGCGCCATTACGCCTACCTGAAGATTTCCGAAGGCTGCAACCACAAGTGCAGCTTCTGCATCATTCCGTCGATGCGCGGCAAGCTGGTCTCGCGCCCGGTGGATGAGGTGCTGCGCGAAGCCGAGCGCCTGGTGCGTGGTGGCGTGCGTGAGCTGCTGGTGGTTTCGCAGGACACCTCTGCCTACGGCGTGGACGTGAAGTACGCCGAGAAGATGTGGCGCGACAAGGCCTACCAGACCCGCCTGAAGGCGCTGTGCGAAGGCCTGTCCGAGCTGGATGCGTGGGTGCGCATGCACTACGTCTACCCGTATCCGCACGTGGACGAAGTGGTGCCGCTGATGGCCGAGAACCGCATCCTGCCGTACCTGGACATCCCGTTCCAGCATGCGAGTCCGCGCATCCTGCGCCTGATGAAGCGCCCCGGTGCGGTCGAGAAGACCCTGGAGCGCGTGCAGAACTGGCGCCGTATCGCGCCGGACATCACCGTGCGTTCGACCTTCATCGTCGGCTTCCCGGGCGAGACCGAGTCCGAGTTCGAAGAACTGCTGTCGTTCCTCGACGAAGCGCAGCTGGATCGCGTGGGCGCGTTCGCCTATTCGCCGGTCGAGGGGGCCACCGCCAACGATCTGCCCGATGCTGTGCCGGAGGAAGTGAAGCAGGAGCGTCTGGCCCGCTTCATGGAGAAGCAGGCGCAGATCTCCGCCGCACGCCTGGAGGCCAAGATCGGCACCGTGCAGCAGTGCCTGGTCGACGCCATCGAAGGCGATATCGCCGTGGCCCGTTCCAGGGCCGATGCGCCGGAGATCGACGGACTGGTGCACATCCAGAACGCCGACCAGGTGCCGCTGCGCGTGGGCGAATTCGTCGACGTGGAAATCACCGAGAGCGACGAGCACGACCTGTACGGTGACGCGCTGCCCGCCGCTACCCGCCCGGCATTCGACCTCAAGATGCTGTGACCGCAGCGACGACCGCCGCCAATGACGGGGGCGGCGTCCGGCGCTTCGTACCGCCGCCACGTGCGGCGATCGATCCGCAGGTGTTCGCGCAGCCGCTGTTTGCCGGGCTGCAGGATTTCCGTGATCTGCTGGATGGCCCCCACTGGCCGTCCATCGCGGCGCTTGACGCACGCCTGTCCCTGCCGGGTTGGCAGCTGGTCGAACAGGATGCCGCGTTGCTGGCCGATGGCCTGCACTACGAGGCCCGCATCGCGCAGGGGCGCATCGCCACCCGTGCCGACAACTGGCACGACCTGTTCAACGCGCTGGTGTGGGCCTCCCACCCGCAGCTCAAGCGGGCACTCAACGTGCAGCAGTGCCGGCATATCGAAGCCATGCCACCCGGCCAGCGCAACCGCGCGCAGGCCGCCTTGACCCAGTTCGACGAAACCGGCGTGATCGTGCGTGTGGGTGATGTCACGTTGCTGCGCGCGTGGGATGGGCATGACTGGCCTGCGTTGTTCGAGCCAACGCGCTGGCAGAGCGGTGACATCGCCATTGCCGCGGTATTCGGGCACGCGTTGATGGAACAGGCACTGCTGCCGGGGCGATTGCTGGTGGGCAAGTGCGTGGTGGTGCAGGGTGATGCCGATGCTGCCTGCGTTGACGCGGTGACTGCGGCCATTGCCGAAGGCAGGGCAGTGACCGATCCGCTGCAGCTGCGGCCCCTGCCGTTGGCGGGTATTCCTGGCTGGCACGGCGTGCAGGATTCCGCCTTCTATCGCAATGCCGATTATTTCCGCCCGTTGCGTGCAGGGCGCACATACCCGCCGCCGTTGTAGAGCCGAGCCCATGCTCGGCTGTGTTTGCCCACCAGCCGAGCATGGGCTCGGCTCTACAACGGCAGCGAGGTCGGGCATGACTCGACTCTACAACGGCGCGTACTCCACCCCGATCACCGCAAAGGTGAATTGCCCGCCGGGCAGCTCCACCGAGAATTCATCATCCAGTCGCTTCTTCAGCAGCGCCCGCGCCAACGGCGAATCGATGCTGATCCAGCCCAGCCCGGCATCGGTCTCATCCGGCCCGACAATGCGATAGCGGCTGGTCTCGCCACTGTCCACATTCTCCAGTTCCACCCATGCGCCGAAGAACACCGCCAGCGGGTCGGTCGGCGTGGTGTCGACCACGCGCAGTGATTCCAGCCGCTTGGTCAGGTAGCGCACGCGACGGTCGATCTCGCCCAGCTGCTTCTTGCGATAGGTGTATTCGGCGTTCTCGGAGCGGTCACCTTCCGCGGCGGCCGCGGCCAGTGCCTTCACCACCTCCGGGCGGCGCACACGCCACAGCTCATCCAGTTCGGCCTTCAGCCGGGCATGCCCGGAGGCGGTGATCAGTGCCGTGCTTTTTTCTGCGGGGGGACGCCAACGCGACATGCAATACGACTTCTTTTCTGGATCACGAATGGGGAGTGGGGTCGGAGCCCTCTCTGGCGGGGGGGATCCGACCCTGGGGTCAGATCCCTTTCCAGCGGAAAGGGCTCTGACCCCGGCCGTGGCAGATCAACGCTTTCCGCCGAAGATGCCACCCAGGATGCCGCGCACGATCTGGTTGCCCAGCTTGGTGCCGACGGTGCGCGTGGTCTGCTTGGCCATCGTCTCGATCATGCCCTGGCGGCGCTTGGTGCCGAAGATCGCATCCTTGATCGCCTGGCCGAAACCGCCTTCCTGCGCTTCGTCCTGTTCGCGGCTGCGCGCGGCCGGCGCCTGCGCCTGTTCGACAGTCTTCTGTGCACGCTGGGCCAGCAGTTCGGCGGCCGATTCGCGGTTGATCGCGGTGTCGTAGCGACTGCCGACCGGGCTGCCGGCACGCACCTGGGCGCGTTCGGCTTCGGTGATCGGCCCCATCCGGCAGCGTGGCGGCGCGATCATCGTCTGCTGCACCGGCATCGGGATGCCCTTGTCCTGCAGCGTGGAGACCAGGGCCTCACCAGTGCCGAGCTGGCTCAGTACCTTGGCCACGTCCAGCTTCGGGTTCGGCACGAAGGTTTCGGCCGCGGTCTTCACCGCCTTCTGGTCGCGCGGGGTGAACGCGCGCAGTGCGTGCTGCACACGGTTGCCGAGCTGGCCGAGGATGTTGCCTGGCACGTCGTCGGGGAACTGCGAGCAGAAATACACGCCCACGCCCTTGGAGCGGATCAGGCGCACCACCTGCTCGATGCGCTGCACCAGCGATGGCGGCGCATCGTCGAACAGCAGGTGCGCCTCGTCGAAGATGAAGACCAGCTTCGGCTTGTCCAGGTCGCCCACTTCCGGCAGCTGCTCGAACAGCTCCGACAGCAGCCACAGCAGGAAGGTGGAGTACAGCTTGGGCTTGAGTACCAGCTGGTCGGCGGCGAGGATGCCGATCATGCCGCGGCCGTCGTGGTTGACGCGCATGATGTCGGCCAGCTCCAGCGCAGGTTCGCCGAAGAAGTGCTCGCCACCGTCCTGCGCCAGGCGCAGCACCGAACGCTGGATCGCGGCGATCGACTGCGCGCTGACCAGGCCGTACTCGGTGGAGATGTCCTTGCGCTCCTCGGCGACGAGGCCGAGCAGGGCGCGCAGGTCGTCCATGTCCAGCAGCAGCAGGCCGCGGTCGTCGGCCAGCTTGAACACGATGTCGAGCACGCCGGACTGGGTGTCGTTCAACTCGAGGATGCGCGCCAGCAGGGTCGGGCCCATTTCGCTGACGGTGGTGCGCACCGGGTGGCCCAGCTTGCCGTACAGGTCCCAGAAGAGGGTGGGGCTGGCGGCCGGCGCATAGTCGGCCACGCCGATCTCGGCGGCACGCTGGAGCAGGTTCTCGGCGCCGCTGCCGGGCACGGCCAGGCCGGAGACATCGCCCTTCACATCGGCCAGGAACACCGGCACGCCCAGTCGCGAGAAGCCCTCGGCCAGCGTCATCAGGGTCACGGTCTTGCCGGTACCGGTGGCGCCGGCCACCAGGCCGTGGCGGTTGCCGAGTTTCGGCAGCAGGGTGACGGCAATATCGTCGGTAATGCCTTTGCCGAGCAGAATCGGATCCATGGTCCAGCCCTTGTGATGAATAGCCCAATGTTAACCGCCGGCAGTGACGGTCCGAAGGTCGGCTTGCCCGGACCTTGGCGGCGCCGCTACTCTGCCTGCCTGTTTCGCACACAGTGCCATCAATGCCCGTTCCTGTCCTGATTTCCCGCGGTTGGCCGCTGCTGGCCCTGGCCGGCCTGGTTTCCCTGGCGCCCGACGCCCATGCGCAGCGGGTTTCGGCCCGGGACAAGGTGAAGGTGGATGCGCTGCAGCAGCGCATGACCGTCGCCGAAAAGCGCTACAGCGACGCCCTGCTGCTGGTCGCCAATGCCGACCCCAAGGGCAGCAACGAGGCCGACGCCGCGCTGGAGGACATGGAAGATGTCCTCAACGACTGCGTGAAGCAGAAGGGCTGCCAGATGGGCACCCTGCTGGCCAGCTACAAGCGCCTGCTCAAGCACGACGCCGATGCCGCTGCCAGCGATGACGTGGCCGACGAGGGGGGTGACCGCCTGGAAGCCGACCCGGATCACATCGGCCCGCTGACCGCGGATGTGCCCGAGGCCGCGCGCGCTGCCGCGCTGCTGAACGACAAGCGGCACGCCTTCGACAGCATGGTCGAGTACAACCCGGCGGTGCAGGCCGGCATCCGTCGCTGGCTGACCGACATGCGTCCTGCGCTGCTGACCAGCTACGAGAACTACCAGAACCTGCGCGCGGTGATGTGGCCGGAGTGGGAGAAGCGTGGCCTGCCCGAGGCGCTGCTGTTCGGCATCATGGCCAAGGAATCCAACGGCCGCGTGCACGCTTCCTCGCGTGCCGGCGCCGCCGGCCTGATGCAGTTCATGCCGGCCACTGGCCGTCGCTTCGGCCTCGGCCCGGATGGCACCGGCTTCGACACGCGCTTCGATGCGCGCAGCGCCGCCGAGGCCAGCGCCAGCTACCTCAACGAACGCCTGCGCGAACTGAACAACAACGTGGAAATGTCGGTGGCCGCCTACAACGGTGGCGAAGGCCGTGCCGCACGCGTGTTCAAGCAGAGCGCCGGCCAGAGCTTCTGGACCGACAGTGTCTACAACCAGTTCCCGGGCGAGACCAAGGACTATGTGCCGATGGTGATTGCCGCGGCCTGGATCTTCCTGCACCCGCAGCAGTATGGCGTGGAGTTCCCGAAGATCAGCGCGCAGCCGGCCACGCTGCGCCTGGCCAAGTCCACCACCATCTATGAACTGACCATCTGCCTGGGCAGCCACGGCACCCGTGATGGCTACATGCGCGCGCTGCGTAACCTCAACCCGCGCTATGAAGCCGATGGCTGGATTCCGGCCGGCACCCTGATCAACGCCACCACCCGCATCGCCGGGCTGTACCAGCGCAACTGCGTCAGTGGCCCGCGTGCCGACCTGGCCCGCACCCTGATCACCGCCGATCTGAACGCGGCGATCAAGCGCCCGACCGCGGCCAGCTACACCGGCAGCGTCGCCGTGGGCGGCGTGGTGCCGGTGGCCGACGCTGCGGCCTCCACCAGTGTGCCGACCACGCCGGTGGCGGCGGTGGCGACGCCTCGCCCGGCGCCGGCCGCGCGCCCGAAGCCGGTGCGCAGCCACAAGGTGGGCAAGGGCGAGACCCTGGGCGCCATCGCGGCGAAGTTCCAGTGCGACGTGCCGACCCTGGCCCGCGCCAACGGCCTGAAGGCCCCGGCCTACAGCCTGCGTCACGGCCAGACGCTGAAGCTGCAGGGCTGCGACAAGTAATTCCCCCGACCCCTGGAACCCGCATGGATCTCGAAGACACCCGCAACCTGTTCGCCAACCTCCGCGAAAACACCGACTGGGACATCAACGGCCCGTTGCTGTGGGGGTACTTCTTCGTGCACTCCACTGCTGAGCCGTTGCAGGCACTGGCAGAGCACCTGCAGGCGCAGGGCTACACCTTCGTGGAACTGTTCGAACAAGATCCGGAAGAGGGTGACGCGCCGTTCCACGTGCTGCATGTGGAGCGCGTGGAGATCCACGACGAAGCCTCGCTGGACCGTCGCAACCAGGAATTCGCAGCGCTGGCCGCGGAGAAGGGCGTGGAAGACTACGACGGCATGGACGTCGGCCCGGCCCCGGCCCTGCAGTAACGCGCGTACCGGTAGTGCCGGCCGCTGGCCGGCATCCCGTTGTGGAAAAGGGGACGGAGGGGATTAAGTCGTTTATGCATAAACGACTTAATCCCCTCCGTCCCCTTTTTATCAGCGCAGCTTCGCCAGGGCCTGGCCCAGCTGTACCGGGCTTTCGGCGCCCAGCTGCGGGGCGAATTCGGCCACGCCCGGCGGCAGCAGCACGATCACGGTCGAGCCGTAGTTGAAGCGTGCCATCTCGGCGAAACGCTCCAGCCTGATGCCCTGGCCGCGGTAGTCCTTGCGGGTGATGCGGTCGCCGTAGTGCGGAATCTCCTCGCCGCTCCACACGGTTTCCACGCCGGACACCAGCAGTGCACCGACCATCACGCTGACCATCGGGCCGAAGCTGGTATCGAAATGGCAGACCAGGCGTTCGTTGCGTGCGAACAGGCGCGGTACGCCGTTGACGGCCGCCGGGCCGACACTGAACAGGCGCCCTGGCACGTGCACGGTTTCACGCAGGGTGCCGGTCCAGGGCATGTGCACGCGGTGGTAGTCGCGCGGGGACAGGTACACGGTGGCGTACAGGCCGTCGTTGTACGGCTTGGCATCCTCGGCGCCGCCCAGCAGTTCGGCGGCGGTGAACGACTGGCCCTTGGCCTGGAAAATGCGGCCGGCCTCGATCCTGCCGAGCTGGCTGATGCGGCCGTCGGCCGGCATCACCAGGCTGCGCGGATCGGCATCGGCCACGCGTGCGCCCGGCTTCAGCGCACGGGTGAAGAACTGGTTGAAGGTCGCATAGCTGCGCGGGTCCGGGTTGGCCGCTTCGTCCAGGTTGACGTTGAACTTGCGGGTGACCGTGTCGATCAGCCAGCGCGACACGCGCGGATCGTCCGAGTACGCCAGCGAACGCGCCATCGAGGACAGCAGGCGGTGGGGCAGGGCATACGTCAGGGCGGTGGTGAGGCTCATGGGGCGGTTTTCTCGGTCAGCTTCTGCAGGTCGCGGGCGATCGCCGGCGCGTTGAACGGGGGGCGTACCAGGCCGGCGAGGCGGCCCTGCGGGTCGAGCACGGCCAGGCTGGCCGAATGCTCGACGGTGTAATCCTCGGGGTTCTCGTCGAAATGCTTGCCCGGCACCTTCTGGAACACGAAGCCCAACGAGGTGGCGAAGCGCTCCAGCGAGGGAACGTCAGCGGTGGCGGCCAGGGTGTCCTTGTGGAAGCCGTGCACGTACTCGCCCAGCCGGGTGGCGCTGTCGCGGTCGGGGTCGACCGAGATGAACAGCACGCGTGGGCGCAGGCTGTCGGGCAGGGCTTCCCACTGGTTCTGCGCGCCGGCCAGCGCGGCCAGCGTGGTCGGGCAGACGTCGGGGCAGAAGGTGAAGCCCAGGAACACCAGGGTCCAGTGGCCCTTCAGTTCGCCCGGGATCAGGCGGGTGCCGTCGGACTGGGCCAGGTTGAAGTCGGGCAGTTCGCGCGGCTGCGGGTACAGCGTGATCGCTTCGGTGGCCGGGGCATTGGCCGGCGGCTTCGGCGCGAACACCTGCTGGGCGGCCAGCAGGCCGAGACCCGCCGCCAGGGCGATCAGCAGGATGATGCCGGCGTTGCGATTGAACATGGGGGCTCCCGCGCGAAGTGGGCCCCATCATACCGGCTGTGGCCCGAATCGTTTCCGCCGCAACGGATGCCGCCACGGGCGCCAGCCCCTATAATCGGGGGCCACTTTGCCCGCAGTACCGCCATGACCGCTGAAACGGCCGCCGAACTCCACACGATCATCGATCTGATCCGCTACGGCACCAGCCGTTTCAACGAAGCCGGGCTGACCTTCGGGCACAGCTACGACAACGCGCTGGACGAGGCCACCCAGCTGGTGCTGCACAGCCTGCACCTGCCGCACGACCTCGGCCCGGCCTACGGCCAGGCGCGCCTGCTGCAGGCCGAAAAGCTGCGCGTGCTGGAGCTGTTCCAGCGCCGCATCGATGAACGCATCCCGGCCGCCTACCTGACCGGTGAGGCCTGGTTTGCAGGATTGAGCTTCAAGAGCGACAAGCGCGCCCTGGTACCGCGCTCGCCGATCGCCGAACTGATCGAATGCGGCTTCGAGCCGTGGCTGGCCGGCCGCGACGTGTACCGTGCACTGGACCTGTGCACCGGTTCGGGCTGCATCGCCATCGCCATGGGCCACTACTACCCGAACTGGCAGGTGGACGGCGTCGACCTGAGCGACGATGCACTGTCGCTGGCCGAAGAAAACAAGGAGCGCCTGCAGGCGCACAACGTCACCCTGATCAAGTCGGACCTGTTCAACGGCCTGTCCGGCCGCCACTACGACCTGATCGTCACCAATCCGCCATACGTCACCAACGACGAGACCGATGCCCTGCCGCAGGAATACTCCTACGAGCCGGAGATGGGCCTGCGTGCCGGCGACGACGGCCTGGACCTGGTGCTGAAGATCCTGCGCGATGCCCCGCTGCACCTGAGCGAGGACGGCCTGCTGATCTGTGAAGTGGGCGAGTCCGAGCAGCATCTGGTCAAGCTGCTGCCGGAAGTCGATTTCGCCTGGATCGAATTCAAGGTCGGCCAGATGGGTATCTTCGCGGTTGAATGCCGCGAGCTGATCGCCCACAGCGCACGCATCACCGAACTGGCGGCGCGCCGCCCGTGAGCTCCAATTCGTTCGGCAAGCTGTTCACCGTCACCACGTTCGGCGAGTCGCACGGGCCGGCCATCGGCTGCGTGATCGATGGCTGCCCGCCGGGGCTGGCGCTGGACGCGGCCGAATTCGCCCACGACCTGCAGCGTCGCGCCACCGGCAAGAGCCGGCATACTTCGGCGCGGCGCGAGGCCGACGAGGTCGAGATCCTGTCCGGCGTGTACGAGGGCCTGACCACCGGCACCCCGATCGCGCTGCTGATCCGCAACACCGACCAGCGCAGCAAGGATTACGCCAACATCGGCCAGCAGTTCCGGCCGGGCCATGCCGACTACAGCTACTGGCACAAGTTCGGCATCCGCGACCCGCGCGGTGGCGGCCGTTCCTCGGCACGCGAGACCACCATGCGCGTGGCCGCTGGCGTGGTCGCCAAGAAGTGGCTGGCCGAGCGCTTTGGCGTCACCGTGCGTGGCTACCTGTCGCAGCTGGGCGACATCACCCCGGCCGGTTTCGACTGGTCGGCGGTGGAAGACAACCCGTTCTTCTGGCCGCACGCTGCACAGGTGCCCGAACTGGAGGCGTACATGGACGCGCTGCGCAAGTCCGGAGATTCGGTCGGCGCGCGCGTGGACGTGGTCGCCGACAATGTGCCGCCGGGCTGGGGTGAGCCGATCTACGGCAAACTCGACGGTGAACTGGCTGCCGCGCTGATGAGCATCAACGCGGTGAAGGGCGTGGAGATCGGCGACGGTTTCGCCAGCGCCGCGCAGAAGGGCACCGAACACCGCGACCTGCTGACCCCGCAGGGCTTCGCCAGCAATCATGCGGGTGGCATCCTCGGTGGCATTTCCACCGGCCAGCCGGTGGTCGCCTCGATCGCGTTGAAGCCGACCTCCAGCCTGCGCCTGCCGGGCCCGTCGCTGGATACGTCCGGCAACGTGGTCGAGGTGGTCACCACCGGCCGCCACGACCCCTGCGTCGGCATCCGCGCCACCCCGATCGCCGAGGCGATGGTAGCGATGGTGCTGATGGACCAGGCGCTGCGCCACCGCGCGCAGTGCGGCGATGTCGGCACGATCACCCCGCGCATTCCCGGGCAGATCGATGGCTGACACGCGGCCGACCGTGTGGGTGAGCCAGCCGCTGATCGACGCGGCCATCGCGCCGCTGCGCGATCGCGTGCAGCTGCGCAGCACCGACACCGTCACCGCCTGGGCCCCGGACCAGATCGCCGGACAACTGGCCAGCGCCGACGGCGCGATCATCACGCTCAACGAGCGCATCGGCGCGGCCCAGGTGGCCGGCGCCGCGCAGCTGCGGGTGATCGCCAATGTCGGGGTGGGCTACAACAACCTGGACGTCGACGCGCTCAGCGCGGCCGGCATCCTGGCCAGCAACACACCGGACGTACTGACCGAAACCACCGCCGATCTCGGTTTCGCCCTGCTGATGGCCACCGCGCGCCGCATCACCGAGTCCGAGCGCTGGCTGCGCGAAGGGCAGTGGCAGCAGTGGTCGTTCCAGACCATGCTCGGTGCCGATATCCACGGCAGCACGCTGGGCATCCTTGGCATGGGCCGCATCGGCCAGGGCATCGCCCGTCGCGGCGCGCACGGTTTCGGCATGAAGGTGCTGTACCACAACCGGTCGCAGCTGCCGGCGGCGACCGAGGCGGAAGTGGGCGCGACCTATGTGGACCTGGATACGCTGCTGGCACAGTCCGACCACCTGCTGCTGGTGCTGCCGTACACGCCGGCCTCGCATCATCTGATCGATGCCGCCGCACTGGCGAAGATGAAGCCGTCGGCGACGCTGGTGAATATCGCCCGCGGTGGCCTGGTCGATGAGATCGCGCTGGCCGATGCGCTGGCCAACGGTCGCCTGGCTGCGGCGGGTCTGGATGTGTACGAAGGCGAGCCAACGGTACGCCCGGAACTGCTGGCGCTGCGCAACGTCGTGCTCACTCCGCATATCGGCAGCGCCTCGCTGGCCACGCGCACGGCGATGGTACAGCTGGCCGTGGATAATCTGCTTGCCGGGCTCGGCCTGGACGGCGGCCCGTCGCGGATGCCGAGCGCGATCAACGCTGAGGCGGCGATGGCCGCGCGCGTGACGCTGGGCAAAAAAACCGGGAAACGATAGGGAACCTCCGCGCGCCCCGCTTGAGGAGGTTCCCCGAACCCAGCTGTCGTGCGTGTTTTTCCCCATTCCCGTTTTCGTGAGAGTTCCCCCATGAGCAATGCACAGCGCAGTTTCCACGTCGCCGTCGTCGGTGCCACCGGCGCCGTCGGCGAGACCATGTTGTCGATCCTGGCCGAGCGTGATTTCCCGGTCGGTACCCTGAGCGTCCTGGCCTCCGAGCGTTCGGCCGGTGGCGAGATCGAGTTCAACGGCCAGAAGGTCACGGTCCAGGACCTGGCCACCTTCGATCCGGCCGGCGTCGAGATCGCGCTGTTCTCGGCCGGTGGCAGCGTGTCCAAGGAATACGCACCGAAGTTCGCCGCCGCAGGTGCGGTGGTGATCGACAACTCCTCGGCCTTCCGTTACGACGATGACGTGCCGCTGGTGGTGTCCGAAGTCAACCCGGAACAGGTCGCCAACCGTCCGCGCGGCATCATCGCCAATCCGAACTGCTCGACCATGCAGATGCTGGTGGCGCTGGCGCCGCTGCACCGCAAGTACGGCATCGAGCGCATCAACGTCTCCACCTACCAGTCGGTGTCCGGCGGTGGTCGTTCGGCCACTGAGGAGCTGGGCAAGCAGACCGGCCAGCTGCTGAGCTTCCAGGAGATCGATCCGCAGCGCTTCCCGGTGCAGATCGCCTTCAACCTGATCCCGCACATCGACGACTTCCAGGACAACGGCTTCACCAAGGAAGAAATGAAGCTGATCTGGGAGACCCGCAAGATCCTCGGCGACGACAGCATCCTGGTGAACCCGACCGCAGTGCGCGTGCCGGTGTTCTACGGCCATTCCGAGTCGGTGGCGATCGAAACCCGCGACAAGGTCACCGTGGCCGAAGCACGTGCGCTGCTGGAGCAGTCGCCGGGCATCGAAGTGGTGGACCGTCACGAGGCCGGTGGCTACCCGACCCCGGTCACCCACGCCTCGGGCACCGACGCGGTGTACGTCGGCCGCATCCGTGAGGACCTGTCGCACCCGCGCGGCCTGAACCTGTGGATCGTATCGGACAACGTGCGCAAGGGCGCCGCCCTGAATGCCGTGCAGCTGGCCGAGCTGGTCGCCGCCGAGCAGCGCTGATCACAGCGGTTGCCTCACCGGTAGTGCCGGCCGCTGGCCGGCATTGCCGTGATGGCACGTGCGTGTCTGCCGGCCAGCGGCCGGCACTACCGAAGGTCCCCATCGGTGGGTGCGGACCGCGGTCCGCACGCTTTATAGTGTCGCCATGAATAAACGGGCCAGGGGCGCAAAGCGCCCCCTCCTCTATCTTTCCACCGCGCTGCTGGCCCTGGCCAGCAGTTCGGCGCTTGCCCTGGGCTTGGGCGACATCCGTGTCCTGTCCAAGCCGGGCCAGCCCCTGCTGGCCGAAATCCCGGTGGTCTCGGCCGATCCGTCCGAGCTGGAGAACCTGCGTGTCGCGTTGGCCTCACCGGTCACCTTCGAGCGCGTCGGCCTGCAGCGGCCGACCGGGCTGGTCGGCGAACTGCAGTTCGAACTGACCCGCAATGCGCAGGGCAGGGCAGTGGTGCGGGTGACCTCGCAGACGCCGGTCGAGACCCCGTCGCTGAGCTTCCTGATCGAGGCGGACTGGGGCCAGGGCCGCCTGGTGCGCGAGTACTCGGCGCTGGTCGATGCACCGTCCAGCGCACTGGCCGTGGCCGAGCCGGAAATCGTTGCACCCGCAGGTACGCTCTCCAACACCATCGCCCGTGAGGCCGCCCCGGCGCCCGCCGCCGCGGAGAGCGTGAGCGCGCCTGCGCCGTCCACCGCCACCACGCCGGCACCCGCACCGGCTCGCCCGCGTGCAGTGGCTGCACCCGCTGCCGCACCGGCAGCCGATGGCAGCGTTACCGTCCAGCGTGGGCAGACCTTGTCGCAGATCGCCAGCGTGGTGGCCCGCGGCAACCAGGTCAGCCGCGACCGCGCAATGATTGCGCTGCTGCGGGCCAACCCGGAGGCCTTCATCCGTGGCAACGTCAACCTGCTCAGGCAGGGCGCCGTGCTGCGTATGCCCGGCAGCGATGCACTGGCGGCGGTCGATGCCGCCGAGGCCGCCGCGCTGGTGCGCGAGCATGCCGCACAGTGGCGTCAGGCGCGCACCGTGCCGCAACCGGCGGGTACTGTCGCCCCGGTCGCCACGGCGGGAACCACGAAGGCTTCTTCCCCGGCTGCGGCCACTGGGGCACGACTTGAAATCGCTCCGGCGCTGGCCTCCGACGCCGCGCACGCGGGCACAACCACCGGCACTGCAGCCGGCAGCGAGGGTGACATGCTGGGCAACGAACAACTGCGCCAGGCACGCGAGGACATCGCGACCCGCGATGCCGAGATCGGCGAGCTGAAGCAGCGGGTGGCCGACCTGGAAAAACTCAAGGAACAGCAGCAGTCGCTGATCGCGATGAAGGACAACGACCTGGCCGCGGCGCAGCAGCGCCTGGCGCAGGCACCGGATGCCCGCGATGCGGCAACGCCGTGGTACTGGCTGGGTCTGCCGGTGCTGTTGCTGGCGGCCGGCGCGGCCTGGCTGCTGCGTCGTCGCAAGCCGTCGCCACTGCCGCCGCTGCGCGAGGAAGGCGACGCCGCCGGCCTGGCCGCTGCGGTACCGGCCGGCGCGGCGCTGGATACGCTGGCCGAGCAGTCTTCGTGGTCGACGGCGGTGTCCGACAGTGGCCGCCAGGAACCGGCGATGCCTGCCTGGGCGACCGAAGCCGAGGTGCAGGATGACGTGGCTGCCGAAGCGGTCGCCGACGTCGCCGCCCAGACTGACTGGCAGGCGCAGACGCTGCGCGATGACGAAGTGGTGGAGCTGCCTGGGGCCGTGACCGACCTGCCGCGCTGGGACGAGCCGGTGGCCATGCAGGACACCCCCGTGCAGGATGAGCCGCCCGCGCAGGCGGTCCCTGACGAGATCGCAGTACCGGACTACGCGCTGCACGCCGAACAGCAGCCGCAGTTCCGCGGCGTGTTCGACCTGCCGGCCGAGCATCATGACGGCGGGGATTCGAGCGCGGCGCCGCACGACGCGCTGGCCGCGGCCGCGCATGAAGACGGTACTGCCGCGCCGGCCAGCGATGCCGGCTGGGCGCCGCGCGCCGGGCAGGAACGCCTGGAACTGGCCATCGCCTACCTCGACCTGGGCGATGCGCAGACCGCACGGACGTTGCTGCTGGAAGTGGCCGAGGGCGGCGACCTGCACTGCCAGGCCCAGGCTCGCGAACTGCTGGCCCGCCTGCCGTGACCGAACCCGCCGACAAGGACCGTGCCATGAGCCGCGAGCGCCGTATCGACTACGTTGAATTCGCCTCCAGTGACCCGGCCGACAGCCGCGCCTTCTTCGAAAAGGTGTTCGGGTGGTCGTTCGTCGACTATGGCAGCGACTACACCGCCTTCGACGATGGCCGCCTGCAGGGTGGCTTCTTCCGCGGCCAGCCGCAACGAGCCAGTGACAGCGGCGCGCCGCTGCTGGTGCTGTATGCCGACCAGCTGGCGCCCATCGAGGCAGCGGTGCGCGACGCTGGCGGTGAGATCGTACGGCCGGTGTTTTCTTTCCCCGGTGGCAGCCGCTTCCAGTTCGTCGAGCCCGGTGGCAACGAACTGGCGGTCTGGTCCGAACGCGATCCGGCCTGAGCGCCGCCCCTCCCGCAACATCGAGGTAGCACATGCGTTACGCGCTTGGCGTCGAGTACGACGGCAGCGATTTCAGGGGCTGGCAGAACCTGGGCGAGGGTGGTCCCAGCGTGCAGGCCAGCCTTGAGCAGGCCCTGTCGTCGGTGGCCGATGCGCCGCTGCAGGTGGTCTGTGCCGGTCGCACCGATGCCGGCGTGCACGGCCAGTGCCAGGTCGTGCATTTCGACACCGACGTGGTGCGCGATCCGCGCGCCTGGATGCTGGGCACCACCACCCGCCTGCCGCGCTCGATCGCGGTGCGCTGGTGCGTGCCCGTGGCCGATGATTTCCACGCCCGCTTCTCGGCGCGGGCACGCCGTTACCGTTACCGCCTGCTCAACCGCGAAGTGCGGCCGGCGCTGCAGCGGCAGACCCTCAGCTGGGAGCGCCGTGCGCTGGACGCGGGCCTGATGCATGCCGCCGGCCAGGCCCTGCTAGGCGAGAACGACTTCAGCGCGTTCCGCTCGGTGCAGTGCCAGGCGCTGCATGCACGGCGTGAACTGCAGTCGCTGCAGGTCAGCCGCCAGGGCGAGGTGATCGAGGTCGCCGTGCAGGGCAATGCATTCCTTCATCACATGGTCCGCAATATCGTCGGATCGCTGATCCTGGTGGGCAGTGGCGAGAAGCCGGTGGAATGGATCGCCGAACTGCTGGCCGGGCGCGATCGCACCGTAGCCGGTCCCACCGCACCGCCGCAGGGCCTGGTGTTCCTTGGGCCCCTGTACCCCGACAACTGGCATCTGCCCGCCGAGGTCACGCTATGAGCCGCTCCTACTACCGCACGCGCATCAAGTTCTGTGGCATGACCCGGGCCGGCGACGTCCGCCTGGCCGGTGAGCTGGGCGTGGACGCGGTGGGTTTCATCTTCGCCCGTGAAAGCAGCCGCCGGGTCGCTCCGGCCGAGGCACGCGCGATGCGCCAGGCGATCGCGCCCATGGTCGACGTGGTGGCGTTGTTCCGCAACAACAGCAAGGAAGAAGTGCGCGAGGTGCTGCGCACGGTACGACCGACCCTGCTGCAGTTCCACGGCGAGGAAGACGAGAGCTTCTGCCGCAGCTTCAACATGCCATACCTGAAGGCGATCGCCATGGGCGGCCGTGAAGAGATCAACGCCCGCACCCTGCAGCTGCGCTATCCCAGCGCCGCCGGCTTCCTGTTCGACAGCCACGCGCCGGGCGGCGGTGGCGGCACCGGCGTGGCCTTTGACTGGGGCCGGATCCCGACCGGCCTGCATCGCCCGTTCCTGCTGGCCGGCGGCCTGAACCCGGAAAACGTCTACGACGCGGTGCTGGGTACCCTGCCGTGGGGCGTGGATGTCTCCAGTGGCATCGAACTGGAGCCGGGCATCAAGGACGGCTACAAGATGCGCACCTTCGTCGAGGAAGTGCGCCGCGCCGATTGCACGGTTCTCGAGTGATTGGCGTCATTATTTGCCGTGATTTGGACCTGGATTTGAGCCTGCACGCATTCTTCACATAGGATGGTCCCAAGCGCGCCTGCCATGAGGGCTGGCGCGGGGATCGACGGGACGCGCGCGGCGCGCCCCGAACGGGCGGCCGCCGCCCACAGCCCAGGAAGGCAAGCGATGCAGGAGTTTCTCACCGTCGTACTCGGTTACCCGACGCTGCCGTACAGCATTCTGCTGTTGGTGTCGGTGATGTATTGGGCGGTTGCGGCGTTCGGCCTGGTCGATGACGGTTTTGGCAATCTCGGCGCCGATGGCGCGCTCGAGGCGGGGACCGACCTCAGTGGCCTGTCAGCCATGCTGGCGCGCTGGGGCCTGGGTGGCGTCCCGATCATGGTGGTGGTCACCCTGCTGAGCCTGTTCGGCTGGCTCATCACCTATTTCATCCATCTGTTCGTACTGCTGCCGCTGCCGGACCTGCTGCGCTGGGGCCTGGGTACGCTCGTGGCGGTGCTGGCACCGCTGCCAGCGGTACCGCTCATCGCGCTGATCCTGCGCCCGGTCCGGCGCTTCCTGCTGCGCCTGCGGCCGGTGCCGCAGGCATCGCTGCTCGGCCGGGCCGGCGTGGTCGCGTCGCCGAAGGTGGACGCACGCAGCGGTCATGCCACGGTCGATGATGGCGGCGCCGGGCTGGTGCTGCAGATCCGCAGCGACATCGAACTGCAGCGTGGCGAGCGCATCGTGCTGGTCGAGCACATGGCCGAACAACACTATTACCGGGTGGTCCGCGCCGATGCGATCGCCCTCGATTTCCAGGACAACCTGCTTCCGGGCAACAAGGAGACTCATCAATGACGTTGGCATCCCTCTTACCGTTCCTGGCCGTCGCCGGCGGCCTGCTCGTCCTGCTGCTGGGCGTGGCCGGGCTGTTCAAGGCCTTCTACCGCAAGGTCGACCAGGGCGTGGCCCTGATCGTCAACGACATGAGCTCCACGCCCAAGGTGCACTTCACCGGTGCGCTGATCATCCCGGTGCTGTACCGCGCCGAGCTGATGCGGATCAGCCTGATCACCCTGCAGATCGACCGCCGTGGCAAGGAAGGCCTGATCTGCCGCGACAACATGCGTGCCGACATCGCCGTGGCCTTCTACCTGCGGGTGAACGAGACCCAGGCCGACGTGCTGCGCGTGGCCAAGGCCATCGGTGCCGACCGTGCGTCGGACAAGCATGCCGTCGATGAGCTGTTCAACGCCAAGTTCTCCGAAGCGTTGAAGACGGTCGGCAAGAAGTTCGACTTCACCGAACTGTTCGAGAAGCGCCAGGAGTTCCGCGACGAGATCATCGCGGTGATCGGCAACGACCTCAACGGCTATGTGCTGGAAGACGTGGCGATCGATTACCTGGAGCAGACCCCGAAGGCGCTGCTGGACCAGTTCAACATCCTTGACGCGCAGGGTATCCGCAAGATCACCGAGCTGACCGCCGCGCAGAACGTGGTGACCAACGAGCTGGAGCAGAACGAGAAGCTCGCCATCACCAAGAAGAACGTGGAAGCGCGTGAAGCGCTGCTGGCGCTGGAACGCCAGCAGGCCGAAGCCGAAGCACGTCAGAAGCGCGAGATCGAGACCATCCGCGCGCGCGAGGAGGCCGAGACCGCCAAGGTGCAGGAAGAGCAGCGCCAGCTGTCCGAGAACGCCCGCATCGAAGCACAGCAGCTGATCGAGATCCGCGACCAGAACCGCCTGCGCGAAGTGGAAGTGGCCGAGCAGAACCGCCAGCGCGCCGTGGCCATCGAGGCCGAGCGCGTGGAGCGCGCACGCCAGCTTGAGCAGGTCACCACCGACCGCGAAGTGCAGCTGCAGGGCGTGGAGCGCGACAAGGTGGTCGAGCAGGGCAAGATGGACGTGGCCAACATCACCCGCGAACGCATCTCCATCGACAAGACCGTGGCGCAGGAGGAAGAGCGCATCAAGGAAGTGCGCGAGGTCTCCGAGGCCGACCGCCAGAAGCAGGTGCTGATCCTGGAAGCCGAGGCCAAGGCACAGGAATCGCTGGTGCGCGAGGTAAAGGAAGCGCAGGCACGCGAGACCGCTTCCAAGCACCGCGCAGTGGAACTGACCACGCTGGCCCAGGCCGAACACGAAGCAGCCGGCAAGCAGGCCGAAGCCAAGCGCCTGCTGGCCGACGCGCTGCGCGCCGAGCAGGCCGCACCGGGCCTGGCCGAAGCGCAGGTGCGTGAAGCTTCGGCACTGGCCATCGAGAAGGTCGGCATCGCCGAGGCCCGCGTGATCGAAGCCAAGGCCGAAGCCAGCCTGAAGCAGGGCAGCAACGAAGCCCGCGTGCTGGCCGAGACCCTGCAGGCGCAGGCGCAGGGTGAGGAGAAGATGGGCCTGGCCCGTGCCACCGCCACCGAATCGCTGGGCAACGCCGAAGCCGGCGTGGTGCAGAAGAAGCTGCTGGCCGAAGCCGAAGGCCTGGTGCGCAAGTTCGAAGCGATCGCTTCGCTGAGCGACCAGGCACGTGGCCACGAAGAGTTCCGCATGATGCTGGACAACAGCCTGAAGCAGGCGCTGGCCTCGATCGAAGCCGGCAAGGAAGTCTCGCGCGAGAACGCCAACGTCATCGCCAGCGCGTTGCGCAACGCCGATATCGACCTGGTCGGTGGCGACGGCGGCATGTTCGAGAACCTGGTCAAGGCGGTGTCGCTGGGCAAGTCGATCGAAGGCTTTGCCGGCAAGAGCCCGATCGTGCAGGAGCTGATGCAGCGCTACCTGGGCGTGGCCGTGGCCGAACCGGCGCCGCGCCAGATCGCCGAGGATGCCGAAGCGGTGCCGACCGTGTCGGCCACCGTGGTCGACAGCGCCCGTTGATGCATCGGGCGATGGCTGCTGCGGCCATCGCCCGCCCGCGCCGGCCGCAACCGCGGCCGTCCGCCCGTGAGCCGGAAGCCTGCTGATGTCTGATACCCATCCGTCCGCCGAATCCACTGCACCGGAGGCCGGCGGCACTACCGTCGACCAGGCCGTTGCCCAGGGCGGTGCCTATGAAGTCCTGCGCCGCCGCCTGGCCGAGCAGGGCCAGCGCCTGCAGGGCCTGGCCGAAACGCTCAACCGCCAGCGCCTGGCCGAGTTCGGCGACAGCCGCCTGGAGGTAGTCGGGCGCTTCCGCATCCGCAGCGAAAACAACTGCGTCGGCCGTGACATCGTGCAGGTCGGGCCGGACCGCCTGCTGTTCGGCTACAACGTGTTCATCGGGCTGAAGACCCAGACCCGCATCGAGGACGTGTTCGGCCTGTACCGGCTGGTGCAGGGCAGCGACGGCTACGACGTGGCGGCGCTGGAGCTGAAGGGCAGCTTCCTCGACCAGCCCGGCTTCGTGCACGACTTCAACGAACTGTACGCCTACTACAAGCACGCGCGCCTGCTGCAGCTGATCGTGGTGGGCGACAAGCTGCTGGCGTCGTTCCAGATCGGTGAGCGCAGCAGCGACGTGCGCGTGTTCCGCTGGGCGCTGTCGCGCGATGGCGAACTGACCTATCTGGATGCGCGCGGTGAGCGCGATATCGCACTGCCGCCGCCGTTCGACTTCGAATGGACCCGGGCGACCCGCGACCTGGCGGTCAATGGCCGCCATTCGCACCTGAACATCCTCGATACCCTGTTCGTGGAGACCACCGGCGGCGACCTCACGATCAAGGTCGAGAACAACACCGAGACAGGGCAGGGCATCTACAGCGAACCGGTGGAGGACAGCACGCAGTCGCTGGACGACGCCCAGTTCGAGTTCGCCCGGGTCGGCTCGCTGGTGCTGCTGAAAGTGCTGCCGTACCGCGAGACGGAGTGGCGCGGGCTTATCTACAACACGCTGACCGGCGGCATCGTGCGCAACGATGCGATCGTGCAGGCCTGCGTGCAGCTGCCCGAAGACCACGGCGTGATCTTCCCGGGTGGCTATTACCTGCAGGGCGGCGAGCACAAGGCGTTCGACGCCTCGATGGCCGGCATGCAGTTCAAGCGCAGCATCCGTTCACCGAATGGTGAGGACGTGCTGTACATCTTCTATGAGCGCGAAGGCGGGCGCTCGGCGCTGTTCGTCTACAACACCATCCAGCGCGTGTTGCAGAACCCGGTGTTCGGCCATGGCTACGCCTTGATGCAGGACGGGCGCATGGTGCTGTTCCATGCCGAAGGCAGCGAACCGACCCGCATCCATCCGATGCAGGTCTGGCAGACCCCGTTCAGCAGTGACGAGTTTGCTGCAAGCCGGCCACCCGGCAACACCTTCATGGGCCGCATCGGCAATGCCGAACTGGTGCGGGGCATCTCCAACCTGTTCAACCTGGCGCGCGAGATCGATGGACAGGACGTGTCGGTGCAGCGCTACCAGCGCCTGGTGGCCGACACCCGGCGCCTGTTCGATGCCCACCACTGGTTGGGCGACGCGGCCTGCGATGGCGCCGAGGCGCTGCTGCGGCAGATCAGCGCCACCGGCGAATCGGTGCTGGACGAGTACGAGAAGGTGCAGTCGATCCGCCAGCAGTCGGCGCAGGCGATGGTCGAGGCAGAGGCCGCGCACAAGGCGCTGCTGGGCCGGCTGCAGCCGCAGAACTGGAACGAGGTGCAGGCCTTCGTCGAGGCCCTCAATGCGATCACCGCATTGCGTGGACGGCTGCTGACCATCCGCGAGCTGCGTTACATCGACACCGCGCGCATCGAGACGATGACGGCCGAGCTGGTGGAGGCGCAGGATCATGTCGGCGCCGCCACGGGTGACTTCCTCGCCGGCGATGCCGCGCTGGTGCCGCTGACCACGCGCCTGCAGGCGCTGGATGAAGCTGCGCAGCAGGCGCAGAGTGCCCGCCAGCTGGATGAGCAGCTGGCGGGGCTGCGCGGGATGGCGGCCGATCTGGATATGCTGTCTGAACTGATGGCCGGCCTGAAGGTGGACGATGCCACCGCCCGCACCCGCGTGGTCGAGTCCATTTCGGTGCTGTACGGCCGCCTCAACCAGGCCCGCGCGCGTGCCGATCAGCGCCGCAGGTCGCTCGGCTCAGCCGAGGCCGTGGCGCAGTTCGCCGCGCAGTTCGCGCTGTTCTCGCAGTCGATCACCAGCGCGCTGGCGCTGGCCACGGACCCGGAGCGTGCCGACGAGCAGTTGTCGCGCCTGCTGGTGCAGCTGGAGGAGCTGGAGAGCCAGTTCGGCGAACACGAGCAGTTCCTCGGCGACATCCTGAGCAAGCGCGAAGAGCTGGTTGAAGCCTTCGAAACGCACAAGCAGGCGCTGCTGGATGACCGCCAGCGCAAGGCACGTTCGGTGCTGGATGCGGCCAGCCGCATCCTCGATGGCCTGGCCAAGCGCACCGAGCGCTTCGCCACCGCCGATGAGCTCAATGCGTTCTTTGCCGGCGATCCGCTGATCCTCAAGCTGCGTGAGCTGGCCGAACGCCTGCGCGCGTTGCATGACAACGTCAAGGCCGACGACATCGAAGCGCGCCTGAAGGGCGTGCGTGACCAGGCGGTGCGCCAGCTGCGTGACCGCAGTGATCTGTACGAGGCGGGCGGCAACGTGGTGCGGCTGGGGCCGCGCCATCGCTTCAGCGTCAACACCCAGGCGCTGGACCTGACCCTGCTGCCGCGTGGTGACACGCTGGCGATCCATCTGACCGGCACCGACTTCCTGGAGACCCTGCACGATCCGGAGCTGGATGCGCTGAAGCCGTTCTGGCCGGTCACCCTGGACTCCGAATCACCTGCACTGTATCGCGGCGAGTATCTTGCCGGCAGCCTGTTGATGGCCGCGCAGGAGGGGAGCGACGGGCTTGACCTGGCCACGCTGCAGCACGACGTCGCCACGCCCGAAGCACTGGACCAGCGCGTGCGTGCGTTTGCCGCACCGCGCTACCGCGAAGGCTACGAGCGCGGCATCCATGACCATGATGCCGCGCTGATCCTGCGTGCGTTGCTGCCCTTGCAGCAGGCGGCCGGCAGCCTGCGGCATGCACCACGGGTGCGTGCGCTGGCGGTGCTGTTCTGGGCTGCCGAGCAGCGGCGCGAAGCGGTGGCGCAATGGCCGGCCCGCCAGATGGGTGCTGAAGCGCTGGCACGCCTGCTGGGGTCCGACGAAGGGCGCCTGGCGTTGCGTGCGGAAATGGCCGAGGCACTGCTGGCGTATGCGCAATCCCACGCGTTGCCGTTCGATGCCGATGCCGCAGAGGCCGCGGCCGCTTATCTGGGCGAGGAACTGGCGGCCGGCGAACCGGTGTTCAGCAGCAGCCGCCATGCGGTAGCGCTGCTGGAGGCACTGGCTCGGCAGCTGGAACAGGCCGGGCAACGCGAGGCGGTCGAACGCGCCCTGCAGCGCAGCCAGGATCCGCTGGCCACGCGCTGGGCGCTGGCCGGTCAGTGGCTGCGGGCGCTGGCGCGGATGCCGGCGCATGCCCCGCATGCCGGCTACGTCGACGAGGCTGCAGCACTGCTGCTGGTGCAGCGCCAGCTGCGTACCCGTGCCAGCGACGCCGCGCTGCAGGCGGAGGTCAGTGGCCTGCTGGGTGAACACGCACGCATCAGCAACGGCACGCTGGTGGTATCGCTGGATGATTTCCTGGCGCGCCTGAAGCAGCACCTGCGTCATTTCGTGCCAGCGTTCCATGCCTACCAGGCGCTGCGCCAGGGCATCATCGGCCGCGAGCGCGAGACCTTGCGGCTTTCCGAGTTCAAGGCGCGGCCGCTGTCCTCGTTCGTACGCAACAAGCTGATCAATGATGTCTACCTGGGCGTGATCGGTGACAACCTGGCCAAGCAGATGGGCACGGTCGGCGAGAACAAGCGCAGCGACCTGATGGGCCTGCTGATGATGATTTCGCCGCCCGGCTACGGCAAGACCACGCTGATGGAATACGTGGCGCACCGCCTGGGCCTGGTCTTCATGAAGATCAACGGCCCGGCGCTGGGTCACGAGGTGCGGTCGCTGGACCCGGCCCAGGCACCGGACGCGACCTCGCGGCAGGAGCTGGAGAAGCTCAACCTGGCGCTGGAAATGGGCAACAACACCATGCTGTATGTGGACGACATCCAGCACACCCATCCGGAGTTCCTGCAGAAGTTCATCTCGCTGTGCGATGGCACCCGCCGTATCGAGGGTGTGTGGCGCGGTCGCACCCGCACCTACGACATGCGCGGCAAGAAATTCTGCGTGGTGATGGCCGGCAATCCGTACACCGAGTCTGGCGAGGTGTTCAAGATTCCGGACATGCTGGCCAACCGTGCCGACATCTACAACCTGGGTGATGTGCTCGGTGGCATGGAGGCGGCCTTTACCCTCAGCTACATCGAGAACAGCCTGACTTCCAACCCGGTGCTGGCGCCGCTGGCTACGCGCGACATGGCTGACCTGTACACGCTGGTCGACCGGGCGATGGGCAAGGAGGTCTCGACCAACGGCCTGAGCCACGCCTACAGCAGCGCGGAGATCAACGAAATCACCGCCACCCTGCAGCGCATGCTGCGCGTGCGCGACGTGGTCTACCGCGTCAACCAGCAGTACATCGCCAGTGCCGCGCAGGACGATCGCTACCGCACCGAGCCGCCGTTCCGGCTGCAGGGTAGCTACCGCAACATGAACAAGCTGGCCGAGAAAATCTCGCCGGTGATGAACGAGGACGAGCTGCAGCAGTTGATCTCCGACCACTACCTGGGCGAGGCACAGCTGCTGACCACCGGCGCCGAAGAAAACCTGTTGAAGCTGGCCGAGCTGCGCGGCGTGCTGGACGACACGCAGGCGCAACGCTGGACGCAGATCAAGCGCGACTTCCTGCGCAACAAGGCCATGGGGGCCGACGACAGCGATGTCGGCGGGCGCGTGGTCGCGCAGCTGGCCGACATCGCCACCGCCCTGCAGCTTCCACCGCCGGCGCCGGAAGCGATTGCCGTTGCCGACCCGGCACCGTGGCCGGCGTTGCTGGAGGCCCTGCATCGTCTTTCTGAAACACGTCCGCCCGCCGCGCCGGTGCCGGTCGCGGCAGCCGCCAGTGTGCCGACGACGGTCCTGGCCGACGACCTGCAGGCTGGCCTGGCACCGTTGGTGGAACTGTTGGCGGCATCGCAGGCGCAGCAGGCACAGGTGTCCCAGACCCTGGCCGCGTTCGCCGGCTGGGCGCGGCAGCAGGTCGAGCGTGGGGTGCCGAACAGTGCGGTGGCGCAGCGTGCGCGTGTGCGCCGTGCCACGACGCCGGAGGAGCGCGCGCTGGATGAGGCGCTGATGCGTCACTTCTACGGCGAGTCGTTGCCGCCGGACGACGGTGAGGAGATTCCAGCGACGACACCGAAGCCGCCGCCGCTGCCGTGACCATGCAGGCGCCACTGCCGCCACCGAGCTTGCCGGACACGGCCGATGTCGCCGCGCTGGCCGACTATGGTGCGCCGTTGCTGCAGGCGCTGGCGCGGCGCGAAACACCGTTGCCGCCGGGCGCGGGCGCAGGGCTGGTGGCCGCACTGGCACGCATCGCGCTGGCCCTGCAGGCCGATAACCCGGCGCAGATCCGGCAGCAGGCGGGCTGGTGGGGCCGCCTGCTGGGGCGCGATGTCGATCGCGAGGCGGAAGGACGTGCGCTGCAGTCGCAGCTGGGCGTGCTGGCCCTGCAGGCGCGCGAGCAGGCCCAGCAGCTGCAGCAGCAGCTGCAGCTGCGGGCCATGGCCATCGCCGGACATTCAGCGGCGGCCGCAGCGCTGGACGCCTGGGTCGAGCTGGCAGCGGTGCGGCTGGCGTCGCTGGATACCGCCGGCCAGGCCGCGCTGTCGCAACGGCTCTATCACCTGCGCCGGCTGGCCACGCTGCGCCGTCTCGAGGCCGGCCAGTGGCAGCTCCTGCAGGACCAGGACAACGTGCTGCTGCAACGCTTCGCGCGCATCCATGACGTCCTGTTGCCAGCCTGGCGGCAGGCCGCCGCGGCGGGCCAGGCCGCGGCCGGCGCCACATTGGCGGCGAAGGCCGCCACGCTGCACGCACAGATCGATGACGAGGTCGCGGCGGCTCAGGCTAGACTGCCTTGAGCCGGCCGCCGCTGCCGCTTACCCAACTGCAAGGAGACTGCCCGATGACCCAGGACAGCCAGACCCCCGGTGCCCTCGTGCCCGGCACGACTACCGCCGTTCCGCTCGATGAAGGCGCATTGCAGGCGCTTGGCCTGGTCCGCGAGGATCTGCCGCGCATCGCCGAGATCCGTCTGGAGCTGGATGACCTGCGCCCGGGCAACCTGCAGGTCTTCGGTCGCGAAGCGGCCACGCGCACCGCGGCGTTTTCCAGCCAGTTGCTGGACCAGGTGCGCAATCGTGACCTCGATGCCAGCGGCGAGAAACTGGGCGAAGTGGTGCGCATCGCACGCAGCCTGAAGCTGGACGGCTTCGCGCAGCGGTCGAAGGTGCCGGTGATCGGTGGCCTGATCGACCGCCTGCGCGTATCCAAGGGCGAGCTGGTGCAGAAGTTCAGCGACACCAATGCGCAGATCGAGCAGCTGCTGGGTGATGTCGGTGTGCAGCAGGCGTTGATGGGCAAGCGCGTGGGCGAGTTCGACCGCATGCATGACATCGTCCGCGAAGAACGCCATGCGCTGGGCCTGTATGCTGCGGCCGGCAAGCAGCGCCTGGCCGAACTGCAGGCCGAGCAGCAGGCCGGGCAGGGCAGTGAGGATCCGCAGCAGCGCATCCGCCAGAGCGAAGTCGACAACGCGATCCGCCTCCTCGAAAAGCGCGTGTCCGACCTGCAGCTGATGCAGCATGCGGCCGACCAGTCGCTGCCGATGATCCGCCTGATCCAGGCCAACGCGCTGCAGCTGATCGAGAAGTTCAACACGGTGCGCGAGATCACCATCCCGTCGTGGAAGCGCCAGTTCGCCATCCAGCTTTCGCTGGGTGAGCAGAAGGCCGCGGTCGAGCTGTCCACCGCCATCGACGATGCCACCAACGAGCTGATGCGCCGCAACGCCGACCTGCTGCGCCAGGCCTCGGTGGATACCGCGCGCAGCAACCAGCGCGGCGTGATCGACGTGGCGACGCTGCGCCACGTGCACGACCAGTTGATCGCCACGGTCGAGGAAGTGCGCAGCATCCATCGCGAAGGAATGCAGCAGCGGCAGCAGGCCGAAGTCGAGCTGTCGCGCCTGCGCGAAGACCTGCAGCAGCGACTGGCCACCCCGACTGCCAGCTGAAAAAAGGGGACGGAGGGGATTAAGTCGTTTGTGCCACTTGCGACTTAATCCCCTCCGTCCCCTTTTTGTTGTCAGCGCAGTTGCTGGCCCAGCCAGTCGGCCAGCGCATCCACGCGCCCATCTGCCGGTCCATCCGGTCGCGCCAGCACCCAGAAGCCACCGGTGGCGGCAAACCCCCACGGCGCGACCAGTCGCCCGGCGGCCAGGTCCTCGGCCACCAGGGGCTCGGGTGCGATCGCCGGGCCCAGCCCGGCCACCGCTGCCTCCAGCAGGTAGTACAGGTGCTCGAAGGCAGTACCCAGCTGCAGCTTCGAGGTGTCCAGATCGTGCGCTTGCGCCCACGCCGGCCATGCCTGCGGCCGTGAGCTGGTGTGCAGCAGCGTCTCCTGCAGCAGCGCCGAGGGCGGCACATGCCGCAGGCGCTGCGCGGCCGGATGCGAGGGGGCCACCACCACACCGACCCGTTCCGGCGCCAGCTCACGCACCTGCCAGCCCCGGGGCCACGGCCCCTGCGCCAGCAGCAGCACCGCGTCCAGTGCGGCCTGCGCCTCGGTGAAGCTGCCATCCAGCGCCGACCACTGCAGGCGTACGCCGGGCAGGGCAGCCTGCAGTGCGGGCAGGCGCGGAATCATCCAGCGCGCCAGCACGCTGCCGCTGCAGCCCAGCACCAGCGCCGGGGCCGCGGTCGGCCGGCGCAGTTCGCGCACGCAGTCTTCGATGCCGCTGAAGGCCTCGCTGCACGCTGCCTGCAGGCGCGTGCCCGCATCGGTCAGGCGCAGGCCGCGACCGGCCCGCTGGAACAGCGCCAGGCCGAGGTGGTCTTCCAGCAGCTTCAGCTGGCGGCTGACCGCGCCGTGGGTCACGTGCAGGTCCTGCGCGGCGCGGCCAACCCCGCCCAGGCGGGCGGTGGCCTCGAACGCGCGCAGCGCATTGAGCGGTGGCAACAGCGAACGGCTCATGTGAGATTTCCTGACGGTATATGCCAGATAATATCCATTTTCCGGTCACGACCCGTGCGCTAGAGTATCCACCTGTCTCGAACCAGCGGTCGCTTCCATGTCTGCCTCCCCCATTGCCGACTACCACGCCTTCCCGGATGCCCAGGGCCATTTCGGCCGCTACGGTGGCAGCTTCGTTGCCGAAACCCTGGTCGGCCCGCTGCAGGAACTCGCCCAGGCCTATGACCAGGCCCGCCAGGATCCGGCCTTCCAGGCCGCCTACGACCGCGACCTGGCCCACTACGTGGGCCGGCCGAGCCCGATCTACCACGCCCAGCGGCTGAGCGACCATGTCGGCGGCGCGCAGATCCTGCTCAAGCGCGAAGACCTGAACCACACCGGCGCGCACAAGATCAACAACACCATCGGCCAGGCGCTGCTGGCGGCGCGGATGGGCAAGAAGCGCATCATCGCCGAGACTGGTGCCGGCCAGCACGGCGTGGCCAGCGCCACGGTTGCCGCGCGGTTGGGCCTGGAATGCGTGGTGTACATGGGCGCCACCGACATCGAGCGGCAGAAGATCAACGTCTACCGCATGAAGCTGCTCGGCGCGACGGTGGTGCCGGTCACCTCCGGTTCGGCCACCTTGAAGGACGCGCTCAACGAAGCGATGCGCGACTGGGTGACCAATGTGCAGGACACCTTCTACATCATCGGTACGGTCGCCGGTCCGGATCCCTACCCGCGCATGGTGCGCGACTTCAACGCCATCGTCGGCCGCGAGGCACGCGAGCAGATGCTGGCCGAGTACGGCCGCCTGCCCGATGCGATCACTGCCTGCGTCGGCGGCGGCAGCAATGCCATCGGCCTGTTCCATGCCTTCCTCAACGACCGCCAGGTCGAGATCGTCGGCGCCGAGGCCGCAGGTGATGGCATCAGCACCGGTCGCCATGCTGCATCGATCGCCGCCGGTCGCCCGGGCGTGCTGCATGGCAACCGCACCTATGTACTGTGCGACGACGACGGCCAGATCATCGAGACCCATTCGGTGTCGGCCGGCCTGGACTATCCGGGCGTCGGCCCCGAACACGCATTCCTGGCCGATACCGGCCGCGCGCGCTACCTCGGCATCACCGATGACGAAGCACTGCAGGCCTTCCACCTGCTGGCGCATACCGAGGGCATCCTGCCGGCGCTGGAGTCCAGCCATGCGCTGGCGCAGGCGATCAAGCTGGCGCGTGAGCGTCCGCGTGACCAGATCGTGCTGTGCAATCTGTCCGGCCGTGGCGACAAGGATGTGCATACCATCGCCGCGCGCGAAGGGCTGGTGCTGTGAGCGCGCTGCTGCGCAACAGTGGCGTGCTGCTGCTGGCGCTGGGGTTGGCCGCGTGCCAGCCGCCGGAGCCGCCGCTGCTGGCACCGGCCGCCAAGGCCACCACGCAGCCGGCACAGCAGGCGGCCGCGAATGATGACCTCGACCCGATGGCACGTGCGCCGATCGTCGATCCGCCGTCCACGGAAGATATGGACAGCGATGGCGCGCCTGCGGTGGTCTCGGTGGCGCTGGACCATGCCGGCGAGGTGCTGATCGGCCAGCACATGGGCGATCTGAAGGCACTCGGGCCGTGGACCGCGCAAGGGGCGGTCGAAGCCATCGGCGGCAGTTGCGAGTACTACGACGGCAAGGGGCTGCCGCCCGGCGTGTCGATGATGACCGATGAAGATCGCGTCGTCCGTTTCGATCTCGGCCTGGATCCGGACAGCGGGGCGCCGACCCAGCAGCCCGGTCCGTTCGGCCTGCGTGTCGGCATGACCCGCGCCCAGGCCATGGCCCAGTTCCCGAAGCCGCCGGTATCCAGCCCGCATGCCTACGACGGTGACCAGGGCGAGTACCTCACCTGGCAGGACCCGGGTTCGGACCTGGGTATCCGCGTGGAACTGTTTGAAGGGCGGGTCACCCAGATGTACTGGGGAACCAGCGATGCGATTGAACTGATTGAAGGATGTGCCTGAAATGTCCGTATCCCGACTCGATGCCTGTTTCCAGCGTCTGCGCGAACAGCAGCGCAAGGCGCTGATCCCCTTCGTCACGGCCGGTGATCCCTCGCTGGAGGCCACCGTGCCGGTCATGCACGCACTGGTCGACGCCGGCGCCGACGTGATTGAACTGGGCGTGCCGTTCTCCGACCCGATGGCCGATGGCCCGACCATCCAGCGCAGCTCCGAGCGCGCGCTGGCGCGCGGCGCCGGCAGCCGCTACGTCCTGCAGGCCGTGGCGCAGTTCCGCGAGCGCGATGCGCAGACCCCCGTGGTGCTGATGGGCTACCTGAACCCGGTGGAGATCCACGGTTACGCGGCCTTCGCCAAGGCCGCCGTCGACGCCGGCGTGGACGGCGTGCTGCTGGTCGACCTGCCGCCGGAAGAAGCGGGCGACGCCCAGCAGACGTTCGACGCAGCCGGCCTTGCGCTGGTACTGCTGGCGTCGCCGACCACCAGCGAGGCGCGAGCCGACAAGCTGCTGGCGCTGGCCCGTGGCTATCTCTACTACGTCAGCTTTGCCGGTGTCACCGGCGCGTCCGAGCGCCTGGACAGCGATGCCGCCAGTGCCCGCCTGCAGGCGTTGCGCGCGCGTGCGTCGGTGCCGGTGGTGGCGGGCTTCGGCATCAAGGATGCCGCCAGTGCCGCGGCCATGGCCCGCCAGGCCGACGGCGTGGTGGTGGGCAGCGCGCTGGTGGCGGCGCTGGCCGAAGCGGGCTCGGCGGAAGAGGCCGCGCAGCACGCCCGGGCCTTCCTCGCCCCGCTGAGGCAGGCGCTGGACGCGTAACGGTAGTGCCGGCCGCTGGCCGGCATCCTCCTGAGGGCTCGCGTGCAAGGGCTGCCGGCCAGCGGCCGGCACTACCCATCGGTCTGCACGCAAGGGCTGCCGGCCAGCGGCAGGCACCGCCCCAGCACCTAAACGTACGTCCCAGCATGGTTTTTTCCGGCTGCCCCGTGTCTGGCAAGGGGGTGCACGGGCGGGGAAAGCGGAGCTAGACTGTCCGCCTTTGCGGCCCCCGGGCCGCCCTGAACGGAAGTGTCCTCCCGCATGAGTTGGCTCAGCAAGTTGATGCCGTCCGGCATCCGCACCGACAACACCCCCAGCAAGAAGCGCAGTGTCCCCGAGGGCCTGTGGGAAAAGTGCAGCAACTGCGGCAGCGCGTTGTACCGTCCGGAACTGGAAGAGAACCTGGAAGTCTGCCCGAAGTGCGGCCATCACATGGCGATCCGTGCGCGTGCGCGCCTGGCTGCCCTGTTCGATGCCGACAGCACCACCGAGATCGGTGCGCGCCTGGGGCCGACCGACCTGCTCAAGTTCAAGGACCAGAAGAAGTACAGCGAGCGCATCAAGATCGCGCAGAAGAACACCGGCGAGTACGACGCGCTGATCGCCATGCGCGGCCTGCTCAAGGGCCGTGCGCTGGTGGCATCGTCGTTCGACTTCGCCTTCATGGGCGGCTCGATGGGCTCGGTGGTCGGCGAGCGTTTCGCACTGGCCGCGGAAACCGCGGTCGAGATCGGTGCGCCCTACGTGTGCTTCTCGCAGAGCGGTGGCGCCCGCATGCAGGAAGGCCTGTTCTCGCTGATGCAGATGGCCAAGACCTCGGCCGCGCTGGGCAAGCTGCGTGAAGCCGGCCTGCCGTACATCTCGGTGCTGACCCATCCGACCACCGGCGGCGTGTCGGCTTCCTTCGCGATGCTGGGTGACATCAACATCGCCGAGCCGCAGGCGCTGATCGGCTTCGCCGGCCCGCGCGTGATCGAGCAGACCGTGCGCGAGAAGCTGCCGGAAGGCTTCCAGCGCTCGGAATTCCTGCTGGAGCACGGCGCTATCGACCAGATCTGCGACCGTCGCAAAATGCGCGACCGCCTGTCCGATCTGCTGGCAATGCTGGGCCGTCAGCCGGCGCCGGAGGTGGCTTGATGGGAGGCCGCAAGTACTTCGGTACTGATGGCATCCGTGGACGGGTCGGCCAGGGCGTGATCTCGGCCGACTTCGTGCTGCGCCTGGGCAACGCCCTGGGCCGTGTCCTGGTCGACCAGCGCGGCCAGGACGGGCGCCGGCCGATCGTGGTGATCGGCAAGGACACCCGCATCTCCGGTTACATGTTCGAAGCGGCACTGGAAGCCGGCCTGGTCGCCGCCGGTGCGGACGTGCAGCTGCTGGGGCCGATGCCGACCCCGGCGGTGGCGTTCCTGACCCGTACGCTTGGCGTGGACGCTGGCATCGTCATCAGCGCCTCGCACAACCCGCACTACGACAACGGCATCAAGTTCTTCTCCGCCCAGGGCGAGAAGCTCGACGATGCCACCGAGCTGGCCCTGGAAGCGGCGCTGGACATCCCGTTCACCACCGCCGAATCGGAAAAGCTGGGCAAGGCGTCGCGTGCGCGCGAAGCGGTCGGCCGCTACATCGAGTTCTGCAAGGCCAGCGTGCCGCGCGCGTTCGACCTGCGTGGCGTGCGCCTGGTGCTGGACTGCGCGCACGGCGCCACCTACCAGATCGCGCCGCTGCTGTTCCGTGAACTGGGCGCCGAGGTGATCGGCATTGGTGCCGAGCCCAACGGCGTCAACATCAACGCCGGCGTGGGTTCCACCCACATCGACAACCTGGCGGCCAAGGTCCGCGAAACCCGCGCCGATCTCGGCATCGCCTTCGATGGGGATGGCGACCGCGTGCTGATGGCCGACGACCAGGGCAACCCGGTCGACGGCGATGACCTGCTGTATATCCTGGCCCGTGCATGGAAAGCCGAAGGCCGCCTGCGCGGCCCGGTGGTCGGCACGCTGATGAGCAACTACGGCGTCGAGAAGGCATTTGCCGACCTGCAGATTCCGTTCGTGCGCAGCAATGTCGGCGATCGCTACGTGCACCAGGCGCTGATGGAAGGCGGCGGCGTGCTCGGCGGTGAAGCCTCCGGCCACCTGCTGTGCCTGGATCGGGCCACCACCGGCGACGGCATCGTCAGCGCGCTGCAGGTGCTGGTGGCATTGCGCAACAGCGGGCAGACCCTGCGCCAGGCGCTGGAAGGACTGGTGCGGGTGCCGCAGAAGACGGTCAACGTGCGGTTGGGCAATGTCTCGGCCAAGGCCACGGTGCAGGCCGGCAGCGTGCAGGCCGCGCTGGCTGTCGCGCAGCAGTCGGTGGCCGGCCGTGGCCGTGCGTTCCTGCGCCCGTCCGGTACCGAGCCGGTGGTGCGGGTCACGGTCGAAGCCGATGATGCGACGCTGATGCAGGACACGCTGGATCGACTGTCCGCGGCGGTACGTGAAGCCGCCGCCTGAGGCCGCTGCACATCTGCCCAACGAAAACGCCCCGGAATGCCGGGGCGTTTTCGTTGAAGGGGCAGGGCGGTGGGTTGCCTACGGCCCCGGCACCATCTTCTTCTGGCGTGCCTTGAAGCCATTGAACAGCGGTGCGATCAGCGGGTTGTAGCTCTGTGCGATGCGTTTTCGCAGCCAGCTGGCCGGGCGGTTGCGGATCGCGAAACGATAGATGCGCTCCGGGTCGCCGCCCACCACATTGCGTCCGAACGGGTGGGTGGTATGCAGGTAGCGGAAGCCGTGCTCGCGCGCCACCTCGATGTGGTCCTGGTCGAAATCGCCGTAGGGCCAGCACAGCGTATCGGACACCTCGCCAAGCTTGTCCTGCAGGACGTCGCGCGAGACTGCCAGGTCGTGGCTCAGGCCGGCACGGCGCTGTGCGCGGTCCAGGTCGTCGCGGCGCAGCCAGCGGGTGTGGGTATGGGTGTGGCAATGCACTTCGAAGGTGCCGGCGGCGATGGCCGCGCGCGCTTCGCTCCAGCGCATCATCACGTCGTCGCTGCGGTTCTGCTCGTAGATCGCCGCTTCGCAGCCGCGATGGTCCGGCGTGGCAGGCAACGTTGCCCCGGCAAGCCCGGCGTGGGGCCGCTCCGGGCCTTCGCCCATCCAGCCGGTGACCACGAACACCACCGCGTGCATGCCGTACTTCTGCAGGATCGGGTGCGCATACACCCAGTTGTCCAGGTAGCCATCGTCGAAGGTGATCACGATCGACTTGCGCGGCACCGGCTTGCCGGCCAGGAAGCCGGCGTACTGGTCCAGTGTCAGCGACGTCCAGCCGTTGCCGGCCAGCCACGCGATCTGGCTTTCGAAATTCTCCGGTGACACGGTGATCATGCCCGGCGACGGACTGACGTGGTGGTGCATCAGCACCGGTACGGTTCGGGCATCAGCCATGTCCCAGCTCCTTCAGCCACTGGTGGTAATAGTGTTCGGTGGTCTCACCGTGGCCGTCGGGAGTGAACCGGTGCGCGCTGCGCATCCAGTCCCACCCGGCGCGGCCCATCTGCCGCCGCCGTTCCGGATCGTCCACCAGCAGGCGCAGGGCGCCTGTCAGGGCTGCATTGTCGCCCAGCCGGGTGAGGATCGCATTGCTGCCATCCACCACCATCTCCGGCACGCCACCCACCCGCGTGGCCACGATCGGCACCCCGACATAGGCGGCCTCCAGGAAGACGGTACCGGCCGCTTCCTTGTGCGATGCCAGCGCGAAGATGTCGAAGCCAGCCATCAGCCGGCATGCGCCATCGCGATAGCCGAGCAGATGGACCTGCTGCTGCAGCCCGTGCTCGTCGCGCAGCGCCTGCAGCCGGTCCATGACCGGCTGGCCATCGCCGACCACCACCAGGTGCAGGTTCGGGTGCGTCTTGCACAGCGGCACCATCGCCTGCAGCAGGTCGGCATGACCCTTGGGTTCGCGCAGCACCGCCACGCAACCGACCACGATGTCCTGTTCGCCGAAGCCGAGTTCGGCGCGCACGTCCGCGCGTACCTCCTGCAGGCATTGCCAGGGGTCGTCCTTGCGGATTTCGCTCCAGCGCGGCGGGACCGCGATGGGCGGCACGATACCGATGTGTTCGGCCGGAATGCCGCGCGCGGCCAGCAACTGCTTGACGAAGCTGCTGACGGTCAGCACCCGGTGCGGCAGGCCGGTATAGGTCAGCAGCGAGTTGACCGGGCTCATCAGGTGGCGCGAGCGCACCACCAGCGGCGTGCCGCCCAGGCGTGCACCGGCGGCGGCGATCAGTGCGTCACGGCGGCTGGTGGTGTTGACCACGTCATAGCGTTCGCGGCGCACCAGGCGCGAGACCGACCAGATGCCGCGCAGCAGGCGCAGCAGGCCACCCATGCGCAGGGTATGCACGGTGAAACCATCATCGCGTGCCAGCTGGGCCAGTCGCGCTTCGGGCTGGCACAGCAGCGCCACCTCGTGGCCACGCGCGCGCATCACCTGCATGTGGCGGAAGATGTAGATCTCCTGCCCGCCCATTCCCTTGGCGGCTTCAGTGTGCAGGATGCGCAGCGGACGGTTCATGCAGGATCGATCCTTGAGGGTCAGCGGTTGCGGAAGCGGGTCAGCGCTTCCCATGCAGTGCGTACGGCGGCCGCATCGGGCGCCTGCTGTGGCAGCGGCCGGTAGCGCAGGTCCAGGGCGGTGGCGTTGCCGAACTTGTCGAACACATAGATGGCATCGCCATGGCGCACCGCGCGCTGCGACCAGCTTTCGACCACCAGCGCACGCGTGCCCTGCGGCTCGGCCAGCAGGTCCTGGCCGGTGCTGTAATCGGCCAGTGCGTTCTCGCAACCCAGTGCGTGGCGCATCAGTGTCGGCACCCAGTCTTCGTGCGAGCTGGTGCGTGCGTCGTGGCCAGCGGCCTTGCCCGGCCAATGCAGCACGAACGGGACCTGCAGCTGATAGTCGGAGAAGTTGCCGTTGTGGCCCCAGTAGTTCAGCTTGAGGTCGTTGAACTCTTCGGCATGGTCACCGGTGACCAGCACGATGGTGTCCTCGGCCAGGCCCTGTGCGCGCAGGTCGTCCAGCAGCGAGCCGATCAGGCTGTCGGCATAGTGCACGGCGGTGCGGTAGCGGTTGAGTTCCGGCGTCGGGTCATGCTCCGGGCCGAATTTGAGGAAATCGATATCGGCGGCCATCGGTGTGGCCACCGCCGGATAGCCCTCGGGCATGTGGTAGGGCGCATGGGTGGAGTCGAGGAACACGAAGCCGAACCACGGGCGCTGCGCGGCCTGGCTGGCGCGGATGTCCTGCTGCAGCGCACTGATGATCGCGCGGTCGCGGCCGTCTGACTTCAGCGCTGCCGGCCCCTGGTGCAGCTGGTCGCGGACATCGGCGAACACCGTGCGATCGAACTCCGGGCTGTACAACGGCGCACTGCCGTACAGGTGCAGGTCGTAGCCCTGCTGGCCCAGCACCTGGAACAGCTGCGAGCCACGCTGCTCGTCAAGCATGCTCGGCCAATAGCCGCCGGGCAGGCCGTAGAGCAGTCCGAACAGGCCGTAGCGGGTGGCATTGCCGGTGCTGAAATGGTGGTCGAAGACGCGCGCATCCTGCGCCAGCGTCGACGTGTTGGGCATCAGCTGCGGTGTCAGCACATCGTGGCGCAGCGACTCCAGTACCACCATCAGTACGTTGGGACGATGTGGGCTCTGGCAGCGCAGCGGATGCAGCGGGTACAGCAGCTGCGCATGGCGCGGGTCGGGCAGGCCGGCGTGCTGTTGGCTGACCACGCCCAGGCGCCGCATGAAGCTCTTGGCCGTGATCGGCTGCGCCCACGGCAGGTAGTTCCACTGCGCGATCACATCACGGTCGCCGCGGGCGTCGTAGTAGGCCGTGGCGACCTGGCCGCCGGCCATCAGCAGCGCGACCACCGCCCAGGCCTGCAGCACCCGTCGACGGCGCGGCGCGGCCGGCAGCAGTTTCCAGCACGCCCAAGCCAGCAGGCCCTCGGCGGTGAAGACCGCGGCAACCAGCAGGCCGACCTGCAGCCAGGTCTTCCAGGACAGGGCAACCTGGTCCTGCAGGGCGCCGCCGAACACCATGTTCACGACCATGGCATTGAGGTGGAAGCGGTACAGGGTGAAGACCTTGGCGTCGACCAGCAGCAGGCACAGCCACAGGCCCTGCAGCACGGCCGCGCTGATGCTCAGCGCACGCGCGCTGCGTGGCCACAGGCCCAGCAGCAGCGGCAGCAGGCCGGCCAGCGCACCGAACGCGAGCAGGTGGCCGGGCAGGGCGACCGCCAGATAGGCCAGGCCGGCGCCGCCGCCCGGATTGTCACGCAGCGGTACATTGCCCAGCGCAATCGCCGCGGCCAGTACCGCATTGCCGACGATGAACAGCGACCACCAGGCCAGCCGCCGCCAGCGCCGGGCGGAACCTTCAATGGCAGGGGCGGCAGGGGCAGCTGCGGGCATGGTGGGGCAGGTTCAGGGGGTGCAGGAGAGGGGCGGGGCCAACGTGACGGAAGCGTTGCTCCGCGCGCGGGTCGCGCATTGTATCGGTTTGTTTCCGTGTATCGAGTGGCGTCCCCCGGGCGATCTGTCACAATGTTCAGGCGGGCCATGAATGCGTTGGCCCCCTCAGACCCAACGACAAGCCAGGAACCGCTGTGAGCCAGATCCCCACCCTCGACATCACCCGTTTCGACAGCGACCGCGAGGCCTTCGTGGCCGAGCTGGGCGCGGCCTACCGCCAATGGGGATTCGCGGGCATCCGTAACCACGGCATCCCGCAGGCCGACATCGACGCGGCCTACGATGCCTTCAAGGCTTTCTTCGCCCTGCCGGAAGAGGTCAAGCGCAAGTACCACGTGGCCGGCAGCGGCGGCGCCCGCGGCTACACCCCGTTCGGCGTGGAAACCGCCAAGGGCTCCAAGCATTTCGACCTGAAGGAGTTCTGGCACATCGGCCGCGAGATCGCCGACGATTCCAAGTACCGGGACGTGATGGCGCCGAACCTGTGGCCGGCCGAGGTCGAAGGTTTCCGTGAGCGCGGTTACGGCCTGTATCAGGCGCTGGACAACCTGGGGTCGCGCGTGTTGTCCGCGTTGGCCCTGCACATTGGCCTGCCGGAAGACTTCTTCGCCGACAAGACCAACTTCGGCAACTCGATCCTGCGCCCGATCCACTACCCGCCGATCACCACTGACGACATCCCGAACGTGCGTGCCGGTGCCCATGGCGACATCAACTTCATCACCCTGCTGGTCGGCGCCAGTGCCGCAGGCCTGGAAGTGCAGTCGCATGACGGCGAGTGGGTGCCATTTACGTCAGATGCGGACACGATCGTGGTCAACATCGGCGACATGCTGCAGCGCCTGACCAACCACGTGTATCCGTCGACCATCCACCGCGTGGTCAACCCCCCGGGTGACCTGGCGCGCCAGCCGCGCTACTCGGTGCCGTTCTTCCTGCACCCGAACCCGGACTTCCTGATCGACGTGCTGCCCTCGTGCATCACCCCGGAGAACCCGAGCCGGTATCCGGAGGCGATCACCGCCCACGGCTTCCTCGAGGAACGCCTGCGCGAGATCAAGCTGAAGTAAGGAAAAGTGAGGCCGCCGAAAGGCGGCCTTTTCTTTGCAGGGTTGCACCCTGCACCCGCGGTAGTGCCGGCCGCTGGCCGGCAAGTCCAAAGCCAAAGCGGCTCTGGGGTGTTCCGTGGGGAGGCGGGGAGGTGTCGGATGGCGGGGACGCCGTAAACCCATCCCTGGGGGCTTGGCCGCGGCATCCATGCCGCGCACACCCCGCCATCCGACACCTCCCCGCCTTCGACAGTTTCCCGGTGACGGTTGGTGGGTGTCGACCTTGCTCGACACGGTAGATCCACGCCATGCGTGGATGAGATCTGTCAGATCGAAGTGGGGCAGGGCACGTGGTATGCCGCTTTTGCTCTTGCTCTTCTTTTTTCTTTCCGTGGCGGGCGGAACCGCCGGAATGTGTCGGAGGCCGGGCGGGTGGGGATGACGGGGGTGTCCGCGGCATGGATGCCGCGGCCAAGCCCCCACGGACGGGTTTACGGCGTCCCCCGCCATCCCCACCCGCCCGGCCAAGCCCACCAATCCAACCGGGCTTTCCGCGACCAACCCAAACAAACTCCCGCCACGAGGGGCTGCGCCGTTGGCTGAAAATCCATGTAACCGCTTACAAGGAAACGGATTTTTGCCGCAACGGGTATCATGACCGGCTGACTTCACACAGGAGCCACCCGCTCATGCGCCGCAAGATCGTCGCTGGAAACTGGAAGCTGCATGGCAGCCGTCAATTCGCCAATGAACTGCTGGGGCAGGTGGCCGCCGGGCTGCCGCTGGAGGGGGTGGACGTGGTGATCCTGCCGCCGCTGCCGTACCTGGGCGAGCTGGTCGAGGACTTCGGCGAGACCGGCCTGGCCTTCGGCGCGCAGGACGTGAGCAGCAACGAGAAGGGCGCCTATACCGGCGAGGTCTGCGCGGCCATGCTGGTCGAGGTCGGGGCCCGCTATGGCCTGGTCGGCCATTCCGAGCGCCGCCAGTATCACCATGAAAGCAGCGAGCTGGTCGCGCGCAAGTTCGCCGCCGCCCAGCATGCCGGCCTGGTGCCGGTGCTGTGCGTGGGCGAGACCCTGGAGCAGCGCGAGGCCGGGCAGACCGAAGCGGTCATCGCCAGCCAGCTGGCGCCGGTGCTGGAGCTGGTCGGTGCGGCCGGCTTTGCCAAGGCCGTGGTCGCCTACGAGCCGGTCTGGGCCATCGGTACCGGCCGTACCGCTACAAAGGAGCAGGCACAGCAGGTGCACGCGTTCATCCGTGGCGAAGTTGCGCGCTTCGATGCTAGAATTGCTGATTCACTGCCCATTGTTTACGGCGGTAGCGTGAAGCCCGACAATGCCGGGGAACTGTTCGCGCAGCCGGATGTCGATGGTGGGCTGGTCGGCGGCGCCTCCCTGGTGGCCGCGGACTTCCTGGCCATCGCACGGGCGGCGGCCGCGAACTAATCCTAGAAGTATTGTCCGAGGGCGGTTTCCAATGCTGATGTTGATCCTCAATGTCGTCTACGTGCTGGTCGCTGTGGCCATGATCGCGCTGATCCTGATGCAGCGTGGCTCGGGTGCGGCGGCGGGTTCGGGCTTTGGCGCCGGCGCCTCGGGTACGGTGTTCGGTGCGCGTGGCGCCTCGAACTTCCTGTCCAAGTCGACCAAGTGGCTGGCCGTCGTGTTCTTCGGCATCAGTCTCTTCATGGCCTGGTATGCCGGTCACGGCACCCGTCCGGCGGCCGACCAGGACCTGGGCCTGATGTCCGCCCCGGCGGCCAGCGCGCCGGCTGCTCCGGCGGGCGAACTGCCGGCCGTTCCGAAGGCCGATCCGGTCCCGGCCGCCCCGGTTCCGGCGGCGAATGTGCCGGCTCAGGCGGAATCTTCGGTTTCTGGTGAAGAAAAGCCTTCGGAAGGCTCCCAGAAACACTGAAGCCGGTTACAATACGCGGCGCATCGGGAAGATAGTCTGATGTGATCGTTTGCCCAGGTGGCGGAATTGGTAGACGCACTACCTTGAGGTGGTAGCGACGCAAGTCGTAGGGGTTCGAGTCCCCTCTTGGGCACCATTTGTAAGTAAAGCGGGTTCGTCTGGCGCGCAAGGCGCCAGGCAGGTTCCCGTCCACTCCCCCATGCCAAAGCGCCTGCAGGCGCGGCGGCAGAGGCAAGAGAGAATCGCTGTGCTGGCCGAATATTTGCCTTCTCTGCTGTTTCTGATCGTTGCCACCGGTATCGGCATTACGCTGATGCTGGTTGGTCGATTCCTCGGTCCCCGCCGCCCCGATCTGGAAAAGCTGTCGCCGTACGAGTGCGGCTTCGAGGCCTTCGAAGACGCGCGCATGAAGTTCGACGTGCGCTACTACCTGATCGCGATCCAGTTCATCGTCTTCGACCTGGAAATCATCTTCATCGTGCCGTGGACCCAGGTCTTCATGGAGCTGGGCGCCCGTTCGCTCATCACCATGGGCCTGTTCGTCGGCATGCTGTTCCTCGGTTTCATTTACGTCTGGAAGAAGGGAGCGCTGGAATGGGAGTGATTCAGACTCTCGATGGCCTCATGAACAACCCGTCGCCGGAAGGCCGGGTTGATGACATCCTGCGGCCGGAAGGCGACAACCCGCTGCTGGAAAAGGGCTTCGTCACCACCAGCGTCGACGCACTGCTGAACTGGGCGCGCACCGGCTCGATGTGGCCGATGACCTTCGGCCTGGCCTGCTGCGCGGTCGAGATGATGCACGCCGGCGCCGCGCGCCTGGACCTTGACCGTTACGGCGTGGTGTTCCGCCCGTCGCCGCGTCAGTCCGACGTGATGATCGTGGCCGGTACCCTGGTCAACAAGATGGCCCCGGCGCTGCGCAAGGTCTACGACCAGATGCCGGACCCGAAGTGGGTCATCTCGATGGGTAGCTGCGCCAACGGCGGTGGCTATTACCACTACTCCTATTCTGTCGTGCGCGGCTGTGATCGCGTGGTGCCGGTGGACGTCTACGTCCCGGGCTGCCCGCCGACCGCCGAGGCGCTGGTGTACGGGATCCTGCAGCTGCAGAAGAAGATCTGGCGTACACAGACCATCGCCCGCTGACCCCTTCACCTGACAAGAGCGCGCCAAGCCCCCATGGCAGAGCAAGCATCCTTCATCGACCGACTCTCCGCACGTTTCGCTGGTGCGAAGGTCATCGTGGTCGAACCCCGCGGCGAAGTGACGCTGGAAGTGCCTGCCGCCGAGTGGCACGCCACCGCCCTGGCGCTGCGTGACGAGTTTGGTTTCGAGCAGGCCGTGGATCTGTGCGGCGTCGACTACCTCGGTTATGGCTCCGACGAATGGGACACCGCCGACGTGTCCTCGCAGGGCTTCAGCCGTGGCGTCGAAGGCAAGGCCCAGGGCCGCTTCGCGTGGGGCGAGTTCCCCACCGAGGAAAACGGTGCCGACGGTGCCCGCCCGCAGCACATGCCGACCCAGCGTTTCGCCGTGGTCGCCCAGCTGCGCTCGTACCAGCACAACCTGATGATGCACCTGCGCTGCTTCGCCCCTGACGAAGCGCTGCCGGTGGTGTCCTCGCTGACCAGCGTGTGGCCGGGCCTGAACTGGTTCGAGCGTGAAGCGTTCGACCTGTACGGCGTGATCTTCGAAGGCCACCCGGACCTGCGCCGGATCCTGACCGACTACGGTTTCGTCGGCCATCCGTTCCGCAAGGACTTCCCGCTGATCGGCAATGTCGAAGTCCGCTACGACGAAGAAAAGAAGCGCGTGATCTACGAACCGGTCACCTCGGTGGAGCCGCGTGTCGGCGTGCCGCGCGTGATCCGTGACGACGCCCGTCTGCAGACCGCAGCCGGTGAGCGCGCGCAGGAGGCAGTGAAGTGAGCCACGTACACCAGGCCGGCGAAGCGTTCGCCAGCAACGCCGCCGAAAGCCGGCAGGAAATCCGCAACTACACCATGAACTTCGGCCCGCAGCATCCGGCCGCTCACGGTGTGCTGCGCCTGATCCTGGAAATGGACGGCGAAACCATCATGCGTGCCGACCCGCACGTGGGTCTGCTGCACCGTGGCACCGAGAAGCTGGCCGAGTCCAAGCCGTTCAACCAGTCGATCGGCTACATGGATCGCCTCGACTACGTGTCGATGATGTGCAACGAGCACGCCTACGTGCGCGCGATCGAGACCCTGATGGGCATCGAGGCGCCGGAGCGTGCGCAGTACATCCGCACCATGTACGACGAGATCACCCGCATCCTCAACCACCTGATGTGGCTGGGCTCCAACGCGCTCGACCTGGGTGCGATGGCCGTGATGCTGTATGCCTTCCGTGAGCGCGAAGAGCTGATGGACTGCTATGAAGCGGTCTCCGGCGCGCGCATGCACGCGGCGTACTACCGCCCGGGCGGTGTCTACCGCGACCTGCCGGACCACATGCCGAAGTACAAGGAATCGCGCTGGCACAAGGGCAAGGCGCTGAAGCAGCTCAATGCTTCGCGCGAAGGCTCGCTGCTGGACTTCCTGGAGAACTTCACCGTCGAGTTCCCCAAGCGCGTCGACGAATACGAAACCCTGCTGACCGACAACCGCATCTGGAAGCAGCGTACCGTCGGCATCGGCGTGGTCACTCCGGAACTGGCACACCAGTGGGGCATGACCGGCGTGATGCTGCGTGGCTCTGGCGTGGCCTGGGACCTGCGCAAGAAGCGCCCGTACGCCAAGTACGATGCTGTCGATTTCGACATCCCGCTGGGCAAGGAAGGCGACTGCTACGACCGCTACCTGGTCCGCGTCGCCGAAATGCGCGAATCCAACCGCATCATCAAGCAGTGCGTGGCGTGGCTGAAGGCCAACCCCGGCCCGGTCATGGTCAAGAACTTCAAGGTCGCTCCGCCCAAGCGCGAGGACATGAAGGACGACATGGAAGCGCTGATCCACCACTTCAAGCTGTTCAGCGAAGGCTATTGCGTACCGGCGGGTGAAACCTATGCGGCCGTGGAAGCGCCCAAGGGCGAATTCGGCTGCTACCTGGTCTCCGATGGCGCCAACAAGCCCTTCCGCGTGCACCTGCGCGCACCGGGCTTCGCCCACCTGTCCTCGATCGATTCGATCGTGCGCGGCCACATGCTGGCCGACGTGGTGGCGATGATCGGTACCTATGACCTGGTGTTCGGCGAGGTTGACCGGTAATGCCGTCCGCCACGCCAACGCCCGCTGCAGGCAGCCGGCGCAAGCCGGCGCCGCAGTTTCTGGAATTTCACGTTATGCATTTCGCTGAGGTCGGCCGATGAAGGCGACAGGTAATTTCGAGGCGGCGCGCGACGTCGACCCGATGGTGGTGCTGAGCGACAAGACCCGCGCTCACATCGATCACTGGCTGTCCAAGTTCCCGCCGGACCGCAAGCGCTCTGCCGTGCTGCAGGGCCTGCATGCGGCCCAGGAGCAGAACCAGGGCTGGCTGACCGACGAGCTGATCGCCGCCGTCGCCAAGTACCTCGACCTGCCGCCGGTGTGGGCCTACGAGGTCGCCAGCTTCTACTCGATGTTCGAGACCGAGAAGGTGGGCCGCAACAACGTGGCCATCTGCACCAACATCAGCTGCTGGCTCAATGGCGCCGAGGACATCGTCCGCCATTGCGAGAAGAAGCTGGGCATCAAGCACGGTGAATCGACCCCGGACGGCCGCGTCTACCTCAAGCGCGAGGAAGAGTGCCTGGCCGGTTGTGGCGGCGCGCCGATGATGGTCATCAACGGTCACTACCATGAGCGTCTGACCCTGGAAAAGGTCGACGAGCTGCTGGACGGGCTGGAGTAAGGGCATGGCACATCACCACGAATCCAAGGGTCCGGTCGGCCCCGCGCCGCTGCCGCACCAGGTGGTCTACACCACCCTGCATTACGACACCCCGTGGTCGTACGAAAGCTACCTGAAGACCGGTGGCTACGCCGCCCTGCGCAAGATCCTCGAAGAGAAGATCCCGCCGGAGCAGGTCATCGAGATGGTCAAGGCCTCGGGCCTGCGCGGCCGCGGTGGCGCAGGCTTCCCGACCGGCCTGAAGTGGTCCTTCATGCCCAAGGGCAACATGCAGAAGTACATCCTCTGCAACTCGGACGAATCCGAGCCGGGCACCTGCAAGGACCGCGACATCCTGCGCTACAACCCGCATTCGGTGGTGGAAGGCATGGCGATCGCCTGCTACGCCACCGGTTCGACCGTGGGTTACAACTACCTGCGCGGTGAGTTCCACCACGAGCCGTTCGAGCACTTCGAGCAGGCCCTGGCCGACGCCTATGCGAACGGCTGGCTGGGCAAGAACATCCTCGGCAGCGGCGTGGACATCGACATCTACGGTGCGCTGGGCGCCGGCGCCTACATCTGCGGCGAAGAAACCGCGCTGATGGAATCGCTGGAAGGCAAGAAGGGCCAGCCGCGCTACAAGCCGCCGTTCCCGGCCAATTTCGGCCTGTATGGCAAGCCGTCGACGATCAACAACACCGAAACCTACGGTTCGGTGCCGGCGATCATCCGCAACGGTCCGGAGTGGTTCAAGGGCCTGAGCCTGACCGCCAACGGCGGTCCGAAGTGCTTCTCGGTGTCCGGCTGCGTGCAGAACGGCGGCAACTTCGAAGTGCCGCTCGGCACCAAATTCCACGACCTGCTGGAAATGGCCGGTGGCCTGCGTCCGGGCCGCACGCTGAAGGGCGCGATCCCGGGCGGCGTGTCGATGCCGGTGCTGACCGCGGCCGAGCTGGAGGACCTGCCGATGGACTACGACACCATCCGTGCACTGGGCTCCGGCCTGGGTTCGGGCGCGATCGTGGTGCTCGACGACAGCGTCTGCTGCGTCAAGTTCGCCTGCCGCATCAGCCAGTTCTTCCACAAGGAATCCTGCGGCCAGTGCACCCCGTGCCGTGAAGGTACCGGCTGGATGCACCGCGTGCTGGAGCGCATCGTCGCCGGCAAGGCCACGATGGAAGACCTGCACCAGCTGAAGGCGGTGGCCGGGCAGATCGAAGGCCACACCATCTGTGCGTTCGGTGAAGCGGCTGCATGGCCCATCCAGGGCTTCCTGCGCCAGTTCTGGGACGAATTCGAGTACTACATCGTCAACGGTCATTCGATGGTTGACGGCAAGAAGGTGGAGGCAGCCGCCGCATGAGCGCGCAACCCGTAAACCCGAACGTGCCACCGGATCACGTGACCATCGAGATCGATGGCAAGTCGCTGGTCGTGCCCAAGGGTTCGATGATCATCCAGGCGGCCGACAAGGCCGGTATTCCGATTCCGCGCTTCTGCTACCACGAGAAGCTGCCGATCGCCGCCAACTGCCGCATGTGCCTGGTGGACGTGGAGAAGTCGCCGAAGCCGGCGCCGGCCTGCGCCACCCCGGTGATGGACGGCATGAAGGTCGCCACCCGTAGCGAGAAGGCACTGAAGTTCCAGCGCTCGGTGATGGAGTTCCTGCTCATCAACCACCCGCTGGACTGCCCGATCTGCGATCAGGGCGGCGAGTGCGAGCTGCAGGACGTGTCGCTGGGCTATGGCCGTTCGGTCAGCCGCTTCAACGAGCGCAAGCGCGTGGTGCCGGACGAGGACATGGGCCCGCTGGTCGCTACCGAGATGACCCGCTGCATCCAGTGCACCCGCTGCGTCCGCTTCACCGCCGACGTTGCCGGTACCTACGAACTGGGTGGCATGTACCGCGGTGAGAACCTGCAGATCGGTACCTTTGACGGCAAGCCGCTGACCACCGAGCTGTCCGGCAACGTCGTCGACGTCTGCCCGGTCGGCGCGCTGACCAACAAGGTGTTCCAGTTCCGCGCCCGTCCGTGGGAACTGACCGCGCGCGAATCGCTGGGCTACCACGACGCGATGGGTTCGAACCTGTTCCTGCACGTGCGTCGCGGTGAAGTGCTGCGCACCGTGCCGCGCGACAACGAAGCCGTGAACGAGTGCTGGCTGTCCGACCGTGACCGCTACTCGCACCAGGGCCTGTACAGCGAAGACCGTGCGGTCAAGCCGCTGCGCAAGGTCAATGGCGAGTGGAAGGAAGTGAGCTGGGCCGAAGGCCTGGCCGCGGCCGCCGAGATCCTCAAGGCGAACCAGGGCGACAACCTGGGCGTGCTGGTGCACCCGTCCACCTCCAACGAGGAAGGCGCGTTGCTGGCCCGCCTGGCCAAGGGCCTGGGCACGGGCAACATCGACCACCGCATCAACAACCGCGATTTCTCCGACGCCGCAACCGCCGAAGTGTTCGGCCTGCCGCTGGCCGAAATCGAAGGCGCTGACCGCATCGTCGTTCTGGGCAGCAACATCCGCCACGAACTGCCGCTGCTGCACGCCCGCCTGCGCAAGGCGCAGACCACCAAGGGCGCGAAGATCCATGTCGTCAACCCGGTGGACTTCGACTTCGCCTTCAGCATCGCCGGCAAGCAGATCGTCGCACCGTCCAAGTTCGTCGACGCGCTGGCCAACGCCGAGCTGCGTTCGGCAGTGCAGGGCGGCAACAACACCGTGCTGATCGTCGGTGGCATCGCCGAAAACCACCCGCGGGCTGCCGCGATCCGCGCTGCTGCGCGTGAGTTCGCCGCCGCCACCGGTGCCAAGCTGTGCCGCATCCCGCAGGGCGCCAACGCCGTTGGCCTGACCCGCGCCGGTGTGCTGCCGGCCGGCAGGGACGTCGCCGCGATGCTGGCGCAGCCGCGCCAGGCCTATGTGGTGTACGGCCTTGAGCCGGGCCTGGACTTCGCCGATGCACCTGCCGCGCGCAAGGCGCTGGCCGGTGCCCAGGTGGTGGCTTTCAGCCAGTTCGCCTGTGCCTCGACCCGCGACGTCGCCGACGTGATCCTGCCGATCGGTGCGCTGCCGGAAATCGACGCCACCCTGACCAACCTTGATGGTCGCGAGCAGTCGGCCCGTGCCGGCGGCAAGCTGCCGGGCGAGGCCCGTGAAGGCTGGCGCGTGCTGCGCGCCCTGGGCGGCGAGCTGGCCGTGGCCGGTTTCGACTTCACCGACCTGGCCGGCCTGCGCGCCAGCCTGGCCCCGGTATCGGTCACCGTTGCCGCTTCGGCGCAGCCGGTGGTTGCCGGCGAAGGCCTGGAAGTGGCTTCGACCGCCGCGATCTACCGCACCGATGCGGTGGTCCGTCGCGCCCCGGCGCTGCAGTCGCATCCGCTCAACAACGCCCCGCGCATCGTGCTGAACGCTGAAGATGCCGCTCGCCTGCAGCTGCAGGAAGGGCAGATGGCCAAGGTCGGCACCGATGCCGGCAAGGCCACCCTGCCGGTGGTGGTCGACGCCCGCGTCGCTGCGGGTTCGGTCTGGATTGAATCGGGCCACGGCGCGACCGCGCCGCTGGGTGCCGCTCGCGTATCGGTGGTGGCTGCATGAACGAATTGCTGTTGAACGCGGTCGACCCGCTGCACCAGTGGCTGCTGGGCCTCGGTGACATCGGCGCGCTGATCTGGATCATCCTGAAGATCCTGGTGATCGCCGTTCCGGTGATCATCTCGGTGGCCTTCTACGTGGTCTGGGAACGCAAGCTGATCGGCTGGATGCACGTCCGCCACGGCCCGATGTACGTGGGCATGGGCATCTTCCAGGCCTTCGCCGACGTCTTCAAGCTGCTGTTCAAGGAAGTGGTTCAGCCGAGCAGCGCCAACAAGGCGATCTATCTGCTGGCCCCGCTGATCACCCTGGCCCCGGCCTTCGCGGCCTGGTCGGTGGTGCCCTTCGATTCGCAGATCGTGCTGTCCAACGCCAACGCCGGCCTGCTGTACCTGCTGGCGATGACCTCGCTGGGCATCTACGGCATCATCCTGGCCGGTTGGGCGTCCAACTCGAAGTATGCGTTCCTGGGGGCGATGCGCGCCTCGGCGCAGATGATCAGCTACGAAATCGCCATGGGCTTCGCCCTGGTCGGCGTGATGATCGCCTCGGGCAGCCTGAACCTGAGCAACATCGTGATGGCGCAGGCCGGCAGTTCCGGCTTCTTCGACTGGTTCCTGCTGCCGCTGTTCCCGCTGTTCGTCATCTACTGGGTCTCGGGCGTGGCTGAAACCAACCGCGCGCCGTTCGACGTGGTGGAAGGCGAATCGGAAATCGTCGCCGGCCACATGGTCGAATACTCCGGCGGTGCCTTCGCCCTGTTCTTCCTGGCCGAATACGCGAACATGATCCTGATCAGCTTCCTGATCTCGATCTTCTTCCTCGGGGGCTGGCTGAGCCCGGTCCAGGGCTGGGTCAACTTCGGCGATGTCTCGCCGCTGGTCGACTGGATCTGGAAGGGGGGCGCGCCGTGGCTGTTCGTCAAGGTGTTCTTCTTCGCCAGTGCCTACATCTGGTTCCGTGCCAGCTTCCCGCGCTTCCGCTACGACCAGATCATGCGCCTGGGCTGGAAGGTCTTCATCCCGCTGGCCATTCTGTGGATCGCGGTTACCGCCGTCATGGTGTTCTTCGGCGTGATTCAAAAGGGCGTCTAAAGTGATGAACAGGATTACCCATTACTTCAAGAGCCTGCTGCTGCTCGAACTGCTGGCGGGCCTCTGGCTGACGCTGAAGTACAGCTTCAAGCCGAAGTACACGATGATGTACCCGATGGAGAAGTTCCCGCAGTCGCCGCGCTTCCGTGGCCTGCATGCGCTGCGCCGTTATCCCAACGGCGAAGAGCGCTGCATCGCCTGCAAGCTGTGCGAAGCGGTGTGCCCGGCGCTGGCCATCACCATCGACTCGGCCAAGCGCGAGGACGGCACCCGCCGCACCACGCGTTATGACATCGACCTGTTCAAGTGCATCTTCTGTGGCTTCTGTGAGGAAAGCTGCCCGGTGGACTCGATCGTCGAAACCCACATCCTCGAGTACCACTTCGAGAATCGTGGCGAAAACATCGTTACCAAGCCGCAGCTGCTGGCCCTGGGCGACCGTCTCGAAAACGAGATCGCCGAGCGTCGCGCCGCCGATGCCGCTTACCGCTGAGGTCGAGAGATGGATTGGGTAAATATCGCTTTCTGGGTGTTCGCCATCGCGGCAACGGTTTCGGCCGGTGCGGTGATCAGCGTGCGCAACCCGGTTCACGCCGTGCTCTGCCTGGTGCTGACCTTCTTCTCCATCGCCTGCGTGTGGCTGCTGGTGGGCGCCGAGTTCCTCGGTGTGGCGCTGGTGCTGGTCTACGTCGGTGCGGTGATGGTGCTGTTCCTGTTCGTGGTGATGATGCTGGACATCGACCCCACCAAGCTGCGTGAGGGCTGGGTGCGCTACCTGCCGGTCGGCCTGATTGTCGCGGTCGCGATGCTGGCGCAGATGCTGATCCTGATCGGGGTCAAGGCGCGTTCGGTCACGCCGTTCCCGGCCGACAACGCCGCTGCGGTCGCCGCCGACAGCTCCAACATCACCTGGCTGGCACGCACGCTGTTCACCGAGTACCTGCTGCCGTTCGAGTTCGCCGCCGTCATCCTGACCGTGGCCGTGGTTGCCGCCGTGATGCTGACCCTGCGTCGCCGTACCGGCGTGAAGAGCCAGAACCCGGGCCAGCAGACCATGGTCAAGGCCGGCCAGCGCCTGCGCATGGTCAAGATGGGTGCCGAAGCACCGGTCGTGCACAGCAACAGCAAGCCGGTCGCCGGCGAGGAGACCCAGCCGTGATCACCCTTGGCCATATCCTCGCGCTGGGCGCGGTGCTGTTCGCCATCAGCCTGGCCGGTATCTTCCTCAACCGGAAGAACGTCATCGTCCTGCTGATGTCGATCGAGCTGATGCTGCTGTCGGTGAACATCAATTTCGTCGGCTTCTCGCGTCAGCTGGGCGATCCGTCCGGCCAGCTGTTCGTGTTCTTCATCCTGACCGTCGCCGCCGCGGAAGCCGCCATCGGCCTGGCGATCCTGGTGACCCTGTTCCGTACACGCCGCACGATCAATGTCGGCGAAGTCGATTCGTTGAAGGGCTGATCCACAGATGGAAATCACTCTCTCCAAGAGTCTGTTGATCGCAGTGGTGCTCGCACCGCTGTTCGGCAGCATCATCGCCGGCCTGTTCGGTCGCCAGGTCAAGCGCTTCGGCGCGCAGACCATCACCATCCTCGGCGTCGCGGTGGCCTGCGGCCTGTCGATGTATACGCTCTACCAGCTGCTGTGGGGCGGGGCGCAGCCGTTCAACCAGAACATCTACACGTTCTTCGAAGTCGGCCAGTACTCGGCCCACGTCGGTTTCATGGTCGACAAGCTGACCGCGATGATGATGGTGGTGGTGACCTTCGTGTCGCTGCTGGTCCACATCTACACGATCGGCTACATGCAGGACGATCCGGGCTACCAGCGGTTCTTCAGCTACATCTCGCTGTTCACCTTCTCGATGCTCACCCTGGTGATGAGCAACAACTTCCTGCAGCTGTTCTTCGGCTGGGAAGCGGTGGGCCTGGTGTCGTACCTGCTGATCGGCTTCTGGTTCAAGCGCCCGACCGCGATCTTCGCCAACATGAAGGCGTTCCTGGTCAACCGCGTCGGTGACTTCGGCTTCCTGCTGGGCATCGCCGGCGTGCTGTGGGTGTTCGGCACCCTGGACTACTCGCAGGTGTTCTCGCAGGCCGGCATGCTGGCCGACCCGCGCGCCCAGCTGCAGATCTGGGACGGCACGCTGCTGGGCATGCAGCTGCTGAACGAGCCGGTGATCTGGTCGATCGCCACCGTCATCTGCATCTGCCTGTTCATCGGTGCCATGGGCAAGTCGGCCCAGGTCCCGCTGCACGTGTGGCTGCCGGACTCGATGGAAGGCCCGACCCCGATCTCGGCACTGATCCACGCCGCGACGATGGTGACCGCCGGTATCTTCATGGTCACCCGCATGTCGCCGCTGTTCGAGCTGTCGCAGACCGCGCTGAACTTCGTGCTGTTCATCGGTGCCACCACCGCGTTCTTCACTGGCCTGATCGGCATCGTGCAGAACGACATCAAGCGCGTGGTCGCGTACTCGACCCTGTCGCAGCTGGGCTACATGACGGTTGCACTGGGCGTGTCGGCCTATTCGGCTGCCGTGTTCCACCTGATGACCCACGCCTTCTTCAAGGCCCTGCTGTTCCTGGGCGCCGGCTCGGTCATCATCGCGATGCACCACGAGCAGGACATGCGCAAGATGGGCGGCCTGCGCAAGTACATGCCGATCACCTTCATCACCATGTGGATCGGTACCCTGGCGCTGGTCGGCACGCCGTTCTTCTCCGGCTTCTACTCGAAGGACACCATCATCGAGGCGGCCGAGCTGCACGCGCACCTGTCCAACAGCTGGGTGGCCACCTATGGCTACTGGGCGGTGCTGGGTGGCGTGATCGTCACCAGCTTCTACAGCTTCCGCCTGCTGTTCCTGACCTTCCACGGCAAGGAGCGTTTCCGCGACGCGCATGACGATCACGGCCACGGCCATGACGATCACCACGCCGCCGACGCCCACCACGGCGATGCACACCATGGTGATGGCCACGACGACCACGGCCATGGCCACGGTCCGCACGAGCCGCACGAAACCCCGTGGGTGGTGACCCTGCCGCTGATCCTGCTGGCCATCCCGTCGATCGCCATCGGTTTCTTCAGCATCGGCCCGATGCTGTACGGCACCGACTGGGCCGGCAACCACGCGCACGATGCCATCAAGGGCCAGGCGCACACGTTCTTCACCGGCATCGTCGACTTCTACGATCCGGCCAAGAACACCATCGGCTTCCTGGGTGAGGAGTTCCATGGCCCGGTCGCCTTCGCGCTGCATGGCATGATGGCTCCGGCGTTCATGCTGACCGTTGCGGGCTTCCTGCTGGCCGCACTGTTCTACCTGTGGAAGCCGGACCTGTCGGGCAAGGCCCGCAAGACCTTTGCTCCGCTGGTGTCGGTGCTTGAAAACAAGTACGGCTTCGACAAGCTGTGGATCGATGGCTTTGCCGGTGGCAGCGTCAAGCTGGGCAAGGTCTCGCGCTGGATCGACAGCAACATCGTCGACGGCGTGGTCAATCTCTCGGCACGTGTTGTGGACGTCGCAGCCGGCGTGCTGCGTCGTACCCAATCCGGTTTCCTCTATCACTACGCCTTCGCGATGATCATCGGCCTGATTGCCCTGCTGGGCGTGCTGATGCATTACCTGCGTTGATGACCTGTACGGAATAAGAAGACGTGTCGAACTGGCCTCTACTCAGTGTCCTCATCTGGCTGCCGATCATCGGTGGTGCCCTGATCCTTGCGATCCGTGATGCGCAGACCGCCCGCTGGGCGTCGCTGGGCGTAGCGGTGCTGACCTTCGTGGCGAGCCTCTCGCTGCTGAGCGGCTACAACGCAGGCGTCGATGGTCTGCAGTTCGTCGAGACCCATGCCTGGATCCCGGCGTACAAGATCGGCTACAACCTGGGCGTGGACGGCATTGCCGTGGCGCTGATCCTGCTGACCACCCTGGTCAGCGTGCTTGCCCTGATCGGCGCCTGGAGCGCCATCGACAAGCGCGTGAACCAGTACGTGGCGGCCTTCCTGATCCTGGAAGGTGTCACCGTCGGCATCTTCGCCGCGACGGACGCGATGCTGTTCTACGTGTTCTTCGAGGCGATGCTGATCCCGATGTTCCTGATCATCGGTGTCTGGGGCGGTCCGCGCCGCATCTACGCCGCGCTGAAGTTCTTCCTGTACACCTTCCTCGGCTCGGTGCTGATGCTGGTGGCGCTGATCTACCTGTACATGAAGGGCGGCAGCTTCCAGCTGGCCGACCTGTACGCGCTGCCGCTGTCGGCCAAGGAGCAGACCTGGATCTTCTTCGCCTTCCTGATCGCCTTCGCGGTCAAGGTGCCGATGTTCCCGGTCCACACCTGGCTGCCGGACGCCCACGTGGAAGCGCCCACCGCCGGTTCGGTGATCCTGGCCGCGATCGCCCTGAAGATCGGTGGCTACGGCTTCCTGCGCTTCAACCTGCCGATCGTCCCGGACGCGTCGCAGGAATGGGCCTGGCTGGTGATCGCGCTGTCGCTGATCGCGGTGATCTACGTCGGCTTGGTCGCCCTGGTGCAGGACGACATGAAGAAGCTGATCGCCTATTCGTCGATCGCGCACATGGGCTTTGTCACCCTGGGCACCTTCATCGCCCTGTGGCTGGTGCGCGAAGCCGGCAACGCCGATGCCGCCCGCCTGGGCCTGCAGGGCGCCATGGTGCAGATGATCTCGCACGGCTTCGTGTCCGGCGCGATGTTCTCCTGCGTCGGCGTGCTGTACGACCGCATGCACAGCCGCCGCATCGCCGATTACGGCGGCGTGGTCAACGTGATGCCGTGGTTCGCCACCTTCGCGATGCTGTTCTTCATGGCCAACGCGGGCCTGCCGGGTACCAGCGGTTTCGTTGGCGAGTTCATGGTCATCCTCTCGGCCTTCCAGCGTAATCCGTGGATCGCCCTGGGCGCGGCCACCACCTTGATCATCGGCGCCGCCTACACCCTGTGGCTGTACAAGCGCATCTTCTTCGGTGAAGTGGCCAACAGCCATGTTGCCGAACTGAAGGACATCAACGGCCGCGAATGGCTGGTGCTGGGCGTGTTCGCCATCGGCGTGCTGGCCCTGGGCATCTACCCCAAGCCGCTGACCGACCTGATGGAGCCCTCGATCGCGAAGCTGGCGATGCAGATCGCATCCAGCAAGCTGCTGTAATTCCAGGATTTGATGATGACCACCTCGCCGCTGCTGCCATTGACCGCCGCTGACCTGCCACCGCTCGCTCCCGAGCTGGTGCTGATCGGCAGCGCCTTCGCCCTGATGATCCTCGACCTGTTCGTCAGCAACCGGAACAAGATCGTCACCCACCTGTTCTCGCTCGCTGCGCTGGCCGTGGTGCTGTTCATGCTGGCCACCGGCGTGGGCGGGCAGGGGGAGGTCTTCCATGGCATGTTCGTGCGCGATACCGCCGCGGACGTGATGAAGACCGGAATCGTGCTGCTCAGCGGCCTGACCCTGGTCTACGGCTGGCGCTACCTGCGTGATCGCGACCTGTTCCAGGGCGAGATCCCGGTGCTGATCCTGTTCGGCACCGCCGGCATGATGATCCTGGTCTCGGCCGGCAGCCTGCTGATGGTCTACCTGGGCCTGGAACTGCTGGCGCTGTGCTCCTACGCCCTGGTCGCCAGCAACCGCGAAAGCGGCCTGGCCTCGGAAGCGGCGATGAAGTACATCGTGCTGGGTTCGCTGGCCTCGGGCCTGCTGCTCTACGGCATGTCTCTGATCTACGGCGCCACCGGCAGCCTGCACCTGGATGTGATCCGCGAGGCCATCCCGCACTCGGAAGAGCGCGTGCTGCTGATCACCGGTGCGGTGTTCATGATCGCCGGCGTCGCCTTCAAGCTGGGTGCCGCGCCGTTCCACATGTGGCTGCCGGACGTGTACCAAGGTGCCCCGGCACCGATCGCACTGTTCATCAGCTCGGCGCCGAAGCTGGCCGCGTTCGGCATGGCCTACCGCCTGCTGGAAATGGGCGTGGGCCCGCTGTCGACCGAACTGCAGCTGCTGATTGCCGGCCTGGCCGCGGTATCGCTGGTCATCGGCAACCTGATGGCCATCGCGCAGAGCAACCTCAAGCGCATGCTGGCGTTCTCCACCGTCTCGCACATCGGCTTCCTGCTGATGGGCATCGCCGGTGGCGGTTCGCAGGGCTACGCCGCCGCGCTGTTCTACGCACTGGCTTACGCGATCATGTCCACCGCCGCCTTCGGCGCGATCATCGCGCTGTCGCGTGCCGGCTTTGAAGCCGAGAACATCGAGGACTTCAAGGGCCTGAACGCCCGCAACCCGTGGATGGCCGGCCTGGTGCTGTGCATCATGGCGTCGCTGGCCGGCATCCCGCCGTTCCTGGGCTTCTGGACCAAGCTGGCGGTGCTGGGCGCGGCCGTCAACGGCGGCCTGCTGTGGCTGGCCATCCTCGGCGTGCTGTGCGCCGTGGTCGGCTGCTTCTACTACCTGCGCGTCATCAAGGTCATGTACTTCGATGAGCCGGTGGGCGAGGCCATGCCGCGCAGCAACGACCGCGTGCTGGGCGTGGTGCTGGGCGTGAATGCCCTGGCGCTGCTCGCGCTGGGCCTGGCCTGGAACCCGATCATGGTCTGGTGCCAGCAGGCATTTGCGCATCTTGCATGAAAGTTGACACAAAGCTGCGCGATTCGTGTAATATGCGCAGCCTGAGTTGTCACTGCAGCGGTTCAGCCAGAACATCGTTGCGGTAGCCCTTCTCGAAAGAGCAGGGCAACAGTTCAAACACTTCCGGTGCGGGGTGGAGCAGTCTGGCAGCTCGTCGGGCTCATAACCCGAAGGTCGCAGGTTCAAATCCTGCCCCCGCTACCAACGTCGGATCGGCGCCAACCGGTTCGATGAATGAGGGAAAGCTTGCATTTTTCGCAGCAATGCCTCATGATTCCGCTTCTGATGCGGGGTGGAGCAGTCTGGCAGCTCGTCGGGCTCATAACCCGAAGGTCGCAGGTTCAAATCCTGCCCCCGCTACCAAGTAAAGAGATCGCCTTCGAAGTCCTGCTTCGAGGGCGTTTTTCTTTGGGGTCTGCGTTGTTTCTGCGTGATCGGGGTCAGATCCCTTATCCACGGGAAAAGGGATCTGACCCGGGTCCGCACCTTGCACCAGCGCGGTGCAGTCGCTATCATCAGCGGCCTAGCAGTACCCCTGAAGGCGGCCTCCCAGCGGGAGTCCGGACCCGGAAGGAGGGCCGCAGCCGGCAGGCAATGCAGGTTGCAACCGGAATCCAGTCACCGGAGTCTTTCCGGAAAAGGGGCCCAACGGGCCCTTTGTCGTTTCCGGGGCGTCACGTTTCCACGCCGGCCAAGGCCGGCACCCAACCATAGAGATCAAGGCAGGCTGTGAGCGACAAGGCAACCGACATCGCGAATCTGCTCGCCCCGACCGTTGTGTCGCTGGGCCTGGAGCTGCTGGGCGTTGAGTATCTGCCGGCCCCCGGCGGTGCGACCCTGCGCCTTTACATCGACGTGCCGCTGGCTGAACAGCCCGAGCGCATCATCAATGTCGACGACTGCGAGCGGGTCAGCCGCGAAGTGTCGGCGCAGCTGGACGTCGAGGACCCGATCAGCGGCAATTACACGCTGGAAGTGTCCTCGCCGGGCGTCGACCGTCCGCTGTTCAGCCTGGAGCAGTTCGGCCGTCACCTCGGCGAATCGGCCAAGGTCACGCTGAAGCTGCCGCAGGACAACCGTCGTCGCCTGCAGGGTCGTATCGAGGCGACCGACGAGGCGGCGGGGACCATCACTTTCATCGTCGACAAGGCCGAAGTGGTCGTGTCGGCCGACAACATCGACAAGGCACGGATCATGCCCGACTGGGTGGCGCTGGGGCTGGCCCCGAGCAAGCCGACCGGTCCGGCGCCGAAGCGTCCGAAGCCGAACACGAATTCTTCTTCCAACGAGCCGGCGGCAAAGAAGCCGCGCGCGGAGTGAGCCAATGAGCAAGGAACTGTTGCTGGTAGTCGACGCAGTCGCCAACGAGAAGGGCGTGCCGCGTGAAGTGATCTTCGATGCCATCGAGGCCGCCCTGGCCTCGGCAGCGAAGAAGCGCTATCCCGACGAGGAAGTGCTGACCCGCGTGGTCATCGACCACAAGGACGGCAGCTACGAAACCTTCCGCCGCTGGGAAGTGGTGGCCGATGACGTGGTCATGGAATCGCCGGACCGCCAGATCCGCCTGATGGATGCCGTCGATGAAGCCGAAGGCGTCGAGGTCGGCGACTACATCGAAGAGCAGATCGAGAACCCGGATTTCGGCCGCATCGCTGCCCAGGCCGCCAAGCAGGTCATCGTCCAGCGCGTGCGCGAAGCCGAGCGCCAGCAGGTCGTGGATGCGTGGAAGGATCGCGTGGGTGAGCTGATCACCGGCGTGGTCAAGCGCGCCGAGCGCGGCAACATCTATGTCGACCTCGGTGGCAACGCCGAAGGCTTCATCCCGAAGGACAAGGGCATCCCGCGCGACGTGCTGCGCGCCGGTGACCGCGTGCGCGGCTACCTGGCCGAAGTGCGCTCGGAGCCGCGTGGCCCGCAGCTGTTCATCAGCCGTGCCGCCCCGGAATTCATGATCGAGCTGTTCAAGCTGGAAGTGCCGGAAGTCGGCCAGGGCCTGGTGGAAATCAAGGCCTGTGCACGTGACCCGGGCGACCGCGCCAAGATCGCCGTGCTGGCCCACGACCAGCGCACCGATCCGATCGGCGCCTGCATCGGCATGCGCGGTTCGCGCGTGCAGGCCGTGTCCAACGAGCTCAATGGCGAGCGCGTGGACATCGTGCTGTGGAACGACAACCCGGCCAACTTCGTCATCAACGCGATGGCGCCGGCCGAAGTGCAGTCGATCATCGTCGATGAAGACAAGCACTCGATGGACCTGGCCGTTGCCGAAGACCGCCTGGCCCAGGCGATCGGCAAGGGCGGCCAGAACGTGCGCCTGGCCAGCCGCCTGACCGGCTGGCAGCTCAACGTGATGACCCAGGACCAGGTCACCGCCAAGTCGGAAGCCGAGCAGGCTGCGGCCCGCCAGCTGTTCATGGACAAGCTGGAAGTGGACGAGGAAATCGCCGGCATCCTGGTCAGCGAAGGCTTCGGCACCGTCGAGGAAATCGCATATGTCCCGGTCGGCGAACTGCTGGCCGTGGAAGGTTTCGACGAGGACATCGTCGAAGAGCTGCGCGCTCGTGCCCGCGATGCGCTGCTCAATGAGGCCCTGGCAGTCGAGGAAGGCCTTGAAGACGGCCAGCCGGCGCAGGACCTGCTGTCCCTGAAGGGCATGGACGAAGCCACCGCGTACGCGCTGGCCGGCCACGGCGTGCGTACCAGCGAGGATCTGTCCGACCTGGCCGCCGACGAGGTCATGGACTTCGGCATCGAAGGACTGGATCAGGCGCGCGCCGCTGCGCTGATCCTGGCCGCCCGTGCCGAGGAGATCGCCCGACTGGAACGCGGCGAATGAGCCGGCAATGAACAGGGCCCTGAGCCGCTCAGGGCGTAGAATCCGCGCCACCTCCACATGCGGGGGGGCGCCCACAAGATCATAGGATCCGAATGTCGCAGCAAACCACCATCCGCAAGCTTGCCGAACTGGTCAACACGCCGGTCGAAAAACTGCTGGAACAGCTGGCCGGTGCCGGCATGAAGTTCAGCGGTCCCGACCAGGTCGTGACCAGCTCCGAGAAGGTGAAGCTCCTGGGCTTCCTTCGTCGTTCGCACGGCAAGCCCGAGCAGGCCCCGGAAGAGACCGATCAGTCTGCGAAGAAGATCACGCTCAACCGCCGGAAGCAGCAGGAAGTGACGGTCAATTCCGGTCGCAGCAAGACGACCGTGAATGTCGAGGTGCGCCAGAAGCGTACCTACGTCAAGGATGGTGCTCGCGCCATGACCCCGGACGAAGAGCGCGCCGACATCCTGCGCAAGCTGGAAGAGTCGCGTGCCCGCAACCTTGCCGAACAGCAGGCCCTGGCCGAGAAGGATCGTCTGCGCGACGAAGCCATCGTCCGTGCCCGTGAGGAAGAGGCCGCCGCCAAGGAACGCGCCGAGGCCGAGAAGAAGGCTGCCGAGGAAGCTGCGGCTGCCGCCAAGGCGGCCGAGACGCTGGCTGCCAGCAAGCCCAAGCGTGCTCCGATCGACGAAACCGCGCCGCGCCCGCCGCGCACCCCGGCCGCAGCCCCGGCTGCGCCGCGTGGTGCACCGCCGCCGCCGCGCAACGACGACCGCAACAACCGCAGCGCGCCGCGCAACGAGCGTGGCCCGGGTGACCGTTTCGCCGGCCAGATGCACCTGTCGGCCGCCGACCGTGCGCGTCGTGGCAACAGCAACAACAGCAACACCCGGGGTCGTCCGGGCGGGCGCAACCAGGCCGGTGGCCGTCGCGACATGTCGCGCGGTGGCAACAATGCCGGCCCGCACGCCTTCGAGCGTCCGACTGCACCGGTGGTGCGTGAAGTGGCGATCGGCGACACCATCACCGTGGCCGACCTGGCGCAGAAGCTGGCGCTGAAGGGCGGCGAGGTGGTCAAGGCGCTGTTCAAGATGGGCGTGATGGCGACCATCACCCAGTCCATCGACCACGACACCGCCGCGCTGGTGACCGAAGAACTCGGCCACAAGGCGATCCGCGCCAACGACAACGACGCCGAAGACGCACTGCTGGCCTCGACCGGTGAAAACCAGGGCGAAGCCACCCAGCGTCCGCCGGTGGTCACCATCATGGGCCACGTCGACCACGGCAAGACCTCGCTGCTGGATTACATCCGCCGCACCAAGGTCGCCACCGGCGAAGCGGGTGGCATCACCCAGCACATCGGCGCTTACCACGTCGATACGCCGAAGGGCGTGATCAGCTTCCTGGACACCCCGGGCCACGCCGCCTTCACCTCGATGCGTGCGCGCGGCGCCAAGCTGACCGACATCGTGGTGCTGGTCGTGGCCGCCGATGACGGCGTCATGCCGCAGACCAAGGAAGCGATCCAGCACGCCCGTTCGGCGGGTGTGCCGCTGATCGTGGCGATCAACAAGATCGACAAGTCCGACGCGGATCCGATGCGGGTCAAGAACGAACTGCTGTCCGAGCAGGTCGTGGCCGAAGACTTCGGTGGTGACACCCAGATGGTGGAGATCTCGGCCAAGACCGGCCTGGGCATCGACGACCTGCTGGACGCCATCTCGATCCAGGCCGAACTGCTGGAACTGAAGGCGGTCGATGAAGGCCGCGCCTCGGGCGTGGTGATCGAATCGTCGCTGGACAAGGGCCGCGGCCCGGTCGCGACGGTGCTGGTGCAGCAGGGCCGCCTGAAGAAGGGCGACTACCTGGTGTGCGGCATCCAGTACGGCCGCGTGCGTGCGCTGTTCGACGAAACCGGCAAGCAGCCGGAGTTCGCCGGCCCGTCCATCCCGGTGCAGGTCCTGGGCCTGTCCGGCGTGCCGGAAGCTGGTGACGACTTCGTGGTCGTCGAGGACGAGCGCCTGGCCAAGGACGTTGCCCAGCAGCGCGAGACCAAGCGCCGTGAATCGCGCCTGGTGGCCACCGCTGGCAGCCGCATGGAAGACATCATGGCGACCCTGGGCAAGGGCGAGGGCCAGCAGGTCCTCAACCTGGTCATCAAGGCCGACGTGCAGGGTTCGGTGCAGGCGCTGAGCCAGGCACTGGTCGCGCTGTCCAACGAAGACATCCGCATCAACGTGATCCACTCCGGCGTGGGTGGCATCACCGAGTCGGACGCCAACTCGGCCGCCGCTTCGAAGGCCACCGTCATCGGCTTCAACGTGCGTGCGGACGCTTCGGCCCGTCGCATCATCGAATCCAATGGTGTCGACCTGCGTTACTTCTCGATCATCTATGACGTGATCGACCAGGTGAAGCAGGTGGCCTCCGGTCTGCTGGGCGTGGAGATCCGCGAAGAGATCATCGGTATCGCCGAGGTCCGCGACGTCTTCCGCAGCTCGAAGCTGGGTGCCGTCGCCGGCTGCATGGTCATCGAGGGTGTGGTCAAGCGCAACAAGCCGATCCGCGTCCTGCGCGACAGCGTGGTGATCTTCGAGGGCGAGCTGGAATCGCTGCGTCGCTTCAAGGAGAACGTCGAGGAAGTCCGCAACGGTACCGAATGCGGTATCGCGGTGAAGGCCTACAACGACGTCAAGCCGGGTGACCAGATCGAGTGCTTCGAACGTATCGAAGTGCCGCGCACCCTGTAATGCTGCAAGGTGGCCCGGCCAACGGTCGGGCCCCACCATGTACCTGTAGCGCCCGACCGTTGGTCGGGCGACAATCGAATCAAAGGTAGTGCCCGACCGTTGGTCGGGCGACAACTGAACCAAGAGCTCCTCGTGCCCAAGACTTTCCATCGAACCGACCGTGTCTCCGCCCAGCTGCGCCGTGAACTCGGCACCCTGGTGCACAACGCCGTGCGCGAGCACGGGTTGCCCTCGGTGAGCGTGTCCGACGTGGAAATCACCCGCGACATGGCCCATGCCAAGGTGTTCGTCACCGCGCTGATGCCGGAACGTTCGGCTGAAGCCGTGGCCGGCCTGAAGGAACTGGGCTACCGCCTGCGCATGGACCTGGCCCGCGCGATGAAGCTGCGCCACGTGCCGGAGCTGCATTTCCACTACGACGACTCGGTCGACCGTGGTGAGCACATCGACAACATCCTGCGCGACCTGCCCGACACGCTGGCCGCCGAGAAGCGTCGCGAGAGCGACGAAGAATAACCGCGCGACGCCGGGCATGCCCGGCGTTGCTGCATTCCGGCTGCGCGATGTCTGATGCAGGCCGCGCTGCGGCAGCCGAGCATGGCCCGTCCCAACACTTTCCTGTCATGACCCGAATTCAGTTCCGTCGCCTGGATGGCATCCTGCTGCTCGACAAGTCGACCGGCATGAGCTCCAACGCCGCCCTGCAGGTGGCGCGCCGCCTGTTCCGCGCCGAGAAGGGCGGCCATACCGGCAGCCTCGACCCGCTGGCCACCGGCCTGCTGCCGCTGTGTTTCGGCGAGGCGACCAAGATCGCCGGCCTGCTGCTGGGTTCGGCCAAGGCCTACGACGCCGAGATCGTGCTCGGCCAGACCACCGATACCGACGATGCCGAAGGCCAGGTACTGCTGCAGCGCCCGGTGCCGGCGATCAGTGCCCAGGCCCTGCAGGCTGCGCTGGCGCCGCTGACCGGCACCATCCGCCAGCGTGCCCCGATCTATTCGGCGCTGAAGCAGGGCGGGGAACCGCTGTATGTGAAGGCCCGCCGCGGTGACGTCATCGAAGCGCCCGAACGCGAGGTGCAGGTACACGCCATCGAGGTGCTGGAGCAGCAGCCGGAACGGCTGCGGCTGCGCGTGACCTGTGGTTCCGGCACCTATATCCGCAGCCTGGCCCGCGACCTCGGCGAACGCCTGGGCTGTGGCGCCCACATCAGCGCGCTGCGCCGGCTCTGGGTCGAGCCGTTCCGCGAGCCTGCCATGGTCACCCTGGACCAGCTGCGGGCGATGGTCGAGGCCGGTGACGAGGCTGGCATGGACGCGTTGCTGCTGCCGCTGGCGGCCGGGCTGGCTGAATACCCGAGGGTCGACCTGGACGCCGACCAGGCCCACCGGTTCTGCGTGGGCCAGCGCCAGCGCGACCTGTCCTGGCCGCGCGGCCTGGTGGCCGTGTTCGGTCCGGACGATGCTGTCCAGGGCCTGGGCCAGGTCGACGAGAGTGGCCTGCTGGCCCCGCAGCGCCGTTTCAACCTCTGACCGGGGCCTGCCGGTTCAGCCCCGGTCCTTGTCCCGGACGCCCCCGGCCGTTACAATTTCGCGGCCGTTTTCCGGCAACCTGCCTCGCGCAGGTTTCATCCTCGTAGTCCACGGCGAGCCTGGCGGTGCGCGAAGCGCGTTCCTGCCGGCCACGCATCACAGAGAAAAAAGAAATGTCGATCGACACCCAGAAGGTCATTGAAGACAACAAGCGCAGCGCGGCTGACACCGGCTCCCCGGAAGTCCAGGTTGCACTGCTGACCGCCCGCATCGAACTGCTGACCGGCCACTTCAAGACCCACAAGAAGGACCACCACAGCCGCCGCGGCCTGCTGCAGATGGTCAACCGCCGTCGCAGCCTGCTCGACTACCTGAAGAAGAAGGACGTCGAGCGCTACAAGGCCCTGATCGAGAAGCTTGGCCTGCGTCGCTAAGCAACGAATCCCCCGCGGCGCAGCGATGCGCCGCGGTTTTGTTTTGTAGTACCGCAATCCCCGATTCAGGCCGGAACGATCCGGCCACCCGCTGGCGGCAAGGGTCGCCGACGGTCCAAATTCGCAGACAGCATCCCCAAGGACACCCTCCGTGGCAAAAATCACCAAAACCTTCCAGTACGGCAAGCACACCGTCACGCTTGAGACCGGCGAAGTCGCCCGTCAGGCCAGCGGCGCCGTCATCGTCAAGATGGACGACACCGTACTGCTGGTCACCGCCGTCGCCGCCAAGAGCGCGCGCGAAGGCCAGGACTTCTTCCCGCTGACCGTCGATTATCAGGAAAAGTTCTACGCCGGCGGCCGTATCCCGGGTGGTTTCTTCAAGCGCGAAGGCCGTGCGACCGAGAAGGAAACCCTGATCTCGCGTCTGATCGACCGTCCGATCCGCCCGCTGTTCCCGGAAGACTACAAGAACGAAGTGCAGATCATCGCCACGGTGATGTCGCTGAACCCGGACGTGGACGGTGACATCCCGGCCCTGATCGGTGCTTCGGCTGCCCTGGCCCTGGCTGGCACCCCGTTCATGGGTCCGATCGGCGCGGCCAAGGTCGGTTACAAGAACGGCGAGTACATCCTGAACCCGACCGTCAGCGAACTGGCTGACTCGCAGCTGGAGCTGGTCGTCGCCGGTACCTCCAACGCCGTGCTGATGGTTGAATCCGAAGCCGCGCTGCTGTCCGAAGAAGTGATGCTGGGCGCCGTGACCTTCGGTCACCGCGAAATGCAGAAGGTCATCAACGCGATCAACGAGCTGACCGTCGAAGCCGGCACCAAGCCGTCGACCTGGGAAGCCCCGGCCAAGAACGAAGCGCTGATCTCCGCCCTGAAGGAAGCCATCGGCCCGCGCCTGGGCGAAGCCTTCCAGGTGCGTGACAAGCTGCAGCGCCGCGACGCCATCTCGGCGATCAAGAAGGACGTGTTCGAAGCCCTGGCTGGTCGCGTGGCCGCTGAAGGCTGGAACCCGGCCGAGCTGTCGAAGGAATTCGGCGAACTGGAATACCGCACCATGCGTGACTCGGTGCTGGACACCAAGGTCCGTATCGACGGCCGTGCGCTGGACACCGTCCGCCCGATCACCGTGAAGACCGGCGTGCTGCCGCGTACCCACGGTTCCTCGCTGTTCACCCGTGGCGAAACCCAGGCCATCGTGACCATCACCCTGGGCACCGCCCGTGACGGCCAGGTCATTGACGCCGTTGCCGGTGAGTACAAGGAAAACTTCCTGTTCCACTACAACTTCCCTCCGTTCTCGGTGGGTGAGTGCGGCCGCATGATGGGCCCGAAGCGCCGCGAAATCGGCCACGGTCGCCTGGCCAAGCGCGGCGTGCTGGCTGTCATGCCGTCGCTGGAATCCTTCCCGTACACCATCCGCGTCGTCTCGGAAATCACCGAGTCGAACGGTTCCTCGTCGATGGCATCGGTCTGCGGCTCGTCGCTGGCCCTGATGGACGCCGGCGTGCCGGTGAAGGCGCCGGTGGCCGGTATCGCCATGGGCCTGGTCAAGGAAGGCGAGCGCTTCGTCGTCCTGTCCGACATCCTGGGTGACGAAGATCACCTGGGCGACATGGACTTCAAGGTGGCCGGTACCGCTGAGGGCATTTCCGCCCTGCAGATGGACATCAAGATCGAAGGCATCACCGAAGAGATCATGAAGCAGGCTCTGCAGCAGGCCAAGGCTGGTCGTCTGCACATCCTGGGCGAAATGGCCCACGGCCTGACCGCTCCGCGTGAAGAGCTGTCGGACTACGCGCCGCGCCTGCTGACCATCAAGATCCACCCGGACAAGATCCGCGAAGTGATCGGCAAGGGTGGCTCGACCATCCAGGCCATCACCAAGGAAACCGGCACCCAGATCGACATCCAGGATGACGGCACCATCGTCATCGCTTCGGTCAATGCCATCGCTGCCCAGGCCGCCAAGGCCCGCATCGAGCAGATCACCTCGGACGTCGAGCCGGGCCGCATCTACGAAGGCAAGGTCGCCAAGATCATGGACTTCGGTGCGTTCGTCACGATCCTGCCGGGCAAGGACGGTCTGGTCCACGTGTCGCAGATCTCCAGCGATCGCGTCGAGAAGGTCGGCGACGTTCTGAAGGAAGGCGATGTGGTCAAGGTCAAGGTGCTGGAAGTCGACAAGCAGGGCCGTATCCGCCTGTCGATGAAGGCCGTGGAAGAAGGCGACGCCGTCAGCGCCGAGTAATCGGTACTGCTGATTGTGCGGTGGGTGAGGACCGTCGGTCCTCACGCTTCCGCAAATGAAAAAGCGGGCTTCGGCCCGCTTTTTCTTTGCCTTGATGTCATGCAGTGCCGCTCATCCAGGTCGCTGCATGTCCTGCTGCAGTGCGTGAGCGCCGCCACGTGGCCATCGTTCTGTCACGGTTGCGCGGATCACGCCTGTCCACGGGACGACATGCCGCGACAACCGTCCCACAGCCACATCGGTTTGCTAACGTGGCGGCGCCTTCGAACCGGGAGATCCCATGTTCCGCCAGACCGTGGCCGTCCTTGCCGTGCTGATTGCCGGTGCCGTGCCCATCGCTGCGCGCGCCGCGCCGCCGCCGCCGCCGATCTTCGGTGCCTACTACCCCGGCGGCTCGGCCGAGCGCTATCCGGTGTCGAGCATTCCCGCCGAGCGCCTGACCCATCTGTTCTATGCGTTCTCCACCATCGAGGACGGCCGCTGCGCGGTCGGCGCGGAAGCGCCGAAGAACTTCGCCGCGCTGGCCGAGCTCAAGAAGGCGCATCCGCACCTGCGCACGCTGATTTCGATCGGTGGCTGGGGTGCGGGTGGGTTCTCCGATGCAGCGTTGACCGAGGCCAGCCGCAAGCGCCTGGTGGACTCATGCATGGCACTGTTCTTCGATCACCATGCCGGCAGCTTCGATGGCGTGGATATCGACTGGGAGTTCCCGGTCAGTGGCGGGCCGAAGGAGCTGGCGCATCGCCCGCAGGATCGCGCCAACCTGACCAGGCTCGCGCAGGCGTTCCGCGTGGCACTCGATGCGCATGGGCGCAAGGTGGGGCAGCCAATGCTGCTGACCGCCGCGCTGGCCGCCGGTCGCCTGCAGACCGATGGCCCCTATGATCCGGCGGCGAGCTACGACCTGCCGGCGCTGGCCAAGGTGTTCGATTTCATCAACCTGATGAGCTATGACATGGGCACCGGCTTCTCATCGGTGTCGACCTTCAATGCGCCCCTGCATGAAGTGCCGGCCGATCCGCTGGCGCCGGAGCTGCGGCGCTGGAACAACGTGGCCGGCGCGGTGCAGTACTACCGCGAGCACGGTGTGCCGGCCGACAAGCTGGTGCTGGGCGTGCCGTTCTATGGGCGCGGCTTCAAGGTCACCGGCGATGCGCCGGATGGCCTGTATCAGCCCTACAGCGCACCGGCCGACGCCGGCGACTGGCGGGTGATCAAGGCGCGCTATCTCGACCAGCCGGGTTGGGTGAAGCACTGGCAGCCGCAGGCGCAGAGCCCGTGGCTGTACAACGCCGTGCAGAAGATCTTCATCAGCTATGAAGACCCGCGCTCGATCGGCCTGCGTGCCCGGTTCGCCCGCGAGCAGGGCCTGGCCGGGGTGTTCATGTGGGAGCTGACCGGCGACGACGAGCAGGCCAGCCTGCTCAACGCGATGCTCGGCCCGTGGCAGAAGGCGCGCATCGGCGATTGAGTCACTGGTGGCGCCGGGCCATGCCCGGCGCCAGGCGGCAACGCCATCGGCCCGACACCGCACATTGCGACGACGCCGGCGGCGCTACGCTTTGGGCATGATCCATCTCGAACGCCTGGACCACCTGGTCCTCACCGTCGCCGACATCGAACGCAGCTGTGACTTCTACCAGCGCGTGCTCGGCATGCAGGTCGTGCGCTTCGGCGCTGGCCGTACCGCGCTGCAGTTCGGCCAGCAGAAGATCAACCTGCATCCGGCCAGCGCGCCACTGCAGCCGCATGCGCTGCGACCCACGCCGGGCAGTGCCGATCTGTGCCTGGTCACGCATACGGCAATGGTCGATGTGCTGGCGCACCTGCAGGCGCAGGCCATCGCGGTGGAGGAGGGGCCGGCCACACGTACCGGTGCGCTGGGACCGATCGAATCGGTGTACTTCCGCGACCCGGATGGCAACCTGATCGAAGTGAGTCGTTACCCGGGCGAAGAACACCTGCAGCGGTAGCGCCGGGCCATGCCCGGTGAAGGCTTAGTTGGCCCAGACGCTGTTGGGGTCGCCGTTGCGGGCGCGGCGCTGGCTGGCGACGGCCAGGCGAGCGAAGCCGAAGGCCATGGCCAGCGCGATGGCATCGACCCAGAACAGCGGCCAATGGCCACGCGCGGCGGCGCGCCACAGCCAGTCACCATTGAGTGCGCCGTGCAGGACCGGCACCAGTGCAGTGCTGAGCGCTGCGGCCCACAGCAGCTCGCGCGCCGCCTGCGCGGGGCGGCGCAGTGCAGCCCACAGCGCACAGGCTGCCCAGCTGCCGAAGCAGGCCCAGCGGATGCCATGGTCGACCGCCGACGGTGCCAACCGCTCCAGCACCAGCGCGGTGATGAAAGCGACCGAGATCGCCACGCACAGGCCGATGCACACGCCAACCGTGGCCCGTGCCATGTTCACCCCGGCACGCGGCTGTTGCGGCTGGCGACGCTTGCGCCGCGACTCGATCCACAACAGGTTGCCGGAGTAGAACAGGAACGCACCGCCGAGGCCGAGCAGGAAGTACAGCCAGACCACCACGCCATTGCCGAACTCACCGAAGTGCAGGGCATAGGCGGCGCTGAGCGTGGCGTGGTTGGCATCGCGCTGGCCCGGCAGCTGGGAGGCCAGGACGTTGCCAGTGGCCACGTCCAGGGCCACCGAACCGAGCGGCCCGAGTGTGCCGGTGGATTCGCCCGTGATCTCGATCGTGGCGCTGGCATCGCCGGCGTTGGCCAGCTTCAGGTAGGCCGGCTCGAAGTTGGCCACGCCCTGTGCGCGTGCTACTTCAAGCGCGCGCGCATGCAGCAGGCGCAGGCTGCCCGGCGGTGCCGGGATGCCACTGGCGTCGCGCACCGGCGCGGTGTCCATTGCAGTCGGTACCGCCTGCAGGGCCTTGCCGTCGTAGATCAGTGGATTGAGCAGGGCCATCTGCACGAACACCAGGCAGAGCAGGGCGCCAGTGACCGCGAACATCAGGTGGAAGGGCAGGCTGAGCACGCCGATCACGTTGTGCGCGTCCTGCCACAGCTGCTTCAGGTTGCGGCCCGGACGCAGCGCGAACAGGTCGCCGAACAGCTTCGGCAGGTGGATCACCAGGCCGCTCAGCAGCGCCATGCCATACAGCAGGCTGACGATGCCCATCACGTAGATGCCGGCCACCGGTAGTCCGAGGCTGTAATGCAGTTCGTTGACCAGTTCGGCCAGCCCGGTCTGTGGCGGCGTCGGGCTGCCGGCGATCTGGCCCGGCCAGGCATAGCGCCAGCTGCCGTCGTCGGCCTGCCAGTAGGCCAGGGGTTGCGGATGTTCGGCGCCGGGGAACGTCATGCCGACGTGGCGGCGGGCTTCCGGGTGTGCCGCCAGCACGTCTTCCAGCAGGTACTGCGCATCGTCCAGGCCCGCCGGCAACGCGGTGGCTGCACCGGGCGTCTGCCACAGCGGCAGGTCGTGGTGGAACAGGGTCAGCGCACCCGCGTAGAAGGCCACGAACAGGCCGAAGCCGGCAACCAGGCCGACCCAGGTGTGCAGGGTGGTGAACGTACGCAGGGTCTGCGAGCTGAACTTCATGGGGGGAGTCTCATTGCACCGCGCCGGTCAGGCGCAGCAGCGTCAGCACGGCGAAGCCGGCCGTAGCGCTGCCGGCCAGTGTCACCCAGGCGCGCAGCGCGCTGCGGAAGCTGAACGCCCACAGGGCAGCCAGCATCCACAGCGGGATGAACGTGACCAGGCTGGGCACCAGCGCGTTCTGCCAGGGGCCCGGCGGCAACCACGTCACCAGCCCGGTCGCGGCGGCGGCCAGCAAGAAGCCGGCCACGATGCCGGCGAAGGCGCGCGGCCACATCAGGGCGACTCCGTGCCCGGGCGATGCCAGGCGGCCAGTGCCGGCAGCAGCATCGCGGCCAGCATCCAGGTGCACAGCATCGCCACCAGGCCAGCGGCAAAGCCGAGTTCGGCCATCCACAGCCACAATGCGGCAGCCGCGGCGACCAGGCCGATCTGGCGGCCGAGGCGGCCGGCGCGGCGCAGGCGGGGCCAGCGGCAGTGCGGCGAGGCGGCATAGAAGGCCAGTGCCGAGAACATCGCTGCCAGCATGCCCAGGCTGCAGAAGCCCAGCGTGGAAAGGCCGACGGTGATCATTGCGGGCGGCCGCCATGGCAGCGGGCCAGCGAACGCGGGGCACGGGCGGGGCCGGCGGGAGCCGGTCGGAGCGGGTGGCGCATCACGAGGTCCTGGGGGGAAGCGGGCAGGCTGGCACGGGGCGGGCTGCGCGGACATGGTAATCATTGCGTTTTCACGCCGCCAGCGAGGGCCATTCAGCGGACCGTACGGTAGGCCTTGGGCTTTCCGGTGTGCTGGTTTAAGATCGTCGCAGAACCCTGACTGGAACAAGGTGGCCCGCGCCCAGCGCCGGCCGAGCGTGCGACATGAGCACTACCACCGCCCACTGTTGACTTGCCCCCGAAGGCCCTGTGTTCCAGGCGCCCTCGCGGCGCTTTTTTATTGCCCGGGCAATGGCCCGGGAACGCTTTCCAGCCCGCCCAGCGGGCCCCGCACGAAGCCAATGCGATGATCAACATTACCCTTCCCGACGGCAGCCGCCGCGAGTTCGAAAACCCCGTCAGCGTCATGGACGTCGCCCAGTCGATCGGTGCCGGCCTGGCCAAGGCCACCATCGCCGGCTCGGTCGACGGCGTGCTGGTCGATGCCAGTGACGTCATCGACCACGATGCCAGCCTGCGCATCATCACCGCCAAGGACGAGGAGGGCGTGGAGATCATCCGCCACTCCTGCGCCCATCTGGTCGGCCACGCCGTCAAGCAGCTGTACCCGGACGTGAAGATGGTGATCGGCCCGGTGATCGCCGAGGGCTTCTACTACGACATCTATTCCGAGCGCCCGTTCACCCCGGACGACATGGCCGCGATCGAGAAGCGCATGGGTGAGCTGATCGCCCAGGATTACGACGTCATCAAGAAGATGACGCCGCGCGCCGAAGTGATCGAGATCTTCAAGGCCCGTGGCGAGGACTACAAGCTGCGCCTGATCGAGGACATGTCCGACGACATCCAGGCGATGGGCATGTACTACCACCAGGAATACGTGGACATGTGCCGCGGCCCGCACGTGCCGAACACGCGCTTCCTGAAGGCCTTCAAGCTGACCCGCATCTCCGGCGCCTACTGGCGCGGCGATGCGCAGAACGAACAGCTGCAGCGCATCTACGGCACCGCCTGGGCCGACAAGAAGCAGCTCGAGGCGTACATCAAGCGCATCGAGGAAGCCGAGATGCGCGACCACCGCCGCATCGGCAAGCAGCAGGACCTGTTCCACCTGCAGGAAGAGGCGCCGGGCCTGGTGTTCTGGCACCCGAAGGGCTGGGCGTTGTGGCAGGTGGTCGAGCAGTACATGCGCAAGGTCTACCGCAGCAGCGGCTACGGCGAAGTGCGCTGCCCGCAGATCCTGGACGTGAGCCTGTGGAAGAAGTCCGGCCACTGGGACAACTACCAGGACAACATGTTCTTCACCGAGTCGGAGAAGCGCACCTACGCGGTCAAGCCGATGAACTGCCCGGGCCATATCCAGGTGTTCAACCAGGGCCTGCACAGCTACCGCGACCTGCCGATCCGCTACGGTGAGTTCGGTTCCTGCCACCGCAACGAGCCGTCCGGCGCGCTGCACGGCATCCTGCGCGTGCGTGGTTTCACCCAGGACGACGGCCATGTGTTCTGCACCGAGAGCCAGATCGAATCGGAAGTGACCGCGTTCCACCAGCAGGCGCTGGCGGTCTACCAGCACTTCGGCTTCGACGAGATCCAGATCAAGATCGCGCTGCGTCCGGAATCGCGCCTGGGCGACGACGCCACCTGGGACAAGGCCGAGGGCGCACTGCGTTCGGCGCTGTCCGCCTGTGGCGTGGAATGGCAGGAGCTGCCGGGCGAGGGCGCCTTCTACGGCCCGAAGATCGAGTACCACCTGAAGGATGCCATCGGCCGTACCTGGCAGCTGGGCACCATGCAGGTCGACTTCATGATGCCGGGCCGCCTGGGCGCCGAGTACGTGGACGAGAACAGCCAGAAGAAGCATCCGGTCATGCTGCACCGCGCCATCGTCGGCTCGATGGAGCGCTTCCTGGGCATCCTGATCGAGCACCACGCCGGCCAGTTCCCGGCCTGGCTGGCGCCGACCCAGGTGGTGGTGGCCAACATCACCGACGCCCAGGCCGACTACGTCTCGGGCGTGACCAAAACCCTTGCGGAGCAAGGCTTCCGCGTCAGCTCGGATTTGCGTAACGAGAAGATCGGCTATAAAATCCGCGAGCATACGTTGCAGCGCGTGCCCTACCTGCTGGTCATTGGTGACCGCGAGAAGGAAAATGGGGCTGTGGCGGTGCGTACGCGTTCTGGCGAAGACCTGGGCAGCATGAGCCTGCAGGCCTTCATCGAGCGGCTCCAGGCCGAGGGCGCGTAAGCAAAGGTCCGGTCCGGGGGCACAGGCACCCGGACCGGTTCGATACCCTTGGGAGAACGTAATATCAGCACCCCTGACAACAAACAGAACCGCAAGAATCAGGAAATCCGTGTGCCGCGCGTCCGCGTGATCGGCAGTGACGGAGAAATGATCGGCGTGTTGTCGCGCGACGAAGCGCTGTCCATGGCCGAAGATGAAGGCCTGGACCTGGTCGAAATCCAGCCGCAGGCCGATCCGCCGGTCTGCAAGATCATGGACTTCGGCAAGTTCAAGTTCGAAGCGCAGAAGAAGGCCAGCGAGGCCAAGAAGAAGACCAAGCAGGTCGAGATCAAGGAAGTGAAGTTCCGTCCGGTCACGGACGAGGGCGACTACCAGATCAAGCTGCGCAAGATGCGCGGGTTCCTTGAAGAAGGCGACAAGATCAAGGTCAACATCCGTTTCCGTGGCCGTGAAATGAGCCACCAGGAACTGGGTCGCGAAATGGCCAACCGGATCGAGACCGATCTGGGCGAGGACATCGTCATTGAATCCCGTCCGCGCCTGGAAGGGCGTCAGATGGTCATGATGATCGCGCCGAAGAAGAAGACCTGAGGCCTGACGGGCCGCCTCCGGGGCGCCTGGCTGAATGGTTCAGGGTAAGGGGACGCCACTGGCGTCCCTTTGCTTTTGCAGGATGCCGGTGAAATGCCGGCGCAAGGGGTGCTGGGGCTGGTGGCAAGGCGGTTTTGCCTGTATCATGCCCGGCTCGACCCACCCAGGACGGGTCGTACGCCGATCATGGCAGGACGGAAAGAGCGGCCCAGGCCGCCGCCAGATCAGTCAGAAACCAGGGTCAAATCCCATCAAGGACATTGCAATGCCCAAGATCAAGACCAACCGGGCAGCGGCCAAGCGTTTCCGCAAGACCGCCTCGGGCAAGTACAAGTGCGGCCACGCCAACCGTAGCCACATCCTCACGAAGAAAGCGACCAAGCGTAAGCGTAATCTGCGTCAGACGGGCCATGTCCGTGCAGAAGACGCAGGCCGTCTGGACCGCATGCTCCCTTACCTCTGAGGAACTGAAAAATGGCACGAGTTAAGCGTGGCGTACAGGCGCGTCGCCGCCACAAGAAGATTCTGGATCTCGCCAAGGGCTATTACAACGCCCGCCGCAAGGTCTTCCGCGTCGCCAAGCAGGCGGTCATCAAGGCACAGCAGTACGCCTACATCGGCCGTAAGCAGAAGAAGCGCAACTTCCGTTCGCTGTGGATCACCCGTATCAATGCGGCTTCCCGTATCAACGGCCTGAGCTACAGCCGCTTCATGAACGGTCTGCTGAAGGCCGGCATCACCCTGGACCGCAAGGTCCTGGCTGACATCGCCGTGCACGACGCAGCCGGTTTTGCTGCGCTGGCCGAAAAGGCCAAGGGCGCGCTGGCGGCATAAGTCCTTCCCGATGCCGTAACCGTTCATCCGGAACGGTGTCAGGTCAAGGCAATGCATGGGGAAGGGCGCAAGTCCTTCCCCATTCTTTTTTGGGTCCCGGCGAGGCCATGGCGGCAGCGCGGGGACGGCGGTGGCGACAGGGGTCGGCCCTTCGCGCATCGCGATGGCAGATCGACTGGAGTTCCGGCCCCCCATGAGCGACATCCAATCCCTCACCACCCAGGCGCTGGCCGATGTGGCCGCCGCACAGAGCCCCGACGTGCTGGAACAGCTGCGCGTGGCCCTGCTTGGCAAGAGTGGCAGCATCACCTCGCAGCTCAAGCAGCTCGGCGCCCTGCCGGCCGACGAGCGCAAGGCCGCCGGTGAAGCGATCAACCAGGCCCGCGACGCGCTGACCCGCGCGCTCGGCGAGCGCAAGGCGCTGCTGGAAGATGCGGCACTGGATGCACGCCTGGCCGCCGAAGCCATCGACATCACCCTGCCGGGTCGCAACGGCGACCGCGCCGGCCTGCATCCGATCACCCGCACCCTGGAGCGCATCACCGGCATCTTCGGCCGGCTGGGCTACGAGCTGTCGGAAGGGCCGGAGATCGAGGACGACTGGCACAACTTCGAGGCGCTGAACTTCCCGCCGCACCATCCGGCGCGCGCCATGCACGACACCTTCTACTTCGGCGACGGCCGCCTGCTGCGCACGCACACCTCCGGCGTGCAGGTGCGCTACATGGGTGACCACGCACCGCCGCTGCGCATGATCGCCGCCGGCAAGGTGTACCGCAGCGACAGCGACCAGACCCATTCGCCGATGTTCCATCAGGTGGAAGGCTTGCTGGTGGACGAGCATTCGACCTTCGCCGACCTGAAGGGCACGCTGGCCGAGTTCGTGCGCGCCTTCTTCGAGCGCGATTTCGAAATGCGCTTCCGCCCCAGCTATTTCCCGTTCGTTGAGCCGGGCGCGGAAGTGGACATCGCCTGGCAGCAGCCCGATGGCAGCACCCGCTGGCTGGAAGTGCTGGGCTGCGGCATGGTCCATCCGAACGTGCTGCGCAACGTCGGCATCGATCCGGAGCGCTACACCGGCTTCGCCTTCGGCATGGGCGTGGAGCGCTTTGCAATGCTGCGCTACGGCGTCAACGACCTGCGTGCGTTCTTCGAGAACGACGTGCGGTTCCTGAAACAGTTCGCGTAAGCCGCAACCCTGTAGAGCCGGGCCATGCCCGGCTGCTCCTGAAACGACTGCTCCCAAATTCGCAGGCCCAGGCGCATGCGCCGGGCCCACCAGGATGACACCATGAAATTCTCCGAAAACTGGCTGCGCAGCCACGTCCCGACCGGCGCTTCGCGCGATGAACTGAGTGCAGTGCTGACCGCCATCGGCCTGGAAGTGGAAGACGTGACCGCGCTGGGCGAAGGCCTCGACCACGTGGTCGTGGCACGCATCGTCGACGCGGTGCGCCATCCGGAAGCGGATCGCCTGCAGGTGTGCAGGGTTGATGCCGGGCAGGGCGAACTGCTGCAGATCGTGTGCGGCGCCCCGAACGCGCGCCCGGGCCTGGTCGCGCCGCTGGCGATGGTCGGTGCGCAGATCGGCGAGCTGAAGATCAAGCCGGCCAAGCTGCGTGGCGTTGAGTCCAACGGCATGCTGTGCTCGGCCAAGGAACTGGGCCTGGACAACGATGCTTCCGGCCTGCTGGAACTGCCCGACGACGCACCGGTCGGCCAGACCCTGGTCGAGTACCTGGGCCTGCCGGATGCCAGCATCGAGATCAAGCTGACCCCGAACCGCGCCGACTGCTTCAGCCTGCGCGGCATCGCCTACGACGTCGCCGCCGCCACCCGCAGTGAAGTGCTGGACTTCGCTGCCGACGCCATTCCGGCAGTCGGCAGCCGTGAGCTGGGCATCCAGCTCGACGCCGGCGCCGAAGCGCCGCGTTACCTGGGCCGTGTCATCGAAGGCGTCAATGCTGCCGCCAAGACCCCGTTGTGGATGGCCGAGCGCCTGCGCCGCAGTGGCGTGCGTCCAGTCTCGCTGCTGGTCGACATCACCCAGTATGTGATGCTGGAGCTGGGCCAGCCGATGCACGCCTACGACCTGGGCACCCTGCAGGGCAGCATCGCCGTGCGCCGTTCGCGCGCGGGCGAGACGCTGAAGCTGCTGGACGGCCGCGATGCTGCGCTGGACGACAGCTTCCTGGTGGTCACCGACGCTGACCGCGCGGTCGGCCTGGCCGGCCTGATGGGCGGCTTCGACACCCGCGTCACCGACGCGACCACCGCCGTGTTCCTGGAAGCCGCGCACTTCGCGCCGGCCGCGATCATGGGTCGTGGCCGCAAGCTGGGCCTGCACACCGATGCCGGCCATCGCTTCGAGCGCGGCGTCGATCCGGCGCTGCCGCGCACCGCGATCGAGTACGCCACCCGCCTGGTGCTGGACCTGGCCGGCGGTACCCCGGCACCGGTCACCGAGGCCGTGCGTGAAGCCGATCTGCCGCAGCCAGCGACCATCGTGCTGCGCCGCGCCCGCATCACCCGCGTGCTCGGCATCACCATCGACGATGCGGAAGTCGAGCGCATCCTGCGCGCGCTGGGCATGGACGTGGTCGCCGCCGCCGACGGCTGGCAGGTGGTCGCGCCGAGCCGCCGCTTCGACATCGCCATCGAAGAAGACCTGATCGAAGAGCTGGCCCGCATCCACGGTTACGAGCAGATCCCGACCACGCTGCCGGGCGGTGCCTCGCGCGTGGCGATGCCGAGCGAGACCCAGCTGGACGCGCTGAGCGTGCGCCGCCAGCTGATCGCCCGTGACCAGCAGGAAACCGTCAATTTCGCCTTCGTCGACGACGCGCTGCTGACCCAGTGGCAGCTGCGCGACGGCCTGGTGCCGCTGGCCAACCCGCTGTCGGCCGAACTGGCGGTGATGCGCCCGTCGCTGCTGCCGGGCCTGGTCGCCACGTTGGGCCGCAACGCCGCCCGCCAGTTGGGCCGTGTGCGCCTGTTCGAGCTCGGCCGCGTGTTCGCCCAGCAGGCCGGAGACGGCCAGCCGGCACCGCTGGAAACCCCGCGCGTGGCCGCTGCGGTCTGCGGTGAGGCGCAGGCGGTGCAGTGGGGCCTGCCGACCCGCAAGGTCGACTTCCATGACCTGAAGGGCGACCTGGAGTCGCTGGCGGCCGCCAGTGGCGCGCAGCTGGAGTTCCGCCCGTCCGTCCGCGCCTACGGCCACCCGGCGCGTTCGGCCGAGGTGTACCGCGATGGCGTGGCGATCGGCTGGATCGGCCAGATCCACCCGCGCCTGACCCGGGCGATGGATATCGAAGCCGACGTCTACGCCTTCGAGCTGGACCTGGAGCCGCTGACGGCCCGCCGACTGCCGCGCGCCGGCGAGCTGTCGCGCTTCCCGGCGGTGCGTCGCGACCTGGCGTTCCTGGTGCCTGAACAGGTGGCCTGGGCCGATCTGGCGGCCACCGTCCGCCAGGCCGCCGGCCCGCTGCTGCGCGACCTGAACCTGTTCGACCGTTACGTCGGCCAGGGCGTCGAGCCGGGATTCAAGAGTCTCGCTATGGGCTTGATTTTGCAGGACAAGTCGCGCACTCTGACGGACCGCGACGTGGATGCGGTGGTGGCCGAGGCGGTCACTGCCATCGAGCGTGAACACCACGCCCGGATCCGCGGCTGAGCGGGCAGCACTCGGGGGTAGCAGGCAATGGCATTGACCAAGGCGGAGATGGCGGAAAAGCTGTTCGACGAAGTCGGTCTGAACAAGCGGGAAGCCAAGGAATTCGTCGACGCGTTTTTCGATGTGCTGCGTGAAGCATTGGAACAGGGACGTCAGGTGAAGCTGTCGGGCTTCGGCAATTTCGATCTGCGGCGCAAGAACCAGCGCCCGGGTCGCAACCCCAAGACCGGCGAGGAAATTCCGATTTCCGCCCGTACGGTGGTCACCTTCCGTCCGGGCCAGAAGCTCAAGGAGAGGGTGGAAGCTTATGCTGGATCCGGGCAGTAACCGCGAACTACCGCCGATCCCGGCCAAGCGCTACTTCACCATCGGTGAAGTCAGCGAGCTGTGCGACGTCAAGCCGCATGTCCTGCGCTACTGGGAAACCGAGTTTCCCAGCCTTGAGCCGGCCAAGCGCCGAGGCAACCGCCGCTACTACCAGCGCCACGACGTGCTGATGGTGCGGCAGATCCGCAGCCTGCTGTACGAACAGGGCTACACGATCGGTGGTGCACGCCTGCGTCTGGACGGCCCCGATGCCCGCGAGGAATCGGCGCTGAGCAACCAGATCATCAAGCAGGTGCGCATGGAGCTGGAAGAAGTGCTGCAGTTGCTGCGCCGCTGATCCCATTTCCATCGTAATCCGCTATACTTCACGGCCCGCCGCAGTGGCGGGCACATCGCAGCATCAGTCGGGGCGTAGCGCAGCCTGGTAGCGCATCTGCCTGGGGGGCAGAGGGTCGTCGGTTCGAATCCGGCCGTCCCGACCACTGTGATGAATCAAGAAGCCCGCGCAGCGATGCGTGGGCTTTTTTGTGCGTGCGGTGTATGCTGCGCGCCACTCGTACTACCGCGGCTGCTGAACCCGGTACTCACGAGAACACATCATGGATTCTGCAAGAAGCCGTGCCTGGCGTCGCAGCCAGGCTCGCAACCGTGGTGGCGACCGCGCCACGACCGCCTACAGCTACAAGCCCGAGAAGAACTGGAAGCTGCTGTATACGCGCGATGCCAAGCTCGCGCGCGCACGCCAGCTGGGCTTCACCTATCCGGTCCTCAGCGCCCGCCAACTGCAGGAACAGGAATGATCAACCTGCTGTTCGTCTGCAGCCGCAACCAGCTGCGCAGCCCGACCGCCGAAGCCATGTGGCGACGGCGACCCGGCTTCGCTGCGCTGTCGGCCGGCACCAGTCCGCATGCACGACGCCCCATCGGCCCGGCGGATATCCGCTGGGCCGATGTCATCTTCGTGATGGAGGCCAAGCACCAGCATCGCCTGCAGGCCGCCTATGCGCGCCTGCTGGAATACAAGCGCCTGCATTGCCTGGATATCCCCGACGACTATCGCTGCATGGATCCGCTGTTGATGGACCTGCTGGATGCAAAGGTGACCACGTATCTCGATCAGCTGCCGGCAAAGCGGTAGAGCAGCTCCGAATCGCCTTCGTCCAATCCGTGCACGATGCCGCTGTCGATGAAACCCGAAGCGGCGAGCAGGCGTTGCATGCCGGTATTGGAAGCATTGGTCGAAGTGAACAGCCTGCCGTGGCCGTGCAGCGCGATGGCATGGCGCAGCAGGGCGGCGCCGACGCCCTGGCTGCGTTGTTCGCGCGCCACCATCAGCATCTCGACGAAGGCTTCGCCGAAGAAGTGATGGTGGATGACCAGGTAACCGGCCAGCTGACCGGCCCATTCGGCCACGTGCATGCCACCATTGGCCTGCCAGTCGCTGATCTGCCGTGCGCGTTGCGGATCGTGGACCGCAACGCTGTCGAGCGCGATCAACGCGGAAACGTCGGCGGGCATTGCCTCGCGGATGTGCAACATCGTCGAGGAGGGATCGGGCGGCACCATCGAAGGCTCCTGGGCTGGGTGCGCCCAGTCTATCGATCGCGTCGGCCGTGTCTGCGCATCCGCCACAGCCAGCGTGTGGTCGGCAGTCAATACACACGGAACTCGGCACGGCAGCCGTCGCTGACCCACACGCCGCGGCGGTCCCAGCCCCAGTTGCGATCCTCGACGCACGGTGTCACCGACTTCTGCTTGACCAGGCGTACCTCGTGGCGCACACGGATGCGGCATTCCTTGTCCTTCTGCTCGTAGGACTCGCAGACCAGGCGCTCGCCATCGTCATCGCGGTCACGGTCACGGTCACGGCCGCGCCCCGGCCAGCGTTCGCGTCCCTGTCCGTCGGCCACGAACTCGGCGCGACAGCCGTCGGTGACCCGGAGCATGCGGCGGCTCTGGCCCCAGTTCTGGTCCTCTACGCAGCGGGTGACCGACAGCTGCCTGGCCAGGCGCATGCGGCCTTCGATCGGGCACTGCTGGGTCTTGTTGAACTGCGATTCGCAGCGCAGCGGCGCAATGGGATCGCTGTCGTAATCCTGGGCGGCCACCGTGGTGGCGGCCAGCAGCAGGGCCAGGGTGGGGAGGGCAACCGGCAGCAGCAGGCGATGGGTCATGGGGGGCCTCGGCAGGGGAATGGGCCGCAAGAATGGACCAGCCCGGGGCCATCGGAACGGATCGTTCCGGCGTTGGCTCAGTGGGGATTTAGTAGTGTGCACCGGCCCATGCAGAGCCTTACATCCCTTATCATCGCGGCACATCCGATCGCATCGGCTTACACCTTCTTACATCTCTCCCACGCTTGCCGGCCCAGCCTGTGGCTGCCGTCACTGGCGTGCAGCCGGCGTGTGGAGGAGGATGCGCGGACCACGACGACCACAGGGGGTTGCGTTGATCAGCAGTACCGTCATTCATCGCTCGGCTGGCGCAGAGGCCGGGCAGGTGCGTGTCCTGGACACCACGTTCAAGGGCAAGCATGTGTTCATTGCGTGGGGCCTGCGCGGGCCGGAACTGGCCCGCAGCGCGGACCCGCCCGCCACCGTGGCTGCGCGCAAGGCGCTGCATGCCGTGGCCGGCCACAGCGAGGGACCGCGCAGCCCGGAGGTGTTCATCGCCAACCAGTCGGCAGTGGCGATTACCGTCTATCGGCTGCTGACCGAGGCGCGTTCGGGCGATGCCATCTTCTTCCTGTGTGATTCGCAGGCCGTGGTCGACTGGTTGATCACCGCACTGGAAGTGCAGGGCGAAGACTGACAGCGCGCAGGGTCAGGCCAGTGCCGCATCCACCGCCGCCAGGGCGTGCAGGGTGGTGGTGTCGAACAGCGGCACCGGGCTGTCCTCGGCGCGGACCAGCAACATGATTTCGGTACAGCCGAGGATGATCGCTTCGGCGCCGCGTGCAACCAGGCGCGCGATCACGCCGGCGTACGCCTGCCGCGAATGCTCGCTGACCACGCCGCAGATCAGCTCCTGGTAGATGATGTCGTGCACGCTGCGGCGATCATCGGCCTCCGGAACCAGTACCTCCAGCCCGAAGCGGTCCTGCAGCCGGTCGCGGTAGAACGCCTGCTCCATGGTGAAGGCGGTGCCGAGCAGTCCCACCTTGCGGATGCCGGCCTGCAGGATCGCCGCGGCGGTCGGGTCGGCGATATGCAGCAGGGGCAGCGGGCATCCGGCTTCGATCCGGCCGGCCAGCGTGTGCATGGTGTTGGTGCAGATCACCAGCAGCTCGGCGCCACCGGCCTGCAGCCGCCGTGCAGCATCCAGCATGTGGTTGCCCAGCAGATCCCATTGGCCGTCGTGCTGCAGCTGCTTGATGCCGGCGAAATCCACCGACCACAGCAGCAGTTGCGCCGAATGCGCGCCACCGAGGCGATGCCGCACCGCCTCGTTGATGAGCCGGTAGTACTGCGCCGAGCTTTCCCAGCTCATGCCGCCGATCAGGCCAAGGGTCTTCATGCACTGCTCCAAGCCAGAGACGGCCATTGCAGCACAGATGGCAGTGGCGCTGCCGTGCACGGGCGCCGGCATCTGTAACCGTCGCATCCACCGCCCGCTGTATGTGCCGCGTCCTGCATGGGTGCCCTATGCTGGTGCCGTCTTCTGAAGTGGAAACCGGCAATGGCCCTGCATACCTGGTGGTGGTTCCTGGCCACGGTCTTCGTGCTGTGCGGGACGCCCGGGCCGAACATGCTGCACATCCTCGGGCGCAGCGTCGGGCTGGGGTTCCGTGGCAGCGTGCCGGCCATGGCCGGCTGCCTGCTGGCGATGCTGCTGGTGCTGGCCGCATCCGCTGCGGGCCTGAGCGCGTTGCTGCACTCCTCGCCGATGCTGTTCGAAGTGCTGCGCTATCTCGGTGTGGCCTACCTGGCCTGGCTTGGCATCAAGGCGTGGCGTGACAGCTGCCGCCCGGCACCCGCGGTGGCCGATGCTGCCGAGGTCACACTGGCGCCGGTACATGGCGCAGCGATGGTATTCCGTGGCGGCCTGTGGGTTGGCCTGAGCAACCCCAAGCTGTTGTTGTTCGCTGCGGCGTTCCTGCCGCAGTTCGTTGATCCGTCGCGTAGCCAGGCCATGCAGTACAGCGTGCTGGTGGCGACCTTCGCGGCCTGCGAACTGTTCTGGTACGTGATGTACGCCGCCGGTGGCCACGGCCTGCGTCGTTGGCTTGCAAAGCCATTCGCACGGCGCTGGTTCGAGCGGCTGGTGGGAAGCGTGTTCCTGGCCTTCGCGGTGGCGCTGCTGCGCTTCCGGCCGCGCTGATTCACGCCGCACACGCGGCCTTTTCACGACTGCCGCATCGGCTGCGGCCTAGCCTGATCACACCGTTTGCGTTCCCTGCGGGGTAAGGACTGACATGATCAAGTGGGCCATCATTTTCGCCATCATCGGCATCATCGCCGGCGTGCTGGGCTTCGGCGGCATCGCCGGTGCCGCTGTGGGCATCGCCAAGTTCCTGTTCTGGGCCGGCATCATCATTGCCGTGGTGCTGTTCCTGATCGGCATGAGCGTGGCGAAGAAGGTCAGCTAGCACCTGCCGCGCAGCAGCGTGTTCAGTGCGCGCTGCTGCGCGAGAACAGGTTGATCACCAGCACGCCGGCGCAGATCAGCGCGATGCCGGCCAGCGCAGCTGCATCCAGCCGCTGCTTGAACACCACCAGGCCGATCAGCGAGATCAGCACGATGCCGACGCCGGACCAGATCGCATAGGCGATGCCGGTCGGCACCGACTTCATGGTGACCGACAGCAGGTAGAAGCACAGCCCGTAGCCGACCAGCGCGCCCAGTGTCGGCCACAGCCGGCTCATGCCGTCCGAGGCCTTCAGCAGCGACGTGGCAATCACTTCCAGCACGATGGCGGCGGCCAGGTAGATATAGGGGTTCATCGCGGGCTCCGGGTCACTGCGGGTCGCACAGCTTGAGGGCCTGCTCGGCCATCGCCAGCGCATTGAGGCGCTCTGCTTCGTCCAGCGGCCGACCATAGGCGGTGGCCCAATAGCCATCGGCCGCGCAGCGTGCCGCGTACAGGCGCGGATCGCCGGCTTCGCCGGGGAACTCGGCCAGCATCGCGCGCTTCCAGTCGCGCCAGTGCGCCAGCAGGGCCGGCTCCATCAGGTTGCCCAGGGTCAGGCCGACGTCGTTGTCCTGTTCCTGCTGCAGCAGGTGCTCGAAGTTGGCCCGCACATAGGCGCGGCTGAAGCAGCCGTGGCCGGGCGTGCCGTCCTGCAGGAGCGTGCGCACACGCGCCTCGAACTCGCCGATGAGTGCGCCGATGGCTTCATCGACCAGCGCCTGCTTGCTGCTGAAATGGTGGAACAACGCGCCCTTGCTGACCCCGGCCACGCGCGCGACATCCTGCACGGTCAGTGCCGCCAGCCCGTTCTGGCCAATCACGGCGATGGTGGCGTGCAGCAATGACTGGCGCACGCTGTCGGGTGCTTTGCGCCGCGAGCGGGGAGGGGGCGGGGACATGATGGGAAGAAACCGACTGGACGGTATGATTTGTAGCGCAGCCGGATCGCGTCACCGGCGCGACCATCGGCCACCGCCCGGTGGGAGCCGGATCAATCGTCGATGCGTGCGAAACGCGCCTGCGGGCCGTGTTTGCCTGGGACCTGCTCGACGAACATCGGGTAGGGGCGTACCCACAGGCCACCTTCGCCGTAGAGTGCGCGGTACAGCACCAATGGTTCCAGCGTCTCGCTGCTGCGGACGATGTCGATCACTTCGTACTCGCCGCCCTTGAAGTGGCGATACCGGCCACGGGCGAGGTCGGGCAGGGGACTCAGCTCAGCCATGACGGGTCGTGCTCACTTGCGCGCCGGGCTGGCGGGCGTGGCGCAGTACGCGTCGATCGCCTCGGCGCTGTTGGCCAGGCCGTGTGCCTGTGCCAGCTCCCAGGGCCGCTCGCAGCGCTGGCTGTGCTCGCACCACTGGTAGCCGGCCGAGCCGATGCAGCCATGCGCGTCGCGATCGCCGCCTACCCTCGGCGTGGTGGTCGAAGGCTTGCCGTCGGCACGTGGGGCTGCATTGTCCGGGCTCGCGCATGCGGCCAGAACCAGCAGCGCTGGAATCAGAAGAAGCACCTTCATGCGCGAGCTCCGTGCGTAAAGCAACATATTCTGTCGCAAATAGCCCGTTAGCAAGCGCTCAATGCACGGCGGCGCGGACCAACTCTTCGATCAGAATCAGATAGCTGGCCACGAAATAGAACTTCAGCAACGTCGAACGCTGGTGCGAGAAGAAGGTGCGCATGTGGAAGGGGCCCCTGTTGATGATGGTAGTGTGAAGCCCAGCTGACTCCGTGACAAGGATCACGGAATGAACGAGCTAAACGGACTCAGGGATGTGATGAGGGTGGGGTTCTGACGCACTGGCGCGGACTTTTCGTACTTTTCTGATGGGACCACCCTGATGGCATGGCTAGGGTGACGGCATCAGCAGAGGCTCTGGTGCCCCCTGCGCCTATCCCAGAAGGAGCGTCCCATGGTCATTACCGTCAAGTGCAGTGCCGCGCAGTGGTCCCTGTTGGACCCGGCCGCAGGCGTCGCCGAAGCATTCAACTCCGGGGCCGCAGCGTTCGATGCCGCGGTTGGCCTGGCCAGCGCCCACCATCGCCGGACCGGCCAGGGCAGCACGGTGCGCGTGGAGGCGCTGGGCAGCAGCGTGGATGCCGTGCATTTCGAGGCGATGGCAACCGCCTCGGGGCCGGTTACCGGCCTGCGTCCTGCGCCGGTGGCGTAACGCCGGAGGATCCCCCGCGCAGTGCCTGGCTTACGACATGGCACAGCCACGACGGATTCACCGTCTTGGCATAGACATGACCGATCTGTGCCGGCAGGGCGCGATCCTGCAGTACGCGCAAGGGCTGTTGGGCCAGCACGAGGATGAGCAGATCCCTGCGCAGGCAGCAGATGCGGCGCAGCAGTGGCATGCCGTCGGCCTGGCCCACAGTCGGCATGCAGGGATCGATGATCAGTACGTTGCAGCGCGGGCTGGCGATCTGGGTCAGAACGTCTGCGGGCGAGCGCGCTTCGCCGAGGGTTTTGCCGTCCAGATGAGACTGGAGTCTGCGTATCAGTTCGCGTCGGATCCAGGGGTTTGCATCGGCGATGACGAGGGAGGGGAGGGGAGATGGCCGGCTTTCGCAGGCGGCACTGCCTGACTGGAGCGGGAAAGCGTGAACAGCTTGAAGTATCTGCATAGCAGGCTATGGATTGTCGGGGCCACAGCCTTTGGGCAGGAGGTCGTAGTAGGGGATGGCAGTCCAGCAGCGCCATTCATGGTTGTCCGAATCCCTGATCAGCGTCAGGTTGCCACGCCATGTGCCCAGGTTGTAGCCAGCATCGGATCGCAGCAGGCAATTGATTTCCAGGTCGCCGTCCGGAGCAATCATTGTTGTAATGGTTTCACAGCGCTCACTGCTCTCCGGCAGTCCCAGCTTGCGATTGTCCGAGCCATGTAGATCACCGCGTTCGGCCAGCCACGCCTCTACTCCTGCCTTCCCGCCGGCCAGCTCGGCCAACGCCGCCGCCAGCTTGGCTTTGGTAGAGAACTTCTTGTATTGCGGGACCGCTATCAGGGAAAGAACTGCAATGATGGCTACGACCGCCATGAGTTCGACCAGAGAAAACCCTCGTTGCCGATGTGTACGCCTCCCCGCGTGGCCGGCCCTTGAGATTTTATTTTTCATAGGTTCCTCCATGAGGAAATCAACTTTGAATCGTGGCTGGCGCACGCAATGGAAAGGCGCATGCGACTGTGGCAGGTTGGGCAGTCCGCGCAGTGACTTGCGTCAGCGATCAGGCCTGGCAGCCTTGGGGAAGCAGGCTCTGGTCCGGTATGTCGCTGCTGCAGACCCAGTTGCCTTCCCAGCCGCGATCCAACTTCAGCCAGCCAGTGCCAAACGTGGCATCGCTCTTGAGGAAGCAGCCAATGCTCGTTTCTCCGTTCGTGACATTGCTCGTCACCGTAATCCCGTCACAGCGGGAGCTTGACTCGGGCAGGCCAATCGATGCCGGCGTGGTGATCTCGCTGCCTTCGGCGAGGAGTGATTCAACGCCGACTTTTCCACCAGCGACTTCAGCGAGGGCAGCGGCCAGCTTTGCCTTGGCCGAGAACCGCTGATACTGCGGCAGGGCAATCATCCCCAGAATCCCGATGATCGCCACCACCACCATGAGTTCAATAAGGGAAAAGCCCTTCTGCCGGGATGCGCTTTTGCCTGCGTGGCGTGTGCGGTCGATTGCGGTATTCATGATAATCCTCTGTAGCGTGGTGGTTTCGTTGGTCTGGCCCCGAAACAAGTATTCGTGGCGCAGTCATAGGAAATCACGTGCACGGCAGTGGGTATATTCAAGAATTGGTAAAATCGAATCTATTGAATGGTTGCGCGATTGTTTTACGAATAATCAGAAAGTGCGCCGCAATTCCGCGGGGCATGGCGCAGGCACTGCAACCACATCGGCCATGCCTGCATTGCATCGCCATTCTCCGGCAGGGGTTCGCCACCATTGCAGGCGGCCGTCCTGGCGCAGATCACAGGTCAGCACTGCGCGGCCGGTGTCGGGGAGCGAGGCGCGCAGGTGAGCGCAATGCGCAGCGCTGGCAGGCAGGCCAAGGTGATGGTCGGTCAAGGTGAGATCACCTTCGGCGTAACTGTTTTCCACGGCGGCGATGGCGGCGCCCAGCACGCTGGCCGCGTCGCACGGCCGGGTGCAGCCGGTAGCGTCATCTGCCGAGGGCGCACACAGCAGTAGCGCGTAGATGGCGGTCAGTCCGGCGACGATGCAGACCGACGCCCAAGGCCGGTAGTGGCGTGGGCGACGTGCCGCCTGTGTGGTTGCTCGAGGGCGCATGGAGGGCAGCTCCCGTTGTCGAGAAGGGCGCGCGGTGCAACTGCAGGCCGGGGCCGCTCTCCCCAGAGCGGCCCCGGCATTCGCATCCCCTGGCTATCGTTGTCGTGCGCTACAGCGCCAGCGAGCTTTCCACGTCCAGCACCATGCGCCGGGCGAGAGCAAGATTGGCCTTCTGCCGATCCAGCACCACATAGAAGAACAGGCCCTTCTTGGCCGACACCGGGCGCAGCACGTGGTACGCACGACCCAGGGTGATCAGCATGTCTTCGATGTTGTCGTTGAGTTTCAGCGCTTCGGCCGTTTTCATCTTGGCGCGGAGCACCTCGGTGTTTCCAGCGGCCGCCAGTTCCATGTCCACGCCTGAGCCGGCTTCACCCAGCAGCATGCCGCTTTCGTAATCGACCAGGGCAACGGCTTGTGCGCCGTTGATCTGCATGAGCGTGTCCAGGCATTTGTTGATGGCGATATTCATTTCAGTGGTCCGTTGCGGGTGTGAGGAGTTGAAGAGCCGTCTGATCAGTGAGAGAGGCATGCATCAGTTCGGGTTGTCGGCCAGGGCACGCACGCACTGCTTGGCATGCCACAGCACGTTGCCGATGACGCAGCTGTGGTCGCATGCGGTCATCAGCAGGCGCGGTTGCTTTCCTGGAATGGCGAGCATGAGTACTTTGCCGTTGGCGGCATCGAGGATGAGTGTGTCGAGTTCGCCAAAGTGCAGTTCGTGGCCCAGCGCGCTGGCCAGGCCGAGCATCGAACTGGTCATCGCGGCCAGACGATCGGCGACATGGCCTTGCGGGCCGGCCTGGGCCAGTGCAAAACCATCGGTGCTGGCAACGACGAGGGCCTGGATGCCGGTGACGTCGCGTGCCAGGGCATCCAGTGCCGAAGCGTGGCCGATGTCATTCATGGGTGACCGCCATGGCATTGCATTCGATCTGGCTCATCAGCAGATCCATCGTGGTGATGGCCTGCGCCATGTCGCGTGGGTCCAGCGGCAACGCCGGCAGGTGCGGTGCGTGGTCCTGCAACCAGTCCTGCCAGTGCGGCTGTACCGGGTCATCGGTGCTGCCGCACCGGGTGAAACCGATGACCACGGGCAGGCCCGGCGCGTTGTCTGCGATGGCCTTCAGGTGCTGCCCCGCCAGCGTACTGTCCTTGCTGGCGCTGCCATCGATCAGGACGATGGCGCCTTCGGCACCGGCCAGCAGGATCGGCCAGATGTACGAGAAGCGCTCCTGTCCGGGCGATCCATACAGGCGCAGGCGGTCACCACCCGGCAGGTCGATGTCGCCATAGTCCATGGCTACGGTGGTGTACTGCTTGCCCACGGCAGGGTCGGTATTGCGGGCCTCGGTCACTACGGCCTTGCCCCGGGTCAGGGTCTGCACGAGGGTGGACTTGCCCGCGCCAAGTGGGCCCATCACTACGATCTTGTGCTCACGCACGGTCATGCACTCCAGCGGATGCGAAGTTGTCGCCACAGGTTGACGAGGCCATCGGTGGGCGAGGGGCGCACGGGTGCGTCCTCGCCTACGACGGGAAAGGCATAGGCGGTGAGAAACGCCGCATTGAAGAACGACTGCACGGTACGGCGCGGCAGGTCGAGGAGGTCGCAGCACGCCTGCACGGATGCGCCTTGCTTGATCAGCAGCGCACACAGCCGGAAATGATCCGGCCGATGGGCCAGGATGCGGAAATCCGGCCAGCGACGAAGGCGCAGCTTCGCGCTCTCGTGCAGGGTAGGCATCGGCGCGTTGTGATCAGCCGTGGACAGGCCGACGTTCCACAAGGTCGGGCGTAGCGGGATGTTGCTGGACACTGTCGCGCGCTGCATGAACACATCCTGGGTCACCGGCACCAGACTCAGCGGGGGATCCTCATCGCGCAACAGCCTCTGCAGCAGCGTCAGGGTGATCGGCGCTGGCGCAGTGGTCATCATCCGGTCGTTCCTGGCATCCAGCCAGCACACCGTGGCCTCGCCGTGGATGATCGCGGCATGGGCCGGCCGCCGTGACGGCATGCTGTCGCTTGCTAGGTGCAGGCGCAACTGCTGTACGAACGGCAATGCTGCCGTCGGCAGTGTTGCCGGTGCCAGCGGCGTTGGTTCAAGTGGTCCTTGCAGATCCTCAAACGATTGACGACGGAATCGGACCATGGGGTGTCCAGCGCAGCGAGTAATCGGAGATGGATATGTAAGCGGCCTTTCCGGATTTCTGGAATGAAACTATTGGGAAAGTTCACGCGCGGCGTTTGTTTATGATCGCGAATGCAAATAATGGAAACGGGCTGGCGATTCTGCTTGAATGAAATCAATTGCAGTGGATCATTGTTAAGTTGACGTTGCCCGGAATGATTACTAGGGTTTTCGCTGCGCATTGCGGCGTGACTATTTACGGGTAATCAGCATGCTCACTCGAATTGCCATCGCGGACGACCATCCTCTGATCCTGCTTGGTACGCGCATCGTGATCGAGGCTGGTGGGCGCCATCGCGTGGTGGCAGAGGCGCGGTGTGCAGAAAGCCTTATGTCGATCCTGGCCGAAGAAGTCGTTGATCTGGTGGTGACTGATTTCTCGATGCCCACTGGGGGGCGCTCGGATGGCCAGTCGATGCTGCAGGCGTTGAGTCGCAATTACCCCAAGGTGCCGGTGATCCTGGTCACGATGGTCACCAATGCCACGACCTTGAACATGGCCATGCGCACGGGTGTGCGGGGACTGGTGTGCAAAAGCAGTGGCGTGGATGGCGTTCGCAAGGCGGTCGATGCCGTGCTGAGTGGCGGGATCTACCTGGACCCCGAGCTGGCGCCCTGCCTGCAGGACTCCGGGCGTGAGCGATCGCTTTCAGTACTGTCGCCCAAGGAGCTGGAAGTTCTGCGGCTGTATGTGTCGGGGCCTTCGATCACAGAGATCGCCGGGCAGCTGCGGCGCACCGTCAGTACCATCAGCCGGCAACGCATTTCGGCGATGAGGAAACTGGGCATCAGCAATGATGCCGAGCTGTTCGCCTATGCGTTCGAGGAACGCCTGGGCAATGCCGGTGGCATGGCCAGTGGGGCAGCGAACGGAAGCCCATGAGCTCACGGCGGTCCGGTCAGCCACGGTTGAGTTGTTTGAATGGGGGAAAAACTGCCATCACGCATCCCTCTGTGCGTCGGGCCGTGAATCCCGGATGCTTGCGCCATCGTATTCATCTGGAGATCTCGATGGGCAAGGCACTCACCTGGCGCACCCTGGCCTGCACCCTGTTGCCGATGCTGGCGGCTGCCGGCGGCGCCCAGGCGCAGAGTTATGGCTACGGCTATGACGACGACCGCTATGGCGGCCGCGATGGCAGCGGCATCGTGCGCTGCGAGTCGGTCAAGAACCGCAGCAATGAGTGCCGCCTGGACGGCCGCGCGCGGTTGATCCGCCAGTTGTCCGGTTCGCCCTGTGTGGAAGGTGAGACCTGGGGCCAGTCGCGCAACGGCGTCTGGGTCACACAGGGGTGCCGTGCCGAATTCGTCGGTGAATATCGCCGCGGTGGCGGCTGGGGTGGCAATGGTGGCGGCTGGGGCAATGGCAATGGCAACGGATGGGGCGGCGGCGATGTGGTCACCTGCCATTCCAATGGACATCGGCAGGAGTACTGCGATGCGCGCATCCGCCGGGGTGTGCGCCTGATCCGCCAGGACTCACGCAGCGCCTGCATCGAAGGCCAGAGCTGGGGCTGGGATCGCCGCGGCATCTGGGTGAGTGATGGCTGCCGGGCGCAGTTCCAGGTGAACTGAGCTTTACGGGTTCAGCCCATGAAAATCAGAATAATCTGATACAGCTCACATTTTGAACGCCGTATTGTCTGCGATCAGGGCACGTTGCGTGCCCTGAATTCCAGCGGTGCCGTGTGCCATAACCGGCATGGGCATCCCGCCGCCGTCGATACGCTGTCTCAAGGAGTGAGCTGCATGTTGATCCGCCTGCAATGCGAACAGCGCCAGTGGCGCGTGCTGCATCCGGACCGGCCGGAGCCGATCGAGTTCCGCGATGGCGCCCGCGCCTACGACTTCGCCGAGACCCTGGCCCGCCTGCACTTTGTCGACACCGGTCAGCGTGCGGCCGTGCGCGTGGAAGCCAGCGGCGCATTCGTCGAAGCGGTCAGTTACGGCTGAGCGCGGGTGCCTGCCAAGGCAGGCACCCGGAATTCCATCATCCACGCATGGCGTGGATCTACGCGTTTCGAGCCTGGAGGGTGCGGACGCTGTCCGCACCCATTGCGCCCTGTGTGGATCTACCGGGTGGTGATCGGCCTCAGCCTGCCGCGCTGAGCGGCGGGGTACCTGCGGCGAGCTGCGGCCAGCGCTTGAGCACAGCGGCGCGGATGCCGGCCGCGTCGATGCCGGCTTCGGCCAGCAGGTCTTCGCGGCTGGCATGGTGCTGGTAGCTGTCGGGCAGGCCCAGGTGCAGGATCGGCCGCAGCACGCCTTCGGCATTGAGCAGTTCACCAACACCGGAGCCGGCGCCACCGGCCACCACGTTGTCTTCGATCGTCACCAGGCCCTCGTGCTGGGCGGCGACAGCCAGCACCAGCTCGCGGTCCAGCGGCTTGATGAAACGCATGTTGACCACGCTCAGGCCCAGTTCGCGGCCGACCTGCTCGGCGGCGGCCACGGTGCTGCCGAAGGCGAGCAGGGCAATGCGGCTGCCCTGCAGGCGCAGTTCGCCCTTGCCGATCGGCAGGGTCGACAGGTCGGTGCCGGCTGCAACGCCGGTGCCGGTGCCGCGCGGGTAGCGCACGGCGGCCGGGCCCGGGTGCTGCAGGCCGGTGCTTAGCATCTGCCGGCACTCGGCTTCGTTGGACGGTGCCATCACCACCAGGTTCGGCACGCAGCGCAGGAAGCTCAGGTCGAGGTTGCCGGCGTGGGTCGCACCGTCCGGGCCGACCACGCCGGCGCGGTCGATCGCGAACAGCACGTCCAGGTCCTGGATGGCCACGTCATGTACCAACTGGTCGTACGCGCGCTGCAGGAAGGTCGAGTAGATCGCCACCACCGGCTTGCCACCCTGTGTGGCCATGCCGGCGGCGAGGGTGACCGCATGCTGTTCGGCAATCGCCACGTCGAAATAGCGCTGCGGGTATTCCTTGCTGAAACGCACCAGGCCGGAGCCTTCGCGCATCGCCGGGGTGATGCCGTACAGGCGCGGCTCGGCGGCGGCGGCATCGCACAGCCAGTCGCTGAATACATCGGTGTAGGTCGGCTTCTTGGCACCGGCCTTGGCCACCAGGCCCTTGTCCGGATCGAACGGGCCCACGGCGTGGTAACCGATCTGGTCGCCCTCGGCCGGCTCGTAACCCTTGCCCTTGGTGGTCATCACATGCAGCAGCTTCGGGCCCTTGGAGGCGCGCAGCGTCTTCAGCGTGGACAGCAGGGCGGGCATGTCGTGGCCGTCGATCGGGCCGGTGTAGTGGAAGCCCATTTCCTCGAACATCGTGGAAGGCACGAACATGCCCTTCCAGTGCTCTTCCCAGCGTTTCACGAAGCGTGCCGGATTGTTCTTCTTGTCACCGAGAATCTTCTTGCCGCCTTCGCGCAGCGCGTTGAGCGTGCGGCTGCCGGTGGCGCGGCCCAGCATCTTGGTCAGGCCGCCCACGGCCTCGGAGATCGACATGTTGTTGTCGTTGAGGATCACCAGCAGGTTCGGCTCCGGCTCCATGCCGCCAGCGTGCATCAGCGCTTCGAACGCCATGCCGGCGGTCATCGCGCCGTCACCGATCACCGCCACGATCTTGCGGTCGTCGCCTTCGGACTGGCGGGCGATGGCCATGCCCAGTGCGGCCGAGATCGAGGTCGAGGAGTGGCCGACACCAAAAGTGTCGTACTCGCTTTCCTCGCGCTTCGGGAACGGCGCGATGCCGTCCTTCTGCTTGACGGTGTGGATCTCGTCGCGGCGGCCGGTCAGGATCTTGTGCGGGTAAGTCTGATGGCCGACGTCCCAGACCAGCTGGTCGTGCGGTGTCTGGTACAGGTAGTGCAGGGCCACGGTGAGCTCGATCACGCCCAGGCCGGCGGCGAAGTGGCCGCCACTCTTGCCCACCGATTCAATGAGATAGGCGCGCAGTTCGTCGGCAACCGCCCTCAATTCGGATTCGTCGAACGTGCGCAGGTCATCCGGCGTCTGGATGCGCGCGAGGCGGGGATAGCGGGCAGAGTCGATCATCATGTTCGCACTTTTTCTGAACGCCCATTTTCGCCCTCAAACGGGGGTGGGGCAAGCAAACGCCGCCGTCCGTGACAGGACGGTGAGGGTTGCATTTTCAGGCGTTCAGGTGCTCAGTTTCGAGCGCTTGGGCAATTGCGCCTTCAGGAAGGCCATCTGGTCGGCCAGGATGTTGCGGTTGGACAGGATCAGGTGCTCGATCCAGCTGGGCCGGTAGGGCACTGCCAGCAGGGGCATGCCGGCCTGCTGCGGGGTGCGGTCGCTCTTGCGCGAATTGCAGTGGAAGCAGGCGGTGACCACGTTTTCCCAGCAGTCCAGGCCGCCCTTGGACAGCGGCATGACGTGGTCGCGGGTGAGCGTGGGGCGGCTGAACTGCTGGCCGCAGTACATGCACAGATGGGCGTCGCGGGCGAAAAGGGCCTGGTTGGTCAGGTTCGGCGTCGGGTCGATCGCACGGGAGCGGGCGTGGCCGCGGGCGGCGATGATCGGGTGCAGGTCCATGCCGCTCTGCAGGCCGCTGAAACGGTTGGTGCCACCGTGGATGTGCAGGCAGGGGTCGCCGAGCGTCCAGGCCACCGCCTCGCGGGCGTAGAGGCAGGCCGCATCCTGCCAGGTGATCCAGTCCAGTACGCGTCCGTGGGCATCAAGCGAGAGCAGCCGGACCGAACCGGGGCGATGCAGCGTCGTGGCATTGGGCGATGCTTCGGCGCCCGGAGCAGAAAACGGAGCTCCGGCTTCGATCAGACCCAAGCGTGTAGTGTCTGTCTCCATCGGGAGAACAGCTTATACCTGAATCATTGCGATTTGGGTATCGCCCGGAGGGCGAAACCCAAATCGCAATGATTCAGGTCCGCGCATTCCTCCTATCCCCCGCACCTGTCGGTGCGCCCCCCTTAACAAAGGGGGGCTTTTCCCCAGATGGATTTCAGTGGTTTCCATCCACGCGTGGCGTGGATCTACGCAGATCGCGGGGAACTGTCAGAGGCGGGGCGGTGTGGGTTGGCAGGACCGTTGGCGCCATGGAGGGCGCCATCGAGCCCCCAAGGGTGAAGGCGCTTTGCTTGCGAAGCACTGCTTCGCAAGCGCCCGAACGCACAGCCGCCAGCGGCTGGGCCGGACCGCGGAGCGGGGTTTACGGCGTGTCCTGCCAGCCCACACCGCCCCGCCATCCACCGGGATCCAGCTGTTGCTATTGCGGTTGCCGGCCAGCGGCCGGCACTACCGCGGGTGCCGGGCGAAGCCCGGCTCAGGCGCCGAAGCGCTCGTCGTCCATGGCCATCAGCGGCGCGGCGCCGGCCTGGATCGCGGCGGCGTGGCTGAGGGTGCGCGGCAGCACGCGGGCGAAGTAGAACCGTGCGGTCTCGCGCTTGCTCTGGGCGAAGGCGGCGCCGTGCGCGCTGGCATCGGCGGCGGCGACGCTGCGGGCCCACCAGTAGGCCAGCACCACGTAACCCGAATAGAACAGGTAGTCGTAGCTGGCCGCGCCCAGTTCGTCGGGATTGGCGGCCGCGCGCTGCAGCACGTCCATCGTCAGCTTGCCCCATTCGGCGGCCTTGGCGCGCAGCGGGCCGATGAACTCGGCCAGCGCTTCGTTGCCCTCGTGTTCCTTGGCGAAGGCTTCGATCTCGGCCAGCATCAGCTTCAGGCCGGCGCCCTGGCTGGATGCGGTCTTGCGGCCGATCAGGTCCAGCGCCTGGATGCCGGTAGTGCCTTCATACAGCGTGGTGATGCGTGCATCTCGGGCCAGCTGCTCCATGCCGTGCTCGCGGATGTAGCCGTGGCCACCGAAGCACTGCAGGGCGTTGTAGGTGTTCTCGATGCCCCATTCGGTCTGGCAGGCCTTGGAGATCGGGGTCAGGAAGCTCACCAGGGTGTCGGCGCGCTCGCGCTCGGCGGCATCCTCGGCGTGGTGGGCGATGTCGATCAGGGTGGCGGCGTGCAGTGCCAGCAGGCGGCTGCCTTCGACCAGCGACTTCACGGTCAGCAGCATGCGACGCACGTCCGGGTGGACCAGGATCGGGTCGGCCGGCTTGTCCGGGAACCTGGCGCCGCTCAGGGCGCGCGACTGCAGGCGCTCACGGCTGTACTTCAGTGCGTTCTGGTAGGCGCGCTCGGACAGGCCGATGCCCTGCAGGCCGACACCCAGGCGCGCGGTGTTCATCATGGTGAACATGGCCTGCAGGCCCTTGTGCGGCTGGCCGACCAGGTAACCCTGCGCACCATCGAAGTTCATCACGCAGGTGACCGACCCCTTGATGCCCATCTTGTGTTCGATCGAGCCACAGCGCAGTGCATTGCGCTCGCCGACGTTGCCATCGCGGTCGACCTTGAACTTCGGGGTGACGAACAGCGAGATGCCCTTGGCGCCCGAAGGGGCGTCGGGCAGCTTGGCCAGCACCAGGTGCACGATGTTCCCGGTCAGGTCGTGCTCCCCGGCGGTGATGAAGATCTTGGTGCCGGTGATCGAGTAGCTGCCGTCGGCGTTCGGCTCGGCCTTGGTCTTGAGCAGGCCCAGGTCGGTGCCGCAGTGCGGCTCGGTCAGGCACATCGTGCCGGTCCAGCGGCCTTCGATCAGCGGCTTGAGGAAGGCGTCGTGCTGCCACGCCTCGCCGTGCTGCTTCAGCGCTTCAATGGCGCCGTGCGAGAGCAGCGGGAAGTTGCCCCACGCCAGGTTGGCGGCGTTGATCATTTCGTTGAGCGGCACCCCCAGGGTGTGCGGCAGGCCCTGGCCGCCCAGCTCCGGCGAGGCGGTCAGGCCGGTCCAGCCGCCATCGACGAACTGGTCGTAGGCCTGCTTGAAGCCGGGCGGGGTGGTCACTTCACCGGTGGCCTGGTCGAGTACGCAGCCGATCTCGTCGCCGACGCTGTTGAGCGGGGCCAGCACGGTGGCGCTGAAGCGGCCGGCTTCCTCCAGCACGGCATCGACCACGTCGGCGGTGGCGTCGGTGAAGCCCAGGCGGGCGAACAGGGGTTCGACCTTGAGCACGTCGTGCAGGGCGAAACGGAGGTCGGAAAGCGGGGCGGTGTAGCTGCTCATCGGTACGTCTCGATTTGATCAGGGCAGAGGGGAGCGGCGCCGGGCGCCGCGACGAAAGGCGGGTTCAGCGCAGCACGCCGGGCAGGCCGGGGGCCTGGTTGAGGGTGCTGCGGCTGCTGATGTCGAAGCTGCGCTGCTTCTTTTCCTGCGGCGTGGCCGCCACCGTTCCCTTCAGGGCGTAGGCCAGGGTACGGTTGCTGGCCAGCGCGTCGGCCACCACCAGGCGCGCGGTCGAGCTGGGCACGAGGTCGACATTGATGACGTCGGCGGAGGTGCCGCCGATGGAGATGCCGGGCTTGACCTGCAGGGTGCCGGCATCGCTGTCGCCGACGGTCAGCGCCAGTGAGACATCATCGAAGGTCATCGGCATCGAGCTGAAGTTCTGCAGGCGCAGGGCCACGGTCCAGTTGCCGTCGGCACGCACGGTCAGCTGCTGCAGGCTGGCCGCCGGTTCCGAAACACGCTTGACGATGCCGTTGCTGCAGGCAACAAGGGCGAGGGTGCACAGGACGATCAAGGCGGTACGGAAGCGGTGGAGCATGGGCGCAAGTCCTCTGGAGGGGGTGCGTTGGGGTAAGCATACTACGGCGTATGGTTTTATGGATCGCCCGGAGCGACCCGTCCGCAGAGGGTAGCGCGTGAAGATGGCGGTCGGGCATGCACAACGCCGGATGGCGCGCGCACGATGCGCCGGATGCGAAGCGGTTCAGTCGGCCGCGGGATCGCGCAGCGGGGCCATCAGGCGCAGTGGCCCGAGGTCGTACCCCATCGACTCGGCCTTGGCTTTCAACTGTTCGAACCGATCGCGCTCCATCTCCGGCAGGCGCGAGAGGATCCACAGATACTTGCGGCCGGGTTCGCCGACCAGGGCCCATTGATAGTCCGGGTCCAGCGCCAGCACCCAGTAGTCGGCCCAGACCAGGGGCGCCCAGCTCAGCCAGTCGGGGACGAAGCGCACCTGCAGTTGCCCGGGATGGCCGGCCACCGGGCGTGCCACGCCTTCGGCGACCACGCGCTCGCCGTCACCCTTGCGGCAGGCATTGGTGACGCTGATGCGGCCGTCGCGGCGCAGGCCATAGTTGGCGGTGATGTCGCCCACGCACTGCTTCTGGAACGAGACTGGAAGATGCGCGATCTCGTGCCATTGGCCCGCGTAGCGATCAATGTCCAGGTGCTCGACCGCGCGCACCGGTTCAGTGGCGGTCACCGGGAAGGCGGCCAGCAGCAGGCAGGTGAGCAGGGCGGGGCGCAGAGGCATCGGCAGGCTCCAGGCAGGAGTCTGGAGCGTAGGTGCCGCGGCCCGTGCCGGTGTAAATGTTTCGTCAACCGGGCCACGGTGGTCGCCGCTTGCGCGAAGCGCGAATAAAAAAAGACCTGCATTTCTGCAGGTCTCTGAAGATGGTGGCCGAAGACGGAATCGAACCGCCGACACGGGGATTTTCAATCCCCTGCTCTACCAACTGAGCTACTCGGCCAAATTGTGTGGCGACCGCGGTGAATGCGGTTTCCGGAAAAAAAAGACCCGCATTTCTGCAGGCCTTCGAAAGTGGTGGCCGAAGACGGAATCGAACCGCCGACACGGGGATTTTCAATCCCCTGCTCTACCAACTGAGCTACTCGGCCACATGTTTCGTTGCAGCGAGGTCGCTGCCAAGGACGCGTATATTACGGAGGTCGGCTGCCTTCGGCAAGCGTTTTGCCAAGATTTCTTCACATTGCCCTCTGCGCGCTCGCAAGTGCTTGATCCTCCGTTGTGGGGCGGGCGTGCCCCATCGATTGTCGTCTGCGGTGGAAATCAGCAGGTCGCCGCGTTCGCCAAAGCTGCAAGGGCAGGGGGTGCGCCGGACCCGCGCGGGTCCGGGCAATGGAACGCTGTTTTCGTGGCCGCCATCGGGGATCGCCGCAGCGTAGTGTCGGCAGTCCTTTCCCGATGCTGGCAACAGCAGAGACCTGGCCATGTCCGATTCCTCCACCGCGTCCCGCATCGTGCTTGCCTCGCGTCCGCAGGGGGCGCCAAGTGCAGCCAATTTCCGCCTGGAACAGGTTGCGCTGCCGGCCCTGGCCGATGGCGAAGTGCTGCTGCGCAACCGCTACCTTTCGTTGGACCCGTACATGCGAGGACGCATGGACGAGGGCCCGTCGTATGCCGCGCCGGTGGCGGTAGGGGCGGTGATGGAAGGCCAGACCGTGGCCGAGGTGCTGCAATCCAAGGCCGAGGGCGTAACCGCAGGCGAGCTGGTGCTGGCGCCGGGGGGCTGGCAGACCCACGCGGTGCTGCCGGCCAAGGCGCTGGGGCGTCGTCTGGATCCGGCCGGGCTGCCGCTCAGTACGGCGCTGGGGGTATATGGCATGCCCGGTTTCACCGCCTATTCCAGCCTGCATGAAATCGCCCGTCTGAAGCCGGGCGAGACGTTGGTGGTAGCCGCCGCGACCGGGCCGGTGGGCGCGACCGTGGCGCAGCTGGCCAAGCTGCAGGGCGCGCGCGTGGTCGCCATCGCCGGTGGCGAGGCCAAGCGTGCCTATCTGCAGACGCTGGGCGTGGACGTGGCGCTGGATCATCGCGTGGCTGATTTTGCGGACCAGCTGCGCGCGGCAGTGCCTTCGGGCATCGACGTGTACTTCGAGAATGTCGGCGGCCATGTGCTGGATGCGGTGCTGCCGCTGCTCAACGACTTCGCCCGCATTCCGGTCTGCGGCACCATCGCTACCTACAACGAGCGGGGCGTCGAGCAGCCTGGCCCGGATCGGCTGCCGTCACTGTTCAGCCAGATCCTGCGCCAGCGCCTGACCGTGCGTGGTTTCATCGTGCACGACTTCAACCACCTGTGGCCGGACTTCGAACGCGAGATGCCGCAGTGGCTGCGCGAGGGCCGCATCCAGTACCGCGAGGATGTGGTGGAAGGTCTGGAGAAGGCGCCGGAGGCGTTCTTCGGGCTGTTGCAGGGGCGTAACTTCGGCAAGCTGGTGGTGAAGCTGGATTGAGTGCTTGGTGGGTGTGCCGACCAAGGTCGGCGGCTATCGGGTGGCGTCAGCCGTTGGCGACCTTTTCCCGGCGCAGCAGTTCGCGCTTGCGCGCAACGCCCCAGGCATAGCCGGACAGGTCACCGTCGCGGCGCACCACGCGGTGGCAGGGCACGGCTACCGCCAATGGATTGCTCGCGCAGGCACGTGCCACCGCACGACTCGAGCGTGGTGCACCGATATGCGCGGCAATATCCGCATACGACGCGGTCTGGCCGCGCGGAATCTGCTGCAGTGCCTGCCATACCCGCTGCTGGAAGGCGGTGCCGCGGATATCCAGCGGCAGTGTGGCGCCTCGCGAGGGATCCTCGACCAGGCCCACCACCTGTGCCACCAGTTGCTCATAGCCGTGGTCGGCACCGACCAGTTCGGCCTGGCGGAAGCGTTGCTGCAGTGACTGCAGCAGCGCCTCCGGATCGTCGCCGAGCAGGATCGCGACCACGCCGGTGGCGCTGCTGGCCACCAGCACGCTGCCCAGTGAGCTTTCGGCAAGCGCGAAGTGGATGACTTCGCCGCGACCACCTGCGCGCCATTGCTTGGGAGTCATGCCCAGCAACTTCGGTGCGTTCTCGTAGAAGCGCCCGCTGGAGCCGAAGCCGGCATCGTGGAAGGCATCGGTGATGCGCTCCTGCTGTTCGAGCCCGGTGCGCAGGCGGTCGGCGCGCAGCGCGGCAGCGTACTGCTTGGGGGTCAGCCCGGTGGCCTGTTTGAACAGGCGATGCAGGCGCGTCGGGCTGCAGCCGGCGATGTCGGCCAGCTCCTGCAGCGAGGGCTCGTCGAGGCTGGCCTGCAGATGGCGGCAGACCCGTTCGACGCGGGCGTCGAGGGCGGTGGTGGCGGTGCTGTCCATGGGAGGATTCTGGCACGTGCCGGTTCTGCGGAAACTCCGTTTCCTGCACCTGGCCGCGAGGCCCGGAAACGGAGTGTTTGTGGGCCGGAGGCGCGGCATCGTGGCGGCCACTCCACAACCGGTACCACCCTCATGCGCCTGAACAACAAGATCGCCATCATCACCGGTGCCAGCGCTGGCATTGGTCGTGCCAGCGCCCTGCGCTTTGCTGCCGAAGGGGCAAAACTGGTGCTCAATGCGCGGCGGCCGCAACCGCTGCACGCACTGGCCGAGCAGATCCGTGGCGCCGGCGGCGAGGTGGTGATGCATGCCGCCGATGTGGCTGATCCGGGCACGGCGCAGGCGCTGGTGGATCTGGCCCAACAGTCATTCGGAGGCCTGGACATCGCGCTCAACAATGCCGGCATGCTCGGCCCCGGCGTGCCGGCAGCAGAGTTCCCGGCGGATGCGTGGCGCGAGGTGATGGCCACCAATCTCGACGCCGCCTTCCATGCCGCACGCGCGCAGTTGCCGGCATTGCTGGCACGCGGGGGTGGCTCGCTGGTGTTTGTCGGTACCTTTGTCGGCCATACCGTGGGCTTCCCGGGTATGGCCGCCTACGCGTCGAGCAAGGCCGGACTGATCGGCCTGAGCCAGGTGATCGCCGCCGAGTACGGCGCGCGTGGCGTACGCAGCAACGTGCTGCTGCCTGGCGGTACCGATACCGAGATGGGCCGGCAGGCCGCACCCACCGGCGATGCCCGCGACTTCGTGCGCTCGCTGCACGCACTCAAGCGCATGGCCGAGCCGGAGGAGATCGCCAACGCGGCGCTGTTCCTGGCCAGCGATGAAAGCAGTTTCGTTACCGGTACCGCGATGCGTGTTGAAGGTGGAGTGTCGATCACCCGTACCTGAGCGGCGTCATGAGCGCGGCGTGTAGCGGATACCGCTGCTGGCCATGAAGCCTTTCGGGTCGAACCGGGCCCATGCCTCGCCCCACTCGAACCGGGCGCGGCCACCTGCCAGTTTGCGCCCCAGAGCCGTGGCCAAGGTGCGACGCATGAAAGCGACTTCGGCATCGATCGCGACCTGGGTCGGCCAGCCGTCTTCCAGTGTCGCACCCGGCAGATCGACGCCGATCGTCACCATGTCGAGCTGTTGCCCGTGGAAGCACAGGCTGATGCCGGCGGGCGCACCGCCCAGACTGACCCGGTGCAGGCTGAGCCAGTGATAGCCGGTGCCGGCATCGCGCTCGCCATGCATCAGCGTGGCGAAGGCGATGCGCGCCTCCTCCAGTGACAGGGTGGGGCAGATCAACGTCGTCAGGTGGCCGAGCTGGATGCTGCCGTCCGCTGGATCGAGGCGCATTGGCAGCGTACGCGCGGCGTGCTGGGCGGGAGGTGACATCGCGGACTGGCTGGGCATGTTGGTCCGGATTCTGCAGAGCCGTGAGCTGCGGCGGCAAGCGGAACTGCACACGCTGTTCGCGCGGGCCTGACCTGCGGATCACTGCGCAGCCTCTAGCGTGAAGTCCTGATCGGCCTTCGCCGGCACAGGAGACTTCGATGAGCGAGCGCGACAAAGACCCTGGCGATCCGAAACAGGGCGTACAGGAAAGCCGTCAGGACAGGGCGCAGGAGGACGTGGCAAAGCAGCGGCCGGGGCAGCGCGATCAGCAGGTGCGTGATACGCATTCGCGTGGTCCACGCCGCAAGGACGGGGATCAGGAACCTGCCTGACTCGTGATCGATGCAAGAAAAAACCCGCAGATCGCGACGATCGGCGGGTCTTCTTAATGAGTGGTGGAGCCAAGGAGGATCGAACTCCTGACCTCGTCATTGCGAACGACGCGCTCTCCCAGCTGAGCTATGGCCCCACGGCAGGGCTTCAGTGTAGCCAACTGGCTGCGCCTTGCCAAGCCGACCCGGGATGTGCCGGACGGCGTGGCATGAAGGCGTGCACTGTGCCGAAACCGTCCGGTTTGTCGGGGCCGGATGCCGCGCAACGAAATCGTAACAATTTGGGGGATAATGGCGGCTTGCGCAGTTCTCCTCCTTTTTGCCGCCCGGCTCGCGCAGGCCGCACGGACGCCTCCTCAGAGCATTCCATGCCCTCCCATTCCGATTCCCGCCGCCTGTCGGGTATGTCGTCTTCCTTCGTTTCCTTCCGCCGCCATCCGCTGGCCCTGGCCTGTGCCGGCCTGGCCCTGGTCGGCAGCTTTGGTGCCGCCGCGCAGGACAGCGCGCCGACCCCGACGGGCCTGGACACGATCACCGTGACCGCCGAGCACCGCGAGCAGAACCTGCAGGAAGTGCCGGTCTCGGTGGGCGTGGTGCAGGGCGAGCGCATGCGCGACTTCACCGCCGGCGGCGACGACACCCTGCTGGCGCTGTCCGGCCGCGTGCCGAGCCTGTATGCGGAAACCACCACCGGCCGCATCTTCCCGCGCTTCTATATCCGCGGCCTGGGCAACATCGACTTCTACCTGGGTGCCTCGCAGCCGGTGTCGATCATCCAGGACGACGTGGTGCTGGAGCACGTGGTGCTGAAGTCCAACCCGGTCTATGACGTGGACCAGGTGGAAGTGCTGCGCGGCCCGCAGGGCTCGCTGTTCGGCCGCAACACCACCGCCGGCATCATCAAGTTCGACACGCTGAAGCCGACCCAGGACTACACCGGCCGCGTCAGCGCCAGCTATGCGACCTACAACAGCGTGTCGATCGACGGCGGCTTTGGCGGCCCGATCAACGACATCGCCTCGTTCCGCGTGTCGGCGCTGTACCAGCACCGCGACGACTACGTCGACAACACCTACAAGGGCCCGAGCGCTGACGGCACGGTCAGCCCGAAGAAGAACGCCATGGGCGGCTTCGATGACCGCAACGTGCGCGCGCAGCTGCTGCTGACCCCGAGCGACCAGTTCTCGATCCTGGCCTCGGCCCACGCCCGTGATTACGAAGGCACCTCGACCCTGTTCCTGCGTGGTGCGCTGACCAAGGGCTCGAACAAGACCGACGTGCCGCGCGACCAGGTCGCCTACGACGAAGCCGACAACAACCCGCAGGCCTACAAGACCTACGGCGGCTCGGTGAAGGCACGCTACGACTTCGGCGCGATCGACTTCACCTCGATCACCGCCTATGAGACCACCTCCGGCTACAGCCGTGGTGACACCGACGGCGGCGCGGCGGTGAACTTCCCGGTGAACGGTGTGCCGAACGGCTACGGCCAGTCGATGGGCCGCATCCGCGACCTGGACCAGTGGACCCAGGAATTCCGCCTGGCCAGCCATGACGACAGCGCCCTGCAGTGGCAGGCCGGTGCGTTCTACTTCAACGGCAGCGACACCACCGACTTCTACCAGCGTGCGTGGTTCCTGCAGGGTGCGGCCCGCAACCCGAACAACTGGGTGCGACTGCGCAACAAGAACACCTCGTGGGCCGGTTTCGGCCAGCTGAGCTACGCCTTCACCGACAAGTTCACCGTCACGGCCGGCCTGCGCCAGACCAAGGACGAGAAGCACACCCGCCTGCTGAAGACCGCTGACACCGCCGCCGGCGTGGTGACCTACAAGGGCCGCACCGACGTCAAGATGTCCGACACCACCCCGAGCTGGGATCTGAGCGCGATGTACCAGATCACGCCGGACGTGAGCGTCTATGCGAAGGTCGCACGCGGCTTCCGCGGCCCGACCATCCAGGGCCGTTCGGCGGTGTTCAATGCCGACTTCACCACCGCCGATTCCGAGACCATCCTGTCCTGGGAAGCCGGCGTGAAGAGCAGCCTGTGGGACAACCGCCTGCGCCTGAACGCCACCGCGTTCACCTACACCGTCAATGACATCCAGCTCAACGGCAACGATTCGGACGGCAACGGCGTGCTGTTCAATGCCGACAAGGCCAAGGCCTACGGTTTCGAAGCGGACATGGAGCTGCGCCCGATCCCGAACCTGACCCTGAGCGCCGGCGTCAGCCTGCTGCACAGCGAGATCAAGGACAAGCGCGTCTACGCGCAGGTCTGCGGCCTCAACGGCAAGGTGGTGTGCACGGTGAATGACCCGACCATCAAGGTCGGTGCCAACACCTTCGCGCAGATCGACGGCAACCCGCTGCCGAACGCGCCGAAGTACAACGTCAACTTGGCCGCCCGCTACGACTTCCCGGTCAGCGACGCGGGCACCATGTTCGTGTCCACCGACTGGAACAAGCAGGGCTACACCAGCTTCGTGCTGTACGACAGCAAGGAGTTCAACTCCAAGGGTGATTTCGAGGGCGGCCTGAAGATCGGCTACTCGGGCAACTACGGTGCCTATGAAGTGGCGCTGTTCGCGCGCAACATCACCAACGAGAAGAACCTCAAGGGTGTGATCGAGAACTACATGGCCGCGGTCTACAACGAACCGCGCACCGTCGGTGTCTCGTTGAACATGAACTGGTAAGGCTTACCCCGTCGTGTAACGGAAACGGCGCTCATCGAGCGCCGTTTTTCGTTGCTCGGCATCATCCGTGCTCACGGCGTGGCGCTGACGCCCTTGCCCAGCGCTGCATCGGACGGCGCACTGGGGCCCAGCACCTGCAGCTGCATCGCCTCCATCCGCTCCAGTACCTTGCGCTGCTTGCCGTTGAGGCCGCGCGAGGTGATTGCGATGTGCTTGCGTGCAGCGTCCAGCGGCGCGGGTTGGTAGTGCACCGTGAAGCGGCGCAGGGCGCATCCCGTCAGCTTGTCGACCGGTGCGCAGTCGTTCGCGTTGAAATCGATATCGCCGTCGGCGGCAACAATGAAGGGGCTGAGCAGGATCTGCCCTTCGCGGGCAGTGAAGGCCAGTGGCGCGTGGGCCTTGGCAATGACCGCCTGGATGCGTACGGCAGGGATGTCTTCAGGGACGATCCTGTCATCCCAGTAGCCTTCGGTCGGGCGCGAGGTTTCGTAGTTCTGGGTGCCCCATGCCACGCAGTTGCCGGAGGCCACATGCACCGAGATGCAGACCTGCTGGGAGTGCTGATCGGTCAGGACGCCGGGTGGTACCCAGACCTTCTTCCAGGAATAGAAACGGTAATCGACGTCGGCCAGGCGGGTGGCGCCGATGTCCTTCGATACTTCGTCCGTAGTCCCCAGCGGCTTCAGCTTGGCCACGCGGGTGTTCAGGCGGTAGTTCTCCGCACCGTTCAGCAGATAGGTGCCCGGCGGAATCAGATGCACCTCGAACACGTCCATCAACACCGTCCGCTGCGGGCCGGTTTCCAGTTCGTTGGTGTTGAACAGCTGCACATAGCCCTGGGAGGGAATGTCCTTGTGCTGGAAGGACACCCGCGTCGAGAACCCGGGCAGGTCGGTCGAGCGCTTGCCCAGATGAAAGCCGGGGACCGGAGAGCCGACGCCTGGCCCGCCGTTGTGCACGACATACGGGGCCGGCACCAGCACGGCAACCAGACCGTCGCGGGTGGCACCGTCAATGATGTCCACCAGCTTGGCTGTGTTCTCCTTTTCCTGTGCATAGGAAAGCGGTGCGGCCTGCCCAGAGCATGCCAGGCCCAACGTGGTTAGCAGCAGTGCGCAGGCGGTCGCGATCTTGAGGGTCTGCATCGACGTCTCCTTGTCAGTACCGGTAAACCTAGCACGGCCCCTGCAGGCTCGAGGTGCATGGCGCCGACGTGGTCCGGCGCCTTGTGCCATCAACGTGCGGGCAGCAGCGCCTGCAGCCGCGATTCCAGTTCCTGCTGGCGCCAGCCGGCCAGTGCGGCCGGCCACTGGCGGCGTTCCAGATAGCTTTCCAGGTGCTTGCGTGAGGCCAATACGCCATCCGGCAGGCCCAGTTCGCGGCTGCGCTCGGCAACCGCGTCCTGCAGCTTCTTCAGTGCCTGCTTGTTGCTGTCGTTGGCCGGCAGCGCCAGCGGTGCTTCGGCCTCATCGGCCAGCGGCGTATCCAGCGCCTGCCACACAGCGCCCGCGAGCTTGCGCGGTGCCTTCGGGAACTGTTCGAACAGCTTGCCCAGTGCGGCGGCATCGGCCGGTGGCGTGCGTGCCAGCGTGGCGGCCAGTTCGTTGTCCAGGATCCAGCTGCGCGGGCGGTCGCTGCTGCGTGCCTGCACATCGCGCCAGCGCAGCAGACGCAGCAGCCGATGCTGTGCGGCCGTGTCGAGGAACTGCGCCGAGCGCATCGCCAGGTGCGGCCAACGGTCTTCGTCATTGGCGACGCTGGCCAGCAGGCGCTCGCCGTCGTCGTGCAGCCACTGCTGGCGGCCCAGCGCCTGCAACCTGGCATCGATGGCGTCATGCAGCGCGAACAGGTGCTCGACATCGTCGGCGGCGTACTGCAGCTGCGATTCGGACAACGGGCGGCGCATCCAGTCCGAACGGGTTTCGCCCTTGGCCAGCGCCACGCCGGTGATTTCCGCGACCAGCTTCTGGTAGCCCATACCGCCACCGATGCCTGCCAGCGAGGCGCCGATCTGGGTGTCGAACAGCGGACGTGGCAACACGCCGCAGGCCCACTTGAAGGCGACCAGGTCTTCGCTGGCGCTGTGCATCACCTTGACGATCGATTCATCGGCCAGCCACGGCGCCAGCGCCTCGGTCATGCCGGGAATCAGGGGGTCGATCAGCAGGATGTCCTGCCCGACCGCCATCTGCACCAGGGCCAACTGCGGCCAGAAGGTGCGTTCACGGATGAATTCGGTGTCCAGGCCGATGCGGGCCGGACGCTGCTGGAAGTACGGATCCAGCTCGGCGGGGGTGGTGATCCAGATTGCCACGGGTCAGGGCCTACTACTCGGGTTTGCTCAGGCAGGGGAGAATAGCCTAACGTCGGTCCGCATCCGTGCCGAAGGAGATCCTGCTTGCGTTTTCCGCTGTCGTCCGTGCTGTGCACCGCCCTGGCCCTGGCCGGCTGCACGCCGTCGCCCTCGGCGACGCCGGAGCCGGGACCGGCTGCTGGCGAAGACGCACGGCCGCAGCAAGGCATGCAGGCGGACGCGACGCCGGAGGCGGCGCAGGGCAGCGTCACCATCGCCGGTGAGGATGCCGCCGAGGATGTGCAGCGGTGGACGCCACCGCGGGTCGATCGGCAGGGGCGCAGCCTGGCCCAGCTGCGTCGCGCGGCCGAGAAGGCGTTCGCCGAAGGGCGCCTGTACGAGGACGCCGACGCGGCGGTTCCGCTGTGGCTGGCGGTGCAGGAGGAAGACCCGGATGACCGCCAGGCCCGCAACGGCCTGCAGCGCGCCCGCCAGCGCCTTCAGCAGCAGGCCGATGCCCTGCTGGTCCGGCCGCTGCAGCAGCGCGAGGCGCTGGCCGAGGCCAGCCGCCAGGCACTGGTGCTGCTGACCCTGGCGCCGAAGGATGAGAAGGTTCGCGCGCTGCAGGGACGGGTGGAGCTCGCCCAGCGCGTGGTGGCCTACAACCGTGCCGGCGAGGAAGACCTGCGTTCGGGGCGGATCGGTGAGGACGGTGACGGAGCGATCGGCAACTTCCGTGAAGCGCTGGCCCTGGATGAACACAACAGCCGGGCACGGCAGGGCCTGGCGGCGGCCGAGAGTGGCCTGATCCGCCGTGCCGAGGACGCGGCGCGGGTGCGTGACTTTGCCAGCGCCGGCACCTGGCTGGCCGAAGCCAGCAAGGTCCGTGACTCATCACCGGCCATTGCCGATGCCTTCGAACGTATCGAACAGATCCGCGCGGCGGCACTGCTGCAGCTGCGCGATGATGGCCTGCGCGAACTGGCGACGCCACAGGGCCTGAAGCCGGCGCGCGAGAAGCTGGCCGAGGCCCTGCGCATCGCCTTGCCAGGGGATGCGGTGGTGGCCCAGTTGCGCGAACGCATCGACCTGGCCACCCATTACGGCAGCTTCCGTCCCGGGCAGGTGTTCAGCGACGCCATGCGCGATGGCGGGCGCGGCCCGCAGATGATCGTGGTGCCGCATGGTGGCTTCCAGATGGGCGCGGGTGATGCCGAGCCCGGTGCCAGCGATGCCGAGCGGCCCTCGCATTATGTGCGCTTTGACCGCGGGTTTGCGATGGCGATCACCGAGATCACGGTCAGTGATTTCGAGCGCTATGTGAAGTCGACCAATGCGCGGCCGCGTGCGACCCGGCGCGGCCACTCGGTGGTCTATGACGAGCGCAGCGGCAATTTCATCCGCCGCAGCGGTGTGGACTGGCGTTCCGATTACGATGGCGCGCGCGCACTGGGCAATTCGCCGGTGATGCATGTGAGCGTGCGTGATGCCGAAAACTACGCGGCGTGGCTGTCCGAGCAGACAGGACGCAGCTACCGGCTGCCCAGCGAGGCCGAATTCGAGTACGCGCTGCGTGCCGGCAGCAGTGGCCGTTATCCGTGGGGCGACGCCGGCACGCCGCCGCCCGGCGCTGGCAACTTCACCGGCAGCAAGGATGTCTCGCCCTCGGGGCGGCACTGGCACAACGCCTTCGTCGGCTATGGCGATGGCTGGTGGGGGCCCGCGCCGGTGGCCAGTTTCCAGGCCAATGCCTTCGGCCTGCACGACATGGCTGGCAATCTCAGCGAGTGGGTGGCCGACTGCTGGCATGCCAGCTACCGGCGTGCGCCGTCCGATGGTGTCGCCTGGTTCAACCCGGGCTGCCGGTCGCGGGTGATCCGGGGCGGCAACTGGGCCAATGCGCCCGAGCAGACCCGTGCGGCCTGGCGGCAATCGCAGGACTCGGACACCACCAACGCGCGCATCGGCTTCCGTCTGGTGCGGGGCATCTGAGCATCGGGCTTCACCCGCTGCTGGCGTCCGCGCACTAAGATTGCGCCGTGCCCGCCGGCCGGCGGGGCCTGCTGGAAGACACCGATGCGCAACGATCCCTTTTCCCGCTCGCCGCAAGGCCCGCAGCGGCGCGGCCTGTTCGGCAACATCCGCTGGTGGGTGCTGCTGCTGGCAGCGGGCTATGCGGTGTTCTACTGGTTCTCCAATCGCACGGTCGATCCCTACACCGGCGAGAAGGTGATGATCGACAGCAGCCTGGATGCGCGCCAGGAGACCGCGCTCGGGCTGCAGGCCTACCAGCAGATCCTGTCGCAGGAACGGCCGATGGATCCGAATGCGCCGATCGCGCGTGATGTGCGCGACATCGCCCAGCGCCTGATCGCCAAGGTGGACGTGGTGGAGACCGCGCTGGCACAGGAGCACGGCGTGCAGCCGGCGCATTTCGCGCGGGATTTCCAGTGGGAAGTGAATGTGATCCCGTCCGAGCAGGCCAATGCGTTCTGCCTGCCGGGTGGCAAGATGGCGGTCTACACCGGCCTGGTGCCGGTGGCGCGTACGCGTGACGCGATGGCGGTGGTGATGGGCCATGAGATCGCCCATGCGCTTCTACGCCATGGTGCACAGCGGATGGCGCAGCAGAAGCTGACCCAGATCGGGCAGATGGCTGGTGCCGCCAGCGGCATGGATGCGCAGCAGCAACAGATGATGATGTCGGCGATGGGCTACGGCTACCTGCTGCCCTATGCGCGCAGCCACGAGACGCAGGCCGATGAAGTGGGGCTGATGCTGGCCGCAGCGGCCTGCTTCGATCCCCGCGAGGCGGTGCCGCTGTGGCAGCGCATGGGCCAGGCCAGTGGCGGCCAGGCGCCGCCGGAGTTCGCCTCCACCCACCCGAACCCGGGTACCCGCATCCAGAACCTGCAGGCGCTGATGCCGAAGGCGCTCGAGTACCGGCAGAAGTTCTGCGAGCAGGCAAAGTAGGGGAGGCGGCAGGGCTTGCAGCCCTGCACCCGCTGCGAACCAAGGCAACAGCAACAGCCGAAGCAGAAGCGGGTTTCCTGTGGGTAGGCGGGGTGGGGCCAGTTGCGGGAGACGCCGTAAACCCATCCATGGGGGCTTGGCCGCGGCATCCATGCCGCGGACACTCCCGCAACCGGACCCACCCCGCCTTCGACAGATTCTCGCGATCTGTCGGAATGGCGTGGGGTCAGATCCGTTTTCCTACGGAAAACGGATCTGACCCCGAATTGATTCGATATCTGACAGAGATTCATCCACGCATGGCGTGGATCTACCGATCCGTCGCCGGGAAACTGTCGGGGGGGGCGGTGTGGCTGTGCAGGACCGTTGGTGCCATCGAGCCCCCAAGGGTGAGGGCGCTTTGCTTGCGAAGCACTGCTTCGCAAGCGCCCGAACGCACAGCCGCCGGCGGCTGGGCCGGACCGCGCAGCGGGGTCTACGGCGTGTCCTGCACAGCCACACCGCCCCGCCAAACCATCAGCAATCCAGAGCCGCTTTTGCTGTTGCTGTTGAGGTTGTCGGCCAGCGGCCGGCACTACCGCAGGTGCAGGGCGCAGCCCTGCCGAACGCCCCTTACTTGACCTGTACGTCGATCACACCGTCGCCGACGCGGGCCTGCAGTGCGTCACCTGGCTTTACCTGATCGATCTGGCGTACCAGCGTGCCATCGTCGCTGCGGGTGAGGATGCTGTAGCCACGCGCCACGGTCGCCAGCGGGCTGACTGCTTCAAGTGAACGCGCCAGTCCGCGCAGTCGCAGTGCATCGCGCTCCAGCAGGCGCTGCATCGCGGCCTGCGGCCGCCCGCGCAGGGCAGCCAGACGGCGCTGCATCGCATCGAGCTGGCGCTGCGGATGGTGCCCGCGCAGCACTGCCGCCGCATGACGCAGGCGCGCGGCGCGGCGCTCCTGCTGCTGGTTGAACGCAGCATGCAGGCGCCGGCCCAGATCCAGCTGGCGTCGGCGCAACAAGTCCAGCCGCGCCTGCGGGCTCTGGGCGTTCAGGCGCAGCAGGGCGCGGTCGGCGCGCTGCATCGCCTGCTGCATCGCATGCCGTTGCAGCTGCACCATGCGCGCGGCCGTGCGGCGCAGGCGCAGTGCCAGTTCGCGCTGGTCGGGTACCAGCAGTTCAGCTGCCACCGAAGGCGTCGGTGCACGCAGGTCGGCGGCGAAGTCGCTGAGGCTGAAGTCGGTTTCGTGGCCGACCGCCGAAACCACTGGGGTGTGGCTGGCGGCGATCGCACGGGCCAGGGCTTCGTCATTGAAGGCCCACAGGTCTTCCAGCGAACCGCCGCCGCGGGTCAGCAGGATCACGTCGTAGCGACCACTGGCATCGGCCGCCTGCAGCAGGCGGGTGATCTGCGCGGCGGCGCTGCTGCCCTGCACCAGGGTCGGCAGCAGGTCGACTTCCAGCAGCGGGAAACGGCGGCCGAGCACGCTCAGCACATCGCGCACGGCGGCGCCGGTCGGCGAGGTGATCACTGCCAGACGTTGTACATGCGCCGGCAGTGGCCGTTTGCGCGCCGGGTCGAACAGGCCCTCGGCCTCCAGCCGTGCCTTCAGTTCCTCGAAGGCGCGGCGCAGTGCGCCTTCGCCCGCCTCCTCCATGTGGTCCAGCACCATCTGGTACTCGCCACGGGCGTCGTACAGGGTCACCTTGCCGCGCACCAGCACGCGCATGCCTTCGCGCGGCACGAACTTCAGGTACTGCGCCTTCATCCGGAACATTGCGGCACGCAGCTGCGCACGCGCGTCCTTCAGGGTGAAATACAGGTGACCGGAGGCAGGACGCGCCACGCTGCCCAGTTCGGCCTCGACCCAGATCGCCGGGAAACTGCCTTCCAGCAGGTCGCGGGCCAGGGTGTTGAGCTGGCTGGGGGTGAAAATGTCGTTGTTGCGTGGCTGCATGGGAACGGCGTGCTGCGGGTGGAGCGGGGGCTCAGGATCGCACGTCAGCGCGCCGTGTGCTGGCCCAGCGCCCACTGCACGTGTTCACGCACCAGCGGCGAGGGATCATCGACGCGGGTCTGCAACGCGGCCAATGCTTCGGCCGAGGACGGTGCGTTGCCCAGTGCCACGGCGATGTTGCGCAGCCAGCGCTCGTGCCCGCTGCGGCGGATCGGGCTGCCCTCGGTGCGGCGCAGGAACTCGGCCTCGTCCCAGGCGAACAGCTGGTCCAGGCGCGCGGTATCGAGGTTGTTGCGCGCGCGGAAATCGGCTTCGTCGGTGCGCTTGGCGAACTTGTTCCAGGGGCAGACCAGCTGGCAGTCGTCGCAGCCGTAGATGCGGTTGCCGATCAACGGACGCATGTCTTCGGGAATGGCGCCGTCGTGCTCGATGGTCAGGTAGGAAATGCAGCGCCGCGCGTCCAGCCGCTGCGGGCCGGTGATGGCCTGGGTCGGGCAGACATCGATGCAACGCGTGCAGGTGCCGCAGTGCGCCGTGGCCGGCGTGTCGATCGGCAACGGGATGTCGATGTAGATCTCGCCGATGAAGAACCATGAGCCGCCATGGCGGTCGATCAGGCAGGTGTGCTTGCCGATCCAGCCGAGGCCGGCGTTGCGCGCCAGTGCGCGTTCCAGCACGGGGGCGGAATCGACGAACACGCGGTAGCCCAGTGGCGCTACTTCGTCGTTGATCTGCGTCGCCAGCTTCTGCAGGCGGTTGCGCATCAGCTTGTGATAGTCGCGGCCCAGCGCGTAGCGCGCCACGTAGGCGCGGCCCGGGTCGGCCAGGGTCGCCCAGGCTTCGGTGTCGTCCTTGTGGCTGTAGTCCATGCCCACTGAAATCACGCGCACGGTGCCGGGCAGCAGCTCGGCCGGTCGCGCGCGCAAGGTGCCGTGGCGCGCCATCCAGTCCATCGTGCCGTACAGGCCCTGGCCCAGCCAGTCGGCCAGGTGCGCTTCATCCTCGCCCAGTTCGATACCAGCGATGCCGCAGCGCTGGAAGCCATGCGCACGCGCCAGTTCGCGGATGCGCTGCACGGCCTGGACCGGATCGACAGGGGTGGGGGCGGGGGACATGTGCACCAGTATAAAATCCCTGCATGGCCAACCTTGCCGATCTGTTCGATTCCGCTGCCGCGCGTGCGCTTGATGCGCAGGCCTCGGCGTTGGCCGCCGACGGCGGCTGGGGCCTGATGGCGCAGGCCGGCCAGGCCGCCTGGCAGTGCCTGCTGCAGCATTGGCCCCAGGCGCGGCGGATCGGCGTGGTGGTCGGCGCTGGCAACAATGGGGGCGATGGCCAGGTGCTGGCCCGTCACGCGCTGCAGGCCGGGCGCGAGGTGACAGTGATCGCCCTGCCGGGCAGGCCGCCCTCGACCGCGCTGGCACAGCGTGCAGCATCTGAATTCAGGTCCGGCGGCGGCACCATCACCGATTTCGACGGCATGCTGCCCGAGGCCGACGTCTGGGTCGATGCCCTGTTCGGGCTGGGCTTTGATCGCGCGCCGGAGGGTACGGCGCAGGCGTTGATTACCGCGCTCAACGCGCAGACTGCGCCGGTGCTGGCGCTGGATGTTCCCAGTGGCGTCGATGCCGACCGTGGGGCGGTGCCGGGCGTAGCAGTGCGCGCTGCACTGACCCTGCAGTTCATCGTGGCGCATCGCGGGCTGTATTCCGGCGATGCGCTGGATCATTGCGGGCACAAGGTCCTGGCGCCCCTGCTGTTGCCCGCGGCGGCCTGGCAAGGCGTGGTGCCCGCTGCGGAGCACTGGACGCAGGTGAGGTTGCGGGCCCTGTTGCCACCGCGCCGCGCCAATACCCACAAGGGCGAATCCGGGCACGTGCTGTGCGTCGGCGGCAACCATGGCAGCGGCGGTGCCATCGCGATGGCGGCCGAAGCCGCCTTGCGCGCGGGTGCGGGGCTGTTGAGCCTGGGCACCCGCCGCGACCACGTCGGTCCACTGCTGGCCCGGTTGCCCGAGGCCATGACCCATGCACTGGAAGATGGCGATGTGCTGCCGGCGCTGCTGGACAAGGCGAAGGTGGTGGCGATCGGGCCCGGTCTGGGCCAGGACGAATGGGCACGCGCCTTGTTTGCGCGGGTGCTGGCCAGCAACAAGCCATTGGTGGTCGATGCCGATGCCCTGAACCTGCTGGCGCAGGATCCGCGCGCGTTGCCCGATGCCATTCTCACACCGCACCCGGGCGAGGCCGCGCGCCTGCTCGGCTGCAGCACGGCTGAAATCCAGGCCGACCGCTACACCTGTGCGCACATGCTGGCCGAGCGCTTCCATGCCGTGGTGGTGCTGAAGGGCGCTGGCAGCATCGTGGCAGCGCCTGGGCAAACGCCCCGGTTGATCGCTGCCGGTAACCCAGGGATGGCCGTGGGAGGCATGGGCGACCTGCTCACCGGCATCATCGCCAGCCTGCGTGCGCAGGGCCTTGCGGCCTTCGATGCCGCGGCCGCGGGCGCGCTGCTGCATGCGCTGGCGGGCGATGCAGCTGCCGCCGATGGCGCGCGCGGCCTGCTTCCTACTGATCTGCTGGCGCCGCTGCGGCGACTGGCCAACCCGGACCTCTCCCCATGACCGAATTCTTCCTTGCCGACAGCGACGCCACCGAACTGCTCGGGCAGTGGCTGGCGGCCACCCGGCCGCCGCAGGCGCTGATCGAACTGCGCGGCGACCTGGGTGCCGGCAAGTCCACCACGGCCCGCGCGCTGCTGCGCGCGCTGGGCGTGCAGGGCGCGATCCGCAGCCCCACCTACACCCTGGTCGAGCGCTATCCGCTGGCCAGTGGCGGCGAGGCGTGGCACCTGGACCTGTATCGCATCGGCCAGGCCGGTGAGCTGGATTTCCTCGGCCTGGACGAGGGCAGCGCGGTGCTGTGGCTGGTCGAATGGCCGGAACGGGGCGCCGGCGCGCTGCCGCCGACCGACCTGGTGGTGGCGCTGGAGATCGACGGGCAGGGACGACGCGTCCGTCTCACTGGGGCCAGCGACGTAGGACATGAATGGCTGGAACGGTTGCCGCAAGGGGGCGACTTGCAGGCCATTTCTGTCGGCTGACGAGAACAAAGACCGGCAGGTTACGGATTATTAAGGAAAAAAGTGTTGCATTCCGTTCAGCGCGGTGATTGAATCCTGAGCCATGCGCCCGGGGAACCGTCTCATCGCCATCTGTGCCGCCGTCGGACTGGGTCTGGCGAGCGTCAGTACGTGGGCGGGTGAAGTCCGACAGGTCCTGCTGAACACCGGCGCTACCGGCACCCGTGCCGAGATCTCGCTGGTCGGCAGTGGCGGCTACAAGACCCTGTCGCTGGCCGGCCCGAACCGCCTGGTGGTCGATTTCCCCGACTCCAGCGCCATACGCAACCTGAAGATGCCGGCCGCGCAGGGCGTGGTCACGGCGGTGCGTACCGGACAGCCGGTCCCGGGCACGTTCCGCGTCGTTTTCGACCTCGCCGAATCGGTGGCGCCGTTCCGCCCGCAGATGCAGCGCGAGGGCAATGAATCCAAGCTGGTGATCGAATGGCCGGGCGATGGCCCGGCCTTGGCCAGCAGCCGCCCGGCGGCGACGCCAGCCGGGCAGCCGCAGGCGCCCGCGGCGGGAGCTGCACCAGTACCGACTCCGGCCGAGAGCGCGCAGTCGCGCACCGATGCCGCGCGTGCCACGGCCCTGCTGACCGCACAGGTACAGCAGCAGGCCAGCGCCACTGCCGCCGCACCGGCCACGCCGACCCCGGCACCGACCACCGCGCCGGCCCAGGTTGCTGCGGCCGGTGTCACCGCCAGCAGCACGCCGTCGTCCTCGCCGGCCGCGATCCTCGCCGGCCAGCGCACCGCAGCGGTGGTGACCACGCCGCCGGCCACCGTGCCTACACCGGCACCGACGCCGGTGGAACCGCCGCGTCCTGTCATGCCCAGCGATGCGTCGCGTATCCGCATGCAGGCCGGCATGCGCCACCTGGTGGTGGCGATCGATCCCGGACACGGCGGCCAGGACCCGGGTGCGATCGGCCCGACCGGCAAGCGCGAGAAGGATGTCACTCTGGCAGTGGCGCGCGAGCTGGCCCGCCAGGTTAACGCCACGCCGGGCCTGAAGGCCTACCTGACGCGCGACAGCGACGTGTTCATTCCGCTGCCGATGCGTGCGCAGAAGGCGCGTGCGAACAAGGCGGACATCTTCATCTCGATCCATGCCGACGCGGCCGAAAACCGCTCGGCCACGGGCTCATCGGTCTACGTGCTGTCGACCAAGGGCGCCTCGTCGCAGCGCGCCCGCTGGCTGGCGGACAAGGAAAACGCGGCCGACCTGGTCGGCGGCGTGCGCCTGCAGCAGACCGAAGGCACCCTGGCCAACGTGCTGCTGGACCTGGCGCAGAGCGGCTACATGAAGGCGTCCGAAGACGCGGCCGGCCACGTGCTGGGCGGCCTGAAGCGGATCGGCAACAACCACAAGCCGAACATCGAGCGCGCCAACTTCGCGGTGCTGCGCACCTCGGACATGCCGGCGATGCTGGTGGAAACCGCGTTCATCTCCAATCCGGATGAAGAACGCCGCCTGATGGACCCGGCGTACCAGCGCAAGATCGCTGGCGCCGTGCTGGACGGCGTGCACACCTTCTTCAGCCGCCAGCCGCCGCCGGGGACCTTGTATGCGGCCCGCGCCCAGGCCGAGATCGACGCGGCCGGTACCATGGCCGGCGGCAGCAAGTAAGCCGCCGAAGGCGGGTTGCTGCTTTCCGTAGAGTCGAGCCGCGCTCGACTGGGCCTTGTCGGTAGCCCGCAGTCGAGCATGGCTCGACTCTATCCTCGGCAGCTCCGCTATCATCGACCCATGAAGTCTGCTGCCCATCACCTCCCATGAGTGCGCCCGGTCCGCGCCCGATCCGGCCGTTGCCGGAGATCCTCATCAACCAGATCGCCGCTGGCGAAGTGGTCGAACGGCCCGCGTCGGTGGTCAAGGAACTGGTCGAGAACGCGATCGATGCCGGCGCCAGCCGCGTCGACATCGATCTGGAAGAGGGCGGTGTGCGCCTGATCCGCATCCGTGACAATGGCAGCGGCATCGCACCGGAGCAGCTGCCGCTGGCGGTATCGCGCCACGCCACCAGCAAGATCGCCGACCTGGACGATCTGGAATCGGTGGCAACGCTGGGGTTCCGCGGTGAAGCGCTGCCTTCGATCGCCTCGGTCAGCCGCTTCACCCTGGCCTCGCGCCGCGCGCATGACGAGCACGGTTCGGCGTTGCAGATCGAAGGCGGCAAGATCGGCGAGGTGACCCCGCGCGCGCACGCGCCGGGCACCACGGTGGAAGTGCGCGAGCTGTTCTACAACGTGCCGGCGCGGCGCAAGTTCCTGCGCGCCGAGCGCACCGAACTGGGCCATATCGAAGAGTGGCTGCGTTCGCTGGCGCTGGCACGGCCGGATGTCGAGCTGCGCGTGTCGCACAACGGCAAGGCCTCGCGTCGTTACAAGCCGGGCGATCTGTATTCCGATACACGCCTTGCCGAAACGCTGGGCGAGGATTTCGCCAACCAGGCCGTGCGCGTGGACCACAGCGGTGCCGGACTGCGCCTGCATGGCTGGATCGCGCAGCCGCATTATTCGCGCGCGAGCGCCGACCAGCAGTACCTGTACGTCAACGGTCGCTCGGTGCGTGACCGCAGCGTCGCCCACGCAGTGAAGATGGCCTACGGCGATGTGCTGTACCACGGCCGCCAGCCGGCCTATGTGCTGTTCCTGGAACTGGATCCGACCCGCGTCGACGTCAACGTGCACCCTGCCAAGCACGAAGTGCGCTTCCGTGATTCGCGGCTGGTCCATGATTTCGTCTACCGCACGCTGAAGGATGCGCTGGCCGATACCCGCGCCGGCATGTCGGCGCAGGAGATCGGTGCCGGTGCTGCGCAGCCGGTGGATGCCACGGCCATGCCGATGGCATCGAGCGCAGGCGCGTCGGGATTCGGGCTGGTGCGTGGGCCCGCGCCGGGTGCCGGCTCGGGAGGTGGTGGTGGCGGATTCTCCGGATGGCGCCCGCAGCAGCCGCTGGGCCTGCAGGTGGCCGATGCACCGGCTGCCTATGCCGCGCTGTATGCCGCACCGGCCGGCGCCGAGCGCGGTGCTGCGCTGCCGCCGATGCCGACCGAGAACGGACTGCCGGTCACCAGTGCCGACGCAGGCGTGCCGCCGCTGGGCTATGCGATCGCGCAGCTGCATGGCATCTACATCCTGGCCGAGAACGCCGAAGGCCTGATCGTGGTCGACATGCATGCGGCCCACGAACGCATCGGCTACGAGCGCCTGAAGAACGCGCACGATGGCATCGGCCTGCAGTCGCAGCCGTTGCTGGTGCCGATCACGCTGGCAGTGGGCGAGCGCGAGGCCGACACCGCCGAGAGCGAAGCTGAAACCCTGGCGGCGCTCGGCTTCGAGGTGACCCGTGCCGGGCCCGGTTCGCTGCACGTGCGCAGTATTCCGGCATTGTTGGCGCATGCCGAACCGGAAGGGCTGCTGCGCGACGTGCTGACCGACCTGCGCGAGCATGGCCAGAGCCGCCGCGTGGCCAGTGCACGCGACGAACTGCTGTCGACCATGGCCTGCCACGGCGCGGTGCGTGCCAACCGGCGCTTGACCCTGCCGGAAATGAACGCGCTGCTGCGCGACATGGAAATCACCGAACGGTCCGGCCAGTGCAACCACGGCCGACCGACCTGGGCCCGTTTTTCGCTGGCGGAGATCGACCGCTGGTTCCTGCGCGGACGTTGAGGGGAGCATCGATGCGTTATCGGGGAATGGCGGGCCTGCTGGCCGCCGTGGTGTTGGCCGCCTGCAGCCCGGCAACACCGCCGGTGCCGACGGCCGCTGAAGATCCGGCCTACGCGGCCGCGCAGCAACAATGGCGTGTAGCGCGCTACCAGGACCTGACCCGGCCCGATGGCTGGACGGCGCTGGTGGGCCTGCACTGGCTGCAGAACAAATCGCATTTCGTTGGCAGCGGCGCTACCAACGGCATCCGCCTGACGGTTGGCCCGGACAAGCTGGGCCTGCTGCGTCGCGAAGGGACGCAGTGGTGGTTCACGCCTGAAGCCGGTGTCGATGTCAGTCATGATGGCCTGCCGGTGCGCGGCCGCATCCGCGTTGACACCGACAAGGACGCGCAACCGACGCTGCTGGCCTTCGATGGCGGCAAGGGCCAGCTCAGCATCATCCGCCGGGGGCCGCGGGACGCGCTGCGGGTCAAGCATGCCGATGCGCCTGCGCGGCGTGACTTTGCCGGCCTGCAGTACTGGCCGGGCGGCGTGGACTGGCAGGTGCAGGCGCGCTTCATCGCGCACCCGCCGGGCAAGACCCTGCCGATCGTCGACATCACCGGCCTGACCACCGAGATGCCCAATGCCGGCGCGGTCGAGTTCGAACGCGATGGTCGCAGCTGGCGGCTGGAAGCGATCGGTGCGCCCGGGCAGCCGCTGTTCCTGATCTTCGCCGACCGCACCAGCGGCCGCGGCAGCTATCCGGCCGGGCGCTACCTGGATACCGATGCGCCCGCCGCAGACGGCACCGTGCGCATCGATTTCAACCATGCCTACAACCCGCCGTGCGCGTTCACCGCCTACGCCACCTGTCCGCTGGCGCCACCGGAAAACCGGCTGGATCTGCGCGTGGAAGCGGGCGAGAAGGCGTACCACCTGCCTGAAGGAGAAGGCTGACCATGCCGATCAAACACCTGTTCCGTGCCGCGCTGCTGATGGCGGCGTGCGCGATGGCACCCCTGGCCACTGCCCGCGATGCGCCGGGCACCACGGCTGCGGCCGCGACCGCCGCGGCGGCCAAGCCGCCCGTACCGCTGTTGTGGAAAGTCACCGGCCCGGGCGATGCACGCGTCTACCTGCTGGGGTCGTTCCACCTGCTGAAGCCGCAGGACTACCCGCTGTCGCCCGATGTCGAGCAGGCGTTCGAGGCCTCGCAGCGGGTGGTGTTCGAGCTGTCGCCGGAAGACATGCAGTCGCCGCAGCTGGCCAGCCGCATGGTGCAGGCCGCGACCCGCACCGATGGCAGCGAGCTGAAGCGTGATCTGGATGCGCCGACCTGGCAGAAGCTGCAGGCCTTTGCTGCCCAGAACCAGCTGCCGCTGGCGCAGATGCAGGGCATGAAGGCCTGGTTTGTCGGCCTGAGCATTTCGGTCGGGCAGATGCAGAAACTGGGCCTGGACCCGGCGCTAGGCCTGGACCGCCACTTCATGGAGCGTGCGCAGAAGACCGGCCGCAAGACGGCGGGCCTGGAGGACATCGATACCCAGATCGGCATGCTTGACGGGATGACGGTGCAGGAGCAGCGGCAGATGCTGGCCGAAGCGCTGGACCAGGCCGGCAAGGCCGATGAGCAGGCGCGGCTGCTGCATGATGCATGGCGTCGCGGCGACGAGCGCCTGCTGTGGACCAAGATGGCGGCGGAGATGCGCCAGCAGTATCCGCAGCTGTACCAGCGCATCAACACCGGGCGCAACGATGCCTGGGTGCCGAAGCTGCAGCCGTACCTGCAGGCCGGGCAGGGCGGTACGCTGGTGGTGGTCGGCACGCTGCACCTGCTGGGCAGTGATGGCGTGGTCGAGAAGCTGAAGGCCAAGGGCTACAAGGTCGAGCGCGTGTGCACGGGGTGCAAGGCGAAACGCTGACGCATCGTTGGCGCGATGCCAAACAGAACGGCGCGCCAGGGGCGCGCCGTTTTCGTATCAGCCGTAGCTGCCGTTCAGCGGCGGGTCTTGCCGCCGGTGCCGGTGCCCGGTTCGCCGGGCTTGTTGCCGGTGCCGGTTCCCGTTCCGGTACCGCCGGGGCGCGGGCCACCGAAACCGCTGCCCATGCTGCGCTGGAATTCCTGCCACAACTCCAGGTTGCGCTCGGTCAGCTGGTTCATCATCGCCCACGGGGTCTGGCCCAGCAGGTTGCCCATCTGCTGGCGGAACTGTTGCTGCTGGTCGAGGAAGACCTGCATGCTGCGCTCCAGATAGTTGCCCATGAAGCCCTGCAGGGAATCGCCGTAGAAGCGGATCAGCTGGCTCAGCAGCTGGGTGGACAGCATCGGTTCGCCGTCCTGTTCCTGGTCGGCGATGATCTGCAGCAGGACCGATCGAGTGAGGTCGTCGCCGCTCTTGGCGTCGCGGACTTCGAAGTCTTCACCGTCCAGGATCAGCTGGCGCACGTCCTCGATGGTGATGTAGCTGGAGATCTCGGTGTCGTAGAGACGGCGGTTCGGATACTTCTTGATGATGCGGGTCGCAGCCATGAAGCGGTACTCGTCACAGTAGACGCGCAGCATGGCGCAGTGCAGCAGCGGTTGCAACCGCTCCAGCCCCCGCCAGGCTTGGCTTTCAGGGGCGATCATGTTGCGCAACAAGGGTTTGCGTGCTGCGCAGCATGACCATCGGCAGGGGCCGCCGGTGCATGCCGCGGCGCCCCCCTGCGCGGCTCACCAGCCCATGTGGTGGCCGCCGTTGATGTCCAGGTTGCTGCCGGTGATCCACGAGGCTTCCTCGGCCACCAGGAAGGACACGCCATAGGCGATTTCTTCCGGCTTGCCGAGGCGTCCGGTCGGGATGTCGGCGATGATCTTGGCGCGCACGTCCTCCGGAACCGCCATCACCATGTCGGTGGCGACGTAGCCGGGCGAAATGGTGTTGACAGTGATGCCGAAGCCGGCGTTCTCGCGGGCCAGCGAGATGGTGAAGCCGTGCATGCCGGCCTTGGCCGCAGCGTAGTTGGCCTGGCCGTACTGGCCCTTCAGGCCGTTGATCGAGCTGATCTGGATGACCCGGCCCCAGCCGCGGCGGCGCATGCCCTCGATGACCGGCCGGGTGACGTTGAACACCGAGTTGAGATTGGTGTTGATCACATCGTGCCACTGGTCCGCGCGCATGCGGTGGAAGGTGGTGTCACGGGTGATGCCGGCGTTGTTGACCAGGATCTCGACCGGGCCCAGCTCGGCCTCGACGGCGCGCACGAGTGCTTCGGCGCTGTCCGGATCGGAGACATCGCCCGGGAAGATCGCCACGTGGTAGCCGCGCTCGGTCATCGCCTGCTGCCAGGCGCGGGCCTTGGCCTCGTCGCGGTAGTTGGTGGCGACCCGGTGGCCCTGGTCGGCCAGGCGTTGGCAGATGGCGGTACCGATGCCGCCGGTTCCGCCGGTGACCAGTGCGACGCGAGATGTCATGGAGTACTGTCCGGGTATCAGGTGGGGGAAGGGGGATTCTGCAACATCGGCGCGGAAAGTGCGCCGGCCGGCAACAGGATGTCGGTCCGCGGCAGCCGCGCCGGGTCGAACGCCCGTTGCGCAGCCTCCAGCAGCGCATCCCGCTCATCGGCGCCGTCCAGTGCGGCAGGCGCCTGGCCCAGCAGCTGCCAGAGCGCGCGCAATACCGGCACCGGCCGCGTGCTGTCCACCGGCAGCGACGCCAGCGACTTGGACAGTTTGTGCCCCGGTGCATCGAGCAGCAGCGGCAGGTGCCAGTAGCGTGGCACGGCCAGGCCCAGCGCCTGCTGCAGCAGGATCTGCCGCGCGGTGGAATCGAGCAGGTCGGCGCCGCGCACCACTTCGGTCACGCCCTGTTCGGCGTCATCGACCACCACGGCCAACTGGTAGGCCCAGCAGCCATCTGCACGGCGCAGCACGAAGTCGCCAACCTCGGCATGCACGTCCTGGTGCTGCGGCCCGCGCAGGCCATCATTGAAGTGCACGATGCTGCCGCGTGGCACGCGGAAGCGGACGGCAGGGTCCGGTCGTGGCTGTCGCGCAACGCAGCGGTGGTGGATGCCGCCGCTGGCGGCCAGTTCGCTGCGGCTGCAGTGGCAGACAAAGGCCAGATCGCTGGCCAGCAGCACGTCGAGCGCGGCCTGGTAGGCCTCCCCGCGCGCGCTCTGCCACAGGACCGGGCCGTCATGGGTGAGGCCGAAGGCGGCCAGCGCCTGCAGTTGTGCCTCCGCGGCGCCAGGCACCGTGCGCGGCGGATCGACGTCTTCAATGCGCAGCCGCCACAGGCCGCCGTGATGGCGGGCGAGCAGCCAGCTGCCGAAGGCGGCAAGCAGGGATCCGGGGTGGAGCAGGCCGGTCGGCGAGGGCGCGAAGCGGCCGCAGGAAATGGGGGAGGTCATGCTGGCTGAATCGTCGGTCAGGTTGGCGCTTGAATTCAAGCTGACCACACCGCAAATTGACTGGTATCGACCCCTTCCGAGCCGGATTTTCCCATGTTTACCCGCATTGCCCTGTTCCTGGCGACCAACTTCGCGGTCCTGATCCTCGCCAGCATCGTGATGTCGTTGCTGGGGGTCAATCCGAGCCAGATGAGTGGCCTGCTGGTCATGGCCGCGATCTTCGGCTTCGGTGGCTCCTTCATCTCGCTGCTGCTGTCCAAGTGGATGGCCAAGCGCTCCACCGGTGCGGTGGTGATCACCGAGCCGCGCAACCAGACTGAGCGCTGGCTGCTGGCCACCGTCGAGCGGCAGGCCAAGGCGGCCGGCATCGGCATGCCCGAGGTGGCGGTCTATGACGGCCCGGAGATCAATGCCTTCGCCACCGGTGCCAACCGCAACAACGCGCTGGTGGCGGTGTCCACCGGCCTGCTGCACAACATGAGTGAAGACGAGGCCGAAGCGGTGCTGGGCCACGAGATCGCCCACGTCGCCAACGGTGACATGATCACCATGGCACTGCTGCAGGGCGTGTTGAACACCTTCGTGATCGTGCTGGCCCGCGTGGTCGGCGGCATCATCGACAGCGCGCTGTCGGGCAACCGCGAAGGCGGCGGCCGCGGCTTCGCCTACTACATCATCGTGTTCGTGCTGGAGATGGTGTTCGGCCTGTTCGCCACGATGATCTCGATGTGGTTCTCGCGCCACCGCGAGTTCCGTGCCGATGCGGGTGGTGCCTCGCTGGCGGGCCGCCAGAAGATGATCGCCGCGCTGGAGCGCCTGCAGCTCAACCACGGCCAGAGCACGCTGCCGACCCAGATTGCCGCCTTCGGCATTTCCGGTTCGACGGCCAAGAAGCTGTTCATGAGCCACCCGCCGCTGGAAGAGCGCATCGCCGCGCTGCGGGCGTCGACGGCGGCGTAAGCCACCGCTCCACGGTAGTGCAGGAACGCCTGGCTTCGCGCCGGGCGTTTTTGTTTGCGCGATGCATTGCTGATGCCGGATCGTGCCCGGCGGATCGTTTCCGCGCCTGCGGGGAGGTGTCACTTTCTTTGCACGAGCAAAGAAAGTGACACCTCCCCGCGGTCGCGGAAACGACTCTCCGTGCGCACAAACGAAAACGGCACCCTCGCAGGTGCCGTCTCCATGAACCGCATTACGCGAAACCTCAGAACTTCGCGTCGAACTCCGCCGCATAACCGGTGTTGACCAGCACCTTCTGCAGCGACTCGGCCACCTTCAGGTTGCCGGCCACGATCTGGTGGGTCTCCGGGCCACGGTTGTCCATGCGGCCCAGGGTCGCGCCCTTGAAGTCGCAGACCTTGCCACCCGCCTCGCGGACCAGCAGCAGGCCGGCGGCGATGTCCCACGCCTTCACGCCGGCTTCGAAGTAGGCGTCGGCGCGGCCGCAGGCCACGTAGGCCAGGTCCAGTGCGGCCGAGCCGGTGCGGCGGATGTCCTCGCCGTGCACCAGCAGGGCGTCAACCGCCTTCAGCTGGGCGCTGGCACGGCTGCGCTCGCGCGGCGCGAAGCCGGTGTGGATCATCGTGCCTTCCAGGTCCTTGCGATCGGCCACGCGGATGCGGCGGTCGTTCAGCACGGCGCCAGCGCCACGGCTTGCGGTGAACAGTTCATTGCGCAGCGGGTCGAAGATGACCGCATCGGTCGGTTCGCCATTCTCGACCAGAGCGATCGACACGCAGTAGTGCGGCACGCCGCGCAGGTAATTGCTGGTGCCGTCCAGCGGGTCGATGACCCACATCTGGCGGCGCTCGCCCTGCACGCCACCTTCTTCGCCGAAGATGCCGTAGTCCGGGTAAGCGCGCTTGAGTTCCTTGACGATGACCTTTTCCGCGTCCGCATCCACTTCGCTGGCGTAGTCCATCCGGCCCTTCTGCACCACGTTCAGTGCCTCGAACTTGTTGATGTTGCGCAACAGGACGTTGCCGGCGAGGCGGGCGGCCTTGACCATGACGGTGACGGCGGGTTTCTGCATGGCGTGGGCTCCCGGAAAGGCAGAAGAGATGGACTGGCGGGGGAAAAGAGCGGGTCCGGCGCAGTGGCCGGCCGCACAGTTTACCATTGGTCATCGTCCAGCTCGACCTTTTCCCTGTTCATGTCCCAGTTTCCCGCCGCCACCCGCCTCCGATTCGTCCTGGTCGGTACCCAGCACCCCGGCAACATGGGCGCTGCCGCCCGTGCCCTGAAGACCATGGGCCTAGCCCGCCTAGTGCTGGTCGCCCCCGAAAAACCGCTGGACGAGGAGGCTTTCCGCCGCTCGGCCGGTGCCGAAGACGTGCTGGGGGACGCCCCGGTGGTGGCCACCCTGGCCGAGGCCGTGGCCGATTGCCGACTGGTGCTGGGCTGCACCGCCCGTGCCCGCCGCGTCCAGCTGGAGGAGTACCTGCCGGCCGATGCCGCCGCCCGTGCGGTGGCCAAGGCGGGCGAGGGCGCCGAGGTGGCGCTGGTGTTCGGTCGCGAGCGCACCGGGCTGACCAACGAGGAACTGCAGCTCTGCCATGCGGCGGTGCATATTCCATCCGACCCGGCGTTCAGCTCGCTCAACCTAGCAGCCGCGGTGCAGGTGCTGGCCTATGAAACGCGCATGCAGCTGCTGGGCGCGCAGCCGGCCGCCGACGCCGAGACGGGTTTCCGCGAACAGGCCGCCAGCCATGAGCAGATGGAGAGCTTCTTCGCCCAGCTCGGCGACACCTTGGACGAGATCGATTTCCACAAGGGCCGCGCACCGGAATCAGCGATGCGCAAGCTGCGCCGCCTGTTCCTGCGCAGCGAGCCGAGCGAGCAGGAAGTGCGCCTGTTGCGCGGCATCCTGGCCGACACCCAGCGCATGGCGCGACTGGCACAAGCGGGCAACAAGGACAGCTGACGACGTTCTCATTTTTTCGGGTAGTCTGTCCGGATACCCAGGGGGGATGAAGCCTGTGTCGGGTCTGCGAAGGGCAGTGCAGAGGGGACTGCTGAGCCTGGTCATGATCCTGCTGGCCGGGACGGTGCATGCAGCACCGGACCCGGTGCTGGTGCTGGGCCGGATCAGCGATGATCCCAAGGCCCATTACGAGCAGCTGCAGCCGTTGCTGGACTATGTGGTGGCACGCATGCATGACGTCGGCATCAAGGAGGGGCGGATCCTGATGGCGCGCGACCCGCAGCAGATGGCCAGCTATCTGCGGCGGGGGCGGGTCGACTGGGTCACGGAAACGTCGGGTACGGCGGTGGCACTCGGCCAGCGCAGTGGCGCGCTGCCGTTGTTGCTGACCGAGCGCAATGGCGTGCGTGAGTACCAGACCGTGTTCTTCGTGCGCCGCGACAGTCCGGTCCAGCGCATCCAGGATATGCGTGGGCATCGCCTGGCGTTGCAGAACACGGCGTCCACCAGTGCCTACCTGGTGCCGGTGATGACGCTGCTGCAGGAGGGGCTGGCGCCGCAGATCCTGGCCGGCGTGTGGGACATGCCGGGCCGGGACAGTGTGGGGTATGTGTTCGCGCGCAGCGAGTTGAACATCGCTACGTTCGTGCACAAGGGCGTGGTTGACGTGGGGGCGGTGAGCAGCGTGGACTGGAACGACGAGCGACGGATGCCGGCGGCATTCCGGCGCGACTTCCGCGAGCTGCTGCGCACCAGGCCCTACCCGCGGGCGGTGGAGATGGTGCGCGCCGACCTCGACCCGCGGGTGCGTGACCGGCTGCAGGACGTCCTGCTGCAGGCGGCCAGTGACCCGCAGGCGCAGGGGGCGTTGCATCGGTTTTTCGGTACTTCCGGTTTCCACCGCGTCGATGCGCATGCGCAGCAGCGGCTGGATGAATTGAAACAAGGATTGACGCGCGTGCGGATGGAAGTGGAATGAAGTGGCTCGGCTCGGGAATGCAGGCCCGGTTCCTGCTCGCGATGGGCGGGGCGATGGTCGTGGTGGTGGCGATCCTGGCAGTGTTGCTGGGGCGGCAGGCGGCGATGCAGGGCGAGGTGCGCAACCTCAGTGGTGGCGTCATCCATGAACTGTTCGACCGCAGCGTGCGCAGCCGCGGCGAAGCGATGGCGCGCGAGCTGTCCGACGCGCTGGCCAACCCGTTGTACTACCGCGACCTGGACCAGGTCGGTGCGCTGGTGCGCAGCACCGCACGGCAGCCGGTCGTGCGCTATGTGCTGGTGTTCGACGACCGTGGCCGGCTGGTGCATGACGGCTCGATCGAGGTGTCCGGCTTCGGCCAGCCGATGGCCGACCCGCTCGCTCCCAAGGCCGCGGTGGCGCAGGCGCTGGTGGTGCAGGAATCGCCCAAGGTGCTCGACAACACCATGCCGATCATGGTCGGCAACCAGCGCATCGGCGGCGTCCGCGTCGGCATGGCGCTGGACGAGGTGCAGCAGCGCGAACAGGCAGCCAATGCCACGCTCGGCGAGCGCCTGCAGCAGGTCGGCAGCCGCCACCTGGGCTGGCTGCTGCTGATGCTGGGCCTGCTGGTGGTGATCGGCGTGGCGGTGATCCTTTACGTGCAGCGCACCCTGGTGGCGCCGATCCGGGACCTGGCCGCTGCGGCACGCCGCATCGAGGCTGGCGACTATCAGGCGCCGCTGGCCGAGAACACCCGCAATGACGAGGTCGGCGAGCTGGTGCGCGGCTTTGCCCGGATGCGCGATTCCATCGCCCGCCATGACCGCGAGGTGCGGCGCATGGCCTATACCGATGCGCTGACCGGGTTGACCAACCGGCTGGCGTTCCGGGAAGCACTGGACCATCGCCTGATGGCGGCGCGCGCATCCAATCATCGGCTGGGCCTGCTGTTCGCCGATATCGACGACTTCAAGCGCGTCAACGATACCCTCGGCCACGAGGCCGGTGACGAAGCGCTGTTGCAGTTCGCACAGCGCATCGGGCGCGCGGTCGCCGAAGCGGGAGGCGATGAGGCGCTGCTGGCCCGCTTCGGCGGCGACGAGTTCGTGATCCTGGTCGGCGATGGCGACGTGGCCGCGAACGCCCGGCTGCTGGCCGAGGTGCTGGTGCGCGAACTGGGCAAGCCGCTGGTGGTACAGGGCAGGGAGCTGTTCCTGGGGACCTCGATCGGCGTGACCCTGTTCCCGGACGATGCCGCCGATGCGACGACGCTGCTGAAGAACGGCGACATCGCCATGTACCAGGCGAAGATGGCCGGCAAGAACTGCTACCGCCATTACAGCCGGGCGATGGACCATGCGGTCGAGCGCCGCGTGCACATGGAGCAGGAACTGCGCGGGGCCTGGGAGCGCGGCGAGCTGCGCCTGGCCTACCAGCCGATCTTCCGCATGCGCGACCGCCGCATGGTCGGCGTCGAAGTGCTGCTGCGCTGGCAGCATCCGACCCTGGGTACGATTCCGCCGTCGGTGTTCATCGAAGTGGCCGAGCAGAGCGGGCTGATCGAGATCATCGGCCCGAAGGTGCTGCGTGCGGCCTGCATGGAAGCCTCGCAGTGGCCACGGGGTGCGGGCGGCGACGATCTGTTCGTGTCGGTGAACGTATCACCGCGGCAGCTGCGCGGCGGCGAGCTGCCGGCGCTGGTTGCACAGTGCCTGCATGAGTCCGGGCTACCGGCCTCGCGCCTGCACCTGGAGCTGACCGAAACCGCAGTGATCGGCGACGAGATGGTTGCCGCGCAGCTGCTGGACAAGCTGCACCGCACTGGCGTGAAGGTCTGGCTGGATGATTTCGGAACGGGCTTCTCCGGTCTCAGCCACCTGCGCCAGGTGCCGGTGGACGGCGTGAAGATCGACAAGAGTTTCGTGGCCGACATGCAGCGCGATCCCGACGATCTGGCACTGACCACGGCCATCATCGCCATGGCCCACGCGCTGGGCATCACGGTGGTGGCCGAAGGCATCGAGCAGCAGGCGCAGTTCGAACTGCTGGTGCAACGCGGCTGCGATCTTGGCCAGGGCTACTGGCTGAGCCACCCGGTGACCGCCACCGAAGTGGTGCGGATGATCGAATCGGGTCTCTGACCGACGGTTGTTGTGTCGGGGTCAGATCCCTTTTCCGCAGGAAAAAGGGATCTGACCCCCTGCGGAATTACAGCGGGCGCTTGCTCGGGTCGCCGGGCAGTTCGCGCACCAGCTTGGGGATCAGGTAGCCGGACAGGCGTGCGGTCAGGCCGGCAATCAGCGCCTTGGCCTGGCTGTCGTCCACTTCGAAGTGGGCCACGCCCTCGACCCGGTCCAGCTGGTGCAGGTAATAGGGCAGCACGCCGGCGGCGAAGCTGCGCTCGCTCAGGTCCTGCAGGGCCCGCACGCTGTCGTTGACCCCGCGCAGCAGGACGGCCTGGTTCAGCAGCTGGGCGCCGACGCCGCGCAGGCGGCTCATCGCAGCGTCCACGCTGGCGTCGAACTCATTGGCATGGTTGGCGTGGACCACGATCGCCAGCGGCCACGGCAGGCTGCCCAGCCAGGCCAGCAGCTCCTCGTCCACGCGCTCCGGCAGCACGATCGGCAGCCGGGTGTGGATGCGCAGGCGGCGGATGTGCGGGATCGCGCGCAGCGCATCGGTCAGCTCGGCCAGCTTGTGCGTGGCCAGTGACAGCGGGTCGCCGCCGGACAGGATGACCTCGTCGATGTCCGGGTCGGCCGCGATGGCCGCTACGGCCTCCTGCCAGCCGCCCTTGGCGGCGTTTTCCGCGGCATAGTCGAAGTGGCGGCGGAAGCAGTAGCGGCAGTTGATCGCGCAACTGCCGGTGGCGACCAGCAGGGCGCGTCCACGGTACTTCTGGATGACGCCGGTGGCCTTCCTGGCGGCACCATCACCCACCGCATCGAAACTGAACCCGGGTGCCGGGCGCATTTCCTCGTCGACGGGCAGCACCTGGCGCAGCAGCGGGTCGGCCGCGTCGCCCACGCGCATGCGCGCCACGAAGCCCTCCGGCACGCGCAGCGCGAACTGGGCAATGGCCGCCTCCGAGACACCCAGCGCGGCCGGGTCCAGCTGCAGCCGGGCCAGCAGGGCGTGCGGGTCGCGCAGCGCCTGGCGCCAGAGCTGCTGCCAGCGCGCGGGCGCGCCTGGCGACTGGGGCCGGGGGAAGGCGGAAAGCTGCATGGAGAGGGGGCCTGCGGTTATCATGGGGGCAGAAAAACAGTCGCCCACCGGCACCCGGTGGGCTTTCCATTCTAACGGCTCGCCGCACCCGCGGCGTTTTTGCCACTCAGGAGTTTACGCATGGCCAGCTACGGCATGAACGACGTCAAGAACGGGATGAAGATCCTGGTCAACAACCAACCGGCCGTCATCATCGACACCGAATACGTCAAGCCGGGCAAGGGCCAGGCCTTCACCCGCGTGAAGTACCGCCTGATCAAGGACGGCCGTACCCAGGAAGTGACCATGAAGTCGACCGACTCGCTGGATGCAGCCGACGTCGTCGATACCGACATGAACTTCATGTACAGCGACGGTGAGTACTGGCACTTCATGGACCCGGAATCCTTCGAGCAGGTCCAGGCCACCAAGGCCGGCATGGGCGGCGCCGAAAAGTGGCTGAAGGGCGAAGAGTCCTGCGTGGTCACCCTGTGGAACGGTGAGCCGATCTTCGTGCAGCCGCCGAACTTCGTCGAACTGAAGATCACCGAAACCGATCCGGGCGTCCGTGGCGACACCTCGGGCGGCGGCGGCAAGCCGGCCACCCTGGAAACCGGCGCCGTGGTCCGCGTGCCGCTGTTCGTCAACCAGGACGAAGTGATCCGCGTCGACACCCGTTCGGGCGAATACTCCGCACGCGTCAAGTAAGGTTCCGGCCATAGGCCGACCTTGCGGTAGTGCCGGCCGCTGGCCGGGTACGCGCCAGCACATTCGCGCTGGCGCTCCCATGATCTGCTTCGGCAGATCATGGGCCCCGCTTCACGGGTCTCCAGACCCCGCCGCTTCGCGGCAGCCCCTGACTCAGGGGCGTGTCCCCAGAAGTATCTCGCCGCCCCCACAGCCAGTGAGCCCGCATGAGCGATAGCCCGCACCTCCCCGAAGCCTGCGACCTGCTCATCGAAGCCGGTTACGTCGTTCCGATCGAGCCGCATGCGGTGGTGCTGGAAGACCATGCCGTTGCCGTGCGTGGCAGCGAGATCGTGGCCATCCTGCCGCGTGCCGAGGCGCGCGCACGCTTCCGCGCCACCCAGGTGGTGAGCCGACCCGAGGCTGCGCTGATGCCGGGCCTGGTCAACGCGCACACGCACAACCCGATGACCCTGCTGCGCGGCGTTGCCGACGACCTGCCGCTGATGACCTGGCTGCAGCAGCACATCTGGCCGGTGGAAGCGGCGGTGATCGGCCCCGAATTCGTTGCCGACGGTACCACCCTGGCCATCGCCGAGATGCTGCGCGGCGGCACCACCTGCGCCAACGAGAACTACTTCTTCGGCGACGTGCAGGCCGCGGTCTACAAGAAACACGGTTTCCGCGCGCTGGTGGGCGCGGTCATCATCGATTTCCCCACCGCCTGGGCCAAGACCGACGACGAGTACTTCGCCAAGGCCGGCGAACTGCACGACCAGTGGCGCACCGATCCGCTGATCGGCACCGCGTTCGCGCCGCATGCGCCTTACACGGTCAATGATGCCAACTTCGAGCGGGTACGGATGCTGTCCGACCAGCTCGACATGCAGGTGCACCTGCACACCCACGAGACCGCGCAGGAAATCAACGATTCGATCAGGCTGCACGGCCAGCGCCCGCTGGCGCGGCTGGATCGGCTCGGCCTGGTCAACGACCGCCTGATCGCGGTGCACATGACCCAGCTGACCGATGCGGAAATCCACCTGTGCGCCGAACGTGGCGTCAGCGTGGTGCATTGCCCGGAATCCAACCTGAAGCTGGCCTCCGGTTTCTGCCCGGCCTGCGCCCTGCAGCGCGCAGGCGTGAACCTGGCGATCGGTACCGATGGCTGCGCCAGCAACAACGACCTGGACATGTTCAGCGAGAACCGCACCGCGGCGATCCTGGCCAAGGCCGTGGCCGACGACGCCACTGCACTGGACGCGGCAACCACGCTGCGCGCGTCCACGCTGGGTGGCGCACGCGCGCTGGGCTTCGGCGACCGCATCGGCTCGATCGAAGTCGGCAAGCAGGCCGACCTGGTCTGCGTTGATCTGTCCGCGCTGGAAACACAGCCGCTGCACAACGTGCTGTCGCAGCTGGTGTACGCCACCGGCCGCCAGCAGGTCAGCGATGTCTGGATCGCCGGCAAGCCGAAGCTGGTGCAGCGCGAGCTGGTCGGCATGGACCTGCCGGGCATCATCGCCAACGCGCGCCAGTGGCGCGAGCGCATCCGCCATATCCGCGCCTGAACCCTGGCGCCGCAAGGACATCCCCCATGACTGCCCCCCACGCTTCCTCAAATTTCGATCAGGCCGAGCTGGACAAGTTCGCTGCGCTGGCCAACCGCTGGTGGGACGCTGACGGCCCGCAGAAGCCGCTGCATGCGCTGAATCCGGTGCGCCTGCAGTACGTGGCTGACCGCGTGCCGCTGCGCGGCGCCCGCGTGCTCGACATCGGCTGCGGTGGCGGCCTGTTGAGCGAAGCGCTGGCCCAGGCCGGTGCTGACGTCACCGCCATCGACCTGGCCCCGGAGCTGGTCAAGGTCGCGCGCCTGCATGCGCTGGAAAGCGGCGCCCAGGTCGATTACCGGGTGCAGGCGGCCGAGGATCTGGCCGCCGAGCAGCCGGGCAGCTTCGACGTGGTCACCTGCATGGAAATGCTGGAGCACGTGCCGGACCCGGGCGCGATCATCGAGGCCTGCAAGCGCCTGCTGAAGCCGGGCGGCCACCTGTTCCTGTCGACCATCAACCGCACCGCCGCCGCGTTCGCGGTGGCGATCGTCGGCGCCGAGTACGTGGCGCGCCTGCTGCCCAAGGGCACGCACCACTACCAGGAATTCATCAAGCCGGCCGAGCTGGCGCGCTGGCTGCGCGAGGCCGACCTGCAGCTGGTGGATGTCAGCGGCATGGCCTACGAGCCGTGGCGCAACCATGCCCGCCTGAGCAGCCGCACCGACATCAACTACCTGGCCTACGCGGTCAAGCCGGCATGACCGCCGCCCGCTTCCCGCGTGCGGTGCTGTTCGACCTGGACGGCACCCTGCTGGACAGCGCGCCGGACTTCGTCGCCACCTGCAACGCGATGCTGGCCGAGCGTGGTCGTGCGCCCATCGATCCGGCGGTGCTGCGCCCGGTGGTCTCCAAGGGCTCGCGCGCGATGGTCGGGGCCGCTTTCCCGGACCTGGATGCCGCTGCGCGAGATGCACTGATTCCGGAATTCCTGCAGCGCTACGAAGCGCTGATCGGCCAGCACGCGGTGCTGTTCGATGGCGTGGCCGGCATGCTTGCCGCGCTGGATGACGCCGGCACCGTGTGGGGCATCGTCACCAACAAGCCCGAGTACCTGGCGCGGCTGATCCTGCCGCAGCACGGCTGGCAGCAGCGCTGCGCAGTGCTGGTCGGCGGTGACAGCCTGGCCGAGCGCAAACCTCACCCGCTGCCGCTGCTGCACGCTGCGCAGGCCATTGGCGTTGCCGCCGAAGACTGTGTGTACGTGGGTGACGACGAGCGCGACATCATCGCCGCGCGGGCCGCGGCCATGCCGTCGGTGGCAGCCCTGTGGGGCTACCGCCTGCACAGCGACGATCCGCTGGCCTGGCAGGCCGACGTGCTGGTCGAGAACGCTGAACTTCTGCAACTGGCCAGTCTCTGGCCGACCCGGCCGGCAGCCCCGGCCCAGCCGTAAGGAATGGTGTAGTGAGCAGTACCGCGCTGGACAGTTTCCTCGACAAGTGGCGCAGCCGTTGGCCGGAATGGTCGGTGGCCGCCCCGTTCGTGGCCGAATCGCAACGCGAGCTTGCAGTGGCGTGGTTCGCGCTGCTGCAGGAGTTCGACGACATGCTCAACACCAGCGGCGATCCGCTGCCGGCCGACGCCAAGCTGGCGTGGTGGGGCGAGGAGCTGCGCAGCTGGGCGGGACATCGCTCGCGCCATCCGCTGGGCAGGCTGCTGGAGCCGGTGCGTGCACCGTGGGCCCAGTTGGCCGAAGCACTTCCGGATCTGGTTGAAGCGCGCACGGTCGCGCTGGATGCGGCCGGCGCCGAGCGCGCGCTGGCGAACTACGCCGAGGCCGTAGCCGCGGTGGAGGCGGCCTTGTTCGCTGACAAGCCGCGCACCGGCGCCGGTCGTGCGGTGCAGCTGCAGACCCTGGCGCAGCGCCTGCAGGACGCTGGCGTGGCCGGTGTGCCGCGCAGCCTGCTGGACGAGGACGCCAGCAATGCCGCACAGCGCTGGGCGCAGCATCTGTTGAAGGGGTGGGGCACCCGCGTGCCCGGCCCGCGCCCGCGCCGTGTGTGGTCCAGCCTGGCGCGTGCGCGGGTGGCGGCACAGGCCGCAGGCAAGCCGATCGAGGCCACCCCGGTGCGCACCCTGCTGCGCGTGTGGTGGGCCGCGCGCGGTTGATCCAACGTACCTGGTAGTGCCGGCCGCTGGCCGGCATCCAGCAGGGCGCGGAAGAGGATGAGGTTGCCGGCCAGCGGCCGGCACTACCGTTACTTGCGCTCCAGCACCAGCAGCGGGTCGATACGGGTCTCGAACCAGTTCATGCCCCAGTGCAGGTGCGGGCCGGTGGCACGGCCGGTGGCGCCGACCGCAGCGATCACCTGGCCCTGTTCAACCCGGTCGCCGACCTTTACGTCGATGCGCGAGAGGTGCAGGAAGTTGGAGCTGACCCCGAAGCCGTGGTCGAGCAGCAACGTGCCGCCGGTCAGGTACAGGTCCGGGCCGGCGAAGGTGACGATGCCGGCGGCCGGTGCTTTCACCGGCGTGCCGGTCGGCACCGCGATGTCCATGCCGGAATGACCGGCACCGGGCTGGCCGTTGTACACGCGGGCATTGCCGAAGCGGCCGCTGATGCGGCCCTGCACCGGCCAGATGAAGGTCTGGGTGAAGTCGGTGCGGTCGTCATCGCGGGCGCGTGCGGCGGTCACCTGCGCCTGTTCGCGCTTGATCCGCTCGGCAATCGCCGGCGGCGGGTTGACCGTCTTCGGCGGCACGCCATTGACCCGCTCTGTGGGCCAGTCGCGCGGCGTCACCGCAATGGTCGCGGTCTCGCTGCCACCATCGGGGCGCTGCACCTGCACGCGCAGCGGGCCCTTCTCGTCACGGCCGATGCCGAACACCACGCTGCCGTAGCCGCTCACCCGCAGCTGGCGACCGGCGTACTGCACGCGGCTGCCGGCGGAAACCTTGCCGATCACCAGTGCGCCCTGCGACGCACTGGCCGGGAACACCACGCGGCTGTCGATCAGGCTGCCAATGCCATCCTGCGCCTGCGCCGCGGGTGCGGAAAACAGGGGCGCGGCCAGCAGCGACCCGATCAGAAGTGCCGAGCGCATCAGCGGTCGTAGGTCATGCGCTGGCCGGCGGGTTCGCCCACCAGGTTGCTGCCGTCCCACACCAGCTGGCCGTTGACCCAGGTGGAGGCGACGCGCGAACGGAAGGTGGTGCCCTCAAACGGCGACCAGCCGCACTTGGACAGCACGTCCTCGCGCTTGACCGTGAACGGCACGTCTTCAACCAGGACCAGATCGGCGAAGTAGCCTTCGCGCAGGAAACCACGTTCTTCCACGTCGAACAGCTGCGCCGGGGCGTGGGCGAACTTCTGCACCACCTGCTCGCGGGTCAGCTTGCCTTCGTGCACGCGCTCCAGCGCGGCCACCAGCGCGTACTGCACCAGTGGCAGGCCGGAGGGGGCCTGCGCGTAGGGCTTCTGCTTCTCTTCCCAGGTGTGCGGCGCGTGGTCGGTAGCCAGCACGTCCAGCACGTCGTCGGCCAGCGCAGCGGTGATCGCCTCGCGGTCGGACACTTCCTTGATGGCCGGGTTGCACTTGATCAGGTTGCCCTTGGTCGCATAGTCCGGGCGCGCGAAGTGCAGGAAGTGCACGCAGGTTTCAGCGGTGATCTGCTTGCGGCTGCCATCGGCGCGGATCAGCGGGCCCTTCTCGAACAGCGCCAGTTCATCGGCGGTGGAGATGTGCAGCACGTGCAGGCGGGTGCCGTGTTTGCGCGCCAGCGACATCGCCAGGCGGGTCGACTTGATGCAGGCTTCGCGCGAGCGGATGTCCGGGTGCATGTCCGGGGTCAGCGCATCGCCGTACTTTTCCTGGAAGGCCTTCAGGTTGGCATCGATCATCGGCGTGTCTTCGCAGTGCGTGATGATCGGGGTCGGGCATTCGCGGAAGATCGCGTCCAGCGTTTCGGGGTTGTCGACCAGCATGTTGCCGGTCGAAGCACCCATGAACACCTTCACGCCCGGCGCCTTCTTCGGGTCCAGCGCACGGATGGCGTCCAGGTTGTCATTGCTGGCGCCGTGGTAGAAGCCGTAGTTGGCCCAGGCGCGGCCGCGCGCGAGCTCGTACTTGGCTTCCAGGATGGTCGAATCCAGCGTCGGCGGGTTGGTGTTGGGCATGTCCATGAAGCTGGTCAGGCCACCGGCCACGGCCGCCGCCGATTCGCTGGCGATGTCGCCCTTGTGGGTCAGGCCCGGTTCGCGGAAGTGCACCTGGTCATCGATCATGCCCGGGAGCAGCCAGCGCCCGGCCGCGTCCACCACCTGCTCGCCGTCGCGCGGCGCCAGCCCGTTGCCGATCTGCGCGATGCGGCCGTTCTCGATGCGCAGGTCGCCGTCGAAGGTGCGGCCTTCGTTGACCATGCGGGCATTGGTGATGAGGGTGGAGGACATGTCAATGTTTTCCTGTGCAACGGCAAGAGGGGGCGTTGGGGGACTCGGGCACGGGGTCGAAACCGCCGGGATGGAACGGGTGGCAGCGGCCCAGCCTGCGCGCAGCCAGCCAGCTGCCGCGCAGCGGGCCGTGCCGCGAGATCGCGTCCATCGCGTATTCAGAACAGCTCGGCACGAAACGGCAGCGGGGCCCCAGCAAGGGGCTGATGAAGCGCTTGTAGAAGCGCAGCAGGGCGATGAGCAGGCGCGAGATCACCCAGTCATCTTATGCCAGTTGGCATGAAGGCCGCATTTGTGCAGGATGGGCCGTTGGTCGCATGTCGCCGATGGCCTGCGACCGGTACCAGCACCGTCGGGTGCTGGCCAGGTTCCGTACCGCGCAAGGCGGTCCGTGTTCGTCGGACTGCCCATTGGGCGCCTTGGCTCCAGGACTGAATGGAGCAGGGTGCCGAGGTTGCTGCTGCGGGTCGGGTAGGCTATAAAGGCCCGCTTTCCCGGGCCCCGGGGAATCCAAGGAAGAGCGTTTCGTGGCTGCTAAAAAAACTGCAAAGAAGGCCGCAACGGCCGCCAAGAAAACCGCCAAGCCTGTTGTGAAGAAGTTGGCGGCAAAGCCCGTTGCCAAGAAGCCGGCGAGCAAGCCGGCGACCAAGGCAGCGTCCTCGCAACCGGCGGCCAGGAAGGCCACCGCAAAGAAAACGCCGGTCAAGGCAACCAAGCCGGTGGCGAAGAAGGCCGCTGCGCCCGCCAAGGCCAAGCCAGCCGCTGCCAGCAAGAAGGCGCCGGTGAAAAAGGCCGTCAGCAAGGCTGCGCCGGTGAAGAAGACCGTCGCCAAGCCGGTGGTCAAGAAGGCAGCAGCCAAGCCGGCGCCGAAGGCGGTGGTGAAGAAGGCTGCAGCCAAGCCGGTCGCCAAGCCGGCGGCAAAGAAGGTCGCTGCGGCCAAGCCGGTCGCCACGCCTGCCGCTGCAAAGAAGGTTGCCAAGAATGTTGCCGCACCGGCCGTAAAGCCGGCCCCGGCCCCAGTAGTGAAGTCCGCACCGAAGCCTGCTGCCAAGCCGGCTCCGGCCAAGCCTGTCCCGGCCAAGACCGTGGCAGTGGCAGCAGCCCAACCGGCCCCCAAGCCGGCCCCGGCCGCCGCTCCTGCCGCTTCGAAGGCCCCGCAATCCAAGAATCCCGTGCCCGTTTCGAAATCGCCTGCCAAAACCGCCGTGAAATCCGATTCCGCCCCGAAGACCGTGTCGCGCCCTGTCGGCAAGGTTGCCGTGGCCGTCGCCGCCCGCTCGGCAGCACCGGCCCCGCGCAGCAAGTACAAGGTGGTCGAATACAAGACCGACGAGGCCACCGGCCGCCCGATCCTGCCGGCTGGCTACAAGCCGTCCTCGGAAGAGGAATACATGAGCCCGCTGCAGCAGGAGTATTTCCGCCAGCGCCTGCAGAACTGGCGCGCGGACCTGGTGGAAGAGTCCAAGCAGACCATCGAGAACCTGCGCGAGGAAGTGCGTGACATCGGCGACGAAGCCGAGCGCGCGACCCGCGAAACCGAGAACTCGCTGGAACTGCGTACCCGCGACCGCTACCGCAAGCTGATCGGCAAGATCGACAGCACCCTGAAGCGCCTGGAAGCGGGCGACTACGGTTACTGCGTCGACACCGGCGAAGAAATCGGCCTGGAGCGCCTGGAGGCGCGCCTGACCGCCGAGCGCACCATCGATGCCCAGGAGCGTTGGGAGCATCTGCAGAAGCAGCAGGGCGACTGATTCCTGATCGTTGTCTGGTCATGCAGAAAACCCGGCTTCGGCCGGGTTTTTTGTTGGGTTCGAGTTGGCTGTGTAGAGCGCCTTCCGGGTATCGGGTGGAGCCTGCGGGTGGGTCCGATGTAGAGCCGAGCCCACGCTCGGCTCAGGCCGAAGCCGGAGGGCAAGGAAGAGCAAAAGCAAAAGCAAAGGCAGCCAAGCATGGCTTGGCTCTATCAGGAGCGGTCATGCGTGCGCTCGCGGCTGTTGGGTCCGCCTTGTAGCGAGCCGAGCACCGCAGGGGAATCAGGGGCGAAGAGGCGGCTCTATCCTGTAGAGCCGACTGCTGGTCGGCTGGCTCTCCGCGTCGTCCCCTGATTCACCGAGGAGCACAGGGCACCGGCGCGCAGCGCCGGCTCGCGGATGGCGGCGTGTTTCTTTGGTTACTTTTCTTTTCGCGCGAAAAGAAACGTGACACCCCACCGCGGTCGCGGAAAGAGCCCGCCGGGCATGGCCCGGCGCGTGGGCGCACGGAAATACGCAGCCGAGCATGGGCTCGGCTCTACAGGCTCACTGCAGGTCGCGAAGATTCAACTTCCGCAGCGTCGGGTTCTTCCACGCGGTGATCCCGGCCACGCTCAGCACCGCGAACCCGCCCAGCACCACGGCCGGTACCAGGCCGAGCAGCTTCGCCATCGTGCCGGCATAGAACGCGCCCAGCTCGTTGGACGAACTGATGAAGATGCCGTTGATCGACGATACGCGACCGCGCATTTCTTCCGGCGTGGCCAGCTGCAGGATGGTCGAGCGGATCACCACCGAGACGCCATCGAAGGCGCCGTAGAACAGCAGGATCAGCGCCGACAGCCAGAAGTGCTGCGACAGCCCGAAGCTGATCACGCACAGGCCGAAGCCGGCCACCGCGAACAGCAGCACGCGGCCGGCATTGCGGTGCAGCGGGTGGCGGGCCAGCCACAGGCCCACGCACACCGAGCCCAGCGCCGGCATCGCGCGCAGGATGCCCAGGCCTTCCGGGCCGTGGTGCAGGATTTCGTGCAGGAACGCCGGCAGCATCGCCACCACGCCGCCCAGCAGCACCGAGAACATGTCCAGCGCCATCGCGCCGACCATGATCCGGTTGCCGACCACGAAGCGCGCGCCTTCGGCGATGCTCTTGAAGATCGGCGCGGCAGGGCCGGTGTGCACCGGCTCCTCCACTTTCAGCGTGGCCAGACAGGCCATCGCCACCAGCGCGAAGGCGGTGGCCACCGCGTAGGACAGGCCCTTGCCACCGAAGCCGACCAGCACGCCGCCCAGTGCCGGGCCGGCGATCATGCCGGCCTGGAATACCACCGCGCCCAGGCCGGCGCCACGCGCGAACTGGTCACGGGCCAGTACGCGGGCGAACAGGGCGTTGTAGATCGGCGACAGGAAGGCGCGGACCATGCCGGTCAGCGCAATGGCTGCGTAGATCGGCCACACGCCGTCGATCGGCAGCCAGCCCATGGCCACGCTGGTCAATACCAGTGCGGTGGCGATCAGTCCGCAACAGGCGACCATGCCCAGGCGGCGGCGCGGCAGGTGATCCACCAGGTAACCGGCGAATGGCGCCACGCAGAAGAACGGCAGCACCTCGGCCAAGCCGATCAGGCCCAGCGAGAACGGATTGCGGGTGACTTCGTAGATGTGCCAGCCGACGGTGACCGCGACCACCTGGTAGGACAGCATCGCGAAGATGCGGTACGCCAGCAGCCTGGCGAAACCGGGCCGGGACAGCAGGCCCAGCGCGCTGTCTTCGGCTGTGGCAGGCTCGCTCACGACGGGTCGCGCTGCAGCTGGGCCTGCGCGGTCTCGCGGATGAAGGCCAGCATCGCCGCCACGCCGTTGCTGCGGGTCGGCGAGAGGTGGCGGGCCAGGCCGATGTCCTGGATGTAGCTCGGCTCGGTGGCCAGGATCTCCTGCGCCGAGCGCCCGGAGTACACACGCAGGGCCAGGAAGATCAGGCCGGAGACAATCGCCGAATCACTGATGGCATGGAAGCGCAGCGACTGCGCGTTGCCTTCGGGCACGATCCAGACCATCGACTGGCAGCCGAGCAGGCGATGCTCTTCGGTCTTCCATTCTTCCGGGAAGGCCGGCAGCTTGCGGCCGAGGTCGATCAGGTACTGGTAGCGCTCGGACCAGTCGCCGAAGAAGCCGAATTCCTCGGCGATGGCGGCCTGTGCCTCGGCGGCGGTGGGTTCAAGCGGGAACGGGGAGTCGGTCACAACAGTCTCTACGGTGGGGGCGTGGCCGGCGTACCGGCCACGGGGCAGGGCGGGTCAGCCGCGCTTGCGCGACCAGCGCACACCCTGCGGGGTGTCTTCCAGCGCGATGCCTTCGGCGGCCAGCTGGTCGCGGATGGCGTCGGAACGGGCGAAGTCGCGCGCCTTCTTGGCAGCGGCACGCTCATCGATCAGGCCCTGGATGCGGGCATCGTCGCCGCGGTCGCTGGCCGCAGTGCCGAACCACTGCGCTGGATCGGCCTGCAGCAGGCCCAGTGCCAGTCCGGCGCCGAGCAGTTCACCCTTCAGGCGCGCCTGCTCGGCCGGATCGGTGGCACGACGCGCATCGGCGGCGATGCGGGCCACTTCGGCCAGTGCCTGCGGGGTGTTCAGATCGTCATCCAGGGTCGCTTCGACCGTGGCCGGGATCGCAACGACCGCCTCGACTGAAGCCAGTTCGCGCAAGGTGCCGTACAGGCGGTCCAGGGTGCGCACCGACTGTTCGATCAGGCCATCGGACCAGTCCAGCGGTTGCCGGTAGTGGGCCGACAGCAGGGCCAGGCGCAGTGCTTCCGGCGGGTGCTGGCGCACCAGGTCGTGCACGCGCTCGATGTTGCCCAGCGACTTGCTCATCTTGGCGCCGCCGAAGTTGAGCATGCCGTTGTGCAGCCAGAAGCGGGCGAAGATCTTGCCGCCGTGGGCGCACTCGCTCTGCGCAAGCTCGTTCTCGTGGTGCGGGAACTGCAGGTCGACGCCGCCGGCATGGATGTCGATGGTCTCGCCCAGGTGGGCGGCGGCCATTGCCGAGCACTCGATGTGCCAGCCCGGGCGGCCACGGCCCCAGGGCGACGCCCAGCCGGGCAGGTCGTCGCTGGACGGCTTCCACAGCACGAAATCACCCGGATCACGCTTGTACGGGGCCACGTCGACACGGGCGCCGGCCAGCATTTCGTCCGGATCGCGGCGCGAGAGCTTGCCGTAGCCATCGAAGCTGGCCACCGCGAACAGCACGTGGCCTTCGGCAGCGTAGGCATGCCCGTTGGCGATCAGCTGCTCGATCATGGTGATGATCTGCGGAATGTGCGCGGTCACCTCCGGCTCGATGTCCGGCGGCACCACGCCCAGCGCGGCCATGTCCTCACGGTAGGCGGCGGCGAACCTGTCGGTGATGGTGCTGATCGGTACGCCCTGCTCGCGCGCGGCGGTGTTGATCTTGTCGTCCACGTCGGTGATGTTGCGCGCGTAGCGCAGGCCACCGAAACGGCGCCGCAGCAGGTCGGCCAGCACCCCGAACACCACCGGGCCACGGGCGTTGCCGATGTGCACGTAGTTGTAGACCGTCGGGCCGCACACATACAGGGTCGGACAGGCCGGATCGAGCGGGGTGAACGGTTCGAGCTGGCGAGTCAGGTTGTTGTGCAGGCGCAGGGTCATGGGGCTGTGGCTGGGGGACAAGCCTGTGATTTTAGAACGTGTCGGCCCCCTTTGGGGGCACCCGTTGCCACCGGTGGACGCCGGGGCCACCCGGGGTGGGGTGGGCAGGAGCGGCGTGGACGGGTAATGTTCAGCCCCTTGCGCTCGCCACTGCCTACACTATTGCCGTGTCCTTGCTCCCGTCGCCAATGAAATCCACCGCGTTGCTGACCCTGGCCTGCCTGTCGGCGCTGCCCGCCGTGGTGCTGGCGCAGGAGGCCGAGCCCCGCAACCGGGTGGTGATCGTTGAGAACGTGAAGTTCGACTACGCCCAGGTGCTGAACGTGGAGCCGGTGTTCCAGACCCTGCGCGCGACCCGCACCGAGGAGCACTGCGAGCCGGTGTCGACCCGGACCCTGGCCCCGGTGAACGTGACCGGCGAGGAGCCGGTCGAGGACAAGGGCCGGATCAGCCGCTTCTGGGACTCGGTGCGCTCGATGTTCAAGCGCAGCGACGAAGAGGCCGTTGAGGAGCCCGGAGCCGAGACGCCGGCCCCGGCACCGGCCAACACTGGCCCGATGCTGACCCGCGACTGCCGCATCGTGCCGGTGGGGCGTGAATTCCGCCGGCCCATCGCCTACGACGTGGATTACGTCTACAAGGGCACCAAGTACCGTTCGCGGCTGCCGGAAGACCCCGGCAACCGGCTCAAGATCCGGGTGTCGATCACGCCCTGGGTCGGCCCGGAGCAGGGCACGGCCAGCAATCCCTGATTCTGGGACCCCGGCCCTTGCGCCGGCCTCGGCCGCATGCAAAGATGGTTGACCATGAAGCTCACCGACTTCCAGCACGACAGCAGCGCAGCCCGACAGGCGTCGGGCATGACCTCGCGTGCGCGTCGACCGGAACCCCACATCCTCGCTGGGTAACCGGAGCTTTTTGCTGTTCGTCCGAAAAAACCCAGCCCGCCGGCTGGGTTTTTTCGTTTCCGCGCTTCGAAAATGCATCTTCTGAAAGCTGCAACTGCAACCTTCCCGCTCCACCTTTGATTCCTGTTTTCCCTTCCACCGCGTCGAAACCGGCGCCGCCACGCAAGGAAAGATGATGTCCCCCAAGCACTTCCTGAACACCCAGGACTGGAGCCGCAGCGATCTCGACGCGCTGTTGACCCAGGCGGCGCTGTTCAAGCGCAACAAGCTCGGCGACCAGCTCAAGGGCAAGTCGATCGCGCTGGTGTTCTTCAACCCGTCCATGCGCACCCGCACCAGCTTCGAACTGGGCGCGTTCCAGCTCGGTGCCCACGCGGTGGTGCTGCAGCCGGGCAAGGATGCGTGGCCGATCGAGTTCAACCTCGGCACGGTGATGGACGGCGATACCGAAGAGCACATCGCTGAAGTGGCCAAGGTGCTGGGTCGTTACTGCGACATCATCGCCGTGCGTGCGTTCCCCAAGTTCATCGACTGGGCCTACGACCGCCAGGACATCGTCCTCAACAGCTTCGCCAGGTACTCGCCGGTGCCGGTCATCAACATGGAGACCATCACCCACCCGTGCCAGGAGCTGGCCCACATCATGGCCCTGCAGGAGCACTTCGGCACCCAGGACCTGCGTGGCAAGAAGTACGTGCTGACCTGGACCTACCACCCCAAGCCGCTGAACACCGCCGTTGCCAATTCGGCGCTGACCATCGCCACCCGCATGGGCATGGACGTGACCCTGCTGTGCCCGACCGCCGACTACATCCTCGACGAGCGTTACATGGGCTGGGCCGAGCAGAACGTGGCCGAGAGCGGCGGCTCGCTGAAGATCAGCCATGACATCGACAGCGCCTACGCCGGCGCCGACGTGGTCTACGCCAAGAGCTGGGGCGCGCTGCCGTTCTTCGGCAACTGGGAACCGGAGAAGCCGATCCGCGACCAGTTCAAGCACTTCATCGTGGACGAGCGGAAGATGGCGCTGACCAACAATGGTGTGTTCAGCCACTGCCTGCCGCTGCGCCGCAACGTGAAGGCCACCGACGCGGTGATGGATTCGCCGCAGTGCATCGCCATCAACGAAGCCGAGAACCGCCTGCACGTGCAGAAGGCGATCATGGCGGCGGTTGCCGGGCGCTAGATCGAACAAGGGGTAGAGCCGACCGTTGGTCGGCTGCTCCCGTAGCGGCGCATCCAATATTCCAGCCGACCAACGGTCGGCTTTACCGAATTCCCATCCCCCAAGTGGACCTGACCCCCATGAGCAACAAAGACGTCGTTCTCGCCTTCTCCGGCGGCCTGGATACCAGCTTCTGCGTGCCGTACCTGCAGGAGCGCGGCTACAACGTGCACACCGTGTTCGCCGACACCGGCGGCGTCGATGATGAAGAGCGTGACTTCATCGAGAAGCGCGCCGCCGAACTGGGCGTGGCGAGCCACCTCACCGTCAACGGTGGCCCGGCCATCTGGGAAGGCTTCGTCAAGCCGTTCGTGTGGGCCGGCGAAGGCTACCAGGGCCAGTACCCGCTGCTGGTCTCGGACCGCTACCTGATCGTCGATGCCGCGCTGAAGCGTGCTGCCGAGCTGGGCACCAACATCATCGCCCACGGTTGCACCGGCATGGGCAACGACCAGGTCCGCTTCGACCTGGCCGTGAAGGCGCTGGGCGACTACCAGATCATCGCGCCGATCCGCGAGATCCAGAAGGAACATACCCAGACCCGCGCCTACGAGCAGAAGTACCTGGAAGAGCGTGGCTTCGGCGTGCGCGCCAAGCAGCAGGCCTACACCATCAACGAGAACCTGCTGGGCCTGACCATGTCCGGCGGCGAGATCGACCGGTGGGAAGCTCCGGGCGAGGGCGCGCGTGGCTGGTGCGCACCGCGCAGCGAGTGGCCGGAGCAGGCCCTGACCGTGACCCTGAAGTTCGTTGAAGGCGAAGCCGTCGAACTGGACGGCAAGGCGCTGCCGGGCGACCAGATCCTGGCCCAGCTCAACAAGCTGTTCGCCCCGTACGGCGTGGGCCGCGGCGTCTACACCGGCGACACCGTGATCGGCCTGAAGGGCCGCATCGTGTTCGAGGCCCCGGGCCTGGTTTCGCTGCTGGCCGCACACCGTGCGCTGGAAGATGCGGTGCTGACCAAGCAGCAGAACCGCTTCAAGCCGGACGTGGCGCGCAAGTGGGTGGAGCTGGTGTACGAAGGCTTCTACCACGACCCGCTGAAGACCGACATCGAAGCTTTCCTGAAGTCCTCGCAGGCCAAGGTCAACGGCGAAGTGGTGCTGGAAACCCGTGGTGGCCGCGTCGATGCGGTGGCCGTGAAGTCGCCGCACCTGCTCAACACCAAGGGCGCCACCTACGCGCAGTCGGCCGACTGGGGCGTGGAGGAGGCTGAAGGCTTCATCAAGCTGTTCGGGATGAGCTCCACTGTCTATGCGCAGGTCAATCGCGGTTGACCTGTGACGGGGTGCCGGCCGCTGGCCGGCGCCTCGCAACGTCGATGGAGGGTAGTGCCGGCCGCTGGCCGGCTCGTGGCACGGCTGGATCATTGCGGAGCCGGCCAGCGGCCGGCACTACCGATTTCGAACCCTACGGATATTCAGACACATGCTTGAACAGACGCTCGATCACCTGCAGGCCCTGGTGTCCTTCGACACCCGCAACCCGCCGCGTGCGATCACCACCGGTGGCATCTTCGATTACCTGCGCGACAACCTGCCCGGCTTCAACGTCGAGGTGATCGACCATGGCGCGGGCGCAGTCAGCCTGTACGCCGTGCGCGGGACGCCGAAGTACCTGTTCAACGTGCACCTGGACACCGTGCCGGACTCGCCGCACTGGAGTGCCGACCCGCATGTGATGCGCCGCCTGGACGACCGCGTGGTCGGCCTGGGCGTGTGTGACATCAAGGGCGCCGCCGCTGCGCTGGTGGCGGCGGCCAATGCCAGCGATGGCGATGCCGCCTTCCTGTTCTCCAGCGACGAGGAAGCCAACGATCCGCGCTGTATCGCCGCGTTCCTGGCCCGTGGCCTGCCGTATGAAGCGGTGCTGGTGGCCGAGCCGACCATGAGTGAAGCGGTGCTGGCGCATCGTGGCATCAGCTCGGTGCTGATGCAGTTCGCCGGCCGCGCCGGCCATGCGTCCGGCAAGCAGGACGCGGCCGCCAGCGCGCTGCACCAGGCCATGCGCTGGGGCAACCGTGCACTGGACCATGTGGAATCGCTGGCCTCGGCCCGCTTCGGCGGGCTGACCGGGCTGCGCTTCAACATCGGTCGCGTCGAAGGCGGGATCAAGGCCAACATGATCGCACCGGCTGCTGAGGTGCGCTTCGGGTTCCGCCCGCTGCCGTCGATGGACATCGATGGCCTGCTGGCGACCTTCGCCGGTTTCGCCGAACCGGAAGCCGCCGTGTTCACCGAAACGTTCCGTGGCCCCAGCCTGCCGGCCGGTGACATCGCCGAGGCCGAGAACCGCCGCCTGCTGGCGCGCGATGTGGCCGATGCGCTGGAGCTGCCGATCGGCAACGCGGTGGACTTCTGGACCGAGGCCTCGCTGTTCTCCGCCGGTGGCTACACCACGCTGGTGTTCGGCCCGGGCGACATCGCCCAGGCCCACACCGCCGATGAGTTCGTGACGCTGGAGCAGCTGCAGCGCTACACCGACGCCGTGCATCGCATCATCGCCGCCGGCGCCTGATCGACCCTACAACGCCGCCCGGCCCTGGCCGGGTGGAACTGCAACGCGGCGACCGCCGCCTGTGACGAAACCGAAATGTCTCCTGCCCTCCAGCCCCACCGCCAGACCCGCCAGACCATCGTGCGCCTGCTTTCCAGCATGGCCAGCGCGAAGGAGATCAGCCAGTACCTCAAGCGCTTCTCGCAGCTGGACGCCAAGCGCTTCGCCGTGGTCAAGGTCGGCGGCGCGGTGCTGCGCGACGACCTCGACGCGCTGACCTCTTCGCTGTCGTTCCTGCAGGAAGTCGGGCTGACCCCGATCGTGCTGCACGGCGCCGGCCCGCAGCTGGATGCCGAACTGTCGGCCGCCGGCATCGAGAAGCAGACCGTCAACGGCCTGCGCGTGACGTCGCCGGAAGCGCTGGCGATCGTGCGCCGGGTGTTCCAGCAGTCCAACCTGCGCCTGGTCGAGGCGCTGCAGCAGAACGGCGCGCGCGCCACCTCGATCACCGGCGGCGTGTTCGAGGCCGAGTACCTGGACGTGGACACCTACGGCCTGGTCGGCGAGGTGAAGAAGGTCAACCTGGCACCGATCGAGGCCAGCCTGCGTGCCGGGTCGATCCCGGTCATCACCAGCCTGGGCGAGACCGCTGGCGGCCAGATCCTCAACGTCAACGCCGACTTCGCCGCCAACGAGCTGGTGCAGGAACTGCAGCCATACAAGATCATCTTCCTGACCGGCACTGGCGGCCTGCTGGACGAGCAGGGCAACGTGATCGATTCGATCAACCTGTCCACCGAGTACGACCACCTGATCGCGCAGCCGTGGATCCACGGCGGCATGAAGGTGAAGATCGAACAGATCAAGGATCTGCTCGATCGCCTGCCGCTGGAATCGTCGGTGTCGATCACGCGCCCGGCCGACCTGGCCAAGGAACTGTTCACCCACAAGGGGTCGGGCACGCTGGTGCGCAAGGGCGAGAAGGTGCTGCGCGCCACCGCCTGGAACGCGCTGGACCTGCCGCGCCTGAAGGGCCTGATCGAATCCAGCTTCGGCCGCACCCTGGTGCCGGAGTACTTCGAAAAGACGAAGCTGCTGCGCGCCTACGTCAGCGAGAACTACCGCACCGCGGTGATCCTCACCGACGAGGCCGAGGGCGTGTACCTGGACAAGTTCGCCGTGCTCGACGATGCGCAGGGCGAGGGCCTGGGCCGCGCGGTCTGGAACGTGATGCTGGAGGAAACCCCGCAGCTGTTCTGGCGTTCGCGCCATGGCAATCCGATCAACCACTTCTATTACGCTGAATCCGACGGCTGCTACAAGCAGGACCACTGGAAGGTGTTCTGGTTCGGCGCCGACGGCATCGACCGGATCAAGACCTATGTCGACCATTGCGCCCGGCGCGCGCCGAGCCTGCAGGGCTGAACACATGAACCATGCCGACTGGACCAAGGTCCCTACGCTGGCGGGCACCCATGCGCGGCTGGAGCCGCTGCAGATGGGGCATATCGATGGCCTGCGCGGCGCGCTTGGCGATGGCGCGTTGTCCAGGCTCTGGTACACCCAGGTGCCCGATGCGAAGACCATGGCCGGCTACGTGCAGGCAGCGCTGCAGGCGCAGGCCGAAGGCAGGGTGCTGCCGTTCGTGGTGTTCGATGCCAACGACCAGATTGTCGGCACCACCCGCTACTACGATCTGCAAGCGGACGTGCCGCGCCTGAGTATCGGTTACACCTGGTATGGCGAGTCTGCGCAACGCACCGGGGTCAACACCGAGACCAAGCTGATGCTGCTCAGCCACGCGTTCGAGCGGTTGCAGTGCCTGAGCGTCGTGTTCGAGACCAGCTGGTTCAACTTCACCTCGCGCACCGCCATCGCACGCCTCGGCGCCAAGCAGGATGGCGTGCTGCGCAACCACAAGCGGCACGCCGACGGCACGCCGCGCGACACCGTCATCTTCTCCATCATCGATGCGGAATGGCAGGGCGTGAAGCGCCACCTGCAGTACCGCCTGGACAGCCACGCATGAACGATTCGACTTTCACCCTGGGCATCGTCGGGGCCCGCGGCCATACCGGCGCCGAGCTGATCAAGCTGGTGGCCGCCCATCCGCGCCTGGAACTGGCCTTCGTCTCCTCGCGCGAGCGCGCCGGGCAGCGCCTGTCCGACCACCACCCGGAGTTCCAGGGCGAGCTGCAGTACGAGAACCTGGATGCCGACGCGGTGGCCGCCAAAGGCGTGGACGCGGTGATCCTGGCCCTGCCCAACGGCCTGGCCGCACCGTTCGTGGCCGCGCTTGAAGCCGCCAAGCCGGACACCGTCATCGTCGATCTCTCGGCCGACTACCGCTTCGACAACAGCTGGTATTACGGCCTGCCGGAGCTGACCCGCGGCCGCTACAACGGCCAGAAGCACATCAGCAACCCGGGCTGCTATGCCACGGCGATGCAGCTGGCGGTGCATCCGCTGCTGGACCTGCTGGCCGGCCCGCCGCAGTGCTTCGGTGTCTCCGGCTACTCCGGTGCCGGTACCACGCCGTCGGACAAGAACAACGTCGAACTGCTGGCCGACAACCTGATGCCGTATGCGCTGACCAACCACGTGCACGAGCGCGAGGTGTCGGTGCAGCTGGGCGTGGCCGTCGAGTTCATGCCGCACGTCGCGCCGCATTTCCGCGGCATCACGCTGACCGCCAACCTGTGGCTGAACCGCGTGCAGACCCGCGAACAGATCGTCGAGCGCTTCCAGCAGGCCTATGCCGGCGAACCCCTGATCGAAGTGGTGGATGAAGCGCCGTGGGTCAGCCGCATCGCCGGCCGCCACGGTGCCCAGGTCGGTGGCTTCACCCTGGCCCCGGGCGGCAAGCGGGTGGTGGTGGTGGCGACCCTGGACAACCTGCTCAAGGGCGCGGCCACCCAGGCCATGCAGAACCTCAACCTTGCGCTGGGCATCGACGAACTGACGTCGATCCCGCACTGAACACGCCTTCCGGAGCCCCCATGGCAGACCTTCTTTGGCAGAAGCCCGGCGTCGCTGTCGACGCCCAGATCCAGACCTTCCTCGCCGGCGACGATGTGATCCTCGACCGCGAGTTCTTCCTGCATGACATCGCTGCCAGCGCCGCGCATGCGCAGGGCCTGCAGCACATCGGCATCCTCAGCGCCGACGAGCTGGCAGGCCTGCTGCGCGAGCTCGACGTGCTGGCGCAGGATTTCCGTGAAGGCCGCTTCGTGCTGGATACGCAGTACGAAGACGGTCACTCAGCAATCGAAGCGCGTTTGACCGAACGCCTCGGCGACGCTGGCCGCAAGATCCACACCGGCCGCAGCCGCAATGACCAGATCCTGGTCGCCACCCGCCTGTGGCTGAAGGAGAAGCTGCTGCGCGTGGCCGGGCTCAGCACCGACGTGGCCAAGATCGCGCTGGACCGTGCGCAGGCCGAGAAGGACCTGCCGATTCCCGGCTATACCCATATCCAGCGCGCCGTGGTCTCTTCGGCCGGCATGTGGTGGGCCGGATGGGCCGAGGCCTTCATCGACAACGCCATCCGCGCCCGTGACACCCATGCGCTGGTCGACGCCAATCCGCTCGGCACCGCCGCCGGCTACGGGGTGAACCTGCCGCTGGACCGCGAGCACACCACGGCCGCGCTCGGTTTCGCGCGCATGCAGATCTCGCCGATCTACGCACAGCTGTCGCGCGGCAAGTTCGAGCTGGCCGCGCTGGAAGCGCTCGGTGGCGCTACGCTGGACCTGCGCCGCATCGCCTGGGACCTGTCGCTGTTCACCAGCGCCGAGTTCGGCTTCGTCGCGCTGCCGGCGCAGTACACCACCGGCAGTTCGATCATGCCCAACAAGCGCAACCCGGACGTGATCGAGCTGATGCGTGCGACCCACGCCAGCGTCGCCGCCGCGCGCACCGAGATCGAGCAGCTGCTGTCGCTGCCTTCGGGTTATCACCGTGACCTGCAGTCGTCCAAGGGCGCCATCTTCCACGGCTTCGGCCGTGGCCTGGCCGCGCTGGAACTGCTGCCGGCGCTGCTGGCCAATCTGGAGTGGCGTGACGACAGGCTGCGCGCAGCGATCGATTCGGGCATGTATGCCACCGACGTCGCCGTGGAAGCGGCGGTGGCCGGTGTGCCGTTCCGCGAGGCCTACAAGGCCGCTGCAGCCGGTGCCGACAGCGCAGGGCAGGGACGTACCCCGGAAGGCAGCCTGGCTGCGCGTGTATCGCCGGGCTCGGCTGCCGATCTGCGCCTGGACGAACTGCGCGCACGCTGGCAGGCGCTGTCCTGATGGCGGGCACTGTCTATCTGGTGATGGCGATGCGCCGGCCGGACTTCAACGATGCGGCGGTGCAGCCGCACCGCGATTTCCTCGAGGCGTTGCAGGCACAGGGAAAGCTGCAGCTGACCGGTGGTTTCGCCGATGGCAGCGGTGGCGCCTATGTGCTGTGCAATGTCGAGAGCCTGGAACAGGCGCGGGCCATCGTCGCCACCGATCCGCTGGTGACGATGCACGCTTCCGAGCTGACCGTGCACGAATGGAATACCCGCTGAGGCCCTGACCGATGACCCTGCACGCCGCCACCGTCGCTTCGCCGTTCCCGCAACAGGCGCTGCCGCCATGGCGGCGTGCGGTGCTGAAGGTTGGCAGCAGCCTGCTGGCGGCCGATGGTGGCGGCCTGTCGCCACGCCACGCGCTGGGCCTGGCCCAGTTTGTATCCGCCAACGTACTGGCTGGGCGCGAGGTGGTGATCGTCTCCTCCGGCGCGGTTGCGGCGGGGCGCGCGATCCTGCCGCGGGCCGATGAACCCGGTGCGGCGATGGCGGCGCGCCAGGCCCTGGCCGCGCTCGGCCAGGCGCAGCTGATCGGGCTCTGGCAGCGCTTCTTCGAGCGCCCGGTGGCGCAGGTGCTGCTGACCCACGACGACCTGCGCAACCGCCGCCGCTACCTCAATGCACGCGCCACGCTGAGCGAACTGCTGCGGCTGGGTGCGCTGCCGGTGGTCAACGAGAACGACACCGTATCGGTGGACGAGCTCAAGCTCGGTGACAACGACAACCTGGCCGCGACCGTGGCCGCGCTGGTCGATGCCGATGCACTGTTCATCGCCACCGACATCGACGGCCTGTACAGCGCAGATCCGCGCACCGTGGCCGACGCGCGGCCACTGCACGACGTGCCGGAACTGAGTGACGATGTGCTGGCGATGGCCGGCGGCGCCGGCTCGCGCGCCGGCACCGGCGGCATGCGTACCAAGCTGGAGGCGGCGGCCAAGGCGGGCCGCCTCGGCATCGAGACCTACCTGTTCAACGGCCGCAGCAGCGATGTGGTGCGCGCGCTGGCGCAGGACCGCCTGTTCGGCACCCGCATCCACGCCGCACGCAGCCGCGAGGCTGCCCGCAAGCACTGGCTGCGGCACGCGCCGCTGGCCGAGGGCGCGATCGTCGTCGATGCCGGTGCGGCACAGGCGATGCGGGAGAAGGGCGCCTCGCTGCTGCCCGGCGGCATCACCGCTGCCGAGGGGGCATTCCGCCGCGGCGACATGGTGCAGGTGTGCTGGATCGCACCGCAGGGGCGTGTCTGTGTCGCCCGCGGCGTCAGCCAGTACGCGGCCGACGACGTGCGCCGGATCGCCGGCCATCATTCGCGCGACATCCAGGCCGTGCTGGGCTACAACTACGGCGGCAGCGTCGTCCATCGTGACGACCTGGTGCTGTCATGACCGGTTTGAAGGACACCCCGATGAGCGAAATCGAAGCCCAGGCGCGCGCCTGCCGTGATGCAGCGCAGATCGTTGCCGGCCTGGACAGTGCGGCGCGACGCACGCTGCTGCTGGCGATGGCGCAGGCCCTGGAAGTAAATGCCGGACTGATCCTGGCCGGCAACGCACGCGACCTCGCCGCCGCGCGCGACAAGGGCGTTGGCAGTGCCATGCTCGACCGCCTCGCACTGGACCCGCCGCGGCTGTTCGCGATGGCCGAGGCGGTGCGCGAGGTGGCCGCGCTGCCTGACCCGGTCGGCCAGGTGACGCGCGACGACGTACGTCCCAACGGCATCCGCGTGCAGAAGGTGCGCGTGCCGCTGGGCGTGATCGCGATGATCTATGAGGCGCGCCCGAACGTGACGGCCGAAGCCGCCGCGCTGTGCCTGAAGGCCGGCAATGGCGTGATCCTGCGCGGTGGTTCCGAAGCGATCCACTCCAATACCGCCATCGCCCAGGCGCTGGCCGGTGCATTGAAGGCCAACGGCGTACCGCCGGCGGCGGTGACCGTGCTCACCGACCTGCGCCGCGAGGCGATGCTGGAACTGCTGCAGCTGCATGAGCTGATCGACCTGGCCATTCCGCGTGGCGGCGAAGGCCTGATCCGTTTCGTGGCCGAGCACGCGCGCGTGCCGGTGATCAAGCATTACAAGGGGGTGTGCCACCTGTTCGTGGACGCCAGCGCCGACCTCGGCAAGGCCATCGACCTGCTGGTGGACGGCAAGTGCAGCCGGCCGGCGGCGTGCAATTCGCTGGAGACGCTGCTGGTGCACCGCGCCGTGGCTGACGCGTTCCTGCCGCGCGTGGCGAAGGCGCTGGGTGAGCGTGGGGTGCAGCTGCGCGCCGATGCGCAGGCGCAGCCGTTGCTGCCGGGCAGCACGGCGGCGACCGAGGAGGATTACGCCGCCGAGTTCCTCGATCTGGTGCTGGCGGTGCGCGTGGTCGATGATCTTGATGCAGCCATCGCGCACATCCGCACCTATACCTCCGACCACACCGAAGTGATCGCCACCGAGGACACCGGCCACGCCGAGCGCTTCGTCAACGCGCTGCGCTCGGCGGTGGTGATGGTCAACGCTTCGTCGCGCTTCTCCGATGGTGGCCAGCTGGGCCTGGGCAGTGAGATCGGTATTTCCACCACGCGCCTGCACGCCTACGGCCCGATGGGCTTGGAAGCCCTCACCGTTGAACGATTTGTCGTGCGCGGCGAAGGGCAGACGCGTACATAAGTGGATCCACGCCGCGCGTAGATGCTCTTCGCGGCAAACCCCGGTGCCGACCAAGGTCGGCACCCACCAGGCCCAAGCGCCGACCCAGGTCGGCAGCTACACCACCTCGCGGCGGATGCCGACCGGCCGTGCGTGATCATCCATGTGCAGCGTGGCGGCCTTGCAGCCCATCAGGCGTTCGGCCAGCCCGGTGCTGGCGCCCAGATCGGCGGCCACTTCGTTGAGGCTGGCCAGGGGCCGCGGCAGGCGGCGTTCGCGGCCACGGAAGCGGGCGCGGTTGTACTCGGCCCAGGCGATCAGCAGCACGCTGGCGCACAGCAGCATCAATGGCAGCGCGACCAGCACGTACGGGTCGAACTGGTTCTGCCGTTCGTAGAGCTGCCGCCAGGCCAGCTGGCCACCGATCAACCACGAGAGCAGGGTCACCAGGGGGGCCCACAGATAGAAGTAGAAGCCCCAGAACGCCAGGGTGACGAAGCCCCAGGCCGTGCGCTGGAAGTGTGGCTGGCGATGCGGCTTGCGGATCATCCGCGAGTCGAAGCGGTTGGACGGGCGTTGCGCGTTCATCGGATCCCCCGGTCAGGGCTGGTCCAGGTGGCGCGCTTGCTGCCACGGCGCAGCAGCGTCTTGGGCAGCGCCACCAGGGTGGTGGAAAGGCTGATCAGCCAGTACGCCATCGGGTACCAGATGACCCAGAAGTAATTGCGTCCAATCTGTGTTTCGTAACGCCGGTCGATGATCAGGCTGCTGGCGAACTGCAGCAGGCAGACCAGCGCCAGGATCACGCCATGCCACTCCGGCAGCAGGCTGGCGATATGCAGCTGCGGCGGCAGCTCGATGAACTTGCCCAGTGCCCACAGCAGCACGATGAACAGCATCGTGTAGGCCCAGACCACGCTCAACACGTACTCCAGCAGCACGCCCCACATGCGCCGCTCTTTCCAGTGCAGCAGCGAGCGCGCGTGGCGCAGCATCACTTCCACGCCGCCCTGGGCCCAGCGCAGGCGCTGCCGCCAGAGGCCCTTGAGCGTCTCCGGCATCAGGATGAAGCACAGCGCATTGGGTTCGTAGCGGATGTCCCAGTGCGCGCGCTGCAGGCGCCAGCTGATGTCGATGTCCTCGGTCACCATGTCATCCGACCACCAGCCGACCTGGTGCAGGGCAGTGCGGCGGAAGCCGGCGATCACGCCGGAGATGGTGAAGATGCGGCCATACACGCGCTGTGCCCGCTTGATCATGCCGATGATCGAGGAGAATTCCGCCACCTGCAGGCGTCCGAGCAGGGTGGAGCGGTTGCGGATGCGCGGGTTGCCGGTGACCGCACCGACCCGGTTGCCACTGACCAGGTGCCAGACCATCCAGTGCAGTGCATGCTCTTCCAGCATCGCATCGCCATCGATGCACACCAGGTACTCCGAGCGTGCGGCCAGTGCGCCCATGCGCAGCGCATTGGCCTTGCCCAGGTTGCGGTCCAGGTGCAGCACGCGAAGCCGTGGATGCCTTGCCGCCAGCGCATCCAGCCGTGCGCCGGTGTCATCGCTGCTGCCATCGTCGATGGCGATCACTTCGTAATCGGCGGGGTAGCGCTGGGCCAGCGCCGCAGTGAGCGTGTCGTCCAAATTTTCTGCTTCGTTGTGGCAGGGCACCAGCAAGGTCGCGAAGGGAGGGGCGATCATCAAGGGCGGATCGTTGCGCGGACGTGAGTGACGCTCGCGCCGGAAGTAGTAGTACAGGCCACCGGACATCCAGAAGAACGCCATCACCATCGGGTAGTAGAAGGCGAACTGGAACAGGACCTGCAGCAGCGGATGCATGTCCACGTCACTTCTCCGGGTACGGGAAGTTGCCGGCGGACATTGCCGCGCGGGCATCGCGGGTGGAGGGCTGGTCGGCGATGAAGTCATCGGGGTACCAGGCGAAGTGGTGCACGCCCTGCGCCTGCAATTGGCGGATCTGCGCACGCAGGCGCCCGGCGGGAATCGGCTGCCCGCTGCGCCAATCGACGGTCTGCAGCTCGAACAGCGTGTGCTGAAGCTGCGGGTCGTGCGCGCGTACCGCGGCCAGCAACTGGTCGAGCCAGCGCTCGGGGTGCCTGCTGCCTTCCATCCACGGCATCGCCATCAGCGCCGTCTGGTCGTAGGCCTTGTTGAACAGGTCCAGGCGCTGCGCGAACCAGGCTTCGCTCTGCGGGCGGAGTACCGGCTCGGCATACAGGTTGCGCACCGTTGCCAGTTTCGGCCGCCAGCGCTGCGCGCTGTTGCGCAGGGCCAGGGTGAAGTCGATCAGTGCCTGGGTACGTGCGCTGCCATCTTCGCCGGCCGCCAGGGCGGGCAGCTCGGTGTCGCGCAGGTAGCCGTCGTCATGGAACAGCAGGCCTTCGAAGTAGGAATTGACCGCCAGGTCCTCGTAGATGTCGAGCATGATCTGCCTGGCCTTCGGGTTGGTGAAATCCAACCGGTACATGCCGTCGGCATCCCCATTGCGGATCGCCAGCACCTTGCGCTGCTCCGGGTCGGGCAGTTCGAAGCCGAGCACTGGCAACCACGCGTAGACCTTCACGCCCGCGCGGGATTTCAGCTGCCAGGCGACGCGGCTGAACAGGTCCGCCCGCATCGGCATGTGCCGGTTCGGGAAATACAGCGCATCGGCGGTGTTGTTGCCGTCCGGGTCGGCAAAGGCCTGCAGATAGACATGGGTCGGCGCGATGCGCTTGACCCGCTCGATCAATGCATCGAGATTGCGTGCCTGCTGCGCTGGATCCGGGTCATACATGTCATCCAGATCGATCTGCAGGGCGCGGATGCCATCGAGCGCCACGTCTCGGCGCAGTTCGTAGGCCAGGCCTTCCACGGTCGGGTTGTTGCTCACCAGCAATCGTGCCAGCCCGTGCAGGTCGCTGGCCACTGGCGTGCTACGGCCTTCCAGGTCGAACGAAACCGGCATGCCCAGCTGCTCGGCGATGTCGTTGCTCAACTGGTTGTACGCGGCATATGGCCAGACGATGGCGCGCGGGCGCACGCCCAGGTGCTGCTGGATGCGCTGCACGCTGCGCGAAAGATCAGTGCGCAGGCGCTGCTCATACTGTGTCCCGCTCTCGTAGCTGCGCGTGGCCGGGGTGTAGATGCGGGTGACCACGGCCGGCGTGGAGTTTCCCTGCGGATTGGCAAGCACGCCGTGGTGCAGGTCGTCGGTATGGCTGGCCACTTCGATCAGGCCACTGTCGTGCATCTGCTTCAGCTGCGCCCAGGTCACGAAGTCATCGTGGCCGAACGGGCGGTAGCCGTAGTCGATGGTGCGGCCCGGTGCCATGTCCACGTAATCGGTGATCACCGCCACCAGGGCCGGGTAGTGGTAGGCCTGCAGCAGCGGGAACGCCTTGTCGTAGACGCTGCGCAGGCCATCGTCGAAGGTCAGCAGCACCGGCTTGGGAGGCAGCGTGGCGCGGCCCTGCGAGGCCTCGATCAGCTGCGACAGCGAAACCGGGTGGTAGCCGTGCGCGCCCAGCCAGTCCAGGTGCGCGGCGAAGTTCTGCGTGCTCACCGCATAGGAATCGGCATCACCCTTGGCGGCCACCTTGTCGCGGATGTCGTGGTAGCTGAGGATCAGCAGGCCGTTGTCGATCGCATCAAGATGCAGGGGCTGCTGCGCGAACGCCGGTGGCACGCAGGCCAGCAGCAGGAGCACGATCAGTCGCAGGAAGCGGGCCATGTCAGTCTCCCCAGCGCAATGCGGCTTCGAAGCCGATATGGCGCTCGCGATGGCCGTCGTAGACCGGTCGTGACCACCGCACGCCATACTCGAACACGCGGCCAGGGCCCAGCTGCCACTCGTGCATGTAGGACACCGACGGCACCAACGCGCTGCCGAAGCCGTCCTGCCAGTAGTCGCCCAGCGAGACGGTCAGCCGGTGCCGGAAGTGGCGCTCGTAGTGCCGCCACAGCTGCTGGTCGATGCGCAGGCCGATCTCGACCATGCGGTCGCGCTTCGGGTTGAAGTAGGGCGCATCATCGCGGCTGCCGCGACTGGTGTAGGCACTGGCCAGGCCATCGACCAGCCAGCGTGGGCGGGTCAGCAGGCGCTGTTGGACGCTGGTGCCGAACAGCTCGCGGTGGTTGCCGTCGTCATAGCGGAAGCGGCTCGCGCCGAACGTCCAGTGGGTGAGCTCGCTGCGCCGGTAGTCCACCTGTGCGCTCACGCTGTCGGCGGTGATGCCGGCCGCGCGCGCCTGCATCGAGGCCTCCGGGTCATTGCGTGCGACCACCACGCCGGCGTGCCAGGAATCGTTGAACTGCCAGCCGACGCCGACGCGCAGGCCGGTGTCGCCGATGTGATCGTTGGCGCGCAGGACCGCCGCTTCCGCATCCAGCTGCCCGAAGCGGTAACGCACGCCCGCACCCAGCCACAGGGGATCGATGCGCTGGTCCTGGAAGTCGGTCACGCGACGGTCGGCGAGGGCGAACAACCGCCAGCGGTCATCAAGGACCGGCGTCTCCACGTCCACGCCGTAGTGGCGGTCGTTGTTGCCCAGGGGCGAAGTACCACCGCCCCCGGAGCTGCGGCCGATGTCGGTCCATGCCTTCAGCTGCCAGCCGCGATGCGCGCGCCAGGCCTGGTCCATGCGTTCGACTGCCGGCTGGGTGGGGTAGCGTGCGACCAGGTCATCGTGCAGCGGCCGCGCCAGGTCGTCGCGCTGCAGGGCGACATAGGCCTCTTCCATGCCCAGCCGCGGTTCGATGTCCCGCGGATCGAGCGCGTGTGCCATCTGCTGGCGCTGCAGCGCCCGGCGTGGCCAGCCGCGCATCATGTAGACGCTGCCCAGCGCACTCTGCAGCCCGCCGTTGCCGGGTGCGATCTCGACCATCGACTCCAGGTCGTGCTGCGCGGTGTGCAGGTCGCCGCTGTAGGCGCGCACCATCGCCAGGTTGAGATCGGCCTCGTAGCGCGACCAGTTCGCGTACGGCGACTTGCCGTTGCTCCAGCGCCACGCCGGCTCCTTGTCGCGCCATGCCTGCAGCAGGTCGATGGCTTTTTCCTGCTGCTCGCTTTCCAGGTAGGCGTAAGCCAGTTCCGAATGCGAGGCGTCGCGCGTCGGGTCGCCAGCGACGGCCGCCTGCAGCACCGGGATGGCTTCTTCAGGGTGCAGGGTGCCCATCAACGAATCGCCCACTGCGGGCAGCACGTAGTCGGGCAGGGTGTGGCCTTCGGCCTGCAGTGCCCGCGCTTCCTCGCGGACCTGTGCATGGCGGCCCAGCCGGTTGAGCAGGATCAGACGGTCCATGCGGATCCGCAGTGGTGCCTGCGAGGGCGGGGTGCCTTCGCCGCCGAGGTAGCGCTGCATGCGGGCCAGGGTCGATTCGGCTTCTTCCAGGCGGCTGTCCTCGCTGCTGCTGTAGGCCAGGCTCCAGACCACCAGCTTGGCCAGGTAGTCGCCCTCCAGGCGCTGTTTCTGCGCAGCGTCGAACAGTTGCGGGCGCTGCTGGTACAGCTCCCACGCACGCCAGGCGTTGCCGATGTCGCCCAGCGTCAATACGCGCAGCTTGAACAGCAGGTCGTCGTTGGGTTGCTGTTGGCTGGCGCGCTCGATCGCGCCCAGGGCGTCCAGCCAACGCGCCTGGTCTCGATAGCGGCCGATCTCGGCCAACGCTGCTTCGCGGTCGGGCGGGGCAGCGCTGCTGGCCCAGGCCAGGGCGGTGCAGGCGAGGCCGACGCAGAGCGCCAGCCGGCGGTGGACAACCATTGGGGACCCCCTTGGCTTCCGAACCAGACAACCTGAAAAATGTGACGCACATCACATGCCAGCTTTTGGCGTGGCCGTGGCCCGCGTCACTCCCTTCGTGCATTCCCGCCCAGCGAAGACGGATACAACCCGGACAGCGACCTGCGATGTCTTGTCTGAAACGAAGTCCCCCGCACACCGAGTGGTGGCCCGGGCGGCGCTGCCGCCCCCATGCCCGATGCCGGCACGCGGCAAGGATGGGCATTCGTGGGCACTATCCGCCCGGAATTGTCAGCCCGGCGTCAAAATGCGCAGACGGGCTGACGAATGGTAGGTGGGCCCGGTTGCGGGCCCCACGTGGCTTACCAGAGATCTTCCAGCTTGCGCGGCTTGCAGGCCACCCACGAGGCGCACAGCATCAGGGCGGCGCAGCCGAACAGGAAGCTGAACGGGAGGGTCCAGCCGTCGCTGACCGTGTGCAGCCAGCCGACCAGGAACGGGCCCAGGCAGCTGAAGCTGTAGCCCACGCCCTGCATGAAGCCGGACAGCGCCGCCGAGCCGGTCGGGGTGCGGGTGCGCAGGTTGATCAGGGTCAGTGCCAGCGGGAAGGTGGATGGGCCGACGCCGAGCAGGCAGGCCCACAGCAGGGGGGCCTTCATCGGTGCCAGCAGCAGGCCGGTGAAGGCGATCACGAACGAGAAAAAGCCGATCAGCACCAGCGGGAACGGGTTCTGCATGCGCACCGCCATCGACGGAATGACCAGCGATGGCAGCAGGCCCAGCGCCGAGAACACGGCGACCATCACGCCACCGAACGCGGGCGTGCCACCGGCCTCGACCACGATGCGCGGCAGCCAGGTGAACATCGAGTAGGTCATCAGCGAGGTCATGCCGAACATCAGCGTCATGCTCCAGCCCAGTGACGTGCGCCAGACCTTGCCGTGCGGCTGCGCGGTCGGATCGGACACGTCGGACTGCGGCTTCGGCGCGCGCGTGGCCAGCACCAGCCACGGCAGTGCGGCAGCCAGCGCCAGCAGCGCCCACATGCCCAGCGACACGCGCCAGCCTGCGGCGTTGGCCACCGGCACCGCCAGCAGTGCCGGCAGCATCGTGCCCAGCTGCAGCACGCTGATGTAGAGCGTGCTCATGGTGCCGACCTTGTTGGCGAAATAGCGCTTCACCAGCGGCGGCACCACCACGTTGCCGATGCCCATGCCGGCCAGTGCCACCACCGAACCCAACAGCAGCGTGCCGACGTTGCCGGCGCTGGAACGCAGCAGCAGGCCGGCCATCGCCATCACCATCGCCAGCAGCGTGGTGCGCTCCAGCCCGAGGCGCCGCGCCAGTGCCGGCGTGGCCACGCCGAACAGTGCGAACGACGCGGTCGGCAGCATGCCCAGCACGCCGGTCATGATGGTACCGAAACCGAACTGCTGGCCGAGCACGTCCAGCAGCGGAGTGATCGAGGTGACCGCGGTGCGCAGGTTGATCGCTGCCAGCAGGATCGCGGCGAATGCGAGGACGCGGCCGTGCAGCAGCGACGGCGAATCGGAAGGGGAGGAACTCATCGGTGGTCCTTGCAGGTGTCGCACGCCGGGGCAATGGCATGCAGCGCCGGCATCGGTCTACGCCGAAGCGGCAGGTGGGGGAGGGGCTGCTGGCGGGCCGGCAGCGCGGCCATTGTACGTGCGGGCTCCGGCAAGGTCCCGTCATGCGGGCGGGCAGGTGCCTGATACAAAAAAACCCGGAGGACAGTGATGTCTTCCAGGCTTCTTGGTGACCACCGAAGTGGTCGGGGAGACAGGATTCGAACCTGCGACCTCTACGTCCCGAACGTAGCGCTCTACCAGACTGAGCTACACCCCGAAGGGAGCCGCCTATTCTAGCGATTCACCCCGATGGCGGCAAGGGGTGAATGCTGTTTTCTTCACACTGCCGAAGCAGTGCCACTTCAGGGAACAAAAAAGCCTGGACGACTTCACCAGGCTTCAATGCGACCACCGAAGTGGTCGGGGAGACAGGATTCGAACCTGCGACCTCTACGTCCCGAACGTAGCGCTCTACCAGACTGAGCTACACCCCGAAGGAGCCGCCTAAGATACCGTGTGAAGGCCAAGGCGGCAAGGTTTTTTTACAGCTCAGCGACGATTTTCTTTCTCGATGCGGTTCTGCTCGCGGGCTTCGAACCACATGCCGTTGAGGATGGCCACCGTCGAGGCGAGGCCGGCACCGAGAATCCAGGCGAAATACCACATGATCAGTCTCCTTCATTCCGGGTAGGTGCCGACCGTTGGTCGGCACACGTGCAAGCAATCAATACGCGTTCGGGTTGTTGCCCATCTCTTCGGTGGTGGTCTTGCCCTTCAGCACGCGGTACACCCAGGTGGTGTAGGCGAGGATGATCGGCAGGAACACCGCCGTGGCCAGCAGCATGATCCACAGGGTCAGGTGGCTGGACGAGGCATCCCACACGGTCAGGCTGGAGGTGGGCTGGCTCGAGGACGGCAGCAGGAACGGGAAGATGGCGAAGCCGACGGTCAGGATGATGCCGGCGATGGCCGCACCGGAGGCAATGAAGGCCAGGCCGCCGCGGCGGGCACGCAGCAGCACCGCACTGGCGAGCAGGCCGGCCAGGCCGAGCAGCGGGGCCAGGATCGTGGCCGGCATCGTGCTGTAGTTGCGCATCCAGCCACCGGCGGCGCCGAGTTCGGCGGTCTTCAGCAGCGGATTGGTGGCGCCGTCGGTGACCACCTGCGAAGTGATCTGGTAACCCGGCAGGCCGAAGGCCACCCAGGCGCCGCCGACCGCAAAGAGCACGAAAGCGATGATCGCGGCGATGCTGCCGAAGCGGGCCGCACGCTCGGCCACCGGGCCGTCGGTCTTCAGCACCAGCATGGCGGCACCGTGGGCGACCAGCATCGACACGCTGAGCAGGCCGGCCAGCAGTGCGAAGGGCATCAGCAGGCCGAAGAACGAGCCGGTGTAGAAGATGCGCATGCTGTCATCGAAGTGGAACGGCACGCCCAGCACCACGTTGCCCACCGCCACGCCCATGATCAGCGCCGGTATGAAGCCACCGATGAACAGCGCCCAGTCCCAGGTGTTGCGCCAGCGCTCGCTGGGCATCTTGCTGCGGAACTTGAAGCCGACCGGACGCAGGATCAGGGCGAACAGGATCACGAACATCGCCAGGTAGAACCCGGAGAAGCTGACCGCGTAGAGCGGCGGCCAGGCGGCGAAGATCGCGCCGCCGCCCAGGATCAGCCACACCTGGTTGCCTTCCCAGACCGGACCAATGGTATTGATCACCAGCCGGCGCTCAGCGTCGTTGCGGGCGACGAAGGGCAGCAGGGTGCCCACGCCCAGGTCGAAACCATCCATCACGGCGAAACCGATCAGCAGGATGCCGAGCAGCAGCCACCAGATCACGCGCAGCGTGGTGTAGTCCAGAAGAATGAAATCCATCTTGGTTCTCCTGCCTCAGGCCTGGCCGGCGGCCGGCGCCGAGGCATTGTGGGAAGCATGCGGCTGGGGCGACTGCAGCGACGGCAGCACCTCGTCCGGACCCTTGCGGATCGCCTTGAGCATCAGCTTGATCTCGACCACGATCAGCGCGGTGTAGATGGCAGTGAAGCCGGCCAGGGTCAGCACGATTTCATGCAGGGCCAGGCCCGACGCCGCATAGAAGGTCGGCAGCACGCCATCGACCGCCCACGGCTGGCGACCATACTCGGCCACGAACCAGCCGCACTCGATCGCGATCCACGGTGCCGGCAGCGTCCACAGGGCCAGCTTGAGGAACCAGCGCTTGTCCTGGAAGTTGTTGCGGCACGAGTAGTAGAAGGCCAGCGCGAAGAAGGCGATCAGGTAGAAGCCCAGGCCGGCCATCACGCGGAAGGTCCAGAACAACGGCATCACGCGCGGCACCGTGTCCATCGCCGCCTGCGAGATCTCCTGCGGGGTGGCGTTGAGGATGTCATCGCGATAGCGCTTGAGCAGCAGGCCGTGGCCCAGGTCCTGCCAGTGGCGGTCGAACATCTCGCGCGCTTCAACGTCGTTCTTGTTGGCGCGCAGGCGTTCCAATGCACCGTAGGCCAGCTGGCCGCCACGCACGCGGTGTTCGGCGCGCTCGACCAGTTCCAGGATGCCGGGAATCGGCTGGTTCAACGAGCGGGTGGCGATCAGGCCCATCAGGTAGGGGATCTTCACCGCGTAGTCGTTCTGGTGAGTCTCCTGGTTGGGGATGCCGAAGGCGGTGAAGTCGGCCGGCGCACGCTCGGTCTCCCACATCGCCTCGATCGCGGCCAGCTTCATCTTCTGGTGTTCGCTGGCGGCGTAACCGCTCTCGTCACCCAGCACGACCACCGACAGCGATGACAGCAGGCCGAACGCCGCGGCCACCGCAAACGAACGACGGGCCAGGTCCTTGTGCTTGTTGCGCAGCAGGAACAGGGCGCTGATCGCCATCACGAACACCGCACCGGTCACGTAGCCGGCGCTGACGGTGTGCACGAACTTGGCCTGCGCCACCGGGTTGAACACCACCGCCATGAAGTCGACCACTTCCATGCGCATGGTTTCCGGGTTGAACACCGCACCGGTCGGGTTCTGCATCCAGCCATTGGCCACCAGGATCCAGATCGCCGACAGGTTGGTCCCCAGCGCCATCAGCCAGGTCACCATCAGGTGCTTGACCTTGCTCAGGCGGTTCCAGCCGAAGAAGAACAGGCCGACGAAGGTCGCTTCCAGGAAGAACGCCATCAGGCCTTCGATCGCCAGTGGCGCACCGAAGATGTCACCCACGTAGTGGCTGTAGTAGGACCAGTTCATGCCGAACTGGAATTCCATGACGATGCCGGTGGCAACGCCCATGGCGAAGTTGATGCCGAACAGGACGCCCCAGAACAGGGTCATCCTGCGCCAGATCTCCTTGCCGGTCATCACGTACACGCTCTCCATGATGGCCACCATGAAGGACAGGCCGAGGGTGAGCGGTACGAATAGGAAGTGGTACATCGCGGTCAGCGCGAATTGCAGCCGCGACAGTTCTACGACTGTCTGATCAATCATGGCCTGGCTACCTCGTTGGATAGTGCCGTTGCAGGTGGCGGGAAGGGTGGTCTACGACGTGAATGATGTGACCGACTACTTCAAACAGCCTTGATCCAGATCAATGTATGAACAGGTGCCCCGGTTGATCGTATGCCAACCTGATGAAGACTGCGACCGCCGGCCGCAGGGGCGGGCTATTGCCTGCGCCTACAATGCCGTGTCTCCCCCGCTGCCCGTGAAGACCTCTTGAGCGCTGCCGAAACGACCCCTGACGGCCTGTCCCCGGAAGCTGAAACCGCCCGCCAGCGGCGTGTGCGCACGGCCTGGCTGGCCGACCTGGCACGCTCCGCCCGGGGCCGCCAGCGCTTGGCCGCGCTGTGCATCAGCCTGTCCGGCGCGCTGTTGATCGGCCAGGCTGCCGCCATCGCCTGGCTGGTGCAGCAGGTGCTGGTGGAGCGCGTGCCGCTGGCCTCTGGCCTGCCGGTGCTGGCGGGATTGGCGGTGATCCTGGTGCTGCGCACCCTGCTGGGCAGCGCCACCCAGGCCGCCGCCGGTGACGTGGCCGACGCCGCCCGGCTGGCACTGCGCGAACGCGTGTTCGCGCGCCTGCTGGGCCAGGGCCCGCTCTGGCTGCGGCAGCGCCGCACCGGTGAACTGGGCGAACTGATGCTGCATCACGGTGATGCGATCGAGAGCTATTACAGCGGCTTCCTGCCGGTGCGCACCGAAGTGGTGGTGGTGCCGCTGCTGATCCTGGCCGCTGTCGCCTGGGTGGACTGGGTGGTGGCGCTGATCCTGCTGTTCACCGCGCCGCTGGTGCCGTTCTTCATGATGCTGGTGGGCTGGGGCGCTGAAGCCGCCGGGCGCGCGCAGCTGGGCGAGCTGGCGCGCATGAGCGGCCATTTCGCCGACCGCATCAAGGGCCTGGGCCTGCTGCGCCTGTATGGCCGCGGCGAAGCCGAACTGGCCGGCATCGAGGCCGCCGCCGAAGGCGTGCGCGTGCGCACCCTGAAGGTGCTGCGCATCGCCTTCCTGTCGTCCACCGTGCTGGAATTCTTCGCCTCGGTGAGCGTGGCGATGGTGGCGCTGTACCTGGGGCTGAGCTATCTGGGCATGATGTCGCTGCATGCAGCGGTGCCGACGCTGGGTGCGGGCCTGTTCTGCCTGCTGCTGGCGCCGGAGTTCTATGCGCCGCTGCGACGGCTGGCTGCGCACTACCATGATCGCGCCAATGCACTGGCCGCCGCCGCCGAAGTGGAGCGCCTGCTGCAGTCGCTGCCGGACGAGCAGGGCCTGATCGAGAACGAGGTTGCGCCGCTGGCGGTGGAGCCGGCCGAGGCCGCCTTGCCGCCACTGCAGGCGCAAGGACTGGTACTGCGCCCGTTGGGGGCGCCGCAGGATGTGCTGCGGGATCTGGACCTGCTGCTGGAGCCGGGCCAGCGCCTGGCCTTGGTCGGTCCCAGCGGGTCCGGCAAAAGCACGCTGCTGGAGGCGCTGGCCGGTTGGTTGCCGCCGCGTGCCGGCAAGCTGCAGCTGCGCCCCGGCGTGCAGGTGGCCTATGCCAGCCAGCGACCGTACCTGTTCCATGGCAGCATTGCCGACAACCTGCGCCTGGCCGATCCCGGCGCCAGCGATGCGCGCCTGCGCGCGGTGGCCGAGGCCTCGCAGGTACTGCAGTTCGCACAGCGCCTGCCGCAGGGGCTGGATACGGTGATCGGCGAGCGTGGTTTCGGCCTGTCCGGTGGCGAAGCGCGCCGCATTGGCCTGGCCCGCCTGCTGCTGCGTGACCCGCAGGTGCTGCTGCTGGACGAACCCACCGCGTTCCTCGATGCCGATACCGAGGCGGCGCTGCTGCGCAGCCTGGCCGCGTATGCGCGCGGGCGCAGCGTAGTGGTCGCCACCCACAGCCCGGCGGTGATCGCCTGGGCCGATCGTTGCCTGCTGTTGCCGGAAGGCCGCCTGGTCGAGCCGGCACAGGCGGTGCGCGCATGAGCCGTTCGCCTGATTCGCTGCGCGCGATATTCCTGCGGCACCGGCCGCGCCTGTTGCTGACCCTGCTGCTGCTGTGGACCACGATGCTGGCCGGCACGGCGCTGCTGGGCCTGTCCGGTGGTTTCCTCACGGCGGCCGCGCTGGCCGGTGCGGCCGGCCTCGGCCAGGGCTTCAACTTCTTCTCACCCTCGGCCGGCATCCGTGGCCTGACCATGGCGCGCATCGTGTCGCGCTACTTCGAAAAGCTGGTCGGCCACGATGCCACGCTGCGCATCGCCCGCGACCTGCGCGTGTGGTTCTTCCGCCGTGCGCTGCCACTGGCGCCGGCACGATTGGGCGCCACGCGCACCGGCGAGCTGCTGGCGCGGCTGCTGGGGGACATCGGCGAAGTGGATGGGCTGCTGGTGCGTGCGATCGGGCCGCTGGTGGCGCTGGGCGCGCTGTCGCTGGTGGCGGTTGCCTCGGCAGCGCTGATCCTGCCCTCGGCGGCGGTACTGCTGGCGGTGCTGGCGCTGCTGATCGCCTTCGGCGTGCCGTGGCTGGGCGTGCGTGGCCATGACGACGAAGAGGCCGATCGTGCCGCGCACCGCGCGGCGTTGCGCACCGCTGCATTCGAAGGGCTGGAGGGGGCCGGTGACCTGGCTGCGCTGCATGCCGATGCGGCTTGGCAGCTGAAGGTACGCGTGGCCGCCAAGCAGCTGGCCTCGCGTGATCGTCGTCGGCGTTGGCGCCTGATCGCGGCCTCGACCCTGCACGGCCTGGTGGCGGGGCTGGGCCTGGTGGCGATGCTGGCGTTGGCCCTGCACGCCGCCGAACAGCAGCACATCGCGCCGGAAATGGCCGCGGGCCTCGTCTTCCTGACCGTGGCGCTGATCGAACTTTGGGCCGGCATGGGCCTGGCCTGGCAGTCGCTGCAGTCCGGGCGCATTGCTGCTGACCGCCTGCAGGCCATCGTCGAACAACCGCCGACGGTGGAGGATCCGCAGACGCCGCAGCCGGTACCCCAGGCGGCGCGCGTGCATTGGGATGACGTGCACTTCCAGTGGCCAGGTGCCGCGCGGCCGGTGTTGTCCGGCCTGCAGCTGACCCTGGCGCCGGGAGAACGCATCGCGATCCGTGGCGACAGCGGCAGTGGCAAGACCACGCTGTCCAGCCTGCTGCTGCGGTTGTGGGATCCGCAACAGGGGCGAATCACCTATGGCGGACGCGACCTGCGCAACGTCGCCCAGGCCGAGTGGCACCGCCAGCTGGCCTGGCTTCCGCAGAACGCACCGGTGTTTGCCGGTACCGTGGCCGAGAACCTGCGGCTGGGGGATCCCGACGCCCGTGATGCCGCGTTGTGGGCGGTCCTGCGTCGCGTGCGCCTGGGGGACTGGGCCGAGCGCAACGGTGGCCTGCAGGCCTGGGTGGGCGAGAACGGCGCGACGATGTCGGCCGGCCAGGCGCGGCGGTTGGCACTGGCGCGCGCGCTGCTGCGCAATGCGCCGATCCTGCTGCTGGACGAACCCACCGAAGGCCTGGACGTGGATACCGCACGTGCGCTGTTGCAGGACCTTTCCGGGTTGCTGGACGGGCGCAGCCTGCTGATGATCACCCACGACGACCTGCCCGAAGGCGTGGTCGACGCGCAGTACCGGTTGCGCGATGGGGTGTTGGAGCGCGAAGTGCTTCGGTAGATGCCGACCTTGGTCGGCACATCCACGCATGGCGTGGATCTACTGTAGAGCCGAGCCCATGCTCGGCTCCGGAAGCAAGCCAGCCGAGCATGGGCTCGGCTCTACAGGCCGGTCAATGGGAGAACTCGCGCAGCATCACCGCGATCGAGGCCACGTTGGCCAGCACGCACAGCCAGAACACCCACTGGAATGCGGCTTTGCGATGCTTGTGGCGGAACAGCGCCTGGCCCAGCAGCGCGCCGGGCCAGCCTCCGGCGAAGGCCAGCAGCTGCAGGGTGCGCTCGGGAATGCGCCATCGCTTTCGCTGCGCCGCGCGCTTGTCATGGCCATAGAGACCGAACGACACCGCACTGGCCAGCAGGCACCAGCCACCCAGCCACAACGGCAGCACACCGCTGATCATCAAGGCGGTCAGCGCGCCGAAGGCGGCCAGCGCGAGGTTACGCCGCCACGCCACTTACAGCGCGTCGAGGAAGCCGCGCACGGCCGGACCGAAACGCTCGAAATCGACGAGGAAGGCATCATGGCCCTGTGGCGATTCCAGGCCGATGAAGCGCGCATCGGCACCGCCGGCACGCAGGCCGTCGGCGACCTGTTGCTGCTGCTGCACCGGGAACAGGATGTCGGTGTTGGCACCGATGGCCAGTGCCTTCTCCACCCGGATCTTCGCCAGCCCGGCCAGCACGTCGCCGTCGGCGTACTCGGCCAGGTCGAACCAGTCCATCGAACGGCTCAGGTACAGATAGCAGTTGGGATCGAAGAAACGCACGAAGCGCCGTGCGTGGCCTTCCAGATAGCTTTCCACCTGGAATTCCAGCCCGAACGGATCGTCGTCGGCCTGGTCCGAATCCAGCCGCACGCGGCCGAAGCGGCCATCCCATTCCAGTGCCGAGCGGTAGGTAATCACGCCCAGCTTGCGCGCCATGCGCATGCCGGACTCGGGGTACTCGGCATCGTCGTAGTGGCCGCCATTCCAGCGCGGGTCGAGACGGATGGCCTCGCGCTGCAGCGAGCGGATCGCGATCGAGAACGGCAGCGCCTGCGCACTGCCGGAAATGTTGACGTGGCTGCGCGCGATGCCCGGGTGCAGCATCAGCACGGCCAGCGCGGTCATCCCGCCCATGGAATTGCCGACCACGCAGGCCAGCTGCGCGATGCCCAGCGCACGCACGACTTCGATCGCGGCGCGAGCGCCGTCTTCGATCGACAGCTCGGGGAAGTCCAGGCGGTAGGGCTCAGCGCTGGCCGGGTTGATCGAGGCGGGGCCGGTCGATCCCTTGCAGCTGCCCAGCGAATTCACGCAGACCACGAACCAGCGGCGGGTATCGATGGGTTTGCCGGGGCCAACCATCGCTTCCCACCAGCCCGGCGCAGGATTGGCCTCGTTGGCCGCCGCATGCGCATCCGGCGACAGGCCGGTCACGATCAGGATCGCATTGCCGGCGTCGGCGGCCAGCGTGCCCCAAGTTTCGTAGGCCACGCGTGCGCCGTGCAGGGTGCCACCGCGCTTGAACGGGAACGGCGAGGGCAGGGCGTGGAAGCGGGTGCCGGGCGGGATGAATTCGGTCATGCAGTCATTCTAGCGGGGCTGCATGTGGAGCTGGCGACACGCTGGTTTCCATGGATGGATGGACGCGGACCGGACCGTCGCATCCACGCATGGCGTGGATCTACTGTAGAGCCGAGCCCATGCTCGGCTGCGGTTGAGTTGCCGGCGCCGGGCAGCCGAGCATCGGCTCGGCTCTACAGGTCAAGGGAAGCGCAGCTCCACAACACCGTCGTGGGGCAGGCTTACCTTCACCGGAACGCTCTGCAGGTCGTCCTCGCTGCGGTTGGCGCTGCCGCTGCGCGAGATGCGTGCCACCACTTCCACTTCGCGATGGGCCGACAGCGGTGCGGTCGGCATCGGGCTGTCACCGTCGCCCAGCCCGACCGTGTCCGGGAATCCGCTCAGCGGCAGCTTGCGAGCGGCCACCGGCATCGGCGGGCCGCCGACGGCACGGGCCAGCACGAAAACCTGGGTGCTGGCTGGCCACTCGGCGTTCTTCAGTGCCGGCAGCTGCACGCGCACCTGCAGCAGCGCCGGTGGCGCCGCAGCGCCAGCATCGGGCGCCTGGCCAGCGGCCTCGCGCGCGATGGCGATCTGTGCCTGCAGCGCCTGCGCGGCGCCCGGCTCCAGTCGTGGCAGCAGGCCGCTCCACACATCCGCGGCCTCGGCGTTCCTTCCGCGCTGGCGCAGGGCGATGCCCAGCAGCCAGCTGGCGCGCTCGGCATCGGGAGCCTGTGCGCGCGCCTGCTGCAACCAGGCCATTGCGGTGTCATCGAACTGCTTGCCGGCATCAGCCTGCGCGCGCGCCTGCGCGGCTTCCACCAGCACGCCCGGATCTTCCGGTGCCAATGCGGCGGCCCTCGCGAAAGCATCCGCCGCGGCTGCGGCGTTGCCCAGTTCGGCCTGCGAACGGCCGAGCAATGCCCAGCCGTCGGCACGCTGCGGGTCGCGCTCCAGTGCGTCCTGCAGTGCCTGCACGCCATCGCGCAGGGTGGCTGCCGACGGGGTCGGTTGTACCTGTGCCGCCCTTGGGTCACCGACCAGCAGATACAGGCAGGCACCGGCCACGCCCAGCGCGAGCACGCCGACCACGAAACCGCGCCGACCGCGCTGGCGCAGTGGCCACAGCACCAGCGCTGCCATCAGCGCGGCGACCAGCCCGGCCAGCATCGGCAGCCAATGGTTCACCATTCGTCTCCTTCATCGGCCTTGCCGGCCGGCGCCGCGCCGACGGTGCGTCCACGTCGGCGGACGATGCCCAGCACTACCAGTGCACCGGCGCCGAGCACCAGCAGGGGGCCACCCCACAGCAGCCAGGTGCCCGGCTGCAACGGTGGTTGATAGAGCACGAACTCACCGTAGCGCGCGACCAGGAACTGCTTGATCTGTGCGTCGTCGTGGCCCTGCTGCATCAGCTGCAGCACCTCGCGGCGCAGGTCCTGGGCGATCTGCGCGTTCGAATCGGCCAGCGACTGGTTCTGGCACTGCACGCAGCGCAGCTGCGCGGCCAGGTCATGGAAGCGGCGTTCCTCGGCGTCATCGCGGAACTGCAGCGGCTGCGGATCGTGCAGCGGCTGCTGGGCCAGCGCGGCCAGCGGCAGCATCAGGAGCAGCAACGCCAGCAGCCAGCGCATGGGTTCAGGGCGCCGTATGCAGGGTGTTGCCGGCACTGCCCTGCGCTCTCTCGATCTTCTGCAGTGCCGGGATCAGCTTCTCGTCGACCACGCGCTGGGTCATCGCTCCACTGTACTTCCAGCGCACGATGCCACTGCCATCAACCAGGAAGGTTTCCGGTGCGGCGGTCACGCCCCAGTCGATCGCGGTGCGGCCCTCGACGTCGCTGAGCACGACCATGAACGGGTTGCCCAGCTGTTCCAGCCAGTGCAGCGCGTCGGTTGGGTCATCCTTCCAGTTGTAGCCGATCACGCGCACGCGCTTGCTTTCCGCGAAACGGGTCAGCACCGGGTGTTCTTCGCGGCAGGCCGCGCACCAGCTGCCCCACACGTTCAGCAGGTAGGGCGCGCCGCGCAGGTCGTCGCTGTGCACGATCATTTCCGGGTCGTGCAGCACCGGCAGCGCGAATGCCGGCGCCGGTTTGTCGATCAGTGCCGACGGCAGTACGTCGCGCTGCGGATCGCCTGATTTCATCACCCCGTAGATCATCAGCCCGAGCAGGCCGAAGAAGAACAGCACGCCGATCACGATGGCTACCGGCGGCAGCGGGCGGGAGGGACGCGGGGTGGGGGACTCGGACATGGGAACTCCTACGGACGACGGAAACGGCGATCGGCGGCGGAGATGAATCCGCCCAGGGCCATCAACAGCGCGCCCAGCCAGATCCAGCGCACGTACGGCTTGATGTGCACCCGGACCGCCCATGCATTGTTGCCCAGCGGCTCGCCCAATGCCACGTAGACGTCACCATTGAAGCGTGCATCGATGCCGGCCTCGGTCATCACCTGGCCGCCGCTGGCGTACTGGCGCTTCTCCGGGTGCAGCAGGGCCAGCTCGCGGCCGTCGCGGAACACGCGCAGGTGGCCGCGGTCGGCGATGAAGTTGGGGCCTTCGCGATGGTCCACGCCTTCGAAGCGCACTTCGTGGCGACCGACCACCAGCTGCTGGCCTGGTGCCAGCGCCACTTCGCGCTGCACGTTCAGCGCCTCCACCAGCAGCGCGCCGGCCAGGAACACGGCAATGCCGGCGTGGGCGACGATCATGCCGAGCATTTCGGCGGTGAAGCGGCCATTGCCGCGCAGGCGCTGCCAGACGAAGCGTGCGGTGCCGAGCGCGACCCAGGCCGCAGCGGCCACGCCGATGCCGGCCTTCCAGCCGTTCTGCGGCGCCTGCCACCAGGCCAGCGCGCCCAGCAGCAGCGCCAGGCCCAGCCACGGTGCCAGCAGCGCGAAGGCGCGCGAGGGCTGGTCACGCTGCCATTTCACCAGCGGGCCGAACGGCAGCAGCAGGATCATCGGCGCCATCAGCAGCAGGAACAGGCTGCCGAAGTAGGGCGGGCCGACCGAGATCTTGCCCAGCGACAGCGCATCGGCCAGCAGCGGGTACAGCGTGCCGAGCAGTACCATCGCGCAGGCGGTGGCCAGCAGCAGGTTGTTGGCCAGCAGCAGGGTCTCGCGCGAGGTGGCGGTGAAGCCACGGCGTGGGTCCTCGGCGTCCACGCTCAGCTGGCTGGCACGCAGCGCGTACAGCAGCAGGCTGCCACCGACCAGCACCGACAGGAACACCAGGATGAACAAGCCGCGCGAGGGATCGGCGGCGAACGAATGCACGCTGGTCAGCACGCCGGAGCGCACCAGGAACGTGCCCAGCAGCGACAGCGCGAAGGCGGCGATCGCCAGCAGCAGGGTCCAGCTGCCGAAGGTGCCGCGCTTTTCAGTGACGGCCTGCGAATGGATCAATGCCGCACCGACCAGCCACGGCATGAAGCTGGCGTTCTCCACCGGGTCCCAGAACCACCAGCCGCCCCAGCCCAGCTCGTAATAGGCCCACCAGCTGCCCAGCGCGATGCCCAGGGTCAAAAAGCCCCAGGCGACGTTGGTCCATGGCCGCGTCCAGCGCAGCCAGCGTGCGTCCACGCGGCCTTCCAGCAGTGCGGCAACCGCGAAGGCGAACGGCACCGCGAAGCCGACATAGCCCAGGTACAGCATGGGCGGATGGATGATCAGCCCCGGGTCCTGCAGCAGCGGATTGAGGTCGCGGCCTTCCAGCGGTGCCGGGTTCAGGCGCAGGAACGGGTTGGAGGTGAAGATCAGGAAGGCGAGGAAGCCGACGCTGACCACGCCCATCACCGCCAGCACGCGCGCCTGCACCGGTGCCGGCAAGTGCCGCGAGAACAGCGCCACCGCGCCGGTCCACAGCGCCAGCACCAGCGCCCACATCAGCAGCGAGCCCTCGTGCGCGCCCCAGACCGCCGAGTAGCGGTAGACCATCGGCAGCAGCGTATTGGAGTTCTCGGCCACGTAGCGCACCGAGAAGTCCTGCTGCACGAACGCGGCGGTCAGTACCGCGAACGCGCCGGCGACCAGCAGCAGCTGCGCGAACGCGGCAGGTCGTGCCACCGCCATCCACGCCGTATTGTTGCGCTGCGCACCGACCAGCGGCAGGCCGGCCTGCAGCAGCGAGGCCAGCAACGCGCACAGCAGCAGGATCTGACCCAGTTCGGGCAGCACTCAGCGCACCTCGGGTGCCGTCATCGGCACGTCGTGCTTGCGATGGGCGTCGCCCATCTTGTCGGCCACTTCCTTCGGCACGTACTTCTCATCGTGCTTGGCCAGCACCTCGTCGGCGACGAAGGTGCCGTCCTGCAGGCGGCCGCTGGCGACCACCGCCGTGCCTTCGGCGAACATGTCCGGCAGGATCCGCGACGTGGTCACCGCCAGCTGCGCGTCGCCGTCGGTCACCTCGAAGCGCGCCTCCAGCGAGCCGACCGGTCGGTTGAAGGAACCTTTCACCACCATGCCACCGAGGCGGAAGCGCGACTGTGCATCGACATCGCCGCGCAGCACTTCCGAGGGCGTGTACAGGTAGGCGATGTTGCGCTCCAGTGCCATCGCCACCAGTGCGGTGGCCAGGCCGGAGGCGAGCAGGGCCAGCAGCACCCACACCAGGCGGCGGCGCTGTACCGGGGTCATCGTTCCAGCTCCGTCGACAACGGCGCCGCTGCGTCTTGCCTGCCGGCGCGGGTCTGCTGGCGCTGCTGGCGGGCCAGTGCCAGCCGGCGCGCCACGCGCAGGCGCAGCCACGAACCGATGGCATCGGCGCCGAGCACCAGCACGAACACCGCGTAGGCACCGATCACATAGGGCAGGTGGGTCATGGCTGGGCCTCCCGGGCCGGGCGTCCGGCATCGACGCGGCCGCCGACCCAGGCCTTGCCGGCCTCGCGGTCGAGATTGTCGGCGCGGGCCTTGGCCAGCACCGAACCGGCGAACCAGAACTTGGTGCCGATCACCATCCACCACAGCGGCGCGATCATCGCGCTGCTGATCGCCGATTCACCGAATACGTTGATCGACTGGCGCTGGTGCAGGCCGCCCCACCAGTCCACCGAGTAGCGGATCACCGGCAGCAGGCTGACACCGACAATGGCCAGCAGGCCAGCGGCGCGCGCGGCGCTGCGGCGGTCCTCGATGGCGTGGTACAGGCCGATCACGCCCAGGTACAGGAACAGCAGTACCAGTTCGCTGGTCATGCGCGGGTCCCAGTCCCACCAGGTGCCCCAGGTGCCCTTGCCCCAGATGCTGCCGGTCAACAGGGTGATCAGGGTGAAGCCGGCGCCCATCGGCGCGCAGGCCATGGCCAGGATCTCGCAGACCTTGATCCGCCAGACCAGTGCGATGGCCGCATACAGCGCCATCAGCGCGAAGACGAACAGGCTCATCCAGGCACTGGGCACGTGGATGTAGAGGATGCGGAAGCTGTCCAGCTGCTTGGCTTCCGGTGGCACCACCAGCAGCGCCTGCCACATGCCGACCAGCAGCACCGGCACCGCCGCGAGGTAGAACACCCGCGACCAGCGGGCAGCGAAACGGTCGAACGTGGGGGGCGAACCGAGTTGGTGGAACCAGCGGACAATCGGATTCATGCGTGGCGGCTATCCAGCAGGGGTGGATTGGCTCTCAGCTCGGTCAACTCAGAGAAATACGTATTGCAGCGGCAGTGGCCAGCGGCGCCAGCACCAGCGCGACCAGCAGGCCGGCGCCCAGCATCAGCAGCGCACCGACCGGATCCTGTCCGCGTCCGGCTGCCGCCAGGCTGCCTGCGCCGAACACCAGCACCGGCACGTACAGCGGCAACGACAGCAGCGCCACGAGAATACCAGAGCGTCGGATGCCTACGGTCAGCGCGGCGACCACGCCACCGATCAGGCTCAGCAACGGCGTGCCCAGCAGCAACGATGCCAGCAACATCGGCAGCTGGTCATGCGGCAGATGCAGCATTTCGGCCAGCAGCGGGCTGACCACGATCAGCGGCAGCGCAGTGGTGGCCCAATGCAGCAGCACGCGCACCAGCACCAGCCAGGCCAGCGGCACCGGCGCCAGCAGCCATTGTTCCAGCGAGCCATCCTCGGCGTCGGAACGGAACAGCGAATCCAGCGACAGCTGTCCGGCCAGCAGCACGGCCAGCCACAGCACTGCACCGGCGGTGGCGGCCAACAGCTGTGGTTCGCGGCCCTGGGCCAGGGCGAACAGCACCACTACCAGCACCGCGAACAGCAGCGGTTGCAGCGCATCGCCGCGGCGGCGCCAGAGCAGGCGCAGGTCGCGCTTGAGCAGGGCGCCTGCGGTCTGCCACAGGCCCGGTTCGGTGCCCGGCGCGATCACGCGGCACCGCCGAGGTCGAGCTGGCGGGTGCGCACCGGCGGTGCGGCATAGGCACCGTGGGTGGTGACCAGCGCAGCGCCGCCGGCGCGCAGGTGCGCCGAGATCATCCGGTTGACCAGGGTGATGCCCTCCAGGTCGAGGTTGGCATAGGGTTCGTCCAGCAGCCACAACGGTGCCGGCGACAGCCAGATGCGCGCCAGTGCCAGCCGCCGCTTCTGTCCGGCCGACAGATGCCGTACCAGGGTGTCCTCATAACCGGCCAGGCCGACGATGGCCAGCGCGTTGCCAGGCATCTGCCGCGCACGCCGTCCGTGCAGGCCGCACAGGAAATGCAGGTTTTCCAGCGTGCCGAGGTCCGGTTTCAGCGCTGGCAGGTGGCTGAGGTAGGCGACATAGCGCGCGCGCTCGGCATTGCTGGCCGGCTTGCCGTCGATCCGCACCTGGCCGGCACCGGGCCGGGCCAGGCCGGCCAGCACGCGCAGCAGGGTGGTCTTGCCGGCGCCATTGCCGCCCTGCACCAGCAGGGCTTCGCCGGCGTCCACATGGAAGTCCAGCGGGCCGAACACCGGCTCGTCATTGCGGGAGAAGCTCAGGCCGCTGGCAGCCAGCAATGCAGGGGTGTTCAAGGGGCAAAGGTCTTCATGCCGGAGTGCGGCGGCAATTGTAGCGGTGAATGCCGATGGCAGTGCCGGCCGCTGGCCGGCAATTTCGCCATCTGCCAGCCGAGGTTGCCGGCCGGCGGCCGGCACTACCGACGCGCGGATTGCGTAAACTCGCAGGTCTGTTCCCCCACAGCCCAGGCCGATGCAACCCACCACCAAGCTGCCCAAGGTCGGTACCACGATCTTCACCGTGATGTCCCAGCTCGCCGCCGAACACGGCGCGGTCAACCTGGGCCAGGGTTTCCCGGACTTTTCGGCGCCGCAGCGCCTGATCGACGAGACCGCCAGGGCGATGGCCGCCGGGCTGAACCAGTACCCGCCGATGACCGGCGTGGCGCCGCTGCGCCAGGCCATCGCACAGAAGGTGCTGGACTGCTACGGCGCGCAGGTCGATGCGGACAGCGAGATCACCGTCACCAGCGGTGGCACCGAGGCCATCTTCAACGCCATCCACGCCGTGGTGCGTGCCGGCGAGGAAGTGATCGTGCTGGACCCGGCGTATGACTGCTACGAACCGGCGATCGACCTGGCCGGAGCCAGGGCCGTACATGTGTCGCTCGATCCGCAGACGTTCGCGGTCGATTGGGACCGCGTGCGCGCAGCGATCACCCCGCGCACCCGCATGCTGATCGTCAACACCCCGCACAATCCGTCCGGTGCGATGCTGTCGGCGCAGGACATGCAGGCGCTGGCCGAACTGCTGCGCGGCACGCAGATCTACCTGATCTCCGATGAGGTGTACGAACACATCATCTACGACGGCCGCCGCCATGAATCGGCGCTGCGCTACCCGGAACTGCGCGAGCGCGCGTTCGTCATCTCCAGCTTCGGCAAGACCTACCACTGCACCGGCTGGAAGATCGGCTATGCGATCGCCCCGCCGGCGCTGACCGCCGAGTTCCGCAAGGTGCACCAGTACAACACCTTCACCAGCTTCGGCCCGGCGCAGCATGGCTTCGCCGCGATGATCCGCGACGAACCCGAACACCACCTGGAACTGGGCGCGTTCTACCAGGCCAAGCGCGACCGCTTCCGTGAGCAGCTGGCCGGCACCCGCCTGAAAGCGCTGCCGGTCCCGGGTGGCTACTTCCAGCTGGTCGACTATTCGGCGATCAGCGACCTGCCGGACCATGAGTTCGTGAAGTGGCTGACCATCGAGAAGGGCGTCACCGCCATTCCGCTGTCGCCGTTCTATGAGACTCCGCCGGCCGGCCAGCGCCTGGTGCGCCTGTGCTTTGCCAAGAACGAAGCGACCATGGACGCGGCGATCGAACGCCTGCGCCTGCTGTGAGCGGAGACACGGACATGCAGGACCTGCGCATTTCCCTCGTCCAGGGCGACACCCGCTGGCATGACCCGGCCGGCAACCGCGCCTACTACGGCGCGCTGCTGGCACCGCTGGCCGGCACCACCGACCTGGTGATCCTGCCGGAGACCTTCACCAGTGGCTTCTCCAACGAGGCCATTGCCCAGGCCGAAGGCATGGACGGCCCGACCGTGGCCTGGGTGCGCGAACAGGCCCAGGCCCTGAACGCGGCGGTGATCGGCAGCGTGCAGCTGCGCGAGGGCAACGGCGTCTATAACCGCCTGCTGTTCGCAACGCCAGAGGGCGGCCTGCAGTACTACGACAAGCGCCACCTGTTCCGTTACGGCGGTGAGCACGAGCGCTATGCCGCCGGCCGTGAGCGCCTGAGCGTGGAATGGAAGGGCTGGCGGATCAATCCGCAGGTCTGCTACGACCTGCGCTTCCCGGTGTTCTGCCGCAACCGCTACAACGTCGAACGCCCGCAGCAGCTGGATTTCGACCTGCAGATCTTCGTCGCCAACTGGCCGTCGGCGCGCGCCTATGCATGGAAGACCCTGCTGCGTGCGCGGGCGATCGAGAACCTGTGCTTCGTGGCGGCGGTGAACCGCGTCGGCGTGGACGGCAACCAGCTGCACTACGCCGGCGACAGCGCGGTGATCGACTTCCTCGGCCAGCCGCAGGTGGAGATCCGCGAACGCGAACAGGTGGTGACCACCACCATTTCGGCCGAAGCACTGGCTGCACATCGCGCGCGTTTCCCGGCGATGCTCGATGCTGATGCCTTCCATCTGGACGAGCAGGCCTGAAACAGCACGACGGCGGCTGAATGCCTGCCACGCAGCGCGCGCGCCTGCATCCAACGTGCACGCGCGCGCTGCTAGATTCGCCGGCAGTCCGACCGAACTGGAAGTCCTGCCATGAACAAGCCCTTCGCCCTGCTGCTGGCCCTGTCCGCTGCCACGCTGGCCCCGGCCGCGCACGCCGCCGGCAACCTCGATTGCCAGCTGCGCTACAACCTGTCCGGCTGGTCACTGATCTACAAGACCGCTTCCGGCAACGGCACGGTCAGCTGCAGCAACGGCACCAGCCTGCCGGTGCGTATCGAAGTGAAGGGCGGCGGCCTGACCGTGGGCAAGTCGAAGATCACCAATGGCCGTGGCAGCTTCACCGGCGCCGTCAGCGTCGACGAGCTGCTGGGCACCTACGCCTCGGTTGGCGCGCATGCGGGTGCCGTGAAGTCCAGCAACGCGCAGGTGATGACCAAGGGCGACATCTCGCTGGCCCTGTCCGGCACCGGCAAGGGCTGGGATCTGGGCGTGGACGGCGCCGCCTTTACCATCAGCCGGCGCTGAGCCGTGCCGGCCGCTGCAGCCACAGGGCAAGCAGGCCGCACACGATGAGTGTCGGTGCCAGCAGTTGCAGTGCACCGACCACGGCCATCGCCACGCCGATCAACAGGTAGTAGAGCAGGCCGAACAGGGCGCCCGCGCTGCCCAGGCAGTGCGGGTATCCGCGCAGGGCCTGGCCCAGCACATTGGGAATGGCCAGGCCGAACCCGGCCACCACCGGTACCATCGCCGCGACCAGTGCCGGCTGATTGTGCAGCAAGGCAGCCAACAGCCCACCGGCCAGCACCAGCCCTGCGGCGAGCCGGATGCGCGTGGCGGAGGTAACGCCTGCGCGCAGCAGGCGAGCATTGCCCCATGCACCCAGCGCCGAGCCGAGCGCCAGCAGCGCGCCGCTGGCACCGAACCAGGCCAGCGGCCAGTGCAGGCGTTCGAATACGAACGGGCCCAGCGCGTACCAGCTGTACATCGCCACGTTGAACGCCATCACCAGCAGCGCCTGTGACCAGATCCAGCGATCACGCAGCAGTTGCCACAACAGTGGAAGCATGGGGGTGTGCGCGACTTTCGCAGGGCGGCTCTCGCGCAGGCCCGTTGCGCATCCGAGCATCAGCAGGCTGACCATCAGCAGCAGGCCGGCCTGCACGCCGGCATAGCCATGGCTGTCCACCAGCAGCACACCCAGTGCCAGCCCGATCGCCGGGCTCAAGGCCAGCGCCACGCCGATCCACGAGAACGCCTGCGCCAACGCCGGACCCTTCAGGTGGTCGCGCAGTACGGTCTGGGTTACCACCGAGGCCGCCGCCGCACCCAGTGCGGCCAGTGCCTGCGCCAGCAGGACCTGGCCGAACGTGCTGGCCAGCAGGCCGCCGCAGGCGGCCAGTACGAACACGGCCAGGCCGCAGAGCAGGGCAGGGCGACGACCGACATGGTCGGCCAGCCGTCCCCATAGCAGGACACCGGCAGCAAAACCGAACAGGTACAGGCTCATGGCCTGGCTGGCGGCGCCGGGGGGCAGTGCGAAGCGCCCGGCGAGGTCGGCCAGGGCCGGGCTGTACAGGGTCTGCGCCAACTGGGGGAACATCAGCAGCGCGATGGTGAGCAACAACAGGCGACGCGACATGCGGGTGCTCCGCAAACAGGGCCGCGTATTGTGGTGGCCGGCGTAGTGGCGCACTCTGTCGGTCCGGCCAGCAAATAGATGAAATCGGACATGGCGTGGCTGCAACCGGATGCGCACTTCGATGCGGATGCCTGGAGCGCACCGGTGCTGGGCATCGCGTCGTCGCTGGCCGATCATGATTCGGGTTGGCACCAGCACGCGCGCGCGCAGTTGCTGTACACCCGGCAGGGCTGCACGCGGCTGACCTTCGGCGACCGCATCAGCCTGCTGCCGCCCTCGCGCGCGGCATGGATTCCCGGCGGCCTGCGCCATCGCGCACAGATGCGCCAGGCCGTGGACTACCGCTCGCTGTATTTCGATGCCACGTTGTCGGCACGGCTGCCGCAGCAGCCGGCGATCATCGGCGTCGGTCCCCTGCTGCAGGCATTGCTGGAACCGATCGCGCAGGCGCCGTTCGACCGTGACTGGCGGGCGCCGCGCGCGCACCATCAATTGGCGTTGTGCGTGCTGGAGATCGCCGCCGCACCGGTGGCGCCGATGGACCTGCCGCTGCCACGCGATCCACGCATCGCGCGCTGCCTGCCGCTGGCCGAGCAGTTGCCGCCTGAACTGGGTGAGCTCGCTGCGCGTGCGGGCCTGAGCGTGCGCACGGTCGGCCGGTTGATGCAACGCGACACCGGCATGGGCTACCAGGCCTGGCGCCAGCAATGGCGCCTGATGCGCGCCATGGAGCTGCTGCTGCTTGGCCATCGCATCGGGCACGTTGCGCAGGACACTGGTTTTTCCGCCGAGAGTCCGTTCATCGCCTTTTTCCGCAGCATGACCGGGACCACGCCCGCCGCTTTCCAGCGCCACGCAAAAGGGGACGGAGGGGATTAAGTCGCTTTCGCCCTTCGACGCACAGCGTGGCGAAAACGACTTAATCCCCTCCGTCCCCTTTTCAAAGAAAAACCCCGGCCGGAGCCGGGGTTCTGCATTTCAACGTGGCTGCCGATCAGCCGCCGCGCGGGCCGCTGCGGCGCGGGCCGCCGGGACCGCGGTTGCCACCGGGGCCGCCCGGGCCTCGGTTGCCACCCGGACCACCGGGGCCACGGTTACCACCCGGGCCACGGTGGTTGCCACCGCCCGGACCGCGACCGCCCGGACGGGCGCCCTGTGCAGGCTTCGGGCTGCCATACGGGTTGAAGCCCGGCGTGGCGTGGTCGGACGGGAAGCTCGGCGCGTTGCCCGGATGACCGTACGGGTGCTTGTTGCCCTGGCCCTGCGAGCGGTTGCCCGCACCGGCCGGACGACCCTGGCCGCCTGCGCCGCCACGGCCTTCACCACCAAAGCCGCCACGGCCCTGGCCGCCACCGGCGCCTGCGCCCGGGCCCTTCGGCTTGCCGTACGGACGGCCCTGGCCGCCTGCACCCGGACCACGGGCACCGGGGCCGCGTGCGCCCGGGCCGGCGTTGCGATGGCCGCTCGGGCCGGTGCTCACGCCATCCGGCACGTACCAGGTGCGGAACGCGGCCGGATTGCCTTCCGGCAGCGAACGATCATTCTTCTGGGCGCGCTGCTTGAACGGCTTCTGCGACTGCTTGGCTGCCGCTTCACCGCTGACCGTCAGGCCGCCCTTGAAGCCGCCACCCTTGCCGCCGCGACCACGGCCGCGGTCTTCGCGGACGTTGTCGAAACGACGCAGCTCGCGGCCTTCGTCGGCGGTGTTGTGGCCGTTGACGTAGGCGTTGCCACGGCCACCTTCGCGCACGCGCACGGTGGTCTTGGCCGCGCGGCGCTGGCCGATCACCGGCTGCAGCGTCAGTGCCGACGGTGCGCCTTCTTCCAGCTTCAGCTGGGCGCGCAGGGCTTCAACCTGCGTGGTGCCCAGTTCCACCGAATGGCCACGGGCCAGTTCGCGCGGCAGGCTCACCTTGCCATAGCGGGTGCGCTTCAGGCGGCTGACCTGGCAGCCCTGCGACTCCCACAGCCGGCGCACTTCGCGGTTGCGGCCTTCCTTCACCACGACGCGGAACCAGTCGTGCGAATCGGTGCCGCCGATGCGTTCGATCTCATCGAACTTGGCCGGGCCGTCTTCCAGCGCGACGCCACGGGTGAGGCGGTCGACGATGGCGTCAGAGACCTTTTCCTCGCCTTCCGGCGCACGCACGCGCACCACGTACTCGCGCTCGACCTCGAACGACGGGTGCATCATGGCGTTGGCCAGCTCACCGTCGGTGGTGGCCAGCAGCAGGCCGGTGGTGTTGATGTCCAGGCGGCCGATGGCGATCCAGCGCGCGCCCTTCAGCGGCGGCAGCGACTCGAACACGGTCGGGCGGCCTTCCGGATCATCGCGGGTGGTCACTTCGCCTTCCGGCTTGTTGTAGACCAGCACGCGCGACGGCTCGGCCAGGGCGGTGGCGACGAAGCCGCGGCCATCCAGTTCGATCTTGTCGCCGCTCTTGACCGACATGCCGGTCTGCGCGACTTCACCGTTGACCTTGACCAGGCCTTCGGCGATGCGCTGTTCCAGCGCGCGGCGCGAGCCGAGGCCGGCCTGGGCGAGCACCTTGTGCAGGCGTTCTTCCAGCTTGAACTGTTCGGAGGTGGCTTCGCGCTTCAGCGAGAGCTTGTTACGGGGGGTGTCACTCATCAGTTTTGCTCCGGCCGACGGTTTCGAGGTCGGCCTCTGGTTCGGAATCGGCTTGGTCAACAGCCACGGTCGTCATCGCGACGGCGTTGTCTTCGCGTTCGTTCAGGGGCACCGCGCGCTCGCCCGGCGCGGAATCGGGGTGCCCATCATCGAGGGGCGAAGGTGCTTGCTCATCGGTGGCCGACGCAGGGGCTGCATCGGCGGAATCGGGGGTGTCACTGCCGGCCAGGCTGGCATCATCGTTCGCGGCAGCGCCATCGGCGCCGGCCGAGATGTCCGGACCCTCGGCACCGGCGACGGCCGGCGCATCGCGGTCCAGGGCAAGCTGCGGTTCCAGCTCGCCCAGGTCCTTCAGCTCCGACAGCGGCGGCAGTTCGTCCAGCCGCTTCAGCCCGAAGTAGTCCAGGAAGCCCTTGGTGGTGCCGAACAGCGCCGGTTTGCCGGGCACGTCGCGGTGGCCGACCACGCGGATCCACTCGCGTTCTTCCAGCGCCTGGATGATGTTGCTGCTGACCGCCACGCCGCGCACCTGTTCGATTTCGCCGCGGGTGATCGGTTGCCGGTAGGCGATCAGCGCCAGGGTTTCCAGGGTGGCACGGGTGTAGCGGGTCTTGCGTTCGGTCCACAGCCGGCTGATCCAGCCATGCACTTCGCCGGTGACCTGGTAGCGGAAGCCGGAGGCGACCTCGACCAGTTCCACGCCGCGGCCTTCGCAGGCCTCGCGCAGGCGTTCCAGCGCACGTTCGATGCTGCCCGGCGGTGCCGGTTCCTCTTCCGGGAACAGGTCCTTCAGCTGGGCCAGGGTGAGCGGCTGGCTGGAAGCCAGCAGGGCACCCTCGACAATGCGGTTGATCAGCGATTGATCCATCGGCAGTCAGCGCTCACTCGTCTGCATTGGCGTCGTCGTCGTTGTCGTCGAACTCGCTGCTGAACTGCAGCGGGGCATTGGTGTTGCCGGCCGCCAGCGACTTCACGTAGATCGGCGCCAGCGGTTCTTCTTGGACGATGTCCAGCAGCTGTTCCTTGGCCAGCTCCAGCACCGCCAGGAACGTGACCAGCACGCCCAGCTTGCCTTCTTCGGCGGTGAACAGCCCTTCAAAACGATAGAACTTGCCATCTTCCAGGCGTCCCAGCACTTCGCCCATGCGTTGCCGCACGCTCAGTGCCTCACGCTTGATGGCGTGGCCGCTGAACAGCTCGGCACGCTTGAGCACGTCGTGCAGGGCCAGCAGCATTTCCTTCAGGTCCACCGGCGGCGGCAGCTTCACCGTGGCACGTTCGGGCATGAAGGCATGTGCCACGGTGGTATCGCGGTCCTGGCGGGGCAGGGCGTCGATGTTCTCGGCGGCCTGCTTGAAGCGTTCGTACTCCTGCAGCCGGCGCACCAGTTCGGCGCGCGGGTCGGCTTCATCGCCTTCCTCGCTGACCGGGCGCGGCAGCAGCATCCGCGACTTCACCTCGGCCAGGATCGCGGCCATCACCAGGTATTCGGCCGCCAGCTCGAAGCGCAGCTCGCGCATCACGGTGATGTACTCCACGTACTGCCGGGTGATCTCGGCAACGGGAATGTCCAGTACATCCAGGTTCTGGCGGCGGATCAGGTACAGCAGCAGGTCCAGCGGGCCTTCAAAGGCATCCAGGATGACTTCCAGCGCGTCCGGCGGGATGTACAGGTCCTGCGGAATCTGCAGGACCGGTTGCCCATGCACCACGGCCAGCGGCATTTCCTGCTGCTGGGGGGCGGGCGGCCGGGTTGGCGGGTTCGCGTCGAGCGCGAGTTCGGAAGTCATCTAATGGAGATCAGGATTGCAACGGACCAGTCGCGGCACCGGGTTCGCCGGGCCAACGCCACGGAGCCCCAAGGCGCCAGACACGCCGGGATCGGCGCGATTCCACACATATCAAACAGCGGGACGCGCCGCGGTAAACGGCAGCGACAGAACTACGGGGAGGTCGTCTACGTGGCCCGGCCGGGTGGTCCGGTTTGAAGCAGCGGGACGGTCGTCGGGGGCTGCGTTGGCCGCAAAAACCGACGGGCCGCTGCATCCAGCCACGTGCAATGGAGTCTAGGGTAAGCCTTTGCCGCGCCAGTGTCCAGCCGGACCGGGGCGGGGGCTGCATTGGCTAGAATCTGCGGACCCGACAACGCAAGCGAGGAAATGCCGGTGTGGTATGTGATCGAAGGGTATGACGGCCAGGATGTGCTGGCGCAGCGGCTGCAGGCGCGGCCGGAACACCTGGCGCGGCTGCACGCGCTGCGCGACGAGGGACGCCTGCTGCTGGCCGGCCCGTGCCCGGCGGTGGACAGTGAAGACCCGGGCCCGGCCGGTTTCAGCGGCTCGGTGGTGATCGCGCAGTTCGAGTCGTTGCCGCAGGCCCAGGCCTGGGCCGATGCCGACCCGTACGTGGCTGCCGGCGTCTACACCCGCGTGCAGGTACGCCCGTTCCGCAAGGTCCTGCCGTGAACGCGGAACGGATCGAGCGGATCCGTGATGCGCTGCAGCAGGCGCTGGCACCCAGCGTGCTCGAGATCGAGGATGACAGCCATCGCCATGCTGGCCATGCCGGCGCGCGCGACGGGCGCGGCCATTTCAACGTCCATGTGGTGAGTGAACGCTTCGCCGGACTGGCTCCGTTGGCCCGGCATCGCGCGGTCTATGCCGCGCTGGGGTCGATGATGGACACCGATATCCACGCGCTGTCCATCCGCGCACATACCCCGTCAGAACAGGGCTGAGCCCTTGTCCCGCACTGTCCTGGCGGGTCCGCAAGGGCCTGGCCACGGACAGGTTTTCATGTCCATTTCGGGACATTCGCCTAACGGACTGTTTACAAGCCCAGATGGAAACGCTTACATTCCGCGCCAATGCTGGTAGGTCCAAGCCGTGGAGGGCGGCTTCGTGAACAAGGCAGCTATCACAATCAAAGACGTCGCACGCGAAGCCCGGGTCTCCGTGGCCACGGTTTCCCGCGCGCTCAACGGGCATGAAAATGTCGCCGAACCGGTCCGCCAGCTTGTGCTGGAGGTGGCCGCACGGCTGCGTTACACCCCGCATGCCGCCGCTCGCAGCCTGAGCAGCCGCCGCACCAATACGGTGGGCGTGGTGCTGCCTGACCTGTACGGCGAATTCTTCTCCGAACTGATGCGCGGCATCGACGGCGTGGCCCGCAACCGCCGCCAGCACCTGCTGGTGTCCAGCTACCACGGCGACCAGGAACAGCAGGGCGCCGCCCTGCGTGCCATGCGCGGCCGCGTCGACGGCCTGCTGGTGCTCTCGCCCTATGCCGAGAGCCCGGGCTTCCTGACCGACAACCTGCCGCAGTCGCTGCCGACGGTGTTGATCAACACCTATCTGCCCGGGCAGGACCATCCGGTGCTCAGCATCGACGACCACGCCGGTGCGATGGCGATGACCCGCCACCTGCTGGACGCCGGCCACCGCCGCATTGCCTTCATTTCTGGCCCGGACCTCAACTTCGACGCGCGCGAGCGCCTGCGCGGCTTCCGTGACGCGCTGGTAGCGTTTGGCAGTGACGCCGAGGGCATCGAGCTGCCCGGTGATTTCGACGAAGCTTCCGGCCATCGCGCCGGTCAGGAGTTGCTGGCAGCCGGAGCGCTGCCCGATGCCGTGTTCGCCGCCAACGACATGATGGCCCTGGGCTGCCTGTATGCGTTCACGCAGGCTGGTGTCCGTGTGCCGGCCGATGTTGCCCTGGCAGGTTTCGATGACATTCCACTGGCGCGTTTCGTCCACCCGTCGCTGACCACCATGCAGGTCAGCATCGCCGAGCTCGGCGACCGGGCCATGACGCGTCTGATGCAGTTGATGGACGGCACCTCCACGGATGGGACAGGGGACAAGCAGACCCTGGTTCCCCGCTTGATAGTTCGCGATTCCACCACTCCGCCATCCGGCCATTGAAGCCAGAGGCGTTCCTTCTTTTTTTTGACTGATCGCAGGGACCGCGCAAGCGGTTACCGCCACCCGGAGATTGAGTTGATGATGCATACCACCTTCCGCATGCCGGCGCGCCGGCTGCTGAGCACCGCACTGGTCAGCTGCCTGATGCTGGCTGCCGCCCCCAACGTCATGGCGCAGTCGGCCAACGCCAGCCTGCGCGGCCAAGTTGCCGGCGCCCAGGCAGGTACCGAAGTGACCGCCACCAACGTGGCCACCGGTACCGTCCGCCGTGGCACCATCCGCGCCGACGGCAGCTACTCGCTGATGGGCCTGGACCCGGGTACCTATGACGTGGTTGCCAACGGCCAGACCCAGAAGGTCACCGTCACCGTGGCCTCGACCGCGACGCTGAACTTTGCCGGTGCCGCCAGCAGCACCCCCGGTTCGACCGCGGCCACCAACCTGGACACCGTCAACGTCGTCGCGCCGACCCTGCTGCAGGAAGTGCGCACCTCCGAAGTCGGCAAGACCGTCAGCCTGCAGCAGATCCAGACCACCCCGCAGGTGTCGCGCAACTTCCTGGAGTTCGCCGACGCGGTGCCAGGCCTGATCTTCACCCGCGATGCCAAGGGCAACACCTCGCTGCGCGGCGGCGCCACCAATGCCGACGGCACCAACGTGTACATCGACGGCGTAGGCCAGAAGAGCTACGTCAAGGGCGGCGGCGTGGCCGGCCAGTCCGGCAGCGCCGGCAACCCGTTCCCGCAGCTGGCCATCGGCGAATACAAGGTCATCAGCGGCAACTACAAGGCCGAGTACGGCCAGGTGTCGAGCGCCGCCGTGACGGCTGCGACCAAGTCCGGCACCAATGAGTTCAAGGGCGAGGCGTTCTACCGCTACACCGATGAAGACATGCGTGCCAAGACCCCGGCAGAGCGCCAGGGTGGCAAGGAAAAGATGGTCTCGGCCGAGAAGGAATACGGCTTCGCCCTGGGCGGCCCGATCATCCAGGACAAGGCGCACTTCTTCGTGACCTACGAAGCCAAGCGCTTCGACCTGCCGGTCACCATCGCGCCGGATGGCGCGGTCACCGGCGCTGCCGGCCTGCTGCCGCCCGCCGGTGCCGCCGGCCTCGGCCCGGCCAGCCAGCCGTTCCAGCAGGATCTGATCTTCGGCAAGATCGACTTCGAGCCGACCGACAACGACCGCATCGAGCTGACCTTCCAGGACCGCGACGAAACCCAGTCGCAGTTCAGCGGCCAGACCTCGCCGGAAGCCGGCCGTGAAGTGGTCAACACCGACCGTCGTTATGCCCTGCGCTGGAACCACAGCGGTGAGCGCTACTACAACGAGTTGATGGTCACCCACGAAGATTCGTTCAACAATCCGACCCCGCTGACGCTGGCCAACGGCATCACCTACACCGCACCGGACGGCCCGGAAGACCGCACCATCGTGAAGATCGGTGGCGCCTCGGCACTGGATTCGCAGGTGAAGGGCCAGAAGGGCTGGTCGATCGAAGACAACCTGACCCTGGATGGCATCCAGTGGGCGGGCGACCACACCATCAAGATGGGCGTGAAGTACAAGCAGATCGACCTGTACGCGTCCGATGCGGCGCAGATCAACCCGACCTTCACCTACTCGCTGGGTGATCCGGACTTCCCCGATTCCATTCCGTACAAGGCGCAGTTCGTCAAGCCGGTGACCGGCGTGACCGGCGTGTCCGGCGAAGTGCGTTCGAAGTCCAAGCAGTACGGCGTGTTCATCCAGGACGACTGGCAGGTCAATGACCACCTGCAGCTGAACATCGGCCTGCGCTGGGACTACGAAAAGACCCCGTCCTACCTGGACTTCGTGACCCCGCAGCAGGTGGTCGACGCCATCTATTCGCAGGATCCGCGCGCTCCGGCCGGCCAGACCTATGCCGATTCGCTGGCACTGGGCGGCCTGGACATCAGCGACTACATCAGCAACGGTCACAACCGCAAGGCATTCAAGGATGCCTGGCAGCCGCGCCTGGGCTTCTCGTATGACATCAATGCCGACGAGCAGCACGTGATCCATGGTGGTGCCGGCCGTTCCTACGACCGTGACCTGTTCGACAACCTGCAGCTGGAAACCACCAAGCTGGCCCTGCCGCAGCCGACCATCTACTTCCGCAACCCGGCCACCGGCGCCTGCATCAACGGCCAGGCCGCCTGCTATGACTGGAACCCGAACCTGCTCAACGGCATCGGCAACCTGCAGGCACTGGTCGGCGCGACCAGCAATGCCGGCCTGGAAGTGGACCTGCTGAACAACAAGCTGAAGGCGCCGTACTCGGATCAGTTCAGCCTGGGCATGAGCAACCAGATCGGCGACTGGCTGACCGACGCCACCATCGCTCGAACCCTGAGCTACGACGGCTTCGCCTTCACCCTGGGCAACCGCTACCCGACCGGCCAGTTCTTCGATGATCCGCGCCTGTGTGGTGGCACCTCCCCGGGCCTGAGCCAGGCTTGGAGCTGCAACGTGCCGGGCTTCGGCAGCCTGATCATCGGCCAGCAGGGCATCAAGACCCGTGCCACCCAGGTCCTGCTGTCGGCACAGAAGCCGTTCACCAAGGAAAGCGGTTGGGGCACCTCGATCGCCTATACCTGGACCACCGCGCGCCACAACCGTGACATCAACGAGAAGTACGCCTTTGATCGCGGTCTGATCGGTGATTACCCGACCATCCGTTCCAACGGCGCGCCGCGCCACCGCCTGGTGGTGACCGGTTCGTACGCGGGCTTCTGGGGCATCACCTTCGGCGGCAAGATCACCCTGGCCACCCCGACCGCCGTCAACGACTGGTACCCGGTGATGCAGGCCAGCGGCTACACGCTGCCGACTCCGCAGGCGGCCGTGCCCAACGCAACCGGCAAGTTCCTGGTGGGCGGCAAGATCTTCGGCTACCGTTCGGTCGACCTGCAGGCGACGAAGACGTTCAAGATGCCGGGCAACACTGAGCTGTACGCCCGCCTGGACATCATCAACGTGTTCAACTTCGACAACTTCTCCACCTACAACTACGTCAAGACCAACGGCAAGCTGCAGGCCAGCTACAACGAGACCGGCGACATCATCGGTACTCCGCGCCAGGTCAAGGCCGAAGTGGGCTTCCGCTTCTAAGCCCGGGCGGTGATGCATGACCCGATGCCGCCGGCTCGCTGGCGGCATCGGTGAAAACGGCAATGGCCGGCCCCGTGCCGGTCCATTGCCCACGCCGCTGCCGGCCAGGGGGCAGCGGCGTGGGCAATGATCGCGGTGTCAGGCCACGTTTTTCGTGGTTTTTTAAGCACACACCTTGTAAACGATTTCAGATCATTGGACGGTATGCTTTCCCATCGATCAGACCACCGGAGGAACCGCGCCATGCAGGCACGCCATCTGTTGTCCGCCGCAGCGCTGAGCCTGGCCGTGGCCGCCTGCCAGCCGGCCCAGCAGGAACCTGCCAAACCGCGCCCGCCGGTGATCCTGATCGAGGCCGATGCACCGCCTCGGCCCATGAAGCCTGAGCTGCCGCCGCTGTTCGATGACATCGAGCGCCGCACCTTCCAGTTCTTCTGGGATACCACCAACGAGGTCAACGGGCTGACCCCGGACCGCTACCCGTCGCGGCCGTTCGCCAGCATCGCCTCGGTCGGCTTCGCGCTGACCGCCTATCCGATCGGCATCGAGAACGGCTGGGTCAGCCGCAACCAGGCGATCGACCGCACGCTGACCACGCTGAAGTTCTTCCGCGACGTGCCGATGGGCCCGCAGCGCACCGGCAAGGCCGGTTACAAGGGCTTCTACTACCACTTCCTGGACATGCAGGAAGGCCGTCGCTACGACAGCTGGGTCGAGCTGTCATCGGTGGATACCGCGCTGCTGATGATGGGCGTGCTGTTCGCGCAGTCGTACTACGACGGTGATGATCCGCGCGAGAAGGAAATCCGCCAGATCGCCGATACGTTGTACAAGAAGGTCGACTGGCCGTGGCTGCAGCAGCGTGCACCGCTGATCTCGATGGGCTGGTTCCCAGAGAGCGGTTTCATCGACCACGACTGGATGGGCTACAACGAGGCGATGATGGTGTACATCCTCGCCCTGGGCTCGCCGACGCACCCGGTCAGCCCGGACGCGTGGACGGTGTGGACGCGTACCTACGACAACGACTGGGGCGTCTACCAGGGCCAGGAATACCTGTCCTTCGGCCCGCTGTTCGGCCACCAGTACAGCCACGTCTGGATCGACTTCCGCGACATCCAGGACGCTTACATGCGCGAGCGCGGCAGCACCTATTTCCTCAACAGCCGGTCGGCCGCGCTGGCCCAGCGCGAATATGCCATCGCCAACCCGATGCAGTGGAAGGAGTATGGCGAGAACGTGTGGGGCCTGACCGCCAGCGATGGTCCGCAGAACACCACGCAGGAGTACCGCGGCGAGCAGCGCCAGTTCCGCCACTACTCCTCGCGCGGCGCCGGCCTGCGCGAGAACTTTGATGACGGCACCATCGCCCCGACCGCTGCGATCGCCTCGGTGGTGTTCGCCCCCGAGCAGGTGATCCCGGCCACGCTGGAGATGCACAAGCGCTTTGGCGACTACATCTATTCCAGCTACGGCTTCCTGGATTCGTTCAACCCCAGCTTCAACTACGACATCCCGATCAAGACCGGTCGTCTGGTTCCCGATCGCGGCTGGGTCGCCAGCGACTACATCGCCATCGACCAGGGCCCGATCCTGACCATGATCGCCAACTACCGCGATGACTTCGTCTGGGAAGTGATGAAGAAGAACCCGTACATCCGCAAGGGCCTGGAGCGGGCCGGGTTCAGTGGCGGCTGGCTGGCGCCGGAAGGGTCGTTCCAGCCGCTGGAACTGCAGAAAGACGAAAAGGCCGCGGCAGCACGCGCGGTGGGTATCGCCGAATCACGCGCGGCTGCCGCGCAGGAACAGAAGAACAATGCCAACCGCACCACAGGCCAGGGCAAGTAGCCCGATGCCGAACTGGATCGACCGCCTGCGCCGCTGGGCGCTGCCTGCCCTGGCCGCGTTGGCCGTGGCCGGCTGCGCCCGTACCGAACCGGGCACCACCACCGTGCGCTTCTGGGCGATGGGCCGCGAAGCCGAGGTGGTCAGCGAGCTGATCCACGAATTCGAGGCCGAAAACCCCGGCATCAAGGTGGATGTGCAGAACATCCCGTGGACCGCCGCGCATGAGAAGCTGCTGACCGCGTTCGCCGCCGACGGCCTGCCGGACGTGTGCCAGCTTGGCAACACCTGGGTGCCGGAGTTCGCCGAACTCGACGCGCTGACCCCGCTGCAGCCGTTCGTGCAGCGCTCCACCGTGGTCGACCCGAAGGACTACTTCCAGGGCATCTGGGATACCAACGTGATCCACGGCGGGCTGGTCGGCGTGCCGTGGTACGTCGATACGCGCCTGATCTACTACCGCAAGGACCTGCTGGCCAAGGCCGGCTACGACCACCCGCCGCGTACGTGGCAGGAATGGGAAGAGCAGATGGCGGCGATCAAGCGCATGCAGGGCCCGAGCCGCTACGCGGTGCTGATGCCGATCAACGAGTTCGAGCAGCAGCTGTCGCTGGCCTTGCAGCAGCCCGACCCGCTGCTGCGTGACGACGACACCCGGGGCAATTTCTCCAGCCCGGGGTTCCGCCGCACGCTGGGCTTCTACGCCAACATGTTCGAGCAGGGCTGGGCGCCGAAGATGTCCGAGACGCAGATCTCCAATGTCTGGGACGAATTCTTCCGCGGCTTCAACGTGTTCTACATCTCCGGCCCCTGGAACATCCGCGAGTTCAAGAAGCTGCAGCCGAAGGAACTGGAAGGGCAGTGGGGCACCGCCGCGCTGCCGGGGCCGGACGGTCCGGGCGCGGGCATCGCCGGTGGTACCAGCCTGGTGATCTTCCGCAAGTCGCAGCAGAAGGAGGCGTCCTGGAAGCTGATCGAATTCCTGTCGCGGCCGGAAATCCAGGCACGCTTCCATTCGATCATTGGCGACCTGCCGCCGCGCCGCAGTGCGTGGAACACGCCGTCGCTGGCCAATGACCCGCTGGCGGCCGCGTTCCGCGATCAGCTGGAGCGGGTCAGGCCGACGCCGAAGGTGCTCGAATGGGAGCGCATCGTGCAGGAAATGCGCATCGTCACCGAGAAGGTGGTGCGCGGTGGCCTGCCGCAGGACAAGGCCGTGGAAGAGCTGGACCAGCGCGTGGACAAGGTGCTGGCCAAGCGCCGCTGGATGCATGAACAACAACGCCTGCAGGAGCGCGCGCCGTCGCCGCAATCGAGCAGCGCCGTGGCCGCCGGGAGCGCGCAATGAAACGTACTTCGCTGGCCGGCTGGATCTTCGCCGGCCCCTCGCTGATCGTGCTGGGCGTGTTCTTCGGCCTGCCGGTCGCCTCGGCGCTTGCACTGAGCGTGACCGACTTCGACCTCTATGCACTGGCCGATAGCAGCAACCTGCGCTTCGTCGGCCTGGGCAACTACATCGACCTGCTGCAGACGCCGATGTTCTGGAAGTCGCTGTGGAACACCACCTACTTCGTGCTGATCGGCGTGCCGTTGTCGATCGGCGTGTCGTTGGGCGCGGCGATGCTGCTCAATGCACCGGCCGCGCGCTTCAAGGCCCTGTTCCGCACGGCACTGTTCGCGCCGGTGGTGACCACGCTGGTGGCGGTGGCGGTGATCTGGCGCTACCTGTTCCATACCAGCTATGGCCTGGTGAACTACGGCCTGGGCCATCTGGGCATCAGCCCGATCGACTGGCTGGGTGATCCCAACTGGGCGATGCCGACCATCATGCTGTTCGCGGTGTGGAAGAACTTCGGCTACAACATGGTGATCTTCCTGGCCGGCCTGCAGGCGATCCCGCATGACCTGTACGAAGCGGCGCGCATCGATGGTGCCTCGCGCTGGAAGCAGTTCCTGCACATCACCCTGCCGATGCTCGGCCCGGTGCTGCTGGTGGTCGGGGTGATTACCGTGTCCGGCTACTTCCAGCTGTTCGCCGAACCCTACGTGATGACCCGCGGCGACCCACTGCAGAGCACCGTCAGCGTGCTGTATTTCATGTTCGAGGAAGGCTTCAAGTGGTGGAACCTGGGACGCGCCTCCGCCGTGGCGTTCCTGCTGTTCCTGATCATCCTGGCGGTGACCACCGTGATGCTGCGTTTCGGCCGCAAGAGGCAGTTGGTATGAGTCGTGAAATCGGCCAGTCGCGCTGGTACCCGTGGATGATCAATGGTGCGTTGCTGGTGCTGGCCCTGGTCAGCCTGGCACCGCTGCTGTGGATGGTCTCGGTCTCGTTCATGCCGCAGGGCGAGGCCAGCCATTTCCCGCCGCCGCTGCTGCCTTCGAGCATCACCACGCACAACTACCATGAACTGTTCGCGCGCACCGGCATGGGCGGCAACTTTGCCAACAGCCTGCTGGTGTCGCTGGGCATCACGATCGGCTCGCTGCTGCTCAACACCATGGCCGGTTACGCTTTCGCCAAGCTCAACTTCGTCGGCCGCGAGCGCCTGTTCCAGGTACTGATGGCGGCGCTGGTGATTCCAGCGCAGGTGGCGATGCTGCCACTGTTCCTGCTGATGAAGCAGCTGGGGCTGGTCAACAGCTTCGGCGGCGTGATCGTGCCGGCGCTGGCCAGCGTGTTCGGCATCTTCCTGGTACGCCAGTACGCACGTTCGATCCCGGACGAACTGCTGGAAGCGGCGCGCATCGACGGGGCAGGGGAGCTGCGCATCTTCTTCCAGATCGTGCTGCCGATGCTCAAGCCGGTGCTGGTGACCCTGGCGATCTTCACCTTCATGGGCGCATGGAACGATTTCATGTGGCCGCTGATCGTGTTGACCGACCAGGAGCACTACACTCTGCCGGTGGCGCTGGCCACCCTCTCGCGCGAACACATCATGGATGTGGAAATGATGATGGCTGGCGCGGTGGTCACCGTGGTTCCGGTGCTGGCGCTGTTCCTGGTGCTGCAGCGGTACTACATCCAAGGTCTGTTGCTGGGGAGCGTCAAGGGATGAAGCGAGCGATCGCCGTTGGACTGGGACTGTTGTGGACCTCCCTGGCGATCGCCGCACCACCGGCACTGCCGGCGCCGAAGGTGCTGGACGACTTCGACGATATCGGCGCCTGGAAACTGGTGCTGTCCGACCAGGTCAGTGGTTCGCTGCGGCCGGTCAGCGGCGCCGGCGGCGGCCGTGCCCTGTGCCTGGACTATGATTTCCACAAGGTCTCCGGCTACGTCGGCATCCGCCGCGCGCTGAACATCGACTACCCGGTCAACTACCGTTTCGGCTTCCAGCTGCGTGGTGATTCGCCGGCCAACGACCTGCAGTTCAAGCTGATCGATGCCAGCGGCGACAACGTCTGGTGGGTCAACCGCCCGGGCTACAGCTTCCCCAAGGCGTGGACACCGGTCGAATACCGGCGTCGCCAGATCGACAAGGCGTGGGGGCCGTCGCCCGAGAAGGAGATGGCGCGCAGCGCCGCGGTCGAGTTCACGATCTACAGCAAGGTCGGCGGCCGCGGCACGGTGTGCTTCGACAAGCTGACCCTGCAGGGCCTGCCACCGCAGGATGATTCGGCACTGGTGCCATCGGTCATCGCCGATACCGCCACCGCGCTGCAGGACCGCATGATCGATGGCAAAGGCGATACGTTCTGGATCAGCGGCGGGGTCAAGCAGCAGACCATCAGCCTGGACCTGCACAAGAGCCGCGAGATCGGCGGTGCGGTGATCGACTGGCTGCCGAACCTGGAAGCCAATCGTTACACCGTGCGGACGTCCGAAGATGGCCGGGACTGGCGCACTGTGCGCGAGGTGACCGGCGGTGCGGGTGGCCGCGACTGGCTGGCGCTGCCGGACACCGACGCACGCTACGTGCGTTTCGATCTGCTCGATGGCCCGAACTGGCGCTATGGCATCCGTGACATCACGCTCAAGCCGCTGGCGTTCGCCGCCACGCCGAACGCCTTCCTGTCCTCGGTGGCGGCCGACCTGCCGCGCGGTTCGCTGCCGCGTGCGTATGTGGGCGAACAGCCGTACTGGACCCTGCTCGGCCTCGATGGCGGCCAGGAACAGGCGCTGATCAGCGAGGACGGTGCGCTGGAGCCGGCCAAGGGCAGCTTCAGCATCGAGCCGTTCATCCGCCTCGACGGCAAGCTGCTGGACTGGTCGAAGGTGGCCACTACCCAGTCGCTGCAGGACCACTATCTTCCGATCGCCAACGTCGACTGGGTGCACGAGAAGGCCGGCCTGGCGGTGACCAGCTTCGTGCAGGGCACGCCGGAGCGCGCGCAGTTGATCGGCCGCTACCGGCTGAGCAATCCGGACAAGGTGGCGCACGAGTACACCCTGGCGCTGGCGATCCGCCCCTGGCAGGTCAACCCGCCGACCCAGTTCCTCAACACCGTCGGCGGCTTCAGCCGCATCGATGCGCTGGACGTGGGCGAACAGCTGGTACGCATCAACGGCGAGCCGCGCATCTATCCACTGCAGGTGCCCGATGCCCGTTTCGCCAGCACGTTCGATGGCAAGCTCGATGCGATGCATCTTGCGTCCGGAAAGTATCCGGCCACTACGGCAGTGAAGGACAGTACCGGCATGGCGTCCGGTGCGCTGCTGTATACGATCAAGCTGGAACCCGGGCAGAGCCGCGAAGTGGCAGTGGTGCTGCCGCAGACCGGGAGCTGGGCGCCGCAGGCGCTGGACGTGGCCAAGGCGCAGGCGCAGGTGGCCGAACAGTGGCGGCACGCGCTGGGCGTGGTCTCGCTGCAGGTGCCGGCGGCAGGCCAGGCCCTGGTCGACACCCTGCGCACCGCCGTGGCGCACATGCTGATCTCGCGGGTCGGCCCGCGCCTGCAGCCGGGCACGCGCTCGTACGCGCGCAGCTGGATCCGCGACGGCGCGATGATTTCCCAAGGCCTGCTGCGCATGGGGCGCAGCGATGCCGTGCGTGACTACATCAACTGGTATGCGCCTTACCAGTTCGAGAACGGCAAGGTGCCGTGCTGTGTCGATGCGCGCGGCAGCGACCCGGTGCCGGAGAATGACAGCCACGGTGAGCTGATCTACAGCATCGCCGAATATGGGCGCTATACCGGCGACAGCACCTTCGCCGAGCTGATGTGGCCGCACGTGCAGGGCGCCTACAGCTACATGGAGCAGCTGCGTGCCAGCGAGCGTACCGAAGAGAACCGTGCGCGCAATCCGGCGTTCTACGGGATGATGCCGGCCTCGATCAGCCACGAAGGCTATTCGGCCAAGCCGATGCATTCGTACTGGGATAATTTCTGGGCGTTGCGCGGCTACAAGGACGCAGCATCGCTGGCGGCCCAGCTGGGCAAGGTCGAAGCGATGCAGATCGCCGAGTCGCGTGACCAGTTCCGTGATGACCTGCAGGCGTCACTGCTGTCGGCGATGCAGCAGCACAACATCGACTACCTGCCGGGCTCGGCCGAGCTGGGCGATTTCGACGCGACCTCGACCACCATCGCGCTGGCGCCGGGCGGCGAGCAGGGCCGGCTGTCGCAGCAGGCGTTGGAGGCGACCTTCGAGCGCTACTGGAAGGAATTCGTGGCCCGCCGCGATGGCAAGCGCGAGTGGAAGGACTACACGCCGTACGAATGGCGCAACGTGGCCGCCTTCGTTCGCCTGGGCTGGCGCGATCGCGCCTGGCAGGCGACCGAGTTCTTCTTCAAGGACCGTGCGCCGCAGGCCTGGAACCAGTGGGCCGAAGTGGTCTCGCGCACGCCGCGCAAGCCGTTCTTCGTCGGTGACCTGCCGCATGCCTGGGTCGCCTCGGACTTCGTGCGCTCGGCCCTGGACATGTTCGCCTACAGTCGTGACATGGACGATGCGCTGGTGTTGGCCGCCGGCATCCCGACGGCCTGGCTGCAGGGCGAGGGCATCGCCGTGCAGGGCCTTCGCACGCCGCAGGGCCAGCTCAATTACCGCCTGCAGCGCAGCGACAAGCAGCTGGTGCTGGAGGTGCAGCCGGGCCTGGTGCCACCGGTCGGTGGCGTGGTGTTGCCGTGGCCGTACGCCGGTGATCCGGGCGAGGCGACCATCAACGGCGAAGCGGCCGAATGGATCAACAAGGAACTGCACGTGCACCAGCTGCCGGCACGGGTCGAGATCGATGTACCGGGCGCGGTGCGCCGCGCCGAGCGCAAGGGGCAGTAACGATGAAGCAACAAGGGGAGGGAGCGCGTGCGACGGTGCGCGCCCTGGGGCTGGCCATTGCATTGGTATTGCCAGGGCTGACGCTGGCGGCGGTGCCGCAGTTCGCATCGCCAGCGGTGGACATCGCCAGCGCGCCAGGCATGAGCATGGTCACCTTCAACCTCCATCATGACCGCGAAGACTGGCCAAGCCGCCGCCGTACCATCCTGGCCGAACTCAAGCGCCTGCAGCCCGATGCCATCGCGCTGCAGGAGGTGATCCAGCGCCGCAACGTGCGCAACCAGGCGCAGTGGCTGGCCAGCCAACTCGGCTACAAGTACGTATTCGTGTCCACCGATCCGGTGGGTGCGCCGAAGCGTTACGGCAATGCGTTGCTGACCCGGCGGCCGATCCTCGCCCAGGGGGACCATCTGCTGCTGCCATTGGACGACTACCGCACGGTGGCCCACCTGCGCATCGACGTCGACGGCACGCCGGTGAACGTCTACGCCACGCATCTCAACGAGCGCAACGACGAGAGTGGTCAGCGCATCCGCCGTACCCAGGTCGAGGACCTGCTGCGCTTCATCACCGCTACCTCGGCCGGCGCGCCGGTGGTGATCGCGGGCGACTTCAATGCGCTGGTGGACGCAGGTGACCTGAGCGAGCTGCGCAGCCATTACGGCGACAGCTATGGCAGCGTGCACGTCAACACCGACCTGGCCGGGGTCAGCACCTTGAACCGGCACTATTACCAGGCACCTTCGCGTATCGACCACATCTTCTTCCAGCAGGACCGGATGGTCGCGCGCGAAGCGAAGCTCCTGTTCGACCAGCCCGATGACAGCGGTCGCTGGGCCTCGGACCACTACGGCGTGTGGACCCGGTTGCAGTTCGCGCCGACGCGCTGATGTCCTGGTAGGTGCCAACCTTGGTTGGCACGGACGTGTCCGCGTTCGCTCGAACAACGGCGTCAACCAAGGTTGGCCTCTACCAGAGCGCTGCGCGCGCCCGGCGCACAAACAGAAACGGCGGGGATCATCGATCCCCGCCGTTCCTTTTCACGCGACCAGATCGCGATCAGTTCGCCGGCGGCGTGCGCTTGGCGGCGTCTTCGTCTTCTTCGTCGGCCTTGGCTTCGGCCGCCTGGGCGGCGGCATCGGCGTGACCATCGGCGACCGGATCGATCGACGGCGTCACCACCGCATCGGCGACCGGGGCCGCAGCTTCCACCGGTGCGGCTTCAACTGCCACCGGAGCGACTGGCTGTTCGGCGACCGGTGCGGTCTCGACAACCGGCTTGGCTTCAACCGCGGGAGCGGCCTCCACCACCGGGGCGGCCTCAACGGCCAGCGGCTCGGCTTCAGCCACCGGGGACGCTGCAACAACCTCCGGCTTCGATTCCACGACCGGAGCAGCCTCGACCACGACCGGCTTCACTTCGACCACCGGAGTGGCTTCAACGGCCGGGGCAGCCTCAACCACGACCGGCTTGGCTTCGACCGCCGGTGCTGCAGCCACCACCGGCTGGGCCGGGGTCGCCGCGTCGATGGCATCGAGCATGCTGGTCTGCACCGGCGAAGATGCCGGTTCGGCCTTGGCCACGGTATTGATCGGGGCCTGTACCTCGGCCACCACCGGTGCAGCGGCATCGACCACGGCGCTGCTCACCACCGCGACCGGCGCGGCGACAACAGCGGCGGCGGCACGGACCGGCTTTCCGGATTCGGCAGCGGTCGGTTCGACTTCGTCATCGAAATCGAATTCCGGTTGCGAACGGGCCGGCTGCGCAGCGGCGACCGGAGTGGTCCCGGCGACGCTGTCGTTGCTCTGCTCGGCGACATCAGCGGCATCGGTGTCATCACTGTCGTCCGCGTCGTCCTGATCATCGCCCAGGCCATCGCCGCCGGCAGCGTTCTCGGCGCCACCACGACGGCGGCGACGGCCACCACGACGGCCACGGCGGCGGCGGGTCGCGCCTTCACCGGCCTGCTCGCCGTTGGCGTCGACAGCAGCCTCTTCACCGGTCACGGCAATCGCCTCGGCCCCGTTGCCGGCGTTGGCAGTGGTGTCGGCCGGTGCAGTGGCTTCCGCCGGAGCGGAGGCGGCCGGCGCAACCGGCGCCACCGGCGCAGTGGCTTCCTGAGCGGTCACCCCATTGGCGGCGACCGCCGTGGCGGCCACGGCGGCAGCCGCGGTCACGGCCTCGGCCGGTGCCTCGGCGGTGCTGCGCTGCGGCTTCTCGGCCGGCTTGTCACCGTCCTGCGGCTGGCGCGGCTGCTTGGGCTGCTTCAGCTTCGGCTGCTGCTGGTTCTGGTTCTGGCCCTGCTGCTCGTTGCGCGGCTTGTTCTGCTGATGCGGCTGCTGGCCGTCCTTCTGCTGAGGCTCCTTCTGCCTGCCCTGCTGCGGCTGCTGCTGGGCATTGCCGTTGTTGCCGTTGCGGCCGTCCTTGCGCTGCTCACCGCGCTCCTTGCGGTTGCCGCCATCCTTCTGCTGCTGAGCGTTGCCGTTGCCACGGTTGTCGTCGCGGCGATCCTTGCGGTCCTTGTTGCGATCCTTGTTGCGGTCCTTGCGGCCGCCGTCCTGCTGCTGGCGGGCAACAGGAGCCGCCGGTGCCGGTGCCGGCGCCGGTTCGCCACCGAACACGCGCTTGAGCCAACCGATCACGCCGCCGCTCGGGGCCGCTGCAACCGGCGCTGCCACGACCGGGGCCGGTGCCGCTGCGGCCGGCTCCACTTCCTCGCGCACCGGGGCGGGGGAGGTGTGCTTGACCTGGGTCACCGCCGGCGGCGGGATGTTCAGCTGGCCCTTGGTCAGGGCATGCACCGGCAGCTTGCGCGGGGTGCCGCGCTGGTAACTGGGCTTGTTGCTCTCTTCACCCAGCTCGTTCTCGCGCAGGCGGGTGACGGTGTAGTGCGGGGTGTGCAGCTGCTCGTCGGCGACGATCACGATCGGCGCCTCGTGGCGCTGCTCGATCTCGCGCAGGGCACTGCGCTTTTCGTTCAGCAGGTAATTGGCGATCTCCACCGGCGCCTGGACCAGCACCTGCCCGGTGTTTTCCTTCATCGCATGCTCTTCGGCAACGCGGATGATCGACAGCGACAGCGACTCGACGCTGCGCATGCGGCCGTGGCCGTCGCAACGCGGGCAGACGATCTGGCTGGATTCACCCAGGCTCGGGCGCAGGCGCTGGCGGCTCATTTCCAGCAGGCCGAAGCGCGAGATGCGGCCGACCTGGACGCGCGCACGGTCGTACTTCAGCGCGTTGGCCAGGCGGTTCTCGACCTCGCGCTGGTGCTTGTTGGAGGCCATGTCGATGAAGTCGATCACCACCAGGCCGCCCAGGTCGCGCAGGCGCAGCTGGCGGGCCACTTCCTCGGCCGCTTCCAGGTTGGTCTGGAACGCGGTGTCCTCGATGTCGCTGCCCTTGGTGGCGCGCGAGGAATTGACGTCGACCGCGGTCAGCGCTTCGGTCTGGTCGACCACGATCGAGCCGCCCGACGGCAGGCGCACGTTGCGCTCGTAGGCGCCCTCGATCTGCGACTCGATCTGGAAGCGGTTGAACAGCGGGATGTCGTCCTTGTAATGCTTGAGCTTGCGCAGGGTCTGCGGCATCACCTGCTGCATGAACTCGCGGGCGTGCTCGTACATCTCCTCGGTGTCCACCAGGATCTCGCCGATGTCGGCGCGCAGGTAGTCACGCAGGGCGCGCACGATCAGGCGCGATTCCTGGTAGATCAGGAACGGAGCCGGCTTGCTCAGTGCGGCTTCGGCGATGGCGCGCCAGACATTGAGCAGGTAGTCCAGGTCCCACTGCAGCTCTTCCGCATCGCGGCCGACGCCGGCGGTACGGATGATCACGCCCATGTCGTCGGGAATGTTCAGCTTGTCCAGGGCGTCCTTCAGCGCGGCCCGGTCTTCGCCCTCGATGCGACGGGAAACGCCGCCGGCGCTGGGCGAGTTCGGCATCAGCACCATGTAGCGGCCGGCCAGCGAGATGAACGTGGTCAGGGCGGCGCCCTTGTTGCCACGCTCTTCCTTGTCGACCTGGACGACGATCTCCTGGCCTTCCTTCAGCAGCTCGCGGATGCCGGCCTTGTTGTGGTCGACACCGGCCTGGAAGTAGTCGCGGGAGATTTCCTTCAGCGGCAGGAAGCCATGGCGGCCACCGCCGTACTCGACGAAGGCGGCTTCCAGCGAGGGCTCGATGCGGAAGATCCGGCCCTTGTAGATGTTGGACTTCTTCTGTTCCTTCGACGGCTGTTCGATGTCGATGTCATACAACGACTGGCCATCCACGATGGCAACACGCAGCTCTTCAGCCTGCGTGGCGTTGATCAGCATTCGCTTCATTGTTGCGTTCCTCGCAAGCGGCTACCGCGCGGAACGCCATGGGGTTTCGCCTCTGGACACGGTTCGCCGCCCATTCGCGCAAGCGCGGGGAGGGCGGCTTGGGTTTCCAGCGCTACGACACCACGGCAGGCCGCGGGAGCGCTTCACTCTTATGGGTTTTGGGGTGTTACAGGCCGCAGGCAGCTGTCAGCCAGGCTGGAGCGCCACGCGGGACATGTTCAGCACGGTTGCGTGTCAGGCATCCGGCGATGGCCGGGAAGGCCGGTGAGCCGCTAACATGGCCGCCCCGCGGGCGGTGGTCGCGCACTGTGCCGGATTCGTCGGAAGCTGGGCTTCTGGCCCTGAGTAACTTCCAACGAAATCAATCCCTTATCTCGCCCCCCGAGTGTAACAGAATAAACAGCCTGATGACCGTCCAAGACCCCACCAAACCCGCTGGCGACAAGCCTTCCGTGCGCATGATCACCGTTCCCGCCGACCGCGCCGGCCAGCGCCTGGACAACTTCCTGCTCGGCCAGCTGAAGGGCGCCCCGCGCAGCCTGGTCTACAAGCTGGTGCGCAGTGGCCAGGTACGGGTGAACGGTGGCCGCGCCAAGGCCGAACGCAAGCTCGAGGCCGGTGACGAGGTGCGCGTGCCGCCGGTCCGTCTCACTGAGGAAGGAGACAAGGCCGGTCCGCCGGAGGCGTTCATGCGCCGCCTGGAGCAGGCCATCGTCTTCGAGGACGCCCGCCTGCTGGCCCTGAACAAGCCGACCGGCGTGGCCAGCCACGGCGGCAGCGGCATCAGCTTCGGCGCCATCGAGACGCTGCGCGCGCTGCGCCCGGGGCAGACCCTGGAGCTGGTCCACCGGTTGGATCGCGACACCTCGGGCCTGCTGGTCGTGGCCAAGAAGCGCTCGGCGCTGAGCGAACTGCAGGCCTTGCTGCGTGAAGACCACGGCGCCGGCATCCGCAAGCGCTACCTGACCCTGCTGGCCGGGCGCATGCCCGACGGCGTGATGACGGTCGACGCCCCGCTGCACGTGGGCCTGCGCCAGGGCGGCGAGCGCCATGTGCAGGTCAATGCGATCGGCAAGGAATCGATCAGCCACTTCCGGGTGCTGGAACGCCGCGGTGGCCATTCGTACTGCGAAGTCCGCATCGAGACCGGCCGTACCCACCAGATCCGCGTGCACGCCCAGCATCTGGGGCATCCGGTGGCCGGTGACGACAAATACGGCGATCCAGCGGTCAACAAGCGGCTTCGTGAGCAGATCGGGCTGAAGCGCTTGTTCCTGCATGCGGCCTCGCTGGAGTTCGCCCTGGATGACGGCAAGAGCCCATACGTATTGAACGCGCCGCTGGCGGATGAGCTGGTCGAGGCGCTGGACCGGCTGAAGTAAGGATCTCCTGTAGCGTCGAGTCACGCTCGACTGCGCCTCGGTCGGGCCGCGCGGAAAGCCAGTCGAGCATGGCTGGACTCTACAGGGCGAGCCGGGAACCCCTCACCACTTGAACAGCACCAGGCTGATCGCCAGCGTGCCCATGCCGGCCACCAGTCCATAAACCGTCTCGTGGCCCTTGGCATAGCGCTTGGCCGCCGGCAGCAGCTCATCCAGCGCCAGGAACACCATCACGCCGGCGATCAGGCCGAACACCCAGCCGAACGTGGCGTGCGACAGCGATCCTGACAGCAGCCAGTAGCCAAGCGCTGCGCCCACGGGCTCGGCCAGGCCGGACAGCAGGCTGGCACTGAACGCGTAGAACTTGTTCTGGGTGGCGAAGTACACCGGCACCGCGATCGCGATGCCCTCGGGAATGTTGTGGATGGCGATGGCGAAGGCCAGTGGCATGCCCACCGATGGGCTTTCCAGCGTGGCAAAGAAGGTCGCCAGCCCTTCCGGGAAATTGTGTGCGGTGATCGCAACCGAGGTCAGCAGCGCGACCCGCTTCAGGTACTCGCGGCTGTTCTCGCGGAACGCAGGGTCCTGTTTGTCCAGGCTGTCATGCGGATTGGGAATGAAGTGGTCGATCAGTACGATCACGATCACGCCCAGCAGGAAGGCCAGGGTGCCGTAGGTGAAGCCGGTGCGCTCGCCATACGCCAGTGCAAACGACGCAATGGACTTGTTGAGGATCTCCGACAGCGACACATAGACCATCGCGCCACCGGCAAAGGCCAGGCCGAACGCCAGCAGGCGCGGGCTGGGGCGGCGCGAGAACAGCACCAGCAGGCTGCCGATCGCGGTGGCCAGGCCTGCGGCAAGCGTGACCGCCAGTGCGATCCAGATGTTTTCAGGGGGAATCTGCAGCATCAACCCACGCGATCCTGGTCAACAGACAGCCGCCCCGGGCAGGGCCGGGGCGGCGAGGGCGAGGCGGGCGTCGGCAGGCCCCGTCGGGGTGTGTGCGATCAGCCGCCGCGGCGCAGGCGTTCTTCGATGGCGAAGCACTGGTCCGGCTTCGGCTGTGGCGGGTTGAAGCTGACAGGAACCTGGATGGTGGCCGGCACCGGTTGGCCGTTACGGGTGGCGGCCTTGAACTGCCAGCCCTGCACGGCGGTCTTGGCCAGTTCGTCCAGCTGCGGGTTGCCGGCCCCGGTCAACAGCGCAACCTCGCTCGGCTTGCCGTCGGTGCCGATGGTCACCTTGAAGGTGCTGGTGCCGCCCACGCCCATGCAGGCCAGTTCCAGCGGGTACTGCGGCGGCGGCGTCTTCACCGCGGCCACTTCGGTCGGCGGCGGTGGTGGCGGTGACGGCGGTTCGGACGCGCCACAGCCGGCCAGGCCGGTCGCAGCGATCAGGGACAGGCTCAGCAAACGTACGTTCATGGCAGTTGCTCCGTCAGGGCCGAAGTCTTGGCCGCGCAGATGAAGTCGTTCTCGCTCAGCCCGCCCACATCGTGGGTGGAGAAGCGCACGACCGCGCGGTCGTAGTGCACGCCCAGGTCCGGGTGGTGGTCCTCGCGGTGGGCGATCCAGGCCAGCGCGTTCACGAAGGCCATGGTGGCGTAGTAATCCTTGAAGCGGAAGGTACGCGACAGGGCCTGGTCACCCTCGCTCAGCTCCCAGCCGGGAACCTGCGGCAGCAGTTCGGCCAGGCGGGCCTCGCCGAGCTTGTGGTCGCTGCCTTTGCGCGGCACGCAACGGGCGTGGGCCAGTGGAATCAGGTCGGCCATGGGAATCTCCACCTCGTGTTGACTGAACAATGCGCCGGACGGTGTATAAACCGAATGAGCGGCTGACGCTTACTTGGCTAGAATAGCCTGATGATCCAGATCTCCGACACTGCCCAGACCCATTTCCGCAAGTTGATCGAACGCGAGGGCGTGCCCGGCATGGGCGTGCGCCTGAGCGCGGTCGACCCCGGTACGCCGCGCGCCGATGCCCGGCTGGAATTCGCCGAACCTACCGACCTGCTCGGTGACGAGTGGGCGGTGGACTGCGATGGTTTCACCCTCTATGTCGACGCCGGCAGCGTTGGCTGGCTCGATGGCGCCGAGATCGACATCGTCGCCGGCACCGCCGGTGCCCAGCAGCTGACCATCAAGGCGCCGCGCATCAAGGGCGAAGCGCCGGGTGATGCGGCCTCGCTGGTCGAACGCGTGCACTGGGTGGTGGAGAACGAAGTCAATCCGCAGCTGGCCTCGCATGGCGGCAAGGTGGCCGTGCAGGAAGTCTCGTCCGACGGCGTGGTGCTGCTGCGCTTCGGTGGTGGCTGCCAGGGCTGCGGCATGGCCGATGTGACGCTCAAGCAGGGCATCGAAAAAACCCTGATGGGCCGCGTGCCGGGCGTGACCGCCGTGCGTGACGCGACCGATCATGACAGCGGCCACGCGCCTTACATTCCGCGCGGCAACGTCGCCTGATCGCTGACGCGTGCCTCTGACCCGGGCCGAGCAACTCATTGATCTGCTGCTGGCGCGCCAGCAGCCCCGCGCCGTCCTCGAGAAGTCCACGCGCCTGCCCTATGGCTGGGCGCTGTGGCTGCGCTCGCTGGGGCCACTGCCGCGGCCGTTCCATGCCCGCGAGGTGATCGCAGTTTTCCTGCCGCGCCCGCTGCCGGGCCCGCCAGGCCAGTCGCCGCGGCTGTCGCCGTGGCAGGCGCTGCGCCGATTGTTCTGGCAGGACTGGGACGCCGCGCCGCGCGACCAGCGCTGGATGCGCTGGACCTCGGCACTGGTCAGTGCACTGCTGCACCTGCTGTTCTTCGTGCTGTTGCTGTGGGTGGCGGTGATCCGTACCAGCGCGCCGGACGAAGAGGGCACCGAGGGCGAGCGCGTGCAGGTGGAGTTCGTCGGCCGCGCGTCGCAGGAAGGCGGTGGCGATCAGCCGGGCGCCGAAGCGGCTGCGGCTGCGGCGGCAGGTCGGGTTGCGCCGGGCCAGGAGGCGGGCGCTGCCTCGGCCCCTGCGCCACGTCCGGTGGCTGCCGAAACCACCGCCTCATCCCCGGCATCCGCGCCGACCGCCAGCGTTCCACCACCGCCGGCCGACGCCGAGCCGGCGCCGGTGGCCGCGCCGCCGCCTTCGCCCGTCCAGGCCACCGAAGTGGCGCAGGCCAGCACGGATTTCGTGGTGCCGCCGGTCAGTGTGCCGCGCACCGAAGTCAGCGTCGTACCGCGTGACAGCACACTCGCCGTGCGCGAGCGCAGCGTGCAGCCGGTGCAGGCGCCGCCGACACCAAGCCCGGTGCGTACCCCGGAACTGGCCGTGCGCACGCCGCAGGTGCGTGACATCCAGGTGCGCGAACGCGAAGTCAGTACGGTCGACGCGCCGGTGGCTCCCCAACCGCTGCGCAACGCGGAAGTGCAGGTGCGCGTGCCGCAGCAGGACGTGCAGGTGCGCGAACGTGAAGTGCAGGCCGTGGCCGATCCGCAGGTGCGGATGGCGGCGGTGGCCGGGCGTGAGCCCGCCGTACGCGCGCCCACTGGCCGCGACGTGCAGGTGCGGGAACGTGAAGTGGCCTCGGCACCGGTGGCAGCGCCGGCATCCTCCAGTGGCAGTGCCACGGCGACGCCTGCGACTGCGGCCCAGGGCAGCGCGACGCAGGCGAGCAGCAGCGCGCGTCCGTCAGCATCCAGCAGCACACCCGCAAACGCGGGAGCGCGCCCGGCGCCTGATCCAGGCAACTGGGCGACGCCTGCCAAGGGCGATGACTGGGGGTCTTCCAGCCGCAACCGCGACGGCAGCAGCAACGGTACCCGCCAGGCCAGTACCGCCGGCAAGGGCAGCGGCCTGTTCAATGCCGATGGCAGCGTGCGCGTGCCTGGCCAGGAGGGCGATGGCCATGCCGCGCGCGGTGCGCCCGGCGGTGCCAACGACGGCTGGAGCAAGGAGCGCATTGCGCAGTCCGGCACCTGGCTGAAGCGCCCGCCGTACGACTACACGCCGACCTCGTTCGACAAATACTGGGTGCCGCAGGAATCGCTGCTGGCCGAATGGGTGCGCAAGGGCGTCAAGGCGATGGAGATTCCATTGCCGGGCACCAACACAAGGATCTCCTGCGTCATTTCGATCCTGCAGGCCGGTGGCGGCTGTGGCCTGACCAACCCCAACATGCAGGACCAGCCGGCCGTGGCACGACCGCCGCCGGACATCCCGTTCAAGAAGGAACTGCAGGAAGACAACGGGAGCCGCTAGACAGGGGCCGTGCCCACGTGCTGGCCGGCCCGCGCTTTGGTAGATGCCAACCTTGGTTGGCACAGAAGCGCCGACCAAGGTCGGCCTCTGCCAAGGCGTCAGTGCATGCCGGCCAAGGCAGTGACCTTACGCGCTCTGCGACAGGAACACCCAGAACGGTACGTCGCGGCCGACCCAGTCACGGCTGGTCTCGTCCATCACGTCCAGCAGGGTGTCGAAGTCCTTCTGCGGACCGGCGCGCAGCGCGTCCACGTCGGCCAGGAACAGCGCGTAGCCATTGGCCGGCAGCCATTGCAGGTCGCGCAGGTTGTCCGACAGCGCATCCCAGTTGCCGCCGAAACCGGCCGGGAAATCCAGCTGTGCGGCCAAACGGGCGAGCAGGGTGCGCTTGTCCGCGACGCCCTCCAGATCGATGCGGATCACTTTCAGGCCGGCATCGCGCATCGCCGCGGCCAGTGCGCCGATGTCGTCGCTGTCGATGGCGTAGACGCCGGCGTTGTTGATGTCATGCAGGCCAAGGCCGAAATCATCGTGGCTCATCACTGCGCTCCCTGGGCCGGTACGGTGAAGCTGCGGAATGACGCGTAATGGTCGTCGGTGTAGTACCACGCTTCCGGCGGATCGCCGCCGGTGACGATGCGACGCGTGCCACGCGTACGCGCGCCAGGGGTGTCGACGGTGTATTCGCGGTAGTAGCCGCGCGCGCGCTGCGGCAGCTGCTGCTCGCGGTTGCCGAAGGTACTGCCGTCCTGGCGGTGCGGGAATGGACCGCCACGCTGGATCAGGGCGATGGTCGCGCGCGCTTCGGCGGGCAGGAACGCGGGAAGTCCGCTGTCCTTGCCGGGCGAGGCGGTGGCCGGCGCGCGCGCGACAGGCGTGCCCTGCAGGTCGGGTGCGAACTGCGGCGCTGGCGGCCTTTGCAGGAAATGGTTGGCGACCAGGCCGAGCAGCAGCAGGGCGATGGCGGTGATCAGCAGCCGGGGGTTGCGCATGGGCAGGGGCGGGCGAGGGTAGTACACGCACTGTAGCGCCCTGTAGCGCCTGTGCGCTGCACGGTGCATGAGGAGCGCGCTGCGTCACTGCTGCGTAACAATTGCCGTCGTGCTCACTGGCAGGACGCAATTTCCTTTACATCCCCCTTGGTAATCTGGCGGTCTGTCCCCATCATTCACCGCGCACCGCCCGACATCGTCGGGTGCCCTCGCAATCAGGAGATGCATCATGGCCTACACCCTGCCCAAGCTGTCCTACGCCTACGACGCGCTGGAACCGCATATCGATGCGGCGACGATGGAAATCCATCACACCAAGCATCACCAGACCTACATCAACAACGTCAACGCGGCGCTGGAAGGCACCGAGTACGCTGACCTGCCGGTCGAAGAGCTGGTGAAGAAGCTCAAGTCGCTGCCGGAGAACCTGCAGGGCCCGGTGCGCAACAACGGTGGTGGCCATGCCAACCACTCGCTGTTCTGGACCGTGATGGCCCCCAATGCCGGCGGCAACCCGGTGGGCGACGTGGCCAAGGCCATCGACAAGGACCTGGGCGGTTTCGACAAGTTCAAGGATGCCTTCACCAAGGCCGCGCTGACCCGTTTCGGCAGTGGCTGGGCGTGGCTGAGCGTGACCCCGGACAAGAAGGTCGTGGTCGAGAGCACCGGCAACCAGGACAGCCCGCTGATGGAAGGCAACACCCCCATCCTCGGCCTGGACGTGTGGGAACACGCGTACTACCTGAAGTACCAGAACCGCCGCCCGGAATACATCGGCGCGTTCTTCAACGTCATCGACTGGAACGAAGTCGAGCGCCGTTACCAGGAAGCGATCGCCTGATCGCGTGACGGGATGACATGAGAAGGCCGGGGGAGACCCCGGCCTTTTCTGTTGCAGCAGTCGTTCGATAGTGCCGGCCGCAGGCCGGCAACCGTGCAGTACCGGGGGAGCCGGCCAGCGGCCGGCACTACCTATTCCGCAGTGGCCGTATCGCCCTGCAGGCGCAGGGTCGCCATCACACCCAGACGCAGGCCGGGCAGGTCGCCGTCGGCCGGCAGCAGGATCGGCTGCTGGCGGATGCCGCCGAAATGCTTGACCTGGAACAGCACATCCAGGCCGTGGCCGCTGCTGCCGCCCCCACTGGCCGCCGGCGCCTCGGCACGGCCGCCGGGATTGCGCCGGGCCGGCTGGAACCCCGGCGTGCTGCGCACCAGTTCCACCGTGCTGGCCGAGAAATCGCCGGCAATCAGGCTCGGCATGCCTTCGGCGGTGGCGCCGATCCAGGTCATCAGGTCGCTGGTCTGGTGCTGGCGGGCGCTGGCCTCGTCCGGGTCCGGGCGCAGCCGCGCCACATAGATGTTGACCAGCGCCTCGCCCAGCCTCAGCCGCATCATGCCGGCCGCGCTGAAGGTGCCGGGAGGATGCAGCAGGGTCACGCCGTCCTCGCTGACCGGCAGCCGGGTCAGCATGGCGTTGCCATGCCGCAGCGGCTGGCTGGGCGGATCGGCGGTAACGAAGTCGCAGCTGTAGCGCAGCCGGCTGGCCAGCCAGCAGGCCGGGTTGCGGCCCTGCTGCTGCAGCACCTGCTGCACCGAGATCACGTCCGGCTGCAGCTCGGTCAGCAGCTGTGCGACCTGCTCGCGGCGCTGCTTCCATTGCGCGTCATCGCGGCTGGGCAGCTCCAGCGCGGCGACCGTCAGCTGCCTGGGGTCGCTCTCGCTGGCAACGGCGGCCGGCGCCTGTGGTCGTGCCTGCGCCTGCAACGCCAGCAACAGCGCAAGGCAGCTGAGCAGGAGGCGGGCGTGGGCGAGGGGGCGCATAACGATAAGTTTACGCTTTTGTCGTGCAGGTGCCGTGACTTCCGGCAGGGCCTGCACTGCCTGCCATGGATTGGCACCGTTGTCATGCAGCCCTGCAGCGTGCTTCGCAAGCCCCGGTTCCGGTAACCTTGCGCCTTTCGCTTTGCAGGAATGCCTTACAGGATGAGCCACGACGCAGTCGCCCCCATCGCCGGCCAGGGAAAGATGCCGCGCCAGATTCCGTACATCATCGGCAATGAGGCCTGCGAGCGGTTCAGTTTCTACGGGATGCGCAACATCCTGGTGCAGTTCCTGATCACCTCGCTGCTGCTGCAGGAAATCACGGCCGAAGGCCGTGCCGGTGAAGCCAAGGACATCATGCACAGCTTCATGATCGGCGTGTATTTCTTCCCGCTGCTCGGTGGCTGGCTGGCCGACCGGTTCTTCGGCAAGTACCACACCATCCTCTGGTTCAGCCTGGTCTACTGCGCCGGCCACCTGTGCCTGGCGCTGTTCGAGAACAGCCGCGAGGGCTTCTTCCTCGGCCTGGGCCTGATCGCGCTCGGTGCCGGCGGCATCAAGCCGCTGGTGGCCTCGTTCATGGGCGACCAGTTCGACCAGAGCAACAAGCACCTGGCCAAGATCGTCTTCGACGCCTTCTACTGGATCATCAACTTCGGCTCGCTGTTCGCCTCGCTGCTGATCCCGCTGGTGCTGAAGAACTGGGGCCCGCAGTGGGCGTTCGGCATCCCCGGCATCCTGATGTTCATCGCTACCTTCGTGTTCTGGCTGGGCCGCAGGCGCTACGTGCTGGTGCCGCTGCCGCCGAAGGACCCGCATTCGTTCGCCAACGTGGTGCGTACCGCGCTGACCACGCGCGTGGCTGGCCAGGGCCGTCCGGGCCTGGTGATCGCCGTGCTTGGCCTGGCGCTGGCGGTGGCCTCGTTCGGCCTGGTCGGTTCGCTGGGCATCGTGATCTGCCTGTGCCTGGCGCTGGTGGCCATCCTTGCCGGCATCGGTGGCGGCACCTGGCTGCAGCTGGACCGCGCCCGTGGCCAGCATCCGGCCGAAGCCGTGGAAGGCGTGCGCTCGGTACTGCGCGTGCTGGTGATCTTCGCGCTGACCACGCCGTTCTTCTCGCTGTTCGACCAGAAGGCCTCGACCTGGGTCCTGCAGGGCCAGCAGATGCAGATGCCAAGCTGGTTCACCGCCTCGCAGATGCAGGCGCTGAACCCGCTGCTGGTGATGATCCTGATTCCGTTCAACAACCTGGTGCTGTATCCGGCCCTGCGCCGCTTCGGCTTCGAACCGACCGCGCTGCGCCGCATGACCGCCGGCATCGCCTTCAGTGGCCTGGCCTGGATCGTGGTGGGTGGCATCCAGGTGGTGATGGACGGCGGCAACGCCATGTCGATCTTCTGGCAGATGCTGCCGTACGCGCTGCTGACCTTCGGTGAGGTGCTGGTCTCGGCCACCGGCCTGGAGTTCGCCTACAGCCAGGCACCGCAGGCGATGAAGGGCGTGGTGATGAGCTTCTGGAACCTGACCACCACCATCGGCAACCTGTGGGTGCTGCTGTCCAACGCAGCGGTGCGCAACGACACGGTCACCCACCAGATCGCGGGCACGGGCCTGAGCGAGGCGGCGTTCCTGATGTTCTTCTTCGCCGGCTTCGCCTTCGTCGCGGCGTTGGCCTTCGGTTGGTACGCGAAACGCTATCGTATGGTCGACAACTACCGTAGCGCCTGAGCCTGACATGACCCCCGTCAATCTGCTGTTGATCGCCATCACCGCCATCCTGTCGTGGATGGCGTTCAACAACCGCAAGCTGGCCGACCGCCTGATCCTGTGGCCGCCGGCCATCGACCGTCACCGCCAGTACGACCGGCTGGTGACCTATGGCTTCATCCACGCCGACTGGTCGCACCTGATCTTCAACATGATCACCCTGTTCTTCTTCGGGGGATTCATCGAGAGCGTGATGGTGCAGCTGACCGGCAGCTACCTGACCTACCCGGCGTTCTACATCGGCGCGCTGCTGGTCTCGATCCTGCCCAGCTACCTGAAGAACCAGAAGAACCCGAACTACCTCAGCCTCGGGGCGTCCGGGGCGGTATCGGCGGTGCTGTTCGCCTTCATCCTGATCAAGCCGTGGTCGATCATCCTGGTGTTCTTCATCCCGGCACCGGCGATCATCTATGCCGCGTTCTACGTCGGCTACAGCATCTGGATGGACAGGCGCGGTGGCGACCGCATCAACCACAGCGCGCACCTGGCAGGTGCGGCGTTTGGCGTGATCTTCATGCTGGCCATGCAGCCGAGCATCTTCACCCACTTCCTGCGCGAACTCTCCAACCCGACCTTCCGCCTCGGCGGCGGTTGATGCGGGTAGCGGGGCGGATCGGGTCCGATCCGCCCCGGCCGGGTCAGGCTGCGGTCTGCTGGCCGTAGGTATCCAGCAGGCGGGCGAACACTTCCTCGCCGATGCGCTGGAAATCCTGATCCTCGGTCTGCCCTTCCACCGCCAGTTGCAGCAGGCCCTCCAGCAGGGCGCGGTCGGTATCGGAATGGGAATTGCTGGCGTGCATGGGAGCCTCCACGGTGGTGCGCATGGTCAACGGTCGCAAGGGTCGTGCCAGCCTGGCCGTACCCCTCCATAGGCGATAGCGGCCGGCCCGCCTCCAGCTTGAGGGCGAAAACTGACGTGAATGGACTGGACTTGCCCCTGTTCAGGCTTCACGCGATCATGGCGCCCGGCTGCGCACCATCCACGCAGTCGCCGCAGGAGACAGTTCCATGGCTTCGGTCACGCCCCCCGGTCTGGCCTATGAGGTCGAGCACGACCTGGCCAACCACCGCTTCACCGCACGTGTGCGCGGACAGCTGGCGGTGCTCGATTACCAGATCAAGCGCAGGCGCATGGTCATCACCCATACCGAGGTGCCCGAGCCGATCGCCGGCCGTGGCATCGCCGGTGAGCTGACCCGCGTGGCACTGCGTTTCGCGCGCGAGCAGAAATACAAGGTGGTGCCGGCATGTTCCTACGCCGAGGCCTTCCTGCAGCGCCACGAGGAGTACCACGACCTGCTCGTTGGCTGAACGCCAGCGGGTCACGCTTCAGCCATGGCAGGCGATGATGTACAAACATGAACAGGGGATCCCGATGAAGATTGGAAACAACCGGCCATTGCACGGCAGCGTGTTGGCCGGCGTGGTGGGCGTGCTGTTGCTGGCCGGTTGCCAGCGTGAAAGCGAGCCGGCACCGGCGACCGACGCGGCGCCCGCCGCCGAGGCGACGGCCGCGGGCGAAACGCCGGCCACGGAAGCGCCGCTGGATCTGCGCGACGTGATCGAGAACAACGAGCGCGAAGTGGTGGGCATCAGCTACCCGGCCGGTATCGACCGTTATCCGGGCCTGGCCCGCGCGCTGCAGAGCTATGCCACGAGTGCGCGCAGCGACCTGCAGCAGGCGCTGGACGGGCTGGGCAACGACAAGCCGACCATGCCCTACGAGCTGTCGCTGAGCTTCGAGAAGCTGCTTGAAACCCCGCAGCTGGTGGTGGTCAGTGCCGACGGCAGCCGCTACACGGGTGGCGCCCACGGCGAACCGCTGGTGGCGCGCTTCGTGTGGCTGCCGCAGCAGCAGCAGATGCTCAGCGCCGAAAAGCTTGTGGCCGATGCCAAGGGCTGGAAGGCGATCAGCGATTTCGTCGCCGACCAGTTGCGCGAACGCGTGGCCACCCGCCTCAGTGGCGAGGACATGGACCCGGCCCAGCTGCAGGAATCGCTGCGCAACGCATCGCGCATGATCGCCGACGGAACCGGCCCGCAGGCCGACAATTTCAGCCAGTTCCAGCCACTGACCGACGACAAGGGGCAGATCACCGCGCTGCGCTTTGTTTTCCCGCCGTACCAGGTGGGTCCATACTCGGACGGCACCCAGACCGCCGATGTACCGGCAGCGGTGCTGTTGCCGCACGTGGCCAAGGACTACGTGGAGCTGTTCGCACGCGGTTGACCGCAGTCGAGGAGGTGGCGTGGATACAGGGTTGCAGGAGCGGGTCGCCGGCCTGCTCCACGAAGCCGGGGTCCGCATCGGCGGCACCCAGCCACAGGACATCCAGGTGCATGACCCGCGCTTTTTCGCGCGGGTCATGGGCCACGGCTCGCTCGGCCTGGGCGAGAGCTACATGGAGGGGTGGTGGGATGCCAATGTCCTGGATGAATTCCTCGTCCACCTGATGCAGGCGCACCTGGATGAACGGGTGCACGGCTGGCGCGAAGTGGCAGACGCGCTGAAGGCGCGCCTGTTCAACCTGCAGGCGGGGCAGGGCAGTTACGAAGTCGGTCGCCGCCATTACGACCTCGGCAATGATCTCTACCAGGCCATGCTCGGCCAGCGCCTGGTCTACAGCTGTGGCTATTGGCGCAACGCCGACGACCTCGACGCCGCACAGGAGGCCAAGCTCGACCTGGTCTGCCGCAAGCTGGGCCTGCGCCCGGGCCAGCGCGTGCTGGACATTGGCTGCGGTTGGGGCGAAGCCCTGAAGTTCGCCGCCGAGCGCTACGGTGTCAGCGGCGTCGGCGTGACCATATCGCAGGAGCAGGCCGAGTTCGCGCGGCAGTTGTGCGCTGGCCTGCCGATCGAGATCCGCCTGCAGGATTACCGTGAACTGGACGAACCGTTCGATGCGATCTTCTCGATCGGCATGTTCGAGCACGTCGGTGACAAGAACTACGCCGGTTTCTTCGAAGTGGCCAAGCGCTGCCTGTCGCCACGTGGCCTGCTGCTGTTGCATACCATCGGCACCAACGTCTCACGGCATCGCACCGATCCATGGATTGCACGCTACATCTTCCCCAACTCGATGCTGCCGTCGGCGGTGCAGATCACCAAGGCGTTCGAAGGCCGTTTCGTGCTGGAGGACTGGCACAACTTCGGCACCGACTACGACCTGACCCTGCAGGCATGGCGGCGCAACGTGGAAGCAGCGTGGCCGCGGCTGGATGCGCACTACGACGAGCACTTCCGGCGCATGTGGCGCTTCTACCTGGCCGGGTCGATGGCCACCTTCCGCTGCCGGCACGCGCAGCTGTGGCAGCTGGTGCTGTCGCCGGAAGGCGTGCCGGGTGGGTACGTGGCGCCGCGTTGATGGCGTGGCTGGGGTCGGAGCCCTTTCCGTCGGAAAGGGATCCGACCCCGGGGTCAGATCCCTTTTCGCAGAAGAGGGCTCTGACCCCGACCACAACAAAAAACCGCCCGGTCTCCCGGGCGGTTTTCGATTCAGGCGACTGCGCTGGCGATCAGTTGCCGGCGCCGGTCAGGCCACGCTTTTCCAGCAGCGGTTCGATCTGCGGCTCGTGGCCGGCGAAATCGCGGAACAGCTGCATCGCGTCGACGCTGCCGCCCTTGGACAGCAGGGTGGCGCGGAAGTGGTCGCCGTTCTTGCGGCTCAGGCCGCCGTTGTCCTTGAACCACTTCTGGGTGTTGGCATCGAGCACTTCCGACCAGATGTAGGCGTAGTAGCCGGCCGAGTAGCCGCCCATGATGTGGCTGAAGTACGGGGTCTTGTAGCGCGGCGGAACCGGCGCGTAGTAGATGCCGTCCTTCTCCAGCGCGGCGCGCTCGAAGGCCATCACGTCCTTGGCCGCCGGCACCTGGTCCGGGCCGATCTGGTGCCAGTTCTGGTCCAGCATCGCCGCCCCCAGGTATTCGGTGGTGGCAAAGCCCTGGTTGAACTTCGATGCGGCAATCACCTTGTCCAGCAGGGCCTGCGGCATCGCCGAACCATTCTGGTAGTGCTTGGCGTAGTTCTTCAGGATGACCGGGTTGTCGGCCCACATCTCGTTCACCTGCGAGGGGAACTCGACGAAGTCGCGCGGCACCGAGGTGCCCGAGAAGTACGGATACTTCACGTTGGAGAACATGCCGTGCAGGGCGTGGCCGAACTCGTGGAAGGTGGTGTTCACCTCATCCCAGGTCAGCAGGGTCGGCTGGCCGGCCGGCGGCTTCGGGATGTTCAGGTGATTGGCTACCACCGGCTTGAAGCCGGTCAGCTTGGACTGCGAGACGTAGGAGTTCATCCACGCACCGCCACGCTTGGAGGCGCGTGCATACGGATCGAAGATGAAGATCGCCAGCTGGCTGCCATCGGCGTCGAACACGTCGTAGACGGTGACGTCATCGTGGTAGACCGGCAGGTCGGTGCGCTGCTTGAAGGTCAGGCCGAATTCCTGGCCGGCGGCGTAGAAGACGCCGTTCTCCAGCACGTTCTTCAGTTCGAAGTATGGCTTCAGCTGCGACTCGTCGAAGTTGTACTTGGCCTGGCGCACCTTCTCGCTGTAGAAGGCCCAGTCCCACGGTTCCAGCTGGAAGGTCGGCTTGCGCGCGGCCTTCTGCTCCTTGTCGATCATCGCCTGCAGGTCGGCGGCTTCGCGCTTGGCATTGGCCACCGCGGCCGGAGCCAGCTTGCCGAGCATCGCGTTGACCGCTTCGGGGGTCTTGGCGGTCTGGTTGGTCAGGTTGTAGGCGGCGAAGTTCGGGAAGCCCATCAGCTTGGCCTTGTCGGCACGCAGCTGCATGATGCGCGAGACCAGCGCGGTGTTGTCGAACTCACCGCCGCGGCTGCCGCGGGTGGTCGAGGCTTCGTAGATCTTCTGGCGCAGGGCGCGGTTGGCCAGGTTGGTCAGCGGCGGCTGGCCGGTGGTGTTGAGCAGGGTGATCACGTACTTGCCTTCCAGGCCACGGGCCTTGGCGGCTTCGGCGGCGGCGGCGATCTGCTCCTTGGACAGGCCAGCCAGCTCCTTGACGTCGTCGACGGTGATTGCCGAAGCGTTCACTTCCGACTGCACGTTCTGGCTGAACTTGGTGCCCAGATTGGCCAGTTCGGCATTCATGTCCTTCAGCGTGGCCTTGTCGGCCTCGGACAGCTTGGCGCCGGCGCGCACGTAATTGTCGTAGTACTTCTCGACCAGGCGCACGCCTTCGGCGTCCAGGCCCAGCTGGCTGCGGGTGTCGTACAGCGCCTGGATGCGGGCGAACAGCTTGCCGTTCAGCGCGATCGCATCGCTGTGCGCGGCAAACTTCGCCGAGTAGTCGGCCTGCAGCTTCTTGCGGGTGTCGTTGGTATCGGCGCCGACCAGGCTGAAGAACACGGTGGTCGCACGGTCGAGGATGTCACCGCTCTTTTCCAGCGCGATGATGGTGTTGTCGAAGGTCGGCTTGGCCTTGTTGTTGGCGATCGCCTCCACTTCCTTCAGCTGCTGCGCCATGCCGGCGTCGAAGGCCGGGGCGAAGTCGCTGTCCTTGATCTTGTCGAACTGCGGGAAGTGCAGCGGCAGCGGGCTTTCGGCGAAGAACGGGTTGGCCTGCTGGGCATTGGTGCTGGCAGCCGGGGTGGCGGCGCCGGCCGAGAAGGCGGGCAGGGCAAGGCCGAGGGACATGGCCACGGCAAGGGCAAGTCGAGTGGTCAAGGTAGAAGCTCCGGTAAGGCAAACAAGGGCCCGAGGGTAACCCGGCCGGCGGCGACTGCACTTGTGTCAAAAGGCATGTTGCCGGGGCCGGGCGCGGGTACCATGCGTTCACCGCCCACGGCCCGCTGCCATGACCACTGCCTACGATTTCAGCTTCCGCGACCTCGACGGCCAGCCGCAGGCGCTGGCCCGGTACCAGGGCCACCCGTTGCTGCTGGTGAACGTCGCCAGCCGCTGTGGCTTCACCCCGCAGTACACCGGGCTGGAGCAGCTGTGGCAGGACTACCGCGAGCGCGGCCTGGTGGTGATCGGCTTCCCGTGCAACCAGTTTGGCGCGCAGGAGCCCGGTGATGCCGCACAGATCCGCCAGTTCTGTTCGCTGGACTATCCGGTCAGCTTCCCGCTGTCGGAAAAGATCGAGGTCAACGGCGATGGGGCCGACCCGCTCTGGAGGTGGCTCGCGCGGGAGAAGCGCGGCGTGCTCGGCAGTGCCCGCATCAAGTGGAATTTCAGCAAGTTCCTGGTCGATCGCCAGGGGCGGGTGGTGTCGCGGCATGCGCCCACCACCCGGCCGGAGCAGCTGCGCGGCGAGATTGAAGCGCTGCTGTGAGGTCGTGCCGGCCGCTGGCCGGCAACCCCGTGGGCCAGGAAGAGCCGGCCAGCGGCCGGCACTACCGTTGCAGGATCATTTCTCGACGAACGCGCGCTCGAACACGTAGTGGCCCGGCTGGCCGATGCGCGGCGAAACCTGGAAACCGCGGGCATCGAGCACAGCACGCAGGTCGGCCAGCATCTGCGGGCTGCCGCAGATCATCGCGCGGTCGTTTTCCGGGCTCAGCTCCGGCAGGCCGAGGGTGCGCTGCATCTGGCCGCTTTCCATCAGCGAGGTCAGGCGGCCCTGGTTGGCGAACGGCTCGCGGGTGACGGCCGGGTAGTACAGCAGCTTGTCGCCGATCATCTCGCCCAGGAACTCGTGCTCACGCAGCTCCCTCTCGAAGTAATCGCGGTAGGCCAGATCCTTTTCGTAGCGCACGCCGTGGCAGAGGATCACCTTCTCGAAGCGCTCGTAGGTCTCCGGGTCCTTGATGACCGACAGCCACGGCGCCATGCCGGTACCCGTGCCCAGCAGGTACAGGTTCTTGCCCGGGTGCAGGTCGCTGATCAGCAGGGTGCCGGTGGGCTTCTTGCCGACCAGCACCTTGTCGCCCGGCTTGATGTGCTGCAGGCGCGAGGTCAGCGGGCCGTCCTGCACCTTGATGCTGAAGAACTCCAGATGCTCTTCCCAGTTGGCGCTGGCGATGGAGTACGCACGCAGCAGCGGCCGTGCCTCGGTTTCCAGGCCGATCATCACGAACTGGCCGTTCTCGAAGCGGAAGCCGCTGTCGCGGGTGGTGGTGAAACTGAAGTAGGCGTCGGTCCAGTGACGGACCTCAAGCACCGTTTCGGCGCCAAAAGCGGAGGACATGGGCGTATCTGTCAAAAGTCGTCGGGGGAATTCTATCTCAAATGAGACGGGTTCTCATTGGGCGGAACGAGAGGCGTTCTCAGCGGTAACCCGCCGCCTGCAGCTCGAACAGCTCGGCATAGCGGCCGCCCTGTGCCATCAGCTGGGCGTGGGTGCCACTGGCCTCGATCCGGCCATCGGCCAGCACCAGGATGCGATCGGCCATGCGGACCGAGGAAAAACGGTGGGAAATCAATACGGCGGTGCGATTATCCGCCAGTTCCCTGAACCGCTGGAACACCTCGAATTCACTGCGCGCATCCAGTGCTGCCGTTGGCTCATCCAGGATCATCACCTGCGCATTGCGCATCCACGCGCGGGCAATGGCGATCTTCTGCCACTGGCCACCGGACAGGTCCACGCCCTGCTTGAAACGGCGGCCGATCAGCTGGTCGTAGCCACCGGGCAGCTCCTCGATCACTTCCTCGGCCATGCCGCGGCGCGCGGCGTCGGCGATGCGCGCCCGGTCGTCCATGGCCTCGACCTGGCCGACGCCGATGTTCTCGCCGGCGCTGAGGTTGTAGCGCACGAAGTCCTGGAAGATCACCCCGAGGTTGGCGCGCAGGTCGTCCAGGTCGTAGTCGCGCAGGTCGCGGCCATCGAGCAGGATGCGGCCCTCGTCCGGTTCGTACAGGCGTGCCAGCAGCTTCACCAGGGTGGTCTTGCCGGCGCCGTTCTCGCCGACCAGGGCCAGCACTTCGCCGGCCTGCAGCTGGAAATCAAGGTGGCGCACCGCCCACTGTTCGGCATCGGGATAGCGGAAGCCGACGTTCTCGAACACGAAGCCCTGGCGGATCGGCTGCGGCACGCGTATGGCGCCTTCGCGCGAGTGGATTTCCGGCTCGATCTGGAAGAACGAGAACAGGTCGTCCAGGTACAGCGCCTGGCTGGCCACCTGCGAGAAGCCGATCAGCAGGCCTTCCAGCAGCTGGCGCAGGCGCAGGAAGCTGCCGGCAAGGAAGGTCAGGTCGCCGATCGAGAAATCGCCGCGCACCGTGCGCCAGGCGATGTAGGCGTAGGCGGTGTAATAGCCCAGCGTACCCAGCGCAGCCAGCAGCGTGCCCCAGAACGCGCGGCGCCGTGCCAGGGCACGGTTGGCCTGGAACAGCGCCACCGACAGGCGCCGATAGCGCTCGACCAGGAAGCGGTGCAGGTTGTAGATCTTCACTTCCTTGGCCGTTTCCACGCTGGCACCGAGCTGGCGCAGGTAGTCGAGCTGGCGGCGCTCGGGCGTCCATTGGAAGTTGAGGCTGTAACCGGCCGCGTTGAAGTGCGATTCGCCGATGAAGGCCGGCACCAGTGCCAGCGCAAGCAGCAGGATCAGCCACGGCGCGTAGACCAGCAGGCCGACGGCGAGGCTGGCCACGGTGATCGCGTCCTGCACCTGGCCGAACAGCTGGCTCATCAGGTTCATCCGGCCCATGGTCTGGCGCCTCGCGCGGTCCAGCTTGTCCTGCAGGTCCGGGTCCTCGAAGTCCTCCAGATCCAGCGTCGCCGCGTGTTCCATCAGCCGGATGCTGGTGACGTTGGCGAACAGTTCCGACAGCAGCGCGTCGGCATAGCTGACCAGCCGGCCGAGCAGGTCCGAGGCGATGGCCAGGCCGAATTCCAGCGCCAGCAGGCCCAGCAGCGGATTGAGCATGCCGCTGGACAGCGCCTCGCCGAGCGGCGGGAAACCGGCGTCGTGCTGGCTCAGGTGCAGGGCGCTGTCGATGATCAGCTTGCCGACGTACAGCATCGCCACCGGCAGCAGCGCACGGATCAGGCGCAGCCCCAGGCTGGCCAGGGTGAGCGCGGGGCTGGTCTGCCAGACCATGCGCAGGAACGGCGGCAGGTTGCGCATCGCCTTGAAGCGCTGGCGCAGGCTGGGTTTCTTCGCGGCGGCAGCGCCAACGGGGGGGATGGCAGGCATGCGCGTATTGTGCGCGCGTGATACGTGCAGGGGGAGTCAGTGCAGCCGTGTTGCCGGCACCGGGGTCAGATCCCTTCGCGAAGCGAAGGGATCTGACCCTCCTGCATCCACGCACTGCGTGGATCCACCGTGCCGACCAAGGTCGACACCTACCAGCAGCACCGATGAACTGTCGAAGGCGGGGTGGGTCAGGTCGTAGGGGCGTGAGCCGCATGGATGCGGCGACCGAGCTTACATGGACGTACTTGCAGCGTCCCCTGCGACCTGACCCACCCCGCCAACTCACAGTAGTGCCGGTTTTTGATGTTGCTCTGGTTGTTGCCTCTGCGGGTGCCGGGCGGCAGCCCGGCCAGCCCCCCTTTACGGCAGCGGCGGCAGCAACCCCGCACCGAGGCGGTTCCAGGCATTGATCACCGCGATGCCCATGCTCAGGTCACTGATGCCCTTCTCATCGAAGTGCGGTGCCAGGGCATCGAACGCGGCCTGCGACGGCGCGCCGTCGGTCAGCCGGGTCAGCGCCTCGGCCCAGCCCAGTGCCGCGCGCTCGCGGGCATCGAAGAAGCGGCTTTCGTGCCAGGCGGGCAGGGTGTCCAGCTTGCGCGGCTCGATGCCGCCCTTGCGCAGCGCGGTGCCGTGCATGTCCATGCAGTAGCCGCAGCCGTTGAGCTGCGACACGCGCAGGAACACCAGTTCCATCAGGGTCGGATCGATCGAGCTGTCATGCACGGCCTGGCTGGTGGCCAGCAGGCCCTTGAAGGCCTCGGCGGCCAGGCGGGTGTAGGGGACGCGGGGAGAGGCGTGGTCGGACATTTTCGGCTCCACGGCGGCCACGGTGGCCGCCTTTCACTACCAGGACGCCGTACCGTCATCGCGCGTGACAGCACCCGGCAGCTTTTCCGGATTCAACACGCTGTACACGTTGGCGATGCGGCCATCGACCACTTCGATGGTGGTGACCGAATGCAGGCGCTCACCCTGGAAACGCAGGATCGCCGGCTCGCCGTTGACGTAGCCCAGCTGGGCGGGATGCACCGCGCCGCGGCGGGCGATGGCCCAGAACAGGCGGCCGATGCGTTCGGCGCCCAGCAGCGGCCGCACCGCCGCAGTGACCACGCCACCGCCGTCGGAAACCAGCACCGCGTTGGCGTGCAGCAGGGCCTGGATCGCGTCGCTGTCGCCGCGCTGCGAGGCCTCCATGAAGCGCGCCAGCAGCTGCCGGTGCTGGCTGGCATCGGCATTGAAGCGCGGTCGTCCGGCCTGCAGGCGTTGCCGGGCACGGTGCACCAGCTGCCGGCAGTTGGCCTCGCTGTGGCCGATCAGCTCGGCGATCTCACGGTAGTCGTGGTCGAACGCCTCCTTCAGCAGGAAGGCGGCGCGTTCCTCCGGGCCGAGCTGTTCGAGCAGGGTCAGGAAAGCGACCGAGACGTCGTCGGCCAGCGCATGCAGCTGGGCCGGACCGGGCGCCGGGTCCGGCTCCAGGGTGACCGCCAGCGGTTCGGCCAGCCATGGGCCGACGTAGTGGACGCGCTCGCGCTTGGCCGCACGCAGCCGGTCCAGGCCGAGCCGGGTGGTGGTGGTGACCAGCCAGGCCTCGGCATCGCGGACGGCCGCAGGATCGGCGCCGGACCAGCGCAGCCAGGCGTCCTGGACCACGTCTTCGGCGTCGGTGCGGCTGCCGAGCAGGCGGTAGGCCAGCGCCATCAGGCGCGGGCGGTGGGTCTGGAAAGCGGTTTCGGCGTTCATGTGGGCAAAGACGCCGCAGTGGCGCGTGGCGTGACAGAGCGTCGGGGGAATCTTGCCGGCCAGCGGCCGGCACTACCACCCCGGGGCCGGGGGAGGGGGTAAAATAGGTGGATTACCCCCGCCAGCCTCGAGCAAGCGAGCAAGACGTGACATCGATCAAGCAGGAAGACCTCATCCAGTCCATCGCCGACGCGCTGCAGTACATCTCGTACTACCACCCGGTCGACTACATCAAGAACCTTGCCGCCGCCTACGAGCGCGAGGAGTCGCCGGCCGCGAAGGAAGCGATGGCGCAGATCCTGATCAATTCGCGCATGTGCGCCGAGGGCCACCGCCCGATCTGCCAGGACACCGGCATCGTCACCGTGTTCCTGGAAATCGGCATGGACGTGCGTTGGGATGACGCCACCATGGGCGTGGAAGACATGGCCAATGAAGGCGTGCGCCGCGCCTACATGCACCCGGACAACAAGCTGCGCGCCTCGGTGCTGGCCGATCCGGCAGGCAAGCGCATCAACACCAGGGACAACACCCCGGGCGTGGTCAACGTCAAGGTGGTGCCGGGCAACAAAGTCGACGTGATCGTCGCCGCCAAGGGCGGTGGTTCGGAAGCGAAGACCAAGTTCGCCATGCTCAATCCGTCCGACTCGATTGTCGACTGGGTGCTGAAGACCGTGCCGACCATGGGCGCCGGCTGGTGCCCGCCGGGCATGCTGGGCATCGGCATCGGTGGCACCGCCGAGAAGGCGATGCTGCTGGCCAAGGAAGCGCTGATGGAGCCGATCGACATCACCGAGCTGCAGGCCCGTGGTGCGTCCAACCGCATCGAGGAGCTGCGCCTGGAGCTGTACGAGAAGGTCAACGCGCTGGGCATCGGTGCGCAGGGCCTGGGTGGCCTGACCACCGTGCTCGACATCAAGATCAACGACTACCCGACCCACGCGGCCAACCTGCCGGTGGCGATGATCCCGAACTGCGCGGCCACCCGCCATGCGCACTTCACCCTGGATGGCAGCGGCCCGGTGATGCTGGACCCGCCGTCGCTGGAAGACTGGCCGAAGCTGACCTACGACGCATCCAAGGGCACCCGGGTGGACCTGGATACGATTACCCCGGAAGACGTGGCCAGCTGGAAGCCGGGCCAGACCCTGCTGCTCAACGGCAAGCTGCTCACCGGCCGCGACGCCGCGCACAAGCGCATGGTCGACATGCTCAACAAGGGCGAGCAGCTGCCGGTCGATCTGAAGGGCCGCTTCATCTACTACGTCGGCCCGGTCGATCCGGTGCGTGACGAAGTGGTGGGCCCGGCCGGCCCGACCACGGCGACCCGCATGGACAAGTTCACCGAGCAGGTGCTGGCACAGACCGGCCTGCTGGGCATGGTCGGCAAGGCCGAGCGCGGCCCGGCCGCGATCGAGGCGATCAAGAAGCACAAGTCGGCCTACCTGATGGCCGTCGGTGGCTCGGCCTACCTGGTGTCCAAGGCGATCAAGGCGGCCAAGGTGGTCGGTTTCGCTGACCTGGGCATGGAGGCGATCTACGAGTTCACCGTGCAGGACATGCCAGTGACCGTGGCCGTCGACTCCGCCGGCGAATCGGTGCACAAGACCGGCCCGCGCGAGTGGCAGGCCCGCATCGGCAAGATTCCGGTGGTGGTGGAGTAATTCCCGCACGCTTCGGTCCAGACAACGGCGCCCGTGTGGCGCCGTTGCTGTATCTGGAGGCAGGATTAACACGCCTGTAGCCCTGGCTCTGCTACGGTCGGCACACCCTCGCACAGGACGTGTCCATGGCCCTGCATCGCTTCATCGTGGCCGGCGTGCTGCTGGCCCTGGCCGGCTGCAGCACCCCGGCGTCGTACGAAGGCGCGGATTTCCCTGCATCGGCGCAATGCCGCATGCAGTGCCAGGCCGGCTATCGCAGCTGCATGGCGCAGAATGACTCTCTCGGCAGCCGCCAGAGCAATTGCGAGCAGCGGATGGTGCCGGCGCCGGACAAGCGCTGCAAGGACGTGGACAACCCGGACCTGCGCCGTGCCTGCGAACTGAAGACGCATGACTGCACGCTGCGCGCGCCGATGATGTCCTGTGGCGAGCGCCGCGATACCTGCATGAGCAGCTGCGGCTGAGCGACGGCTCCCGCACGGGCGCATAATCGGCCGGCCCACCTGCACAGGATCCGCCGCATGAGCACCACGCTGTATGGTTCGACAAGCACCGCCGCGCTGGTGGTGCACTGGCTGCTGATCGAGCTCGGCATCGAGCACGAGTTGGTGCTGCTGGATTTCGACGCGCGCGAGCACAAGTCGGCGGAGTACCTGGCACTGAATCCGGCCGGCGTGGTGCCGACGCTGCTGATCGATGGCCTGGTACTGACTGAAGCGGCGGCGATCGCCCTGTACCTGGCCGACCGCCATCCGGACGCCGGTTTGTTGCCGGCACTGGGCACGCCGCAGCGCGCCGATGCCTACCGCTGGATGTTCTGGTGTGCCAATACGTTGCAGCCGGCCTATCGCGCCTGGTTCTATCCGCACGAGGTGGCGGGCGAGGCAAACGTGGAGGCCAGTCGCGAGATGGCGCGACAGCGCCTGGAAGCGGCCTGGCAGCATGTGGCCACGCACCTGCTGGCGCATGGGCCCTACCTGCTGGGCGCCACGCCCTGCGTGGTCGACTACATGCTGGTGATGCTGATGCGCTGGTCGCGCAACATGCCCAGGCCCAGTGACACCTGGCCGTCGCTCAAGGCACATGCCACCTCGATGAAGGCGCGCCCGGCGTTCGCCGAGGCCTACCGCCGCGAAGGCATCACCGACTGGCGGTAACCAGAAAAGGGGACGGAGGGGATTAAGTCGTTTGTGCACAAACGACTTAATCCCCTCCGTCCCCTTTTCCGTTACAGGATCTCCAGCACCGTTTCCGGCGGGCGGCACAGCCGTGTGCCCTTGGGCGTGCGCACCACGGGGCGGTTGATCAGGCGCGGGTGTTCGGCCATCGCAGCCAGCAGGGTGGCATCGTCGGCATCTTCCAGCCCGAGTTCGGCGAACTGGGTCTCCTTGCTGCGCACCAGGTCGCGCGCGCTCAGGGCCGACTCGGCCAGCACCTGGCGCAGCGTGGCCGCGTCGGGTGGGGTGCCCAGGTACTCGATCACCACCGGGTCGAAGCCCGCATCGCGGATCAGCTTCAGTGCGCCGCGCGAGTTGCTGCAGGCCGGGTTGTGCCAGATCGTCACGTCCATCAGAACCACTCCAGCAGCGACACGCCCACGCCCACATAGGTGGCCTTGTGGTTGTAGTCGATCATGCTCTCGCCATAGCCGTCGAAGACCTGCACATGGCCACGCAGCAGATTGCTGATCGGAAAGCCGTAATCCAGCTGCAGTGCACCGTGGGAGCGGCTGCCGGTGCGCAGCGAATGACGCGCCATCAGCGCGACCTCATGCCCGTTGCGGTTCCAGATCAGGGTCGCGTCACCCCGGCCCATGTAATCCTCGATGTCCGGATTATTGTCTTCGCTGCGGCTTTCCGGGATGCGGTACCACGGGCGCAGCACCAGCGCCCAGTTCTCGCGATCCAGGCCGATGTTGAGCATGACCCGGTTCCAGCTGCGCGAGAGCGGATCGGCCCGTCCGTTGGACTGGTGGTTGAGGCTGATGCCGGTCATGCGCCCGCGCCAGCCACCGATCGAGTAGCCGTTGCGGAACACCATCATCACTTCGGGTTCGTAGTTGGTTTCGCGGAACGGGCGCGAATCCTCGCTGTTGTAGGCCTGCCAGCGCGAACTCTGGGTGTAGCCAGCCCAGATGTCGCCGTTGTCGCCGAACAGGTTCTCGGCGATCTTGGTCTTGAAGCTGATCTGGAACTTCAGCTCGGTACTGTCGAGTACCTGCGGGGTCGTCACGCTGTTGGCCGGGTTCGGCGAATGCGGCGTGGTGTTGCGGTCGCTGGTCCAGAACGCCGGCAGCAGGTACACCGGCTTGTAGGCACGCAGCTGGAAGGGCCCCAGCTTGGAGTCCTCGGCCAGCTCCCAGCGGCTGTCCAGCAGCGAACCGCGGCCAGCATTGGCCAGCGCGCTGTCCGGTGCCGCCGGACGGAACAGGTCGCTGACCCGCTCGCGCAGCTTTTCCTCGCCCTGGCTCACGCGCGCGGTCTGTCGTTCCTCGCGGCGCGCCTGCGCAGCCGATTCGGCGGCGGCATCGGCGGCGGCGGTGGCCTCCGGGGTGTGCCCGAAGAGGCGGTCATAGCAGGCCAGGCGGGCCGCGTCGGTGGTGATCGCCGCGCAGGCGGCCGGCGAGGTGTCGGCACTGGGCGCGAACTCCTGCGCAGCCAACGGTGCACTGGCCAGGGCAAGCGCCAGCGGCGCCAGACGGGGAAGCAGCGTGGGGAGGGTCATTGCAGCAGGCCCTTCGATGGATACGGGAATCGCACAGTGTGGCGGCTGCACCGGATCGCGGCCAGCCCCACCGTTTATGCACGGCCACGGCGTGCGCGTGGCGTGAAGGCTAGGTGGCTCAGAAGAACCAGGCGAACGCGAACAGGCCCAGCATCGCGATCACCACCGCCAGTTTCAGTGCCAGGCCGAGCAGGATGCCGAGCCAGGTCGCCAGGCCCACCTTGGTCGAGCGGCCGAGTTCGCGGGTGTGCCAGTACTCGCCGAGCAGGGCGCCGAGCAGCGGACCGGCAAACAGGCCGATGGGCATGAAGAACAGGCCGACGATGCTGCCGACGAAGGTGCCCCACAGGGCCTTGCGGCTGGCGCCGACGCGCTGCGCGCCAACTACGGTGGCGAGCACGTCCACCAACAGTGAAAGCAGGGTCAGCACGCCCAGCGCGACCAGGGTGGGCCAGCCGACGTGGGCGAAGCCGTCCGCCCAGGCCGCCAGCAGCAGCCCGATGAACACCAGCGGGATGCCCGGGAGGGCCGGCAGGATGATGCCGGCGATGCCGATCAGGACAAAAATGACCGCTAGCAGATATAAGATGAATGAGAGTCCCATGCTGTCCCGTATGGTGGCCGTTTTGGGGTTGACAGTGAAAGATTTTGCCAGTTGCTTTTTCGTTTTGGGCGGGTTAAGTTGCAGTCGCTGAGCTTGGCAAGGTCACCGTGGATCGTGGCCTGATGAAGCAAGATCTTTCCGATCCGCTGCATCGATGCACCTCGCTTCCCCCTTGCTTGTCAGCCGCCCACCGGGCGTTTCCAACAACAAGAGAGAGTCAAAGGGAGTTAGTGAGATGGCTGAGCGCGAGACCGGTACCGTAAAGTGGTTCAATGATGCGAAGGGCTTCGGCTTCATCAGCCGGCAGAATGGCGAGGACGTGTTCGTGCACTTCCGCGCCATCGAGACCCAGGGCTTCAAGAGCCTCAAGGAAGGCCAGACTGTGAGCTTCGAAGTCGTGCAGGGCCAGAAGGGCCTGCAGGCTGACAAGGTGCAGCCGGTGTAATACCCGCCGCCCGTCGGCATGAAAAAGGCCCGCGCAAGCGGGCCTTTTTCTTTGCCGTTGGCCCGGTGCAGGTCAGCGCAGGATGACCTTGCCATTGACGACGCGCACGTAGGTGTTCTCGCGGATGCCGCCGAGATCGCGCTGGTTGACCACGATGGTGCGGCCATCATCCATGCGCACGCTGATGTCATAGGTATCGCTGGTGACGTTCTTCTGGATCTGGTTGCCGGCCAGGGCACCACCGACCGCGCCTGCGGCGGCGGCGATGTTCTTGTTGCCACGGCTGCCACCGGTGTGGTCGGAGATTTCATGGCCGGCCACGGCGCCGACGATGCCGCCGAGGATCGCGCCGGTCGCGCTGGGCGCGGTGCGGCCCGAGGGCACGGTGTTGATGCGGGTGACGATGCCACAGTCAGCGCAACGGCCCTGGTTGTAGCCGCCATTGTTGCCGTAGCCGCCGTTGTTGTAGCCGTTGTTGTAACCACCGCCGCTGTAACCGGGCGAGGTGGCACAGCCAGCCAGCGCGAGGGTAGCGATGGCGCTGGCGGCGATGAGCTGGATCTTCATGGGGCGTCTCCTGGCCGTGAAGGCGGGTGGGTTGGGTGGTACTGCGTCGTGCAGCAGGGTGGACGAATCCTCTCCTTTCGAACGTGAACAACGCGCCAACCGTGTGCGTGCTGCCCGGCTGCAGGATGAATGCGGCTCAGCGGAAATCCTGGTGGCAGGCGCGGCAGTCCGCCTGCAGTGTTTCCACCAGCTGGGCGAGGGCCCTGCAGTCGCCGGGGGGTGAGGCCAGCGCCGTGTTGAGGTTGCCGCGCAGCTGGCTGGCGTGCTGCTGGAACTGCGCACTGTCCTTCAGCCCGGGAAACGCCTGGTCCAGGTCATTGGACAGCAGGCGCAGCACCTGCAGCCGCGGCACGCTGTCAGCCAGGCTGCAGCGGTTCTGCAGCTGGGCCTGCTGCAGCAGCTGTGACTGCCGCTGCATCACCTGCATCAGGCTGCCCGGGAACGGATCGCGACGCGCCTGCAGGGCGCGGCCGACCATTACCGTGGCGATCAGGCCGATCAGCAGGCCCAGGCAGAGCACGAACAGGTAGCGATGGGCGCTGGACAGGCGGCGGGGCGGGCTGGCATTCATGCGGGCACTCCGGGCGTGCAACGGTGGGTTCGACGCCGGCGTACTGCGGGCGCCAGCACCTGCACGTTAAAATAGCCCGATGAACGAACAGGTCAAACAACGCTTCGCCGGCATCGAACGGCTGTACGGCGTGGGTGCACTCGAGCGCCTGCAGGGCAGCCGCGTGGCGGTGGTCGGCATGGGCGGCGTCGGCTCGTGGGTGGTGGAGGCGCTGGCCCGTTCGGCCGTCGGCCACCTGACCCTGATCGATGCCGACGATATCTGCGTGTCCAACACCAACCGGCAGCTGCCGGCGATGGAAGGCAACTACGGCCGCAACAAGGCCGAGGCGATGGCCGAGCGTTGCCGTGCGATCAATCCGGACATCGGGGTCGACGCGGTGCAGGCATTCCTGACCGTGTCCAACATGGCCGAGCTGCTGGACCGGGGGTTCGATCTGGTGATCGATGCCTGCGACAGCTTCCGGGTCAAGGTCGAGACGATCGCATGGTGCCGCCGCCGCAAGCTGCCGTTGCTGACCGTCGGTGCCGCCGGTGGCCGTACCGATCCGACCCTGGTGCGCATCCGCGATGTCTCTCGCACCGAGCACGACGCCATGCTGGCGCTGATCCGCAAGAAGCTGCGCAGCGAATTCAACTTCCCGAAGAACGCCAAGCGCTATTTCGGCGTACCGGCGGTGTATTCGCTGGAGAATGTGAAGTACCCGCAGGCCGATGGCAGCGTCTGCGGCATCCGTCCGAACCTGGGCGCCGATGCGGCGTTGAAGCTGGACTGTGGTGCCGGCCTGGGCGCGGCAACCCACATCACCGGCGCGTTCGCCTTCGCGGCGGTTGGCAAGGCGCTGGAGATGCTGCTGGAGCCGAAGAAGGTGAAGGTGGATGCGGTAGAGGCCAGCGCGGTGTGATGGATCGTGCCGGCCAGCGGCCGGCACCTACCCGTTACATTGCCGGCAGCGCGAACAATCGCCGCGCATTCTCCGTCGTGGCCTGGGCCACGGCTTCCAGCTCCATCCCGCGCAATGCGGCCACGTGCCGGGCAATGGTCGCCAGCCGCGCTGGCTCGTTGCGCTGGCCGCGGATGCCGGCGTCGGGCTGGTCGGGCGCGTCGGTTTCCAGCAGCAGCTGTTCCAGCGGCATCTCGCGCACCAGCCGCTGCAGCCGTTGCGCGCGATCGTAGGTCAGTGGGCCACCGAGGCCGAGCAGGAAGCCCTGCCTGTGCAGTTGCGCGGCCTGTTCCGGGCTGCCGGAAAAGCTGTGCACCACGCCGCGCAGGCCGCCGACGCGGCGGATGGCGGCGATCACCGCATCCACCGCGCGTCGCGCGTGCACGATCACCGGCAACTCGAATTCGCGGGCCAGTTCCAGCTGGCCGATGAAATACGCCTGCTGGGCGTCGGCGTCCAGCCCTTCGACAAAGAAGTCCAGGCCGCATTCGCCGATCGCACAGGGGCGTTCGCGCTCGATCCACTCGCGCAGCAGTGGCAGGTGCCCGGGCTGGTGATCGGCCAGGAACATCGGATGCAGGCCGTAGGCCGGGTACAGCCCCGGCGCCTGCTGGCAGACCTCACGCAGCTTCGGCCAGCTGGCCGCGGTCACCGCCGGTACCACCTGCTGGCGCACCCCCGCGGCCTGCGCACGCTCGATCACCGCAGCGCGGTCACGGTCGAACCCGCTGGCATCCAGATGGCAGTGGCTGTCAACCAGGATGCTCAACGCTGTTCCAGCGGCGGAGGTGTTGCGGCGTTGCGGCTCTTCCAGTTGGCCAGCAGCAGCGTGCCGAAGCCCAGCACCAGCTCATCGACGAACGGGATCGGGTCCGGGATGAACAAGGTCAGCACGAACAGGCCGGCGGTGAGCTTGAACAGGGTGGGGTAGCGCAGCCGGCGGGCCCATTGCAGTACCGGCAGCAGCATCGGGTTGGCCATGGCGGGAAGCCTCGTGGGGAATATGCAAACGCTACCACGGGCCCAGCATTTCCCGATGCTGAATGGGTTATCGGAATGAGCAGGAAATGTGGAGATTCCGTTCAGGCAGCGCATGCTGCAATCTGCCCCGAGAACGTTGCGGATGGTCCGCAAGGAGCAGGTCATGAAAAGCACAACTACAACTGTCCTGGTCGCAGCGGGCGCGCTGCTGGTCGGTGGCATCGCCACCGCCGCCTTCATGAAGAGTGGTGACAAGTCGCCCGATTCCATCAGCGCCGGAACCCCCAATGGTGAATCGCGCCTCGTTGAAGGTAACGCTTCTGACGACGGCGCACGTGGTGACAAGCTGGACCCGTCCGCGCCGCGCGGGCTTGAATATGCCGATGTGCTGAAGGTTGACCCGATCACCGAGAAGCAGAAGGCCTACGCCACCGTGATCGGCACCGATCCAGTGCGCGAGACCTCCACCACCCAGACCCCGCACGAGGTCTGCCAGGACGTGACGGTGCAGGAACGCCTGCCGGAACGTGATGGCAACGTCGGCGGCACCGTGGTCGGCGCTGTGGTCGGTGGCCTGCTCGGCAACCAGGTCGGTGGCGGCAACGGCAAGAAGGCCGCGACCGCCGCCGGTGCCGTGGCCGGCGGCTTCATCGGCAACCAGATCGACAAGCGCCATGTGGGTGGCCGCGTGGTCAACCGCACCGAGCGCCAGTGCCACACCGAGACCGCCACCTCCGAGTCGAGCCGCGTCACCGGCTACAACGTGACCTACCGCAATGAGGACGGCACCACCGGCACCATGCGCATGGCCAGCAAGCCGGGCAACCGCATTGCCATGGGTACCAACGACGTGGTGAAGGGTTACAACGTGACCTACCGCTATGACGGCGCGGAGAAGACCGTGCGCATGGACAACAAGCCGGCCAGCGATCGCCTGCCGGTGGTCGATGGCCAGCTGGTCACGCAGACCGCTGCCGCCGGTGCCACTGCCGCAGCCACGCGCCAGTAATCCCGGCGCAGCATGCAGTACCTGACGGGCCGGCTCATGCCGGCCCGTTTCATTGCGACCGGCGATATTCATCCGCGCAGCGAAGCCATCCTCCATCATGGGTGCCCCCTTCGACATGGAGCCGGCATGAGCATCTTCGACCTGCGCATCGAAACCGAGCGGCTGATCCTGCGCCCGCTGCTTCGCGAGGACTACGAGCCGTACCTGGCGTTCTGCGCCGACGAGGCCACGATGCGTACCCTGGGCGGCGTGCAGCCACCCTCGGTAGCCTGGCGCGGTTTCTGCAGCCTGGCCGGCGCCTGGCAGCTGTTCGGCTTCTCGATGTTCAGCGTGATCGAGAAATCCAGCGGCGACTGGATCGGGCGGATGGGACCGTGGCAGCCGCAGGACTGGCCGGGTACCGAGGTTGGTTGGGGCATCCGTCATGCCAGCTGGGGCCGGGGCTATGCGCCGGAGGCGGCGGTCGCGGCGATCGACTGGGCGTTCGATACGCTGGGCTGGGCTGAGGTGATCCACACGATCGCCGAGAACAACGACAACTCGCGGGCCGTGGCACGCAAGCTGGGAAGCACCCTGCTGCGCATGGGGGAGTTGCCAGCGCCATACAACGACAAGCCCATGCAGATCTGGGGCCAGTCGCGCGAACAGTGGCGGCAACGCGCGCGCTGAGCGTGGCTTGGTAGTGCCGGCCGCTGGCCGGCAATCGCTTGGATCCAGCTGCATCGAGGATGCCGGCCAGCGGCCGGCACTACCGTGTAGTCATGCTGCACCCGCGCTTGGCATTCACTGGCGTGCTTGCCAGACTGCACGCAGCCGGCCGCCGGCCGGATCCGAGGGAGCAGGCAATGGTGGAAGAGCGCGTCCCGTTGACGGTGCACGGCATGTCGGTGTCAGGCAATTGCCACAAGGTCCGCCTGCTGCTGGAGCAGCTCGGCAGCCGCTACCGCTGGGTGGAAGTGGACAGTGCCCACGGCCAGACCCACACCCCCGAGTTCCTCGCGCTCAATCCCAATGCCAAGGTGCCGTTGATCGTCCGCGACGATGGCCGCGTGCTTACCGAGTCCAATGCGATCCTTTTCTGGCTGGCCGAAGGCACGCCCTACCTGCCCACCGATGGCTGGGAGCGCGCGCAGGCACTGAGCTGGATGTTCTTCGAGCAGTACACGCACGAGCCGCGCGTAGCGGTCGCGCGCTTCATCCGCGGCTGGACCCCGCCTGGGTCGCCGCGCCGCGCCGAACTGCCACGCCTGCACGAGCGCGCCGCCACTGCACTGGCGGTGATGGAGCAGCACCTGCGTGATGCGCAATGGTTCACCGGCAGTGGGTACGGCATCGCCGACATCGCGCTGTTCGCCTACACCGACGTCGCAGGCGAGGGTGGAATCAGCCTGCAGCCGTTCCCGGAAGTTCGCGCCTGGTTGCAGCGCGTGCGCGGGCAGCCGCGCTTCCTGCCGATGCCGGCGGTGACCGCCGAGGTGCGCGCCCGCTTCGAGGCCGCATGACTCTCACCAAGGTGATCCCCACAGGGTAGCGCCTGGCCAACCCCGGGCGGAATGCAACAACGACACGGAGGGTGTTCGATGTTCGCTGTGGTTCCAGATCCGATTCCCGCACGCATGCGCGTGCTCAACCGCGCCGACGTGTGCGACGCCAATTTCCTCGACGCGGTGCGTGGCTGGCGCGGTACCCCGCGCCCGCGCCCGGCGCCGGATGCGCCGATCCTGCCGGGCAGCACGCTTACCGCCGCCGCGTTTGGCGAGCTGTTCGATTCGCAACTGGCCAGCCGCCAGCTGGACCTGATGGCGCGCGTGCTGCGCGTGCAGAACAAGGTTTTCTACACCATCGGTTCATCCGGCCACGAAGGCAATGCGCTGCTGGCGCGGGCCTGCCGGCATACGGATCCAGCATTCCTGCACTATCGCTCCGGTGCCTTCATGGCCGAGCGCTCACGCCAGGTGCCGGGGATCGACCCGCTGCGCGATGCCGCGCTGTCCTTTGCTGCCAGCGCCGATGACCCGGCCAGCGGTGGGCGGCACAAGGTGTGGGGCAGCAAACCGTTGTGGGTGCTGCCGCAGACCTCGACCATCGCCTCGCATCTTCCGAAAGCGCTGGGCACCGCGCTGGCCCTCGAAAGCGGCAAGCGGCTGGGCCACGAACTGCCCATTCCGGCCGACAGCATCGTACTGTGCTCGTTCGGCGACGCCTCGGCCAACCATGCCACCGCGCAGACCGCGTTCAACACCGCGATGTGGTCGGCCTACCAGAAGCTGCCGGCACCGGTCCTGTTCGTCTGCGAGGACAATGGCCTGGGCATCTCGGTGAAAACGCCTGAAGGCTGGATCGCCGAACGCTTCAGCGGTCAGCCCGGGCTGGACTATTTCTACGCCGATGGCCTCGACCTGGCCACCGGCCATGCGCAGGTGCAGGCGGCGGTGGAGCACTGCCGGCGTACGCGGCGGCCGACCTTCCTGCATCTGCGCACCACGCGCCTGATGGGGCACGCCGGCACCGACTTCGAGGTGGAATGGCGCGCGTTGCCGGAGCTGTGCGCGGCCGAGGCGCAGGATCCGCTGCTGCGCTCGGCACAGATCGCGATGGAATCGGGCTGGATGGATGCGGCCGCCATCGAGGTGGCCTACGAGACGATGCGCGCGCGCTGCATGGCCGCCGCCGCCGATGCCGAAGGACGGCCGAAGCTGCAGTCGCTGCGGGAAGTGATGGAGCCGCTTGCGCCCTATACGCCGGCTGCGGTGCAGGCCGAAGCACGGCGCGAGGTGCCCGCCGGAACGCGTGAAGCGCTGTATGGCGGTGCGGAGGCGTTGCCCGAACGGCAGGCGCCACGCCACCTCGCGATCCAGATCAACCATGCCCTGCAGGAACTGCTGGCGAAGTATCCGCAGAGCCTGCTGTTCGGTGAGGACGTCGCACAGAAGGGCGGTGTCTACACCGTCACCAAGGATCTGCTGCGCCGCTTCGGCCCACGCCGGGTGTTCAACACCCTGCTGGACGAGACCATGATCCTGGGCATGGCTCAGGGCCTGGCCAACCTGGGCATGCTGCCGATTCCGGAGATCCAGTACCTGGCCTATCTGCACAACGCCATCGACCAGGTGCGCGGCGAAGCGTGTTCGCTGCAGTTCTTCTCCAACGACCAGTACCGCAACCCGATGCTGGTGCGGGTGGCCGGGCTGGGGTACCAGAAGGGCTTCGGTGGCCACTTCCACAACGACAACTCGATCACCGCGTTGCGCGACATCCCGGGGCTGGTGGTGGGCTGCCCGTCGCGTGGCGACGATGCGGTGATGATGCTGCGCACGCTGGCCGCACTGGCGCGGGTGGATGGGCGCGTGGCGGTGTTCCTGGAGCCGATCGCGTTGTACATGAGCAAGGACCTGCACGAAGCCGGCGATGGCCAGTGGCTGTTCGACTTCCCCGCACAGGGCCAGTCGCTGGTGCCGGGGGAGGGCCGGGTCTATGCGCCGGAGGCCGGCGATCTGGTGATCTATACCTATGGCAACGGCGTGCCGATGGCATTGCGCGCATCGCGGGCGATCGAGCAGCAGCTGGGCTGGCAGGTGCGGGTGGTCGACCTGCGCTGGCTGGTACCGCTGGACGCCGGTTTCATCGCTGCCCAGGCCGCCAGCGCACGGCGGGTGCTGGTGCTGGATGAAGGCCGCCACAGCGGCGGGGTGGGCGAGGGCGTGGTCACCGCGCTGGTCGAGGCCGGGTTCGGCCATCTGCCGTTGCGCCGGGTCTGCGGTGCCGACACCTACACGCCACTGGCGGGGGCAGCAATGTTCGGGCTTCCAAGCGACAATGCGGTGATTGGCGCCGCCCTCGACCTGGCGCAGGAACCCTGATGCATGTGTGGATTGGCGGGAATGTTGTTGCCGGCGCCGGTGGCGTCGGCCGAGGCGCTGCAGGCGCAGGCCCTGGCCATGGGCCTGGCGCTGCACCACCGCGGGCCCGATGATGGCGGCAGCTGGGTCGATGCCGAGGCGGGCATCGCGCTGGCGCATCGCCGCCTGAGCATCCTCGACCTGTCCCCGCTGGGCCACCAGCCGATGGCCTCGGCCGACGGCCGCTACGTGATGGCCTACAACGGCGAGGTCTACAACTTCGCCGCCCTGCGCGAGGAACTGGAGCCGCTGGGGCATGCCTTCCGCGGCCATTCCGACACCGAAGTACTGCTGGCGGCGATCCTGCAATGGGGCGTGGAAGACACCCTGCAGCGCTGCAACGGCATGTTCGCCATCGCGCTGTGGGACCGCCAGGAGCGTTGCCTGTGGCTGGCCCGCGATCGCGTCGGCAAGAAGCCGCTGTACTACGGCTGGGCCGGCGACACGCTGGTGTTCGGTTCGGAACTGAAGGCGCTCTGGCAGCACCCGGCGTTCGACAACGACATCGACCGCGATGCGCTCACCTTGCTGCTGCGGCTGGATTACATCCCGGCGCCGCACAGCATCCACCAGCGCTGCTACAAGCTGATGCCGGGCCGGGTGTTGCGCCTGGACGCGGCGGCCGTCGCTGCCGGCGCATCCGCGCATCGTCCGGAACAGGCACAGCGGCCGTACTGGGATGCGCGCGCGCGCATGCAGGCGGCGCTGGCCGCACCCTTCCAGGGCCGCATCGAGGACGCCGAGGAACAGCTGGACACGCTGCTGCGCGACGCGGTGGCGCTACGCATGGTGGCCGACGTGCCGGTCGGCGTATTCCTGTCTGGTGGCACCGATTCCTCACTGGTGGCGTCGCTGATGCAGGCCCAGAGCGGGCAGCCGGTGCACAGCTTCAGCATCGGCTTCACCGATTCGGGACATGACGAGGCGCCGCTGGCCCGGGAGCTGGCGGCCCACCTGGGCTGTGACCATACCGAGTTGTACGTCAGCGGCGCCGACGCGCTGGCGGTGGTGCCGCAGTTGCCGGCGATGTTCGATGAGCCTTTTGCCGACGCGTCGCAGGTGCCGACCGCGCTGGTCGCCCGGCTGGCGCGGCAGGGCGTGACCGTGGCGCTGTCTGGTGACGGTGGCGATGAGCTGTTCTTCGGCTATACCCGGTATGTACGCGCGCTGCGCAACTGGCAGATGCTCGGCCGCGTGCCGGGGCCGCTGCGGCGCTGGATGGGCGCGCGTGCGCAGCAGCAGGGCGAAGCCTCGCGCACCGGCGGCCTGGCCGCGCTGCTGGCCGAGACCGGTGCGCGTGGCATCGGCGACGTCTACCGCAACCGCATCTCGCGCTGGCGCGACCCGGCCGCGGCGGTGACCGGCGCGCGGGCCGCCGGCAGCTTCTACGACCTGGCCGATCCGCTGCACGGCGCGGGTACGCCGGCCGACGCGATGATGCTGGCCGATTTCGTGACCTACCTGCCGGACGATCTGTTGTGCAAGGTCGACCGCACCTCGATGGCGGTCAGCCTGGAGGCGCGCGCACCGCTGCTGGACTGGCGGGTGGCCGAGTTCGCCTGGTCGCTGCCGTTGGGCTTCAAGCGCAGCGAGACCACCAGCAAGGTGCTGCTCAAGCGCGTGCTGGGCCGTTACGTGCCGCATTCGATGGTGCACCGTCCCAAGCGCGGTTTCGGCGCGCCGGTCAGTGACTGGCTGAAAGGCGACCTGCGGCCCTGGGCCGAGGACCTGCTGCAGCCGGCGCGGCTGGAGCGTGAGGGCGTGCTGTCGGCGGCGGCGGTGCAGCCGCTGTGGCAGCAGTTCCTGGGAGGGCAGCGCAAGTGGCATACCCATCTGTGGAACGTGCTGATGTTCCAGGCCTGGCAGGCGCATTGGCGGCAGGTGCGCGCAGGCATTGTGGGCGGCTGATCTTCACCGGCCTGCACGGGCCCGGCGACTAGGCTGGGCCTCCCGCACCATGAGGAGTATGTCCCGATGTCCGTCCCCACCATCGCCGTGTTCGTCGGCAGCCTGCGCAAGGACTCGTGCAACCGCAAGCTGGCCCATGCGCTGGAGAAGATCGCCGGTGATCGCGCACGCTTCCAGTACGTGCAGATCGGCGACCTGCCGTTGTATGACCAGGACTTCGACGCGCAGTACCCGGCGCAGGGTACCCGGCTGAAGGACCAGGTGCGCGCCGCCGACGCGGTGCTGTTCGTCACCCCCGAATACAACCGGTCGGTGCCGGGCGTGCTCAAGAACGCCATCGATATCGGCTCGCGTCCCTACGGTGACAGTGCGTTTGCCGGCAAGCCGGCGGCGGTGATCGGCGCCTCCATCGGGCAGATCGGTACCGCCGTGGCCCAGCAGCACCTGCGCAACACCCTGGCCTTCCTGGACATGCATGTGCTTGGGCAGCCCGAGGCGTTCATCCACTTCAAGGAGGGCCTGATCGATGCCGACGGCACGATCCACAACGAGGGCACGCAGAAGTTCCTGCAGGGCTACGTGGACCGGTTCCTGGCGCTGATCGCGGTGCACGTCAAGGGCGATTGACGCCTGCGGGGTCGGAGTTCCCTGCGTCGCAGAGGGATCCGACCCCAACCACGCCCCGGGGTCGGATCCTGACGCGCAGCGACGGGCTCCGACCCGTGGCGCCTGATCTGCGATAATGCTCCGCTCGGGTGCCGCAATGGCGCCTGTCGCAGGCAGTGCGACGCCCCCACGCCAGTCTGGCCAGGCGCCGGCGGATATCCCCCGTTTCTCCACGGCTTATCCACAGGCTTGTCCATGGTCGCCGGGGTCGGCGCATGCCTACACTCGTCTGGCCCACTTTTGCAGGAAACACCGCAGCATGTCCGCTCGTCCCGGCTTCCGTTCCAACCGCAGAGAGCGCGGTGATGGCTTCGATCGCGATCGCGACGAGTCGCGCATCGACCAGTTGCGGGTACCGCCGCATTCGGTGGAAGCCGAGCAGGCGGTGCTGGGGGGGCTGATGCTGGCGCCCGAAGCGTATGACCGGGTCAATGACCAGCTGACCGAAGGCGACTTCTACCGTCGCGACCACCAGATGATCTATCGGGCGATCCGCGAGCTCTCCGAGCGCGAGCGTCCGTTCGATGCGGTGACCCTGGGCGAGTGGTTCGAGTCGCAGGGCAAGATGGAACTGGTGGGCGACGGCGCCTACCTGATCGAACTGGCCAGTACCACGCCGTCGGCTGCCAACATCGTGGCCTACGCCGAGATCGTGCGTGACAAGGCAGTGTTGCGCCAGCTGATCCAGGTGGGCACCGACATCGTCAACGACGGTTTCCAGCCCGAAGGCCGCGACAGCAGCGAGCTGCTGGCCTCGGCGGAAAAGAGCGTGTTCGCCATTGCCGAACAGGGCGCACGTGGTCGCACCGATTTCGTGGCCATGCCCGGTGCGCTGAAGGATGCATTCGAGGAGCTGCGCAACCGCTTCGAGAACGGCGGCAACATCACCGGCCTGCCGACCGGGTACACCGATTTCGATGCGATGACCGCCGGCCTGCAGCCGACCGATCTGATCATCCTCGCGGCGCGCCCGGCCATGGGCAAGACCACCTTCGCGCTGAACATCGCCGAGTACGCGGCGATCAAGTCAAAGAAGGGCGTGGCGGTGTTCTCGATGGAAATGTCGGCATCGCAGCTGGCGATGCGCCTGATTTCCTCCAATGGCCGCATCAACGCGCAGCGCCTGCGTACCGGCCAGCTGGAAGACGAGGACTGGAGCCGCGTCACCAGCGCGATCAAGATGCTGAAGGAAACCAAGATCTTCATCGACGATACGCCGGGCGTGTCGCCGGAAGTGCTGCGCTCCAAGTGCCGCCGCCTCAAGCGCGAGCATGACCTCGGCCTGATCGTGATCGACTACCTGCAGCTGATGAGCGTGCCCGGCAACAGCGAAAACCGCGCGACCGAAATCTCGGAGATCTCGCGTTCGTTGAAGGGCCTGGCCAAGGAATTGAATGTGCCGGTGATCGCGCTGTCACAGCTCAACCGCTCGCTGGAAACGCGTACCGACAAGCGCCCGGTGATGGCCGACCTTCGCGAGTCGGGCGCAATCGAGCAGGACGCGGACATGATCGTGTTCATCTACCGCGACGACTACTACAACAAGGAAAACTCGCCGGACAAGGGCCTGGCCGAGATCATCATCGGCAAGCACCGTGGTGGCCCGACCGGCTCGTGCAAGCTGAAGTTCTTCGGCGAGTACACCCGCTTCGACAACCTGGCCCACGATTCGGTCGGCTCGTTCGAATAACGGCCATGCCGGCCGCTGGCCGGCAATCGCCTTCCGGACGGTAAAACCATTCGGAACGCAAGGATTCCGCATGTGGCGTGTAAATGACATGTAACGCGCCGCTTCTACGATTCCGCCGCTGCTGCTCTTCGACGCCGCCCTTCGGCGTCCAGCGTGCCCAAGGAATCCGCCTCCATGTCGTCCCACGCTCCGCTTCGCCGCAATCTGCTGGCCCTGCTGGTCTGTGCTTCGCTGCCGTCGCTCGCTGCCGCTGAAACCGCCCCCGACGCACCGTCGGCGACCAACCTCGATTCGATCTCGGTGATCGGCCGTGGCGAAGCCCGCCAGGTGCAGCGCGTGACCGCCGAGGACATGAAGATCCTGCCGCCCGGTGCGAACCCACTGAAGCTGCTGGCCAGCAAGCCGGGCGTTCACTTCGAGTCGGCCGATGCCACCGGCGCCTACGAATGGTCCACCACCATCAGCCTGCGTGGCTTCAACCAGAGCCGCCTGGGCTACACGCTCGATGGCATCCCGCTGGGCAACATGGCCTATGGCAACAGCAACGGCCTGCACATCAGCCGTGCCGTGATCAGCGAGAACCTGGGCGGAGCCGAAGTGTCCACCGGCATCGGCGCGCTGGGTACGCCGTCCACCAGCAACCTCGGTGGCGTGTTCCAGTTCTATTCGATCGATCCGTCCACCGAGTACGGCGTGGTGCTGGCGCAGGGCTTCGGCAGCGACAGCGCGCGGCGCAGCTATGCGCGCCTGGAGACGGGTGAGCACCAGGGCTTTGCGGCCTATCTGTCCGGCGTGTACTCCGAAGGCGACAAGTGGAAGGGCAAGGGCTCGCAGGAGCTGAAACAGTTCAACGGCAAGGCCACCTACAATTTCGGAACGGACAGCAGGATCACCGCGCTGTTCAACGCCTCGCGCCGCGTCGAGGCGGACTACCAGGACCTGTCGCTGGAGATGATCGATCGCCTTGGCTGGGACTGGGACAACTACGCGCCGGACTGGGATCGTGCCGTCGCCGCCGCGCGCGGCAGGTTCACGGGCGGCGTCAACAGCCCCTGGGATGCGTACTACTCCGGCCACGGCCTGCGCAACGATGACCTGTCCAGCATCGCCGGCGATTTCGGCCTGAACGAGTCGATGCGGCTGAAGGTCAACGTCTACAACCACAGCAACCGTGGCCAGGGCCACTGGTTCAGCCCGTCCAATCCATCCAACCCGGGCACCGGTCGCGAGATTCCGATCTCGATCCGCACCACCGAGTACGCGATCGACCGTACCGGCGTGACCTCGGCGTTCACCTGGAACGTCGGCGGCCACGACCTGGAAGCCGGCCTCTGGTACGAGGACAACGGCCACAGCGTGCAGCGCAACTTCTACTACATCGACGGCCCGGTCACCGATGACTTCTTCCTGCGCAACCCGGACCAGCGCGTGTGGCACCAGCGCTACACCACCATTACCCGCCAGTTCTACATGCAGGACCGCTTCCGCCTGTTCGATGACCGGCTGACCATCGACATCGGTGCGAAGTCGCCGCACACCCGCACCCGCGTGCGCACGCCACTGGGCAGCTATGCCAACAACAGCAGCCTGACTTCGAAGAAGGGCCTGCTGCCTCAGGCGGGTTTCAACTTCAAGCTCAACGAAGGCAACGAGATCTTCGGTTCGTTCGCCAGGAACATCGCCGCCTACGCGTTGGGCGTGGGCAGCCCGTTCAACGTGCCGCAGGCGGCGTTCGATGCCAGCGCGCAGGACTTGAAGCCGGAACAGTCACGCACCCTGGAACTGGGCTGGCGCGGCTACGGGAAGGGCTATGAAGCCTCGGTTGCGGTGTACGACGTCAAGTTCGACAACCGCCTGCTGGCGATCGCCCAGTGCGTGGGCATCCTCGGCTGCCCGGCGCTGTTCTCCAACGTCGGTTCGGTGACCAGCCGCGGCGCCGAGGCGACACTGCAGCTGAAGCCGATGCAGGACCTGGCCTGGTCCAACGCGCTGTCCTGGAATGACAGCACCTACGACAACGACTACGTGAACAATGGCGTGGTGCCGACCCGCGGCAAGAAGACCGTCGACACCCCCGAATGGATGTTCGCCAGCACCCTGGCCTGGACCCCGGGCCCTTGGGACATGCGCCTGTCGGCCAACCACGTCGGCAAGCGCTACGTGACCTATACCAACGACGCGTCGGTGCCGAGCTACTGGCTGGTCAATGCCTCCGTGGCCTATGACTTCGGCGCGCTGGGCCCGGCGCAGAACCTGACCATGGCGCTTAACCTGACCAACCTGACGGACAAGCGCTACCTGTCTTCGATCAACACCAACGGCACCTACGCCGCCGACCCGACCCGCAGCCTGGCGACCATGCAGGTCGGCGCGCCGCGCCAGGTGATGGCCACCGCCACCGTGCGCTTCTGATGCGCGGGCCTGTGGATCCGGAACGCCGTCGTCGCCTGCTGCGCATGGCGTGGCAGGGCACGGGGGCGGCGATCGCGCTGGCGGCGATGCCGGGGCTGGCCACGGCCGGCCCACGGCCGCGGCTGGGGCGTGATCCGTTCACCCTTGGTGTCGCCGCCGGTGATCCGGATCCACAGGGGGCCGTGTTGTGGACGCGGCTGGCGCCGGACCCGCTCAACGGCGGCGGCATGCCGTCGCGGGCGGTGCCGGTGCGCTGGTTCGTGGCCGAAGACGCCGGCATGCGCCGGCTGGTACAGCGGGGCGTCGCTGCCGCGGTGCCGGAGCTGGCCCATTCGGTGCACGTGGAGGTCAATGGCCTGCGCCCGGGCCGCGACTACTACTACCGCTTCGCCTGCGATGGCGATGAGGAAAGCGCGGTCGGCCACTTCCGCACCGCGTCGCTACCGGACACGCAGCTGCAGCAGCTGCGGCTGGCCCTGTGCACCTGCCAGGCCTGGAACAGTGGCTACTATCCGGTGCTGCGCGATATCGCACGGAGCGATGTCGACCTCGTGCTGCATGCCGGCGACTACATGTACGAATACAGCCCGCTGCAGAACGTGCGTGGCACCATGCTGGACGCGGCGCGTTTCAGTGGCGAGACGGTGAGCCTGGAGCGCTACCGTGACCAGTACGCGCTGTACAAGCTCGACCCGGATCTGCAGGCGGCCCATGCCGCACACGCCTTCGCGGTGATCTGGGACGATCACGAGGTGCAGAACGACTACTCGGGCATCCATCCGGAGAAGCCCGGCGTGTCGATCGAGGACTTCATCGTTCGCCGCGCGGCGGCCTACCGCGCGTTCTACGAACACCTGCCGATGCGCAGCACGCCTGCGGGCAATGGCGGCCTGCGCGTGCACCGGCGCCTGCGTTACGGCGATCTGGCACAGCTGACCCTGCTCGACTGCCGCCAGTTCCGCCCGGCCAATCCCTGCGGTGTGGGCGAGTCACCGCGCTGCGAAGCGGCGCTGGATCCGCGCATGAGCATGCTCGGCACGGGGCAGGAAGCGTGGTTCACGCAGTCGATGGCCGCCGCGCAGGGCACGCGCTGGAACGTGGTGGTGCAGCAGCTGCTGATGTCGCAGCTGCGGCTGGACGGCGGCACGCCACGCGAGCGCTTCTGGAACGACGCCTGGGATGGCTATCCCGCCGCACGCAGGCGTCTGCTGCAGGCGATGCAGGCGGGCGGGCAGGGCAATGCCATCGTGCTGGGCGGCGACTGGCATTCCACCTTCGTCAATGACCTGAAGCTGGATTTCGACGCGGCCAGCGCGCCGGTCGTGGCCACCGAATTCATCGCCCCGGCGATCAGCAGTGGCGGCGACGACACGCCGTACGGGCCGTACTACGGGCCATCGATTCCGCAGAATCCGCATATCCGCTATTTCGACGGCGACCGCCGCGGCTGGTGGGAGCTGCAGCTGAACCGGCAGACCGTGGACGCCGAGCTCCGCTTCGCCGACAGCGTGCTGCGCCCGGATGCCGCAGTGCGTACCGCGGCGCGATTCCAGGTGACCCATGGCCGCCCGGGCGCGGTGCAGCTCCTGTAGAGCCGAGCCCACGCTCGGCTGTCGCGCGCAGCGCGGGTTTTCTGTGATCGCAACGAAGAGCAGCCGAGCGCGGGCTCGGCTCTACAACGACGGCCCTGCACCGGATTTCATCGCCCCCAGCCCGGGTTTCGTCGCAAACCGTTTGCCGGCGGCGAGGGCAGGGCGCCAAGGTGTCCGCAGGCGGCAGGGTGCCGCCCCAAGGAGACCGTGATGAAGACCCTGTTCGCGCTCGGTGTGTGGTGCCTGCTGTTCGTGCTGTGCTGGCCGCTGGCGATCCTCGCCCTGATCGCCTGGCCGCTCGTGTGGCTGCTGAGCCTGCCGTTCCGCCTGGTCGGCATCACCTTCTCGGCGTTGTTCGCCTTCCTGCGCGCGCTGTTCATGCTGCCGGCGCGGTTGCTTGGCGGCCGGGCGGTTCCCGCATGAGGAGGGTGCTGCTGGCCGGTCTGGTCCTGTTGCCAGGCCCGGTGCTGGCCGCACCCCCGGTACCCCCGTCGGCGTGGCTGGAGCGCGAGCAGAGCGCTGCGGCTGACGAAGCCAATGCAGCGGCGGTCCCTGCGCCGAAAGCCGAGGCGCGCTGCCGGGTGGTCAAGCAATGGAAGGCCGGCGATACGGTGGTACAGCACAGGGTCTGTGAGGATCCACCGAAGAAGCCGGCTGGAAAGGTGTAGCGCCGAGCCCATGCTCGGCGGCCTTTGCCGGGCAGCCGAGCGTGGGCTCGGCGCTACAGGGAAACGGGCAACAAAAAACCCCGCCGGGGCGGGGTTTTTCGTCTGCAGGTGAGTGCCGACCAACGGTCGGCACCTACCATGATGCCGATCAGTTCGCCTTGTGGATGGCGCGCTTGCTGACCGCCATCGCCGCGTCGTGGACCACTTCCGACAGCGACGGGTGGGCGTGGCAGATGCGGGCCAGGTCATCGGCCGAACCGCTGAACTCCATGGTCAGCACGCCTTCGTGCACCAGCTCGGAGACGTTGGCGCCGACCAGGTGCATGCCGAGGATGCGATCGGTTTCGGCATGGGCCAGGATCTTCACGAAGCCTGCCGGCTCGATCATCGCCACGGCACGGCCGTTGGCGGCGAACGGGAAGCTGCCGGCCTTGTACGGAATGCCTTCGGCCTTCAGCTGCGCTTCGGTCTTGCCGACCCAGGCCAGTTCCGGTTCGGTGTAGATGACCCACGGGATGGTGTCGAAGTTGACGTGGCCCGGCAGGCCGGCGATCAGCTCAGCCACCGCGATGCCTTCCTCGAAGCCCTTGTGCGCCAGCATCGGGCCGCGCACGCAGTCGCCGACTGCCCACACACCGTTGACGCCGGTGTGGCAGTGCGCATCGACTTCGATCTGGCCGCGCTCGTTGATCTTGACGCCGGTGCCTTCGGCCAGCAGGCCCTTGGTGGCGGCGCGACGGCCAACGGCCACCAGCAGCTTGTCCACGGTCAGGGTCTTTTCGCCTTCCGCGTCGGTGTAGGTGACGATGACTTCCTTCTTCTTGCCCTTGCCGGTGATCTCGGTCTTGGAGACCTTGGCATTGAGCTTGATGTCCAGGCCCTGCTTCTTGAATTCCTTGGCAGCCGCCTTGGCCACTTCGGCATCGGCAGCCGCCAGGAACTCCGGCATGGCTTCCAGGATGGTGACTTCAGCGCCCAGGCGCTTCCACACGCTGCCCAGTTCCAGGCCGATCACGCCGGCGCCGATCACGGCCAGGCGGTTCGGCACTTCGGTGAAGTCCAGGCCGCCAACGTTGTCGACGATGGTCTCGCCGTCGAACTTGGCGAACGGCAGTTCGATCGAATCCGAACCGGCCGCGATGATGACGTTGGTGCCCTTCAGCTCGACGATGGAACCGTCATGCTGGGTGACCTTGACCACGTTGCCCGGCTGCAGTTCACCGAAGCCGTAGTAGGCGGCGACCTTGTTGGCCTTGAACAGCATGCCGATGCCGCCGGTGAACTGCTTGACGATCTTGTCCTTGCGGCCAACCATCGCCTCGACGTCGATCTTGGCATCCTTGAAGCTGATGCCGTGGTCGCCAAAGATGTGGCCCATGTTCCAGAACTGGCGCGAGGAATCCAGCAGCGCCTTGGACGGGATGCAGCCCACGCGCAGGCAGGTGCCGCCGAGGGCCGGCTTGCCGTCCTTGCCCAGCGCTGCATCGATGCAGGCGGTCTTCAGGCCCAGCTGGGCCGCGCGGATGGCAGCGTGGTAACCGGCCGGGCCGGCACCGATGACGACGACGTCGAATTGTTCAGCCATTGAATTATTCCTTGATGCATTACCAGAACCCCTCCGCGCAGGCGCGGAGGGGCGGGAGGTGTCTTACAGGCCGAACAGCATGCGGCCCGGGTTTTCCAGCTGGTTCTTGATGTCCACCAGGAACTGCACCGAGTCCTTGCCGTCGATGATGCGGTGGTCGTAGGACAGCGCCAGGTACATCATCGGCGCGATCACGACCTGGCCGTTCTGGGCGATCGGACGCTCCTTGATGGCGTGCATGCCCAGAATGGCGCTCTGCGGCGGGTTGATGATCGGGGTCGACAGCAGCGAACCGAAGGTGCCGCCGTTGGTCACGGTGAAGGTGCCGCCCTGCAGTTCTTCCAGGCCCAGCTTGCCGTCACGGGCCTTCTTGGCGTAGTCGGCGATGGTCTTCTCGATGTCGGCGAACGACATGCGCTCGACGTTGCGCAGCACCGGCGTGACCAGGCCCTTCTCGGTCGAGACGGCGATCGAGATGTCCGAGTAGCCGTGATAGATGATGTCGTCGCCGTCGATCGAGGCGTTGACCAGCGGGAAGCGCTGCAGCGCGTTGGCGGCGGCCTTCACGAAGAAGCTCATGAAGCCCAGCTTGATGCCGTGTGCCTTGACGAACTCGTCCTGCAGTTCCTTGCGCGCCGCCGACACCTTGGACAGGTCGACTTCGTTGAAGGTGGTCAGCATCGCGGTGGAGTTCTTCGACTCCATCAGGCGCTCGGCGATGCGCTTGCGGATGCGGGTCATCGGCACGCGCTCTTCCGGGCGTGCGCCACCGGCCTTGCCGGCGCCGCCGTTGCGGGCGAAGTTGACGATGTCTTCCTTGGTGACCGCGCCGCGACGGCCGGTGCCGTCGACATCGGCCGGGTTCACGCCTTCAGTGATGGCGGTGAAGCGGGCGCCCGGCGGCAGCGCATCGGCGGCCGACTTGGCGGCCGGGGCCGGCGCAGCGGCAGCGGCAGCGGCCGGAGCCGGAGCGGCGGCGGCCGGAGCAGCGGCCGGAGCGGCCTCGGCGGTCGGTGCCGGAGCAGCTGCAACGGCGCCTTCCTCGATGATCGCCACGACCTGGCTGGAGGTCACGGTCGAGCCTTCGGCGAACTTGATTTCCTTCAGCACGCCGTCGACCGGCGACGGCACTTCCAGGACGACCTTGTCGGTTTCCAGGTCAAGCAGGTTTTCGTCGCGCTTGACAGCGTCGCCCACCTTCTTGTGCCAGGTGGCGATGGTGCCGTCGGCGACGGATTCGGGCAGTACCGGGGCTTTGACTTCGGTGGCCATTGCGGGAGCTTCCTGGTTTGTCTTCTAAATAGGGGGAGGATTATTCAGCGAACGTGTCGTTGAACGGGTTGACCAGTGCGTCGGCGATCAGCTGCTGCTGCTCGCGGACGTGGTCAGCCATGTGACCGGCAGCCGGCGAGGCCGAACGTGCGCGACCGGCGTAGTGCAGGTTCTGGCCATCGGCCAGGCAGAACTGCAGGTGGTGGCGGATCTGGTACCACGCGCCCTGGTTCTGCGGTTCTTCCTGCGTCCACACCACGTCGGTGGCCTTGCCGTACTTCTTCAGTTCGGCCGCCAGCAGCGCACGCGGGAACGGATACAGCTGCTCCACGCGGATGATCGCCACGTCGTCCTGGCCACGCTTGATCTGGTCCTCCAGCAGGTCGTAATAGACCTTGCCCGAGCACAGCACCACGCGCTTGACCTTCTTGGCGTCTGCGTTGGCGTCGCCGATCAGGTGCTGGAACTCGCCGTTGGCCAGCTCGTCCAGGGTCGACACGGCCAGCTTGTGGCGCAGCAGCGACTTCGGCGACATCACCACCAGCGGCTTGCGGGTGGTCATGTGCAGCTGGCGACGCAGCATGTGGAAGGCCTGGGCCGGGGTCGACGGCACGACCACCAGCATGTTCTCCAGCGCGCACAGCTGCAGGAAGCGCTCCAGGCGCGCCGAGCTGTGTTCCGGGCCTTGCCCTTCATAGCCATGCGGCAGCAGCAGGGTCAGGCCGGAAATGCGGCCCCACTTGGCTTCACCGGCGGCGATGAACTGGTCGATCACCACCTGGGCACCGTTGGCGAAGTCGCCGAACTGGCCTTCCCAGATGCACAGCGTGTTCGGATCGGTGGTGGAGAAGCCGTACTCGTAGGCCATCACCGCTTCTTCGCTCAGCAGCGAATCGATGACGGTGGCCTTCTCCGGCGAATCCACCAGCTGCCGCAGCGGCATGTAGTAGTTGTCGGTCTTCTGGTCGTGCAGGATCGCGTGGCGATGCGTGAACGTACCGCGGCCCACGTCCTGGCCGACCAGGCGCAGTGCATGGCCTTCGTCGAGCAGGGTGGCGTAGGCCAGGTTCTCGGCAAAGCCCCAGTCGCCCGGGATCTCGCCGGCGGCCATCTTGCGGCGGTCGTCATAGACCTTGGCCACGCGCGAGTGCAGCTGCACTTCATCGGGAATGGTGTTGATCAGCTTGGCCAGCTCGACCAGCTTGTTCTTCTCGACCTTGGTCGAGACCGGGTCGGACAGCTTGCCTTCCAGCAGCTTCGGCCAATCGACGAACAGCGGGCTGCTCGGCGGGGTCTTCTCGACCTTGGCCAGCTCGGTGGTCACTTCACCGGCGTCCAGCTTCTCGCGGTAGGCATCGACCATCGCCTTGCCGGCGCCGGCGGCGATCACGCCCGCCTTTTCCAGCTGCTCGGCGTACATCTCGCGGGTGGTCGGGTGCTTGCGGATCACCTGGTACATCAGCGGCTGGGTGATCGCCGGTTCGTCGGCCTCGTTGTGGCCCCAGCGGCGGTAGCACATCAGGTCGATGACCACGTCCTTGGCGAACGTCTGGCGGAATTCGAAGGCCAGCTGTGCGGCGAACACCACTGCTTCCGGGTCATCGCCGTTCACGTGCAGCACCGGCGCGGCGATCATCTTCGCCACGTCGGTGGCATAGCGCGTGGAACGCGTATCCAGCGGGTTGGAGGTGGTGAAGCCGACCTGGTTGTTGACCACGATGTGCACGGTGCCGCCGACGGCGAAGCCGCGGGCCTGTGACATCTGGAACAGTTCCATGACCACGCCCTGGCCGGAGAAGGCCGCGTCGCCGTGGATCAGGATCGGCATGACCTGCTTGCGCGCGGTGTCCTTGCGGCGCTCCTGGCGCGAACGCACGGAACCGGCCACGACCGGGTCGGCGATTTCCAGGTGCGACGGGTTGAACGCCAGCGCCAGGTGCACCGGGCCGCCATCGGTGGCGACGTCGGCGGAGAAGCCCATGTGGTACTTCACGTCGCCGGCCGAGGCGTGCTCGTCGTGCTCGAACTTGCCTTCGAACTCGTCGAACAGCTTGCGCGGGTTCTTGCCCAGGGTGTTGACCAGCACGTTCAGGCGGCCACGGTGGGCCATGCCGATCACCACATCCTTGACGCCATCCTTGCCGGCGTTGCGGATGATGGTGTCCATCATCGGGATCAGCGAATCGCCGCCTTCCAGCGAGAACCGCTTCTGGCCGACGTACTTGGTGTGCAGGTAGCGCTCCAGGCCTTCGGCCGCAGTCAGGCGCTCCAGGGTGCGGCGCTGGGTGTCAGCGTCCAGCTGGTAGTTGCCACCGGCCGCTTCCAGCTTCTTGTAGATCCACTGGCGCTGCTCGACCTCGGAGATGTGCATGAACTCCGCACCGATCGAGCCGGTGTAGGTCGCCTTCAGGCGTGCCAGCAGGTCGCGCAGCTTCATGCGCGGCTGGCCGCCGACGCCGCCGGTGCTGAACTCGCTGTTGAGGTCGGCATCGGACAGGCTGTGGAACGGCAGGCCCAGATCCGGGGTGTTGACCGGTGCGGCCAGGCCCAGCGGATCGAGGCGGGCGTCCAGGTGGCCGCGCGAACGGTAGGCGGTGATCAGACGACCGACATTGCGCTCGCGCTCGTCGCCTGCACCGTTACCGGTACCGGCCTTCAGCGCATCCTTGGCCGCGTCCGCAATGTGGGAGATGACGGCCGAGTGCGGAATGTCACCTGCTTCGCGGCCCTTGAAGCCGTCGAAGTAGGTTTTCCATTTGGGATCGACACTATCCGGGGAGACCAGGTACTGCTCGTACAGGTCCTCGACATAGGAGGCGTTGCCGCCGGCGAGTTGCGAAGATTGCGCAAACTGCTTCAGTTGATTGTCCACGATGGAGGGTGTTGATTCGCTTTGTGGGGTATGGCTTCAGAAGGACCCGGCAGGAAGATGAATAGCCCTGCGCGGGCGCGTTCAAACAGCCAAATTGTACCCCCAACCGGACACGAAGGGGCACCACCACAGGTATCCCGCGTCCGCCGGTGCCGGTTCCAGACAGGTTCGGTCGGCTGTGCCGACTCAGATGCCGAGCGCACGCAGTTCGCTGCAGACGCGCGAACGGTCCCAGACACGCTGCAATTGCTGCTCGAACGGCTGCGAACGTGCTGGCAGCGCGATGCCGGCCTCGCCGTCGAGGCGATGGCCGATCAGACGAAAGTAGAAGTCGCCCGCATCGTTGAGCAGGCAGGCCGAGGCCAGCGCGCGGTCGACCGGATCGCTGACCTCGCGGAACTGGATCACGCTGGGCAGGCGCTGGGCCAGCACCAGCAGCGGCGACCCGGCAGACGCGATCGCGGCGGCGTCGTGCACGATCACCCGCAGCTGCTTGTCGTGGCGGGCGGTGACGAAGCGGCGCAGGGCGGACTGTACCGGGGGCGCATCGAGCAGCCCCGGGTCCAGTTGGCGGCTGTGCAGCCACAGCTGGCGACGGGCGCGGTGGATGATGGCCGTGGTGATCGCCACCGCCTCGGCGCGGCTGTCGATGGCGCTGGCCACGCCCAGCCGGCGGCGCATCTGCTGGTGTCCGATGCCGGCTTCCTCGAACACCTCGCCCTCGGGCAGGAAGCCCTGGCGTGCATAGAAATCGCGCGCGGGCAGCTGGGCGTGCAGGTGCAGTTCGGCCAGGCCGAGCCGGCGCCCGGCCTCGACCAGGGCCGCCAGCAGGGCCTCGCCGACCCCGTTGCTGCGATGGGTGGCCAGCACGGCCATGCGGCCGATGCGGCCGTCCGGAGCCAGCCTGCCGGTGCCGACCGGCTGGCCGTCACTGTCCAGCGCCAGCACATGGGCACTGACCGGGTCCAGCGCATCGCGTTCCAGCTCGGCGGCGATGCCCTGTTCCTGCACGAACACGCGTTGGCGCACGTCGTGGATGGCAACGTGGGCGTCGGCGTGGCTGACCTGCTGGACCCGGATCATGACGATGGCTCAGGCCCGGCCGGTGCTGTCGTCTTCGTCGTCGTCCTCGAAGTTGACGATGACCTCGATACCGTCGTCGTGCACGGTCACGGAGTGGACATCGTCGGACACCGCGTCGGCGTCGATCGCCTCGACGCGGTCGCGGCCTTCGACGACCTCGCCGAGCACCACGGCATCCTCGCTGTCTTCCTCGTCTTCGGCCTCGTACACCTCATTCGGGTCGATCAGCTGGAACACACCCCCGACCAGCAGCTGCTGGACCACGGCACGTCCCTTGTCGGACAGGCCGCGATAGGCGGCGGCGTCGAGCTGCTCGGCGCCGGCCAGGCGCTGCGCGTCCTTTACCGGCAGCGCGAAGTCCTGGCCGCTGACATACAGGCTGGCGCCACGCTTGGCCCGGCGCCAGGCCAGGCGGGCCCACGGGTGGCGCTGCAGCAGCATGCCCGAGGCCAGCGCTTCGACCACTTGCTCCGCGGCCGGCGCGGCCTGGTGGGCCATTACTTCGCCGGCGGCGCGGTAGGTGGTGATGAAGCGGCCGAACCAGTCACCCAGCTTGTCCGGGTCATTCATGCGGATGGCGTTGAGGGCGGTGATCACCCGCGCCATCGCCACCGTGTCGATTTCGTTCGGGTCGGCCGGCACCTTCAGGTCGGCATCCTGGTAGCGGATGTTCTCATCGGCATCGGCGATCAGGGTGTCCAGATAGTCGCTGATCAGCTCGGCAGAAGACGGCGCACGCATGCCGAACGAGAAGGTCAGGCAGGGGTCTTCGGCGACGCCGTGGTGCGGCACGTTCGGCGGCAGGTACAGCATGTCGCCCGGCGCCAGCACCCAGTCGTGGGTGGGCTTGAACACCTTCAGCAGCTTCAGCTCCACGTCCGGGCGGAAGCCCAGCGGCGGCTGCCTGCCCTTGATCGATTCGCTGGCATCGATCTGCCAGCGGCGGTGGCCGTGGGCCTGCAGCAGGAACACGTCGTACTGGTCGACATGGGCGCCGACCGAGCCGCCGGTGGCGGCGAAGCTGATCATCACGTCATCCATGCGCCAGCGCGGCAGGAAGCTGAAGTGTTGGATCAGGGCGCGCACGTCCGGGTCCCACTTGTCCACGTCCTGCACCAGCAGGGTCCAGTCGTGGTCGGGCAGGGCGGGGAACACGTCTTCCTGGAACGGGCCGGTGCGCACGCGCCAGCCGTCCTGGGCCTTGTCGTGCTCGATCAGGCGCGCCAGCACACCTTCCTCGCAGGCCAGCCCGGCCAGGTCTTCCGGCTGTACCGGGGTCTGGAAATCCGGAAAGGCATTGCGGATCAGCAGCGGGCGCTTCTGCCAGAAGTCGCGCAGGAAGGTGGCCGGCGCCATGCCGAGCGGCTGGCCAGGGCGGGCGGTGACTTCGATCAGGGGGGCGGAGGACTTGCGGGCGGCCATGGGGGAATCCTTGCAGCGGAAAGCGGGAGGGGCGGCGTGGCGAGCCGCCAAGGGTTCCATTGTCCGCCGTTCGTCGGGATTGCGCACGTGCGGTGGTTTGTCGCGGGGTGTCCGGCCAACGGCGGAGCCCCTCGTGGCGGGGTCTGGGTTGGTCGCTGAAAGCAAAAGCCGGCCCCTGACAGTTTCCTGCGCGGCCCGCCACGGAATGGAAAGAAGAAGATCAAAGGCAACAGCGGGTCGCGCGCTGCGCTTGCTCATGCCCTTGTAGAGCCGAGCCCACGCTCGGCTTGCTGTTGCCCACGCCCAAAAGCAGCCGAGCACGGGCTCGGCTCTACAAAAGACCCTCAAACAAAGACGGACGCGGCGAAGCCGCGTCCCTCTTTCAAATTCCGTCCCGACAACCCAATGCTCTTCGATCCGTCACCGGGAATCTGCCAGAGGTGGGGCGGGAGGGGCCAGCGGGACCGTTGGCGCCATGGATGGCGCCATCGAGCCCCCATGGATGGGTTCACGGCGTGTCCCGCTGGCCCCTCCCGCCCCACCCAGCTAGCAGCAATCCAGAGCCGCTCTTGACGTTGCTATTGCCGTTGCCGTTGCCGTTGCCGTTGCCTGCCGCAGGCAGCGCCCGCGGCCGCCGCCGCAAAGGAATCCCCTTAAATCTTCTTCGCCAGCGACTCAGCCAGGCCGGTGTAGCTGCCCGGGGTCATCTCCAGCAGGCGCTGCTTCGCATCCGTCGGCAGCTCCAGCCCCTGCACGAACGCACGCATCGACTCGGCGGTGATGCCCTGGCCGCGGGTCAGCGCCTTCAGCTGCTCGTACGGGTTCGGCAGGCCGTGGCGGCGCATCACCGTCTGCACGGCCTCGGCCAGCACTTCCCAGGCCGCGTCCAGATCGGCATCCAGGCGCTGCGGGTTCACTTCCAGCTTGCCCAGGCCCTTGGCCAGCGAATCCAGTGCCACCTGGCTGTGGCCGAACGCGGTGCCCAGCGCACGCAGCACGGTGGAATCGGTCAGGTCACGCTGCCAGCGGCTGATCGGCAGCTTCGCGCTGAAGTGCTCGAACAGCGCGTTGGCGATGCCGAAGTTGCCTTCCGCATTCTCGAAATCGATCGGGTTGACCTTGTGCGGCATCGTCGACGAACCAACTTCGCCTTCCTTCAGGCGCTGCTTGAAGTAGCCCAGCGAAACGTAGCCCCAGATGTCACGGGCCAGGTCGATCAGGATGATGTTGGCGCGGCGTGCGGCATCACCGATCTCGGCGATGTTGTCGTGCGGCTCGATCTGCGTGGTGTACGGGTTGAACACCAGGCCCAGGCCGGTCACGAAGCGCTCGGCGAAGGCTGGCCAGTCCACGTCCGGGTAGCTGGCGATGTGGGCGTTGTAGTTGCCCACCGCGCCGTTGATCTTGCCGGTCAGTTCGACCGCGGCAATCTGCCGGCGCTGGCGCTCCAGGCGCGCGACCACGTTGGCCAGCTCCTTGCCCAGGGTGGTCGGCGAGGCGGTCTGGCCGTGGGTGCGCGACAGCATCGGCTGGCCAGCCTCGGCGTGGGCCAGGGTGCGCAGGGTGCTGGCGATGCCGTCCAGGGTCGGCAACAGCACCTCGCGGCGCGCCTGTTCCAGCATCAGGCCGTAGCTGAGGTTGTTGATGTCTTCGCTGGTGCAGGCGAAATGCACGAATTCCAGCGCCGGGGCCAGCTCGGCGTCGTCCTTCAGCTGTTCCTTGATGAAGTACTCCACCGCCTTGACGTCATGGTTGGTGGTGCGCTCGATCTCCTTCACGCGCGCGGCCTGGGCCGGGCTGAAGCTGGCGGCCAGCGCGCGCAGGCGGGCGATGGCAGCGTCGGAGAACGGAGCCAGTTCGACGATGCCCGGCTCGGCGGCCAGGGCCAGCAGCCATTCCACCTCGACCGTGATGCGGGCCTTGATCAGGCCGTACTCGGAGAAGATCGGGCGCAGGGCGTCGACCTTGCCGGCATAGCGGCCATCGAGCGGGGACAGGGCGAGCAGGGCGGAATCGGACATGTCGGCAGGGCTGGGACGAGCGGCGGGGCCGATATTCTACGACGTGCCGGCGGGGCGTGCCCTGTAGAGCCGAGCCCACGCTCGGCTGCTTCGGAGAATCCGGCGCCCCGCGGGCAGCCGAGCATGGGCTCGGCTCTACAACACGGCCCTGCGGACGGAACGATCTGGCCCGTCCTCGTCATCCCACGCTGCGGGCAAGGGAGTATCGTTGGCGCAGCCGCCAGCCCGGGAAGCGACACCCTGCCAGCCGCCGCTTCCCTTTCCCCAACTGAAGTAGTGCGGAGTTGATGCAATGAGCAGAGCTGCAAGCAAGGGTTTCAGAATCGAACACGACAGCATGGGCGAGCTGCAGGTGCCTGCCGACGCCCTGTGGGGCGCGCAGACCCAGCGTGCCGTGCAGAATTTCCCGGTGTCGGGCCAGCGCATGCCGCGCGGTTTCATCCGTGCCCTGGGCCTGGTCAAGGGCGCTGCCGCTGGCGTCAACGCCGAGCTGGGCCATCTGCCCAAGAACGTGGCCAAGGCCATCCAGACCGCTGCCGCCGAAGTGGCCGCCGGCACCTGGGACGCGCAGTTCCCGATCGACGTCTACCAGACCGGTTCTGGCACGTCCTCGAACATGAATGCCAACGAGGTCATCGCCACCCTGGCCAACCGTGCCGGCAAGGCGGGCAAGACCGCGGTGCACCCCAATGACCACGTCAACCAGGGGCAGAGCTCCAATGACGTGATCCCGACCGCGTTGCGCGTATCGGCGGTACTGGCGGCACATGAGCAGCTGCTGCCGGCGCTGGTGCACCTGCGCAAGACCCTCGACAAGAAGGGCCGCAGCCTGCGCAAGGTGGTCAAGACCGGCCGCACGCACCTGATGGATGCGATGCCGCTGACCTTCGAGCAGGAGTTCGGCGCATGGTCGGCACAGCTGGCCTCGGCACAGGAACGCATCGAAGACAGCCTCAAGCGTGTGCGCCGGCTGCCGCTGGGCGGCACCGCCATCGGTACCGGCATCAATGCCGACCCGCGCTTCGGCGCGCAGGTGGCCAAGGCGTTGAAGCAGCAGACCGGGTTCAAGTTCGACAGCGCCGAGAACAAGTTCGAGGGCCTGGCCGCGCAGGATGACGCGGTGGAACTGTCGGGCCAGCTCAATGCACTGGCGGTGGCGCTGATCAAGATCGCCAACGATCTTCGCTGGATGAACGCCGGTCCGCTGGCCGGGCTGGGCGAGATCGAACTGCCGGCGCTGCAGCCGGGCAGCTCGATCATGCCGGGCAAGGTCAACCCGGTGATTCCGGAAGCGACGGTGATGGCCTGCGCGCAGGTGATCGGCCACCACACCGCGATCACCGTGGCCGGGCAGACCGGCAACTTCCAGCTCAATGTCACCCTGCCGCTGATCGCGGTGAACCTGCTGGATGGCATTGGCCTGCTGGCCAATGTGTCGCGCCTGCTGGCCGACAGCGCGATTGCCGGGCTGAAGGTGCGTGAGGATCGCGTTGCCGAAGCATTGGCGCGCAACCCGATCCTGGTCACCGCGCTGAACCCGATCATCGGCTACGAGAAGGCGGCGGCGATTGCCAAGCGTGCCTACAAGGAGCAGCGTCCGGTGCTGGATGTCGCGCTGGAGGACAGCGGCCTGGATGAAGCCGAGCTGCGCCGCCTGCTGGACCCGGCCGCACTGACTGCCGGTGGCATCCACGCGGGGGGCGGTGGCGGCGGCGGTTGATCTGCCGGTCGTAGGGCCGAGCCCATGCTCGGTTGCTTCCTGGACCTGGGCCGAGCATGGGCTCGGTTCTACAAGAGGAAACGCCGCCCAGGGGCGGCGTTTTTTCAGCGACGGTCGGCGACGATGTTGCCGAAGGTGTCGGTGTAGTCCTTGAACTCGGGGATGCGCTGGACCAGGTCGGCCGGGATCACTTCCATGCCTTCCGGCGGCTGGATCTTCACCGGCTGCATGTTGGGATCGGCCGGGGCGGCGACCAGGGTGTTCTGGCGCAGCACCTGCAGCTTGCCGAACATGGTCTGCAGCATCTGCTTCTGTGCCTCGTCCAGCGGAATCTGGATCTCGTCCACCTTCATCGAACCATCGCCGAGGATGATGATGTTCGGCGCCGGCGGGCGACGCACAGTGACCATGCCTTCGCTGACGGAGATCTTTGGCTTGCCGCGCTCGGCGCGGTGGTTGCGGTAATCCTTGTCACAGCCGACCAGGCCCAGGCAGAGCAGGGCGGCCAGCAGCAGGAACAACTTCTTCATGGCATTCGGTTCGGGGGCCTCCGGGGCCGCCATTGTAAGCCGGCCGGCGCACGACGGCCGGCAGCGGGGCGCCGCTGCCGGCCGGGTGCGCTGATCTGTCACAGGCCTAGCGTTGGACCACGGTGTCCTTGCCGCAGTCGTCGACGTCACTCTGGTCCATCGTTGCGTAGGGCTTGAACGCCGGCAGCTCGCGCGCCAGTGCCTGCTGGCTGGCCAGCATCGCCGGCAAGCGGTTGCAGATGCGCTTGGCCTGGGCTTCGATCTTCTCGGCCTCGGCATTGATCCGCTTCTCGATGCCTTCGCTGTCGCCGCTGAAGATGCCCTTCAGTGCCTCTCCGGCAGCGCTGGCGCCGAGCTTGGCGCCGGCCAGGCCGACATCCATGCCGTCCATCGCAATGGCGACGACGTGGCCGCGGTACTCCAGCAACCGCTGTCGCTGGGCCTCGTTGGCCGGCACGTCCTTGCCGTCGATCAGCAGGTGGCCATCCGGCGTGATCTCCGCACGCGGCTGCTTGTCGGCGGAGATGTTGATGTTGCCCTGGGTAATGTCCTTCCGGGCATCAACCATGGCCTCCTTGACGGTCTGGCCGACGCCGCTGGTGGCTTCGGCGACGCTTTTGCCGACGGTCTTGTCGGGCGTGGAAGAAGTGCCGCCGCAGGCGATCAGCGGCAGGCACAGCAGGGTGGCAGGCAGCAGGCGCAGCAGGTTCATGGCAACTCCCTCGAATTGGTCCGGTGGCGGCTACTTGTTGCGGGGCAGGGTGACCGTGCCGCCGACGTTGCGGTGGCCGACATCGCCGCTGCCGCTGTGGTCGACGGTCAGGCTGCCGCGCACGCCGTCGACCTGGATGTCACCCGAACCATGGCTGCGCACGTGCACGTTGCCGCCGATGTCGGACAGATCGACATCGCCCGAGCCGACCACGCCGACCTCGACGTTGCCTTGCACGCGCTTGAACCCGATGTCGCCGGAACCGACCGTGTCCAGCCGGGCGTTGCCGCGGACATCGCTGATCTTCAGGTCACCGGAGCCGACGGTGCCGGTGACCGCATCGCCGCCAATGTTGCGCGCCTTGACGTCGCCGGAGCCGAGCGACAGCAGGTTCAGCGAGCCGCCACCGTCGATGTCCAGGTCACCCGAACCCACCGCTGCGTGGATGCTGCCGCGGGTGCCGCGAACGATCGCGTCGCCCGAGCCGACGTCCACGCTGAGCGATTGGGCGTTGTCCACGCTGGCATCGCCGGAGCCGACCTTGAGCTGCAGGGGCAGGTTGTCGGGCACGCTGCCGCGGATGTCGAGCCACGCATAGCTGTTGCCCAGGCTGATGCCGCTGTGGCGGCCGTCGCGGCGCAGGCTGACGACCAGCTTGTCGCCTTCCCTGCGCTGCTCCAGTACCAGCTGGTCCAGCCATTCCTGGCTGGAGGCGCAGGCGCGGCCATCGAGCTGGCCACCGCCCTTGCTGGCGACGACCTTCAGGTCATGCTGGTTCACCTCCAGCACCACCGCCTTGGCGCCGGCCACATCCAGCTTCAGCGTGCGGGCGGCGGTGAACTTGCAGTTCGGAGCATCGGCGGCCAGCGCCGACAGAGGCAACAGCAACAACGCAGAACAGGCGAGCAGGGAACGCATGGGTGGTGCCTCCGGGACGGATGGAATCAGATCTCGCCGGCGCGCTTGCGCAGGCGGATGGCGAGGACGATGAACACGACACCGACGGCGGCACCGATCCATAGTTCCGGCATCGCCAGCGACTTCAGCTGCGAGGCCGGCGACATCAGGCTGACCACCGATTCGAGATCGCGACGCGTGCCTTCCTCGGCGCTGAGGCGATACACCAGGTCGGTGCCCGGCACGCCGCCCAGCAGCAGTCGGCCAACGATGTTCTGCCAGAACCAGCCGGTGGTCAGGCCGATCAACGGCATCACCTTGGTGGTGCTGACAATGACGCCGGCGAACAGCGGCAGCATCACCGCCCACAGGAACGGTTTGGTACGGGCCCAGGCTGAGCACAGCAGCAGCCAGCCGGCGGTGGGCAGGGCCCACAGGGCGTAGACCGGAATCCAGGCCAGGTGACCGGCGGCCAGGGTCAACGGGCTGGCCGGACCCCAGATCAGGGTCATCGGGCTGCCACCGTGCATCAGCGCGACGATGCTGATCACCAGCATGAAGCCGAACATGGTGATGATGCCGGCGATCACCGCGATCATCGGGGCCACGACCAGTGCGCTGATCACCTTGGACAGCACGGTCTGGGTGTCCGACAGCGGCAGCGACTTCCAGAACAGGATGCTGCGGTCGCGACGGTCGTCGTACAGGGCGCCCAGGCAGTAGAAGAACACCACGAAGGCCAGCACCAGGAACGGCCAGGCCGAGCTGAGCACCAGGGTCAGGTCGAGGCCGTTGCCGAGGTCGGCCAGGTCCTTGGCGCTGATGTCGCGGGTCAGCAGGGCCAGGTCCAGGCCGTTGATGTTCACGCTCTCGCCGTCGACATGCAGTGCGCCGTTGCGTGCTGCACGGTTCAGTGCAAACAGGCCGAAGGCGATGCCGACGGTGCTCATCACCAGCGAGATCAGGCCGGCGATCAGCGGCGCATACAGGAAACCGCCACGGTTCTCCCAGTACTCGCGCTTGAGCAGCCAGCGCAGGGTGCCCATCGGGCTGACGGGGTGGTTGACGGCAGTCATGCGTAGGTCCCCTTCATGATGGCGACGAACAGATCGGCCAGGCCCGGGCTGCGGGTCTCGCCAAGGGTGGAGAGCTGGGTGCGCGGCACACCGTCGAACAGCATTACGGTCTTGCCGAACGTCAGGCTGCGCTCGTCGATCGGCTTCAGCGCACGCGCGGTCTCCAGCTGGTCGGCGTTGACCAGAAGCTCGGTGTAGCGCTGGCCGACATCGTCCATTTCTGCATCGAGCACGATGCGACCATCACGGATGAACATGACGTCGCTGAGGATGTGCTCGATCTCCTCCACCTGGTGGGTGGTGACGATGATGGTCTTCTGTTCGTCGAAATAATCTTCCAGCAGGCGCTGGTAGAACTCCTTGCGGTACAGGATGTCCAGGCCCAGGGTGGGCTCGTCCAGCACCAGGATGCGCGCATCGATGGCCATCACCAGCGCCAGGTGCAGCTGCACGATCATGCCCTTGGACAGTTCGCGCACGCGCTGCTTCGGCTGCAGCTTGGTGTTGGCCAGGAAACGCTCGCAGCGGGCACGGTCGAAGCGCGGATGGACACCGGCGACGAAATCGATCGCTTCACGGACCTTCAGCCAGCGCGGCAGCACGGCGACGTCGGCAATGAAGCAGATGTCGTTCATCAGCGCGTCGCGGTGCTGCCGCGGGTCGCGGCCGAGCACGCTCAACTCACCTTCCACCGAGGTCAGGCCGAGGATGGCCTTCAGCGCGGTGGTCTTGCCGGCGCCGTTGGGCCCGATCAGGCCGACGATGCGCCCGCTCGGAATGCTGAAGCTGGCATTGTCGAGGGCCACGGTGGTCTTGTAGGCCTTGCGCAGGCCTCGGGCGGTGATGACCGGTTCACTTGCGGTGCTATTCATCAGACTTTCCCCTGGGGCAGCAATTCGTCGAGGCTCAGGCCCAGGCGCTGGATGCGCTCCAGCACCGCCGGCCATTCTTCGTTGAGAAAGCGCTCGCGCTCGCTGCTGCGCAGCTGCGTGGCCGCCTGCTCGGTCATGAACATGCCCAGGCCGCGGCGCTTCTCGACCAGGCCTTCATCGGCCAGTTCCTGGTAAGCGCGCGAAACGGTGATGGGGTTGAGCTGGTAGTCGGCGGCCACCTGGCGCACCGAAGGCAGGGCATCGCCCGGCTTGAGGATTCCGTCGAGCATCATGGCGATCACGCGCTCCTTCAACTGACGGTAGATGGGAGCGCCGTCGCTCCACTGGATGTCGCTCATATTCAGCTCCGTGGGGTCAGCGGCTGTGCGAACGAGAAATACGGCATGGACAGGGAGCTGTGCAGCCGACGCGGGGGAGAGGGGGAGGGATCGGCGTTCCCGGCCGGCGAAACGGATGCATCCTGCGCACTGTCGGCGGAGGCGGGAGCGGTTGGCATGGCCAGCCAGGCCAGCACGATCAGGGTCGAAACGGCAGCGGCCGCGGGTGCGGCGAGGTTGCGACGGATCCGGGCGTTCATGGCTCCCCCTGTCTCAGGTGACTGGTGTTGTATGCAACTATAACACCGGCACGCCCACGTGCAACCCCTTGCCGTGCCCAACTGATGGCAGGGGTGGTCAAACCGCTGAAATATCCCCTTATCCCCTTGATTGAAAAGGGAAACGGAATTGTCGTGCGGGCCGATCACGCCCTGCCTTCCATTCAGCGTTGTCCATGCTATGTCATCCCTGCGCCGTTGAGGGTGGGTCCTCCCGGGAAAGGCCACGCCGCGCAAAGCCGCCGGCGCCCGCCGCAACAAGGGGCAACGGAGCCCGGTGCTATAGTTCGGCCGATTCCCGGCCGCTATCGGCCGGCCCTGTGAATGGCTACCGCGGACTGCTCTCGATGCCCCTGCCGACCGTTGTCCCGCGCCGACTGCGCGGCCTGTCCCTGTTGACCCTGCTGGTGGCCGGCCTGGCCGGTTCCGCCCACGTGCTGGCGGCCGATCTGCTGGACCTGGACTATCGCCCGCTGGCCAGCAAGCAGCAGGTCAACCTGCAGCAGCGCTACCACGGGCAGGTGCTGCTGGTGGTCAATACCGCAAGCAAGTGCGGCTATACCCCCCAGTACGAAGGCCTGGAGGCGCTGCAGAAGCGTTATGCCGGCCGCGGCTTTGCCGTGCTGGGTTTCCCGTCCAACGATTTCAAGGGCCAGGAACCGGGTGACGAGAAGCAGATCCAGGATTTCTGCACGCTTACCTATGGCGTCAAGTTCCCGATGTTCGAGAAGGTGCACGTCGTCGGTGCGGAGGCCACGCCGCTGTACCAGCGGTTGACCGCAGCCACCGGCGTGGCGCCGGGCTGGAACTTCCACAAATATCTGGTCGGCCGCGATGGCAAGGTCATCGCCCAGTTCGCCAGCAAGGTGACGCCGGACGATCCACAGCTGACCGCCGCCATCGACAAGGCGCTGGCCGTCGCTCCTACGCATTGATATCCGGCACGGATGCCTCGACATCGACGGCATGCGTGCGACAATGCTTCTTTTCGCGCCGACGTCGGCGCCCAGACACTTCCAGGAATGCAGCGAATGAAGATGGGAATGCGCGGCGCCGCGGCGTCGGTTCTGATTCTGGCGATGGGCACTTCGGGTGTCGCTCTGTCGCAACAACCGGCTGCCCCCGCAGCCGCCAAGGAGACCGCAACCTTGAATTCCCCCAAGCAGAAGCTCGGCTACGCCATCGGCCTGGACGTCGCCAAGTCGTTCACCCCGATCGCCGATGAGATCGATGTGGCCGCGCTGCGCACCGCCGTGGAACGTTCGTTCGAAGGCCTGCAGCCGCAGATCACCCAGGAACAGGCCAAGGCCACCGATGCCGCACTGCGTCAGGTCGTGATGGCCCGCAGCGGGCAGCAGGTGCCGGGCATGGCGCCGGGTTCGCAGCCGCCGAAGGTCGACCGCGTCAAGGTGTCGCAGATGATCGGTTCCTACTCAGTCGGCCCGTCGCTGGCACAGCTGAAGGACGACATCGACGTCGCCTCGCTGTTTGACGCGATCAGCACCGGCCTGAGCAAGGGTCAGCCGAAGATGACGGAAGCTGACGCGACCGCCACCATCCAGGCGTTCATGGGCAGCAAGCAGGCCGAAATGCAGGCCAAGGCCGCCGCTGCCGCGCAGACCAACCGCGAGGAAGGCAATGCGTTCCTGGCCAAGAACAAGACCCAGCCGGGCGTGGTGACCACCCCGTCGGGCCTGCAGTACCAGGTCATCCGCCCGGGCAGCGGCGAGCGTCCGCTGCCGAGCAGCAAGGTGCGCGTGAACTACGAAGGCAAGCTGCTCAATGGCACCGTGTTCGACAGCTCCTATGGTCGTCAGCCGGCCGAGTTCGGCCTGGACCAGGTGATCAAGGGCTGGACCGAAGGCGTCGCGCTGATGCCGGTCGGTTCGAAGTACCGCTTCTGGATCCCGGGCGAGCTCGCCTACGGTGAGAACGGCACCCCGGGTGGCCCGATCGGCCCGAACGCGACTCTGACGTTCGACGTCGAGCTGCTGGGCGTCCTGCCGTAAGCGACCACGGAGCCAGCACGGACATGCGCGTTGCGATTTTCGGTACCGGTTACGTAGGGCTGGTGACCGGTACCTGCCTGGCCGATGTCGGCCACCAGGTGGTCTGCGTCGATATCGACCAGGCCAAGGTCGATGGCCTCAACCAGGGCATCATCCCGATCTATGAGCCGGGCCTGGAACCGATGGTGAAGGCCAATCACGCCGCGTCGCGGCTGACGTTCACCACCGATGCCGCAGCCGCGATCGGCCACGGCCAGGTCGTGTTCATCGCCGTCGGCACGCCGCCGGACGAGGATGGCAGCGCTGATCTGCAGTACGTGCTGGCCGTGGCCCGCACCATCGGCCAGCACATGAGCGTGCCGACCGTGGTGGTCAACAAGTCGACGGTGCCGGTGGGCACCGCCGACAAGGTCCGTGCCGCCATTGCCGCAGAGCTGGCGGCACGTGGCGCCGACATCGCCTTCGACGTGGTGTCCAACCCGGAATTCCTGAAGGAAGGCGACGCCGTTGCCGACTGCATGCGTCCGGATCGCATCATCATCGGTGCGACCAGCGCCGAGTCGGTGGCGGTGATGCGGCGCCTGTATGCACCGTTCAACCGCAACCACGACCGCGTGGTGGAAATGGACGTGCGTTCGGCCGAGCTGACCAAGTACGCCGCCAACGCGATGCTGGCGACCAAGATCTCGTTCATGAACGAAATCGCCAACATCGCCGAACGTGTCGGCGCCGATGTGGAGCAGGTCCGCCAGGGCATCGGCTCGGATCCGCGCATCGGCTGGCATTTCATCTACCCGGGCGCCGGCTATGGTGGCTCGTGCTTCCCCAAGGATGTGCAGGCGCTGGCCCGCACCGCGCAGCAGGCCGGCCTGGAGCCTAAACTGCTGAACGCCGTGGAAGCGGTCAACGATGCGCAGAAGGGCCATCTGTTCGCCCTGGTCCAGCGCCATTACGACAAGGGCGAGGACGAAGGCGTGCGTGGCAAGACCTTTGCCGTGTGGGGCCTGGCATTCAAGCCAAACACCGACGACATGCGCGAAGCCTCCAGCCGACGCCTGCTGGCGCAACTGTGGGAAGGCGGTGCGACGGTGCGTGCCTACGATCCGGAAGCGATGCATGAGGCGCAGCGCATCTTCGGTGAACGCGATGACCTGGTGTTCTGCAGCAATGCCAGCGAGGCGCTGCAGGGCGCCGATGCACTGGTCGTGGTGACCGAGTGGAAGCAGTTCCGCAGCCCCGATTTCCAGACGCTGCGCGAGCAGTTGAAGGACGCGGTGGTGTTCGACGGCCGCAACCTGTACGAGCCGGCGGACGTGGAAGCAGCGGGCCTGGCGTATTACGGCATTGGCCGGGGGCGCTCGCTGCATGTCTGATCTGCTGCCAACCGAACGCGAGCAGGCGCTGGAAGCGCGCCTGGTCGAACTGGAAATGCGCGTGTCCTTCCAGGAACAGGCGCTGGCCGAACTGAGCGATGCGCTGGCCGATGCCCGCATGCAGGGCATGCGCAACGCCGACGTGCTGCGCGTGCTGCTGGAAGATCTGGGCAAGGTCCGCAACGCGCTGAATTCTTCCGATCCGGCGAGCGAACCGCCGCCGCCGCACTACTGATCCGAATCCTATGAGCGATACCCTCCGTGACCAGCTGATGGGCCTGGGCTTCAAGCCTGCGCCCAAGCCAGAGCGCAAGAATGATGGCCCCCGCCGTGATGGCCGCCCGCAGGGCAAGGGTGGCAACGGCAATGGAAAGCCGCAGGGCGCTGGCAAGGGCGAGCACAAGCCCGGCCAGCGTCGCGGTCCTGGCCATGGCGGCCCGGGCAAGCCCGGCCAGTCGCGTGGCCCGGGCCAGCAGGGCCCGCGCAAGCCGCGCAGCGCAGAAGAGATGGACCTGGCCAAGGCCTACGCCATCCGCGCGCAGAAGGAAAAGGAAGAGCGCATCGAAACCGAGCGCCTGAAGCAGGAAGAGGCGCGTGTGCGCCGCGAGGCCAAGACCAAGCTGGAAGAACTGCTGAAGGACAAGGGCCTGAATGCCGAAGCGGCGGACATTGCCCGCCACTTCCCCTACGGCGGCAAGATCAAGCGCATCTATGTGACCGCCGAACAGCTGACCGCGCTCAACGCCGGTGAGCTGGGTGTGGTCCAGCTCAATGGCCGCTACCTGCTGGTGACCGCCGAGGTGCTGGCGCAGTGCGAGGCGGTGTTCGCCGCATCGGTGGCGCTGAAGGTCGATCCGAATGCGCCGGCCGAGGAAGATCCGTACGCGGACCCGCAGTACCAGGTGCCGGACGACCTGGTCTGGTAAACGCGTGACCGCCGCGGGCGCGCTGCCGTCGCGGCCGTGGGGGTAGGGATGACCGCTGATCCAAGCCGTGGCTACGTGCCGCACATTGACGGCCTGCGCGCGATCGCCGTGCTGGCCGTCATCGTGTTCCACCTGGACCCGGCCTGGTTGCCAGGCGGGTTCACCGGCGTGGATGTGTTCTTCGTCATCTCCGGTTTCGTGGTCAGCGCGTCGGTACACCGGCTGCCGCCGCTGTCGCTGGGGCAGTCGATGCTGCGCTTCTATGCGCGCCGCATCCGTCGCATCGCGCCGGCGCTGTTGGCCTGCCTGTTGCTGACTGCCGTGGCAAGCGTGCTGTTCATTCCCGAGTCCTGGCTCAGCGAAGCCAGTGACAGGACCGGACTGATGGCGTTCTTCGGCTTCAGCAACTGGGTGCTGGCAGCGATCGGCAACGACTATTTCGCACCCAGGGCCGAATTCAATCCCTACACCCACACCTGGTCGCTGGGCGTGGAAGAGCAGTTCTACCTGCTGTTCCCGCTGCTGTTCCTGGCTTGGGCGCGCGGTGCACGCGGGCGCTGGATCAGCCTGGGCCTGTTCGCCCTGGTCAGCATGGCGTCGCTGCTGCATGCGGCGGTGCTGGGTCTGCGCGAGGCGCCGCCATCGTGGGCGTTCTATGCCACCAGCACCCGCCTCTGGCAACTGGGGGTGGGCGTGCTGCTGTTCCAGCTGCTGCATGTGCGCGAATCGCTGGACCCGGCAACCGGCCAGGCACTGAAGCGCGCCGCGCCGGTGTTCTCCCTGCTGGCCATGGTGGCGCTGGGCCTGCTGGGGTGGGCGTTGTGGTCCGCGCGTGCCGGGCGGTCACCGTGGCCTGACGGCGTGCTGCCGGCCTTCGCCACCGCGGGCCTGCTGTGGGCGCTGCATCATCATCCGCAGGCATGGGTGGCGCGCCTGTTGGCCAGCGCCCCGATGCGCCGTATCGGCCTGCTGTCGTACTCGCTGTACCTGTGGCACTGGCCGGTGTTCGTGCTGATGCGCTGGACCGTGGGCCTGCAGACACCCTTGCAGATGACCACCGCGATGGCGTTGGTGCTGCTGCTGTCATGGCTGTCGTGGCGCTGGGTGGAACAGCCGTTCCGCGGCACGTTGGCGCAGCGCCTGCGTCCCGGGCGTTGGGTGCTGGCCGGCGCGGTCGTACTGCTGTGCGCCGCCGGCATCCAGACAGTGCTCTACCTGCAGGCGCCGCGGCTGTCGTTGAGTACGGTCAGCCGGCATCCGGCCGATTGGTACCCCAATGGCAAGAGCGTGGCCGGTGACTATCCCGAGTGCGCACTGGTGGTCGCCAAGCATCGTTTCGAAGGCGGTAGTGCGCGCACCTTTGCCCGTGGAGACTGCGACCGCCCGCTACCGGTTGGCGCGCCGAAGCGGGTGTTCGTTGCTGGTGATTCGCATGCGATGGCCTACATCGAGCTGCTGCAGCGACTGGCCCTGGAAACCGGCTCGGCGGTCTCCCTCTATGGCCGCGGCGGATGCCCGCAGGTGAGCCTGCAGAAGTGGCGCGGTGCCGGTGCCGGTTGCGCTGATTTCGACGCCGCGGTGTTCGCCGATATCGTGCGGCGTGCGCAGCCGGGGGATGCCGTGGTGCTGGTGTCGTTGCGCGTGCCACGCCTTTCCGATCAGTTCGTGCTGTTCGATGCGCAGGCGCAGCTGGCGGGCGAACTGACGGCAGAGGCCGCGGCAGGACGCGACGCCGAAGTGGCCGAGGCGGTCGCGCAGTGGAGACCCCTGGCCGAGCGTGGCGTGCGCATCGTGCTGGAGGCGCCCAAGCCAGTGCTGCCAGCGCCTCCTTATCGCTGCTCGGACCGCTTCAATGCCCGCAACGAGGTCTGCCGCAACGGCCTGGACAGCACGCGCGTCGCGATGGAAACGTTGCGGGCACCCATGCTGGGCAGCCTGCAGCAGGTGGTCGATGGACTGCCAGGTGGCGTGCTGTGGGACCCGATGCCGGCGCTGTGCGACGACGCGTTATGTCCAGCCCAGCGCGATGGGCGGCCGCTGTTCTTCGATGGCGATCATCTCAGTGCGCATGGCAACCGGGTGCTGCTGCCCTCGCTGCAACAGGTGCTGTTGCAGCGCTGAGCCGGGCAGGGGTCAGCGCACGCGGCTGTTCCGTCGCGCACGTATGAGCGGCAGGCTCAGTGCGAAGAAACAGAGCAGGGCGCCAATCAGGGCGAAGCCGCTGCCGGCCAGGAACGCGGTGCGACCATCGTCGATCTTCCACAGTTGGCCGGCAATGAGTGCGCCGAGCACACCGCCGACACCGGACGAGAATCCGTACAGCAGCCCCTGGCCATGCCCATTGAGGCGACCGGGGAAGTAGGTCGCCAGCATCTGCATCGCTGCTGCGAAGAACGCCGCAAAGCCCAGCGCGTGCGCGCTCTGCGCCAGCAGCATCACCGGCAGGTTTTCCGGGAACAGTGCGGTCACGGCCCAGCGCAGGCAGGAACTGACCAGCGCGATCAACAGCATCCAGCTGGCGTCATAGCGGCGGAAGAAGCGGCCGATGGTGAAGAACACGCCCACTTCGAAGACCACACCGATGGTCCACAACAGGCCCAGGGTGGAGGTGCGGTAGCCGTGATGGTCCATGTAGACCGAAAAGAACGTGTAGTACGGGCCGAAAGACAGTTGCTCCATGAAGGCGGCCAGGAAGAACGCCAGCACCGGCGGTCGGCGCACGATCTGCCAGAAGCCGCTGGCGTCGCCGCCGGTCTTGCCGATGCCGCGCGCGTAGTGGTTGCTGAAGGCCGAGGCGACCAGCAGCGCGAACAGTGGCAGCATCATCCACGGCAGCAGCCCGGCGTGGCTGGCCGTGCCGTCATCTTCGATCAGCCAGCCGAACAGGGTCACGACGGCGATGAAGCCGAGCGAGCCCCAGACCCGGATCAACCCGTAGCGATGGCTGTCGTTGCCCAGATGGGTGAGGGTGATCGACTCGAACTGCGGCATCACCGCGTTGTAGAAGAAGCAGAACACCACCATCGCCGGGTACATCCACGTCTGTGGCAGCGGCAGCAGGAATACCGCGAAGCTGAGCAGGGTCAGCACGCAGCCCGCGCGCAGCAGGCGGATCGGTCGTGGCGATGCGGCCGCCAGCGAGGTCCAGGTGCTGGGCGCGATCACGCGGGTGGCGTACCACAGGCCCATCATCACGCTGATGGCCGTCACGCTCATGCCGCGCGCGGTCAGGAACAGGCTCCAGTACGGCGTGAACGCGCCCAGCGCCGCGTAGTAGAACAGGTAGAAGCTGGAGAGGCGTGCAACGGGAACGGTCATCGCGGAATGATGAGGCAAAAAAGGGGACGGAGGGAATTAAGTCGCGAATGCATAAACGACTTAATCCCCTCCGTCCCCTTTTTGTGTCATTCGGGGTCGTAGTCGAGGTTGGAGGCCAGCCAGCGTTCGGACTGGGCGCGGTCCACGCCCTTGCGGCGGGCGTAATCGCTGACCTGTTCGCGGCTGAGCCGGCCGACCACGAAGTACTGGCTCTGCGGATGGCTGAAGTAGTAGCCCGAGACAGCGGCCGTGGGCAGCATCGCGAAGCTCTCGGTCAATTCCATGCCGGCGTTTGCTTCGGCCTGCAGCAGGTCGAACAGGCGCCGTTTCTCGCTGTGTTCCGGGCAGGCCGGATAGCCAGGCGCCGGCCGGATGCCGCGATACTGCTCGTCGATCAGGGCGTCGTTGTCCAGCGCCTCGGCGCGCTCATGGCCCCAGAATTCGGTACGCACGCGCTGGTGCAGGCGCTCGGCCAGCGCCTCGGCGAGGCGGTCGGCCAGTGCTTTCAGCAGGATCGCGTTGTAGTCGTCATGCTCGGCCTCGAAGCGCGCGACGTGCGCGTCGATGCCGATACCGGCAGTGACTGCGAACGCGCCGATCCAGTCCTGCTTGCCACTGTCGAGGGGCGCGATGAAATCGGCCAGGCAGAAGTCCGGGCGCTCGGCAGGCTTGTCTACCTGCTGGCGCAGGAAGTGCAGGGTGGTTTCGCCCTGCGGGTGCTGCACGCGGACGTCGTCGCCGATGCTGTTGGCCGGCCACAGGCCGAACACGGCCTTGGCCGTCAGCCACTTCTCGCCGACGATGCGCTCGAGCATCGCGCGCGCATCGCGGTACAGCTCGCTGGCCTGGGTGCCGACGATCTCGTCGGTGAGGATGGCCGGGAACTTGCCGGCCAGCTCCCAGGCCTGGAAGAACGGCGTCCAGTCGATGTAGTCGACCAGCTCGTCCAGCGGGTAGTCGTCGAATACGTGCAGGCCGGGGTGTTCCGGTGCCGGTGGCATGTAGCTGTCCCAGCCGCCCTGGAATTTCTGCGCGCGCGCATGTTCCAGCGTCACCAGGCGCTTGGCGTCGCCACGGTTGCGGTGGCGGGCGCGGATCTCGGCATAGTCGGCCTCGTTGGCCGCGACGAAGGCTTCGCGCAGGTCGCGTGAGATCAGCGACTGGGCCACGCCCACCGCGCGCGAGGCGTCCTTCACCCACACCGTAGGCGCTTTGTAGTGCGGGTCGATCTTCAGCGCGGTGTGCGCGCGCGAGGTGGTGGCGCCGCCGATCAGCAGCGGCAGGTCGAAGCCCTGGCGCTCCATCTCGCGGGCGACGTGGCTCATCTCCTCCAGCGACGGGGTGATCAGTCCGGACAGGCCGACCAGGTCGGCGTTGTGCTCGCGGGCGGCATCGAGGATCTTCTGCGCCGGCACCATCACGCCCAGGTCGACCACCTCGAAGTTGTTGCAGGCCAGGACCACGCCGACGATGTTCTTGCCGATGTCATGCACATCGCCCTTCACCGTGGCCATGATGATCTTGCCATTGCTCTTGGCGGTATCACCGCTGCGTGCCTTCTCCGCCTCGATGTACGGCAGCAGGTAGGCCACCGCCTTCTTCATCACGCGTGCGGATTTCACCACCTGCGGCAGGAACATCTTGCCGGCACCGAACAGGTCGCCCACGATGTTCATGCCGTCCATCAGCGGGCCCTCGATCACGTCCAGCGGGCGGCTGGAGGCCTGCCGGGCCAGCTCGGTGTCTTCCTCGACAAAGGCATCCAGGCCGTGCACCAGCGCATGTGCCAGGCGCTGCGCCACCGGCTTCCCGCGCCAGGCCAGGTCCTCGGTCTTCGCCGCGCCCTTGCTGCCCTTGTAGCGCTCGGCGATCTCCAGCAGGCGCTCGGTGGCATCGCTGCGGCGGTTGAGGATCACGTCCTCGACGCGCTCGCGCAGCTCAGGCTCCAGCTCGTCGTAGATCGGCATGGCGCCGGCGTTGACGATGCCCATGTCCATGCCGGCGGCGATGGCGTGGTAGAGGAACACCGAGTGGATGGCCTGGCGCACCGTTTCGTTGCCGCGGAACGAGAACGAGACGTTGGAGACGCCGCCGGAGACGTGGCAGTGCGGCAGGGTCTGCTTGATGATGCGGGTGGCTTCGATGAAGTCCACCGCATAGTTGTCGTGCTCTTCGATGCCGGTGGCGACGGCGAAGATGTTCGGGTCGAAGATGATGTCCTGCGGCGGGAAGCCGATCTCGTCGACCAGGATGCGGTAGGCGCGGGTGCAGATCTCGACCTTGCGCGCGCAGGTATCGGCCTGCCCACTTTCATCGAAGGCCATGACCACCGCGGCGGCGCCATAGCGCAGGACCTTGCGCGCGTGTTCGCGGAACAGCGCCTCGCCTTCCTTCAACGAGATCGAATTGACCACGCTCTTGCCCTGCAGGCACTTCAGCCCGGCCTCGATCACGCTCCACTTGGAGGAGTCGACCATGACCGGGATGCGGGCGATGTCCGGCTCGGACATGATCAGGTTGAGGTAGCGGGTCATCGCCGCTTCCGAATCGATCAGGCCCTCGTCCATGTTGACGTCGAGGATCTGCGCGCCGCTGGCGACCTGCTGGCGGGCCACGTCCACCGCTTCTTCGTAGCGGCCTTCCTTGATGAGCTTGCGGAACTGCGCACTGCCGGTGACGTTGGTGCGTTCGCCGACGTTGATGAACAGCAGGTCCGGAGTGATGACCAGGGGTTCCAGGCCGGACAGGCGGGTAGGGCGGACAGGCGTCATGGCAGGCGTCGGCTCAACAGCAGGAGGGCGGGAAGTGTGGAACGGTGGCGGCGACATTCATGCGGCCTGCTCCTGGACACCGGGCAGGGCGCGCGGCGGCAGCCCGGCCACGGCGCGGGCGATCGCACGGATGTGGTCGGGGGTGGAGCCGCAGCAGCCGCCGACCAGGTTCAACAGGCCATCCTCGGCGAAGCCGCGCAGGGTGGTGGCCATCTCTTCAGGCGTTTCGTCGTACTCGCCGAAGGCGTTGGGCAGGCCGGCGTTGGGATGTGCGCTGACGTAACAGTCGGCGACCTGCGAGAGGGTTTCCACGTGCGGGCGCATCGCCTCGGCGCCCAGCGCGCAGTTCAAGCCGATCGACAGCGGGCGCGCATGCGCCAGTGACGCATGGAAGGCCTCGGCGGTCTGCCCGGACAGGGTGCGCCCGGAGGCGTCGGTGATGGTGCCGGAGATCATCACCGGCAGGCGTGCACCACGCGCGTCGAAGGCCTCCTCCAGCGCATACAGCGCGGCCTTGGCATTGAGCGTGTCGAAGATGGTCTCGACCATGAGGGTGTCGGCGCCGCCATCGATCAGGCCCTCGATGGCTTCGCGATAGGTGTCGCGCAACTCGTCGAAGCTGGTGTTGCGGAAGCCCGGATCGTTGACGTCGGGACTGATCGAAGCGGTGCGGCTGGTGGGACCGATCACCCCGATCACGAAGCGCGGCTTGCCCGGCGTGGCCGCAGCCACCGCATCGCAGCAGGCGCGTGCAACGGCGGCCCCGGCCTTGTTCAGCTCGTACACCAGGTGTTCGAGGTGGTAGTCGGCCTGGCTGACCGAAGTGGCGTTGAAGGTGTTGGTCTCGACCAGATCCGCCCCGGCATCCAGGTATGCGGTATGGATGTCGGCGATGACCTGCGGCCGGGTCAGCAGCAGCAGGTCGTTGTTGCCCTTCAGGTCATGGCCTTCAGGCGTGCCGTGGTCGCAGCCGGGACCGTGCGCATGGTCATAGCCACCGGCGAATCGCTCGCCGCGGTAGTCGTCTTCCTGCAGGCCATGGCGCTGGATCATCGTGCCCATCGCGCCGTCGATGATCAGGATCCGCTCGCGCAGGGCGTCGAGCAGGGCGTTGGCACGATCAGGATGCAACCAGGGCAGGGCGGGCATGGTGGTCTCGGGCTCAGGGCTTGTTGGCGATCAGCGAAATCACTTCGAAGTGCGGCGGACGCTTCTCGCGGGTGACCGTTTCCAGGCTGGACACCTGCAGGCCGGCCTTGTCGACGAACTTGCGCAGCTCCTTGTCGCTGAAGCCGAGGTTGACGTGGCCATAGGCCTCCACCGCTGCCTTGTGCTCGTGACGGGCCAGGCTGCACAGCAGCAGGCGGCCGCCCGGGCGCAGCACGCGTGCGGCTTCGGTTACGGCCTGCGCAGGCTTGCTGGCATAGGTCAGCGCGTGCATCAGCACCACCAGGTCGAAGCTGCCGTCCTTGAACGGCAGGGCATGCATGTCGCCCTCGCGGACTTCCACATTGGGCAGCCGGCGCAGACGCTCGCTGGCAGCGGCGACCACGCGCGCGCTGGTATCGATGCAGATGTAGCGCTTGGCGTGGGGGGCGACCAGTTCGGCCAGCACGCCGTCACCGGAGGCGATGTCCAGCACGTCGCCGGTCTCCAGCAACGGCAAGGCGGTGCGCGCCAGCGCCTCCCAGGTACGGCCCGGAGAGTAGTGGCGCTCCATGTCGCCGGCCACGCTGTCGGCCCAGTTCTGGTCAGAGGCGCGATGGGCCAGCACTGCAGCCACGCGCTCGGCATCCTGGCGCAGCAACGGGTCGTCGCTTCCGTTGCTCAAGGCATGCCACAATGCACGCTGCGCCGGGTCCAGCTGGGCTTCGTCGAAACGGTAGTAGGCCGACACGCCGGCACGGCGGTCGCGGACCAGGCCGGCTTCCTTCAGGCGCGCCAGGTGGGTGGACACGCGCGGCTGCGCCAGCCGGGTGATTGCCGACAGTTCGGCCACGGTCAGCTCCTCCTGCTCCAGCAGCGCCAGCAGGCGCACGCGGGTGGCATCGGCGAACACCTTCAGGCGGGTCGACCAGTCTTCCAGATCCATAAATATCTACCTATCGCGATATAGAGATATATTCGCCGAGAAGGCCTGCCGCGGTCAAGTCGCCAGCGTACGGAAACAGCCGGCCCCCGGTACAATCGGAGCACCTGGGCGCGCCGTATGCGGCCCATAACTTCATGTACCCGGGAGGGTGTTGTGGATTTCAGCTTTACCGAAGAGCAGTTGATGCTGCAGGACGTGGCGCGGCGCATCGCGCAGGAAAAGATCGCCCCCAGCGCGGAGCACCATGACCGCACCGGCGAGTTCCCGCTGGACAACATCCGCCTGCTGGGCGAGAACGGCCTGATGGGCATCGAAGTGCCGACCGAGTACGGCGGTGCGGGCATGGACCCGGTTGCGTACGTGCTGGCGATGGTGGAGGTCGCCGCCGCCGACGCCGCTCACTCGACCATCATGTCGGTCAACAACTCGCTGTTCTGCAACGGCATCCTCACCCACGGTACCGAGCAGCAGAAGCAGACCTACGTGCGTGCCATCGCCGAAGGCACCGCCATCGGCGCGTTCGCGCTGACCGAGCCGCAGTCCGGTTCCGATGCCACTGCCATGCGCTGCCGCGCGGTGAAACAGGCCGACGGCACCTTCGTCATCAATGGCAAGAAGAGCTGGATCACCTCCGGCCCGGTGGCCAAGTACATCGTGCTGTTCGCGATGAGCGAGCCGGACAAGGGCGCGCGCGGCATCACCGCCTTCATCATCGATACCGACAAGGCCGGTTTCGGTCGTGGCAAGACCGAGCCCAAGCTGGGCATCCGCGCCTCGGCCACCTGCGAGATCGAGTTCAACGATTACGTGGCGCAGGCCGAGGACGTGCTGGGCCAGGAGGGCGAGGGCTTCAAGATCGCCATGAGCGTGCTCGATGCCGGCCGCATCGGTATCGCCTCGCAGGCCATCGGCATCGCCCGTGCCGCCTATGAAGCGACCCTGGAGTACGTGAAGGAGCGCAAGGCCTTCGGTGCCGCCATCGGCACCTTCCAGATGACCCAGGCCAAGATTGCCGACATGAAGTGCAAGCTGGATGCAGCGCTGCTGCTGACGTTGCGCGCGGCTTGGGTGAAGGGCCAGGGCAAGCGCTTCAGCAACGAAGCCGCCATCGCCAAGCTCACCGCCTCGGAAGCGGCGATGTGGATCACCCACCAGGCGGTGCAGATCCACGGCGGCATGGGGTATTCGAAGGAGATGCCGCTGGAGCGTTACTTCCGTGATGCCAAGATCACCGAGATCTATGAAGGCACCTCGGAAATCCAGCGCCTGGTGATCGCCCGCAACGAAACCGGGCTGCGCTGAGACGCAACGGCCGCGCCGCTGCAATGGCGGCGCGGCCGGTCGATCCACGCCACGCGTGGATGCGCTGTGCTCTTGGCCGAACGATGCCGGATCTGTTCCAATGCAGGCCGTTTCCATACGGTCTGCACAGATGATCTATCGTGGTTGGGGAATCCTGACACTGATCACGCCGATCGCAGCGATCCTGCTGCTGGCGTATTTCTTCCCGCACGCAGGCCCCAAGGGCAACACCCCACTCTCGCAGGTGTTGCTGGGTGCCAGCATTGGCGCGGCGGTGAACGTGCTGCTGGGCCTGTGGCTCAACCGGGCACCCCGGCAGAAGGGCGAAGTGGCGCCCCATCATTTCTTCTTTGTGCCCATGCAGTGGGCTGCACTGGTAATCGTGGCAGTGTGCCTGGTGGTCGCGCTGTTGCGCTGAAACGTGACTCGAACGGCGCCCACCAAGGTTGGCGGCTACCGGGCATGCCGTTGCCCTGGTAGATGCCAACCTTGGTTGGCATGAATTCAAAGGCGGCAAGAAAAAGGCCCCGGATCGCTCCGGGGCCTTTTCGTTTCAGCGCACTGCCGGATCAACGATCCGGGCGGTGTGCAGCATCCGCGTCGCGCTGGCGTTCCATGAACTCCTTGGACGGTTCATCCAGCTTGTCGCCCAGCATGCGGCGCACGACCACGAAGAACACCGGGATCATCAGCAGGCCGAGCAGGGTGGCGAACAGCATGCCGCCGATCACGCCGGTACCGATGGCGTGGCGGGAATTGGCGCCGGCGCCGGTGGAGATCGCCATCGGGATCACGCCCATGATGAACGCGAACGAGGTCATCAGGATCGGGCGGAAGCGCAGGCGGGCCGCTTCGATGGTGGCATCGCGCAGGTTCTTGCCGGCTGCGCGCTGCTCCACCGCGAACTCCACGATCAGGATCGCGTTCTTCGCGGCCAGGCCGATCACGGTGATCAGGCCGATCTTGAAGAACAGATCGTTGGGCAGGCCGCGCAGCATCGACAGGCCCAGTGCGCCCAGCACGCCCAGCGGCACCACCAACAGCACCGCCACCGGGATCGACCAGCTTTCATACAGGGCGGCCAGGCACAGGAACACCACCACGATGGACAGCACCAGCAGCAGCGTGGCGGCATTGCCGGCCAGGATTTCCTGGTAGGACATGCCGGACCAGTCGTAGCCGAAGCCGGCCGGCAGGTCGTCGTTGACGATGCTCTCCATGGTCTGCATCGCTTCGCCCGAGCTGGTGCCCGGGGCCTGCGAGCCGACGATGTTGATCGCCGAGTAGCCGTTGTAGCGGCTCAGCGACGGCGGTGCCGACACCCATTCGGACTTGACCACCGTGTTGAGCGGGATCATCGCGTTGGTGCCATCGGCGTTCTGGGTCAGGGTGGAGGGGCTGTAGAAGCTCTTCAGCGACTCCTGGCCGGTGCGGTACGGGCCATCGGCCTGCATGGTCACGCGCTTGATGCGGCCTTCGTAGAAGAAGTCGTTGACATAGACCGGGGCCAGCATCAGCTGGATGGTGCTGTACACGTCCGACACCGACATGCCCATCGACTGCGCCTGCACGCGGTCCACGTGCAGCTGCAGCTGCGGGGCGTTCTCCAGCCCGTTCGGACGCACGCCGACCAGGGCTTCGGGCTTCTGCGCGGCCTTGCCCAGCAGGATGTTGCGCGCCTGGGTCAGCTGTTCGTAGCCGGCACCACTGCGGTCCTGCAGCCACATGTCGAAGCCGCCGAACTGGCCGAGGCCCTGCACGGTGGGCAGGTTGACCACGAAGATCTGCGCTTCCTTGATGCCGTAGAACGCGCCGTTCATGTTCTGGATGAACTCGGGCGCGGTGAACTTGCGTTCCTCCCACGGCTTCAGGCGGATGAAGCCCATGCCCACGTTCTCGCCGGAACCGACGAAGCTGAAGCCGGCCACCTGCAGCATGCCTTCATAGCCATCCTGCTTTTCCAGGATGCCACGCATCTGCGCGAACACTTCGTTGGTCTGGCCCTTGGTCGAGCCCGGCGGCAGCTGCACGATCGCCAGCGCATAGCCCTGGTCTTCTTCCGGCAGGAAGCTGCCCGGCATGCGGGTGAACAGGAAGCCGCACAGCGCGGTCAGCACCACGAACAGGATCATCCAGCGCGGCGCATGGCGCACCGCCGAGGTGATGTGGCCCACGTAGGTGTGGCTGATCTTGTCGTAGTACTTGTTGAAGGTGCGGTAGACGATGTTCGGGTTGTCGTTGTGCGTCGGCTTGAGGAAGGTCGCGCACAGCGCCGGGGTGAAGCCCAGTGCCAGGAACGCCGAGAACGCCATCGAGATGGCGATGGTCAGAGCGAACTGCTTGTAGATCTCACCGGCGGCGCCGCCCTGCAGGGCGGACGGGATGAACACCGCCGCCAGCACGACGGTGATCGCCACCACCGCGCCGGTGATCTGGGTCATCGCCTTCTGCGTGGCCGGCTTCGGCGCCAGGCCTTCCTCGCTCATGATGCGTTCGACGTTCTCGATCACCACGATCGCATCGTCGACCACGATGCCGATCGCCAGCACCATCGCGAACAGGGTCAGCTGGTTGATCGTGAAGCCGATCATCCACATGCCCAGGAAGGTACCGAGCAGGGCGACGGGGATGACCAGGGTCGGGATCAGTGTGGCGCGGAAGTTCTGCAGGAAGATCAGCATCACCAGGAACACCAGCAGGACCGCTTCAAACAGGGTCTTGACCACTTCCTGGATCGAGATCTTGACGAAGGTGGTGCTGTCGTACGGCGAGAACCAGGTCACCCCGGACGGGAAACTGGGCTGCAGCTCGTCCATCTTGGCGCGCACCGCTTCGGCCACGTTCAGGGCGTTGGCGCCCGGCAGCAGCTGGATGGCGAAGGCGCCGGTCGGCTTGCCGTTGTACTGGGTGTCGAAGCCGTAGTTGTTGGCACCGAAGGCGACGCGGGCGATGTCCTTGAGGAGCACGCGCGAGCCATCGGCGTTGGCGCGCAGGATGATGTTCTCGAATTCCTGCGGCGAGCTGAAGCGGCCTTCGGCCGAGACCGTGGCGGTGAAGTGCTGGCCTTCCGGCGACGGGTCCGAACCCAGCGCACCGGCGGCGAACTGCACGTTCTGCGCACGTACCGCGGCCAGTACCTGGCTGGCCGACAGGCCATAGCCCTGCATCTTCTCCGGGTTCAGCCAGATGTTCATGGCGTACTCGGAACCGAACTGCTGGGTGCTGCCGACGCCGGGGATACGCGAGACCTGGTCGAGCACGCGCGAGCCGACGATGTCGTTCAGGGCGTCACGGTTGATGGTCGGGGTATCGGACTGCAGCGCCACCACCATCAGGAAGCCGGCATTGGCCTTGGCCACCACCACGCCCTGCTGGGTCACTTCCGAAGGCAGTCGTGGCGTGGCCAGCGAAACCTTGTTCTGCACCTGCACCTGGGCGATGTCCGGATCGGTGCCGGTCTCGAAGGTCAGGGTGATCTGCGCGCGGCCGTTGGAGGCCGACGAGGAGCTGAAGTACAGCAGGTGATCGATACCGGTCAGCTGCTGCTCGATCACCTGGGTGACCGATTTCTCGGTGGTGTCCGCGCTGGCGCCCGGGTAGGTCGCCGAGACGGTGACCTGCGGCGGGGCGATGTTGGGATAGGACTCCACGCCCAGGTTGAGGATCGCGATCACGCCGCTGAGCGAGATCAGGATCGCAACCACCCAGGCGAAGACTGGATGTTCGATGAAAAATTTAGGCATGACGGAAGGTTCCCGTTACTGCTTGTTCGAATCGGTGGCGGCCGGCTTGGCCGCATCGGCCTGTTCCGGCTTGGCCGCGTCGGCCGGTGCCTTGCCTGCCGCCGGTGCTGCGCCCGCCGGAGCGGCGCCGCCTGCGGCAGGCTTGCCGTTGGCGTCCTGCCCCGGGGTCCACGGCTTGGCCACCGCCGGTGCACCTTCCTTGACCTTCTGCACGCCGGCCACGATCACCTTGTCACCGGCGGCCAGGCCGTCGCTGACCAGCCAGTTGCCGTTCTGCGCGCCATCGGTCTTCACGTTCTTGCGCACCACCTTGCCGTCGGCACCGACAACCATCACGTAGCCGCCGGTGGTGTCACGCAGCAGCGCCTGCTGCGGCACCAGGTAGGCATTGTTGCGCTCGCCCAGGTTGGCCTGGAAGCTGACGAAGGCGCCCGGCAGCAGGATCTGCTGGGGGTTCGGCAGCAGCGCACGCAGCGACACCGCACCGGTGGCCGGGTCGACCGTGGTCGAGGAGAAGTCCAGCGTGCCCGGCTCACCATAGGTGCTGCCGTCGGCCAGCTTGACGTTGACCGTGGCCTTGCCGTCGCCGGACAGCGCCAGCGAGCCCTTGGCCTGCTGCGCGCGCAGCTGGGTCAGCTCATCCACGCTCAGCGAGAAGTTCACATACAGCGGGTCGAGCTGGTCAACGGTGGTCAGCAGGGTCACATCGCCCTGGCCGACCAGCGCGCCCTCGGTGACCTGCTGCTTGTTGGCCACGCCACTGATCGGCGCGGTCACTTCGGCGTAGCCCAGGTTGATCCGCGAAGAAGTCACTGCCGCTTCGGCCTGCTTGACGGCGGCCAGGGCGGTGCGCTCGGCCGATTCGGCGTTGTCCAGGTCGGACTTGGAGACGAACTGCTGCGGCGCCAGCGAGCGCGCGCGATCGGCGGCGACCTTGGCATTGGCGTAGGTGGCGCGGGCCGAAGCCAGCTGGGCCTCGGAGGCGTTGAGCGAGGCACGCAACGGCGCCGGGTCGATCAGGAACAGGGTCTGGCCCTGCTTGACCTGCGAACCTTCCTGGTAAACGCGCTTGAGCAGCACGCCGGGTACGCGTGCGCGGACGTCGGCGCTGCGGAACGGCGACAGGCGGCCGACCAGCTCGCGCTGCAGCGGCAGGGTCTGCGGCTTGGCGTCGATCACGCCCACCTCCGGCGGCGGGGGCGTCTGCTGTTCCGGCTTCTTGCAGGCAGCCAGCGCGACAGCAACGGCGCACGTCAAGGCAAGGGTGCGGAGTGGGGCGGTCATCAGGAGGAACTCCGGGGTTGGTTTGTAGACGGGGCCGGCGACGGCTGTGGCGCGAACGCGCGCAGGAAGCTGTCGACGGAGAACTCTGCCCAGCGCCGACGCAGGAGCGCGTCATCACGATGGGGGGTATGGAAGCGCTGTTTGTCGAAATCCTGACCGGCGATCATGCTCAGCAGCAGTTCGGCCATGAAGTGCGGGTCGTCATGCCGGAGCTGGCCTTGCATGCAAACGGTTTCAATCCATTCAGCAAGATGAAGCGTCAGCGCGCCGGCACCGTGCCGGTACAGCGTACGCGCCTCTTCGGGAAACTGGGCTGCCTCGGCTGCAATCAGCCGGCAGGCCTGTCCTACGTGCGGTTGGTTGAAATGCTCCAGGAAGTCGGTGGCGAACTGGAGAAGGCTGGCACGCAGGTCGTCACTGCGGAGTGCACGCAGCATGGCCCCGGTGGCGTGGCCGACGTGGCGCTGCATCACCCGGCGCAGCAGTTCCTGCTTGCTGCCGTAGCGCGAGTACAGGGTCTGCTTGGAGCAGCCGGCATGCTGGGCCACTGCGTCCATGCTCATCTGCATGCCCTGCTCGGCCAGCAGTCTGCGCACGGCATCGAACACGCGCTCATCGCGCGCGTCGAGGGCAACGGGGAGGTAGGCCGGGTTCACGCGGTGGACTATACCGTCCAGTTCAGGATTGTGGAATCGAATCGGCGTCGCCGCGTGTGTCTTTCGGTAACACGCTTTGCCGATCCTGTCGGCACTGCTGAAGCAGGCGCCAGCTCCATACCGGAGCGAACTGAATAGGCGTCTAAACCGCAGCAAACCCGAATCTGCTTATTCCGTCCTGCAGCAAGGCCTTTTCGTGCGGTAGGGCTACAATTTCATTTTCCCAACTGAGCAAGCGCATCGCTCTGCCATGAAACCGCAAAAAACCGCAGCCAAGACCGTGAAAAACAAGACGAAACCAGCAGAGTCGGAGGTCGCAGTGACCGCTGGTTTCTCCCTGGAGCCGGTGTACACGGCCTTGCGCAAGCGCTACCCCGCGGCCGCACAGGCCGAAGCGGTGGCCTTCGCCACTGACTTCTACAAGCGCATGGAATCGGACGAGTTCCCGCACCACAGCGCTGAAGAGTGGGCCGCGCTCGCGGCTGAGACGCTGGAATTCGCCCGTGCCCGCAAGGCCGGCAAGGCCAACGTCCGCGTGTTCAATCCGACTGCGAAGGCCAACGGTTGGGAATCGCCGCACACCGTGCTGCAGATCGTCAACGACGACATGCCGTTCCTGGTCGATACCGTCACCATGTCGCTGGCCGAGCAGGGCGTGGGTGTCCACGTGCTGGGCCACCCGGTGCTGCGCTTCACCCGCGACAAGGCCGGCAAGCTGGTCAAGGTCGGCGAGGGCGATGCCGAGTCGGTGATGCTGCTGGAGATCGACCGCCAGCCGGCCGACGCCATGGCTGCCATCGAACAGGCCATCAACAAGGCGCTGGACGAAGTGCGTGCGATCGTGCGCGACTGGCAGCCGATGAAGGACAAGGCACTGGCGCTGGCCGACGACCTCGGCAGCCGCCAGCTGCCGGTCGACGACGCATCGCGCAAGGAAGCACAGGAGTTCCTGCGCTGGGCCGCCGACAACCACTTCACCTTCTTCGGCTACCGCGAATACCGCGTCGAGAAGCAGGGCAAGGAAGAGGTGCTGGCGCCGCTGAACGACACCGGCCTGGGCCTGATGCGCGGCAAGGACAAGTCCGCCGCCCGTCCGGTCAAGACCCTGGCCGCGCAGGGCCTGAACACCACGTCCGGTCTGAAGGATGCGCTGATCCTGACCAAGACCAATGCCCGTTCGCGCGTGCATCGCGCTGGCTACATGGATTACATCGGCGTGCTGGAATTCGACGCCAAGGGCAAGATCATCGGCGAGCAGCGCTTCCTCGGCCTGTTCACCTCCAGCGCCTACAACCGCCGCCCGTGGGAAATCCCGCTGGTGCGCCAGCGCCACGAGCACGTGATGAAGCAGTCGGGCCTGGCCCCGGCCAGCCACAGTGGCAAGGCCCTGCGTCACATCCTGGAAACCCTGCCGCGCGAAGAACTGTTCCAGTCCAGCGAGGACGAACTGTTCCGCACCGCGATGGGCGTGCTGGGCCTGCAGGAGCGCGTGCGCAGCCGCCTGTTCCTGCGCCGCGACAAGTACAGCCGTTTCATCTCCGCGCTAGTCTACCTGCCGCGTGAGCGCTTCAACACCGACGTGCGCCTGCGCATCGAAGCGATGCTGAAGGACGCGCTGCACGGCGAGTACGTCGACAGCTCGGTGGTGCTGGGCGAATCGCCGCTGGCCCAGGTGCACCTGATCGTGCGCCCGAAGCCGGGTGAGATGCTCGACGTCGATACCGCCGAACTGGAGCAGAAGCTGGCCCAGGTGCTGCGCAACTGGCAGGACGACCTGCGCGAAGCGCTGGTGGCCCGCCACGGCGAGACCGAAGGCCTGCGCATCGCCGCCCGTATCGGCAAGGCGCTGCCGGCCGGCTACATCGAAGACAACAGCACCGCGGTTGCCGCCAACGATGTCAGCCAGCTCGACGCCCTGACCGGCCCGGACGACCTGCGCCTGAGCCTGCAGGCCGTGCCGCGCGAAAGCGGTGATGGCCTGCGCCTGAAGCTGTATCGCCAGCTGGACGACATTCCGCTGTCGGACGCGCTGCCGATGATGGAAAACATGGGCTTGCGAGTGATCGCCGAGCGTCCGTACCGCCTGTCGGTCGACAACGCCCCGGTGTACGTGCAGGACTTCGAGGTCGAGTCGACCGCCGGCGCGATCGATGCCGCCAGTGTCGATGAAGCCTTCGGCGAGACCTTCGCCCGCGTCTGGCACGGCGATGCCGAGAACGACGGCTTCAACCGCCTGGTGCTGGCTGCCGGCCTGCACTGGCGCCAGGTCGCCATGCTGCGCGGCTACTGCAAGTACCTGCTGCAGACCGGCGTGCCGTTCTCCCAGGCCTACGTGGAAGGCACCTTCGCGCGCTACCCGCTGCTGGCCCGCCTGCTGGTCGAGCTGTTCGAAGCCCGCTTCGATCCGGCCACCGGCCACGAGAGCAAGGACGACATCGCCGCCGGCCAGGCCCAGCTGAAGGCCCACTTCGACGTGCTGGCTGCCGGTGACGATGCCACCTTGAAGGTGCTCAAGACCGTGGTCGATGCCCGCAAGGGTGACCGCGACGCGCAGATGCAGGCCGCGCGCGATGCGCTGCTGAAGCTGATGGACCGCGTGTCCAGCCTGGACGAGGACCGCATCCTGCGCTCGTTCATGGGCGTGATCGACGCGACCCTGCGTACCAGCTACTACCAGACCGATGCCAACGGCCAGCACGGCCATGTCATCAGCTTCAAGTTCGATTCGGCGCTGGTGCCGGACCTGCCGAAGCCGCGCCCGTACCGCGAGATCTTCGTCTACGGCCCGCGCGTGGAAGGTACCCACCTGCGCTTCGGCGCGGTCGCCCGTGGTGGCCTGCGCTGGTCGGACCGTCGCGAAGACTTCCGTACCGAAGTGCTGGGCCTGGTCAAGGCACAGATGGTCAAGAACACCGTCATCGTGCCGGTCGGCGCGAAGGGCGGCTTCTTCGCCAAGACCCCGCCGGTGAACGGCGACCGTGATGCGATCTTCGCCAACGGCGTGGCCTGCTACAAGCTGTTCATCCAGGGCCTGCTGGACATCACCGACAACATCGTCAACAACAAGATCGTGCCGCCGGTGGATGTCGTGCGCCACGACATGGACGATCCGTACCTGGTGGTGGCCGCCGACAAGGGCACTGCGACCTTCTCCGACATCGCCAACGGCCTGGCCATCGCGCACGGCTTCTGGATGGGCGATGCGTTCGCCTCCGGTGGTTCGGTCGGTTACGACCACAAGGGCATGGGCATCACCGCACGCGGTGCGTGGGAGTCGGTCAAGCGCCACTTCCGTGCGCTGGGCCGTGACAGCCAGAGCCAGGACTTCACCGCGGTCGGCGTCGGCGACATGTCCGGCGACGTGTTCGGCAACGGCATGCTGCTGTCGCGCCACATCCGCCTGGTGGCTGCGTTCGATCACCGCCACATCTTCCTGGACCCGAACCCGGACGCGGCCACCACGTTCGTCGAACGTGAGCGCCTGTTCACCGTGCCGCGTTCGAGCTGGGCGGACTACGATGCCAAGCTGATCAGCAAGGGCGGCGGCGTGTACCCGCGCAGCCTGAAGTCGATCGAGATCACCCCGCAGGTGCGTGAAGCGCTGGGCCTGGACGAGAACGTCAAGGCGCTGTCGCCGAACGAGCTGATGAGCGCGATCCTGAAGGCACCGGTCGACCTGCTGTGGAACGGCGGCATCGGTACCTACGTCAAGGCCGCCAGCGAGCAGCACAGCGATGTCGGCGACCGTGCCAACAACGCGCTGCGCGTGAACGGTGGCGAGCTGCGCTGCAAGGTGGTAGGCGAGGGCGGCAACCTGGGCATGACCCAGCTGGGCCGCATCGAAGCCGCGCAGGCCGGCGTGCTGCTCAACACCGACTTCATCGACAACTCGGCCGGTGTCGACACCTCCGACCATGAAGTCAACATCAAGATCCTGCTCAACGATGTGGTGCGGGCCAAGAAGCTGACCGTCGAGCAGCGCAACAAGCTGCTGGCCTCGATGACCGATGAAGTCGCCGAGCTGGTGCTCAACGACAACTACCGCCAGAACCAGGCGCTGAGCCTGATGGAGCGGATGGCGGTCAAGCGCCTGGGTTCCAAGCAGCACTTCATCCGTACCCTGGAACAGCAGGGCCTGCTTGATCGCCAGATCGAGTTCCTGCCGTCCGATGCCGAGCTGTCGCAGCGCAAGGCGCGCGGCCAGGGCCTGACCCGTCCGGAACTGTCGGTGCTGCTGTCCTACTCCAAGCTGGTGGCATTCGCCCAGCTGCTGGATTCGGACATCCCGGAAGATCCGTACCTGTCCAAGGAACTGCAGCGCTACTTCCCGACCCCGCTGCAGAAGAAGTACGCCGACGCAATGGAGCGTCACCGCCTGAAGCGCGAAATCATCGCCACGGCCGTGACCAACCAGACCATCAACCGCATGGGCGCCACCTTCCTGATGCGCATGCAGGAAGACACCGGCCGTTCCATCGCCGAGGTCGCCAAGGCCTACACCATCAGCCGTGAAACGCTGGATGCACGCGCGCTGTGGGCGCAGATCGATGCCCTCGACGGCAAGGTGCCGGAGTCGGTGCAGATCGACGCCCTGGAAGTGATCTGGAAGCTGCAGCGCTCGTTCGTGCGCTGGCTGCTGTCGCGCCCCGGCGCGATGCCCGGCATCACCGAAGCGGTCAACCGCTACCAGGGCCCGTTCAACGACATCCGCGTTGCCTCGGGTGTGCTGCCGGATTCGCAGCGTCCGACCTACGAAGCCCTGGTGGCCGAGTGGAAGGAAAAGGGCCTGCCGTCCGCGCTGGCGCAGCAGCTGGCCGAACTGCACTTCCTGGAGCCGGCGTTCGACATCATCGAACTGGCCCGTACCCGCAAGCTGAAGCCGGTGGACGTGTCCAAGGTCCACTTCCGCCTGGGCGATGCCCTGCAGCTGCCGTGGCTGTTCGAGCAGGTCGATGCGCTGGAGGTCAATGGCCGTTGGCACGCGGTGGCACGTGGCGTGCTGCGTGACGAGCTGGCCGCCAACCACCGCAACCTGGCGGGCCAGGTGCTGGGTACCAAGGGCAGCAGTGCCGAAGCAAAGGTGGCGGCCTGGATGGGGCGCGACGACAGCAGCCTGCGCTTCACCCTGGCAATGCTGGCCGAACTGGCCGAGCAGAAGACCCTGGACTACCCGACCGTTTCGGTCGCGGTGCAGCGCCTGGGTCAGCTGGCCGCGCATGGTGCGTAAGCGCATTCGCGCTGACGCCCCACGGTTTGCTCTGCAAACCGTGGGCCCCATGCCAACCATGCTCCCAGACCCCCGCGCCGTTGGCGCGCCCCCCTGACTCAGGGGGGGCTCCTGATCTGCAGCAGTTGGAGGAACGGCCCCGCGAAAGCGGGGCCGTTCTGCATTGCCGGGTAGTGCCGGCCGCTGGCCGGCAACCGCGCGGACCACAATCGGGTGCAGCTGCCGGCCAGCGGCCGGCACTACCGGGTATGCTCTTGCTGGCACACCCACCCGGATCCACCGATGAGCGACACCCCCCGCATCGCTTTCCTGGCCAGCGCCACCGAACCTGCACAGATGGCCCGCGCCGCGATGGTCTCGCGTTATGGCGATCACGCGCCGGAGCAGGCCGACGTGCTGTGTCCGCTGGGGGGCGACGGTTTCATGCTGCAGACCCTGCATCGGCATGGGCACCTGGGCAAGCCGGTGTTCGGCATGAAGCTGGGCACCGTCGGCTTCCTGATGAACCAGTACCGTGGCGACGACGACGTGCAGGCCCGCATTGCGCGTGCCGAACCGGCCAACCTGCGCCCGCTGGAAATGGTGGCGCTGACCGAGTCGGGCACCAGTACCGGTTCGCTGGCCTACAACGATGTCTCGCTGCTGCGCCAGACCCGGCAGGCCGCGCATATCGGCATCGACCTCAACGGCCAGGAACGCGTGGCCGAGCTGATCGGTGACGGCGTGCTGGTGGCCACCCCGGCGGGCAGCACCGCCTACAACTATTCCGCGCATGGCCCGGTATTGCCGCTGGGCTCGCACACCATCGCGCTGACGCCGTTGGCCCCGTACCGGCCGCGTCGCTGGCGCGGGGCGATCCTCAAGGCCGATACCGAGGTGCGCTTCCGCGTGCTCGACCCGTACAAGCGCCCGGTCAGCGTCACGGCGGATTCGCACGAGACCCGCGACGTGGTCGAGGTGACCATCCGCGAGTCGAAGGACCGCCGCGTGACCCTGCTGTTCGACCCGGAGCACAACCTGGAAGACAGGATCCTGAGCGAACAGTTCGTTTTTTGAGGACAATGGGCGGCCGGCCCCGCCGACCGCTTGAAGGACTCCCACCGATGGGCGACAACTCCCCCCGCTTGCTGACCGTCGCGGTGACCTCGCGCGCGCTGTTCGACCTCGAGGAAAGCCATGCGCTGTTCGAAAGTGATGGCGTGGCGGCCTACGCCGAATTCCAGCGCCAGCACGAGGACGATATCCTCGGCCCCGGCGTGGCCTTCCCGGTGGTGCGCAAGCTGCTGGCGCTGAACCAGGGCGCCAGCCCGGAGAACCCGCGGGTCGAGGTGATCCTGCTGTCGCGCAACTCGGCCGATACCGGCCTGCGCATCTTCAATTCGATCCAGCACTATGGGCTGGGCATCATCCGCGCGACCTTCACCGCCGGCGAGCCGACCTGGCCGTACGTGAAGCCGTTCGGTACCGACCTGTTCCTGTCGGCCAACCCCGAATCGGTGCGCAGCGCGCTGCGTCATGGCATCGCGGCGGCAACCATCCTGCCCAAGCCGCCGGGCGAGACCGCTGCGGCAGCCGCCGACCAGATCGATACTGGTCGCCCGGCCGGCCAGCTGCGCATCGCCTTCGATGGTGACGCGGTGATCTTCGGTGACGAGAGCGAGCGCATCTCGCGCGAGCAGGGCGTGGAAGCGTTTGGCCGCCACGAGCGCGAGCGCGCCCGCGAGCCGCTCAGCGGCGGTCCCTTCCGTGGCTTCCTGTCGGCCCTGCATACGCTGCAGGAAGTGTTCCCGGCCGGCGAGAGCGCGCCGATCCGTACCGCGCTCGTCACCGCGCGTTCGGCACCGGCGCATGAGCGGGTGATCCGCACCCTGCGCGAGTGGGGCGTGCGCCTGGACGAGGCACTGTTCCTGGGCGGCCGTCACAAGGGCCCGTTCCTGCAGGCCTTCGGTGCCGACATCTTCTTCGACGATTCGCAGCACAACATCGACAGCGCCCGCGAGCATGTGGCCGCCGGCCACGTGCCGCACGGCGTCGCCAACGAGGGGTAGGGCGGACTCGACCGGTAGGTGCCAACCGTTGGTTGGCACTGCCTAGGACCCATGCCCACCAAGGTGGGCATCTACCACAGCGACATGCCCACCAAGGTGGGCATCTACCACAGCGACATGCCCACCAAGGTGGGCATCTACCACAGCGACATGCCCACCAAGGTGGGCATCTACCAGAGCCACATGCCCCGGTAGTTGCCAACCTTGGTTGGCGCTGCCGTCAGGCCACGGGTCCGATCAAGGGCTGCCCGACATTCCCAGCTGCAGGTCCACCACCTTCCAGCGCAGGCCCTGCGGCTCCAGCACCACCTTCAACGGTGGCTGGCCGTGGCCGCGATCGACGTCGATCACGAATCGGTCCAGTGCCTCGAAATGATGCTCGGCATGCTTCAGCGGCCGCGCCGGTTCGGTCGCACCGAAGGCATCGCCGCCCTGCAGTTCATTGCGGCCACGCTTCCACAGCACGTGGCCCTGCAGCATCGCGCCGATCCCGGTCGGGGTCACCATGGTCTCCACTGCGGCACCGCCAAGCTGGTCGCCCAGCCCATAGAGCAGGGCGCCGAACGGGCTGGATGCCACGTCGGGGCCGGCCTGGCGCACCAGGTAGTCGTTGAGCTGCGCACGCAGGCTGCTGCGCACGCGCGGGAAGTCGACGTAACGCTCCAGTCGGGCGGTGTCGCGCTGCTCGATGGCCTTGGACAGGCCATTGACGGTCATGTAGGGGCCGCCGAACCACCAGGCGGCGACGGCCAGGACCAGCAGCACAATGAGTGCGGTGAGTTTCTTCATGCCGACCAGACTGCCGCAATGGCGGCAGTGCCGGGTGAAGACTCAATGACTGGGCGAGCCACGGCCGTCACCGAAGGCATCGACCAGCTGTTGCCGTTCGGCCGGGGTCAGCGCTTCCAGCCGCGTCGCCAGCACCTCGTCGAGGCTGCGGGTGCGGGTGGTGCCAAGGATGCCGCTGGCCACGCCGGGATGGCCCAGCGCATAGGCGAAGGCGGTCTGGGCCGGGCGTTGGCTGCGGATCGCGGCCACTGCCCGGCGCATCTGGCGGGCACTGCGCATCAGCTGGCGGCTGCTGGGCTTCAGCCAGGCGCGCGCCAGGTACCAGCCATCGGCCAGCCGTGGCAGGCGCGGGCGGGCGGGCAGCAGGTGGCCCTGCGCCAGCACGGTCCCGGCCAGCACGCCGATGCCCACCGCCTGCAACTGGTCGATCAGCGGTTCGCGGTCCTGCTGCAGGGCGTTGTAGTCCAGCAGCACCACATCGAAGGCGTCGGGATGGGCGATCATCCAGCGCAGGGTCGAGGCCGAGTGGGTGTTGATGCCGGTGTGCCGGATCAACCCGCGTTCGCGCAGGCGCTGCAGCGCGGCCAGCAGGTCATCGTTGATGTCGTGCTCGCTGGCGCCATGCAACTGGTAGATGTCCAGGTGATCCAGGCCGAGATTGCGCAGCGAAGCCTCGCAGCTGGCGGTGATGGCTGCCGGCGAGAAATTGCGTTGCTCGGCGCCGCTGACGCCGGCCTGGCCGGTCAGCGTGCCCCCCTTGCTGGAAATCACCAGCGCGTCGCGCGGGTATTGTTTCAGCAACGGGCGCAGGATGCGGCCCAGCCGCGGCTCGGCGTGGAAACCGGAGTAGTTGTGGCCGGTGTCCAACAGGTTCACGCCCTGTGCCAGTGCATGCTCGACCACGTTCGCGGCCGATTGTTCCGGGAATCGGCGATGCCCCCAGAAGCCGGAACAGCCCAGGCCCACCGGCGAAACCGCCAGGCCGGTGCGGCCCAGCGTGCGGCGTTGCTGTGCCAATGGCATCAGAATTCCAGGTCCAGCGCCGCGCACAGGTAGTCGACGAACGGGCCGAGCGCGGCCAGATCCTTGCCCAGCGTGGACAGCAGGCGCGGACCGGTCATGGTGGCGTCGTCCAGCGAGCGCCACATCACCCAGTTGCGGTGCTTGAGGTCGTCGATGAACTCGAAGTCGGCGGGGAAGCCACGCGGCGGACGCACCAGCTTTTCGCTCTCCTCGAAATCGAAGCGCTTGCGCAGGCCCGGTGCGTGCGCGGCGGCCTTCCAGCTGCCCGGGTTGTCGAGGATGAAGTGGCGCACGCGGCGCTGGGTTTCCGGTTCCGGATGCCACAGGCCGGCACCGACGAAGCTCTCGCCCGGCTGCAGGTGCACGTAGAACGAAGGCGCGGCTACTTCACGGCGGCGCTCATGGAACAGGCGTGCGCCCTGCCAGGTCTTGTACGGTGACTTGTCGTTGGAGAAGCGCGCGTCGCGGTGGATGCGGAACAGCGAGCCGCCGACGCCGCGCGTATCGGCACGGAAGTGTTCGCTGACCTCGGCCAGGGCCGGTTGCAGGTCGCCCAGCAGGCGCAGGAACGGCTGCCGTACGTGGTCTTCATACTGCTGGCGGTGGTCGTTGAACCAGGCCTTGTCGTTGTGCCGCGCCAGGCTGCGCAGGAACCTGAAACTGGCGTCCGAGAAGTAGGTGCTCACAGTGTCTCCTGCAGGTGCTGGCCCCAGTCGCGCAGCGATTGCAGCAGGGCCTGGCGCCGCGCATCGTCGGGCGCTTCGGCGGCCAGTGCATCGAGCTGCTGCCGGTACTGGGGCAGGTTGAGTTCGCCCAGCCCGCCGTCGCCGAGCAGGCGCTGGCGGCGGTAATCCTGCCAGCGCTGGCGTTCCGCCGGCGCGAGGCTGTCGGGGTGGTTGCGCGCGCGGTAGCGGAACAGCAGCTCCGGCAGGCGCGGGTCGCGGAAACGGCCTTCCAGCGCGGCCAGCTGCTCGGGCGCGGTGGTGCGTGCCAGCGCAAGCAGCGGTTTGTCGCCGTTGCCGAGGAAACCGTCGTACAGCGAGGCATCGACGTCGGCCACGGTGGCGACGCGGGGCTGGTTGTAGACCTGGCGGGCCTTCTCGGCCAGCTGCGGGGCGAACGCGCGCAGCCGTTCCACCTTGGCCTCGATCGCGGCCGCGTCCAGGCCGAGGCGCGCGTGGTCATCGGCGCGCAGGTGGTTCCAGGCGATCAACGCCGGGACCTTGTTCAGATGCACTTCCTTCAGCGGCACCCGCGCCACGCCTTCGGGCAGCTCGCTGGCGCGCAGGTAAAGGCGCTGTGCGATCACCTCGGCCGGCAGTTCCAGCAGGTCGTCGATCTCGCCTTCCAGGTCGAACACGATCACCCGGTTGTTGATGGTGGGGTGCACGGCCAGCGGGAGTACTGGCGCCGCGCACAGGCGACTGGCCGGGTAGCGCATGGAAATGTGCAGTACCGGCTTCATCGCGGCCACGTCCAGCAGGCCGCCGACGAAGCGCTTGTCACGCAGCTTCAGCGCGTACTCCCACAGGCGCGGCTGCGACTGCTTGAACAGGCGTGCCATGCCGATGGTGGCACGTACGTCGGACAGCGCTTCGTGCGCATCGCCCTCGCGCACGTTGTTGGCCTCGGCCAGGTGCTCGAGCTTGAACGAGGTGGCGCCGTCCTCGCGCAGCGGCCACTGGATGCCGTCCGGGCGCATCGCGCGCATCAGGCGCAGCATGTCCAGCAGGTCCCAGCGCGAATTGCCGTTGCGCCACTCGCGCTCGTACGGGTCGTGGAAATTGCGGAACAGCCCGTAGCGGACGAATTCATCGTCAAAGCGCAGCGTGTTATAGCCCAGCGCGCAGGTGCCGGGGCGCGACAGCTGTTCGTTGATGCGGTCGAAGGCCTCGGCCTCGCTGATGCCCTCGGCCAGGGCCTGCTGCGGGGTGATGCCGGTAACCAGGGTGGCCATCGGCGAGGGCAGCAGGTCATCGGCCGGGCGCACGAAGAAGCTGACCGGCGTATCGATCTCGTTGAGGTCGGCATCGGTACGGATCGCGGCGTACTGCGAGATGCGCGTGCGCCGCGGGTCCTGGCCGAAGGTTTCCAGGTCGTAGAACAGGAAGCTGTCGGCCATCAGTGCGCGCCCTCCAGGACCGGCAGCTGCGCGTGGATCTGCGCTTCCAGCGCGGCCCAGTCGATGTTGTCCAGTGAATCGTGACCGGTGGTGGCGGCCACCAGCATGTCGCGTTGCAGTTCGGTGCGGCGCAGCGCCTCGGCGTACGGTGTGTGCAGGAAGGTGACCATCGTGTAGTGCGGCACGAAGCGGGTCGGCCAGCGCCGCTGCAGTTCCTGCTCCAGTTCGCGCTGCAGCAGGAACGCAGGATCGGCGACACGGTCGCGCATCTCCAGGTAGTTCTCCAGCGCCATCTGCTGGATGGCACGTGCATTCGGCTTGCGCTCGGCTTCGAACGCGGCGAACGCGCCTTCCAGGTCATCCGCTTCCATCAGGTGCCGGGCCAGCGCAACGCAGTCCTCGAACGCGCAGTTCATGCCCTGGCCGTGGAATGGCACCATCGCATGCGCGGCATCGCCGATCAGTACGGCGCGACCGTGCTGGTGCCAGCGCTCCAGGGTGAGCGTGCCGAGCAGCCCCGGCGGGTGCTGTTCCCAGTCCGCGCGCAGGTTCGGGATCAGCGGCAGGGTGTCGGCGAACTCCCGCGCGAACAGCGCCTCGGCCTGCGCGCCGGTGTTGACCGTGGCGAAGCTGGGATCGCCCTGGTTGGGAAGGAACAGGGTGACGGTGAAGGTGCCTTCGTGGTTGGGCAGGGCGATGCACATGTAATGGCCACGTGGCCAGATGTGCAGCGCATTGCGCTCGATTCGGAAGCTGCCGTCGGCGGCCGGTGGGATCTCCAGCTCCTTGTAGGAGTGGTCGAGGAAGGCGATGTCCTCGCCCAGCGGGGCACGGCGGTTCATCGCCGCGCGCAGGGCCGAACCGGCGCCGTCGGCACCGATCAGGGTGTCGAAGCGGATGTCGTGCGGGCTGTCGTCGCGGTCATCGATGAAACGCGCGTAACCGGCGTCGAAATCAACGGTGTGCAGGCGCCGATGGAAGTGCACGGTGGCGCCGGCCTGCTCGGCCAGTTCCAGCAACGTGGTGTTCAGATCGCTGCGGTGGATCGACCAGATCACTTCGCTGTCATCACGGCCATAGCGCTGCAGCTGCGGTTCGCCGTCGCGGGGGTGCACCATGCGGCCGCGCATCATCACCGCGCGTGCCATCACTTCGTCCTCCACACCCGCCTGGCGCAGCGCATTGCGCCCACGCTCGGCCAATGCCAGGTTGATCGAGCGGCCACTCTCGTAATCAGCCACGCGCGGATCACCGCGGCGTTCGTACAGGGTGATGCGCCAGCCTTGCCGCGACAGCAGGATGGCCAGCAGGGACCCGGCCAGGCCGGCACCGATAATGCTCAACGAGCGGGAAGCATGTGCGATCAACGAACTGTCCAGCAGCAGGGGAGGGACCGGCTCAAAGGCCGGCCCAGGCTTCCACTTCCTCGACGAAGTGGTGCACGTCCAGGTAGCGGTTGTAGAGCGGGGTGGGCGAGATGCGGATCACGTCGGGTTCGCGCCAGTCGCCGAGCACACCGATGCCGCGCAGGTGCTCGAACAGTGCGCGGCCACGCTCGCGGCCACCGATCACGCGCAGCGACAACTGGCAGCCGCGGCGCTGCGGATCGGCCGGGGTGATGATGTCCAGCACCTGCGGCAGGCGCGCGCGCACCAGTGCTTCGAGCATGCCGGTGAGCGCCAGCGATTTGCTGCGCAGCGCCTCCATGCCGGCGCGCTCGAACAGGTCCAGCGAGGCACGCAGCGGTGCCAGGCCGAGGATCGGTGGATTGCTCAGCTGCCAACCCTCGGCGCCGATGGCCGGGGTGAACTGCGGCGCCATCTGGAAGCGGGTGGCTTCCTCATGGCCCCACCAGCCAGCAAAGCGTGGCAGGGTGGTATCGCGGTGGTGGCGCTCGTGCACGAAGGCGCCAGCCACTGCGCCCGGGCCGCTGTTGAGGTACTTGTAATGGCACCACACGGCGAAATCGGGGGCCACGTCATGCAGGCGCAGCGGCAGGTTGCCGACCGAGTGCGCCAGGTCGAAGCCGATGCGTGCGCCCTGCAGGCGGGCGGCGCGGGTGATCGCATCGAGGTCGAAGGCCTGGCCGGTGCGGTACTGCACGCCAGGCCACAGCACCAGTGCCAGGCGCGGGCCGTGTTCGGTCATGGCGCGCTCGATGGCGTTCAGTGAAATCGTGCCGTTGGCTTCGTCCGGCTGCACTTCCACCAGGCACTCGGCCGGGTCGAAGCCATGGAAGCGGATCTGGGCTTCCACCGCGTGGCGATCGGTCGGGAACGCGCCGGCTTCCATCAGGATCACCGGGCGCTGCGTGGTCGGCCGGTAGAAGCTGACCATCATCAGGTGCAGGTTTACGCTCAGCGTGTTCATCGCCACCACTTCGCTGGGCAGCGCGCCAACCACGCGGGCCAGCTGCGCGCTCACCAGGCGGTGGTAGGACAGCCACTGCGTCGGGCCGGTGAAGTGGCCTTCCACCGCCAGTTCGCCCCACTGCTTCATCACTTCCTGCACCGCTGCCTGCGCGCCGCGGGGCTGCAGGCCCAGCGAGTTGCCCACGAAGTAGGTCTGCTCGCCGCCCTCATGGCGCGGAATCAGGAATTCACTGCGCAGCGGGCGCAGCGGATCGGCGGCGTCCAGGGCGATGGCGTGGGTGCGGCTGAGCAGGTCGGACATGGTCGGGCAACAGGCTGCAACGGGACCGCCAGTGTAGCGCCTGGGATGGTGGGACCGACGCCCTGAACGCCTGCGCGCCGGTTGAACTGTAGAGCCGAGCCCATGCTCGGCTTCGCGGCCCGGCAGCCGAGCATGGGCTCGGCTCTACAAGGGCCATGCCCGGCGACCGTTCAGCCCACCGCCGGCGCCGGCAGCGGATCCACGTGCCCGCACTGGCTGCAGGTACGCAGCTCCAGGCTGGCGTGGTAGCGCGCAAACACCTTGGGCAGGTCGGTCTCGATGTTCTGCAGCGGGAAGAACTCTTCGTGCAGCTTGTGGTTGCAGCGCTCGCAGTGCCAGATCACGCCGTCCATCTCGTGCGGCAGGCGCTTGCGCTCGACCACCAGGCCGATGCCACCGGGCGGGCGCCGCGGCGAGTGCGGAACCTTTGCCGGCAGCAGGAAGATCTCGCCGGCGCGGATCGGGATGTCGCGCACCGCGCCGTCTTCCTGCACCTTCAGCACCATCTCGCCTTCGAGCTGGTAGAACCACTCGGGGCCTTCGTCGTAGTGATAGTCGGTGCGCGAATTCGGCCCGCCGACTACCATCACGATGAAATCGCCGTTGTCGATCATCTTGTTGCCCACCGGCGGCTTCAGCAGGTGGCGGTTCTCTTCGATCCAGGCGTGCAGGTTGATCGGCGAAGCGAGCATGATGGTCATCCGTAAGGGATCAGTCGCGCTTGCCCTTGCGCGGGATGTAGGACAGGGCCTTTTCATATGCAGGCTGCAGCTCTTCCTGCGAACCGACGTCGATGCCCATCTCGCGCACGCGTCCGTCCTTCAGGCTGTAGACCCAGCCATGCACCATCAGCTTCTGGCCGCGGGCCCACGCATCCTGCACGATGGTCGAGCGGCACAGGTTGGCCACCTGCTCGATCACGTTCAGTTCGCACAGGCGCGCGTGCTTGAGCTCATCGGTCTCGATCGCATCGAGGATGCCAGTGTGCTTCTGCATCACGTCACCGACGTGGCGCAGCCAGTTGTCGGCCAGGCCGACGCGGGTGTTGTGCAGGCAGGCATGCACACCGCCGCAGCCGTAGTGGCCAACGATCAGGATGTGCTTCACCTTCAGCTGGTCCACCGCGTACTGCACCACGCTCAGGCAGTTCAGGTCGGTGTGCGCGACCACGTTGGCGACGTTGCGGTGCACGAACACTTCGCCCGGGGCCATGCCGATGATCTGGTTGGCCGGCACGCGCGAATCGGAGCAGCCGATCCACAGGTATTCCGGGTGCTGCTGCTTGGCCAGCTGGTGGAAGAACTCGGGGTCTTCCTTCTCGATCCGGTCGGCCCAGTCGCGGTTGTTCTGCAGCAGCTTGTGGATGTCTTTCATGTTCGGGTCCCTGGCGTCGGGTGGGGGCGCGCCGCAGCCGTCCGGCTGCGTCGTCGCGGGAATCTGCGGCGTTCAGTCGCTGCGGGCGGCCTGTTCGCGGTGCCAGCGCATCCACTGCGCCAACTCGGTGGAAGAGGGGGTGCCCAGCTGTTCCAGTTCGGCGATCACCGCACGCTGGTTGGCGTCGGGATGGTTCTGGCTCAGCTTGAGCTTCATCTGCACATGTTCGACCTGGAAACGGAAGCCGACGATGGCGCGCAGCTCCGGGCCGTGTTCGGCACGCGTGGCATCGAACTGCCAGGCCTGGCCGACGCTGGCTTCGAAGCGGTCGCTGATCGCGCCGACCAGCTCCGCCAGCGCGCCGGCATCGTCGAAGGTCTGCAGCTGGCCACGCAGCTCGGCAGCCGCATAGTTCCAGGTGGGTACCCGCGCGGCGGGCTCCTTGTCCGGATACCAGCTGGCGGAGACGTAACCGTGCGGTCCATCGACCAGCACCTTGGCCGCGCCGCTGTGGCGCGACTGCGGGTTGGCGCGGGCCCAGTGGCCGCGCAGTTCGATCTGGTCGCCGTCACGCCGGTACAGCACCGGCATCCGGGTCAGCTCCGGCAGGCCATCGCTGCCGGGGGTGAGCACGGTAACGAACGGGTCGCGCGCCAGCAGGCGGTCCAGCCAGAGCAGGTCGGTCTCGGCGAAGGCGCGCGGGGTGAACATGCAGGGGTCAGGCGCGCCCGCCGAGTGACTGGATCATGCGGCCACGCAGGCCCTCGTCGCTGTCGGCCTGCGGCGGCTGCACTTCGTGCAGGCTGAAGCCGCGCACCAGTGCGTCCTCCTCGTCCAGGCCGTCGTACTCGACGAACTCGGCGTCGAACAACTGCGAACGGGCGGTGTCTTCGCTGTCGTAGCTCAGCGTGTTGCCATCGCTGTCGAGCACTTCGGCAGTGCCGGCCGGGCGAACGCGCAGGCGCGCCCAGATGAGGGTGTTGCCGAGGCTGGCCAGCCACCAGCTGTCGCGCGAGGCGGTGATGTCATTCATGAGCGTATTACCAGAGCGAGGCCAGCCAGAGCAGGGCGGCCATGCCCAGTCCGGCCAGCAGGGTCAGCAGCGATACCCAGGCCGGTGTCGCCAGCCCGGACAGCGAGCGGTCCGGTTGCTGCCGATAGTCGCGTCGCAGCAGCCAGGCCAGGGCATCGGGCTTGAGGAAGGCGCCGCTGCCGAAGCGCGCGGCGAGCGCCGGATGGCGGTCGCGCACGTGCACCAGGGTCAGCGGCCAGAAGATCACGAAGGCACTGAACCCGGCCACTGCAACGCCGACGAAACAGAGGGCGAAGAACAGGGTCATGGGGGCGGTACCTCCGTGGTCGTGTGGGGCTTAGAAGTCCGCGCTGCCCGGCGCGCGCGGGTACGGGATCGCATCGCGGATGTTGGACAGCCCGCAGACGTACACCACCAGGCGTTCGAAGCCCAGGCCGAAGCCGGCGTGCGGCACCGAACCATAGCGGCGGAAATCGCGGTACCAGCTGTAGTGCTCGCGATCCAGGCCGAACTGGGCCATGCGCGCGTCCAGCACGTCCAGGCGCTCTTCGCGCTGGCTGCCGCCGATGATCTCGCCGATGCCCGGGGCCAGCACGTCCATCGCGGCAACGGTCCTGCCGTCGTCGTTCAGGCGCATGTAGAAGGCCTTGATGTGCTCCGGATAGTTGGTCACCACCACCGGGCGGCCGACGTGTTCCTCGGTCAGCCAGCGCTCGTGCTCGGTCTGCAGGTCCAGGCCCCATTCGACCGGGAAGTCGAACTTCCTGCCGGACTTCTGCAGCAGGCTGACCGCGTCGGTGTAGTCGATGCGCTCGAACGGTGCGTTGATGAAGTCTTCCAGCTTGGTGATCGCGTTCTTGTCCACGCGCTCGGCAATGAAGGCCAGGTCGTCGCTGCGTTCGTTCAGCACTGCGCGGAACAGGTACTTCAGGAACTCTTCGGCCAGGCGCGCGTCTTCGGCCAGGTCGGCGAAGGCGATTTCCGGCTCGATCATCCAGAACTCCGCCAGGTGGCGGGTGGTGTGGCTGTTCTCGGCGCGGAAGGTCGGGCCGAAGGTGTAGACCTTGCTCAGCGCCAGGCAGTAAGCCTCGACGTTCAGCTGGCCGGACACGGTCAGGAAGGTTTCCTTGCCGAAGAAGTCGCGGCTGAAATCGATCGCGCCCTTCTCGTCACGCGGCAGGTTCACCATGTCCAGAGTGGACACACGGAACATCTGCCCGGCGCCTTCGGCGTCGGAGGTGGTGATGATCGGGGTGCTGATCCAGTTGAAGCCGTTCTCGTGGAAGAAGCGGTGCACGGCCTGGGCCAGGCAGTTGCGGATGCGGGTGACCGCGCCGAACAGGTTGGTGCGCGGACGCAGGTGCGCCACTTCGCGCAGGAACTCCGGCGACATCGGCTTGGGCTGGATCGGGTAGGTGAGCGGGTCTTCGACCCAGCCGACCACGTCCAGCGTGCTGGCCTGGATCTCGAACGACTGGCCCTTGCCCTGCGACTTCACCAGCGTGCCGGTGGCGATGACCGAGCAGCCGCTGGTCAGGCGCTTGATCTCATCGAAGTTGGCCAGGCTGTCGCCGGCCACGACCTGGATCGGGGCGAAGCAGGAGCCGTCGCTCACATTCACGAAGGCCAGATTCGCTGAACCGCGCACCGTGCGCACCCATCCGCGTACCGTGACTTCGCCGCCTTCCGGGATCTTCCCGGCAAGCGCATGTTCAACGCTGACCACCGTCATGACTTGAATCCTCTGCTGATCGACTCGATCTGTGAACACGGGAGTTTACCGGTTGCAGCGTTCTGCTTGCGAGGCATTTTTCGTGGCAACGGCTCCTTATAATGTCCCCCTACCTCTGGAGTAGCCCCATGGCCGTCAGCCTGACCCCCATTGCCTTCGAGCGCGTGCAGCGCTTCGTCGCCCAGACCCCCGGCGCGCTGGGCCTGCGTTTCGGCGTGACCAAGACCGGCTGCTCCGGCTGGGGCCACGTGACCGACCTGGCCCGCGAAGAGCGCGAGGGCGACACGGTGTTCGAGCAGGAGGGCGTGAAGATCTACGTCGACGCCAAGAGCCTGGCCCTGGTGGACGGCACCGTGATCGACTTCGGCAAGCACGGCCTGAGCGAGACCTTCACGTTCAGCAACCCGAACGCCACCGCCGAGTGTGGCTGCGGCGAGAGCTTCACCACCGACGCCGACAAGGCCTGAGGGCCGGCCACCGGGCATGGCCCGGCGCTGACCAGGCGTGCTCTGGTGGGCGCCGACCTTGGTCGGCACGCTGGGCTCGGCAGGGACCCCACGGATGGAACGACCGCTTTTCACCTATCACCCCAATGCCTACGACCTCTCCTTCGAAGAGGTCGAGGGGATCTGCGACTGCTGCGGACAGGCGCGCGCACTGCGCTATCGCGGACCGTTCTACACCCGCCTGCGCCCGGATTACCTGTGCCCCTGGTGTATCGCCGATGGCAGGGCTGCGGCCAGTTACGAGGGGGAGTTCATCGGCTGGAGCGATATCGAGGGGGTATCCCCGGATCCGGCTGATCCGCCGCCGACCATCGCCCGTGAGCTGCTGCTGGAGATCTGCGAGCGCACCCCGGGCTACTCCTCCTGGCAGCAATCGGTCTGGTTGAGCCATTGCGAACGGCCCTGCGCCTTCCTCGGCTACGCCGGCAGCGACGATCTGCTGCCGATCCTCGACCAGGTCCGGCCGGACGTGGCGGCGGTCAATCCGCGCGACGCCGACTGGGTGCTGGAGCATCTGAGCCGGGACGGGATGATGGTCGGCTGCCTGTTCCAATGCCTGGAATGCGGCCAGCATCGTCTTCACGTCGATCTGGAATGAGCACGTGCCGGACATGGGCCGGCGCTCCCGTTCAGGTTGCCCGGTTTGCGCCCGGTTGCCCGGTGGCGCCGCTTGCCGCATAATGCGCGGCTTCCTGCCTTCCCGGCGGGAATCCTTGCCCCACCGCGGTCTCAACGGCGGGGGGCTGTCCGGCCGCAAGGCCACATCCGAAAGGTAGAAAAAACATGAGTCGTCATTACGAAATCGTGTTCATGGTCCACCCGGACCAGAGCGAGCAGGTCCCGGCCATGATCGAGCGCTACAAGTCGCTGGTCGAGAACGGCAACGGCACCATCCACCGTCTGGAAGACTGGGGCCGCCGCCAGCTGGCGTACCCGATCCAGAACCTGGTGAAGGCCCACTACGTGCTGATGAACATCGAAGCCGACCAGGCCGTTCTGAACGAACTGACCGAAAGCTTCCGCTTCAACGACGCCGTTCTGCGCAACCTGGTCATCAAGCGTGACGAGGCTGACACCGAGCAGTCGCTGATCATGAAGAGCAAGGACGAGAAGGGTGACAAGCCGGAGCGCGGTGAGCGCCGTCGTCGTGACGACGAAGAAGGCGAGTCCACCACCACCGCTGACAACGAAGCCGGCGACGACGCCGCTTCCGCCGCCTAAGGAGCCTTCCCATGTCCAAGTTCTTCCGTCGCCGCAAGTTCTGCAAGTTCACGGCTGAAGGTGTGAAGGAGATCGACTACAAGGATCTCAACACCCTGCGCCAGTACCTGACCGAGAACGGCAAGATCGTGCCGAGCCGCGTCACCGGTACCAAGTCGAAGTACCAGCGCCAGCTGGCGACCGCCGTCAAGCGCGCCCGCTTCCTGGCCCTGATCCCGTACACCGACAACCACGACGTCTGATGCCCGGCGGGGCGGCCCGGTGCCGCCCCCGCTGTGCCAGCTATTCGGACAGCCTGTGTTGCGGGGCATCGCCTCGCTAACGAATAACTCATCTGGAGCAATACCATGCAGCTGATCCTCCTGCAGAAAGTCACCAACCTCGGCAACCTGGGCGACCTGGTCGACGTGAAGCCGGGCTACGGCCGTAACTTCCTCGTGCCGCAGGGCAAGGCCGTTCCGGCCACCGAGAGCAACAAGGCCGAGTTCGAAGCCAAGCGCGCCGAATACGAAGCCAAGGCCCAGGCCATCCACGCCGACGCTGACGCCCGCAAGGCCAAGCTGGACGGCGCGAGCGTGACCATCCCGGCCAACGCTTCGACCGAAGGCAAGCTGTACGGCTCGGTCGGCGCCCGCGAAATCGCCGATGCCTTCACCGCTGCCGGCCTGCCGGTCAGCAAGAGCGAAGTCATCCTGGGCGAAGGTGCCTTCCGCAACATCGGCGAGTACGACGTGCTGATCCACCTGCACGCCGACGTCGAGACCACCGTCAAGGTCGTCGTCGTCGCCGAAGCCTGATCCCACGCCGCAAGGCCTGGCATCACCGCAGAACGGGCGCCCGCAAGGGTGCCCGTTTTGTTTTATGGCTCCGTTTCGTGGCGTGCGGCCACGTCCGGCCGACGGGGTGGGGCTGGACAATGTTCCACGCCCATTCGTAGAACACGGCCACATCGGTATACTCAGGGCGTCACACCCGTTCCACGGGCATCGATCCCAGCAGGATCAATGACTTGGAGGGTAAACGCAGGCCGCTTGCCGGCCCCAGTCCGGAACCCCTATGCGTCTTTCCACGATCAAGCTGTCCGGCTTCAAGTCGTTCGTCGATCCGACCACCCTGCACCTGCCGACCAACATGACCGGCGTGGTGGGCCCCAATGGCTGCGGCAAGTCGAACATCATCGATGCCGTGCGCTGGGTCATGGGCGAGAGTTCGGCCAGCCGCCTGCGTGGCGACTCGCTGACCGACGTGATCTTCTCCGGGTCCAATGCCCGCAAGCCGGTCTCGCAGGCTACCGTCGAGCTGATCTTCGACAACTCCGACCACACGATCTCCGGCGAATACGCCTCGTTCAACGAAATCTCGGTCAAGCGCACGGTCAGCCGCGACGGCACCAGCAACTATTACCTCAACGGCACCAAGTGCCGCCGCCGCGACATCACCGACCTGTTCCTCGGCACCGGCCTGGGCCCGCGCAGCTACTCGATCATCGAGCAGGGCATGATCAGCCAGATCATCGAAGCGCGCCCGGAAGACCTGCGCGTGTACCTGGAAGAGGCAGCCGGCATCTCCAAGTACAAGGAGCGCCGCAAGGAGACCGAGACCCGCATCCGCCACACCCGCGAGAACCTGGACCGGCTGGGCGACCTGCGCGACGAGATCAGCAAGCAGCTCGAACACCTCAAGCGCCAGGCCAGGCAGGCCGAGCAGTACCAGGCCCTGCAGGAAGAGCGCCGGGTCAAGGATGCCGAGTGGAAGGCGCTGGAATTCCGTGGTCTCGACGGTCGCCTGTCGAAGCTGCGCGAAGGCCTGTCGCAGGAAGAGACCAAGCTGCAGCAGCTGATCGCCGACCAGCGTGATGCCGAGGCCCGCATCGAGACCTCGCGCGCGCGGCGCGAAGAGGCCGCCGACGCGCTCAACACCGCGCAGGCCGCGGTCTACCAGGTCGGAAGCACGCTGGCGCGCCTGGAACAGCAGATCCAGCACCAGCGCGAGCTGTCGCAGCGCCTGCACAAGGCGCGCGATGAAACCCAGCAGGCCCTGGCCGAACTGGGCCAGCACATCAGCGGCGACGAGGCCAAACTGAGGGTGCTGCGCGAGGCAGTGGAGGCCGCCACCCCGCAGCTGGAAGCGCTGCAGGAAGAGAACGAGATCAAGCAGGAAAGCCTGCGCGAGGCCGAAGACCGGCTGGCCAGTTGGCAGCAGCGCTGGGAGCAGCACACCTCGCAGAGTTCGGAGGCGTCGCGCGCCGGTGATGTCGAGCGCACGCGCGTGGACTACCTGGACAAGCAGATCCTCGACGCCGACCGGCGTCGCGAGGCCCTGGCCGCCGAGCGCGCCGGGCTGGACGTGGACGCGCTGGAAGAAGCCTTCGAGCAGCTGCACCTGCAGCACGACACGCAGAAGGCCGCGCTGGATGAACTGAGCGAAGACGTCGAGCTGCGCAAGCAGGGCGTGGCGGCCGTGCAGGAACAGCAGCGCAATGGCCAGAACGAACTGGCCGAACTGCGCAAGCAGGCCAACGGCCTGCGCGGTCGCCTGGCCTCGCTGGAAACCCTGCAGCAGGCCGCGCTGGGCCAGGAGCAGGGCGCGGCCGTCGCGTGGCTGAAGGCGCGCGGGCTGGATTCGGCGGCACGTGTCGGCGAACGCCTGGACGTCGATGCCGGTTGGGAAAACGCGGTGGAAAGTGCGCTCGGCCAGCTGATCGAAGGCGTGCTGGTCGATGACCCGGGCAGCCTGGTCAACGCCCTCGGCGAACTCGGCGACGGCCACATTGCGCTGGTCGCCAGCGCGGATGCCGAGGTCAAGGCCGCACCGACGTCGCTGGCCGCACGCGTGCGTGGCCCGGCGGCGATCCGTCGCCTGCTGGCGCACCTGCATGGTGCCAAGGACCTGTCCGAGGCGAAGGCCCTGCAGGCCAGCCTTCCGGAAGGCGATTCGATCATCACCCAGAGCGGCGAGCGCCTGGGCCAGGGCTGGCTGCGCGTGTCGCGCTCCGGTGCAGCCCAGCAGGGTGCTCTGCTGCGCGAACGCGAGATCAACGAGCTGCGCGAGCAGATCGAGCAGCTGCAGGACCGCGAGGCCGAGCTGGAAGAACAGCTGGCCGGTTTCCGTGAGCAACTGCAGGCCGCCGAACAGCAGCGCGAGGACGCGCAGCGCGCGCTGTACCAGGCCCACCGCGCGGTGTCCGAGCTGGCCGGCCAGCTGCAGGGGCAGCAGGGCAAGGTAGAGGCTGCACGCACGCGCATCGACCGCATCGAAGGCGAGCTGAAGCAACTGCAGGAAACGATTGAAGCCAACAACGCGCAGGCGCGCGAAGCGCGCTCGCGGTTGGAGAACGCGGTCAGCAGCATGGGTGACCTGGAGTCGACCCGGCAGCGGCTGGAGGGCGAGCGCCGCCAGCTGACCGAGGCGCGCGACCTGGCCCGCGATGCTGCCCGTGCAGTGCGCGAGCGCTCGCATTCGCTGGCCCTGACCCTGGAATCGCAGCGTGCGCAGCTGGCCTCGTTGAGCCAGGCGCTGGAGCGCATGGGCACCCAGCGCGGGCAGCTGGATTCGCGGCTGGGCGAGCTGCATTCACAGCTGGACGAAGGTGATTCGCCGGTCGAATCGCTGCAGGCCGAACACCAGAACGCGCTGGAAGAGCGCGTGCGCGCCGATCGCGTGCTGACCGAGGCGCGGACGCTACTGGACGGCATCGACGCCGAGCTGCGCAATTACGAGCAGACCCGTCACCAGCGTGACGAACAGGCGCTGGCCCAGCGCGAGCGTATTTCGCAGCGCAAGCTGGACCAGCAGGCACTGGTGCTCAGCGCGGACACCCTGCAGGCGGCGGTGGAAAAGGCCGGCTTCGTGCTGCAGGACGTGCTCAACGCACTCCCCGAGGATGCGCGCCTGGGCGACTGGGAGCAGGCCGTGCATCAGATCGACGCACGCATGCGCCGGCTGGAGCCGGTCAACCTTGCGGCCATCCACGAGTACGGCGAGGCTTCGCAGCGCTCGGATTACCTGGATTCGCAGCACACCGACCTGACTACGGCGCTGGAAACCCTCGAGGATGCCATCCGCAAGATCGACCGCGAGACCCGCGGCCGTTTCAAGGACACCTTCGACCGCGTCAATGCTGGCGTGCAGGCGCTGTACCCGCGCCTGTTCGGTGGCGGCCACGCCTACCTGGAGCTGACCGGTGAAGACCTGCTCGACACCGGTGTGACCATCATGGCGCGCCCGCCGGGCAAGCGCGTGTCCAGCATCTCGCTGCTGTCCGGCGGCGAGAAGGCGATGACGGCAGTGGCGCTGGTGTTCGCCATCTTCCAGCTGAACCCCGCGCCATTCTGCCTGCTGGACGAGGTGGACGCGCCGCTGGACGAAGCCAACGTCGGCCGGCTGGCCAACATGGTCAAGGAAATGAGCGAGAAGGTGCAGTTCCTGTTCGTCAGCCATAACAAGGCGACGATGGAGGCCGCGCACCAGCTCTCGGGCGTGACCATGCGCGAACCGGGCGTCAGCCGCCTGGTCAGCGTGGACCTGGAAGAAGCCGCGCGATTGGCGGGCGCGGCCTGACGTGCCATCCTAGTTACCTGAATGAACTAGCCGGAGAACCTATCGAATGTCCGACACGGCACTGTTGCGCATCGGCATCCTGGCCGCCGGCCTGCTGTTGATCGCCGCGATCTTCCTGTTTGGCCGTCCGAAGAAGAAGCCCCAAGGACGCCGCGTGGAAAGCGCGGAACCGGCCAGCGGCGAGCGCCGCGAACCGGTATTGGGCGAGGACGGCGTTGTCGTGGCCGATGGCCGCGTCGAACCGGGCATGGGCACGGAAGGCGAACAGGCCGAACTCGGCCTGGGCGATACCGACCCGGGCGCCAGCGATCTCGGCAAGCGCGCCACCCAGGATTTCGACAAGATCGTTTCGCTGTTCGTGGCCGCCCGGGCCGGCGAGCAGCTGCGCGGCGAAGACATCGTGGTAGCGGCGGAGAAGACCGGCCTGGTGTTCGGCCACATGAACGTGTTCCACCGTCTGGTGGAAGGCCATCCCGAGCGCGGGCCGATCTTCTCGATGGCCAGCATCATGAAGCCAGGCAGCTTCGACATGGCCAACATCCGTGCCATGGAAACCCCGGCCATCGCCTTCTTCCTGACCCTGCCGGCGCCGCTGACCGCGCTGGATGCCTGGGAGAAGATGCTGCCGACGGTGCAGCGCATGGCCGAACTGCTGGATGGCGTGGTGCTGGATGACAGCCGCAACGCCCTGGGTCGCCAGCGCATCGCGCACATCCGTGACGAGCTGCGCGCCTACGACCGCCAGCACCAGGCGCCGCCGCTGACCAAGACCCCGCGCTGGTGAGCGCCATGGCGTGCCGACCAACGGTCGGCACCCACCCCGACCAACTGTCGGCACCCACAACAGTAGATCCACGCCCTGCGTGGATGGGGTCTACGCCGGTACGCCGGCCACCTTGGCAAACGCGCGGCGGAACGCGGCCATCTCGTCCTCGCTGCCGACGGTCACGCGCACGTGCTGCGGCCAGATCGGCCAGCTGCGCCCGATCACCACACCGTTGTCGGCCATCGCCTTGGCGAACGTGCTGCCGTCGCGTTGCACGTCGACCACGAAGCAGTTCGCTTCCGACGGCAGGCAGCTGAAACCACGCTTGCCCAGCCATGCGATGGTGGCCTGGCGCACCTTGGCGTTCTGCAGGCGACGCTGCGGAATCAGCTGCGGATCCTGCAGGCTGGCCAGCGCCGCCGCCAGCGCGGGCACCGGTAGCGGGTTGTCGCCGGGGCTGGCCAGCTCGCGCAGACGCTCGGGATGTGCGGCCGCCAGGCCCAGGCGCAGGCCGGCCATGCCGTACAGCTTGGAGAATGTACGCAGTACGATCAGATCGTCGCGCTGCGCCACCTGCGCGATCAGGCTGGGCTGCTCGCTGTATTGCAGGTAGGCCTCGTCGACCAGCACGCGGGTGGAAGCAGGCTTGTGGGCCAGCAGCCAGGCGAGCTCATCCGGTGGGCTGATCGAACCGGTCGGGTTGTTCGGATTGCACACGTACAGCAGCCCGGTCGGGCGCGCATGCGCGGCTGCGACCATCGCACGCAGGTCGTGTGCGCCGTCATTGCGCAGCGGCACCTTCTGCACGTGTGCACCATGTGCGGCAGCGACCTCGCCCAGGGTCTCGAAGGTGGGGTCGGCCACCACCAGTCCCGCCTGCGGGCCGGTCCACAACGTGGCGGCGCGGTTCAACGGTTCGCTCGAGCCCGGATAGAGGCGCACATGGTCGGCCGGGATACGGGCCTGCTCGATGAAGGCATCGCGCACCTGTGCCGCCAGGGCGAAGCGGTAGCGGCCGCAGCTGGCGATGCTGTCGCGCGCCGCCTGCTGGGCAGCGGGGGAGGGGCCGTAGGGGCATTCGTTGAAGTTCAGGAGTACCGCGCCTTCGGCAGGGGCCGCACCGACGGTGGCCGCGGATTGGGCCTGGCCACGCAGCGGCAGGCCGCTGCCGGCGACGGCAAGGCTGGCACCGGCCAGCTGCAGGAAGCGTCTACGGGAGTCAGGCAGGGTCATGGGCAGGATTCCGATGGGGCCGTCGCACGCTAGCGCCGGCGTGAGCGGGCGGCAAGGTGCTTTTTGTGGCGTCGAGCCATGCTCGACTACAGACGTGCCAACCAAGGTTGGCACCTACCGGAGCGGGGAGTGCCCGTCGAGCACGCTCGACGCTGCAAGGGCGGGGCGTTACAGGGCCTGACGGCCGGGCGCGGTAGAATCCCCGGCCATCCCAGAACCACCGGATCCCGATGAGCCCCAGCCCCGCCGAACGCGCCGAAGATCTCCGCCGGCAGATCGCCCAGGCCAACCGCGCCTACCACGAGCTGGACGCGCCGGAGATCCCCGACGTCGACTACGACCGGATGGTGCGCGAGCTGGAAGCGTTGGAGCGCGAGCACCCGGAACTGGCCCGTGCCGACAGCCCGACCCAACAGGTCGGTGCACGCCCGTCCGGCCGCTTCCCCGAAGTGCGCCATGCGGTGCCGATGCTGTCGCTGTCCAATGCCTTCAGCGATGAGGAAGTGGCCGACTTCGTGCGCCGCATCGATGAGCGCCTGGGCCGCCGCAGCCTGCAGTTCTCGGCCGAACCGAAGATGGATGGCCTGGCGATCAGCCTGCGCTACGAGGACGGTCATTTCGTACTCGGCGCAACCCGCGGTGATGGCAGTACCGGCGAGGACGTGACCGCCAACCTGCGTGAAATCGGCGATGTTCCCAAGCGCCTGCACGGCAAGGACTGGCCGGATGTGCTGGAGGTGCGTGGCGAGGTGTACATGGCCCGCGCCGATTTCGAGGCCTACAACGAACGTGCGCGCCAGCAGGGCGGCAAGGTGCTGGCCAACCCGCGCAACGCGGCAGCGGGTTCACTGCGCCAGCTCGATCCGAAGATCAGTGCGCAGCGCCGGCTGAGTTTCTTCGCCTACGGCACCGGTGAAGTGCAGGGCGGCGAGCTGCCGGACACCCATTCGGGCACACTGGCCCAGCTCGGCGCCTGGGGCTTCCCGGTCAGCGGGTTGTGCAAGGTGGTGCAAGGCGCCGACGGCCTGCTCGGCTACTACCGTGACATCGGCGAGCGTCGCGATGGCCTGCCGTTCGACATCGATGGTGTGGTCTACAAGCTGGATGACCGCGCCGGCCAGCAGGCCATGGGTTTTGTCTCGCGTGCGCCACGCTGGGCCATCGCGCACAAGTTCCCGGCACAGGAACAGAGCACCACGGTGGAGGCGATCGAGATCCAGATCGGCCGCACCGGTGCCGCCACGCCGGTCGCGCGGCTGGCACCGGTGGCTGTGGCCGGCGTGATCGTGTCCAATGCCACGTTGCACAATGCCGATCAGATCGCGCGTCTCGATGTGCGTGTCGGTGACAGCGTGATCGTGCGACGTGCTGGCGACGTGATTCCGGAAGTGGTCAGCGTCATCCTCGACCGCCGTCCACAGGGCACCTCGCCCTGGCAGATGCCGACGCGCTGCCCGGTGTGCGGCTCGGAAATCGTGCGCGAGGAAGGTGCAGCTGCGTGGCGCTGTTCGGGCGAACTGTCCTGCCCGGCGCAGCGCAAGGAGGCCATTGCCCATTTCGCTTCGCGCCGTGCGATGGATATCGACGGCCTCGGCGACAAGTACATCGAAACCCTGGTCGACGCCGGCATCGTCAGGAGCGTGGCCGATCTGTACCGGCTCAACCGCGACCAGCTGTTGCACCTGAAGCTGGTGCTGGATGCCGAGGACCCTTCCGCACTGGCCGCCGCGCTGAAGCTGCACCTGCCGGCAGAAGGCAGCGGCGCGGTGCTCAATGCGGTGCTCAAGCTGGATGGCAACGATCCGGCGTGGCGCGCGCAGGCGCTGGCACAGCCGGCCAGCTTCGAATGGAACACGAAGAAGATCGCCACCAAATGGGCCGACAACCTGATCGCGGCAATCGACGCCAGTCGCGCAGCCACGCTGGAGCGCCTGCTGTTCGCGCTTGGCATCGAGCACGTCGGCGAGAGCACGGCCAAGGCGCTGGCGCAGTGGTTCGGTGACCTGGAACTGATCCGCCACCTGCCATGGCCGTTGTTCAAGCGCGTGCCGGACATCGGTGGCGAAGTGGCGCGTTCTCTCGGCCATTTCTTCGAGCAGCAGGGCAACCAGCAGGCCATCGACGACCTGCTGCAGGTCGGGCAGGTGCGCATCAGTGATGTGCACGCGCCCAGTGCCAAGCTGCGCGAAGGCCTGGATCTGGCGCAACTGCTGGTCGAATCGGAAATCCCCGGCATCACCCGCCTGCGTGCGGAGAAGCTGGTGGCTGCCTTGCCGGGTGCCCAGGCGGTGCTGGATGCCGAGCATGGCCAGTTCGTCAACGCCGGCCTGCCGGACGACACTGCGCGCGGTCTGGCCGACTGGCTCGATGCCGATGGCCATGGCGCGATGCTGCTGGCAGCCGAGAAGGCGATGCAGCAGATCCTGGCCAAGGCGCCGGCGCTGGCCGAGATCGTGGCCGGCCCGCTGGATGGGCAGACCGTGGTGCTGACCGGCACCCTGGCCCAGCTCACCCGCGATGCCGCCAAGGAACGCCTGGAAGCGCTGGGTGCCAAGGTTTCCGGCAGCGTGTCGAAGAAGACCAGCTTCGTGGTCGCCGGCACCGAGGCCGGCTCCAAGCTGGACAAGGCGCAATCGCTGGGCGTGCCGGTGTGGGACGAAGACCGCCTGCTGGCCTACCTCGCCGAACACGAATGATGACCCGCCGGGTGCCCGGCGCCCGGCATGAAAGACGAAGGAACACCGATGCAGACCGCCCCGCTGGATTTCCGCCTGGCCACCCGTGCCGACGAAGAACTGTTGATCGCGTTGATGCGCGAGTTCTACGCCGAAGACAGGATCGACTTCGATGACGCGCGCGTGCGTCGCGGCGTGGACGCGCTGCTGGCCGATCCGCGCAATGGCGAAGTGCTGCTGTGGCTGGACGAGGCCGGCGAGGTGGTCGGCTACGCGGTGATCGCGATGGGCTTCAGCCTGGAGCAGGGCGGCCACTTCATGCTGCTGGACGAGCTGTACCTGAGTCATCGCGCGCGCGGTCGTGGTCGCGGCAAGCAGGCGCTGGCCATCTGTGAACAGCGCGCTCGCGGGCGTGGTGTCAGCCGCCTGCGCCTGGAGGTGAACCACCACAACGAACTGGCCCGCCGCCTGTACCTGGCCAGCGGTTACATCGACGACACCCGCGATCTGCTGACCCTGCCGCTCGACCATCCGCGCCCGGAGGGCATCCTGTGAGCGAGGCCCTGCTGCGCGCGCTGCAGCAGCGCGCCACGCTCAACGCGCTGGTGCGCCGCTTCTTCGCCGAGCGCGATGTGCTGGAGGTGGAAACGCCGATCCTGTCGGTGGCAGGCAACACCGAGCCGAACATCGACAGCTTCCATACCGATTTCACCGGCCATGTCGATGCCGGTGGCCGTCGTCGCTGGCTGCGCACTTCGCCGGAATATCCGCTCAAGCGCCTGCTGGCGGCCGGTGTGGGCGACTGCTACGAACTGGGCCGGGTGTTCCGCAACGGCGAGGCCGGTGGCCGCCACAACCCGGAATTCACCATGCTGGAGTGGTATCGGGTCGGCTGGGACCACCACCGGTTGATGGAGGAAACCGCCGAGTTGGTCGGCCAGGCGCTGGCCCTGGTCGGACGCCGTGCAACGCTGCGTGTGTTGAGTTACCGCGAGCTGTTCCAGCAGCACGTGGGCCTGGATCCGTTCGAGGCCGATGAAGCCGCGCTGCGTGTTGCACTTGGCGACGTGCACATCGACCCGGTCGGGTTGACCCGTGATGACTGGCTGGACCTGTTGATGACCCACCACATCCAGCCGCAGTTCGATGACGCGGTGATGACCGTGGTGCATGACTGGCCGGCCAGCCAGGCCGCGCTGGCCCGCATCCGTCCGGGCACGCCGCCGCTGGCCGAGCGTTTCGAGCTGTACCTGGGTGCAGTGGAGCTGGCCAACGGCTATCACGAACTGAACGACGCCCACGAGCAGCGCGCCCGGTTCCAGCGTGACCAGCAGCGCCGCCACGAACGTGGACAGGTGCAGCCGGCCGTGGACGAGGCACTGCTGTCGGCGTTGCCGTCGATGCCTGCCTGTGCCGGCGTGGCGGTGGGTGTCGATCGCCTGTTGATGGCGATGAACCGCACGCCACGCATCGCCGATGTGCTGGCCTACGACTTCGCCCACGCGTGATCCCCGCGTGTTGCTGAACATCGCAGGCTGAACGAAACGCGGGTTCGGTGCGCTTGCGTCGGTAAGCACGATGATGCTCTTATCACGGCCAATGCCGGACACTGGCATCCAGTTCATCCATTCCTGCTGGGGAAGGCTTTGGTCAAGTGGTTCGCGGTTGTCGCTGCACCGGTGTACTCCATTGCGCTCTGGGGTGCCTGGCTGCCGTCGCCGGCGTCGGCCCAGCAGGTGGGCTACGACGATGAAGTGGTGACCTGCGAATCACGCGACATGGGTTGGGTGCACTGCGATATCGAGGTTGCCAACGGCGTCGACCTGGTGCGCCAGCTGTCCAGCAACAGCTGCATCCGCGGCAGCGAGTGGGGCACTGACCGCAGTGGTGTGTGGGTCACCCTGGGCTGCCGTGCCGAGTTCCGCGCCCGGCGCGCAGCGGGCGCGGCGCCGCCGGCTGACAGCTCGGGCAAGCGCCTGGTGCGCCGTGTGGTGCGCTGCGAGTCCAATGGCCGTCCGCAGAGTTGCCCGGTACGACTCGATGGCGCGCCGGTGCGCCTGCTGCGCCAGTTGTCGGTGTTGCCGTGCCGCGAAGGGCAGGGCTGGGGCTACAAGCGCAATGAAGTCTGGACCAGCCGTGGCTGCCAGGGTGACTTCGAAGTGGCCGATGACGATGGCCGCTTCGTCGACATGCCGCGCCGCCTGACCTGCGAATCGAAGTCGAAGAAGCGGCGCTTCTGCGGTGCCAGCATCTCGGTTGGCGCCGTGGTCTCCGAGCAGCTGTCCAGCACGCCCTGCGAGGAAGGCAGTACCTGGGGCTGGAGCCGCAACGGGATCTGGGTGAACGGCGGCTGCCGCGCCGAATTCTCGGTGAATTGAGCCCGGGCAGGCTCCAACCCTGCGGGGCGTGGCCCTACAATGGGCCCATGAACACTGCCTCTGACATCGACTACGCCCGTTACGACCACATCCGCCCGATCCTGTGGACCGGCGATGCCCTGCAACTGCTGGACCAGCGCAAGCTGCCGTTCGTGGTCGAGCACGTGGTCTGCCATGACAGCGACGAGGTTGCCAGCGCGATCCACGCATTGACCGTGCGTGGCGCGCCGGCGATCGGCATTGCCGCTGCCTGGGGTGTCGTGCTGGCTGCACGCGAGGTGCAGGCCGCCGATGGTGCGCACGCCCTGCAGCAGCTGGAACCGGCCCTGCAGCGCCTCAATGCATCGCGCCCGACTGCGGTCAACCTGGCCTGGGCGCTGGCGCGCATGCGCCGTTGCCTGAACGCCGCCGGCGCCGACTGGAAGGCGTTGCTGGAATCGGAAGCGCAGGCCATCGCCGAGGAAGACCTGGCCGCCAACCGCCACATGGGTGCACTGGGCGCGGGCCTGATCGAGGCTGGCAGCGGCGTGCTGACCCACTGCAATACCGGCTCGCTGGCCACTGCGGGGTTCGGTACCGCGCTGGGCGTGATCCGCGCCGGCATGGCCCAGCACCGCATCGCCCGCGTGTTCGCCGGCGAAACCCGGCCGTGGCTGCAGGGGGCACGCCTGACCGTGTGGGAACTGCAGCAGGACGGCATCGATGCCACCCTGATCGCCGATTCGGCTGCCTCGCACCTGATGAAGACCGGCGCCGTGCAATGGGTGATCGTGGGCGCGGACCGCATCTGCGCCAATGGCGATACCGCCAACAAGATCGGCACCTACCAGCTGGCCATCGCCGCCCGCCACCACGGCGTCAAGTTCATGGTGGTCGCACCGTCCTCGACCGTGGACATGGAGACCGTGGACGGCAGCCAGATCGAGATCGAGCAGCGCGACCCGGGCGAGCTGTACGGCGTGGGGGGTACCCGTACCGTCGCCGAGGGCATTGCTGCCTGGAACCCGGTGTTCGACGTCACCCCGGGCGAGCTGATCGACGCCATCGTGACCGAGCGCGGGGTCATCCTGAACCCGACCGCCGGGAACATGCGCACCGCCTTCGGCGGCTGAGGCGGGCAGGAAGGTCCCGGGGTCGGATCCCTTTTCGCAGGAAAGGGCTCTGACCCCAGGCAGGCCTCATCCACGCACGGCGTGGATCTACTGATTTCGCGCAGCCGAGCATGGGCTCGGCTCTACAGGGGCGGTATGGGGCCCTAAGTTCCTGATTTGTGCCGGTAAAATCCCCGTAAAGGGAGGCGGAAAACGGCCTGTTGTGGTAGTATCCACAGGTTGAATCGAGGTTCCGGCGCGACCCCCTCCCGCAGAGGGCTGCGCCGGACTGGACCGCTACCAGACAACGGAACCCGAATGGCAGAAACCGCCAAGGAAATCATCCAGGTCAACCTGGAAGACGAGATGCGCAAGAGCTACCTCGATTACGCCATGAGCGTGATCGTGGGCCGCGCGCTGCCGGATGCGCGCGACGGCCTCAAGCCGGTGCATCGCCGCGTGCTGTACGCGATGAACGAACTCAACGCGCACAGCAACAAGCCCTACTTCAAGTCGGCGCGTATCGTCGGTGACGTCATCGGTAAGTACCACCCGCATGGCGATCAGTCGGTGTACGACACGCTGGTGCGCTTGGCACAGCCGTTCTCGCTGCGCTACATGCTGGTCGACGGCCAGGGTAACTTCGGTTCGATCGACGGCGACTCCGCTGCAGCAATGCGATACACCGAGGCGCGCATGTCGCGCCTGGCGCATGAGCTGATGGCGGACATCGACAAGGAAACCGTCGATTTCCAGCCCAACTACGATGAGAAGGAACTGGAGCCGACGGTCATGCCGACCCGGTTCCCGAACCTGCTGGTCAATGGTTCGGCTGGCATCGCGGTGGGCATGGCGACCAACATTCCGCCGCACAACCTGAGCGAATCGATCAACGCCTGCATCGCGCTGATCGACAACCCGGACATCGATGTCGACGGCCTGATGGAATACATCCCGGGCCCGGATTTCCCGACTGCCGGCATCATCAACGGCACTGCCGGCATCGTCGCCGGCTACCGCACCGGCCGTGGCCGCGTGCGCATCCGTGCCAAGGCCGATATCGAAGTGGCCGACAACGGCCGCGAATCGATCATCGTCACTGAAATTCCTTACCAGGTGAACAAGGCGCGTCTGATCGAGAAGATCGCCGAGCTGGTCAAGGAAAAGAAGATCGAAGGCATCAGCGAGCTGCGCGATGAGTCCGACAAGGACGGCATGCGCATCTACATCGAGATCAAGCGCGGTGAATCTGCCGAGGTTGTGCTGAACAACCTGTACCAGCAGACGCAGATGGAATCGGTGTTCGGCATCAACATGGTGGCGCTGGTCGATGGCCGCCCGCAGTTGATGAACCTCAAGCAGATGCTGGAGGCGTTCGTCCGCCACCGTCGCGAAGTGGTCACCCGCCGCACCGTGTTCGAGCTGCGCAAGGCGCGCGCCCGTGCCCACGTGCTGGAAGGCCTGACCGTTGCGTTGGCCAACATCGACGAGATGATCGAACTGATCAAGACCTCGCCGAACCCGAACGAAGCCCGCGAGCGCATGCTGGCCCGCGTGTGGGAGCCGGGCCTGGTCGGTGCGATGCTGGGTGCGGCCGGTGCCGAGGCCTCCCGTCCGGAAGACCTGCCCAAGGGCGTGGGCCTGATCGAGGGCGGCTACCAGCTGACCGAGATCCAGGCCACCCAGATCCTGGAAATGCGGCTGCACCGCCTGACCGGGCTGGAGCAGGACCGCCTGACCGACGAGTACAAGCAGCTGCTGGAAGTGATCGCCGGGCTGATCCACATCCTGGAAGATCCCGACCGCCTGCTGCAGGTGATCCGCGAGGAGCTGGTCAACGTCAAGGCCGAATTCGGCGACGAACGTCGCACCGAAATCCGCCACAGCGAAGAGGACCTGGACATCCTCGACCTGATCGCGCCGGAAGACGTGGTGGTTACCGTGTCGCATGCCGGTTACGTGAAGCGGCAGCCGGTGAGCGTATACCGCGCACAGCGCCGTGGTGGCCGTGGCCGCAGCGCGGCGGCGACCAAGGAAGAGGATTTCATCGAACAGCTGTGGCTGGTCAACACGCACGACACGCTGCTGACCTTCACCAGCTCGGGCAAGGTGTTCTGGCTGCCGGTCTACCAGCTGCCCGAAGCCGGTTCCAACGCCCGCGGCCGTCCGATCATCAACTGGATCCCGCTGGAGCCGGGCGAACGCGTGCAGGCCGTGCTGCCGGTGCGCGAGTACGCCGATGGCCAGTTCGTGTTCTTCGCCACGAAGAACGGTACGGTCAAGAAGACCCCGCTGAGCGAGTTCGCCTTCCGCCTGGCCCGCGGCAAGATCGCGATCAACCTGGACGAGGGCGATGCGCTGGTCGGCGTCGGCTTGACCGACGGCCAGCGTGACATCCTGCTGTTCGCCTCCAACGGCAAGACCGTGCGCTTCGGTGAGGACAAGGTCCGCTCGATGGGCCGTACTGCCACCGGCGTGCGCGGCATCAAGATGCCGGCCGGCGAGGAAGTGGTCAGCCTGATCGTGGCCGAAAGTGCCGGTGGCAGCGAGGACGAGAACGAGGACGACAGCGGTGTCGAGGAAGCCGCTGCCAATGGCGACGCGGTGATCGACGGCGCCGACGACGCCAGCGTTCAGTACATCCTTACCGCCACCGAGAACGGCTACGGCAAGCGCACCCCGCTGCCGGACTACCCGCGCAAGGGCCGTGGTACGCAGGGCGTGATCGGCATCCAGACCACCGAGCGCAACGGCAAGCTGGTCGCCGCAGTGCTGATGGGCTCCAGCGACGAAGTCCTGCTGATCTCCGATGGTGGCACCCTGGTGCGTACGCGTGGCTCGGAAATCAGCCGCGTCGGCCGCAACACCCAGGGCGTGACCCTGATCCGCCTGTCCAAGGACGAGAAGCTGCAGGCGGTGGAGCGCATGGATGCCTCGATCGACGAGGACGAGGATGAGGTGGCAGTGCCTGGCCCGGCCCCGGCCGCGACCACGACCGATGGCGCCCCGGCGGCTTCCAGCAGCGAGGACGCCGCGCAGGAGTGATCCTGCCGCAAGGTTGAGCTACGCGACGACGCCGGCCCTGTGCCGGCGTCGTCGTATCCGGATGCCGCACATACGCGCGCGCTTCACGTCGGCGGTGGGATAACGGCGCATGCTGCCCCCGGAGATCGACGATGTCCGCCACGCCGCCGTCCGCTCCTGCTCCCGTCCGCGCCTCCCGGCATCCTCTCGTTACCGTGCTGTCGCTGCTGCTGGTCCTGCTCGGCCTGGTCATCGGCGGGCTCGGCGCGTGGTTGCTCAGCCTGGGCGGCTCGGCGTACTACGCCATCGCCGGGGCCGGCCTGCTGGCCAGTGGCCTCCTGTTGTTCGGCAATCGCCGCAGCGGCGCGCTGCTGTATGCGCTGGTGTTCGCCGGTACGCTGTTGTGGACCTGGTGGGAGTCGGGCAGCGACTACTGGCGCTGGGTACCGCGGCTCGGCCTGGTGACCGCGCTTGGCATCGTGCTGGCGCTGCTGGCGCCCACCCTCCACCAACCGGTTTCCAGGCGCCTGTCGCGCAGCGTGGCCGGCGTGCTGATGCTGGTGTTCGTCGCTGCCTTCGGATTGGCGTTCGCGCCGCACGGCGAAGTGGACGGGCACCAGCCGTTCCCGGAAGGCGCGGCCAGCGTCGGGCTGGAACCGACCCGCGACACCACCGGCCTGCAGCCGGCCGACCAGCCTGCCGAAGGGGACTGGCCGGCGTGGGGGCGCAGCAATGCCGCCACCCGCTATTCGCCGCTGCAGCAGATCACCCCGGCCAACGTGGCCACGCTGCAGCTGGCCTGGCAGTTCCGCACCGGCGATATGCCGAAGAAGCGCTGGGGTGCGGAAACCACGCCACTGAAGATCGGCGACCGTCTGTACCTGTGCACCGCCCGCAACCGCCTGATCGCACTGGATGCGGCCAGCGGCAAGGAAGTGTGGCGGTTCGATCCGAAGGTAAAGGACGCTTCGATTCCATACACCGCCGCCTGCCGTGGCGTGAGTTATTACGAGCAACCGGCCACGCCGATCCTCGCCGATGCCGCATTGGCCGATGCCGCTGCTGATCTGGCGTTGCCGGAACCGCCGCCCAGTGCCACCCGCAGCGCTGCACCGGGCAGTCGTCCGGCATGCTGGGCGCGCATCATCGAGGGCACGCTGGACGGGCGCATCATCGCGGTGGATGCCGACAGTGGCCGCCCCTGTGCGAATTTCGGCAACAACGGCCAGGTCGACATCACTCTGGGCATGGGCGAGGTGCCACCGGGCTATGTGTCGATCACCTCGCCACCGGCCATCGTGCGCGGGGTGATCGTCACCGGCCACCAGGTGCTGGATGGTCAGCGCCGCGACGCGCCGTCGGGCGTGATCCAGGCCTACGATGCGATCACCGGCAAGCTGCGCTGGGCGTGGGACATGGACCAGCCCGAACGCAGCGGCTTGCCGCCGCATGAGCAGACCTACACGCGCGGCACGCCGAACATGTGGACCACCGCGACCGGTGATGAGGCGCTGGGGCTGGTCTATCTGCCGCTGGGCAATTCCGCTGGCGATTACTGGAGTGGCTCACGCACGGAAAACCAGAACCGCTACGCGACGTCGCTGGTGGCGATCAATGTGGCCACGGGCAAGCCGGCCTGGCATTTCCAGGCGGTGCGCAAGGATGTGTGGGACTACGACCTGGGTTCGCAGGCCAGCCTGATCGATTACCCGACGGCGGCTGGCAAGGTGCCGGCGCTCCTGCTGCCGACCAAGCAGGGTGATCTCTACATCCTTGACCGCCGCAACGGCCAGCTGCTGACCGCCGCCGAAGAGCGCAGGGTGCCGGTCGGCGGTGTCGAACCGGAACAACGCTCACCCAGGCAGCTGTTCTCGCTGTATCACACGCTGCGCCGGCAGCATGACCTGACCGAGCGCGACATGTGGGGCATCACCCCGGTCGACCAGCTGATCTGCCGCATCCAGTTCCGCAAGGCGTACTACGAAGGCTTCTACACCCCGCCGAGCAGTGATCGCCATTCCATCGAATATCCCGGCTACAACGGCGGTTCGGATTGGGGAAGTGTGTCCATCGATACACGCCGCGGCGTGATCGTGGCCAACTACAACGACATGCCCAACTACAACCGGCTGGTGCCACGCGCCGAGGCCGACAGGCTGGGCTGGCTGCCACGCGAGAAGGTCCGGTTCGACAAGGGCGGCGCCGAAGGCGCGGGCGACCCACAGGTGGGCACGCCCTACGCCATCCAGGTGAACGCCGGTTGGCGCCTGCCTTTCACTGGTCTGCTGTGCAAGCAGCCACCCTATGGCGGCATCCGGGCCATCGACCTGCGCACCGGCAAGCTGCTGTGGGACCGTCCGTTCGGCAGTGCGCGCGGCAACGGACCATTCGGCATCCGTTCGGGCCTGCCCATCGAGATCGGCACGCCGAACAATGGCGGTTCGGTAGTCACCGCCAGCGGCCTGATCTTCATCGCCGCCGCCACTGATGACCTGCTGCGCGCCATCGACCTGAAGACCGGCAAGGAGCTGTGGCATGCCAAGCTGCCCGCGGGTGGCCAGGCCAATCCGATGGTGTACGCGCAGGGCGGGCGCCAGTACGTGGTGATCATGGCTGGCGGCCACCATTTCATGGAAACCCCGAACGGCGATTACGTGATGGCCTACGCACTGCCGAAATAGCGCTGCCGGCCTGAGTGCGGCCTACGGGCTGTGACCGCTGTCGCTGAAGTTGCGCTGGCGACCGGGCAGCATCCATCATCGGAACAGGACGGGGCCGGCCAACGCCCCCAGGGAAGGAAACGCATGCTGAACTCCGAACGCCTGCCGGGGCGTGCCACCCGGCTGCTGGCAGGACTGCTTCTGCTTGGCCCTTGCCTGTGGGCAAGCGCGCAGGCGTCGCCCCAGCCCGCGGCACGCAAGGTGCCCAGCGGTGCCGAACTGATCGCAGGCGATGCGCGCTCTCTGAGCCCCGCTCATGCGCCTTGCATGGCGGCCGCAGGCACCGCGCTGGACGCCCGTCGCCGTTGTGCCGACGCTGAACTCAAGGTGCACGACGATGCACTCAATGCCGCCTACAGCGCGGCGCGCTCCGCACTGACCGCCAGTGATCAGCAGGTGCTGCGCGATCTGCAGCGGCAATGGCTGCGCCAGCGCGACAACCGGTGCCCGGAAGGCAGCACGGCCGTTGCCCAGCTGGATTCACAGCAGTGCCGCACGCACATGACCCTGCTGCGTGCCCGCCAGTTGCAGGGCGGCGGTGCGGCGGCGCTGGTGGCGGAAGCCAAGGCGGCCCCGGCGCCGGCGCAGGCCGCTGTGCATGCCGCCGATGCCGCGCCCGACAAGCAGGGCAGGATCGTCCTGCGGCCCGGCGAGGGCAGGCTCACACCGGCACTGCAGGTGGTCTTCCAGGTGACCGATTGCAGCGGCACCGACAACGTGACGACCTGCCAGGTGCGAAGCATGGGCGTGACCCGTGGTGGGCGCAACGTGGTGGTCACGGGCGTGCAGCCGCGCCTGACCCGCGCCGGCACCGGTGCCCAGGGTGCGACCGCCGTGCTGCTGACCGTTTCGGATTTCAATGGTGATGGCGTGCCGGACCTGCAGGTGTGGCAGGACAACAGCGGTGTCTACAACGTTCCGGTGCATGCGTTCTACCTGTTCGATGCCAAGCGCAACCGCTATGTGCGTGCCAAGGCGTTGGAAGCGGCCATCGGTGGGCGCGACATCGACCATATCGACAATGGGCGGTTCGTGCTTCGCGCGAAGGTCAGCCCGTGCGAGCGCGAGGACAAGGTCATCCAGCTGCGCGGAACCGGCACGCGCACGTTGCTGCAGCGCCGCTATGACACCTGCAGGGGCGAGGTCCCGACCGAACCGGACCTGCTGAAGTAGGTCTTCCCCCGACGAATGGATGCGTTCCGGAACTGGAGAGCTGAAGGATGAGCGAAGGCTATGGAAAAGGTGGGTCGGGCTTCGGCCTGACCCGGGACCAGTCGGTCGAGATGATCGTGCGTACCTGCATCGACAACGGCATTACCGACCATCGGCAGATTGCCTATGTGCTGGCCACGGCGCAGCACGAATCGCGTGATTTCGCCGCGCCGGAGGAAGACTGGGGCAGGAAGCAGGCGGTGGATCTGCGCTACTTCGGCGGCGAGGAGTATTTCGGCCGGGGCTTTGCCCACCTCACCCACGTCAACAACTACGAGCGGCTGGGCGAGGCGCTGGGGATCGGCCGCGAGCTGGTCGAGCATCCGGAACGGGCTGCCCAGGCAGACATCGCCACCAAGGTGCTGGTGGTGGGGATGCGCGACGGCCTGTTCGGTGCGCGGCTGTCCGACAACGTCAACGCCAACCATGCCGACTACCGGCAGGCGCGGGCCTCGGTCAATGGCGGTGAGCTGAACAACGGCAGTCCCTATCCAGACGCCATCGCCGCACGGGCCACTGAGTGGGAATCCCAGGTTGCCGGCCTGGTCCAGCGTGTGCAGCAACCAGGCTTCCAGATGCCGGTGACGACCCCCCAGGCGCCCACCGGGGCGATGGACCTGCACCGGGGTGACGCCAACCAGCACGTGCTGGAAGCGCAGCAGTACCTGCAGCGCTTGGACATCCGCAACAACGCCAATGCCGCGATCAAGCCCGACGGTGATTTCGGCGCCTCCACCGAGCAGGCCGTGCGCCGCTTCCAGACCGAGCGGGGTATCAGCCCGGCCAATGGCCGCATCGACGCTGCGCTGCTGGAACGCATGCGCAGCGACACGCTGGCGGTCGATCCGGACTTCAAGCGCCGGACGGTGACCGACCTGACCGGGCCGCTGGCCGACGGCAACCTGGGCCCCGGTGAGAAGGGCGAGCCGGTGTTCGAAATGCGCCGGCAGCTGGAGGCGTTAGGGTACCTGACCGAACCGAACCCACGTGCCGAGCGCGATGCGCGCACGTTTGATGCCGGCATGCAGGCGGCCATGCGCAACTTCCAGCAGGACTATGGCCTGCCGCTGCGCCCCGGCGGCGTCATCGACACGGATGCGCGCCGGCAGTTGAACGATGCCGCCGTCGCTCGCGAGCATGCGCCGACCACCGAGTTCGACCGCGCGGAGAACTGGCCGCCGCAGCGTCCGCCCTATACGCGGGCGGAGTTCCAGCCGGAGCAGGTGCAGGCGCGGCAGCAGGCAGCGGCGAATGCACCGGTCGCTGGTCCGGCCGCGCCGGAGCCCGCACCGCAGCCCAATGGCATGGAATCGCTGTCGCCCAGGGACGCCGCGCTGTTCGAGCGCATCCGCCAGGGGGTACCTGGCACCATCGGCGACGAGCACGTCATGCAGGCAGTGCTGGAGTCCAAGCGCAACGGCATCGATGATGCCGCGCGCGTCGACCGGGTGATGATGGCCGGAGACCGCCTGTGGGTTGCCGGGTTGATTCCCGGTGAGCGCGCCAGTGTGGATACGGCACAGCCGGCGCGCTCGATGGAGGAAACGGTGAATGATCTGGCCGGTGACAACCGGCAGCGCGAGCACCAGCTCACCCTCGAAAGCCGCCAGCATGAGAACCGCGGGCCTTCAATGGCCTGAGCCTGCGGCAGCGACGTGCCCGCAGTGGGTCCGTCGCTGCCGGCAGGGTGTTTACAGCGTCACCACCACTTTGCCGATCTGTTCGTTCGATTCCAGGTAGCGGTGGGCGTCCTGGATCTGTGCGAAGGGGAACACCTTCGCGATCTTCGGCGCCAGCGTGCCCTTGTCCAGGCCGTCGACGATGAACGCTTTGGCACGTGCCAGCGCGGCATCGTCGGAGACGATTTCCGAGTACAGGTAGCCCTTCAGCGTCAGCGACTTGCCCAGCACGTTGAACAACGGGAACGGGGTGGGTTCGCTGCTCAGCGCGCCGTATTCCAGCAGGATGCCGCCACGGGCCATTGCCTCGGTCAGCGGCACGAACTGCGGGCCACCGATCGGGTCGAACACCACGCGGGCGCCGGCACCGCCGGTGATGCGCGCCACTTCGGCTGCCAGGTCCTGTTCCTGGGTGGCGATGACATGGGCGGCACCGGCATCGAGCAAGGCCTGGCGCTTGCCCGGGCCACGGGTCACCGCAATCGGCGTGGCACCCACTGCATTGGCGATCTGGATCGCGGCCAGGCCGACGCTGCTGCTGGCAGCGGTGATGATGACGGAATCCCCGGCGGCCAGCTGCGCCTGCTCCAACAGTGCGCCCCAGGCGGTGACGTACTGCATCCACACCGCAGCCGCCGTTTCGAAGCCCAGCGCCTGCGGGTGCTTGACCACCAGTCGTGCCGGCACGTTGGCCAGCTCGCCGTAGGTGCCCCAGCGGGCGATGTCCAGCGGCGGCACCACGCTCACCGCATCGCCAGCAGTGAATCCGCTCACCGCACTGCCGACCGCCTCGACCATGCCGGCCGCTTCATAGCCCAGCCGGCTGGGGAACTGCGCCTCCTGCAGATAGGCGCCGTTGCGGAACATCACCTCGGCACGGTTCAGGCCGATGGCCTTGACCCGGATCTGGACCTCGTCGGCGGCGGGGGCGGGAACATCGATGTCGTCGATGCGCAGCACATCGGCGCTGCCATATTCGTGGATGCGGACAACCTGGCTCATGGGGGGCTCCTGGGCAAGGCCGGCGCTGGGGCCGGCGGAAAGGTGGAGGCTACTGTGCGCGTGGCCTGCCTCCAGAATAAGGGGTAATCTGGCGTTTCATTGAAAACCAATTGTTTGCAATGGACCTGATCGCTCCCCTGCGGACCTTCGTCAAAGTGGCCGAGGTCGGCTCCTTCGCCGCTGCCGCCGACGCGCTGGACCTGTCGCCGCAGCTGGTCGGCAAACACGTGCAGTCGCTGGAACAACACCTGGGCGTGCGCCTGCTCAACCGCACCACGCGCAAGCAGAGCCTGACCGACTTCGGCCAGGCCTATCTGGCGCGTGCGCGGGTGATCCTGGAGGAGGTGGAAGGCGCCGAGCAGCTGGCCGAAGTGGCGCGCGGGCGGCCGATGGGGCGCCTGCGCGTCAGCGCACCGGTCACCTTCGGCGTGCATGCACTGGGGCCGGCGGTGGTGGCCTACCTGCAGCAGTACCCGGACGTGCAGGTTGATCTGAACCTGTCCAACAGCCTGGTGGACATCGTCGAGGACGGCTTTGATCTGGTGTTCCGCACCGGTGATCTGGCCGACAGTGGGCTGGTGGCGCGACGGCTGGGGCCGTATCCGCTGGTGCTGTGTGCATCGCCGGCGTACCTCGCATCGCGCCCAGCCATTGTCCATCCGGCCGATCTGAGTCGGCACGAGTGCCTGGGCTTCGCCCATTCGATCATCCGCACGCGCTGGAGTTTCCGCGATGCTGACGGCAGCGTGCTGAGCGTGCCGGTGTCCAGCCGCTTCATGGTCAACCAGGCCGAGCCGCTGCTGACCGCGGCAGTCGGAGGGCTGGGGTTGATCCTGCAGCCCCATGAAATGCTTGCCGCCGCGCTGGCGCGTGGTGAACTGGTGGAAGTGCTGCCGGACTACGTGCCGGTGTCGACGTGGATCAACCTGGTGTACCCGCGCGACCGCCAGCTGACGCCCAAGCTGCGCAGTTTCCTGGACTTCTGCGTGGCACGCTTCAGCGAGCAGACGATGGCACGGCGATAGCACGGCATCGGTTGGCATTCCTGTGACTACCTGCGAAGGATCGCCCTGAGACGATTGGCCGGTTGCCGCTGCGTAGCGCGCGCTTGCTGCTGGGGCTGGCGGCATTGCTGTTCGCCGCCAACGTGATTGCGCAGCAGACGCCTGCGCAGGCGCTGGCCGCATGGGAAGCGCAGGGGCATGCGGATGGCCTGGCGCGACCGGATATCGAATGCCAGGATTTCCTGCAGGCGATGGGCCGGAAGCCTGCGGGCCTGGAATACAGCGGCTGCAGCCAGGACGACGCGTCCTGCATGAAACCCATGCAGGCCCACTACCGCGTTCCAGGTACCCAGGCAGTGAAGGTGGAAGCCTATCTGCGCGAGACCTTTGGCATGCCTGCATTGCGCTACGCCTGTTGCGGCTGGAGCAATGGCGCGCCGTACTACTGGCGCGACGGCCCGGATGCGGTGAGGTACCAGATCGGCATGGGCGTGGAATCGCTGCCGCATGAGCGGGGCGATTGGCATCGCATCGAGGCGTTCATCGTCACGGCTGAGGTGCTGCGGCAGGGTCCCTGGCATGGATGCAGCGGGCGGTTCCATGATCTAGGATGCGCCCAGGGATACCCGCAAAGGAACTGCCATGAAGGCTGTTGGATGCCTGCTGCTCTGCAAAGTACTGGCCTGTTCGGTGCTGATGACGCTTTGGGCTGTTCCGGCAGTGGGCGCCGCCTCCAGCGTGCGTGCACATCCGCATGCGCAGGACGCCATCGGTGACTGGCTTGCGGCCTTCAATGCGGGCAGCCTCGAGGGGTTGCAGGCATTCGCCGATAGATACGCGAAGAAGCAAGGCAGCGGTCCCAAGGACTATCTCGAGTTCCGCGAAAGCACAGGCCCCTTGCGCGTACTCGAATCAACCGAGAGTGCACCCGGCCAAGCGAAGCTGCTGGTGATGGGCCAGATGAACGAACGCGCGATGTGGGTGACCGCCGTCATGGACCCGGCCAATCCGTCGCACCTGATGCAGTTCCAGATCGAGGGCACTGAAACGCCGGACAAGCACAAGCCGGCACGGGTTGCATTGCCTGCCCTGATGGCCGACGTCACAGCAAAGCTGGAGGCGCTGCGGGCACAGGACGCGCTGTCGGGCGCGTTGCAGGTGGCACAGAATGGGAAGGTGCTGCTGGACTGGCGCGGTGGTGATGCCGATCGCAGCACTGGAATTGCAGTGGGCGTGGAGACGCAGTTCCGCCTTGCGTCCTCCAACAAGATGTTCACCGCCGTGGCCATCCTGCAGCTGGTGCAGGATGGCAGGCTCAGTCTCGATGACACGATCGGCAAGCACTTGCCGGACTATCCGAACAAGGCTGTCGCCAGCAGCGTGACCGTGCGCGAGTTGCTGTCACACACCAGTGGCCTGGGGGACTTCTTTGGCGATGGTTTCGAACAGTATTCCGCGTCCCTGAAGACGCTGGATGACTACGTGCAGCGGTTCGCCAGGGATGCGCCGCAGTTCACGCCCGGCAGCCAGGACAGCTACTCCAACTATGGCTTCATCGTATTGGGACGCATCATCGAGGCGGTATCGGGGCAGTCGTACTACGCATATGTGGAGGAGCACATCCTGCACCCGGTGGGCATGACCGGCACCGGCTTCGAGCCGGAAACAGCGAGCGTTCCAAAGCGTGCCGTCGCTTACACGAAGCACGATGGGCAATGGGTCCGTGAAACGAAGTCGCTGCCCTGGCGCGGCATGTCGGCCGGTGGTGGCTACAGCACAGTGGCCGATATGGTGAAATTCGCCGAGGCACTGCAAGGCGGGAAGCTGGTTTCACCTGCATTGCTGCAGCAGGCCACCACGGCGCAGAACCACAAGGGCTGGTATGGCTTTGGTTTCGTGGTTCAGGGCGAGGGCAGGGAGCATCAGTACGGCCACGAAGGCGGTGCGCCCGGATCGAACAGTGCCATCGTGGTGCTGCCGGCGCAGGGCTACGTGATCGTTGGCCTGGCCAATGTCGATCCGGATGCGATCGGCAATGTGGTCAACTACATCGCGCGAAGGTTGCCACTGTGAACGCGGCAGGTGCCGTTCATTCCGGTACCCGCACCATCTTCGTCATCAAGTGTTCCACCACACCCGCCGGGTCCGCAGTGCGGCCGACATGCGTGCTCGACATCTGTACAACCGAGCTGCGCTTGGCGGTGAGGAAATGAAAGCGGGCGCGCGCGGGCAGCTTTGCGATGGGTCCGGCGCTGGCGTCGCCACGGCAGATGGCCACGATTGCATCCAGCCATGGCTGCAGCGCGTCCTGGTCCAGCGCCGGTGCGAAGGCACGCAGGCGCTCAGGATCGATTTCGATGGCCGCCTCCAGATGGCGCGCGCCAGGGCAGGAGACGATCACCCCGACGTTGATGAATTCCTCGCGTTCCACCCGCGGCACGACGCGGATGACCGCATAGTCATACGTGTGCAGCGTGGGCACGGATGGCCTCCTGCACGAACACTGCACGCACTTTCAGGCGGTGCTTGAGATAGTCGATATAGCCCTGGCGATAGGCCTGTCGGCTGTCGAACGCCGGTTCGTCCACCAGCCAGCTGTCCGGCACCAGGCCAACGATGCGCTCGATTTCGGCATCGGTCAGGCACGCAGCCAGTTCTGCGTCCACCTCGGCAATGCGGCTGGCGAACGACAGCAGCACGTGGTCGCGGATCAGCACGAACGGCTTCTCGCAGGCATCGCCGGCGCTGGCCCAGTCGTGGTGGAAGTACATGGCCGCACCGTGGTCGATCAGGTACAGCTTGCGATGCCATACCATCAGGTTGGGGTTGCGGGTGGTGCGATCGACGTTGCTGGTGAATGCATCGAACCAGACGATGCGCGAGGCCAGCTCGGCATCCACAGGCATCGCGGCCGGGTCGTAATTGATTGCACCGGGCAGATAGTCCAGGCCCAGGTTCAGGCCCTCGCTGGCGCGGATCAGCTCCTGGATTTCCGGGTCGGGCTCGGTGCGGGCGAACTCGCGGTCCAGCTCGACGAACAGGATTTCCGGAATCGGCAGGCCCAGCGTGCGTGCCATCTCGCCGGCGATCAGCTCGGCGATCAACGCCTTCGGGCCTTGGCCGGCTCCACGGAATTTCAGCACGGCCATGCCGTCGTCGTCGGTCTCGACCACGGCGGGCAGGGAGCCGCCTTCCCGTAACGGGGTGATGTAGCGGAGGGCATGTACGGTGCGCATGGACGCATTCTAGCGTCCTGCCAGGGCAGGCGTGCCGCAGCAGAGCGGGGCGCCAGCTTAATGAACGGGTACCGCGCGAACCGCTTGTTGCAGGTCGCCTGCAATCTTCACTTGTTCCTTCCGCGTGGAGTGGCAGCATTCGTTCCAACGGAGCAACGCACCCGCGTGTGACCTTCAACAGGAGGCGCTCATGCCACTACAGTGCAGCTGTCACGCTTCACCGTGTATGCAACGCAACGCGTGGTGTTGATCTTGACCTGACACGGTCCCGCCATCGGCGCAGATGGCCATCCGCCGCAGTTCCAGCCAAGTTCCAGACACCTTTCACCCATCGCACCCCCGCGTTGCCCGGTCGGGCCTGCGATCCAGCTACTTGCGCCCCGAGAGAGATTCCTGCGTTGCCGTCGACGCTGGCAGCGTGGGACCGCCGAACCCACGCTATCCCCACAGGCTTTGGAGGTGCACCGATGAACGACGAATTCAATGCCATGCTGCCCCCACTGGACGATGCCAAGGCCGAGGAAATGATCGGCAAGGTCGTGCTGGTGGGTGTCACCCGCTATGGTGGCGACGGCCAAGTGCAGGGTCTGGAGCAGTACGCGGGCACCGTGCTGCGCATCAGCGCCGACGAAGGCGTGGTGCTGGCCGACGAAGACGATGGTCATGAGCGCTACCTGCCGCCCATGCTCGACCAGTACCAGCGGGCCGAGCCAGGCGAATACCGCATGCGGAACAGTGGCATGATCGTGGTCGACCCCGATTACCTGACCGCCTGGGACCTGCACGCCCAGCAGTGACGACAGACCACGCCTGGCAGATGCCGGTCCATCGCCGGCCTCTCCGGACGTGTCCCACTTTGCCCCATCCGGCCTCTAGCCCTTCCGGCCCATTCATCCCATCCCCTGCGGTGCTAGATTCGGGTCCATGCCCGATTCCGGGTACCCATTCACACCCAGGGGATAAGGATGCTGATCCGTCGAACCTCTCTGGCGGCGGCTGTTGCCGTTGCCACCGTCGGCCTGTTGGCCGCTGGCCCGGCCTTGGCCGACTACGCCAAGCCGCCGGAACACCTGCTCAAGGTGCTGAAGGCACCGCCACCGCCGGCGCCGAACGTGGCCCCGGGCGGCCAGCGCCTGCTGCTGACCACCGCGCAGACCTACCCCTCGATCAGCCGCGTGGCCCAGCCCTACCTGAAGCTGGCCGGCGTGCGGCTGGAGCCGAAGAACCGCAGCCGCCATGACACCCCGGGTGGCTACGGCATTCCGGCCTGCGTGGCCGACTTCACCCTGGTCGACATCGGCAGTGGCAAGGAGACCAAGGTCAACCTGCCGCAGGGCTGTGCCACCGGCGCGCTGTGGTCGGCCGATGGCAGCCATTTCGCCTTCCAGAATGCGGTCGATACCAGCGTGCAGCTGTGGGTGGGCGATGCGGCCACCGGGCAGGTGAAGCAGGTGCCGAACGTGCAGCTGAACCCGATCTTCGGCTACACCGTGCAGTGGCTGGGCGGCAGCCAGAATCTGCTGGTGAAACTGGTACCGGCCAACCAGGGCCCGGCACCTTCCAACGGCGGCGTACCGACCGGCCCGGATGCACAGGAGTCGCTGGGCAGCAGTGGCGAGAGCAGCACCTATGAGGCCCGCGACACGCTGACCAGCGTGCACGACGAAAAGCTGTTCGCTTACTACGGTGCCTCGCAGTTGGCCGTGGTAGATACCGCCGCAGGCAGCGTGCGCCCGGTCGGGCAGCCGGCACTGTTCAACGAAGTCAGCGCCGCGCCCGATGGCGTGCACGTGCTGACTGAATCGATCAAGGCACCGTATTCGCACGCGGTGACCTACCAGCGTTTCGCCAACGACGTGGCCGTGCTGGATATCAGCAGTGGCCGCAGCACGCCGATCGCCAGCCTCCCGCTGGCCGACCGCGTGCCGGTGCACGGCGTGCCGGAAGGCCCGCGCGGTTTCGACTGGCGCGCCACCGATCCGGCTACCCTGGTCTACGCCGAAGCGCTAGACAAGGGCGACTGGAAGGTCAACGTGCCGCATCGCGATCGCGTGCTGATGCTGAAGGCGCCGTTCAACGGCAAGCCGACCGAAATCACCCGCACCGCGCAGCGCTTCGAAGGCTTCGCGTGGACCGCCGATCCGGCCGTGGCCTTCCAGTACGAGAACGACGAGAATCGTCACTGGATGCAGACCCGCATCGTGGATGTGGACCAGCCGAAGAAGGAAGGCCGCCTGCTGTGGGACATGTCCAGCGATGAGCTGTACGGCAACCCTGGCAATCTGGTCTTCACCCGCCTGCCGAATGGCGCGCAGGTGGTGCGCCGTGAGGGCAACCATGTGTTCCTCAGCGGCCGCGGTGCCTCGCCGCAGGGCGACCGTCCGTTCCTCGACCGCCTGGACCTGGCCACGTTGAAGAGCGAGCGCCTGTTCCGCAGCAGTGCAGACGCCTACGAACAGTTCCTCGGTTTCAGCAACACGCCGGGCCGCTACCTGACCTGGCATCAGTCGGTGATCGATCCGCCGAATGCCTTCGTCCGCCAGCAGGGTGAGGCGGTGGCTGATGCGAAGGCCGGCGAGGCGCAGTTCGCGTCCACCGCGACCGCACTGACCAAGCTGGTCGACCCGACACCGGAAGTGCGCCAGATCAAGAAGCAGCTGGTGACCTACAAGCGCGCCGACGGCGTGGACCTGTCGTTCACCCTGTACACGCCGCCGGGCTACAAGGAAGGCCAGCGCGTGCCGGCGATCCTGTACGCCTATCCGGCCGACTTCGCCAACGCCGCGCAGGCGGGGCAGGTGTCCGGTTCGCAGCAGACCTTCACCCGCCTGCAGCCGTACCGCCTGATGCTGCTGGCCGGCTACGCGATCATCGACAACGCCTCGTTCCCGATCGTGGGCGATCCGAAGAACGCCTACGACACCTACCTGGAGCAGCTGGAAGCCGACGCCAAGGCGGCGGTGGACAAGGCCGTGGACATGGGCGTGGTTGACCGCAACCGCATCGGCGTGACCGGCCACAGCCACGGCGGCCTGATGACCGCCAACCTGATCGCGCACACCAAGCTGTTCAAGGCCGGTGTGGCGACCAGCGGTTCGTACAACAAGACCTTTACCCCGTTCGGCTTCCAGAACGAGCGTCGCTCGGTGTGGCAGGCGCAGGACGTGTACCTGAAGGCCTCGCCGTTCTTCTATGCCGACAAGATCAAGCTGCCGCTGCTGCTGGTCCACGGCGAGGACGACGCCAACCCGGGCACCGAGCCGTTCCAGTCGCGCAAGCTGTACCAGGCGATCCGCGGCAACGGCGGCACCACCCGGCTGGTGATGCTGCCGAACGAGCCGCACTGGTACACCGCGCTGGAATCGAACGAACAGTTGGTGGCGGAAATGCTGAACTGGTTCGATACCTACGTGAAGAACGCCAAGTGAAGGAACAGGAAGGCCGCCTCAGAGCGGCCTTCCTGCATTCTGTAGAGCCGAGCCCATGCTCGGCTGCCGTTCGTCGGAACCCCAGAGGCAAGGCAGCTCCATGAAGACTTGGTTGTTGGGACTGACAGCGGTGTGCGCATCGTCTGCGGCGATGGCGGCACAGCCACAGATGAGCGTCGATGTGAGATACGACTGGTACGGCTGGGGCTCGGTATCGGAGCACTGGGTGATCCGGCGCGATGCCTATGGCCTGACCACCCGCGTGCAGGTGGTGGAGAGGCCCGACGGCAAGGCGCGATTGCCGGAGCTGCTGCCGTTTGGCGCCATGGCGGCGCTCGACACCGCGCTGCAGACCGCCCCGCTGACCAGGGCGGCCGCGGTGCAGCGGATCGCTTCGCGGCTGGATCGCGCCGAAATACTGTCCCTGGACCCGGGGCTGCACAGCTTGGACACGGATGCCTGCTCGTTCGCACAGCAGCGCGCGTGGGCGCGCAAGGCGCTGTCCGGACGGAGCCTGCAGTCGCGTGTCGACCGGCATTTCTCCGGGCTCTGGACCGATGATGTGCCGATGATGACGGTTGTCGTGAGCCGGCCGGGGCGTCCGGATGTGGTGCTGGTGTCGACCTCACAGAAGGTAATGATGCTGCCCTGGAAACGCCTGCCCTCGGTGGTTTTCGAGCAGCAGGACCTGGACAACGCGCAGGAGCAGTGGCACCCGGAACTGAGCGAAGCGGTGATTGCCCTGCTGCCGGAAGGGGAAGACTCACGCAGGCGTTTCCAGACGCGCTGGTTGCATGACCGGCTGCGCAGGGATCTCGCGATGGAGTCGCTGGACTGTGGCGCCAGGGGCAGGGAATCCGCCATGTGATCAATTGCGCATGTCCTGAAATCAACCGTGGAGACACGGTAACGGCGTGTTACCGGCACATTCGCACGCCACGCAAATGATCTAGGCTGAACCTGATAGCTCGTTTCAGGTCACTGCGATGAAAGCCATTCTCCTTGCTGCAACGTTGTCGTTGGCCCTGGTTTCAACCGCCCATGCCCAGTCGTTTCCTGCTGAGCTGACGCAATTGGGCATCGTCGCCGGCATGCCCTATGCCAAGGCCAAGCGCCTGCTGGATGCGGCAGGCTGGCAGGCGAGTCCGGCACAGGGCGCCCCCGAGTCACTTGAGGGCTTTCCGGAAGTCGGATGCCAGAAGGGCGGAAAGCAGTGCGCGACAACCTTCGAGAAGGGCGGGCAGCAGATCGCGGTGCAGCTGGGCACTACCTTGGCAGGGCAGCCGTTCGTGCAGGGCGCTGATTGAGCGCCTGCCACTCTCACGCCAGCGGTAGGCGATCCTGGGCGCGTGACAGCCGGTCATGCAGGTCACGCACATGCTCGGCCTTGGCATGCACCCGGGTGGTATCACCGAAGCTGCGCAGGTAGGCGCAGGCGGCGAAGCCGGCACTCTTCTTTTCGTAATCGGCAATCCAGGCCAACCGGTCCGGGTTGTTGGCCTGTTCGGCTGACCACGCAGCCACCGGTGGCCTGATGCGATAACGCAGGCCGACGCGCCACGGCTTCGGTGTCAGTCGGGCACGGAAGCAATGCTGCAGCCGGCACATGCGCGCGTACAGGGTGTCGGTGCCCAGTGCCTTGAAGAATGCCTGGAGCTGCTCGTCCTCGGGTGAGAACGTGGCATGCATCGCCAGCACGCGCAGCCCCGCCGGGGTGCGGTAGACGCGCAGATGCCAATCGGGATGCTGCTCGCTGAAGGCGTCCACGCGCTTCAGCGCAAGCCCTTCAGCACCGCCGGCAGCGGCCAGGCGCTGCTTCCGCCGCATCAGCAGTGCCGCGTTGACCAGCAGCACTGCCACCACGCCCAGTACCAGGCCCACCAGCCAATGCCAGAGCACGGTGCCGATGACGGCGCCGGCAAGCAGCACGAGCGCAGCGACGATGGCCGGTATCACGCATCCAGCCGGTGGCTGCGCATGGTCGATGTCGGCGAACAGCACGTCGGGGCTGTTGAGGCACAGCGCGCCATAGCTGTTGCGGGTGATGATGACATCGCCATCGCGCTGCACGATCTGCTCGCGGATCGGCACGCCCTCCACACCGTAGTTGCTGCGCACTTCGCGACGCGGCAGCACCTGCCCGGCGATGATGGCGTTGAGGGCTTCATGGGCACGTGCGTCGGCGTGGGCCTGAGCTTGGGCAGGCCCCTCGTCGGACCAACCGAAGCGGCGCACGACCATCGGCCGGCCACGGAAACGGGCCTGCAGGCGGGCTTCGGCCCAGTACGCGGGAACGATCATCATCGTGCGGTGCTCCATCATCCATGGCAGGTGCCTGAGTGAGTCTGGCACAGCCCCGAAGGGCCTGCATGTGCCCGCTGCGGTGGCCGGGGCGGAGTGGTAGATTGCGCGCTTCGCATGCACTCCACCAAGGACGGAGCGATGTCCAGTTTCCTGCGTTGCCTGCTTGCCCTGGCCTGTGCCGGGGCGGTCGGCGTGGCGTCGGCGGGAACCCCGCCGGGGCCGCAGATCCTCACCACCGATGCCAGCCGCTTCTACGCGCTCTACGACAGCACCGGCGGCAAGCCCAGCATCGCCCAGCTGGCCGGTTACCTGGCCGAAGGCAGTCCGGGCCTGGGTGAACTGGCGAAGGCGCGCCGGGTCACGCCCGAGCGTATGGCCGAGGCCATTGCCAGCCAGCCCGGGGTGTATGCGCAGGGACGCGGTTGCCTTGCAGAGCTGCCGGCGGTGAAGCAGCGCCTGGTGCAGGTGTTCGGCAACCTGCAGGCGATCTATCCGCAGGCCGCGTTTCCGCCGGTGACCATCGCGGTCGGCCGCGGCCGACCGGTCGGGTTGACCTCCAAGAGCGGGGTGATCATCGGCCTGGAAGCGCTGTGCGCAGCCGATTTCATGAATCCCAATGTGCAGGACCGCTTCGTGCACGTGATCGCGCACGAGTACGTGCACATCCAGCAGACCGGCCTGACCGACGTCGAGCCGGGCGACCCGCATGCGACGGTGCTGCGTGTTTCACTGGGCGAAGGCATCGCCGAGTTCATCGGCGAGCTGATTTCCGGCAATGTCGGCAACGGTCGCCACGCGGCCTGGATCCGTGGCCGGGAAGTACATATCGAAAGCGCCTTCGCACTGGATGTGGACAGCACCGATCTGTCGCCGTGGCTGTACAACTACAAGCCCGGTTCGCAGGAACCCTATGATCTGGGCTACTGGGTGGGCTATCGCATCGCCAAGGCCTATTACCTGCAGGCCAAGGACAAGCGTGACGCGGTGCGTGCGCTGATCCAGCAGGACAACCCGAAGGCGATCCTGGCCGCCAGTGGCTGGACGCCAGGCATGTGGATGCCGGCCAAGGTGACCGGCGTGGCGGCGCGGTCGGCGGCACGCTGAGCGCGGGGCCGCGCGCTAGACTGGCGCAGACATTCAACGGAGAGACCCCATGCGTTCCTTGTCCGCTGGCCTGGCCGCGGTTGCCCTCGGTAGCGCGATGAGCGCCCATGGGATGGCGGCCGACGTGCCCGCCGTCAACCCGTTGTTGGTGGAACCTGTCGAGCGACTGCGCCCGGACGAGGTGCGCTTCATGCAGCAGCGCCTGGCCGATTGGCCGGAACTGCAGCGTTACCGCGATGCCAACGCGCGACTGCCTGCCGCCGTACCGGGGCAACCACGCGTGGTGCTCTTCGGTGACTCGATCACCGAAGGCTGGGGCAGGGAGGGCAGCGCGACGTTCTTTCCCGGCAAGGGTTGGCTCAATCGCGGGATCAGCGGCCAGACCACGGCGCAGATGCTGGTGCGTTTCCCGCAGGACGTGCTGGCACTCAAGCCGCGGGTGGTGGTGATCCTGGCTGGCACCAACGACATCGCCGGCAACACCGGCCCGTCCACGCAGGCGATGATCGAAGACAACCTGCACGCGATGGTGGACCTGGCTCGTGCACATGGCATTGCCGTGGTGCTGGCATCGGTGCTGCCGGTCAGCGATTACCCGTGGTTGCCGGGCACGGCACCTGCGCCCAAGGTGCGCGCATTGAACGCGGCATTGAAGCGCTATGCCGATGCGAAGCAGCTGGTCTATCTGGACTACTACACGCCGATGGCCAATGCCGCCGGAGGGCTGGATCCGCAGCTGGCCGACGACGGCGTGCATCCCACCGCGAAGGGCTATGCGGTGATGGCGCCGTTGGCCGAGGCGGCGGTCAAGCGCGCAATGGCGCTGGAGTAGGCACAGTACCCGCACTGCACAGGATCCAGCCCGCCAAGGTACAGTGGCGCCGAAGCTGGCCACGCCGCGTGGCCGCCAGGGACGATGGGGTGGGTGATGCGGAAGGGAATCCAGGGATGGCTTTGCCGCAGTGGCGCAACGATGGCCTTGCTGCTGGCCGCCGTGCCGGCGTTCAGTGCAGACACGGCGGTGCCTTCGCCGCTGACGCGTGAACCGGTGGGCGGCGTTTCGTTGGCCGAATGGACCGCCCGCTGGTGGCGCTGGGCCGACGCCCAGGGCGGCGCGCCCTATCTCGACCCGGATGGCCGTGTGTGTGATCTGGGCCAGGAAGGCCCGGTCTGGAACCTGGCCGGCACCAATGGCCGTTTCCGGCCACATCGCGAATGCGTGGTGCCGGCTGGCAAGTACCTGTTGCTGCCGATCATCAACATGGCGCACTACCAGGTGGATGAGGCTGTGTCCTGCAAGGAGCTGCAGGCGGGGGCGGCGGTCAACAACGATTACCTGATCAGCGCGGTGGTGCTGCTGGACGGCCAGCCACTGGGCGACATGCGCAGGCATCGGGTCCGCAGCGAAGGCTGCTTCCGCATGGATGCCGACGACGAACACTCTCGGCTGGCCGCCGCCGACGGCTATTGGGTAATGCTCAAGCCGTTGCCGCCGGGCCGGCATACCCTCAGCGTGGGTGCCAACTACGGCGTGCCGGATGGCGGCGCATACAGCCGCATGCGGCAGTCCTTCGAGTACGTGCTGCACGTGGGAGGGCGCACCCAGGTCGTGTCGCGCGAACCGCACGCGGTGCCGGTGGCGGCCCCCTGAAGCTCAGGCGTCGTCCTGCTTCAACGCCGCATCGGCGGCCAGCAACGCTTCGGCGGCCGCACTGAGCGGCGGCGACGGCGGGGCGACCACGCCGATCGCTTCCGTCATCTTCGGCATGCCCAGGAACTGCCGCGCACGCCGGTCGTAGATGCCGGTGACCAGCAGCGCGCGCGTGGCGATCTTCTGCTCGGCGCCGATCAGCACGCGCTGCTCCATGATGCCGCGCGAGCCGACCCAGCCCACCAGGCGCGTTTCCAGGGTGAAGCGCTGGAACGGCTTCAGCTCGCGACGGAACTGGATGGTGCCGGCGCCTACGATGGGCGCCCACTTCTCGCGCAGCGCCACCCGGCCCAGGCCCATGCGCAGGATCAGGTCCAGCCGGCCCAGGTCGAAGATGTTCCAGTAGCGACCGTTGGTCATGTGCAGGTTGCTGTCCAGGTCGTTGGGCAGCACCCGGAACTGCAGGCGCGAGACCCCGAACGGGGCCTCCAGCTTCGGCCGGAACAGGCTGTACAGCAGCAGGTGGAGCAGGCGGAACCAGAGATTCATGGTTATGACGACTGTTATAGAATCGCCGGTACGCTAATCTATGACGACTGTCTTAGCAAGGAGCCCGCCGTGAGCCCGCGTCCCTCTGATGCGCCACAACGCGTGATTGATGCTGCGGCACAGATGCTGGCGCGCGTGGGTCTCAATGCCACCAGCATTCGTGAGGTGACCAAGCTGGCCGAGGCACCGCTGGGCTCCACCTATCACCACTTTCCCGGCGGCAAGCAGGAGTTGCTGGCGCGCGCCACCCACATGGCTGGCGACAAGGTAGAAGCGCTGCTGGTGGAGCTGCTGAAGGGTGGGGCGGTGCAGGGCCTGCAGCAGTTCCTGGCGATGTGGCGTGAGCGCTTGCTGCGTTCCGGGTTCCGCGCGGGCTGTCCGGTGCTGGCCGCGGCAGTGGAAGAGCCGGTGGAGGCCGTGCCCAGCCAGGCACGTGTTGCCGCTGCCGAAGTGTTCGCGCGCTGGCAGGGGCATCTCGCCGGAGCCTTCATTGCCGACGGCCACGAACCTGCGGCGGCGGATGGACTGGCCAGCCTGGTGATTGCCAGCGTGGAAGGCGCAGTGGCGATGTGCCGCGCACTGCAGGACATCGCCCCGTTCGACCAGGTGGCCGCGCAGTTGCTGAAGGCGGCCGCGCGTCCTTGATCCGGCTATCCGCGTGCGGAAGACGCGCAGCAGGTCATCGGAAGATCATCAGATAGCCCCAGCCGAGCCCGATGGGCAGGAAGGCAGCGATGGCCGACGCGCCCAACCAACGCAGGTAGCTGCGGGAGGCGGGGGATCCCTGCCGCTTGAGGGCCCAGGCATGCGTCGGGAGCACCAGCAACGCCTGCACCGCAAAGGTGGCCACGGCGGCAAGCCATGCCACCAGGACGCCGAGGCAGCCATCGCTGATGCAGCGGCTACCAAACCACGAACCCCAACCGGCGAGGCCAATCATTGGAACGAACATCACGAGGGCGGTGGAGCGGGTGAGCTGGGAGACGTGCATGCCGTAGAGCATACTTTTTCGTAGCGGAAAGTCATGATCCAGCCGCCGGCGCGCGGGTACAAGGCCGGCGCCAGTGCGGCCTGTGGGTGATGGACCCACGGCCCCATCGCGCTGGAATCCGTCCACCACCGCCTACGCGTGCCCGGCAAGGATGTCCGCATGCAGCATCAGGTTCCCGAAGTCCCTGGCCGCGCTGCCTCCGGCCCCCGGCGGCGGAATGAAGCGCTCACGCCATTTTTCACGCGGTCCACTGAAATTGCCCGTAAACCACGGCAGCGAAGTCGTGCGTGCGCGCCAGCACCTGCAGCAGCGGGGTTGGCCACGCCTGCAGATGGCCCTGATCGTCGCCCTGACCGGTGCGGCCGGATTCCTTGCCTCGTACCTGCTGCGCCTGGCCGGCATCGACGCGATGTTGCTTCGCTACCCGATGGCCGTGTTGCTGGCCTATGGCGTGTTCCTGCTGCTGGTGTGGATCTGGATCCGCTGGCGCTGGGCAACGTACTGGAGGGACTGTCGCCGGATGTGGGCGGTGGCAGCCCATCGCCTCGCATGCAGGGCATGCAGGAACAGGGATGGTGGCGGGTATGCGTGTCGCATACGATCTGGCCGCTGCTCGGCCTGCTGCTGTTTTTCGCCGTACTGGGCTGGCTCGCGCAGGAATGCGTGCCGGGTGCGAGCCATCTGCTGCAGGTCATCCAGGGGGGGGAGTGCGGTTGGCTCCTTCATATCGCCTGGACCCGCCCCGTTTTCAGCTGCACTGAACAGTAGGCTATGATCGCGGTCGGCCGGGATTCGTGTCCCGGCGGTGTCACCTATCGGGAGCTTGTCGTACTGCATCTGAAACAGGGGCGCTGGATGGCCGGACGCCCACTGGGACACACAACCACTGACGAGGAAGAGCGCATGGATGTCGCTGCACGCAGGAACAGGACGTTGTTTCGTTGGATCATGGTGACGCTGCTGGCGGCGTTGTTGCCGTTTGCAGCACTGGCGCAGCCCGCAGCCGGGCAGGCCGATGGCGCCGAAGCCGCCACCGCCGCGGAAGAGGCGCAGTGCCGCGCCTGTACCTATGAGCGCATTGGAACCAAGGTCGATATCGGCCTGGTGGCACTGGTGTCGCTGCTGGTGGTGGGCCTGCTGACCGCGGCGTCGCGGGAATGGGGCACTACCTCGCAGCGCTGGACCTGCCGCACGCTGGCCCTGCTGCTGGTGGGTGTCGGTCTGGCGTTGCTGTGGTGGGCTGGCAGCGTCGTCTACCTGGGCTACAACCCGTGGCAGGAAATGGCCGCCCCCGCCGATGGCTCGCTCACCTCGACACTGCTCAGTACCTCGCCGAAGTGGTTGGCGGCACTGGTGCTGATCGGCTTGGCGCCTTCCATCTGGAAGCGCAGCGAGCGCCTGCCGGCCTGGCGTATCGGCTGACACTGGAACGGCGGCGCCGGATCACACCCGGCGCCGCCTGCGGTCATCAGTCAAACCGCAAACGCACACCAGCGTAGATGCCACGGCCTTCGCCCGGCGTCGAGCGGGCAATATCCCTGCCTACGTCGTCGTAGCCCGGCGTGACCGTGGCGGTGTAGTGGCGGTTGCCGAGGTTGCGCATCTCCGCCCAGGCCTGCCAGCGGCCACCGGGTGCGTCGTAGCCGATGCGGCTGCCGAAGATCACGTGGCTGTCGGCCCAGTAGCTGTTGGCGTAGTCGACGGCGATGCGCGAGGCGTATTCGGTATTGAGCGCGGCGTACAGGCCGGATGCGTGATCGAAGCGCAGCTCGGCCTGGTAGGCGTGGCGCGGCAGGCCGGGCAGGCGGTTGCTGCCGAAACGCGCGTCGTGGCGGTAGCGGAAATCGCTGAAGGTATAGGCCTGGCGAAGCGACAGCCGGCCCGGTGCAGCCCGCCACAGCGTGCTGTCCAATCCGGCCTCGATGCCGCGGTGAACGGTGGGGCTGGCGTTGTTCTCGGCGATGAACAGGTTCGGCACCGGTTGCAGTTCAACGCTCAGCAGTTCGTGGTTCACGTGCGCGTAGTAGCCGGTCAGTTCCCAGCGGCCCAGCGCCGCGTCACCGCGCGCGCCCAGTTCCAGCGTGGTGGCGGTCTGGTTCTGCATCGGCACCGGCGCGCGCTGGCGGCCGGTAGACGGGCCATTGCCTGGCCCGAAGTACTGGTTCGAGCCCCAGATCATCGACCACGGGTGCGGCGCCTCCACCGAGCGGCTGAGGTTGCCGAACCACTGGGTCCGGGCGCTGTGCTGCCAGGTGAAGCCCAGTCGCGGCGCGTAGTCCCAGTCGTGGTCGCGCAGGCGGCCACCGCTGCTCGGCCAGGTCACCTGCACATCGCGACGGGTGTTGATCAGTGCCAGCCCGGTCTGCATGCGCAGGCGGTCATTGAAGGTGAGGGTGTTGCCGACGTGCAGCGTGCTGTCGGTGCCGTGGTGCCGGAAGTCACGCGTGCGCGTGCCGGCGGCATAGCCGTTGCTGGCAAAGCGCAGCGACTCGCGCACATCGGCGTCCAGATCGTGGGTGACGCGCAGGCCGACCGTGGTTTCGCTGTCCAGGCCGAACAGCCGGTGGCGGCGGCGGTAGTCCAGCGTGGCGTTGAGGTTGGCGTAGTCCAGCTGCTGCCGGTACAGGCTCTCGTTCAAGTCCATCGGGTACGTGTGATAGACCAGCCCGGCCTGCAACGAGGAGTCTTCATCGATCTGCAGCGTGGTGACGTTGCCCACCCAGGTGCTGCCCGGCTGCGGGCGACGCGCATCGATGGCCAGGTTGGCCGCATTCGCGGCACGCGGATCGTTACGGATCTGATCGCGGGTCAGGCGACCGGGCGTTTCATGATTGGTTTCGCGGTAGCGCACGAAGAAACGCGTCTGCAGGTCGGGCGTGATCTGCCAGCCGATGTTGGCCATCGCGCCCTTGCCGTCGCCGCGCGCATGACGCTGGTAACCGTCGAATTCGGTATCGGTGTAGGCCAGGAAGTAGTCGACATCACCACTGACGCCGCCCCAGCTGATGCCGCGCTTCTGGTAGCCACGGCTGCCGGCTTCGTAGTGCAGCTGCACGCCCGCCGAATCACGACCGCTGCGGCTGACGTAGTCGATGGCACCGCCCAGCGCCAACGCACCGCGCTCGAAGCCGTTGGCGCCCCGCAGGACTTCCACGCGCGACAGCCACAGCGGTTCCAGCAGCTCGTAGGGCGTGCCGCCCGGGCCGGTCAGTGGCAGGCCGTCGATCGACACCGCAATGCCCGAGGCGTGCGCGCCCGGGCCCCGGTTGATGCCCGAGCCACGGATCGAGATCTTGGTGCCCTCATTACCCGGCGACTGCGCGCTGATACCCGGCTGGTAGGCCAACACATCGGCGCTGGTGGATAGTCGGCTGTCGGCCTTGGCCACGTCGATGACGTTGCTGGCGCCGGGGATGCGCTTCAGGGCCTCGCGCGCCTGCGCGCTGGCATCGGCGGCAGCGGTGACCTGCACGGCATCGAGGGTGGTGGCCTGCGGGGCGGCGGCGGCGGTGGAAGCCAGGGCGAGGGAAACAGCCAGGAACAGCAGCGACGGGTGAGGGCGGTACGACGGAAGCGACATGCGGGAATGCTGTAAACCACGAAAGTGGCGCGCAAGTTAACAGGTCGACAGCGCCGCGTCACCCGCCGGCGGCGTATGGCCGCCCGCCGTGTTCCTGTAGAGCCGAGCCCACGCTCGGCTAATCGCGCGAAGCGCGGGTTGTCTGCCATCGCGGCGAAGATCAGCCGAGCACGGGCTCGGCGCTACAGCAGGGTTTATGGCGAGGGCTTCGCCAGCTTCTTGGCCTTCGCGTACAGCCGATCAGCCGCTTCCCTCTCCCCCAATGCAGCGTGGCACTCGGCCAGGCTGTCCCACGTGTTGGCGGACTGCGGATACAGCTCGGTGTTCAGCGCGAACACCTTCAGCGCCTTGCGTGCACCGAGGCTTTCGCGGATGGCATAGCCATCACCGTTGATCGCACGCTCCAGTTCGCCGGTGGGAACGCCATTGCTGTCGCGCAGCCAGCTACGCATCTGCGGTTTCGCATCGGTGCTGTCATCCAGCGCATAGCCGATCAGCCGCTCGGACAACACCGCATGCGGAAACTCCCCGGGCGCAACCACCGCCATCGTGCTCTCCACCAGCGTGCTGGACCAGACATTGCGGGCGCTGCCATTGGTCAGGTACACGAACACCCAGTAGCCGCTGGCCAGCGTGCCCTTGTAGGCCAATCGCGCACGTACACGGGTGCCACCATCGTGGCCGACCTGGGTGTAGCCGTCGCTGCGGGTGGTGTCCCAGCCGGTGGAGAAGAAGTTGCTGCCGCCACCGCTCAGCTTCTGCGGCTGCCAGAGTTTTTCCAGGGTCGCCGTGCGCACCAGCTTGCCGGTCGCCAGCGCCTGCAGGAAACGGTTCATGTCGCCCACGGTGGTCTGCAGGTCGGCATGCCCCCAGCCGTAGTTGGGCCAGGGATCTTCATTGGCCGGTTGCAACGCGCCATCCTTGCCGATGTACGGCACCGCCGCGCGCTCGACCGGCACGTTGGCGATGCCCCATGACGTGCTGGTCATCTTCAATGGCTGCAGGATGCGTTCGCGCGCGATGGCCGGGTAGGGCGTGCGGTAGTGTGCTTCCAGCAGCGCTGTCAGTACCAGGTAGTTGGCCTGGGTGTACTGCATGCGGCTGCCGGTGGCGAACTGCATCGGTGCCGCGCCGGCGACTTTCAGCGCAGCGGCAAGGTCAGGCGCTACACCGGGGTAGCCCTTGCTCACCCAGCGGTTATCCACCCGGTCGTAGTACTCGCCGATGCCGGAGCTGTGGTTGAGGAAATCACGCACGTGGATCGCCTGCCATGCAATCGGCAGGCCCGGCACGTAGCGGCTGGCCGGCGCATCCAGATCCACCTTGCCCTGATCGACCAGTTGCATCACCAGCGTGCTGGTCAGCAGCTTGGCCATCGACTGCGCGGCGAAGATGGTCTCGACGGTGGCAGGGGCATGGGCAGCGGGATCACGTTCACCGCTGGCGCCCTGGTAGAGCACCTGGCCGTTGTGTGTGACCAGTACCGCCTGGCCGGCAATGCCGTAGCGCTCGCGGTTGCTCTGCAGTTGGGCGTCGAGCTGAGTGGAGAGAGTGGTGGAGACGTCACGCGCCGAAGCGGGCGGGATCGCAAACAGCGTGCAGAGCAGTGCGGCAGCGAGCGTGCGGTACATCGCGGTGATCCATCAGCGGTGATGGCGCATGTTGGTCACGACCGACGAGCGGGTCAAGGCCGCCGATTCCCGCATCGGGGAGAGCCGGCCAGCGGCCGGCACTACCACACGTTTCGGTAGTGCCGGCCGCTGGCCGGCACCTCCGTGATCAGCCGAGGATTCCCGGCAGATCCAGTCCCTTTTCCTTCGCGCAGTCGATCGCGATGCCATACCCCGCATCGGCATGGCGCATCACGCCAGTGGCCGGGTCGTTCCACAGCACGCGGCCAATCCGCTTCGCCGCCGCTTCGGTGCCATCACAGACAATCACCATGCCGGCGTGCTGCGAGAAGCCCATGCCCACGCCGCCACCGTGGTGCAGCGACACCCACGTCGCGCCGCTGGCGGTGTTGAGCAGGGCGTTCAGCAGCGGCCAGTCGGACACCGCATCGGAACCGTCGGCCATCGCTTCGGTTTCGCGGTTCGGCGAAGCGACGCTGCCGCTGTCCAGATGGTCACGACCGATCACCACCGGTGCCTTCAGTTCGCCGTTGGCCACCATTTCATTGAAGGCCAGGCCGAGGCGATCACGATCACCCAGGCCGACCCAGCAGATGCGTGCCGGCAGGCCCTGGAACTTGATCTTCTCGGCGGCCATGTCCAGCCAGCGGTGCAGGTGCGGGTTGTCCGGAATCAGTTCCTTCACCTTGGCATCGGTCTTGGCGATGTCTTCCGGATCACCGCTCAGTGCAGCCCAGCGGAACGGGCCGATGCCGCGGCAGAACAGTGGACGGATATAGGCCGGCACGAACCCCGGGAAATCGAAGGCATTGGCCACGCCTTCTTCCAGTGCCATCTGCCGCAGGTTGTTGCCGTAGTCCACGGTCGGCACGCCCAGCGCGTGGAAGCCGAGCATGGCGCGGATGTGGTTGGCCATCGATGCACGCGCAGCCTTCTCCACTTCCTTGGGGGCGGAAGCGCGCTTCTCATCCCACTGTTCGACCGTCCAGCCCTGCGGCAGGTAGCCGTTCACCGGGTCGTGCGCGGAGGTCTGGTCGGTCAGCAGGTCCGGCTTCACGCCGCGCTTGAGCAGTTCGGCCAGCACATCGGCAACGTTGCCGAGCAGGCCCACCGACTTCGGCGTGCCGGCCTTGCACGACTCGTCGATCAGGCGCAGCGCTTCGTCCAGGTTGTCGGTCCAGGTATCCAGGTAGCCGGTGCGCAGGCGCATGTCGATGCTGCTCTTGCGGCACTCGACGGCCAGGCAGGAGGCGCCGGCCATCACGGCAGCCAGCGGCTGTGCACCACCCATGCCGCCGAGGCCACCGGTGAACAGCCACTTCCCGGTCAGGTCGCCGCCGAAATGCTGGCGCCCCATTTCCACGAAGGTCTCGTAGGTGCCCTGCACGATGCCCTGCGCACCGATGTAGATCCAGCTGCCGGCGGTCATCTGGCCGTACATGGCCAGGCCCTTCTTATCCAGCTCGTTGAAGTGGTCCCAGTTGGCCCAGCGCGGCACCAGGTTGGAATTGGCGATCAGCACGCGCGGCGCGTCGGCGTGGGTGCGGAACACGCCTACCGGCTTGCCCGACTGCACCAGCAGGGTCTGGTCGTCGTCCAGGCGCTTGAGCGTCTCGACGATGGCATCGAGGCTTTCCCAGTCGCGCGCGGCGCGGCCGATGCCGCCGTACACCACCAGTTCCTGCGGGCGCTCGGCCACGTCCGGGTGCAGGTTGTTCATCAGCATGCGCAGCGGTGCTTCGGTCAGCCAGCTCTTGGCATTGAGCGTGGTGCCGGTCGGCGCGGCGACGGTGCGGGATGGGTCGTTGCGGGTCATGCGGCGCTCCGGTTCGTAGCGAATTCAAGGCAGGCGTTGAGCACCTGCGCCAGGGTGTGGCGCAGGGGTGCGGCGAGGTCGGGGTCGAGCGGGGTGGGCCAGCTGTGTTCGTCCACCTGGTCCGGCAGGGGCTCGTGCATGTAGCCGCGGCAGGCAAGTTCCATCTGCAGGCTATGCACGCCGCCCGGGATGTTGCTGTAGTGGCGGGTGATCCAGCCGCCCTTGAAGCGGCCGTTGCGCACCTGGCTCATGCCACTGAGCGCCAGCAGGTTCTCCACCACATCGCTCAAGGCGTTGTCGCAGGAGGTGTCCGGTGCACCGGAGGGGCCGGCGGTACCCAGGTTGAACTGCGGCAGCTCGCCTTCGAACAGGTGCGGGATGTGTGAGCGGATCGAGTGCGCGTCGTACACCACCACGGTAGCGTGGCGTGCGCGCAGGCGCGTGATCTGCGCCGCCAGCGCATCGTGGTAAGGCAGGAAATACGTGTCGCGGCGACGGGCGATTTCCGCTTCGTCCGGTTCGCGCCCGGCGTGGTACAGCGGCTGGTTGTCGAAGGTGGTCAGCGGGCACAGGCCGGTGGTGTTCTGGCCCGGGTACAGCGACACGCCGCTGGGATCGCGGTTGAGGTCGATCACCGAACGCGAGATCGCCGAGCGCACCGTGGTCGCGCCCATGCCACGCACGAAGTCGTACAGTTCGTGTACCCACCAGTCTGTGTCGCGGCGGGCCAGCCACGGTGAGTGGTAGTCGCCGATCAGGTCGTGCGGCAGCTCGCTGCCGGTATGCGGAAAGCTGACGATGAGGGGGGCGTCGCCTTCGTGCACCGTCAGCCATTCGGGATGGGTATTCATGCCTGCGGTTCCACGGTTGGCAGCAGGTCGGTCAGGCCCTGCGCCAGCGCGCCACTGCGCACCAGATTCGTGGCGGTCACCATGTCCGGATGGAAGTAGCGGTCTTCTTCCAGCGTCGGCACCTGCGCACGCAGGGTGGCGCGCACGGTTTCCAGCGCGGCGCTGGAGCGCAGCGGGGCGTGGAAGTCGCAACCCTGCGCAGCGGCCAGCAGCTCGATGCCGATCACGTTGGCGGCGTTCTCGGCCATCTGCATCAGCCGGCGTGCGCCATGCGCGGCCATCGACACATGGTCTTCCTGGTTGGCCGAGGTCGGGATCGAGTCAACGCTGGCCGGGTAGGCGCGCTGCTTGTTTTCCGAGACCAGTGCAGCAGCAGTCACCTGCGGAATCATGAAACCGGAATTCAAACCGGGACGCGGGGTCAGGAAGGCGGGCAGGCCGGACAGCGCCGGATCGACCAGCATCGCCAGGCGGCGCTCGCTGATCGAACCGATCTCGCACACCGCCATCGCCAGCATGTCGGCGGCAAAGGCCACCGGCTCGGCGTGGAAGTTGCCACCGGACAGCGCTTCGCCGGTATCGGTGAACACCAGCGGATTGTCGGACACGCCGTTGGCTTCGATTTCCAGCGTGGTCGCGGCCTGGCGCAGGATGTCCAGCGCCGCGCCCATCACCTGCGGCTGGCAGCGCAGGCAGTAGGGGTCCTGCACGCGCACGTCGTTGTCACGGTGTGATTCGCGGATGTCCGAGCCCTGCATCAGCGTGCGCAGGGTGGCGGCGGTGGCGATCTGCCCGCGCTGGCCGCGGATCGCGTGGATGCGGGGGTCGAAGGGCGTGTCGGAACCCTTGGCCGCTTCCACCGACAGCGCGCCGGTGACCAGTGCGGCCTGGAACACGGTCTCGATCTCGAACAGGCCGGCCAACGCATAGGCGGTGGAGAACTGGGTGCCGTTGAGCAGCGCCAGGCCTTCCTTCGCGCCCAGTTCGATCGGCTGCAGGCCGGCACGTGCCAGTGCGTCGGCTGCCGGTAGACGCTCGTCACCGATGAAGGCTTCGCCTACGCCCAGCATCACGCTGGCCAGGTGCGAGAGCGGCGCCAGGTCACCCGAGGCACCCACCGAGCCCTGCGCGGGCACCACCGGCAGCACGCCCTTGACCAGCATCGCTTCCAGCAGCAGCAGGGTTTCCTCGCGAATGCCCGAAGCACCCTGCGCCAGGCTGACCAGCTTCAGCGCCATCATCAGGCGCACCACGCTGGCCGGCATCGGCTCGCCCACGCCGGCGGCATGCGAGAGCACGATGTTCCGCTGCAGGGTGGCCAGGTCTTCGCGCTCGATGCGCACGCTGGCCAGCTTGCCGAAGCCGGTGTTGATGCCATACACCGGCGCGCCCTTGGCGACGATGGCGGCCACCGCCGCCGCACTGGCGCGCACCACCGGCAGCGCGGCCGGGTCCAGTGCGAGCGGCGCACCGCGATAGACCTGCCGCCACTGGGCGAGAGTGACATGGCCGGGGCGAAGAACCAGGGTGTTGCTCATGTGTTGCTCCAGGAGGCAGGCAGGTCGGGCTGTCCGCGCACCACGCGCGCGTGCAGCGGGTTGAATCCAATGCGATAGACCAGGTCGGCGGGGGCATCGATGTCCCAGATCGCCAGGTCGCAGTCCATGCCCACCGCCAGGCGGCCGATGCGCTCGCCATGGCCCAGTGCGCGCGCCGCTTCACGGGTGAAGCCGGCGATGCACTCGTCCACGGTCAGGCGGAACAGGGTGGCGCCCATGTTCATCGCCAGCAGCGGGCTGGTCAGCGGCGAAGTGCCCGGGTTGCTGTCGGTGGCCAGCGCCAGCGGTACGCCGGCCGCACGCAGCGCGGCGATCGGCGGCAGGGTGGTATCGCGGGTGAAATAGAAGGCACCGGGCAGCAGCACGGCGACGGTATCGGCAGCGGCCATCGCGGCGATGCCGGCATGGTCCAGATGTTCGATATGGTCGGCCGACAGTGCCCCGAAGCGGGCCGCCAGTTCGGCGCCATGCTGGTTGCTCAGCTGCTCGGCGTGGATCTTCACCGACAGCCCGTTGGCGCGCGCCGCTTCAAAGACCTGGCGCGCCTGCGCCGGCGAGAAGGCGATGTTCTCGCAGAACACATCCACCGCTTCGGCCAGGCCTTCGGCGGCGATGGCCGGAATCATCACCTCGCACACTTCGTCGGTGTACTCCTGTGCTTCGCGGCCTGGCGGAACCGCGTGCGCGCCGAGGAAGGTGGTCACCACGTTGACCCGGCATTCCTCGCCCAGCGCACGCGCCACCTGCAGCTGCTTGCGCTCGTCGGGCAGGGTCAGGCCGTAGCCGGACTTGATCTCGAGGGTGGTCACGCCCTCGGCGCGCATCGCCAGCAGGCGTGGCCGGCTTTCGCGGGCCAGCTGTTCCGGCGTGGCGGCACGGGTGGCGCGCACGGTGGAAACGATGCCGCCGCCGGCACGGGCGATCTCGGCATAGCTGACGCCCTGCAGGCGCTGCTCGAACTCGTTGGCGCGGTTGCCGGCGTAGACCAGGTGGGTATGGCAGTCGATCAGGCCGGGCGAAATCCAACGGCCTTCGCCGTCGATGCGGGTGGTCGGCTGCAGGTGGGCATCGCTGCCGGCCGCGCCGACATGGACGATGCGGCCGTCGGCGCAGGCCAGGACGCCATCGCGGATGACACCCAGCCCTTCGCCATCAAGGGTGATCAGGTGGACGTTGGACCAGAGGGTATCGACGTGCATGGCATCCACAACGCGGCTGTGCTTATATGTCTATACAATATAGGCGTCCATTTCGGGTTGTCCAGCCATGTCCGATTCGCGTTCCCCGCACAGTTTCCATGCCGCCCACGCCCTGCTGGCCGAGGGTTGGGTCCGCGATGTCCGCCTGCAGGTGCAGGACGGTCGCATCGCGGCCATCAGCACGGGGCAGGGCGCGCAGGCGGGCGACACCCGGGTCGGCATCCTGGTGCCGGGCCTGCCCAACCTGCACAGCCATGCCTTCCAGCGCGGCATGGCCGGGCTGACCGAGATCGGCGGCGGCGACGGTGACAGCTTCTGGAGCTGGCGCGAGCTGATGTACCGTTTCCTGGCCCACCTGCGCCCAGACGCGGTGCAGGCCATTGCCGCCCAGGCCTATATGGAAATGCTGGAAAGTGGCTTCACCCGCGTCGGCGAGTTCCATTACCTGCACCACGATGCCGACGGCCGGCCGTATACCAACCGCGCCGAGATGAGTGCGCGGATCGCCGCCGCCGCCGACCAGACCGGCATTGGCTTGACCCTGCTGCCGGTGTTCTATGCACATGCCGATTTCGGCGGGGCGGCGCCGAATCCAGCGCAGCGGCGCCTGATCCACGACGTGGACGGCTTCGCGCAGCTGCTGGAGGCCGCCAAGCCGGCCTTGGCCGCGCTGCCCGACGCGGTGCTCGGCATCGCACCGCACAGCCTGCGTGCGGTCACCGGCGAGGAACTGAGTGCGTTGCTGCCGCTGACCGACGGCCCGGTGCACATCCACATCGCCGAGCAGGTGCGCGAAGTGGAGGCCTGCCTGGCCTGGAGCGGCCAGCGCCCGGTGCAGTGGCTGTACAACCATGCGCCGGTGGATGCGCGCTGGTGCCTGGTGCATGCCACCCACATCACCGATGACGAGCGCGCGGCCATTGTGGCCAGCCAAGCCGTGGCCGGCCTGTGCCCGATCACCGAGGCCAACCTGGGCGACGGCCTGTTCCCGATGCAGGCGTTCGCGCGCGAGGGCGGGCGCTTCGGCGTCGGTTCCGATTCCAATGTGCTGATCGACGCGGCCGAAGAACTGCGCCTGCTCGAATACGGCCAGCGTCTGACCCTGCGCGGTCGCAACGTACTGGCCCCGGATGCCACCCGCAGCACCGGCCGCTTCCTGTTCGAAGGCGCACTGCACGGTGGCGCACAGGCGCTGGGCGTGGCCGCCGGCCTGCAGGTCGGCGCCAGTGCCGACCTGGTTGAACTGGACGCCGCACACCCGGCGCTGCAGGCGCGACAGGATGACGCATGGCTTGACAGCTGGGTGTTCGCCGCACGTAATGGCGCGCTGCGATCGGTCTGGCGCCATGGCCGCCAGTGCGTGGCCGAGGGCCGCCACCTGCAGCGCGAGGCGATCACCAGCGCCTTCGCTGCCGCCCTGCGCGGCGTGCTGGGCTGATCGCCTCCCGCCACCGAGACCCCATTACGTGAAGGCCAGCAAGTCCGCCACGCTCAACCAGCGTATCCGCAGCGATCTGGAAAGCCGCATCCTCAGTGGAGAGTGGGCGCCGGGCTTCCGGATTCCGTACGAGCACGAGTTGATGGAGCAGTACGGATGCTCGCGGATGACGGTGAACAAGGTGCTGACCGCACTGGCCGAGAGCGGCATGATCGAGCGCCGCCGTCGCGCGGGTTCGTTCGTGGCGCGTCAGCCACCGCACCTGGAGCAGGTGGCGCTGGAGATTCCCGATATCGCGATGGAGGTTGGCTCGCGCGGCCACCAGTACGCCTATCGCCTGCTGCAGCGCGACCTGCGCCTTGCCGATGCCGGCAATGCCGGTGAAGTCGAGCTGGCCGGACAGGAAAACCTGCTGGCGATGCGCTGCCTGCATCTGGCCGATGGTCGCCCGCTGGCACTGGAGCACCGCCTGATCAGCCCGGTGGGCGTGCCCGAGGTGTTGGAGGTCGACTTCAGCACCACCGCCCCGGGCAGCTGGCTGCTGCAGAACGTGTCCTGGACCCGTGCCCAGCATCGCATCAGTGCCTGGGGCGCGGATACTGCCACCGCCAGGCTGCTGGATGTGAAGCCCGGTACCGCCTGCCTGGTGATCGAACGCCTGACCTGGCGTGGCGAACAGCCGATCACCCGCGTTCGCCAGGTGTTCCTGGGGGATGCCTGGGACCTGGTGGCGCGCTTCGCGCCGGGCGCGCGATAGGGATTCCATCCACGCATGGCGTGGATCTACTCTGCCGAAACGACTGTCGCCTTGAACTCTGTCGGGGCGTGTGTACGATGTGTATCGTCCCTGCATGAAGAGCAGGGACCTCATCCGGGAACTGGAAGCGGCAGGTTGGATCTGTCGTCGGATCCGCGGATCCCATCATGTATTCGTGCACTCGCAGCACCCTCACATCATCACCGTTCCTCACCCAAGGAAGGATCTGGGGAAAGGGCTGGTGCAGGCGTTGCGGAAGCTCGCAGGACTGACGTAGGAGGGCCCATGCGATATCCAGTCTTGATCGAGGCGGGCGATGAGCGCACCGCGTGGGGTGTGGTCGTTCCAGATCTGCCGGGGTGCTTCTCAGCGGCCGACACGCTTGATGATGCGCTCACTGCGGCGGAAGAGGCGGCGCTCGCCTGGATTGATGTGGCCCTGGATGAGGGGCGCTCGATTCCGACACCTTCAGCGCCGCAGAAGATCGCCGCCGACGCATCCAAGGACATCTGTTGGATTCTTGCGTACATCTGCGTTGATCCGGCTCTGCTGGACGACACCATCGAGCGGGTCAATATCAGCCTGCCACGCCGGATCCTGGCGAGGCTGGATGCGCAGGCCAGAGCGGCGGGTGAATCGCGCTCCAGTTACATCGCCCATCTCGCGGCATTGGGCTGAGCAGGCGCCACGTGGAGCCGAGCCCATGCTCGGCTGCTGTTCGCGCGTGGCTCAACTCTGCAAAGGCATCCACGCGTGGCGTGGATCTACCAAGGGGTCGCGCATCGGGATTCAGTAGATCCACGCCATGCGCGGATGCTGCGCCATCAATACGTAGCGCACTGCCGCCAGCGTACGGGCTCATCCACGCCGGGGCGGGCGTTGAGCTGGATGCGCACGTTGCGCAGCGCGGGGTAGTGCAGCACTTCCTCGCAGACCAGCGGCCACACCGCGTCCAGTTCGCCGGTGCGGTTGATCGCCAGTGTCTGCCGGGTCAGCCAGACACCGCTGGCGATGCCGGGCTTGCCGGCCAGGGCGCGGGCCAGATCGGCCTGGAAGCGCTCCAGCGTGGCGGCATCGGGGTCGGGATTGCTGCGCGCGTCGGTCGCGGGGGCGACGGCAGGCGTGGGAGCGGGGGCGGCCGCAGGGACTGCTTCGATCGGGGCGGGTGCGGCTGAAGGCGCGGCCGAAGGCGTCGGCACCACCGGCGCCGCAGCAACCGGAGCGGGCTCTTCCACATGCAGGCCCTGCAGACCCAGGCCGACAAGCAGCCCCAGCGTGGCCGCACCCAGTGCGGCAATGGCAATGCGGCGCAGCGCTTCGTGCCGGGCGCTGGCGCGCACGCGCGCTTCGATATCGGCAGGGAGGTAGGGCTGCAGCAACGGCCACAGGCGCGGCCCGTCCAGCACTTCAACCGCCTGCTTCTCGGCGGCGCCACGGCCGTCGCGCTCGATACGGCCTTCGGTCAGCAGCACGCCACCCTTGGCGCCGGCCAGGCGCGCGGCCGCACCCAGTTCGTTCACTGCGGCGGTGCCGATGCGGTAGGCCAGGCCGTGCTTGCACGACACCAGCCATTGATTGGGGCCATCGCTGAGCAGGAAGTCGCTGCTCGGCTCGCGGGCATCTTCGGCCGGATCGACCAGCTCGCGCAGGCCACGCTGTTCGCGCAGCATGCGCTTGACCAGAACCGAGAATTCGCGCCAGTGCATGCCTGCCAGAGCCTGCAGGCCGAGTTGCATCTCCTTCTGCCGCCGCTTGATCCACCACAGATAGACAACGGCCAGGGAACAGGTAAGCAGGGCCGACAGCAGGGCCAGGATCCAAGGGAGCATGCAGGAGTAGGGCGGAAGGGGCGAAAGCGGAGAGCGACAGTGTAAAGGTCGCGGTGCCCGGCTGGGTCAGGATGTTCCTGACAGGAAGCGTGATGGAGCGCGCAGAACGGTATACGACGGACACGAAAAACCCGCCAATCCTGAAGCCGTGAGGGGAGGGAACAAACGGCAGCCGAAGCGATTGGCGGGTTGCTCGCGATTGTCAATCAAAATTTATTGCATTGCAACAATTGCGCTCAGGGAATGCTGTCCGGCGATTGATGGCTGCCCGGCGCGGGGGCATCTGCACCCGAAGCCGCCCGGTTTTCCAGCCTGGCCAGGCGCGCGTGCAGGGCATCGATGCGGGCTTCCAGCGCGGTCACCTCGTCGGACGTGGGCACATGCAGCCGCTTGAGCACGCCCTGCACCTGGTCATCGAAGGCCTTCTCGACCTTGTTCCAGGTGCCCGAGGCCTTCTCGCGGGCTTCATCCAGGGACGATTCGACGTTGTCACGCCAGCCCGGGCCCTGTTCGCCGCTGCGTTCACGGCGGCGGGCTTCCCAGGCTTCGCCTTCCTTCACCAGGCCGTCGAAGAAGCGGCTGCCCTCGGCCTGCGCGCGCCCCAGCGCACCCAGCCCGGCCAGCCAGACCTGTTGCGCCGAATCGCTGAGCTTGCGCGAGAAGCGCTCGGCCTGGTCACCGAAAGAGGCGTCGTCGTTGCGGCGGTCGTCGTTCTCGTAGTGGTTCATCGCACTTCCCGTGGGAGTTGGGCCTGCCCCGAGAGTAGCGCGCGGTGGCGTTGCACGGCCGTGATGGCCGCCGCCAGGATTCAGCCCAGCTTTTCCTTCAGCACGCGCTGGATCTCGCCTTCGACCATGCCCTTCATCGCCGACAGCAGGAAACCGAGCTTGGCGGTCACGCGCACGGCGCCCGGCTGCAGTTCGATCGCACCGTCCACACCGCTGCCGGAGAAGTTCAGGACGTCGGCGGTCCAGGACGACTTCAGGCCGAAGCGCTCGGACAGCTTGGCAGCGACCTGTTCGATCGCGGCGCGCGCCTGTGCGTCGGGCAGGGCGTGGGCGTGGCGGACATCGATGGTGGACATGCAGGCTCCTGGCGCAGGGCGGGGATGATCAAAGAGGGCGAGCATTGTGCGCATCAAGGGCCGCCGCGCCAAGCACTCATCGTGGGTTCTTCTTCGTTGGCGACCAACCTGCTAGGCTGCGCCGCGTGCAGAACCTGCTAGTTCACTTCAGTCAGCAACAACAGCCCGACCAGCCCCTGCGGCCCGGGGTGCAGCGCATCGTGCGCCAGGCCAACGGCAGCGTGCGGCTCGGTGATGCCGGCCACGGCGCCCTGCTGCTGGCCCAGTTCTGCATGGACGATCGCGGCCTCTGGCTGCAGGTCGGCAATGGCATCCGCGGCATCCACGTCAATGGTCGACCGGTGCGCCGGATGGCCCTGCTGCGCGCGGGCGATGCGGTATACGTGGATGGCGTGGAGATGGTGCTGCAGGGCGAAGTCGAGAGCCTGCTGCAGGCGCCTGCGCCGAAGAACGAGGATGGCAGCGACGAGCAGCAACGACTGCTGCGCGGTGTCGGTGGCCTGCACCATGGCCGCAGTTTCACCCTGTCGCAGGCCCGCCTGATCGGCCGCGGCAACGAGGCCGACATCGCCATCGATGACCCGGCCTTCGCCGAACAGCATGCCCGCGTGGAAGTGCACGGCGAGCGCGTGCTGCTGCGCGACCTGGGCAGCGCCGACGGTACCCGGGTCAACGGCGTGGCCGTGCGCCACTGCTGGCTGCAGGCCGGCGACCAGGTCGTGTTCGATGGCCAGCACCGGTTCGTGCTGGAAGTGCCGCACGATCCGCGCCGGCGGCCACTGCCCGCCGAGGACGACGCCAGCCACGAGGCCGAGCAGGCGCCGGTGCTGCCGGCCGCGCCGCGCAGGGTCCGGCGCTGGCCGTGGCTGCTGGTGAGTGCGCTGCTGCTGGCCGCACTGCTCAGCCTGCTGCTCTGGTTCGGCGCGCGCTGATCTGAATCCGCTGGGTCCGCGCGCTGGTGGGTGCCGACCTTGATCGGCACGCCTCTTTCGGCGGGCATGACGCCTGACGGCGCATGGCTTTGGTAGGTGCCGACCTTGGTCGGCACGCTTTTTCGGCGGGCATGACGCCTGACGGCGTACGCCGACCGAGGTCGGCGACTACCGGCGCCACGCCGGCGGCGAATGGATTCCAATGAAACCAAATTTCCCTTGCCGCACTAGGCCGCAAGGCTGGTGCACTGCGGCATACTAGGGGTCTTGCCCCACAGGTGTGACATGACGCGCGCGTTCAACTTCAGTGCCGGCCCTGCGACCTTGCCGGAATCGGTCCTGCGCCAGGCGCAGGCGGAAATGCTGGACTGGCACGGTAGTGGTGCCTCGATCGTGGAAATGAGCCATCGCGGCGCGGAATTCATGTCCGTGGCCGCCGAGGCCGAGGCCGACCTGCGCCGCCTGCTCGATATCCCCGACGACTACGCGGTGCTGTTCCTGTCCGGTGGTGCCACCACCCAGCAGGCGCTCATCCCGCTCAACTTCGCCAGCCCCGGCCAGCGCGCCGACTACGTGGTCAGTGGCCATTGGGGAAAGACTGCGGTCAAGCAGGCCGGCGTCTACGTCGACGTCAACATTGCCGCCAGCAGCGAGCCCGACGGCTATCGCACGCTGCCGCCCCGCGCCGACTGGCAGCTCTCGCCCGACGCCGCCTATGTGCACATCACCGCCAACGAGACCATCCACGGCGTCGAGTTCCGTGATGTGCCGGATACCGGCGATGTGCCGCTGGTGGCGGACTTCAGCTCGTCCATCGCCAGCGAGCCGCTGGATGTACGCCGCTACGGTGTGATCTATGCCGGCGCGCAGAAGAACCTGGGCCCGGTCGGCATCGCAGTGATGATCGTCCGCCGCGACCTGCTCGAGCGTACTGGCCAGCCGCGCGCGGACATCTTCGATTACCGCTCGCATGTCGCCCGCGATTCGATGCTCAACACCCCGCCGACCTGGAACTGGTACCTGGCCGGCCTGGTGTTCAAGTGGATGCTGGCCGAAGGCGGCGTGGCCGAATTCGCCAGGCGCAATGCCGCCAAGGCGGCACTGGTGTACGGCGCCATCGATGGCTCCGGCGGCTTCTACCGCAACGAGGTCGCGCATGCGGCACGCTCGCGGATGAACATCCCGTTCTTCCTGCCCGATGCCGGGCTTGATGCCCGCTTCGTCGCCGAAGCCAAGGCTGCCGGCCTGCTGGCGCTGAAGGGACACAAGGTGGTCGGGGGCATCCGTGCCTCGCTGTACAACGCCATGCCGCTGGCCGGGGCCGAGGCGCTGGTCGCCTTCATGGCCGATTTCCAGCAGCGTCACGGCTGAGCAATGAACGGCGCGCACCGTCGGGTGCGGGTCCCGCAACAAGGAATTCCGATGGCAAGCAGCAAATCCAGCAAGAAGGCGCCGAAGAAGGCCGAACCGGCCAAGGACAGCGCGCCCAGCAAGGCGAAGGGCAAGGCCAAGGCCGCCTCGAACCCGGCACCCACCCTGGCACCGCTGGCGCTGGCCGATGTGCGCTCGAAGATCGACCAGATCGACCGTGACATCCAGAGCCTGATCGCCGAGCGCGCGCGCTTCGCCCACCAGGTCGGCAAGGCCAAGGGCAAGCTGGCCGCCGCTGTCGACTACTACCGCCCCGAGCGCGAAGCGCAGGTGCTGCGCATGGTGGTGGACCGCAATGAAGGCCCGCTCAGCGACGAGCTGCTGGTGCATGTCTATCGCGAGATCATGTCGGCCTGCCTGGCCCAGCAGGAGCCGCTGAAGATCGGCTACCTCGGCCCGGAAGGCACCTTCAGCCAGCAGGCCGTGCTCAAGCACTTCGGCCGCTCCGCGCTGGGCCTGCCGATGGCCAGCATCGAGGAAGTATTCCAGGAAGTGGAAGCGGGCAACGCCGATTTCGGCGTGGTGCCGGTGGAGAATTCGGGACAGGGCACCATCCAGATCACCCTGGACATGTTCCTGACCTCCAACCTGAAGATCTGTGGCGAAGTGGAACTGCGCGTGCAGCAGTTCCTGATGTCGCGCAGCGGCCGCATCGAGGACATCGAGCGCATCTACGCGCATCCGCAGTCGTTCATGCAGACCTCGGCGTGGCTGCGCGCCAACCTGCCGAAGGCCGAGAAGATTCCGGTGTCGAGCAATGCCGAGGGTGCGCGTCGCGCGCGCAACGCCGACGACGCGGCGGCCATCGGCGGCGAGAGTGCCGGCCACGTGTACGGCCTGAAGAAGGTGGTCACCAAGCCGATCCAGAATGATGCCGACAACACCACCCGCTTCCTGGTGGTGGGCCGCAACATCTTCCCGACCTCCGGTCACGACCGCACCTCGGTGCTGGTGTTCATCCATGACAAGCCCGGTGCGCTGTTCGATGTGCTCAGCCCGTTCGCCCGCCACGGCATCAGCATGAACCGCATCGAGTCGCGGCCGTCGCACCACGGCAAGTGGGAATACGGCTTCTTCATCGACCTGGCCGGCCACATCGACGACGCGCCGATGCAGGCGGCGCTGGCCGAACTGGAAGCGCACTCGGCGCAGATCAAGGTGCTGGGCTCCTACCCGGTGGCCGTGCCCTGAGTGCTGCTGTGGCGGCCCTGGCCGCCGCTCCCTGATGCTCGCCGGCGCTGCCGGCGTTTACGGAACGATCGAACGATGAGCAACGCGCAACACTGGATCGCCCGCAAGGGCCAGCCGCTGCAGGGCAGCCTGACCATTCCCGGCGACAAGTCGGTCTCGCACCGCTCGGTGATGTTCGCCGCGCTGGCCGATGGTACTTCGCATATCGAAGGCTTCCTGGAAGGCGAGGACACCCGCGCCACCGCGCGCATCTTCAGCCAGCTGGGTGTGCGCATCGAAACCCCCAGCCCGTCGCAGCGCATCGTGCACGGCGTCGGTATCGACGGCCTGAAAGCGCCGGAGGCACCGCTGGACTGCGGCAATGCCGGCACCGGCATGCGCCTGCTGGCCGGCCTGCTGGCGGGCCAGGCGTTCGACTGCACGCTGATCGGCGATGAGTCGCTGTCCGGCCGCCCGATGCGCCGTGTCACCGGCCCGCTGTCGCAAATGGGCGCAAGGATCGATACCCAGGACGACGGCACGCCGCCGCTGCACGTGCATGGCGGCCAGACGCTGCATGGCATCGACTTCGCCTCGCCGGTGGCCAGCGCACAGATCAAGTCGGCCGTGCTGCTGGCCGGCCTGTACGCGCAGGGCGAAACCCGCGTGGTGGAACCCCACCCGACCCGCGACTACACCGAGCGCATGCTGTCCGCCTTCGGCGTGGACATCGAATTCTCGCCGGGCGAGGCGCGCCTGCGGGGCGGCCAGCGCCTGCGCGCCACGGACATCGTGGTGCCGGCCGACTTCTCTTCGGCCGCGTTCTACCTGGTCGCCGCCAGCATCATTCCCGGTTCCGAACTGCGCCTGAAGCAGGTCGGCCTGAACCCGCGTCGCACCGGCCTGCTGCACGCGCTGCGCCTGATGGGGGCGGATATCAGCGAAGAGAATCCGGCCGAGCAGGGCGGTGAGCCGGTGGCCGATCTGGTGGTGCGCTACGCTCCGCTGAAGGGCGCGCGTATTCCCGAAGCACTGGTGCCGGACATGATCGACGAGTTCCCGGCGCTGTTCGTGGCCGCCGCCGCCGCCGAAGGCCAGACCGTGGTGAGCGGTGCTGCCGAACTGCGGGTGAAGGAATCCGATCGTCTTGCGGCGATGGCCACTGGCCTGCGCGCGCTGGGCATGCAGGTGGACGAGACCGAGGATGGCGCCACCCTGCACGGCGGGGCTCGGCTGGGGAGTGGCACCATCGAAAGCCACGGCGACCATCGCATCGCCATGGCATTCGCCATTGCCGGCCAGATCAGCGACGGCGAAGTGCGCATTAACGACATCGCCAACGTCGCCACGTCCTTCCCGGACTTCGATGGCCTGGCGCGCAGCGCCGGCTTCAACCTGGCCTGATCGGCGGATCGCGTTTTCCGGTAGGTGCCAACCTTGGTTGGCACGCTCACATCACCCGGTAGGTGCCAACCCTGGTTGGCACGCTCACATCGCCCGGTAGGTGCCAACCTTGGTTGGCACGCCTCTCCAGATAAAAGGACGGAGGCCGAAGCCTCCGTCTAAACATCACGAACCCCTCGTCCGCGATCAACGCTGTTCGGTACGGAAATCCACCGGGACCCGCACCACACTGGCCACTGCACGGCCTTCATGCATCGCCGGCTGGAACTTCCAGTTCTGCACGGCGCTCAGCACCGCGCGATCCAGGTCACGGCTGCGTTCGCCGCTGCGCGAAACAATCGCGGCATTGGTCACCTGGCCGCGGCTATCGACATTCAGGCTGGCGATCACGCTGCCCTGTACGCCATTACGCAGCGCGGCGGCGGGGTAGGTCGGCTTGATGTTGCCTGCCAGCGGGCGCGCCTCGCGATTGCGTACCGCAGGGGTGGCTTTGCGCTGGTTGCCGACCGGTGCGGCCTGGCGGGCCGCCGGCTCCTGCGCGTCGGCCACCGGCGCCTGCTCGGGGGCGGGCAGCATGCGCTCGCCGACCGGTGCCGGCGCCACGTCTTCCTGATTCGAGTGACGCAGCCAGAGCAGCGCGGCGGCAAACATCGCCACGATCAGCGCGATCCACATCCAGGGCGACGTGGGCTTGTGCTGTTCGCTGGCGTCCTGCTGCAGCTGCGGCGAATGAAGGTCTTCGTGGGTGGTGGCGGTCATCGCAAACTCCTTCCGTCAATGGACGACGGGGAGAGTGTTGCGCGGGCCAGTGGCGGGAAGTGTCAGCGTTGCGTCAACGTCACCGGCAGGGTTCAGGTTGCCTGCCGGGAAACGTTCAGTTACTGGGTCTTGAAGTCGAACGGCACTTCAATGCTGCCCGGTACGGCCTGGCCGTTGCTCTGCGCCGGGGTGAAACGCCAGCGGCGCACGGCGTCGGTGGCGGCACGGTCGAGCTCGCGTGAGCCGCTGCGCTGGATCACCGTGGCATTGTTCGGGTAGCCGGTGGCATCCACGTCCACGCGCACCACCACGCTGCCGGTCTCGCCCGCGCGCAGGGCCGCGGCCGGGTAGGCCGGCGGCGGCGACTGGCCGGCAATCGGCATCGGTTGGCTGTTGCCGGTGGCGGCTGGCGCAGGGCTCGGCGTGGCCGGGGCCGGTTCAGCGATGGGCGCCGGCGGCGGGGCGGTTTCGACCAGCTTCGGGGCGTCGTCCTCTACCGGGGCCGGCTTGGCATCGGGCATGTCGCTGGAGCCTGCGGCGGCGGCCAGCGGTTCCGGCAGCGGTTCCACCTGCGCGGTCTCCTGCGGGGTCTGCGCGGCCGGATCGGCACGGAAGAACTCCTTGTCGCGGCCGGTCAACCAGACCAGCACGAACAACAGCACGCCCACGCCGAAGGCGATGCCGGCGATCTTCAGGGCGTTGCGCGGGATATGCACAGTGAACGACTTGGCGGACGACGAGCGGGGTGCAGACATGGACCGGACCAGTACGGAATAGCCCGATTCTGCCACGCCAGGAATGAACCGGGCGGCAGAAATCCGTATAACAAGCGATAATCCCATCCCTGATACCCACCACGACACCTGCCATGCTTGATCCAGCCCTGCTCCGCCACCAGCCCGCCGACCTCGCCGAACGCCTGCGCACCAGCCGCGGCTTCGAGCTCGACGTGTCTGCCCTGGAGTCCCTGGAGGCGGATCGCAAGCGCATCCAGGTGCGGACCCAGGAGCTGCAGAGCCTGCGCAACAGCCGTTCCAAGGCCATCGGCCAGGCCAAGGCCAAGGGCGAGGACGTCTCGGCCATCATGGCCGAGGTCGCTGCCTTCGCCGACGAGCTGAAGGCTTCGGAAGTGGCGCTGGACGAGCTGCGCGAGAAGATCGAAGCGATCTCGATGGGCATTCCGAACCTGCCGGCCGACGACGTGCCGGCCGGTGCCGACGAGAACGACAACGTCGAGCAGGCGCGCTGGGGTACCCCGCGCCAGTTCGATTTCAAGGTGCTCGACCACGTCGAACTGGGCGCCCGCAACGGCTGGCTGGACGGCGAGACCGCGGCCAAGCTGTCCGGCTCGCGCTTCACCGTGCTGCGTGGCCCGATCGCGCGCCTGCACCGCGCCCTGGCCCAGTTCATGGTCGACCTGCACACCGGCGAGCACGGCTACGAGGAGACCAACGTGCCGCTGCTGGTCAACGCCGACTCGCTGCGCGGCACCAGCCAGCTGCCGAAGTTCGAGGACGACCTGTTCAAGACCGCCGTGGGCGACTCCACGCGTTACCTGATCCCGACCTCGGAAGTGCCGCTGACCAACATCGTGCGCGATGAGATCGTCGACGCCGAGCGCCTGCCGCTGCGCATGACCGCCCACTCGATGTGCTTCCGTGCCGAGGCCGGCAGCGGTGGCCGCGACGTGCGCGGCATGATCCGCCAGCATCAGTTCGAGAAGGTCGAGCTGGTCTCGATCAGCCGCCCGGAAGACAGCGACGCCGAACACCAGCGCATGACCCGCTGCGCCGAAGTGGTGCTGGAAAAGCTGGGCCTGCCGTACCGCAAGGTGCTGCTGTGCACCGGCGACATGGGCTTCTCGGCGGTGAAGACCTACGACCTGGAAGTCTGGCTGCCGTCGCAGGAAACTTACCGCGAGATTTCCTCGTGCTCGAACTGTGGTGACTTCCAGGCCCGCCGCATGCAGGCGCGCTGGCGCAACCCGGCCACCGGCAAGCCGGAGCTGGCGCACACGCTGAACGGCTCGGGCGTGGCCGTTGGCCGCGCGATGATCGCGGTGATGGAGAACTACCAGAACGCCGACGGCAGCATCACCGTGCCGGAGGCCCTGCGCCCGTACATGGGTGGCCTGGAAACCATTGGCTGATAGCCGGCGCTGCGCGCCGCCGCCCGAGCATGGGCTCGGGCGCTACAGATCTGTGTAGAGCCGAGCCTATGCTCGGCTCTCCTTTATGGCCCGCAGCTTCTCCAGCGGCACCCATCCCGGTTCGCCGTTCTCCGGCACGCACCATGCCCAGCCATTGAGCGTGCGCATCCCGCGCAGCGTCTGGCCGGGGTCCACATCCAGTTCGCGCGCGCAGTAATCCTGCGTGGCAAACGCGCCACCCTGCGCATCGCGGCCGATCACCGGCGCCGGCACGAATCCGGGCTGCTGCCCCTCGGCCTCGCAGAGGAACCAGTCGTCCCAGCCCTCCGGGCCTTCATAACGTTCGCCCACCACCAGCGCCTGGCCGCGGCGCAGGATGATCGGGTGCGGAAATTCGCTGCGGTGCGCAGCCGTCACGATGTAGTTCATGCCCCCAGCCTAGCGCGCCGCAAAAGAAAACGGCCCCGCACAGCGGGGCCGCCAGGGTGGGCCGGGAGGGGGAGGGGATCCCGGCCCGCGTTCAGCGCCCAGACGAGGAGAGAGGGGCGCCGAACGTTGGAACGCGTTACGCCGCGACGGCTTCGGCCGCTTCGTGCGACGGCAGCGCCGCCAGCGCACCGGCGATGGCGTCTTCACGGTGCTGCGGCGAGTAGGCGATGCCCTCGGCGCGCACGAACTCGACTTCGTTGATGCCCATGAAGGCGAACACCTGGCGCAGGAACGGCTCCTGGAAGTCGGCCGGCGAGTCGGTATAGATGCCGCCACGGCTGCTGGCGATGATCACCCGCTTGCCACCGGCCAGGCCCACCGGGCCGTTCTCGGTGTACTTGAAGGTGCGGCCGGCCACGGCCACGCGGTCGATCCAGGCCTTCAACGTGGACGGGATGCTGAAGTTGTACATCGGCGCGCCGATCACCACGATGTCGGCCTCCAGGAACTGCTGCATCACCTGTTCAGCATCGGTCGCTTCAGCGGCGTCGGTCTTGGCCAGCGAGCTGCTGCGCAGGTGCGGTACCGGATTGGCGTCAAGATCGCGATAATCGACCTGCAGGCCGTCGATCTGGCTGGCGAGGCGGGCGACCACGGCGGCCGACAGCTGGCGCGAGACGGAGTTGTCGCCAAGCACGCTGGCGTCGAGATGCAGAAGCTTCATGGCAGTCACCTATGTTCTGGGAGGAAGGGGCGGGGTGGCCCCGCCGACGGAGAGAACGATAGGTTGTTGCAAAGGCGGAATAAAGGTGATTGAATGCCACGTATTGTTCTAGATATGGAACTCGGGCATGCATGACCTGAATGACCTGTACTACTTCGCGATGGTGGTCGACCACGGCGGATTCGCCGCCGCCGAGCGCGCTTTGGGCATCCCCAAGTCGCGACTGAGCCGCCGCATCAGCCAGCTGGAAACCGACCTGGGCGTGCGCCTGCTGCAGCGCTCCACGCGCCGTTTCGCGGTCACCGATGTCGGCACCAGCGTGCACCGGCATGCGCAGACGATGCTGGCCGAGGCCCAGGCCGCCCGCGAAGTGGTGGACCGCCTCAGCGCCGAACCGCGCGGCGTGGTGCGCGCCAGCGTGCCGGTGTCACTGGCGCAGATGCAGCTGCCCAAGCTGCTGCCCAAGTTCCTTGAGCAGTATCCGAAGGTGCGGCTGCAGCTGAACATCAGCAACCGCCGCGTGGACATCATCAACGAAGGCTACGACGTGGCCCTGCGCGTGCGTTCGCGCCTGGACGACGACGGCAGCCTGGTGATGCGCAGCTTCGGCCAGGTGCAGGAACTGCTGGTGGCCAGCCCGAAGTACCTCGACCGCGCCGGCCGCCCCAAGGACCCGGAAGAGCTGACCCAGCACGTGACCCTCAGCATCAGCGAAGACGAAGCCCGCCAGCGCTGGGAACTGCATGGCCCGGAAGGCGAAGTGCGCCGGGTCGACCTGCAGCCGCGCGTGGCCGGCTTCGACTTCCCGCTGCTGCAGAGCATGGTGAAGGACGGTTTCGGCATCACCATGCTGCCGGAAACCGTGTGCGCCGACGCCGTGCGTAATGGCGAGCTGGAAGTGGTGCTGCCGGACTGGTCGCTGCCGCAGGGCGTGTGCCACGCCGTGTTCGCCTCGCGCCGCGGCCTGCTGCCGGCGGTGCGCGTGTTCATCGACTTCCTGGCCGAGCACCTGCCGCCGCAGCTGGAGGCCTCGCGCCTGGATTGCGGTGGCGCCTGTGAAAAGGCCAAGGAGCGGATCAAGGCCAGTGCACTGGGTGCGCTGGCGGTGGATGCCGGCTGAGAAGGCGCGAAGGTAGCGCCGGGCCATGCCCGGCGTTGCTGTATTCCGGCGCCGATCAGTTCCGGCCGAACAGCCGGTCCCAGAAACTACGGCGTCGCGGTGCGGCCGGTGGCGGTCCGGCTGCAACGACGGGCGCTTCCAGCACCGCCATCAGCTCCGCGCTGCGTGGCTTCTTCAGGAATCGCGCATAGTCCAGATAGCTGGTCACCTTGCTCATGTGCAGGCGTTCGGGCATTGCCGGCAATGCGCCGCCCTGCAACAGCACCCGCAATGCCTGCGGACGATCCAGGCGGATCGCCTCGTACAGGGCGGTGCCGCCACAGCCCGGTTCGATCAGGTTGGCGCGCTGCGGCGCATCCTCCAACAGGATTTGCAATGCCTCCGCGTCGTCTCGTTCTACTGCAGCCACCAGCCGCGCCAGCGCCTCGGCTTCCGCAGCTGGCAGGTTGTCGCGATAGGCCTGGTCGGCAATCTCGCGCTCGTCGCGCCCGTCGCCGCCCTGGATGCACAGGAAATCGGTGACCAGGGCGACCGGAATGCCGGACGTATCCAGCGCCCAGTAGCTGGGATAGACACCGTCGCCCCAGCCGCTGGTGAACACCACCAGGCCGTGCGGCGAGTCCTCGCCCCAGGGGCGATATTCGGCGCCTTCATCCAGGCCATCGTGGTCGATCAGTGCATCCGACCATTCACCGTCTTCGTCGCCATCGGCCTGTTCGATCAGGGCCAGCAGCGCCTGCTGGGTGTCGGTGTCCATGAAGCAACCGATGCCAGCGTCGACCGGGTAGCCGATGAAGCTGTCCTCATCCAGTCCGGTCAGGTCCTGCGTGGTCCAGCGCGCCATCTGCCAGTGCAGGGCGGTCGCGGTGAGAGCTTCGCGTGGCTTGAACCAGACCACGGCCAACGCCGGGCGGCCGCTGTGCACGATGATCTCGACCGGATGCCGGCCCAGCGGGGCGGTGTAGTCGGCCAGCGCAGGCGCCTCGGCCTGCACCAGCGGATCGCAGACCACCACGTGCCCGCTGCTGACCGGCAGGTGCCCGGCGAAGGTGCGGTGCAGGGCCACAGCGGCCAGCTGGGTGTCGTCCAGCAGGCAGGTGCGCAGGTTGGCCAGATCGAGATGGGCCATGGCGGCTCCGAGTGCGGTGAAGGCCCCCACCGTGCCGGATGCGGAGGGCAGGGGCAAGGTGGTCTTGGGCAAATGCCCTTCACGTGCGAGAATACGGCGCTGCCCGGGCGACCGGGACCCGATTGGAGAGATGGCCGAGCGGTTTAAGGCACCGGTCTTGAAAACCGGCGAAGGGTTAAACCTTCCGTGGGTTCGAATCCCACTCTCTCCGCCAAGAAGTTCAGAAGAGCCCCTGGAAGCAGGGGCTTTTCTGTTTCTACGGCCCTTGCTGGCCAGCCATCCGGCAACCAAGGTCAGGTGAACGAATGAACCGGTGCATTCCTCTGACAACAGGGAACTGCTTCATTCAAGGGCGGTAATCATTTCAAGTGCACAAACGTTCGCGCCGGGAAATTTGAATGCACCCGGCACCCGCGCTAGGCTTCGGATGCCCAAGGAGGGCGACCAACGGAGTCATGGCATGAAGATTGGATTCAAGCTTTCTGTTGCTGTTGCGGCCTGTGCGTTGACCTTTGGAATCAGCAGCGCCACGGCGAAAGCCCCTGGCCCCTGTTCCGTCTGCGAGGTCCAATACATTGCGTGCGAGGCGTCAGGTACAAACTTGAGTATCTGTACCCGCAACTATATGCAATGCCTGCGTCTGAACGGCTGCATTATCCCGTAGCAGGGCGCGGCGGGGACGTGTGGGGACCTTGCGATACCCTGCAACCTTGCCACCCTCCAGACAAAAGCCTCGGTCCTGCCGGGGCTTTTTCGTTTCCGGAAACGCCATGGCGCGCATCGTGCCGGGGGCGAAACCGAGACGGTGCCTATGTGCCCTGATGCAGGCAGGCATATGTGGAGGGAGCGGCATTCAGCCCCGACGCCCACCTGTTGGCTTGTTATGGCACAACGGATAACTCGAGCACGAGCGGAAAGCCCCGTGCGGCCCATTCCGGTCCACGAACACGCCCACCTTACACACCGGGCAGCGCTCTTCGTGGATGGCCGCGCCTGAAATCGCGGTTACTTCCACTGCCCCGTCCTTCACCAGCTCATCCAGGAATGGCGAGTGCTTGCCCTGCAGGGTGAACATCGCGACCGACCGTCGCGCACGCGTCAGCGCGACATAGAACAGGCGCCGTTCTTCGCTCAGCGGATAGGTATCGCCGTCCGGCATTGCCAGCGAAAGCACCGGGTCATCCGCGCGCAGGCTCGGGAAGCTGCGGTTGATCATGCCCGGCAGGATCACGTAGTCCGCCTCGCGCCCCTTCGATCGATGTGCGGTAAGGAACTCGACGTCCATCGTGCTGCCGAAGGCCGTCTTCCAATCCGAAGGCATCGCACCGCGATCCGCGCGATACCGCCCCAGAACAAAGACCGTCACGCGCCCGGTGCGGCCCTGCTGCACTGCACCTGACAACAGTTGCTGGTGCAGCTTCGCAAGGTACTGGCGAACGCCATCCTGCACCTCCTCGCGCCGGTTCATCTGGAACGCCTGCAGCACCGGGCGCATTGCCGGCGCAGCAGAGCGAACGTTTTTGGCGATCTGCGCGGGGTTGCGGCTGATGAAGCGGCTGGACACATCACACAGCGCCTGTGGGCAGCGGAACATCTGCTCCAGTTTCAGCACCTGGCCATGGCCCATCCATTCGCGGAATCCAGTCATCACCGCAACGTCGGCGCCAGCGAAGCGATTGATCGATTGCCAGTCATCGCCCACCGCAAACAGATGGCGGCCCGGTTGGCTGACCAGGGCACGGCAGAGGCGCGCGCGGGCGCGCGATGCGTCCTGGAATTCGTCGGCCATCACCAGTTCGTAGGGCGATTCATAGTGGCCCTGTTCCAGCAGCCCGGCCGCCATGTTGAGCATGTCCTCGAAATCGATGCTGCGCTCGTCAGCCAGCGCATTGTCCCAGGCCTGGAATACCGGCCCGGCGATCTCCAGGAAGCGCCGGTAGCGTTCCTTGAACTGATCCTCGGGCATCTGCCGCAGGCGCGCCGCCATATCGTCCAGTGTCAGGCAGTTGCTCTTGGCATGGGCAATGAAGGTGCGCATCAGGCCAATCAGGTCTGCGTCCGGCATCGGCTTGGCGCCTTGATCAGGCAGCTCGCGGTCCGGGTTCGGGTCGAGCTCGACATCAGACGCGCCAAGCCGCTCGGCAAGATGCTGCAGGGCCTGTCCACTGCGCAGGCCAAACGACGTCGTCTCGACCAGAGCGGTGCCGCGCGCCACATGCTGCTGGCGCTTCCAGTGCATCCCTTCGCTGTAGTTGGCAAAGTGCTTTGGCGGCTGGCCATCGGCATCCAGCGCAAAGTGCTCGTGATACAGCTGGGCGTCCGGATAGTAGAAGTCCGGGCGATACTGGCGATGGGTGTCTGTCGCGGTATCGAATTCGTAGCGCCGCTCGTAGTCGTACGCCACGCCGTTGTAGAACAGCCAATCGGCGATGACGCACTCCTCCAGGCTCTTCACCCGCTCACCCTTCAGGGTGCGGATGTAGGGCGTGCCATCGCGGTCGTAACCATCGGCCATCATGTCGGCACCGAACGGCGGCAGGTCGCGCCCGAACACCAGGCGGAACATGTCCCACTGGGTGCGGAAATGGGTCGAGCGGTCCTTCAGGTCGTCCACCAGTTCGGCCAGCTTGTTGAAGCCCAGCGTCGCGTCGACAGCCCATTCCGGGATATCCGGCTTGCGCCCTGTGGCTTTGGCGATGATGGACAGGCCCAGGGCGTGGAAAGTCCGGGCTTCCACCACGGTGTCGCCCATGCCGAGCCGGTCGAAGCATCGCTGCGCGCGCTCCTCCAGCTCCTGGGCGGCGTCCTTGTTGAAGGCGAGCATCACGATCCGTTCGGGTTCGACAAAGCCGCGGTCGATGGCATAAGCGGCCTTGGCGACCATTGTGGAGGTTTTCCCAGAGCCGGCCGCGGCCACGACCTGTACCCGGTTGTCGAAGCAGATGACGGCGTGGGCTTGTTCCTCGGTCAGGGGCTTGCTCTCGACCCGGTCCAGGAAGTCCTTGGCCAGCACCCGCTCGCGCTCTGCCATGGTCGCGTTGGCCTCGGCCCAGACGGCGGGCCAATCCAGCTGCCAGTCGTGCAGGGCGTCCAGCGCCATGCGGTGGCCGGGCGCGTGCAGGTCGTCGTGCACCTCCTCGTCGAGGAACAGCTGCTCCAGCTCGGCGGGCGGCAGGGGCAGGGCGGGGCGGTCGGCCAGCAACGCCTGCTGCTGTTCGTGGGTGATCCAGCGGCGTCCGGTGGTGCCTCGGTCGGTAAGCGCGTCTGCTTCGGCCAGCCACGCCTGGATCTCCGCCAGAGCGCGCTCAAATAGTGCTTTGCGCCCCCGCCTGGAGCGCGCGAAAAGCATATGCTGCACGGCAGCCGCAAGCCGGGAGCCCTGGCTGTTGGGCAGCCCATCCACGGACAGTGCTTCACCGCGCTCGGTCGTCAGTTCGACCCGGGACCAGAGCACGCCGCGAACGACCCGCACGCTGTGTTCGTTCGCCACCTGCTGGCGGTACTGCCTGCCGTCGATCAAAAGCGCGAGCTGTTCGCCATCCAGCCGCAACTGCCAGTCCGGCGAGCGGGTCACACGCTGGCCCCAGCCCGAGGGGCGCCATTCCATAGACATCCAGATACTGCCTTGCGTACGTCACCGGGCGTAAAGTGCCCTTGCCGCCCCATGATAAGGCCGCTTGGCATGGCACGCTGGGTTTCCGGTCACTCGCGCACGCGCGCCAGCGATGGCATTGCACCCTCGCCGGCGCGGCAGGCGTCAGGCGTTCACATCCACGACAATGCGGCCACGCACCTTGCCGGGGATGATCTGCTCATAGACATCCAGCACCTCGGCGAGGCCGATCTGCTGCACGGTGCTTTCCAGCTTCTGCGGGTCCAGGTCGGTCGCGAGCCGATCCCAGGCGCGCTGGCGAACCTCTTGTGGGGCATTCACCGAATCCACGCCCGCAAGGGTCACATTGCGCAGGATGAAGGGCAGCACCGAGCCGTGCAGTGCATCGCTCTGGGCCAGGCCACAGGCGGCCACGGCACCGCGGTACTTCGTTTCGGCGATGGCATTGACCAGCGTTGGGCCGCCGGCCACATCCACCACGCCGGCCCATCGCTCGGCACTCACCGGCCGCTCGCGCGGCTCCGAGAGCTGCGCACGATCGATGATCTCGGCCGCACCCAGGTTGTGCAGATACTCGGCGTGCTCCGGCCGCCCGGTGGCGGCCACCACGCGATAACCCAGCTTTGAAAGGATCGCCACCGCAATCGAGCCGACGCCGCCGTTGGCACCGGTAACCAGCACATCGCCCTGTGCAGGCGTCACCCCTGCATGCTCCAGGGCCAGCACGCACAGCATCGCGGTATAGCCAGCGGTGCCGATGGCCATGGCGTCGCGGGTGCTCAGGTTGCCGGGAATCCGGTTGAGCCATTCGCCGCGTACGCGGGCGCGCTGTGCCAGGCCGCCGTGGTGGCCCATGCTCAGGTCCCAGCCATTGAGCACAACGCGGTCGCCTGGCTTGAAGTCGGGCGTGCTGGATTCCAGCACCACGCCTGCCAGATCGATGCCGGGAATGAGCGGGAACGTCCGGATGACCGGACTCTTGCCGGTGAGGGCAAGCGCATCCTTGTAGTTGAGCGTGGAGTACTCGACCTGTACCAGGACGTCGCCGTCCACCAGGTCGGCTTCATTGAAATCGACCAGTTCCGTGGATACGCCGTCGTTCGTCTTGCGGGTCAGCAGTGCCTTGAAACTCATGGTGGGGGCTCACGTTCAGTGGATGGCCCCATGCTAGGCTCGCACCGTTATCGCAACAAGAACGACGATTTCCCGTAGGTACTATGGTTTTCCGGAGTATGCATGCGTAGCAAGCGTTGGGATGGCAAGAGCGGTTGCGCGGTGGAAGTCACGCTGTCGGTGATCGGCGGCGTGTGGAAGCCGATCATTTTGTTTCACCTGATGACCGGCAAGCGGCGTTTCATGGAATTGACGCGACGGGTGCCCAATGCCACCCAGTCCATGCTCACCAGCCAGCTGCGTGAACTGGAAGCCGATGGCGTGGTGATCCGCCACGTGTACCCGGAAGTGCCGCCGAAAGTGGAATACGAGCTGTCCGAGTTCGGGCGCACGCTGGTACCGGTGCTGCTGGCCATGCGCGAGTGGGGCGAGACCTATCGCGGCCATGGAAGCACGGAAGGCGATTGCCAGAGTTGAAGACACTTTTGGCTCTGCGCGAGCGCATTCTGGATGCGCCCGCGCCTGGATGGCTCAGGCCGGCTGCGCTTTCCGGCCCTGCACCACCCGGGTGGCCAGCAGTGCCAGGGTGACCAGCGCGGAGGCGATGGCCAGCCACAACAAGAGCAGGGAGTTGTCCGTTTCGCCAACGGCCATCGCCACGGACGGGTCTTTGGCGTTGTAGCGGATATCAATCTCTTCCGCCTCGTCGGTGGCACGCATCCGATTGCCAAGGTCGTTGGAGACCGCGATCTTCTCGACGCGTGATTGGCCGTCTTCGGTTTCGAACTCGACATTCAGGACGAAGTTGCTCTTTCTTCCCCTTTTCTCATCCCAATGCACTTCGGTGACGAGGCCCACCGCATCGCGCCCCTCGGCACCGTCAGTGAGGGCATGACGGTGATGATCGTTGTAGGCGGCCACGGAAAGTGCGACCGCCACGCCAGCGGCAACAAGAATGTTGCGCCAGGAAGTGAATTCCATAATGAGCTCCTGATCCATTGAGGTCGGCGACTATAGTCCTCACCTCGCGGATCTCGTACGAAAATGGCGTGGCGCAGACATTTCGTTGTGATCAGATCGCGCTCGAATGTGCCTGTGGGCTCCTCCATGCAAGCGTTCCCGGTGTGCATCCAGCGCGGAACGTCTGTGCTCCAGCTGAAGGCGGAGGCCGTGCGTATTGCGAATTTCTGCGCGATCGCCATGGTCGGCGTGTCGCGTTCGGCTCGATGTGATCGTTGGGTAGTACGCGCAGGCAGGCGCGATGTATCAACGAAGCACGTCAGTCGGTGGACGGTTCGCCATCCTGTGACGCAACCAGCGTAGGAACGCGTCAGCGCGGACTTTTCCTACTTTGCTTCGGCGATGGAGTGCGCCCATCATCGCCGCGCCAAGGCACTCGCCCTGGCCGGGATTGGCGTCCCGAACTTACGTACCGCTACCGGTCGCGATTGCAGCCGAAGCTGCAACCGCGACAATGCACCGCCTACCGGCTCATGGTGGACGGTGCGTGGGGATCTTCCGATCCGCCGGCTTTAGCGGTACGTATCCGGCACGCCAACCCGCACCGTCCGCCACCTTGCATCTGCAGGTGGCCACATCGTGAGGTTGCCGTCATGCCCGAACGCCTTCCCGACCATCCCCGCCTGCACGCGCTGCTGGGTGCCGCCGTACTTGATCTTCCCGCCGCCTTGGCCGAAACGCTGGAGGACGCGCTCCGCGAATCCGCCGAGTTCGTCACCCCATCGGCATTCTTTGCACACCTGAAAGGCCACGGCAGGAACCTGCGCGCCGATGGCGAGGCCTGGAGCGAAATGTGCCTGAGCCGCGGCCGCGCCTTCGACATGGCCCTGGCGACCCGCAGCGTTTCGGGCATCACGGCGTTGACTGCGGTGCTGCACGCTGCGCATGTGGCGCGGGAGAGCGACGATCCTGCCTGCTGTCCCTCCGCCGCCGTGGTCGAAGGCCTGTTCAACGCCTGCCAGGCGTTGTCGCTGCAGGTGGAACGCTGCCTGGTGCCGTGAAGGGCTGCGACGCGGTTCCTGTTCCGTTGACGCCCGGTTCCCTATAGTGGCGCTGGAACTCTGCAATGGAATGCCCATGCACGTGATGTCCCCCGGCCGTTGCCTGACGCTTGCACTTGCCGTCGCGGTGAGTGCCGGCGCGTGTGCGCGGCCGCCGTCCACCGAACACGAAAGGAATCCCGCCATGTCCGGCGC